>JANQLV010000009.1 GCA_028280415.1 Saprospiraceae bacterium
TTGCAGAAGTTGCAGAAGTTGCAGAAGTTGCAGAAGTTGCAGAAGTTGCAGAAGTTGCAGAAGTTGCAGAAGTTGCAGAAGTTGCAGAAGTTGCTAAGCAAATTTCGGAAGTTGAAGGAAATACTTCCCCTATTGAGAATTCTTTTTCAGAAAATACTCCACTACCAGAAAGCATAGTTCCCGAAGCGGAAAACAAGCAGCCTATAAATGATGAAATTAAACAAGCAGAAAAAATCCTCCCCCCTTCACCTGCTAAAACCGATGAGCTCATCGCAGGAGAGAAGCAAGATAAACCGATTAACAAACAAAGCAATAATTCTATAGATCAGTTAGAACTCTCGGAAAGAGTAGCACAATTATCCACTCTTCCTCTAAAAGAAATCCCGGTGGTTTATCATGACACCAGTCTTGCCAGTATTACCATACCGGAAGCAAGCTTTACCGATTTGGAAAAGCAGATGAGCATTCCAAAATCCGTTCAGGGATTTTATATTGGTTTGCAAATGAGCCCATCGTATAGCTTTAGAAAAATTAAAGCAAAAGGAAATCCGGTTGTTCCAAGAGCTTTGCGGCAACAGGAAAAAGCTCAGTTTTCTTTTTCCGCAGGATTAAACGCAGGTTATTTTATTTCTAAAAACTGGTCTGTTGAATCGGGTTTTAATTATGCCCAACAATCTGTTCAGTACCGAACCAGGATGCAGTTGCGCTATACAATGATCGACGAGCGCATCAATAACCAGGGCGAGTTCGAAAGAGGCTATAATGTAAATGTAGCTACATCTGCCGGAGATATTGACACGGATATTGCCCTCGCCAGAAGTTCTTCTGCCACGATTCAGGAAAATGATTTTATCCCAATAGCCATTCGGGCCAGACAGTCCATTACTTACGGAAATATTCCTTTGATAGTCCGCTATCATATTGGAAATGAGAAATGGCAAATAGCATTAAAAGCAGGAATAATCAATCGATTTACCCTGGCAGGTAATACGCAGGTCGAGGCAGTCAAGATTCTACGAAACGATATTCGGGTAGTTAAGGATAGAAATTTTTCGAGAAAAAGAAAATTGGAAAATATAATGAATTATCAGGCTGATTATACTTTTGGCCTGGGTTTACACTATAATATTGAAAACCATTTCAGGATATATGCAGAACCTACGTTTAGCCGTAGCATCACTCCAATTTTTGAAAATGGTATTTTTAAAACTTTCCCAACTGTGCAATCTCTAGAAGTGGGTATTAATTATCTTTTTTAAAAAAAAGAAAAAATAATTCTCCATACAGGCAACCTTTTCAAAACATCCTGCACCATAGTAATAAAACCTATAAAAACCTTTAGTGCCTTTTGTATAGCTATACTTATAAATGTTGAAAAACATTTTTAAAAACCTTAATCTTCATTCATTGCCTCACGAAAGGCTCAAAAAAATCTAGAAAATGAAAAATTTAATTTTTGCGTTATCCGCTATTTTAACCCTGGGCTTTTTAAGCTCATGCAATAAAGACGATAATAATGACTTAAGCAATAATGATATCCTGGTTGAAGAAATTGCGACTTCTTTTGCCAAGCAAAATATCGCCCCTCAAGACCTTCCTGATAAAATCAGTTCCTTTGTGGCGGATGAACATTTTGAAACTTACATTGAGACTGCAGCTTATGTAGAAAGTAAAGGTTATGAGATTACACTGGCTACTGAAGATGTTGAATATTTTAATAATAATGGGGATGTATTGAGAAGTGATCGCAGACCGCATAGCTGCTATCGCCCCGGTCCTTGCGGTGGCGGAGAGCGAATCCGTATTGATGAACTTCCGGATGTAGTTACAGACTATATTATCGAAAACTATCCCGATGAAGAAATTCGCAGAGCAAAAATCAAAGGGGACTACTACTTAGTCGCCATAACCGGACCGACTGTTTTGATTTTTGCTTTAGAGGATGGAGCTTTTGTCCACGATGCTCCATTGATCCGGTTCTGTAGAGGGGATAGAATAAACCCGGATAATCTTCGAGAAGAAATTACTACCTATATCGAAGAAAATTATCCTGATGCAGAGATTAAAGTAGCCTTCCGAGTAAGAGGAAAAATCATAGTAGGTGTCATCACACCTGATGGAAGAAAAATCCTGGTTTTTAGCTTAGATGGAACGTTCCTATTCGAAAGGCCCTAAAGAAAATATAACAGGTTGAATTATTTATCCGGTAAAAGAAGGTCAGCTGATGGCCTTCTTTACTTTTTTATAAATGTAACTTGCAGCCGCTAAATCTTCCAAAGCGTGCCCGACAGATTTAAAAAGCGTTATTTCCGTTTCTGAAGACCGAAAATACTGCTTTTCCATTTTGCACATATCGAAAAGATCAGCTCTGATCTGCGCTCGTTCTAAAATGCCGTTCATCAGAGGGATCAGCAAATCTCCGCTTTCTTCGCTTGCCGCATCGATCTGATCTACAAAAATAGAAGCTCTTTTAATTACTTCATCATCTGCTTCTCGATGATCTGGCAGATAAGAGCCTACCAAATCCAGATGCTGTCCCGGTCTTAAGTACTGACCTTTTATTAATGGATGTTTACTCATAGTAGCAGTGCTAATGATATCCGCTTTCCCAATAGCCTTTTCAATTCGTTCTACCGGTTCAATTGTCTCGACCAGGCCCCGTAAATTTATACAGCATTTTTGCACTTTCTCCGGATTCCTTCCCCATATCAATACCTTGCGTATCGACCGGACAGCCGAATGCGCCTCTACCAGATGAGGAATCAAATACCCCGTTCCCAAAACCAGTAATACCTCGCTATCCCTTCTGGAAAGATATTTACTCGCCAGAGCCGAGGTAGCGGCAGTTCGTTTCGCGGTGAGCAATTTAGCATCATATTGCATCAAAAGGTTTCCCTTTTTAATATCAAACAATAAATAAGTCCCTTGGATGCTCGGCAAATCCAGTTTGGGATTTTCGGAGTGAATCGTTACTAATTTCACACCTAAAAAATCTTCATTATCCCAGGAAGGCATGAGTAATAGAGTAGAGTCTTTTGCTGTTGCGGGATTTTTATACCGATGAAAATGTCTGAGGGGTGTAGAATAATTCCGGGTGAAAGCTTGTTTCAATACCTCAATTAAAGCGGGATAGTCCAATTGCTTTTCCAATTCTTCATTTGGCAGAAAGAGCATAATTCAATTCATTTAAAAAATGATATGAAGTCCTCAGTATCTCCAGTTTAGCAGACGATTAATAAATAATAGTTTGGTCATTTCTGGAAATAGAATTTTACAGAGCAATAATGATTTGCCATTTCCAGCCCGGCTTCTAAGTCTTTCCGAGTACCCCATCGAGATAACGCCAGATATTCAAAGGATTTTCATCTTTCAATTCATCGGGTAATAATTCCGGCAAATAATCCTGATAAGCTAAAGGTCTGCCAAAGCGTTTAATCGAAGCTGTTCCGACGGAAGTAAATCTGACATCAGTCGTCGCCGGATAAGGACCGCCGTGATGCATAGCCGCACAAACTTCCACTCCCGTTGGCACTCCATTAAAAATTATTCGTCCCACTCTGTCCTGTAGTAAGTCGATGAATGCACGATATCGAATAATCTCCTCGGCTTCTCCCATGACCGTCCCGGTCAACTGCCCGTCTAAAGAACGGATAACCGCTTCCATTTCCGCATCATCCTGGCAACGAACGACCAGGGTAAATGGTCCAAAAAGCTCTTTTTTCAATACAGGGTTAGCTATAAAATCTGAAGCATTAATCATCGCTACGCCCGGACGCCCCTCAAAATCCTGTGCTTCTTGCCCAGATTGTGCCAAAAGTTCAACACCGGTTTGAGCAAGCAATTGAGTTGTCCCTCTCGCATAAGCATCGCAGATCCCCTGATTGAGCATTACCTGTGGCTTTTTCTCCTGAATCAGCTTCCCGAGTTCCTGTAAAAAAGTATCCAACCCAGGGCCGGTTTTAGCAATCAACAAGCCGGGATTTGTACAAAATTGCCCCACTCCCAAAGTCACCGAATTCGCATATTGTGCAGCCATGGTTGCTCCCCTTTTTTGTAAAGCTCCCTCCAATAAAAGCACCGGATTGATACTACCCATTTCCGCAAAAACCGGAATAGGGTTTTTACGTTTAGCCGCTGTATCGAAAATGGCTTTCCCCGCTTTATGTGATCCCGTAAAAGCAATCGCTTTAACTTTTTCATGCTGTGCCAGTTTTTGGCCTAAGCCGATACCTGTCCCGTTCAAAGAAGAGAAAATACCATCCGGCATTCCCGTTTTTTCTACTGCTTTTTGAATGGCAATAGCGACCAGTGAATTAGTTCCCAAATGGGATTCATGTGCCTTAACAATAACCGGACAACCCGCAGCAAAAGCAGCCGCAGTATCTCCACCGGCAGTAGAAAAAGCCAATGGAAAATTACTCGCGGTGTAAACCACCACAGGGCCAATAGGCCTGAGCATGGACCGGACATCCGGTTTTGGAATTGGCTTGCGTCCCGGATCGGCGCGGTCTATTCGTGCATCTACCCAGGAGCCTTCTTTTGCGACCTCTGCAAATAAGCGAAGCTGATTAATCGTTCGCCCTCTTTCCCCGCGTATTCTGCCTTCGGGTAAACCGGATTCCTGCATGGCCCTTTGGATTAGATTATCATCCAGTGCCAGAATTCCGTCTGCTATTGCATGGAGAAATTCAGCACGCCGAATACCGGGCATGTCTTTGTAAATACGAAAAGCATCTTCTGCCAGTTCCAGCGCTTTATCGATTTCTGCATCACCTGCAATGTGGAAGCTCCCTTCGAGTATGCGTTGCAAACCCGGCCCAAACACATTAAGAACGCCTACTTCCGAACCGGTTTTCATTTTTCCAATAATATTTCTACCATCCATAATCCTGAGAATTTAAAGGTTTTCGTAAGCTGTCAGATCCGGGCGATTCTCTACACCGGTTTGAATGATTTGCAGTACCCGTGTACGTTCTTCTCCTATCAAAGGCAATCTGGGGGGACGAACATGCTCCGTCCCTAATTCCGTAGCAACTTCTGCCAGTTTAATATACTGCACTAATTTAGGATGAATATCTAACTCCAGCAAGGGCATGAACCACCGATAGATCGGTATTGCTTCCTGCAAGCGCCCCGCTTTGACCAATTTATAAATCACAACTGTCTCTCTGGGGAATGCATTAACCAATCCGGCGACCCAGCCATCAGCCCCCGCAGCCAGGCATTCAAGTGCCAAGGTATCTACGCCACAATGCACCATAAAGCGATCTCCAAAGGCCGTTTTAAATCTGGTAATATTGGTAATATCCCTGGAGGATTCCTTGATCGCCTGAAAGTTGTCAATTTTCGCCAATTCTTCGAGCATCGGCAAAGTCACTGCGATTTTATAATCATGTGGATTATTGTAAAGCATAATCGGCAAGGAAGTATTCGCAGCAACAGATTTAAACATTTGTACCGTTTCGCGATCGTCTGCTTTGTATTGCATCGGAGGCAATAACATCAGGCCATCCGCTCCGGTTTCTTCGGCTAATTGGGCTAAAGCAACGGCATCGCCAGTTCGACGTTCGGCAATATTCAAAATAATGGGAATATCCGGCGCATTAACGGATTGGGCCAGCTCAATCAATTGCTTTCTTTCATCAAAAGTCAGTGTACTTGCCTCTCCAAGGCTGCCTCCCAGGATAATGCCCTGTACTCCGGCGGCAATTTGAGCTTTCAGGTTTTTTAGATTAGCATCTTTATCGAGTTTATAATCAGCCGTAAACTTACTAGTAACTGCCGGATAAACTCCTTTCCAGTCAACATTCATGTTTTTTATTACAAATCTACAGGAAATACTTCCCAGTCGATTTCCGTATTTTATTTTAAACTGATACTATTTTGCTTTATTGGAGTATTTTTGATAGCATTGTATCTCAAAATAATACAAAATGCGAGTTCTTCCTTTTAAAATACCAGAAAGTGTTGCGCATTCATTCAGAGTACAGGTAGATGAACTGGAACACTTCTATGATCGGTTTCATCACCACCCTGAATTGCAGATTACTTTTATTGAAAAAAGTCATGGTACCTTATTGCTGGGAAATGCCATTTCCAATTTTGTGGAAGGAGATGCTTTTTTGATCGGGGCCAATGTACCACATAGTTTCCGAAACCATTCTTCTTTTTATCAGAATGAAAAAAAAGAAGCTAAAGCCATCTCGATTTTTTTTAATGAAAAGTCTTTGGGACCGGGATTTTTTGATTTGCCTGAACTAAAAAAGGTTCGGGGTTTACTAAAGGCAGCAGACAGAGGGATAAAAATCAATGCTTCTTTAAATGCTGCAATTGCCCAAAAGATGCAGGCAATTATACTTAGCGAAGGCATCCAAAGAGTACTTTTTTTACTGGAAATACTGGAGCATATAATCCATTGTGATCAAATTGAATACCTTTCGAATTTCAGCCTTCCTACAATTACAGAAGGAAAGGACAGTAAGAAACTAGAAGCTATTTTTCAATATATTCTGGATCATTACGAACGGCCCGTAAAACTTGAAGAAGTTGCTGCTGTTGCCAATCTTAGTGTTTCTGCGTTTTGCAGGTTTTTCAAAACCAGAACACGCAAAACCTTTTCAAGATACATTAATGAATTCCGAATATCCGTTGCCTGCAAAAAATTATTACAGGAAGATTGTACCATTTCCGAGGTGTGTTATCAGGTAGGCTTTAGCAATTTATCCAATTTTAACCGGCAATTCAAATTAATCACCGGTTACGCTCCCTCGGTTTACATCAAAACGATTACGACAAAGGCATAAGCTAAAAAGCAACTTTTACCAAACGCAGCCGGTTTTTGCGCTGACTGGGAATCAATAAAGCATTAGATGCTACCTGAACGGCAGCCTGAAAACGCAATTGAAGCTGTTGGTTAAAAGTACTCAGCACACTATTCCGATCATATTCTCCTTTTCCATTAACAACGTATTCACTTACCGTATTTTCGTATTTGATCTCATCATTAAAAAGGATACGCAAAGCGCTTGGTGTTTTTAATAAAAAGAAAGATGAAAAAATAGCATCATCATCTTGTGAATACTGCCTTTTGGGGAGCGTGGTGAGCCAGTGTACTTCACCATTCGGATGAATAGAAACCATAGCAATATCTTCGTAATGATAATCCACAATATAGCCCCGACCATCCACTCCGATATAGCCGCCCCGGGCAGTAGAGGCCATTTGTCTTTCTAATAAACGATTTCTCTCGGCAATCATTATGATACCGCCATCTCTTCGCAGTACAATTTCTTTAACGACCGTCTCAGGTATCCCCTTATTTTCCTTGAACTTTTTCCCCAAAAAATCGGAAACAAATTTATCATCAAAAGGGATGAAGCTAAGTTCATGGGTATCCATATTATTAGCCGAAATTTTCATATAAAAACAACCATTAGCTCTACCTCTGTTTTTTTCAGAATAAAGCCCTCCGGCAATAATGTTATTATTGAGATTATCATACTGGAAAAGCACATCAAAGGTCAGCTTGTCCTGCATTTTCACAGTAAAAAAATCTAATTTATTCTGAGCAGAAGAAGCGTTTGCTGTATAAAATTCGTATAAATGTTCATTCCGATTGCTCTTGCGATTATCCTTCCCCAGGATGTAATACATTCTTCCAGCGTTGGTTATCAATGGCTGTTCATAATCTACGTGAAAAGTCATCCCATCAGGAGAAAAAGAATTCGTCCAAAGCAGTTTCATTTCTTTAAGGTCAAAACAAATTGCCTCAATTTTAGTCTGACGTTCAATACTGTATAAAAGAATTTTGCTACGGTCCTCCGAGCGGATCATTTCTGCTCTGGGGGGATAGAATCGACTGCCGTAATTATAAATCGTCGTAGAATCTTTTAGATTGGCTCCGGCATCATATCTGTTTACTTTCAGAATCGTTTTACCTTTATTTTTGAAACGATATATTATACTGAAATAATCTTTATCAGGTACTATACCGACCACTTCTGTTCTCTTTTTATCAAAAGTCAGTTCTTTGCGCCAGCTCAGTTGCAAATTTTCCCGAAAAGCTTGGATTTCATGCGCATTATTGGTTTTATCCCGATAGAGCAGGAAGCGATCTTTCATTTTTCCAATAACTTCATAGGACTGATCACTGCGCATAGATAGTGGTTCAGATACCGTCACTGTTTGAGAAAAGATATATACAGGCAGTAGTAAAAAAGATAGCAGGAATAAGTTTTTCATAGGCGATTTCCTTTATATTGTTTCAAACTGCGCGATTAAATAACTCCATTTGCGAAAGCAACTCAAGTTATATAATAAAACTTTTTTTCAGCGGGAGTAGTTTGCTTAACAGGTAAATTTTAACCTGTTTTTTGATTTGTTGTCTCAAATTTTACCAATTATTCAAAATCCCCTTCTTCTCTCTTTATGGGGTTTTCTACAATTGAAGCGTGTCTATATATAATAAGAAAAAATAACTACTCACGCAAGTCTGAAATAATCTGATTTAGATCAATAGGTTTCAATTCCAGAACAACTTCGTCGGCTAAATTCCGAAGCATTGTTTTGATCTTCTGTGGGTTGTCTGATTTGGTAATAGCAGTATAGAGGCTCAATACCTGTTGATTGCAGCGTACAGAAATGTAGTGTTCTTCTTGAACGGTACGACTCGTTTGCTCTTTGGCAAATTTACTGGGAGATTCAAAATACCAGTGTACAGCATCCAGTCCATTTCTGGTTTTAAAGTTTTCGGTCTTTATCTCAAATTCAAATCCGGGGGATCGTTCTTTTAAAATACCTTTTTCGTAAGCTAAATAAGCTTCCAAAAAAGGCTTGTCTTTTTCAGAATCATTTATGGTATCCCTAAAGCGTTTTGCCGGGATATTAAAAAGCTGAAGCAGGGTACCATCTATGACATAGGTGATATTTTTCATATCCACAGGTCGAACACTGTTGTGAATAACAGGCAGTTTGAAATAACTATCCTTTTCATTGTATACCTGTACATAACCATTGCCAACATTTATATTCCCGCTGCGATAATTTTTCTCCTGTATCATTCGTCCGGCTTCATAAATGCGAATAGTATGTAAAATTCCCCTGGAACTCCAGTATTTGGCTTCACCATCCGGTTGATCCTCTTGAAAAAATTCTATCGACTTGGCTTGTCCATCTTCAAACCATTTGGAAGTAGTCCCATGTTTTTGTCCCATTTTATAGGCACTTTCCAACTTTATCTGACCATTCAGATACCAATTCTTAATTGTCCCATCCGTTTCCCCATTTTTGTAACTGATTTCCTGATCGAGTTGTCCGTTAGCAAACCACCAGTAATGGAGGCCATCCTCTTTGCCCATTATAAAATTGCCCTCTGATTTTTTCTGACCATTTTTGTGATATTCTGTACAAATACCATTGGGAGCGCCATTAACGTAGCTCAGTTCTACTTTTTTTTGCCCGGTTGCATACCATTGCAACTCCTTACCATGCTGTTTCCCTTCATTATATTCTGCCTCGTATATTTTAGTGCCGTTTTTGGCCCATTCTCTGACCAGTCCCTGAAACTTTCCATTCTTAATTTGTACTGACAATTTCTTTTTTCCATTCGAATGATCTTCCACAGCAGTACCCGTAAACGGATCTATTGTATTCCTTTGGTAAAAAAGACCATTAATCTGATCAAGTTCGAAAACGCTAATTTTCTTTTTCTGCGCATAAGATAGATTGCCTATACCAACTATAAAGATGACCAACAAGTATTTATTCATATCCCTGAGAATATTTGAAGATTTATTTTATTGAAAAACTACGGGTGAGTATTCTGCAAAGTTACGCATGAATAACGAAACCCAAAATGTTTTCGTATACGATATCTTATAAGTTCCCAAGGATCAGGAATTTAAACAATTGCTAGGGAACAGATTCAATGTATTCCAGCAAAGCTTTAATATCATCATCCGTAAGGTTAGGAAAAGCAGTCATCACCGACTTATTGTACTTATTATACAGGGCTACCGAATAAGGGTCACCCGAAGCAATAACCTGAGCTGAATTTCTGATCCAGGCATATAGTAACTCTTCTCGTCCTGCCCAGCGCTCAGTAGTACCTTTTAGAGCGGGCCCCGTCATATCATCGCGCATATTTTTATTATGACAGGCGGCACAGTTCTGCTTAAACAATTTTTTACCCAGTTTATTAACATTTTTGTCCACATTACTGTCGGAAAGCTCTTTAGGGGTTTCAATGCTCGGATATTGGGCCCGATAATCTTTTTCATAATCTGAATTGGAGCAGAATGCAAAGGTAATTCCAATAATAAGTCCGGAGCAATAAAATAAAAATTTAAAAAGTCTCATACTTAAGGATTTTTAATCTCCAGGAAAAGCAGAACAATATAAGACCAGCCCATCCAGGAGACAGGTTCGTGAATTGATTTGATTAAGTGTATCTATTTATGTAAAAAACAAACCAAACAATAGCGAAGTTGCGCAAGAATTCCCGGTTTCCTATCTGGAATTGATTTAAATAAATTAATTTCACAACCTATTATTTTTACGACGAAATTCAACTAAAAATCAAATCAATAAAAATGGCAAAACAGCTGATAGAATGCGTACCGAATTTTAGCGAAGGGCGTGATATGAGTATCATCAAACAAATCACTGATGAGATTGAAAAAGTAGATGGTGTAAAATTACTGGATGTCGATCCCGGCAAGGCGACCAACCGAACCGTAGTCACTTTTGTCGGAGCTCCCGAGCCCGTTGTTCAGGCAGCCTTCCTGGCAATTAAAAAAGCCAGTACAATCATTGATATGTCCAAACACGAGGGAGAGCATCCCCGGATGGGAGCCACGGATGTTTGTCCGCTTATCCCTATTTCGAATATAGACATGGACGAAGTTGTTCAATATGCCCATAAACTGGGAGAGATGGTTGGCCGGGAATTACATATCCCCATTTATATGTACGAATCAGCAGCTACCCGCCCCGAATGGAAAAACCTGGCAACTATACGTGCCGGGGAGTACGAAGCTCTGCCCGAAAAATTGTCCAAGCCTGCCTGGAAACCCGATTACGGAGCGGCAAAGTTCAATGAAAAAGCAGGTGCGACGGCAATCGGAGCCAGAGATTTTCTAATAGCTTATAATGTCAACCTCAATACAACTTCTGTCCGACGGGCCAATTCTGTTGCCTTTGATGTCAGAGAGCAGGGCAGGGTCAAAAGGGAAGGGAATCCGATTACGGGAAAAATTGTAAGAGATGATAATGGCGAAGCTGTAAGAATCCCCGGAGCCTGTAAGTCGGTTAAAGGGATTGGCTGGTATATTGAAGAGTATGGCATTGCGCAAATCTCAATGAACCTTACCAATATCAATGTTTCACCACTGCACAAGGTATTCGAAGAATGTGTAAAAAGTGCACATAATCGCGGCCTGAGGGTGACGGGTTCTGAATTAGTGGGTTTAGTTCCTCTAAAAGTGATGCTCGATACTGGTAAATACTTTTTGAAAAAGCAAAAACGCTCCATCGGAGTATCCGAAGAAGAAATCATCAAAATAGCCGTTAAGTCTTTAGGGCTGGATGAATTAGCACCTTTTGACCCGAAAAAGAAGATTATCGAGTACCAATTAGAAGCTAATGCGGCATTATTATTGGACATGGATCTTAAAGCTTTTGCAAACGAAACAGCCTCGGAAAGTCCCGCTCCGGGAGGAGGATCAATCTCCGCTTATGTCGGTGCTTTAGGTGTTTCGCTGGCGACTATGGTTGCCAATTTATCCGCTCATAAAAGAGGTTGGGACGATCGCTGGGAAGATTTTTCTGAATGGGCCGCCAAAGGTCAGTTGCTGAAAGATCAGTTACTTAAACTTGTCGATGAAGATACCAATGCCTTTAATGGAATTATAAGCGCCTTCAGATTACCAAAAGGGACAGAAGAAGAGCAGGCCCTTCGAAAAGCCGCGATCCAGGCAGCTACCAAAAATGCTATCGAAATTCCATTTAAAGTAATGGAAATTGCCTCGCAGTCTTTTGAAGTTATCAAAGCGATGGCAGAAATTGGCAATCCCAACTCGGTAAGTGATGCCGGTGTAGGTGCATTATGCGCAAGAGCGGCGATCCATGGTGCTTATCTAAATGTAAAAATAAACAGTAGTGATCTTGAGGATAAAGATTTTGTAAATGCAACTCTTGGCAAGGGAGAAGCAATGATTAAGCAAGCCGATGAATTGGAACAGGAAATACTGAAACTCGTCGATTCAAAAGTCTAAAGTTACTTCAGTAATCGTTTTCAAAAATTTCAAATTGAAAATTGAATGTCGAAAAGCGAATAAATTTTATGCCGTAAATATTTTCTATCATGAACAGAACCTTGTTGTCGCTATTAATCTTGTTGGGTGGTATGGTAAATGCCATTGCTCAGCAAGATTTCACTTTTATTTCTGATCGCAAATTTTTCACGCCCAATTCTCTGATCGGTTACGACTTTTGTCCCAATTATATGGAAATCCCGAATCAGACGGAAGAAGAACTCAGCCCGGGAGAATACTCTTTTGGTATTTCCAAAAACAACCTTTACGTAGACGGTGGCGATCTGAAAGGTGTTTACAGTGTTAATAATATTAATCCCACAGAATATGGATATAAGCTGGTATTGATGAATGCCCGCGATCCTAGAATCCAGGGGCATCTCAAGGTGATTCTCAACCGCAAAGCACAGGTAGAAGCACTGGTTTTTAAGAAGTCAAATAAAGAGCCTGAAATCATTTTTTTTCAAGCTCAAATCCCGAAAGGACTCCAGGCTCGGGAGGAAGAGTACTTCACCGATAGATTCGATATCCAGTTGGAAGAGCAGGATAGTATCTGGGGAATGGAGTTTCACCCTTTTTTGCGCATTCATCAGGATCAGGGAGGTGTTCAGGAGCGTTTACAAATTGCGGATAGTACAAAAATCAGTTTTGTCGAAAAAATAACCGTGATCGAAAAGAAAAAGAAGAAGAAAAAAAGGAAAAAAAAGGATGATAGTGAAGAGTTAATTACCGAAGAAGAGGAGAGCGGTGAAGTCTCGGAAGAAACGGTGATAACAGAACTGGCCGAAGAAGAAGTTCCACAGGCCGACCCGGGAGCTTTCCCACCGGTTGAAGAATCGGAGGATATGGAAAGTGCCCTGGAAGAGGATCAAAAAGAAAAGGTGAAAGTCAAAATCATTAGAGAATATTTCATTGTCGTTCGCAGTATTCTGACTTTCGAAGATGGTACCACCGAGGACCGGGTCGAGGAAGTCCCGATCAAACAAAAGTTTACCCTGTATCAAACCGAATCAAATGGTGATCCGACTATTGCCCCTTACGAATTCGAAATATCTCCGAAAAAGGGGAAAACTCCAATTCTTATGCACCTTACTAAAAATAAAACGGTCAGCAGCATCGAGATCAATGGCAAGCGATATATGATGAGAGGGCATTAGTTTACCCCGGGTAACATCCGATAAAGTGTATAAACATTTATCGGATGTTATTTTTTAAAAGGATTTAGAAACTAAAACCAATTGATGCCTGGAAAGATAAGTTGGTATCTCTATCGTCTCTGGGAATATATTCCAGACCATTACTTTCAAATCTGGAAATATCATAAAAATTATTGGTAGTATCGGTCAAGCCATAGTTAATCGTTCCACTTACAAAAAGACCTCTATTGATATAAAAGGCCAGGCCACCAACTAATCCAAAGTCAAGAATATTATAGTAACTGCCATCTTTTTCTTCATAATCAAGATAATAAGCTCCCAAACGACGAGGAATATCAATACTGGTACTATTATTAGCTATCGATACAATCTCTGTTCCTTCATTGATGGTGGTTTTAGAAGCTACATCGTTGGAAAAATAATTAAAATCCAGTTCAAAAACCTCATCAACATCCGGAAAGCCGGGAACAGTCCCGGTATAAGTAAATTCACCAACGGCTGAAGAGCCCACCAAAAAGCTAACATCTACTCCGCCGTATACCTCAACCTTTCCTCCAAATTTATAATAAGCTGTCAAGGGTATATTAATGTAAGAATTTACCGTTTCCAAAAAGTATCTCCTATTGCCGTTTTGTGAAAGGATCTGGTTACCGAGATTATCCATAAAAATCTGGAAAGAAGGGCCTTCATATGAATACTTTACCCCTCTTTGGTTGAATAAAAGTTCTCCCCGTACCCCTACCAAATCTGTAATTCTGTAAATCACCGCTGCTCCAACATGAAAGCCGGAATTATATTCAAAATTTTCGAGATTCATTCCATCAGCATCTGTTTCCGAATCTGCCAAAAGCGTTGAAAAATTCAACCCAACTTTAAAGCCGTAAGCCAATTCCTGAGCACTGAGGCTCAAAGAAAAAACAAATAACAAACAAACTAATCCCAATCGATTCATGATAGTCATATTTAATCAGTTAAATGGTTACTATTCAATTTTACTAGCTTTCTGCATGTCTCTACTGTACCGCCATCCACCTTTCCCCAAATATATGTATACTTTCAATTCATTAAGGCAGAGACTACAAATCTTTTCTCAATAAAATCCGGTATTCGCCAATATTATCCTTTGGTTCAACGTCAATGATGTCAAAGCCATTTCCCAGAGCAAATAACAACATCCCTTTCAACCGGTTTCTAGTCTTAAACGTTACAGAAGGATATCCCTGCTGCCTGGCCCAAGCTTCCTGCCGGTCTGCCAAAGCTTTGGCCAGCCCTTTTCTCCGCCAATTCTTTAATACGCCACCCATCCAGCTATAAAACAGGCCATCCCGTTCATAAGCCACTTTGAATCCCACCGGCTCATTCCCAACATAAGCCACCAGAATAATATGCGGCACAGCCGTCAGGCGTTTTTCATACTCTTCATAAGTATGCGGATCATTAAACTCTTCGATTTGTTTTGAAAGATCAACTACTGTCTGGATCGTTCCTGTTTTTATTTCAAATGACATTCGTATTTTTATTCTGTTATAAATCACAAACCTTGAAAAGAAACAAGATTCTAAAGATAATATTCATCCTCCTTTCAATTTATATTGGCCTGCATTTCATTTTGTATGGATTACAGGAAAAGTTACTTTTTCTGGAAGAAAAGTTGCACGCAGACTATGATTTTAAATTTCAGCAGGAATTTGAGGAACATTTTTTCGATATGGAAAATGGTGAGCGCATCAATGCTATACTTTTCAAAACCAGGGACAGTTTAAGAGGTACTATTCTCTACTTTCATGGAAATGCCGGCAGTTTAAAAAGATGGGGACAAATTGCTCCAACATTTACCCGGCGAGGATACAATATCCTCATGATTGATTACCGTGGTTATGGAAAAAGTGAGGGAAAGCCCGGAGAGAAAGCTTTTTACGAGGATGGCCAAAAAGCTTATGACTGGATAAGGCAAAAAGTTTCAAGCGATAATATAATCCTCTACGGCCGCTCTATCGGAAGTGGCGTAGCCTGCCATATCGCAGTTAATAACCTTGCAAAGATGTTGATCCTGGAAACCCCATTTAATAATATCCAGGATGTTGTACACACAAAATATCCCTTTTTATACTTAGGAATTCCGCTTCGACATCAATTCCCCAATGACGAAAATCTTAAAAAAGTGGCCTATCCTGTTCATATTTTCCATGGAACCAAAGACAGGGTCGTTCCCTATCCCTGTGCAGCCAAACTTAAACACAGCTTAAAAGCCACCGATCAGTTTTATACTATTGAAAATGGCGGGCATAATAATCTCTCCAGCGATTTTCCTGAGTTTAATCAAATACTGGATCGAATTTTAATAAAAAACTGATCCCTCGTAAAGTGCATTTATGGACGAATAAATTTTCTTATTTTTGCGGATTCATTTAAAAATCAAATAAGAATCATCGCTATCCAAAATAGTAGATAACCAATGGCGAGAAGGAATAAACTGGAAAAATTCGCGGAAATTCTAAGCTTTCCCAACGTTTATGAAAACTATAATCCAAAAGCGCCGCAAATTGTCGGCAAAGATGGTGTCCCCGTCGAATTAAAAGGGCAATGGGCGCAAAAGCATTTCCAAAACGATCATCCTATCGTTTTGGAGCTTGCTTGCGGTAAAGGTGATTATACCCTGGGATTAGCTCGTCTTAATCCGGATAAGAATTTTATCGGTGTTGATATCAAAGGCAACCGTATCTGGAAGGGAGCCAGGACCGCCCTGGAAGAAAAACTGGAAAATGTTGCATTTTTCAGAACCCGGATTGAGCAAATCGCCCTGTTTTTCGATCAAAATGAAGTTGATGAGATTTGGATTACCTTCCCCGATCCCTTTATCCGGAAAAGCAAGGCAAACCGACGGTTAAGCTCTGCATTTTTCATCAATCACTATCGAAAAATTTTGAAGCCAGAGGGGGTTGTCCATTTAAAAACTGATGCCCACAGTCTTTATGAATTTACACTGGAAACGCTGGCAGAAGATCCAAAATGTCAATTAATTTATCAGGATGATGACATTTATTCCAAACCACTTTACAGCCCCGAGTTGGAGATTAAAACTTTCTATGAGCAGATGCACCTGGAAGCGGGAAAAACGATTAAATATGTGAAGTTTACTATTTAAAAATGCTTCCAGCCCTGGGCTTTAATATCGTGAATATTGCCACCTTTCGTATGGAGCTTCACTCCGTCTTTGGCTTCCACAATTTCTCCCATAATATAGATATCAGGCATATACTTTACTTTCTCAATATCCTTTGGATCTACCGTAAAGAGCAATTCATAGTCTTCCCCGCCACTTAAAGCACAGGTGATCGGATCAATTTTAAATTTGATCGACTGAAGTTCCACCTCCTGCTTGATCGGCACACCGCTTTCCTCAACCCATGCTCCCACACCGGACTGTTTACAAATATGAAAAACCTCCGAAGCCAGACCGTCCGAAATATCGATCATCGAAGTAGGAACCAACTGGTGCTGGTCAAATAAGTCGATCATATCCTTGCGGGCCTCCGGTTTCAGCTGTCTGCCGATAATATAGTTTTGTCCTTCCATGTCTGGCTGTACCCCCGGGTTTTCCAGATAGATTTGTTTTTCCCTTTCCAGGATTTGCAAACCGAGATAGGCCCCTCCCAAATCCCCGGTCACACAAAGCAAATCGCCAACTTTTGCGGTACTTCGATAAGTAATTTTTTCTTTGCTTACCTGACCTATTGCCGTTGTATTAATAAATAAACCTCTGGGAGAAGAGGTCATATCTCCACCGATCAAATCAACTTTGTAACGCTTACAAGCGGCATAGATTCCTGCGTATAATTCATCCATGGCTTCCACCGAAAATCGATTGGAAATGGCAATGGATACCATTACCTGCTGAGGAATAGCATTCATCGCACAGATATCAGAAAGTGAAACGACCACTGATTTGTATCCCAAATGCTTCAATGGGGTATACATCAAATCAAAATGAATCCCTTCTACCAGAGAATCCGTTGAGATCACGGTTAAGGAGTTGCCACTTTCAAGTACTGCCGCATCATCTCCTACACCCTTGATTGTAGAAGCATTAATAGTTTTATGGTCTTTTGTCAAATGCTCGATCAAGCCAAACTCCCCAAGTTCGTTAACATCTGTTCGCTTTGTATAATCCTCGGACATATTTTCTGTTTTAAAATTTAGGGCAAAGGTAGTAAAAGGAATCTAAGGATTCAAAGGTGGCAGAGTCCATTGAGACTTGGGTTAAACAGGCCATCAGATAGCCGGGAATTTATAACAATACATTGCGTGATCCAATCCGGTAATTATTCGTCGATCCTGAAAGCCTGCCAAACGGTTTCCTCCGGCAGAGGGGCTACCAGTTGAGTTTTTTCACCCGAAACGGGATGTTCGAATGTCATTTTCCAGGCGTGAAGATGAATGGAGCGATCCCGATTGCCTCTTCTAAATCCGTATTTCACATCCCCTTTAATCGGACATGCAATAGCTGCCAATTGTGCCCGAATTTGATGGAAGCGCCCTGTAATTAGTTGAACCTCGAGAAGGCTGTAATTATCAATTTTTCCAATGACTTTATAATTAAGTTCTGCTTTCTTCGCAGAAGAATTTGAAGCATCACTGATGATCGCCTTGTTGTTGGTGTTTTTGTACAAATAATGAATCAGATGCCCCTCCGGTTTTTCCGGTGGATTTTTGACAACAGCCAGGTAAACTTTTTCAATGCTGCGATTTTTAAATTGCTGATTCAAGTGGGCCAGTGCCTTTTTATTTTTGGCAAATAGTACTACACCACTCGCCGGGCGATCCAGACGATGGATAACCTGTAAAGGAGATTTACAATATATTTCGGCCAGATCGAGTAAGGATTTATCCGAGCTTTTATCAGGCTGTACGCCTAAACCCGCAGGTTTCGAAAAGGCTATAAGTTGATTGTTTTTATATAAAACCGAGTCGCCAATATTCATTCCAAGAGTCTGCTTTTTGATTAATCTACTTCTTCGTAATCCACATATTCGCCTTCATCGTCTGGTCTTCCTTGATCTTTGATTTTATTATTATCCCGTCCTCCCGAAATCATTGATCGTTTTATGACCATGTTGTATAATAAATACAGAAGTAATAAAAAAAGTATCAGTTTCATCTATTAACTTTTAGTGCTTGTTCTTCTACAAAGTTAACAGACTTTCTCTGTTTTACCCTACATTTTGATCCAGCGTTGTGTGGTTAACGATTTTCCATCGATCTCGGATTGTAGAAAATAAATCCCCGGTGGTAACTGGCTTAGATCAATTGAAGCATTCATCCCTTGACCAAAGTCCTCAATTTCCCGGGTTAAAACAAGCTGACCTGCCGAGTTAAAAAAGCGAAGTCCCAATAATCCACTGTGCCTTGATTCCAGCCTGAGCTGTAAATAATCCCGGGCAGGGTTTGGAAATAAGAAGAGTGCATTTTTATCGCTAAGACCGGCTTCGGTCGCAGGTACGAATGCCCCTCGATCAATTTTCACCAGATACTGATCATCGGAATTCGTGGCATATTTCCAGCCCGCTCCGGCAAAATTACCATCAGCAGTAAGAATCATATTAGAAAGCTGAACACCTTCTCCCACACCTAGCTCAAATCTGGATAAAAGATTGCCCGCATAATCCCATTCTTCCAGAAAACTGGTACTTAATGGTTTAAGCAAGCAATTATCCCGGTTGCTATAAGGATCATAAGGCCAGGGTTTTTCCCGATTGCCATAAACAATTAGCCGGTCCGTTTCAACACTTAGGAATTTTAATGACGTTATTTCCTCTTCCGGAAATGTCCCTAAAGTAGATTCAAATATTTTGTGCCCGCTCCGGTTTACTTCTAATAATAAATACTTTACACTATCAGTCCCTGTGATATCCGTAACAGCCGTAAGCCAAATCTCTTCATCGCTTTCAATGTAAGCGTCTAAAAAAGCAATAAATCCATATTCGGTAGAATACACACTATTACTTTGTAATAAGCTTCCTTCACTATCATAAACAGAAATATTGTTATTATTAAAGTATAAAAAATCCCCATTGGGAAATGCTTTTACTGTTGCAGCTGTGCCAGCTCCCGTAGCTGCGTCGATGTTTCCGGTTTCATCAAAGATATAATGTGGAAAACCATCTATAATCACCCGGTATTGGTTATCGGAAGAGGATTGTAAGGTTCCTATTTTCACTGTAGATTCTATATCAAAATCTCCTTCAAAATAATGGTTCCATAATGTTGTTCCGCTTTGATCTACACTGGATAATTCAACCGTATCCGCATTTATCAGTGTAAGCAAGAATGTGTTTCCATCCGCTGCGGATAATAAATCCAGTGGTTTGGCGGTATGCCCTTTATCGAATTCCAATTCAGAAATAATTACACCATTCGCATCTGTTCGAGTCAGTAGTACTTTATCACTAAAAAAATCCGAGTCTCTAAACTTTCTCAGGCCCAAAAGCAAGAACTCACCAGAAGAGGTTTCAACTATATTTTCAGCATATTCTTCATAAAAAAAATTAATGGCGAATGTGTCAATATATTGAATTTCTTTCTCGTGAACGGAATTAAACTTTTCCATCAAAATGCCATTATGCTCATAGTTTTCCGTTGTAAGATAAAACGTCCTATGATCCGAGGCTACGTAATAATTATGATTTGAAATGGCAAAATCTCTGGTCACGGAAAACAGTTGATCAGGATCAAACCAATCAAATTCTCCTAACTCCTCTCCATCTTCCGGATCAACAGCAATTATATCAAATTGATTTAAGAGCAGTATGCTGTCTTCTGTAATCATCTGAATTTTTAGGGGCACATTTAATGGCGCTCCCAGATTCCAGTAATTTTGGACATATATTTCATTTCCATCAGCACTCAATCTATATAATCGCAGAGGTGATGTATACACTAAAAGATCATTATTCTCCAATTCCAGAACATCCCCTGTGCTAATATTCCATCCGATAGGATTACTGGACCATTCTCCATACTCCCAAACTAGCTCACCATTAGTATCTATTTTTAAAATTCTCCAATAACCATTATACAAACCATAGATCAAATAATTACCATCAGAAAGTATTTGACTAAGTATAGGCCTGTCATAATAAGGCGTTCCATAATAATTTGACCATTCTTCATTCCCCATAGCATCTGTCTTGATAAGTAGCCAATCCTCACCTTGCTCTTCATTATTAATTGCATTTCCAAACATTAAAAACCCACCTTCGGCGGTAAGCCTAACATCTACACAGCTTTCAAGCATTGGTGTACCGTAGGTTCTTTCCCAGATAAGATTTCCATCAAAATCCGTTTTGATCAAGTAGAAATCCTGATTTCCTGCACCGAATGATTTGGTATGTCCCGCAAGCAAGTACCCATCATTGAGCAATCGAATTTCATTGGCCCGATCATTTTTAACCCCTCCGAAGTTTTTCTTCCAGATAAGATTCCCCAGGGTATCCAGTTTGACCAGTAAAATATCATCCCCTCCGTTAGTCTGCAGTGTTGTAATTCCTGCGAGAACAACTACATCATCGTGCTGGATGATAGAATTCGCTTGTTCAATGGAAGGAGAATTTCCAAAATTTTCTTCAAAAATGATTTGTGAATAAAGGTTTGTGATAAAAAACAAGCTGGCAAAGAGTAGTAGTTTAATTTTCATAATTCATTTCTTGTTATTTTCTGAAAAGAGAAAGACAGTAGCTATTATACTTTTCTTCGGTTAATAAAAATAATGTTACTTCTTCAAATTCTGGTACAGAAATTACTGAAACCCCTACTTTATATCGGTAAGCCAAACTTTTGGTTGAGTAAAACATCCCATACCGCCTTTTCCTTTAATCATGCTTTTAAAGCTATAAGTATAACTTATTGGAAATGAATCCTGTTCGCTTTAGAAAGCATATTCAATTAATATTTCTAGGAGATTTGAACGAAAGCTGCTAATCGGTGTATTTTCAATGACCCAGAAGTAGTAAAATCGAGTAATTCTTGCCAAGAATTTATTACTTTTGTGCTTCTTTTAATACGACTTATACCTTGTTCTACAAATAATCAGATTTATTTTTTATGAACTACAAAAAACTAAATACTATCATTGGCTGGGTCCTTTTCGCAGTTGCAATGACCGTATACTATTTTTCAGCAGAACGAACCGGAAGCCTTTGGGACTGCGGGGAATTCATTACCGGAGCCTATAAACTTCAGGTAGTTCACCCTCCGGGAGCGCCTTTATTTATCATTATTGGTAGAATGTTCGTCTATGTAGCCGAAATATTTACGGATACCGAAGCTCATCCGGAAAATATAGCTTTTGCCGTGAATCTTATGTCGAGTATTTGCACTGCTTTTGCTGCGATGTTCATTTGCTGGGCTACTACAATTCTTGGCAAACTGGCTTTAGTGGGTCGTGACAAGAGTCCGGAAGGAGATGAAAACATCGCGATTTTAGGAGCAGGTTTAGTAGCTGGCTTAACCGCTGCATTCTGTACCTCTGTTTGGTTCTCTGCAGTAGAGGGCGAGGTATATGCCATGTCTACCTTCTTTACCGCTATGACCTTTTGGGCGATGATGAAATGGTATAACTTACCAGATACCCCCAATGCAGACCGATGGGTGATCTTTGCGGTATTTTCCACTGCATTATCCATTGGTGTTCACTTGCTTAGCTTGTTGACCTTCCCGGCTCTGGCTATGTTTTATTATTTTAAAAAGAAACCCAGTACTTCTTCTACTATTACAGCTGCGGGAGCATTGATTGGGTTTATTTTTCTCTATTATATTTTCGGGAAGTTTGGAACAGGCATTGGATTGGTCTTAAGACTTGGTTTATTTATCGGCGCAGGATTCCTGGCATATAATTATAAACCTGGTGTAGCTAGTAATCGAAAAGGAGACAATCAGGTTACGGTTGTGGGCACAATTGCTTCCGCAATTATCGGAGTCAGTTTTATTGTTTTGATTCAGGAATTAATCATTACAGGGATACCAAAGCTTTGGAGAACGCTGGAATTATTGATGGTTAATCAGTTTGGAGGAGGTTTTCACTCGGGCATCTATCCCTTAATCCTTATTATTGGAGGAGCTTTAATAGGTGGTTTTTACCTGGCCCATAAAATGCGAAGTGCATTATTTCAAAAAATCATGGTCGCTGCCACATTGATTGTGGCCGCCTATTCGACGATCGGAATTGTAGTCATCCGGGCAAATGCCAATACGCCGATCAATATGAATGAGCCAAGTGATCCGATGCGTTTACTACCCTATATCAACCGGGAGCAATATGGAGAACGACCCCTATTATACGGGCCACACTATATGACCTCAGTTACTAAGGTTAACTCCGAAGATCGCTACGGTCAGGTAACCAAGGAAAACGGTGAGGAGGTTTATGAAGTCGTCGATGAAAAGAACTCTTATGAGTTTGATGAAAAAACCAATATGCTCTTCCCCCGAATGGGACATACGGATGATGCCAGAAAAGCACTGTACGAGCGCTGGATGAATAAAAAGGGGCCCCCTAATCAGATTGACAATATCGGGTTTTTCTTAAGATACCAAATCAAATGGATGTACTGGCGGTATTTTATGTGGAACTTCTCCGGAAGGCAAAATGGAGAACAGGGTTTTTACGATTGGGATCCAAAGAGTGGCAACTGGATGACCGGGATCAAACCTCTTGATAGTTGGCTCTTGTACAATCAAAGCGATCTTCCGGACTCCATTAAAAATCACGAAGCCAGAAATGCTTACTATATGCTGCCCTTCCTTTTTGGGCTTATTGGTCTATTCTTTCATTTCCGTACAAGACCCAAAGATATGATTGGACTACTGGCCCTGTTTATTATTACGGGGATCGGAATTATCGTGTATTCCAATCAACCACCTAATGAACCAAGAGAGAGAGACTATGTACTGGTAGGATCATTTCTTATATACTCGATGTGGATCGGAATGGCCATTTTAGGATTATTTAAGTCCGGAAAACAATTTGCAGGCAAAGCCGCAGCTCCGGCTGCCATCGCAATTGTTGCTTTAGCACCTCTGTTGATGGGTACACAAAACTTTGACGATCATTCGCGAAAGGACCATAGCGGCTCTCGGGATTATGCCAGTAACTTCCTCAACTCCTGTGCCCCCAATGCCATTGTCTTTACCTATGGGGATAATGATACCTATCCGCTCTGGTATGCTCAGGAAGTAGAAGGTATCCGTACCGATGTACGGGTCGTCAACCTGAGTTTGATTTCCGTTGACTGGTATATCAATCAGTTGCGCCGAAAGGTAAACGATTCTCCGGCGATTAAAATGTCGATTACTCCCGAAGCTTATCGCGGCAGGAAAAGAATACAGATACCAATCAACCCAAAACAAATTACCAAAGCGGTCAACCTTTCCTCAGCCATTAAATTTGTTGGAGAGAACAATCCTTTAGGTCTGGCCAGCGGCAAGAGCCTGGATAGTTTCCTTCCTGCAAATAAACTTTTTATTAAAGTAAACAAACCACAAGCTCTTAGCAATGGAGTCGTCTCCATACAGGATACGGCAGTGATTGTTGACCGGATGGATTTTAGTATTCCCAAAAGTAAGGGACAATGGTTATTAAAAGGAGATATTGCCGTACTGGATATTATCGCCTCCAATGCTTTTACCAGACCTGTTTATTTTGCAGTGACTTGTCGACCGGAATCGATGCTTGGATTAGAGGAGTATATGCAACTGGAAGGGCTTGCCCTTAGACTCATCCCTGTAAAAAGCAAACATGATCGTCAGTATGGGATGGTCGGATACGGCCGGGTAAATCAAAATGCTGTTCACGAAAATATCATGACCAAGTTTAGATGGGGTGGTTTCGACAAGCACGATACATTCGTGGATCGAAGTTATGGTCCGAGTATCCAGTCCATCCGGGCGTTGATCATGCGTACTTCTCAGGAAATGGTGAAAAGTGGAAATCGAAGTCAAGCATCAGAGCTGATTGATAAATACTTTGTCGCTTTCCCTGATTACAATTTCCCTTACGACAGAAATACCTTATTCTTTGCCCGGACCTATCTGGCCGCCGGTGAAAAGGATAAGTCAATTGATGTAATTAGAAAAGTAGCCAAAGAGACCGAACAGCAGTTGGATTTTATGACTTCTCTCAATGATGAAGACCTCTTATATGGTTTCGCACCGGATGCCAATAGCTTTTTAAGTGCAAGAAGAGAGATGATAAGTCTGGCTCAACAACTTGAAGATAAAGCGCTGGAAGAGGAATTAAAGACTAAATTCGATCGGCATGCTACGCTCGAAGCACGCTTTAGAGCACTCTTGAATACGGAGCAACCGGGCTCGGGAGGTCCTTTCCTCGATTAATTTTACCAACGGTATCCCTTAAGACGACACTCGTCTATTAAAACCTTTCGGAAAGTATATTTTCGAAAGGTTTTTTTAATTTTAAATAATTTTTTCAAACATTCAAAAAAATAAAAATGACGATAGCAATAGGTGCAGATCATGCTGGATACGAATATAAAAAAGCTATACAGGAATGGTTAACAGAACACCATTATGAGGTAGTCAATATGGGAACAGATTCCAGCGAATCCGTGGATTATCCGGATTTTATTCATCCAGTCGCGGACAGTATTGAAAACGGAAAAGCTGAATTAGGCGTTATAATCTGTGGAAGTGGTAATGGTGTAGCCATGACAGCCAATAAGCATAAGGGAATACGAGCAGCTATCGCCTGGAATGAAGAGCTTTCAAGCCTGGCGCGGCAACATAATGATGCCAATATTATCGCTATCCCTGCCCGTTTCATTTCAAAGGAAATGGCTCTTTCTATTGTAAAAATATTTTTAGAAACAGCATTTGAAGGAGGCCGACACGAAAGAAGAGTTAGAAAAATTACTTTCTGCTAATAACCATAAAACAACTTAAGTAAAATAGTAAGTCAATGAAGTGTATAAAGAAAAATATAGTGCTCCCTGCGATCTGTCTATTACTGGCTAATCTAATAATGGCCCAAAGCCCGGATGCAGCTAAAAAAGTGCATCGGCAGATGATTACGATACAGAAAGAAACCGCGACAAACACGATCAACCCCGCTGAGTTAGCAGCTATAATTACTCCGGAAAGTTTACGCAAACATTTAGTAGTGATTGCCAGTGATGATTTTGAAGGTCGGGAAACGGGAACGGCAGGTAATGAAAAAGCAGCTAATTATATTGCTGATCAATTTGAATCCTTTGGTTTACCCGCTTTTAATAACGGCTCTTATTTTCAGGACGTTATCCTTAACTGGACACAATGGGAAGAAGCCAATTTGTTTGTAAATGATCAGAAACACCGACATCTTTTTGATTTTGTATCCTTCCCAAATAAAAATGAAGATCTTTATAACTTCTCTACACAGGAAGTTCTCTTTCTTGGTTATGGTATTGATGATCCGAAATACAGCGATTATAAAAAAATGGACATCAAGGGAAAGGTAATCCTTATTTACAAAGGGGAGCCCGTTAATAAAAAAGGAATTTCTTATATAACGGGGACGAAAACCATGTCGGAGTGGTCCACCAATCCGGATAAAAAACTGGAAGCAGCAAAAAAATACGGGGCAAGAGCGGTATTTATTATAGAAGATGAAATCCAAAAAGTGCTGAGCGAAAACCGCAGAAAACTGATAAGTCCCCAGTTGACATTAGGAGAGAGGACCGATGAATCGATTCCCACAGCTAACAGTCTGGCTATTAAAACGTCTATTGCCAAGATGATTATGGGAAAACAATTTAAAAAAGTAGTAAAAGCCCGAAAAAAAATCAAGAAAAAGGGAAAAGCCCGATCCGTAATGCTTTCTTCGAATTTAACGATCAATCAAAAGAAAAAGAAAAAGACGCTGCGCGGTGTAAATGTGATGGGATATATCGAAGGAAGTGATCCAAAATTAAAGGACGAACTTGTTGTCGTTAGCGCACATTATGATCACCTTGGAAAACGAGGTAATGATATTTACAATGGTGCAGATGATAATGGAAGCGGAACTTCTACGGTAATTGAAATAGCCAGAGCTTTAAACGAAGCCAAAAAACAAGGTAAAGGACCGAGAAGAAGTGTACTTGTGTTATTGGTCACAGGAGAAGAAAAAGGATTACTCGGATCAAAATATTATTCAGAGCGCCCGATATTTCCTCTCGAAAACACTATAGCAAATGTCAATGTTGATATGGTGGGTCGAGTTGATAAAAAATACAAAGACAATCCAGATTATATTTATGTAATCGGATCAGATCGTTTGAGTACTGAGCTCCACGAAATAAATGAGCGCGTCAATAAAAAATACACTCAACTTACTCTGGACTATACCTATAATGAAGATGACGATCCTAATCGCTATTACTATCGTTCGGATCATTATAATTTTGCGGAAAAAGGTATCCCTGCCATTTTCTACTTCAACGGTACACATAATGACTATCATAGAACATCGGATACTGTTGATAAAATTAATTTTGAAAAAATGGCCAAGATCGCTCATCTGGTTTTCCATACTACCTGGGAACTGGCTAACCGCGACGAGCGCATTAAAGTAGATGTAATCGGCAGAAATTAATTTGATAGTTTCTAAAAACAAAAAAGCGCTGATTGAGCATTATTCAATCAGCGCTTTTTCATTTTAAAAAGTGAGTATAGGACCAATGTTACCCCCCAATAAATTGGTCCCACTCACTCGCCTATGGCCACTTCTGACCAAAGATCTTTGCTTAATATCCCTAAATCGAATTCACTATTTGTCAGGGGGTTACACAAGGGGGGAATAGCAAAAATCCGTTCTTTAGCATTTAATTTTCAACAGTCAAGTGAGTACATGAGACCAACCTTACCCCCCAATAAGTTGGTCTCACTCACCCGTTTAGAGTCACTATTGACCCTAAGATCTTTGCATTTTTCCCTTTTATGTTCACTATTTGCCAGGGAGGATTTCACAGGGGGGAATAGCAAAAATCAGTTCTTTAGTA
>JANQLV010000062.1 GCA_028280415.1 Saprospiraceae bacterium
AATTGAAGTCTGCTAATAGAAGCATGATTTTATAGTTAAATTAACTTGAAAAATAAATGTTAAATAATTTGCTTTACAACATAGAAGCGAAGCCGAGACGCCTTACTTTTACAGGCTTCCTTTTCCAATATTATAATAGCATTTATGGCTAAATTGAAGAATTGAAAAGGTTTTCCGAATGTATGGAACCAGGGGCATTACAAGCATAGATAGCTCCCCTCGACAGGCTCAGGTACCACCCTCGGCTTCGCTCGGGGAACCTTATGCTGGTTTAATTCTATGTCCCTTCGGCTCCGCTCAGGGGCCCTTTTGGATAATGCGTTGAGCGGAGCCTTTAAAAACTTAACTTGACGGCTATGGGATGGCATCCCTTGACCCTAAACCTAATAGCGAGGGCTTCGCTCTAACCTAAAATCCGCAGGTCATATTAAAATAGTTTATTTTGTATTTATTTCATAAATAAAGTGTCTTTATTTCTCTATCTTTTTTCCTTTCCACTAACCCCTTTTTCTTTCCCGTAAGTCTTATTACAAAAAAACACTTTTTTTAATTTTGATTAGAAGACGATGGACACTGACCGTTTATACATTTTATTTAACCGTTATGTAGAAGGCTTCGCTAATCCGGAGGAAAAACAGGAACTTATGCAAGGACTAGCTGATCCTATACATGCCGAAGCCCTGAGAAAATGGATTGGTGAATGCTGGGAAAAAAAGGACCTTCCTGAATATCTTGATTCTGAGCAATCTCAGCAACTCTATAATGCCATACACGAAATGATCAATCCAAAGAAAAGAACGATTCGTTTATACCCATGGAGTCGTATAGCTGTAGCTGCAGTCATCATGATTATGATATTTTCAGGTGCTTATTTTAGTTTTTTTAAGCTGCCGGATCAATTTACCTGGATTTTCAGAGAGCCTCAAGATATAAAAGCTCCTGTAGTTAACCGGGCTACGATTGTTCTGGCTGATGGACGTCACCTATATTTGGATAGTGTAAATAATGGCCAATTAGCCGTACAAGGTAAAGCAAAGCTAATGAAACTGGCTAATGGCGAAATTGCGTATCAAATACAGGGAAAAACAACTGTTCAGGAAATGATCTATAATACTTTCAGCAATCCGAGAGGAAGCAAGGTTGCCACTATGAAGCTGGCCGATGGTACAAAAGTATGGTTAAATGCCGGTTCTTCCCTGACTTATCCGGTAGCTTTTAATGATAATGAGCGTAAATTAAGAATTTCCGGTGAAGCCTATTTTGAGGTTGCGCATGCAAATACCCCTTTTAAGGTGTGTAAGAAGGATATGGAAGTGAAAGTACTGGGCACGCATTTTAATGTCAATGCTTATGATGATGAAGAATCAATAAAGATAAGTTTGCTTGAAGGGAGTGTGTTGGTCTCATCATCCGGTGATTCATCAGTACTCAAACCTGGCCAGCAGGCAGCTATGGACTTAAATGGCAATATCAAGGTAATGGAAGCCAGTATTGATGAAGCTATAGCATGGAAAAAAGGATACTTTCAGTTCAATGATGCAGATATCGAAACTGTGATGAGGCAAGTGGCCCGCTGGTATGATGTGGAGGTAATTTATAAAAATAAGCCCGCCAAATTGTTCAGAGGAGGAATGTCCAGAAACGTAAGTGTCCTTAATGTTTTTAAAATACTTGAGGAAACAGGTGCAGTGAAATTTAAGATTGAAGGAAAAACAGTTATTATCATTTAAAAATAAACAGTTACTGGTTACTAGTTCCAACCAGCAACCAGTAACCAATAACAAAGAAAGGAGGATCCAAGGGAAAAAACTGACAATTTAAAAAAGTTTAATCCAAAAAAAACAGGAATCCCGTAGGGGGGACCCCTGTAAATAGTCCGGATTAAACTAATGAGTATGAATTAAATACAAGACAAACTATTGTTTAATCCAAACAAAACAAATTTATGAATTTAAAAACTTTTTACAAAGCTTCTGCTCTAAAGAAGCGAAATAAAAAATTAACTCCCATGTTTACTGGGGCATGGGCAGATAAACAAATATTAAGGATCATGAAACTGGCAATGATCATTATTCTATCAACCTACCTGGGTGTAAGTGCAGGTGGATATGCACAACGCATTACCCTTTCCGGGGAAAAAACTTCCCTGGAAGAGATCCTAAGACAAATCCAGGAGCAAAGCCATTATAAATTCATTTATACGGTGGATGTGATGCAAAAAGCCGAACCGATAAACAACATTTCACTAAAAGAGGCTACCCTGGAAGAGGTACTTTCATTTTGCTTTAAAGACCAGCCGTTCCTTACCTATAACATTATAGAAGAAGTGATCGTGGTAAAAGAAAAGGAAGCTATGGACATGCTCGAATCCATTACCGTGACCGGAAAAGTAACCGATTCAGGAGGCAAACCCTTACCCGGCGCTACCGTAATGATAAAAGGAACTTTTAAAGGAACAACCACAAATGCTGATGGAGAATATGCAATTACAGTTCCCAATTCAAAAACAATATTGGTATTCTCTTATGTAGGTTTTGCAAAACAGGAAATTACAGTAAGCAATAAAACTACCATTAATGTTAGTTTGGAACAATCCGCCACTGAATTGGAAGAAGTAACCATTAATGCCGGATATTATAGGGTAAAACAAAAAGAAACCATCGGAAATATTTCTAAAGTAGCTGCTGAAGAAATAGAACAGCAGTCAGTTACCAATCCTTTACAGGCTTTACAGGGGAGGATGCCCGGAGTTTTCATCCAACAAACAACAGGGACACCCGGAGCACCCGTCAAAATAGAAATCCGTGGACGGAACAGCATTCGAAATTCTTATGGTGGTGGAGAAGATCCCAATGCTCCATTGTACATTGTGAATGGTGTGCCTTTCTCTTTTGAAACATTATCTTCTAATACTACCAATAGCACGGTCTTCTCAGGAAGGGGTAGCAGCCCCTTAATGGCTATCAACACTGCGGATATTGAAAGTATTGAAATTTTAAAAGATGCCGATGCTACAGCCATTTATGGTTCCCGTGGTGCCAATGGAGTGGTATTGATTACAACCAAAAAGGGGAAAGCCGGAAAAACAAGATTTGACATTAATATTTCAAATTCCATAGGCAAGATAGGGAACAAAGTAGAACTATTAAATACACAGCAATACTTGGAAATGCGAAATGAAGCCTTTGCCAATGATGGGATAACACCCGGCCCCGGCGATTATGATGTCAACGGTACTTGGGATCCAAATCGTTATACGGACTGGCAGGAAGAATTATTAGGGGGCAGCTCACATATTACCGATGCACAGGTATCCCTTTCAGGGGGCAATACCAATACCACCTTTTTGCTAAGCGGAACTTTTAGAAGGCAGACCAGTATTTTCCCAGGGGATCATAAAT
>JANQLV010000036.1 GCA_028280415.1 Saprospiraceae bacterium
GCAATTTGCTATTTTTTTCCTGTTGTAAACTTACCAAATTAAGCCTATATTATCAGGTGTTTTTTAGTTAAAAAAACACCATAAACTAGTGCCATTCTACTCTGACCCCAATTATCTAATCTTTTGGCAGAGGCGGACAGCACCAACCAGATCCAGCGCTACTATATCTATGGTGCCGGTTTGCTGGCCATGGTCGAGCCCAACAATACTCTGTATTGCTATCATTTTGACGCCACCGGTCATACTGTTGCCCTCACCGATATCAATAAGACCATCGTCAATAAGTATGCTTACTCACCTTTCGGCACCATTGCCAACCAGGAGGAAACCGTTGTTCAGCCATTCAAGTTTGTGGGCCAGTACGGCATCATGACCGAAGAAAATGGCTGGTATTACATGCGGGCCCGGTATTATGATCCGGCTTTGGGACGGTTCATCTCCGAAGACCCGATCGGATTTGACGGCGGGGATGTGAATTTGTATGCTTATGTTCTAAATAATCCGATTAATATGATTGACCCGGATGGGTTAGCATCATTATGGATTGGTGGAAGTGGTATTGTTGCTGCAGTAGAAGAGGGTGGAAATGTTGGAAAAGGATGGGCAGCAGATACCAGTTTGGGAACTGGTGTGTACCTAACGAAAGGAACCTCAAAGGGCATTGCTGCTTCTGCTGGTTTAGAGTTTGGTCTTTATACGGGATCTATTAAGGGAGATACAACAGTCACGACTGGTGGACTCGGTCCATTTTCATTTGGGCTTGTAAAAGGAGATAGATGGTGGGAAATTGGTTTCGTTTTTGGGGTAGCTAAGGGAGCACCACTTGAAATTTCCCAATCTGAAAATACGACATACTTTGTTCCAAATGATCCTGCTCCTGTAGCCACTTATAAATAATTACCTTGATATTGGAAGAATAAATTGAAGCAAATCTCTGAAAAAGATAGAATTCGGCTCAAAAAAGTGTATCAAAAAAGAATCGCTGGTTTCTTGTTGATGATATTTTTTGTTCCAACAGGAGCGATGGTTATGAATATTCTTGATTCTGAAACTTTAATTTTTATAATACTTTTATTATATTTTTTTGGAACTGTATCTGTATTTATAACGATAGCTTTCTTTAGATGTCCTCGATGTAATAATTTCTTTTTCTTTAGTGCTATTTGGGCAAACGCCTTCACAAGCAATTGTCTTCACTGCGGTCTAACGTTCAAAGGAGAATAAAAATTCGGGGGACATCTACCTAATTGACAAAAAATTTGGTATGCTGTCCCCCGAATACCCATTTTTCCGGCTTCCGTAGTGCTGAAGAAGACAGCCAGGGCAACCAGACCGTGTTTCATTATGACCGTAAAAAACGGCTCATTGTCACGGAAAACGCCTGGGCCACAAATCAGGAAATTCCGAGGACATAATACCTATTTTAAATCAAGCACATTTAATGTTTTTTGGAATCTGAAAAAAAGCATATGCCCGGAATTCAGATTATAAAATCAGGTCGTTACAACTACAGTTTTGAGCATCATTTTAACATAATTGGGGTCAGAGTAAAATTAAATATTGCATCTCCCATTTTTAACGTGATATGTATTGTCATGGCCTGATTACCAAGAATTACTCCTAAAAATATCCCTGTTCATATTATCCAGCGGGGAAATAATCGCCAGGCATGTTTTGCATCAGATGATGATCATGCAGCTT
>JANQLV010000054.1 GCA_028280415.1 Saprospiraceae bacterium
AGAGACGTTCGGGATGGCGGGACAGTTGCACCTTTTGCCAGCCGGTGAGGTTGCTGTAGATCTCTTTGCGCTGGTTTTTGATCTTGGTTTCCAACTCGATGATCTTGTCGCTCACGTCGATGTCCCCCAGTTCTCCCACCTGCCGGATCTTGTCGAGTTGCTCGTAGAGATTCTCCAGAGGCTTCTCAAATTCTAAAAAAATCATATCTAACCTTTTTGTGGGGTTCCGCGCCGTTCTGTCTCCCGCTGTGCAACAGCGATGAGGTGGGATTGAAGAAGGGATCGAGCAGTAGATAGAGAGGCAGAAACCCGCAATGTTTAGTATAAACTACGTTGGAATCGGTAGAATATTGGCAAATTTAGCAATAAGGCAACAGTATGAATGACACTGGCAAACTTTTTTTATTTTTTAGTGAAAATTATTGCGTCTTTGACGAATGTCCTTTACATTTGCAGTCGCTACGTCCAAAACGTCGGATGTTCGATGAAATAAGGCCTTGAGGCCATTTTCCAACAAGCTAAAGAGGCGGATGAAGGGAGAAAAGTTGGCTTTTTATTTGTAAGAATTTACTTTATTGGTCCGGTAGTTCAGTCTGGTTAGAATACCTGCCTGTCACGCAGGGGGTCGCGGGTTCGAGTCCCGTCCGGACCGCTTGATTTTCAAGGAGTTATGAGTTAAGTCTCATAACTCCTTTTGTTTTTTGCTAGTTATTTGCCAGTGAATAGTGGGTTTTATGGGGTCATATTATGTTTTATGAATAAGGTGCAGAAGTCTCTTTAAGACTCCTATTTGACATGATCTTCATGTTTACTTTTTGGTAGATTTCACTATCACTGCTTTAGGGCCTCCATCACTAGTTCCTTCTATTACGTTTTCAAGATGCACTTCAGCTTGGATTATCTCAGAGTCATATTCTGGTGCTAAATGGTCTGCCATTTCTTCTGCCTTTTGCTGTGAAGAGTTTTCTGACCCAGGCACGAAAATATAAAAGATTGTTTCCTTAGACATGATAAATTGTTTTGGTGAGCAAAGGACTCTTTTGCAAAGCACTCAGCCAACCAAAAGAATGATAAAAGATCACAACTACTTTTTACCATTTAATTAGTCAGAAGTCAAGCTAAGTTTTATTTTTTGCTTGTAAAGCATCAACAATCACCTTTGTTTCTTGCCATCTTTCCTTTGCCTCTTTAACTATTTCTTCCAATATTTTTTCGTACTCTGGCCTTTCTTCGAGAAACTGCAACAGCTCATCGTTTTGATAGTACTTTACTACTAAGGGGGCACGTGTAAAAGAAAGAGTGCAATGACTCTGTTGATTTATTTGATGTTCTGCCAGCATATGACGCTTTGAGTAACTTTTGACCACTATCAAATTACAACTATAGGTTTAGTGTTAATAACTATACTAGTCGCTACTGACTATAGACAGGACCCCATCATCAGCGAAGGAGTAAAACGGTTCTTTGGTCATAATAATATGGTCAAGTACTGAGATATCAAGTAGCGCGGCACCGTTCACTATCTTTTTGGTTAGTGCAATGTCTGCCTGTGATGGAATGCAATTTCCAGAGGGGTGATTATGCGAAAGAACTATTGAACAGGCATTACTTTTTACCGCAATACCAAGTATCTGCTTCACGTCAACCACAGTTCTTAATACGCCACCAATGCTATGTATATGATACCCAAGTAGATCGTTCTTTTTGGAAAAGAAGAGCGCATAGAATTGTTCTTTATACTCAATAGTGTCATTATCCCAGAGTAAGCGAAGTACTCGTTCTGCCTCTATTGAAGCTGTTACTTGTGTGCAATTTTCTAACAGAATAGTGTTGTGATAGCTTACTTGTATTTCCGAAATAGTTGATGGAATACCAAATTGCATGTGTTGATCCATAATAATTGTGTTTGTTGTATCATACCTGTGTCGTAGAACCGTAACCGAGAAAAGAGTATAGTGTCCATAACAAAGGTATAAATGAAGAAAAAGATTCGTTCGTCCATTTGGTTATACCTTTGCTGGACGTTTGGACATTAACAGGGCGATACAGTTTTTCTGAAATTATAATAGATGACTTTTCTGCTAGTTGTGGTATTGCACTACTTCTGTTTATTGTAAGGATATGGCACTAAGGTAATACAAGAGTATAGCATTAGTGGTAATTGCAACAAACTGGTATTATGAAGAAATAAATGGGAACAAGTATAAATAGTAGCCCCTACCTGGTTTTGTATCCGTAATGCATGGTGAGACGAGGAATAGACCATTGCTCCGCATGGTCTATTCCTCGTCTCACTCGCTCCTCCACTAAAGCTGCTGCTTGCTCAGGGGTGCCCTGAGAATCCCATAAAGCTAAATAAATGATGCCAGTTATAAAACAAACCATATCAGTTATTAAGATTAGATTCGGCGTCCGCCTTCACGTTCCCATCTTAGGGCTGAATCTCTACTCACTATCGGGCCCACTTTTACAATACGCACTTCACTATCGTACGTTTGCTTGTGTTCTGCATGGCGACGATCTAAGTCATTTGTTATCCCTCTATGGAGGATTTCGTTACCACGTTTAATGTGGTATCTATATGTATCTCTATTAGACATATTGTTTTAATTTAAAAATTTAAAAATCGATTGTTACCTATTCCCCAATTACAAGAAGGATGCTTGCTCACCATTGTATGGTTGTCGTACAGCTCCATGTAATCCAAATAAAATTGCCAATACACCCAAAGCATTGACAAAACCATTTTTTGATTTCAACATGTATGCCCCCACACCAATTGAGGTTACACTTGTCGTGATACGTTGTACATCTAGGGATTCCTTTATATTGTTACAAGCATCAGAAACGAAGTGTTGGCAATTCTCCAATAGTGTCAGATATTGGGCACCTAATATAATTGCGTCTAATGCTTTATTCACAATCTCGAAAGGTGTATTAACACATTCTTTGTTGTCCTCATATACAGTGTAGCCTTTGGAAAAATTTTCCACCGAATCAAGAACTGCTTGCCCGTTATCTATATGGCTGTGTGCAATATAACTTCGCCCCCATTCATCTTTGCCTATATAAATACCGGTATGCTGAACATTAAAAATAGTAGCTCCTTTTTTTCGATATACTAATTTCCCAGAATTGTTGTCGCCCCATAGTGTTACTTGTTCATCATTGTTGGTAATGAGCACGATGAGGCCGTTATTGTATATACTAAAATTATTTATGACCATGATTAAAATATTTTAAAGTAAAAAAATAGAGGAGCTTTTTATCGCCCCTCATTTTGCTTTGTACGTTTAATACCGAGACTTTACTAAAGTAAGATCTTCGACAGGTGCACCTGGAGCATCACGCTTCACAGCAGCAATACCATTTTCCATTGCAGCTTTAGTAGTGTAATATTCACTTCTACCCAATTGCTCACCATTAGCAGCTGTGAGAACAAAATAATACTGACCATTGGATGCCTGCTTTCGTTGGTATCGACTGTCGATTCTGCAGTTGCGCTTCACAGACTCAATGCCCCACTGGCACATTTGTTTTGAAGAATACCCTTCGGTGCTGTGAAGAATGTTTTCTAGGTTGCCCCTAGATAGCAGGCGAAATCTGAACTCTCCTGCTGTGTCTTTGTACAATTGGAATTTAGATTCTCTCATAAGATAAAGATTTAAAAGGTGAAAAAATAAAATTACTTTCGAGCACTTGCATCAAGATTCCCAAGTGCCAATGTGTGTAGGGCATACCTTGCCCATGTAATGACTGTGTTTTTTGCATTACAAAAGTTTTTAATGAAAAAATGGCCTACCGTTAATCAGGTAGACAATACAACACATTGAAAGATGGTAACAGAGGAGAGTCGCGCTTGGAAGGTAATTTTTATATCACACCTTTTTGCTTATATCGCAAAAAAATGCTATTTTTATAGTTCAATTTAAAATTCCAGCCGTAGCATGATTCTCGGATCTGTTCCGGCTTTTTTCTTTTCTAAAACCGGCTTTCAACAAAAAATTCATACATTTATACTACCACAGTACCAGGTGGAAGTACAACGATCTCTCAATATACAATATATTTCTATCTGCGGCAAGATTACAAGCAAGCTTAATCTGCTTTTTATTAACATTTCACTAACATTAAGATTTTTTGCTTTGTGATACTTGACATTTTAAACCTTTTGTATTATATTTAGATATGAAACAGCAATTATATGATTGGATAGGTAAAAAGATTGCTGCTTATCGGCAAGCACAAAAAATATCCCAAACTGACCTTGCCAAATTAACAAATCTAAGTCGAGGCTCTATTGCCAATATAGAGAAAGGACGGCAGCAAACTTCACTTCACGTATTATGGGATATTGCGTACAAATTAGAGGTTTCTATAGAGAGCATACTACCATTACAGAATGAGCATCTAACAAAGAGTACTGATGATTTACTTGATTATGTTGATGAAATACATGATTTGGATCAGGAGAATAAAGGTATACTCAGTAAGTTTCTGAAAGATAACCTATAAAGTCTATTATACTACATTATTATATTAGGCGTAATATTTGCTTTGTAATATTGTTATACTATTTTTGCTTCACTTTGCTGGGCACACTATTGAGCACTACTGCATAAATTCAGCAACAAATAACAATCGGGCACCACATGTATCGCTACCTCACCAAAAAGAGAATCAATCAAATCGCTTGGAAAATACTCCAAAATGAAGGTGTTAAAAAACCATGGGTTGATGTTGAAGCAATTGCAAATCAACATGGTATTGAGGTAACTCGGGATGATTTAGGTAATGACATATCGGGGCTACTTATTACCAAGACAGGTAAAACAGTCATAGGTGTTAACAACCAGGGACATGGTGAAAATCGACAGCGATTTACTATAGCTCACGAACTCGGGCATTTCTTTTTAGGACATCATAGAGAAAAGGGAATGTTTGTAGATCAATCCAGACATCAATTCTCTTTATTCCTGCGAAATGAACGTTCATCTGAGGGAACAAATCAACAAGAGATTGAGGCAAATGCTTTTGCTGCTGCGTTGCTTATGCCAGAGCAATTTGTTCGGGTAGAACTCGTAGCCTTAATGGAGACAGGTAAGATATTCGATCTTAGTTCTGACAATGAAGAATTTATCAAATCATTATCAAAAACGTTTAAGGTTAGCACAATGGCTATGACGTATCGTATAGGTAACTTAGATTTATTTAATACTATGTAGTATACGATTTATTCCCCAATAATCATCTCATTATACTTATCCAATACTACCCTCTCTTCAGACAGAAAACTAGGTCACCCCAATAAGTTGTATTTAATAGCTGTTTGAATAGCCTCTACCTTATTATGAACATGAAGTTTGTTGTAGATGTTTTCGACATGTTTTTTCACAGTCTTGGGGCTGATGAATAGTTGATCTGCGATTTTCTTGTATGTCTTTCCGAGGGATATTAGAGATAATATCTCCAGCTCTCTTTTGGTGAGCTCAAAGTCTGGAATTTCAGTTGGTTTCTGAGCTTGTAAGCGAATAAGACTAAGTGTTTTGTTTGCAATAGTTGGAGACATTGGTGCACCGCCATCAACCACTTCTTCTATAGCATTTATCAATTCCCCCGGAGATTCATCTTTTAGTAAATAGCCGGATGCTCCTGCAACAATGGATTCAAATATACTCTCATCATCATCAAAGACCGTTAAGATCAAAATTTTAATATCAGGATAAGTGCTTTTGATTATTTCTGTTGCCTCAATACCATCCATGATAGGCATATTAATGTCCATGAGAATGACTTCAGGAAGTCTCTGTTTAAGACAATCAATTGCCTCAGCTCCGTTCTTTGCTGTAAACAGTAGATTCAAACTTTCTATTGCTTCTATTTTTTTTGCAATAGCCTGAGTCAAGTTTTGGTTATCTTCAACCAATGCACAATTAATCATTCTCATATTTGGCAAAATTAATTTGAATTCGTTTAGAGTACAATACGCCAATCATCCTATTTTGCGTTTAGAGGAATCCGTATGATGATTTCTGTACCAGAATCTTTGATTGATTTAAGTTTAAACTCCCCTCCAATATCAGAAACACGATCTTTCATTGATTTCAGTCCAAACTTATTTTCTTCCTGTTGCTCCACATCAAACCCTTTACCATTGTCTTTTAAAAGAATCTCAAGCCCATAGGAGCTTTTTAATGAGATTTCAAAAGTACTCCCCTTTGAATGTTTTACAGCATTATGAACAGCTTCCTGTATAATTCTGAATAAATTAAGCGCTACGAATGGAGAAAGTGTGATTTTTCCATCTGTTTGAAAATTCACGATTAAGTCAATATCAGCGGAGGACAACAGCTTTGAAGAAAAATCAATAATTCTATTTTCCATTTCATTAATTGAAACAGCTTCTTTTTTAACTGCCCAAATGGTCTCCCTCAAAGAACTCATCACACTCCTTGTCTCATTTCCAAGATCAGAAAGTTCATCCGATAATGCGTTGTTTTCTTTTTTTAATTGATAAGAGTAATTATCCAATGAGTGAACTATGTAACTTAAATTTGCACCAACGTTGTCGTGTAAATCTCTTGAAATCCTTTGCTTTTCATAAAGAAGTCTCTTTTCTTCCTCCATTTTTGCAATTCGCTTTTTATATTTTCTGCGAACTACTCCTCTGATAATTAAAAATATAATTCCAACGATTATGACCACTATGGTTAATATAAACCACACCCTTTTCCAGAGAGGTGTGCTTACATGTATTTTTAGAATGGCATGATTAGAACTAATAACACCATGTTTATTGATGGCACGAACCTTTAATGTATAGTCTCCAGGGTTTAAATTTGTAAACGTAATTTTACCATTACTTTCTACTTCAACCCAGTTAGAATTAAACCCCAGTAACTGATACTCCAGTTTAATGCCGGAATTCTGATAATCTACTACATTAACCCTAAAGGAAACCACTTTATCAATTGGATGGAGTGTTAAAGTGTTGTCAGAAGAATTAACCAATGAAAACAAGTCGCGATAATCATAGTTAATTTCAATTCCTGATAGTACAACCTTGGAGTTAAAAGTGTCGGTTTGTACCCAGGAGTAATTAGGAATGAAATTAACACCATTGGCACTTCCAAACCAAACTTGTCCTTTATTGTTCTTAAAGCTTGAGTTAATGGCAAATTCGTCAAATACGACCCCGTCATTTACATCATAATTCTTAATGCGTCCTCTTGTCAATTCATAAGATGAAATTCCCTTATTGTGGGAAATCCAGAGTATAGAACCGGCTAATTCCAAGCCTAGAATATTGTTATTTGCTAAGCCATCAAATTCGGTTAAATAATTGAAATTTTCAGTCTGAATATTAAAATGGTTAATTCCACCTCCGGCCGTCCCAAGCCATAAACCTCCATTGTTATCTTTGGTTATTGATGTAATGATCTTATGTGAAGGCCCTTTACCAGAGTTGCTGAATTCATTATACACATACTTTTTATGGGATAAAGTTTTGTGATTTAATCTTATAATACCTTTGTTCGTTGCCATCCAAAGATTATGTTCAACCACGGTGGCATCCAGTATATGAACCTTTTCCATCTCTTTTATATGATTCAAATTCGAGGAAGTCTCCTTGTTCACATAATACACTCCCTTTTGAGTTAGAATAAAATTCCGATCATTAAGGGATATAATATTTGTAACAGTTGGAGAAGCTTTTGATTCCAGGCCTTGATCCATTTTGTATTGATCTATGGAATATGATCGGACAAGCTCATTTAATTTCTGATTTAAGACAAAAACTTGACTTCCGGCCCCAATCCAGAATTCATTGTCAATTTTTGAAATCGTTCCTATCCTTTCAGTTCCAATAAGAGAAATTTTGCCTTTATAAGTCAGTTCTTTACTCAAAAACCTACGCTTGCCAATATGATCTACGGTGGTTCTAAACACTTCTAAGCCAGAGTTAGTCCCTAAAAGAAGAATTGACGAGTCCTGATAAATAGACCATACAACCGGATCCTCAATACCATGGTTATGATTCAAAAACTTAAATTGATCAGCCAAAGGGTTGTAAATGGAGACTCCATGATTTGCGGACCCTATCCACATTTGACCATGATGGTCCTTGAACAAACAATTAACGACTCCATCATTTTGTTTGCTGTTGGATGAATAATCCATTGGTATGTGATCTTTGATGAGGGTGCCATCAAGTACATAGATACCGTGATTAGTAGCAGCCCAAAGCTCATTACTATTACTCCAGCATAAATCTGTCAGCTGAATATCAGGGTCTTCAATAAGCTCTATTTCTTCAATATGAGAATCTTCAGGATTATAGATGTATAAATGTCTGTATGTAGTAAAATACAGATTACCATTTACATCCATTGTAAGTTCTTTATTGAAGCTGGAGTAGTGTTCTTCAGCGTTAGGATATGAAATGGCTTCTCCCGATTCAGGAATGCTTTCAGATATAACTAAGCCTTCCGTTGTAACTAAATACCAGGTTTCTGAAAACTTTCTTACAGATATGACTTTACCATCATGAACTGACAGATCAATTTTTTCCAGATAATACCTTCCATTATTCCAGACAGATTTGAACAAGTTATGATTGCTATCTACCAAATAGATCTCGCCATCAATTTTTGCTAACCAGTCAACAGGTTGATAAAATGTACTATCAACAGTTTTTAATAAATAACCTGTGTTCTTTGTTTTTGAAAATACAGAAACTCCCTTGCGATGTGCCAACCATAAATTTCCTTTATCATCTTCAACTGTTTTGGTGATGAAGTTATCATGGACGGCACTTTCATCTCCTTGATATCTGAAATATTTAAACTCGTAACCATCATATCTGTTAAGTCCATCCTGGGTACCTATCCATATAATACCATCACGATCTTGAAAGACATCATTTACTGAGTTTTGTGATAGACCATCTACACTGCTTAGATGCTTCAATCTAAAGTTCTGAGATAAACCATGTATGAAGGCTATTAAAAATATGTAAGTAAATAAAAATCTGATCATTTGAAGCTGACTAAGCAGTCCAAAAATACTATATAATACCTGTTAATTCTAGAATGTGCCCCCGGATTTAATAAAAATAGGGAAAAGGGCGTATTGACTAAAAACATCAAGCTAACCAACTTTACAATCACAAAATTCAATCGACTATGAAGCAATTTATTTTATTGTTTATATGAAACTTGGATTAAAACCTCAGGCTCAACGATTCAGTCAAATAACATTAAGATCGTGGACATATATGGTCAATGAAGTAGGGAACAAAAAAGCCACTCAAATAAACGACAATCAAGTTCAACTGGATTTAAGCGACTTACCAAAGGGTATATATATAATTTGTCCATTGTTAGAAACAGAGTAGTCCACTTATAAAAATCAGGGTAATCATATTATAAAAGAACCAAAACAATTAAAATGAAAATAATTAGTACATCCATTTTTTTAGTAGCATTGAATTTGGGAATTTTTGCTCAAAGTTCAGGCTCTCTAGATACCTCATTTGACCCAGGAACTGGAACAAACACACTTGTCGAATCAATAGCCGTACAAGCTGATGGGAAAATTTTAATAGGAGGACCTTTTAATACATATAATGGAACTTCAATAAATGGAATAGCGCGGTTAAATTCTGATGGAAGTATTGATTCATCTTTCGATCCGGGAACCGGAATACAAGGCATAGTTGCGGGTCAACAATATCACGTATATGACATAGCAATTCAATCAGATGGAAAAATAATTCTCGTTGGTGGTTTTAACAATTTTAATGATGTAACTGCTAACGATATTGTCAGATTAAATAGTGATGGATCGATAGATCCTACATTCGACCCAGGAACTGCAACTGGCGATGGAAATGAAGTCATTAACTGTGTGTCTATTCAGAGTGATGGTAAAATTGTAATTGGGGGATCCTTTGATAATTTCAACGGTCTATCTGGTGTGAATGTGACCAATAAAATTACTCGACTCAACACGGATGGAAGCGTGGACGCTTCTTTTGATGAAGGAAGTGGGGCCAATTTATCCATCCGTGATTTAGCAATCCAGTCAGATGATAAAATTGTAATCGTTGGTGATTTCACATCCTATAATGGTACAACCTACAATAAAGTAGCAAGGATTAATTCTGACGGGTCCTTGGACACAGATTATAATACTGGTACTGGTAGCGGAGGTACATTCCCTTCCACTAGAGCAGTAAAAATTCAAAGTGATGGAAAGGTTATCATATCTGGAGACTTTGATTCATTCAATGGTACAACAAGAGGCAAAATTGCCAGATTGAATACAGATGGAACGCTGGACACCTCCTTTGACCCAGGAACGGGAGCGGATCTAAATGCCATTAACAAAATTGAAATATTATCAGATGGAGATATTATTATTTGTGGAGGCTTTTATAACTATGATGGAAATTCCAGAAACTCTATTGCGCGAATTAATTCAGATGGTTCTATTGATACAGACTTTGATCCAGGTTTCGGGTGCAATAATACAGGAGAAGCTATTGCCGTTCAAACTGATGGGAAAATTCTGATTGGAGGAAACTTTACATCTTATGATGGTACACAAAGAGACCACATTGCAAGAATAAATAATCAAGAGGATGTTTTAAGTGTCAGTGAATTAATTAATGATTTTGAGCTGTTAGCGTTTCCTAATCCATCTAGCGGAATGTTTCAAGTTAGTAGCTCAGTTCAAGATTTAGAACTCAGAATAGTTTCGATTGATGGAACTGTAGTCAGAGACTGGACTTCTTCAAAAATGGTAGATCTCGGTAATATGCAATCAGGAGTATATTTGCTGGAAACTAACTATGGTAAAACCATACGAATTATTAAAAATTGAAATCGTATTACGACCAATGTAAGACGATAAAACCAAAGAACAGTGAACACAACATGAGCCATCCCAAATTTTGAGCCCAAAAGACGAAGAGGCAGTTGAAGATGGCCATTCTCAATCTGTAAAGCGGTATCGAAGCATCTCGGTACCGCTTTCCTGTTCTAAGGCACCACTGCGTTAAGAAGACAAAAAACCAGGAGAACCAATTTCTGATAAGATTCAGTAGGGAGTAATAAACTAAAGCTACTATCGCTGTGAGTTTCAAATGGTTTTCCCAAAACCAAAGTCTGGGTGATTCCATAGCTAACTCAAACTTTCCAAAACGAAAAGATTGTTCCACTTCCCAGCGATGGATATAAGAAAAAAACACCTTCTATGCATTTTTATGATTTTCAATGGATAAAGAAGTAATCAAATATATTGGGCTAGTATAGTTGTATTTGTCTCGAAAAATGGCAATAAACAATTGATTATTAATATGATCTAAATGAAATACAGGAGTCTAGGCAATACTTATATTTTTAGCTTATTTACGCTGTTTATCTTAAGTCTCATGATTCCTTTTGTTTTTGTGCAGAAAAGCAATGGAAAGTGGTTTTCAGAGCAAAGAATTTTCTTCTAAATATTTAAGTCTAAATTTGAAAAAATAACGTTGTGATTTTTCTTTTTTCTAACAGAAGTAAAGTACTCCAATAATACCGTTCAATAAATAATTGAGATATCAATATAATTTTTACTGTTTTGAACAGCATATCAACGATCCTGAAAGCATCTACCTAGTAAAACTCTATTTTTTCCATCTTCTCCTTCCCTTTAAGAATCTTTGATTTTACTTCCCCCTCCTTTAAAAAGGAAATCAAGATTCTCTAACCAAAAAATAAAAATATAATATGGAAAAATGGATCAGACAGCTGCAAGAACGGAGTGGCACTTATTTCTTTTCTGGTAAGTTCCTGGTGACAAGAGGAGTTCAAAGCTTACTGAACGACAATGAAATCTGAGCTATCTACTTCGATATTCAAAAGTTGGTCAAGCAATATGAGGGAATTGACTATCTGGTGGTTTATGTCCATGAGGATACCCAACAGAAGTTATTCTCCATTAATCAATTAAATAAAGAAATGATAGAAAGCGGTGAATTTCTACCAGAGTACAATTATTGCACATTGCTTCTGGCAGAGGAGTATTAGGTTGGGCGAATCCAACCTATTTTTTTATTCACCGATAAAAGTGCGGTTGAAAACGCCCCTTAGATGCAGGAAAAATCAAGAATCAAAACTTTATTTCACGATAGATATAATTTAATTTTCTAAATTAGAATGTAATTTACCTCCAATGAAAAATTAGTGGATGTTTGAGCAATAATGATTTGGTTACCCAAGATATTTTATTTTTTATTACAATGTTTTGATTTGTTGATTTGCAAAGAGTTATGAACTACATCGAATGGAACAACGCCATCGCCAGTTATTTTTTCTGTCCTGAACATACAGAACAGTTTGTCTATTTGTATGTAGACAAGCCAACAATTATCAGAATAGGATTAGAAAATGGTGAGTTTCAAACAAGAGAAGCAGCATGGTATGATTTCCTCGATGCAGTAAAATCAGGAATACCGGGTTCTCCAAAAACGAGTGACATGCTGAAAAAAGCCATTTATTCTTACCACAGTTGGAAAAGGACCCCAGTCAAGATTGGAGAAATTGAAACTAGGTATCCACTGTATATTGCTTATCTCGCATTATTTGTTATACCATTAACTGATTCAGTTTATGCTTCAAGACGGTCTTCAGAATACTATCCCCGTTTCGAAAAGTTTGCCCAAAAATGGAGCTTACGAAAATTAAATTATCAACATGAAAATTATAACTGGAATGCTCTATGGAGTGACCTGGAAGATTGGACTTTTAATACCAAAAACATGGATTTGGGGGTGTTTGATGATAGAGATTATACAAACAAAAATTGGATTTATGTAGGGAAAGCATTAGCTCAATGTCTTCTACCCCTTAAAACTCTAAAAAACTTGGGAAGTTTCTTTCAATCTGTGGGATTAACACCTGGCGAAAATATTAGTCGTAAAAAACTACGTCAACTGTTACTCTATCATTCAAAAAAAGGTTTTCATCTTGGACCTGATGTATATAGCGCATTAAAAATAGAAGGTAATGAAAAAGGTGAAACGGTAATTGATATTGTAAAACAGGAATTTGACAAGTGGCAAGGAAGTTCAGATGTAAATGAATCTGAAAGTGGGAATATCATTAAAGGGTGGACAGTAGCAAGAGTTTTTACCATCATGGACATAGAGGAAGGTTGGGATGAAAACGTCAGTTTTAGTTACCGAATATTTAGCCAACATGATTTTCCTGATGATTTAAACTTTGATAGTCTTAAATGTATCAACTCGACCGGAAATTGGTCTAAAGCCTTAAAGCTGAAAAACAACTACTATGAAAATATTGAACTAAAAGACAACTATAATAAGTGGATTGCTAGGTTGCCTGACAATCCTGTACGGATATTTGTTTCTGGTTCTAGATTCAATTTGAATGGGTGGGTTGAAACTGAATTTCTAATTCCTGGAAGAAGAATGTACCTTTTGGTTAAGGAGGAATTAAAAGAAGCAATTTTAGACTGGAATCCTCAACCAGAGGAATTAACAATTTTAGATAAATATGAAGGAGTTCCTGATAAATATGTTCTTTTTCATATTCTAAATCCTCAAAAAAGCCACTCCACTATAGAAGAGCTCACCTTAAAGTCAGATGTTACAATTCAACTTAATGGGGGGCTAAATATTGCTCGTAGAACTTGGCTGGACGTTTTATTGCCAGAGGTCTTGATTGATGGAGCACCAGATAATTCCCAAGTTTATTTACACTTGAAGGGATCGAATGAAAAAATCAAACTAATAAAAAAAACAGAAGTTGACCCTATTTGGCTATTACCTGATGGATTGCCTCAAATGACGGAATTTCACATAAAATTGGAAGGGAAAAAAGTAAAAGGAGACCATTTACCTTATCAACTTATTAGCTATAAAGATTACCCTCCTCATTTTTCAGAAGATTGTCTTCCAATGCGTGATATGTTTGGTAACTTGGTTGATAAGGAAATGAAAACATACGCAATAGGCTCACATGTTACTGGGATGAATTATAAAAAACAATTAATTTACAACTACAATTTTGTACCTGTTACCAGGATGAAAGAATTAACACAAACACTAGTTGACTCTCTCTCAGTTTATCCCAATTTACTACTTTATTATTTATCCATTAAAAGAGAGGCATCTGCAAAAGAGTATTTTGACGCCCTCGAAAATATAATTAATTATTCTGGACAAAGTTCCGGTAATCAAAATCAATCCTCTTCTATTTCTGATTTAAAAAGGACTTCTTTACAAATGCTGGATTATTTAGGTTTCATAGATTATGAATATTCGACCAGAAGAATTGTGGTTAACCCACCACAGCTAATATTTATTCCTACTAAAGCTGGTAGAAAATTAATTTTAATTGGAGGAAGAACGCCAGAACTAGTTGAAACTGTTATTCAGAAGTCGAAGGAATATAATTTCTATCCAATTATTGAACCCCAACATCCCTCTAATGGAGGTTTTTATTTGCCCGACAGGGTTCAAATTGTGGTTCTTGAAATTAACAGAGATAATGATATCGTAAAATTTGCGGAAGAATGTAATCTGGTTTTGAAAGTCAATCCAAAATCAATTGCCAGATTTGAATATTCGCAATTTGGACTATTAGAATTCTCGGGATATATCAATGAACTTGAACAGCAAATTGAACCAGAGAATCAATTTCCTGGAACTGGTTGGGTTTGTAAAATATTTAATCCAGAAAAGTTGTCTTTTGAGAGAGCACTAGAAAATGAAATTGAAAGATCATTTCAGTTGGTAGAATATAAAGTTAATGAGTATACCTTTTTACATAGATTATGGAAAGCAGGAAAAGCATTTCCTGTTAATAAAAACTGGGGACGGTACATGGTACTCAAACATTATGGAAAACATGTAATTTTCTACGACAAAGATACAGGGTTGTTTGCCGTTCCGGCAAGTGTGCCATTACCCCGTTTAATGATGGAAGGAATAATTTTGTGTAGCGGATTTGCACCTGTAAAGGTGTGGTTGAAAATTGAAGAATATGAAACCTATTGGCATATTTTTGACAATGTTCCAAGTAACCTTGTTTATAACGAATTTCAAAAAATTGGTCAAAGATTAAGAGAAACCAAAATTCCATACAAGCATGAAGAATCCCATAGGGTCATTTAACACTATCAAGGAAAATTTTATACGCTATATCAAAACTGCTTTCTGGACAAAATTTGAAGGTCTTGAAAGAGAACGTGAGACCCTGCTTCATAAGGATAAAGTGTTTTATCGTCAACCCTGGATTGAGTTACTCCCCGAATACAAACAAAGTGGAAAGTACATCCAAAACCTTCAATTGAATGATTTTCAGGGCAAATTGAGTGAGAATGATTTGGCAAACTTCAAGAGTTTGGTAAGTAGGGGATTAGTTCAGGGATATGAATTGTATAAGCATCAGCTAGACATGCTTCAATATGCAATGGCAGGTAAGCATTGTGTAATAACTTCTGGTACTGGTTCAGGAAAAACGGAGTCTTTTTTATTACCTCTTTTTGCCCAATTAGTCAAAGAGCTTTCTTCTTGGGACGTGCCAGGAATTAACACCTCTAACGGTTGGTGGAATAATACAACACCTGCTAATGTTGTTAATAGGCAGAATGATTACAAATTGCATGAGTCAGTTCAACAACGCTCGCACGAGAATAGACCTTCAGGAGTTCGAGCCTTGATATTGTATCCTATGAATGCATTAGTAGAAGACCAGATGACTCGTCTTCGCATTGCATTGGATTCTGATAAAGTGGAGGAATGGTTTAAAGATAAGGTGGATAACAATAGAATTTATTTTGGTCGCTATAATGGAGCCACTCCTATTGCGGGACAGTTGAAAACTTTTGATAGAGATGGAAACCCCAGAAGAAACAATTACAAGATACAAGACCTGATTGCTCAACTTGAAAAAGTGGAAGATAATACACAAAAAGTTGAAAGATATATTTCTCATCAAAGAGAAGCCCTTGAAAAAAAGTTAACGGAAGGAGAATTAACTCAAGAGGAGTTTGACCTTGAAAAAAAGAAACTTATCGAAGAGAGTTCTGAGTTGAGAGCCTTTTTTCCACGATTAGATGGTGCAGAAATGCGTTGTCGGTTTGACATGCAACTTGCACCTCCTGACATTCTAATCACTAATTTTTCCATGTTGAGTATTATGCTGATGAGAGACATTGATAGTGCTGTTTTTGAAAAAACCAGGCTGTGGTTGCATTGTGAAGATGAATATTCTAATAATTTATCCTTTGAAGAAAAAACAGAAGAGAGAAAGAACCGGATTTTCCATCTTATTATTGATGAACTACACTTATACCGGGGAACCGCAGGTACAGAGGTAGCATATTTATTAAAGTTGGTTTTGAAAAGACTTGGACTTCATCCTAAGCATCCACAATTAAGGATTTTAGCTTCGAGTGCCTCTTTGGAGGCAGGTGATAATAAGAGCCTGGAATACTTGAGTGATTTTTTTGGATTTGAAGGGGAAGAAGATATAAGATCCAGGTTTGAAATAATCGAGGGAGAAAACACACCAGTTGCAAAAGTAGAGTTGCCTAAAGAATTGCCTATAACACCTTTTGAACTGATAAAAGAAAGCTTTCATAACAAAAATTCTTCTGTTCAATTTAGGAATGCTTGTCAAGAAGCAAGTGAAATGTTGGAAAAGGAGTTCTCTGTTTCTAATGACAAATCCGATCCAATTGAAAGACTTCTATTTACTTTATTACATCCCAAATTAGAAATAAGGGAACGCCTGTTTGCTGCATGCCAGGTTGTCGATAAAAATGGAGAAGAAAGATATAGACCTGTTTGTTCATTTAGGGTTAAGGATGATGATAATTTAGGTGGTTTGCCATATTTTTCAGAAGTTCTTTTTGGAAAATTGGAAAAAGAAAAACTACAAAACGCAGTTGAAGGACTGCTTATCGCTCGATCATTGCTTGATGAACCTAGGTTTAAAAACCTTCCAGACTCTTTTAAAGAAAGGAGAATCTTACCTCGCTTCCGTTTTCATTATTTTTTCAGAAATATTGAAGGACTTTGGGCTTCCATCTTTTCAGACGATTTAGATAATAAAGAAGAGTTTGAAACTGATGGAAGGACAGCCGGAAAGCTGTTTTCTTCTGTTCAAATAAAATCTCAGAGAGGGAATAAAAGCTACCGGGTGTTGGAATTGTTGTATTGTGACAATTGTGGTACAACCTTATTTGGTGGAAGCAGAGGAGGAACGAAAGCAGGTGAATTTGAGATGCTTCCTGTAAGTCCAAAGATAGAAGGCGTTCCAGAGAAAACACCTGCTAAATTTGTTGAGAAAAGAACATATCAAGAATACGCTGTTTTCTGGGTGCAAGGCAATCAAGAGTTTGTCCGGCATGAACGGGAACATAGGGTACCTCAAAATTATTGGCGTCAAAAGTCGATAAACGAAGGTGAATTTCCACAGAATTCTTTTGAATCAAGATGGGAAACTGCTTCTATTAATGTTTTTTCCGGCGACGTTGTTCCTGAACATTCCCATCACGAACAAAATCCAGATGAATGGATTAAAGGCTATCTTTTTAGAGTAAGAGATAACAATCGTTTTGATGTATGGAACCGGACAGATGAAAATGGTAATCCGGTAGATACTCATTCAGCTTTGCCATGTGTCTGTCCTGCCTGTGGAATCAATCACCAAACCAGGCATATACGTTTCCCCAGAGCAAAGACTTCACCTATAAGAGGATTTAGAACGGGTTTTGCAAAAAGCATACAGTTATTCGCTAAGGAAATGGTTTACCAACTGCCTGATAATGAAAAGCAAAGAAAATTGGTGGTTTTCTCGGATAGTAGGGAGGATGCGGCAAGTATTGCAAATGGCATCGAGCGAAATCATTTCACTGATTTGTTGAGAGAAGTTCTGATTGATGAACTACAAAGGAGATTGCTTCGAGCACCAGAGATTTATAAAGCTATTAAGGCTCAAGAAAATACGGACTACTATCAAACTCATTATTCTGATGAATTTTATGAAATGGAAATATTGATAGAGGAAGCAGAAAAGGCGGATAGTAATAATCCCAAAAGACAAGCTAAGAAAAAGAAGGCTAAACGTAAGTTAGAAGAAAAACTTTCCAGAATAATTAAAGTCGGAGAATTAATTAGATTAATAAATACTGAAGAATGTGCGCCACTTATAAGCAGATTAATTGAATTGGGAGTTAATCCAGGTGGAGTCAGTATTCACCTTCAGGAAGTATTATCAGGTAATACTTCTATTCCCTGGTATGAACTTTTTGATTTTGATGAAAAAGAATGGGTAAGAGATCACCGAGATTTTCAGGATAATATTGAATCTGGCACATATTCTCAATTGGGAAGCCTGTTTTTTGGAAACTTATTCTATTCTTTTGAATCATCGGGTTTGGGTTATCTTACTGTCAACCCAAAAACTGAAGTTGTCCGTACCCAGGCATCACGAAATGGAATGAACAAGGATGAGTTTTTAGAAATCGTCTGTTCTGCTATCCGAATCTTAGGAGATAAATATAAGTATCACCCAAATGACTTTGACACCCAATCATTTAACAACTTTGATGGGTATAGAAGTTTTCCAGCAAAATTAAGAGATTACATTAGGGAAGTAGCTACAAGGAAAGGGAGACCGGAAAATGAATTAGGGAATAGTATTTTTGAAACGCTTATTTCTACAAGAGTACTTGATAGGAATAATGGTATACAAACTCCTGAATTATACCTAAAGTTAGCTGATAAAAATGACAGAGTTTGGATAAGTTTAAGAGGTAAAAGAGCGCATCTTCATCCATCTTCGGGGGTTTGTACTCTTTCAAGAAATGAATTGATTGAATCCCCCAGAATCCAAAATTGTGCACAACTATGGGAGAAAAACTATTTGTCCTTTCATGCTGCTATCGAAAAAAGACCTCCAATCCGTCTTCATTGCGAAGAGCTAACAGGACAAACAGATGACCAATTTGAACGACAACGTCATTTTAGAAATGTGATTTTACAAAATGATGGCGAGCCTAGAGTTAGAATGATTGATTTATTGAGTGTGACAACTACCCTTGAAGTAGGAGTTGATATTGGTGCTTTACAAGCCCTCATGCTTGCAAATATGCCGCCTCAACGATTTAATTATCAGCAGCGGGTAGGACGAGCAGGAAGGCGTGGACAAGCTTTTTGTGCAATCTTAACCTTTTGCAGAGGTCGCAGCCATGACGAATATTATTTCAACAATCCTCACAGAATAACCGGAGACCCTCCTCCCACTCCATTTTTGGCAATGAAGCAGGAAAGGATAATGAGGCGATTGATAGCGAAAGAAGTGCTTAGGCAGGCTTTTATTGGCATTGTACCTGAACAAGAGGCTATTTATTCTAGCGTTCATGGGCAATTCGGAAGTGTTGATAATTGGGAATTATATATGCAAAGAATAATAAATTGGATTTATCATAACCAGTCAGAAGTTGAGAATATTATTTTGTCGTTAAAACCAAATATTGAAGGAACAGAGCTTACTAAATTAAAGGAATGGATTAGTGATACTGCTTCTAATGAAGGAATGATTTCAAGAATAAACCAAATTGTCAATAATGATGAACTCGCTGCCACTGATTTATCAGAGAAATTAGCTGAAGGAGGAATACTGCCGATGTTTGGAATGCCAACTACTGTAAAGAACCTCTATCATGGTATCAAAAGAAAAGAAGGTAGTTATCAAATACAGAGTATTGATAGAAGCCAAGATTTGGCAATTTACGAATTTGCTCCTGGGGCGCAAAAAACAAAGGATAAAGCTATTCATACAGCCATTGGTTTTACTGATGACTTTGTTGAAAAAGAAGAACAAGGTTATAAAAAGAGAGTTGTTTTGAGGGGTATCCCTAACGAACACCCATTCAATTTGGAGAGGTGGATGTTGCGTTGTAAAGGATGTGGTTTTTTAGAAACTTATAAAATTAACGAAAAACCGGAAAGAGAGCACTGCCAAAGATGCGGTTCACCACTATCAGAACCAGAAAACATTTTTCCCATTAAAGCACCAAAAGGATACCGGACTAACCTCTCTGCTGGTAGCGACCGGAAAGAATTCATGGATATTACTTTGTCCCGTCCGCCCATTTTTGCAGAAGGAGGTGAAAAGTCTAAAGAGGATTTTAAATCTAATTGGAATTATAAAGTAATCATTTCAGATAATGATATAGCTTGGCGGGTTAATACGAATGGAGATAATTTTTTTACAGGTAAAATACAAAGACCATCAAATTTTTTCCCTTTCCAATCATACCCCTTTTCTTTTGAGAGCCAATGGATTTTAGAGGATTTAGCAGCACCATATGACCAATATGGTCATCGTTTTCATATTTCTTCAAATGATACTGAGTTAGAAACTATCGCTCTTGTAGCAGGAAAAAACACTGAAGTATTCCGCTTAAGTCCCAATAATTACCCTGGGGAACTTGATTTAGATATGTTTAATAATTCGGGTAAAAGGTCTTGTGTGGGTGTTCGGTCTGCTTTTTATTCTGCCGCTTTTTTGCTCCAAAGAACACTGGCAGACGAATTAGACGTTGACCCTACTGAAATTGAAATTGCAGACATACGAAGAGTGGAATTGGAAGATGGTAGAAAGACAGCAGAGATTGTATTAACTGATGAGCTTCCTAATGGTTCGGGTTTTACCAGAAAACTATTTGACGAACTTGATAGGTTTTTACAAATGATTGTCCTGATGCAAGACGCTACTGAATTTGTAAAAAATATCCATTCCAACAAACACCAGAAAAAATGTAACACAGCTTGCTATGATTGTTTGAAAGTTTTCAAGAACATGAATTATCACAGTTTATTAGATTGGCGTTTAGGAATTGCTCTGTTGAGAGTTTTAACTGACGGCAACTATAAGGCAGGTACTGATGGTCACTTTGAAAACTTTATAGAAATTAATAATTGGCTTGAGTCAGCCTTTCAATTAAGAGATGAATTCATTAACAGTTTTGGGGTGAAAGGGAATAGAAAATTATTCTTTCCATTGGAAAATCCAGAAATCCCTATTCCGGCAATTACTAATGAGAAAAAAAATAGAATTATCCTTATCGTCCATCCATTTTGGCAAGTTACCCCTTCTAAATTAGAGGAAGATAGTTGGCTTTCTAAAATCATTTTCAAGGCATTGGAATTGGTTGATTTTGAGGAAAATAAATTACATTTCTTGGATTCTTTTAACCTTCACAGGAGATTAGGTTGGTGTTATGAGCAACTTAGATAATCTGAAAATACCGGCATTTGAGCTAAAAGCCCCTGAGCGCATTTCACCGAGCCAATATACTTCAATGTGCAAATGTTCTTATCGGTCAGTTCTAAAAGAAAGCTTGAGAAACTCTCTACTTCCTCCTTTCCCTGCTGCTCTCTTAGGTAGCATCATTCATAACATACTTGAATTAATCGCTAAAAGGGAGATTTTGAATAAAGCTGACTTTATGCAAATTTGGAATAATCTTGTTGCAAAGAAAGAAAAAGAATTGAAAGAGAATGGCTTGAATGAATTTATTCCCTTAAAAAGGTCAGTGCCATATTTTGCCATCAAAAAACTTCAAACTTTAAAGTATCTATATAAATCTACCAATTCTGGTAAATCATTTTCAAATAAGATAAATAGAAGTCTTTCAGAAAAATGGTTTGAATCAACAGATAAGAAGATAGGTGGTTATATTGATTTGGTTCTAGAAGGAGAAAAGATTAAAATTGTGGATTTTAAGACAGGAGAAGTATATGCCGATAGAGAGTCCAAAAGGGTAAAGCCAGAATATGAAATTCAGTTAAAATTATATGCTTGGTTGTATTTTGAGAAGACTGGAAACTATCCAGATGAACTTTGGCTTGTAGATTTAAAGCAGCAATGGCATTCAATTCCGTTCATACCGGAAGAGTGTGAATCGCTCGCAAACGAAGCTAAACGAAGGCTCAATGATATTAGTCTCAAAGTAAAAGAAAATCAAAGTGGAACTTTGGCTTTACCAAATTTTGAAACATGCCAAAATTGTAATTTCAAACCAGCTTGCAAATTCTATTGGACATTGGAATCGAACGATAAAAACCATTTTCTTGATTTGAAAGGCTCACTTAAAGCAGTAGAGGAATTCCAATCTGGAAGCTTAAACCTCGAAATCGAAAATGAGGATGGAATTCACTATATTGTCAATTTTAAACAAATTGATTTTGAATCAATGAAATTATTACAAAACCAAGAAGTCCAAATATTTAACCTATTAAGAACCAAAAAAGAAGGTGTTTTCACAATCCTAAAAAATACCAAGCTTTATGCCTAAGAAAGCAAAGTCCAAATACCCAATTATTTCTTGTTTTACTGGTGGGGGATTTCTCGATATGGGATTTGAAGATACAAACTTTTTTGAAGTTGTTTGGACGAATGAAAAGAATCCCACATTTGCAGAAATGTATGAGTGTGGTTATACAAATTGGAAAAATGAGCAAGGTCATAAAGGGGATGTGAAAATTTCACACATCGGCTCTATTGAATCTATTAACCCAGAAGCTATCAAAAATCAGGCTTTCGGTCAAAATGTTCCAGAACATTTTGGGATAATTGGTGGCTCGCCTTGTCAAGATTTTAGTTCATCTGGAAAGAATGCTGGTTTTAGTGGAGAAAGAGGTAAACTAACAAAAGTTTTTTTTGATTTAATCAAAAAAATATCGCCTTCCTTTTTTGTAGTTGAGAACGTCAAAACCCTTTACAGCCGAAACGTTCATAGAAAAGAATTGGGCAAGATACTAGCAGGGTTAAAAAAGGAGTATTTCATAGATATAAAAATTCTAAATGCTATTCATTATGGAGTACCGCAAGACAGGAAACGTTTATTTATTATTGGCATTAAAAAACCAGATGAAATCAAGGAAAGTTTTATGGAGTATGATTTCACACTTCCTAACCCTCCCGTTAAAAAAGAATACCAAAATGCACTAAATAAATATACTTGGGCTACTGTGGATGAATTTCAAAATGGCGTTGTACGACCAAGAGGTATTCCAAAAGAGTTGTATGTGAAGCATTGTTTGTTGCAAAAAAAAGAAGAAGCGAAAATCGAAAATGGTAATGAATATTTCAAGCCCTACTCTAAGAAGTTTTGGAAAGTAAAAGAGGGAGACACTAAAAACCGTTCTTTCAAAAGATTACACAGATACCGTTACAGCCCAACCGCTTGTTATGGAAATAATGAAGTACATTTACATCCTTTCTTACCAAGACGCCTCTCCGTTCGGGAGGTACTAAGGATTCAATCTGTACCGGATTCTTATATTTTACCTTCACACATCAGCTTGACCCAAAAGTTTAAAATGATTGGAAACGCTGTTCCATTCAAATTGGCATATGCAGTCGCAGAAACTTTAAAAACAACTTTGGTGAATCAACAAAAAACAAAAAAAGAAAATGGCATTGTATAATACGCCATATGATGCTGCAAATACGGCAGTACGGGCATTTCTGACTAAAATTGGAGAGTATTACCTTGAACGGTCATTCAATACTAGTTCAGGATTGGCTAAAAAGGATTGGCTAAAAATTAGAGATGAAATTTTTGAAGGATGTTGTGCTTATTGTGGTGTGTCAGGTGTTAAACTTCAGATGGATCACCTAATAATGTTCAATCGGCAAGAGTTTGGATTACACCATCCTGGGAATATCGCTCCGGCTTGTAGTCCTTGTAATAAAAGGACCAAAAATAATAACAGAAAATATAATTCCTGGGAAAACCATTTGTCTATCATCTGCGAGAGGAATAAATCCAAAGAACAGTTTTTTGATAGATGGAAAAGAATCAAACAACATATTGATGAAGGAGATTTTGCCTATCCAAAACTTACGGAGGGAGAGTCTAAAGCAATAAAAATTATAGCCAGCAATTTATATGAAAGAATCAAAACTGAGTTTGAATCTTCTATTGAATTATATCAAGAACTGGACAAAGAATTCATTAAATAATTATGGACATTTGGGACAAAAAAAAGAGAAGCGAAGTCATGTCGCATATCCGGTCAAAAGATACCAAACCGGAACGAATTTTACGCTCTGCGCTCCACAAGCGGGGTTATCGATTCCGTATCCATCGGAAAGATTTGCCTGGCAAACCTGATATAGTCTTACCTAAATATCAAACTGTTATTTTTGTTCATGGCTGTTTTTGGCACTATCATGCTGATTGCCGGGAAGGTAGAATCCCTCATACCAATACTAAATTCTGGAAAGAGAAGCTTTCTAAAACAGTGAACCGGGATAAGGAACACCAAAAAGTTCTCCAGGAAATAGGGTGGAAAGTGATGGTTTTTTGGGAGTGTGAGGTTGAAAATAAATTGCAAGAAGTTTTAAAGGTTGTGGACAAAAACTTGAAAAAAACCGAAATCACATCACAGACTTTGCCTCTATAAAAGTCCAAATTCTTTTCTAAAAAATGGATGGATTAGCGTTTAGGCCGTTTTATACGAAAGGGAAAATCATTTTAAATACAAGCCAAGGAGATTGGAGGAAGTGGAAGGAGCGGTTGAAGAATATTTTGGCGTAAAAAACGTATTTCGAAATAATTAATATAACTGAATTAAAGATGCTTCCTAACTGGCAAGCTAATGATGTCTGTTTTATGTGTCTTAATGACGAAAACGCTGCGGTGAATTTCCACGATATATGGCGGATTTGACAGTAATGTCAATCTGGTCCACTAACATCTGGATACCTAGAATAAGAACAACAAAAAGTGTCAAACTGTTATCGATTGCTTTCATAAATATACGAACTTTGTTGAGTATGTTTCTAATGATAGTAACAACTTTCATGTTCCAAAAGCAGTGCCTCAAATTTAAGTAGAAGTGTTATAGCACTAACATGAGCCTGATGGATAGTATCATAAAGATAGTTGCGATTAGTCCGCCTTTTTTATTTTCTATTATGAAGGATTGGTTAAAACTTAAACGTTATCCTCATTTTTCTCGTCCCTATGAGAAACGAGATATTCCTTTTATTCTCTCCTATATAAAATCTTCTTCCAAAGTTAAGAAACATCGTTTTTTTTATTCATATACTATACAATTCAAGAAAATAGATTCAGGCATAATTATGATTATTTTGGTGTGAAAAATACCGAAAGGACTCTGAAGAAAAAGAAGCGAGAAATATTTTATGCAAACCACCTAGATGCTCAGGTATTTACATATTATAGTTATTTGATCAATCAAAAATTGGATAAAGAATATTCTAAAGATCAATTGTTAATCGAAAGCGTGATTGCATATAGAAATATTCCATTTAATGAATATAGAAGCAAGTATAACATTAATTTCGCAAAAGAAGTATTTGTTTTTATTAAGCATTCTAAAGAAACGGAACTAAACGCAATTTGCTTTGACATAAAAAGTTTTTTGACTCATTAGATCATAAAATATTAACGAAACTTTGGTGCAAAGTGTTTGATAGAGCTAACTTACTTGAAGACCACTATCAAGTCTTTAAAACAATAACGAGATTTAAGTTCGACTTTAGCAAAATGTTAAAGTCTTAAAAATAAAAGAGAATTCTCTGAGAGTACATAAATTTGATTTACCACAATTAAATTTATGATGACACTTCCAAAAGAATTCTCGAAACAAATATTGGAATTTGCTCCGTTATTCAGCAAAAAGGTCTTTGAACATGAGAAAGTTTTAATAATAGGCGCTATACTTTGTACAAGCACTCGAACTGTTTGTAGTGCCTTACGATCAGTAGGTTTATAAAATTTAAAGCAGTTTCATAAGTTTCATCGAGTACTTAGTTTATCAAAGAGGTCATCGCATAAAGCTGCTAGAATATTATTAAAAATGCTCCTAGATCGCTTTATCCCAACAGGACAGCCCATAGTTTTTGGTATAGATGAAACGGTTGAGCGTCGTTGGGGACACAAGATAAAAGCTTGTGGTATCCACCGAGATGCTGTACGATCCAGTTGCAGCCATTTTGTAAAATGTAGCGGCTTAAAATGGATTTGTGTGATGCTTTTAGTTCCAATTCATTGAGCTGGTAGATTTTGGACCTTACCTTTTTTAAATGTGCTAATGGCTTCAAAGAAATATCATGAAGCACAAGGTAAAAAGTACAAAAAACTTACTGATTGGGCCAGACAAATCATTGGAGACCGACAATTAACTTTGAAGCAGAGGTTAGCTGATTCAACAACCAAGTGGCAGCAAGTACTTATTGACCAATGGCTTTATTGTGTACCGATCTAGGTTTAGAGCCCCGCCAAACTATTAGCTACTTTGTTCGAAGATGGACCGTCGAAGTTACTTTTGGAGAAACTCGAAAACATCTGGGAGTGCAAACTCAAAGACAGTGGTCAGATAAAGCTATTCTGAGAACAATACCCGTTTTGGTGGCTTTATTTAGCATCATTACAATTTGGGCAGATCAATTGTATCAACACAAAAGTTTATCTATTAAAACTTTAAATTCAAAATGGCTTGAACAATTCTTCACCCTTACAGGTTTAAGTACATCGCCTTAAATTTTACTTGATTACAAGGCTAACAAAGCTCATTTTGATGAGTATAATTAAGAAAAAACCCTTCTTAACCAGACGATTCACTCTGGCTCTTGCCTCAACAAAATGAGTAAATTCTTTATCTATCTAGTGCCTCTAACTCTAATCATGAGACTGCAAACCTGGGTTTAATTGATGAAATGCTATTCTCTCCCGAATGATGATGGGGTACAATAGGTTTTTCTTTCAATAGAGGGCCATAAATAGTATTTGAATTATTTGATGTTAAAAATTTAGTAGATTTTATATAATTTAATGAATCGGTTTAAACTGTTGGGGCTATTTACTTAATAGAAATTTGAGTATTTATGGAATGGAAGTTTATCATATTTTTTTCAATGTGTTTTTGGTATCAAAGTCAGGCAATCTCTAAAGTCGATAGCTTGAAATTGCTATTAAATGATAGTGATAAGGAGAAGAAGGCCGTGATTTTGAATGAACTGAGTTGGGAGCTGAAATTTTCAAATCCTGCTTTGGCTGATGAATATGGACAAGCTGCATTCAAAATTGCAAATGAAATCGAAGACAGGCCCCAGGAAGCGAAAGCTTTGTATCAACTGGGCGTCATTCATTCTATCACAAGTGAATATCAATTGTCTAATGACTATGCGGAACGCGCTATCAAAATCTATCAGACATTCGATGATGCATCCGGGATTGGCAGATGTATAAATCTTCAAGGGATTAATGAACAAAGTAGAGGCAATTATGAGCTGGCTCTATCGCATTATGATAAAGCATTGGAAGTTTTTGAACTCTTAGGCAACGCTGCTTATTGTTTGAAAATCAAAGGTAACATTGGCAATGTAAACTATTTGAGAGGGAATTATGAAGCGGCAATTCAAGCTTATGAAGACTTAGTTGATTTTGGCAGAAAAAATAGAGATACAGTGACTTTGGCGGATAATTTGGCTAACCTGGGAAGATGCCTGAACTCGGTTGGTAGCTATGACAAAGCTTTACCTGTTTTTTTTGAAGCAGTCGAATTATTTAAAAAAACGAATAACAAGCATGGACTTGCTAATGTCTGTAATGATTTAGGCATCTTATTCTATACCGTTCAAATGTATCCCGAATCCTTAGCCAAATACCGCGAATCTCTGGAATTGTTCCATCAAATTGGTAATGGGCTGCAAATCAGTTCCGGTTATAATAATATTGGAATGGTTTACAGCATTTTAGAAAACTATGATTCGGCATTGTTTTATTTTGAAAAAGGGCTGCAGTTGTATGAAGAAAATGATATCAAGCGAAAAGGAGAGCTATTGAATAATATTGGAGAGATAAAATACAAGAAAGGAGAGAAGACAGCAGCGAAAGCTCTTTTTGAAAAAGCATTAACTATAAATACCGAACTGGGAAACAAGAATGGTATAGCGCTTCACAAGGCCTGGTTGGGGCTAGTTGCACAAGATGATTCAGCATATACGAAATCAGAACAATTGCTGTTGGAAGCTTATGAGGAATGGTCGAAACTGGGAAACAAAAATGGATTATTGACCGCTACAAAGCGTTTAGCTAATTTCTATGAGGTGACAGGTGAGTACAAAACTGCACTAAAATTCACGGCCGAAAAAGAGCTGTTGGAGGATAGTATTTTTAATAATCAACAGAAGATTGAGTTGATGAGGATTATGATAAGGCAACAATTAAAGGAGAAAGAACAAGCACTGAAATCATTGGAAAGCGACCAACTGAAATTTGAGCGATTAAGCATTCGAAAATTATCTGCCTGGCAAACTATATCTTTGATTGTTTTCATTTTCTTAGGGATTTTATCTTTTAGTTGGTTTCGAATCAGCAAATCACGCAAAAAGTTGCAGGCCAAACTTAAAGTACAGGATCAAGATTTAAAATCTTTAGAAACAGAGAAAGAAGGTCTGGCTTCTGCATTAGAAAAGAAAAATCAGGAGGTCGTTTTTTTATCTTTATCAACCATTCAAAAAGATAATTTCGTCAAGCAGTTTTCTAAAAAACTTAAAGAAGTCACTAATCAATATCCTCAGCATAAATCCTTACAAAAGCTATCTAGTTTATTATATTTCAATCAGGTACAACAACAGGATTGGGCAAGGTTTAAAGCAGCCTTTGAGCAAATTTCACCGGGCTTTTTTGATAAGCTATTTCAGCTTTGTCCAAATTTATCCAATAAGGAACTGAGACATTGCGCTATGATTCGATTGAAGTTTTCTTCAAAAGATATTGCAGAAATTTTGGGCATTTCTGTAGCAAGCGTTCATAAGGCTCGTTATAGATTGCGCAAACAACTGGAACTAAATCGCGATCAGAACCTTGAAACCTTCCTGGCTTCAATTTAGTACTTGTCCAGATTGTTGTATGTTTAATTAGCTGTAAATCAGTTTATTATAAATAAATCGACAAAAATGTCCAGTATTGTAATAAGAGCCGTTTTTAGCAAAAAATAAATTGTCCAATATATATCTAAATCGCAATCGGTATAGACAAGTAAGGATATTGATAGATTTGAATTTTTACCAAAATCAAATCAAATGTCTGGATTGTTCAAGCTTTTTACATTTACCCTTTACATTTTATTTTTCACATCTGCTTCCCTAATTGGTCAACCTATATTTAATGCTAGTGTTGGTTCGAATGGCTCCGGGAATGGACAATTTAATCAAGCCAATGGCATTGCGATTAATCCTACGAATGGCAATATCTATGTAGCGGACCGCAATAATGAGCGGGTTCAAATTTTTAATAGTGCAGGAGTCTATCAGTCTCAATTTGGTTCTGTAGGAAGCGGAGATGGCCAATTCGCTTCCAACAATGGCTGCGTGGCTTTGGCAATAGACGCTTCGGGCGATGTTTGGGTAGTAGATAGGGGGAATCATCGCGTTCAACAATTTAATAGCGCGGGCGTCTATCAGTCTCAGTTTGGTTCGAATGGCTCCGGGAATGGACAATTTGATCAAGCCAATGGCATCGCCATTAGCTCTACGAATGGCAATATCTATGTAGCGGACCGCAATAATGAGCGGGTTCAAATTTTTAATAGTGCAGGAGTTTATCAGTCTCAATTTGGTTCGGTTGGCTCCGGGGATGGACAATTTGCTTCCAATAATGGTTGTGTGGATATAGCAATAGACGCTTCGGGCAATGTTTGGGTAGTAGATAGAGCAAATCATCGCGTTCAGCAATTTAATAGCGCGGGCGTCTATCAGTCTCAGTTTGGTTCGAATGGCTCCGGGAATGGACAATTTGATCAAGCTAATGGCATTGCTATTCATCCTACTAATGGCAATATCTACGTAGCTGATCGTAACAATGAGCGCGTCCAGATCTTTAATAGTGCAGGAGTCTATCAATCCCAATTTGGTTCGGTCGGCTCGGGGGATGGACAATTCGCTTCCAACAATGGCTGTATAGACATAGCCTTTGCCTCTGGTACGCTGTTCTGGGTAGTGGATAGAGGAAATCATAGGATCCAGCAATTTTTTGATGCTTCTTTACCCATAGAATTGATGTACTTTGATGCTTTCGCTAAAGAAAGTGTAGTGTATATCGAATGGCAGACAGGCTCTGAACAAAACAATCACTTTTTTGAAGTAGAACGATTGAATCATACTTTATCATGGGAGGTATTAGAACGAATAGAAGGCTCTGGGAACTCTTCTGATATCAAAAACTATCAAACTGTTGACCCCATTGCGCAGGCCGGTATATATTACTATCGATTGAAGCAAGTTGATTTTGATGGTCGTTCTTCCTACTCTGAGATAAAACAGGTAGAAATTCAAGCAAAAGGAACAAGTCTGGAGGTTTTCCCTAATCCTGCCAATGATTATTTACAAATTAAATTTGATCGACCCTCAAGCGGACAGTGGCTTATTATATATGATTATAGTGGAAAAATGGTTTTTCAAAAACATATAGAACAGGGGATGACCTTAGATGAAATACAAATTAAAGATTTAGTTAAAGGAATGTACTGTATTAAATTCGGAGAATTTGGAGCCCTGTTTATTAAAGAGTAATATCATTAAATATTTTTCTTATTTCCTAACACTACTAAGTATAGTCGTATTTAAGAATTGTATCTCGGTACAAGGTATACGAAGTGCTGAAATAATAAAGTCATCCGGAGATTAAAAACTTACTATCCGTGTAAATGTTTATCGAGCAGGAGAATCGAAGGATAGTATTTTGGTAACATGGGGAGATGGTCAAGGATAATTTTTGCAATTAGGCGCAAGCTCAGTTCATTTCTCTGGTTATAGGGTAGATGCTGATGGTGGAAGTCCTGTTTATGATAGTTCAGGTTATATAGTCGTAGGCTTTGAGGATGAGTTTTTAGTAGATGGAGTTGTCAAGTCAATATCGAAAATTCGTGGCAGAAAGGAATAAGTATGTATGACGCAGTATATATAAGTATAAGCATTCTTTATTATGTTGTGGCTGTGGCAGCTTGGGCAGAGTATCATCATTTTTTCGTTTTGTCACTTAAACATAACGACTTTTTCAAGTTGCCCGCTTTTACTACTTTACCCATACATTAATTACACCGCCAAATCAATTAATACAGCTATGCTAAAAGCATATAATCTACTTTTGTATTAATATCTTTTTCGTATTTTAACAACAAAAAACATGTCCAAAAGAACGAACCGAATAGCTATATTTATTGATTTTGATAATTTTACGTCTGGTTATTATAGAAGATTTAAAAAAAGGAGAATTGATTTTGAAGATTGGAAAATACTAAACGAAAAATTAATTAATAGATACCGTGTGCTTTTTCCTTTTAAAGAAATAATTGATCATATTGGAACCTGGATTTCGATTGGAGTTTCGGAGTCGCCTAGTGAAAAAGAAAAAGAATTTCGTAAACGTATTCATCAAATCGATTGTATCAATAAATTCAATGTGAAATATGGTTATAGAAATACTAAAGGAAAGGAAAAAGGAGCTGATACAGAAATAATTTGCCAGATGCTTGAATACGCTATTCTTGATCAATATGATAATGCTATCCTCCTAAGTGATGATGGCGACTTTATTCCTGCCGTACATAGAGTACAAGACAGGTACGGAAAAAGAGTGATTCAGGCAGGCTTTGAAAAAGTTTCCAGATTAAGAGGTGCTTGTTATGGAAATATCAAATTAGAAAATGCGAATACTTCTTTTGATTTTAATAACGAACAATAAAAAATAACTCTAGAATGTTATGTTCGTCGGAAAATTGTATAATACTATCTAATAAATGAGGTAGTTGAGAAAGAAAAAAACAAATTACCTGTGTAATGCAATAATAATCAATTATTAAAAAGAAATGTACAGTATATCAATACTTCGATACATTTACTTCTTTTCAAATTAATTCCACAATAAAAGTCTGGACCTGTTTAGGTGAATCGTAGGTTTTTTATCATTTTTTGAATAAAATGGCATCTGCGTTAATATTCAGGTTAAAACGCCTTATTTCCACGAAATATGTTGGTGGAATTTATGTAAAGGCTAAACCCTGTGCACTACAAAGGTAGGGCGCAGGGAAGACTTCACCATTTGTACTTCTAATGATTTTTCAAAAAGAAGTAACGAAGAAATTTACATGATACGGTTAGATATAATTCCTGGGTACTGTATAACATTACTCATTAGCTCGAATTTTTATTTTCTAACCAGTTTGATTAGAATTTTCTAGTCGAGCGCAACTTTTTTATCATGTGTAAAAACAAGGAGTCTAAATTAGACGAATTTTCAAAATTTCAGTTAACAGTAAAACAATTAGCCAGTTTGAAAGGAGGAAGTGATACTTCTTCCGATGATAAGACTTACATTATTATTGTAGAAGAAATTTTTGATTAATAGATTTGTCCTTGCTTATTAAGTAATACTAGAGCTGCTCCAGATCACTGACTTTCTGGAGTAGCCAGTTTTTAGCAATCAAAGGGCTCGTATTTTTAATACGCTCTCTGATTCGATCGATGGAATGGCTATTCTTTTTTACACAATTATCTATGATAAGTTTTGTGATTTTTAAAAAATTAGAAAAGCCTGATAATTGATCTGTTTTTGCCCGGCGATTCACATATTGCTCCATTCGGTGGATGAAGTTTTTTGTAAATTTTAAATTTTTGGAATCTTCAAAAACTAATTCTATATAAGCTTTTACGCTAATAAATCTAAACCTGAGTCCAAAAGCAGATTTTCGGAAGCTATAAGGCAAGAGCAGCTCTATAACCTCTCCGTAATTACCTAAATCATAATGGACTGTTGCATATGCTAAGGCTTCGACTTGTTCTTTTTCATTTTCAGGAAGGTAATTTTTATAATTTTTAATAAAATCGGTCGCCCAACTTGTTTTATTATTTCTTGATGCAGTAGTGACGATGTTTAAAAAGTCGAAACTTACCAGTCGATTATTGTATAATAGTATATTTTTCATTAAACCAAACTGATAGAGGTGATGAATTTTTTTTAAATAGGCTGGATGTCCCGACAGTAATAAAGAATTCATCTGATTAATAATGATCATTAAGATCATTTTTTTATCAAATAAAGAAAACTTTTTGTGATGCATCTTAAAAAGTTTCGTTGCCAGTTGGATAAGGTCTTCCGAAGGATTGCTATAAAATTTTTCCAGTAAGAGTAAAATGCGTAAGAGAATTTGTTTGTTTTTAGATAGACTTGCAAGATACTGCTCGATATAAGGCTTAAAATAAAAAATTGGTGGTTTTTCTTTTAATACGCGTTGCCTGGAAGCTATTTCAATGGCCAGTTGAAGTTTTGAGAGCGCAAAGAACTGATTTAAATTACTTAACATATTGATAAGAAATTCTCTGGGCAATTCTTGACGATTGGTCTCGGGAAAATGATAATAAGTTTTTAAAAATAAATACTGCTCTAAATAATACATACTATCCTTTGGTGAAATATCTTGCGAACGTTTGATGAGTTTATCAAATTGATGATCGAATTCTCTCTTGAGCGTTCTACTGGAGAATGCGTTTAATAATAGCTGTTCTTGTAAAGCTTTGTTTTTTTTTAACTCAACCTGCTTAATATATTCTTGAATCAAATTGGTGAGGTCTAAAATCAAATTCCTAAAACTGTTATCTCTATAGTTTTTGTTCGGATAAACCAGGGTATATAGATATTGCTTGGAGATATGTTCTTCTTTGAAATCAGGATAACTAACGGAGATGGCTTCGTAAAGCTTAAGTACGCTGGGGTTAGTGTTAAAAAATGGAGAAGCTAAAAAGTCGCCTAATTCTTGTATTTCACTTTTTGTTAGCGTACTTACTAACCGGATAAGTTTACTTTTGAGCATTATTGATATTTTGAAATGACAAAATTTTATCAATTATAATTATAAATAGCTAATTTACAGTTGTTTAAATACTTATTTGGTCTGTCAAGACTTATTTTTAAAATGACAAAGCTTAATTTATGAAATTAAAATTAATTTGTACATTGAATAATATTATAAATCTTTAACCTACCTGAAAATGAATGATTTTTTGAGACATAAGAGGAGTGAGTTGTTGTTTCTGGATACCGAATTTACCGGTTTGCATCAAGGTACGACCTTGATTAGTATCGGGATAGTAACACAGAACGGTAGCTCTTTTTATGCGGAACTGACGGATTATGCTCAGGAACAAGTTGATCGCTGGATTAAGGAAAATGTGATCAAAAACTTAACTCTTAGTGAGTTCCCGGCATCTTACTTCGAAATAAAAACGGATAGGCACTGGCGGGTCAAAGGAAATCGAGATTGGGTACGAGAAAAACTCAGTATTTTTTTATCGCAATTCGATTCGGTTATATTCTGGCTTGATCACTTGGCTTATGATTGGGTTTTATTTTGTCAGTTATTCGGAAATGCGCTCAAAATTCCGGAGCAGGTATATTATATCCCCTTCGATTTAGCAACCTTTTTTCAGATCAGGGGAATTGATCCGGATATCAAACGGGCGACTTATATAGCTAAGGAGCTTTCAAACGGGCAACTTAGTCAAAAGAGACACAATGCTTTATTTGATGCTCACATCATACGATTGTGCTACGAAAAATTGATTAACACAGAGTAAAAATAATTATTTAAAAATGCAAGATTCTTCAACATTTAATGGCAATACGGAAATCAAGAAGAATCTTGCTAAAACTACTTTTAGCAGACACATTTTTTTATTTTCTTTCAAATGGGAATACATTCAGGAAGATCAGAAAGGGTCTCTAACCAGTCAACCTCAAGTCAATAAATTTATTGAATTACTTCAATCTACTTCCAGGGAATCAGATTCGTCACCTTGGATCAAAAAACCTTTCCAACTTGATACTGCACTCAATTACAATGAGTATAATTATTTCTACGATTTCACCCGGGAGGTGATGTATGACGTTTCTCCTTCCCTGAGTATATTGCGTGACGATGATGAAAAAATTCTTTACCATTTTCAATATCAGGAAATAGAGAATGCAACGTACCGCATTAAAATAAACAAAAACAGAAATCAGAAATCATCCGAAAATACAACCTATACGCTGGATATCGATAGCATACTTTTAAATGTTTACAATACAGGTGTGGCTGTGTTATCTTTTCATTTAATCAATTCACGATACGAAAATCTGCAAAGTGTCCTGGATATTAATCAATTTGGTCGAAGGATATATGCACCTTTCTTGGGACAATCTGATGGAAATTTTGACCTGAAAGAAACTTTCGCCAGTGAACTCCCATCCGAAATATCCATTACTTTAGATCATTTGTCTATCATAGAAACATTCAATGGTTACAAGAATAAAAACAATCTAAAAAGTGGGCCATTTCGGCTTCCTGCTTTTATTCAAAAGCTCCTTAGCGAAAAATTTAGATCTAGAAATTTTAGCCATAAAAATAGCACGATTAAAATACCAGCCGAACCATATATATTGATTTCTCCGGTACAGGATGATCGAATGTTTGTACTGTGTTGGTTTCGTAGCCCTGATTTTGCAATAAAAATAAAGGCAGCAGGACAAAAATATTTGGAAAACAAAGATTGGTATAAATTTCTTTTTGTGGACACGGATAGTCCTGGCTGTGGAAATTCACGAATGATTGCTGAGCTTATTAAGCAGCATACCTATGACCGCTGGCTGGACTATGGGACACTTTACGGGATTTGTCGCTATGCGTTTGTATGCTTGGAGTCGAATACCTTTGCCCGGGATCACATGGTGGGAATGTATTATAAAATGATTGAATTGGCTCTGGTTCAGCGGGCGAGTATGCTGAAATTTTCGGATGATGTCACTCGGCTTTCCCAGCTCTGGGAAAAGAAAGATGAGAAACAAACAACAAAAGAGATTCGCGAGTTATATGCCAATTACATTCGCTTTGTAAATAAGATTTATTTCCGGGAAGTGACAGCCCAAGAGCAGGGAATTGAATTGTACGATCAGATTCAAGATCGATTCCGATTGAAAGAACATATTAAAGATCTGGATCAGGAAATCGAAGAACTGCATAGTTATGCGTCTATGCTCGAAGATAAAATGAAACGGGATCGTGAGGAAGAACGAAATGAACGTCTGGAGCTATTGACGAAAATGGGCTTCTTGTTTTTAGTACCTTCCTTCATCACAGGATACTATGGAATGAATGTCTTCGATGATCATTTGGCTCCTTATAACCTATACCACCTTATAGGTATTGGATTCGCTATTATTTTGGCAACTTTTATGATTTATTTTTCAACTCAGTTTCATGGTTCCCGAAAGAAAAGTATTACTATCCGTAAATGTTTAACAATACTAAGTTTAATCGTCGTCATTTTCATGATGTTCTTTCCAGTAACCAACCAAAGGTCGAACCCGGGAATAGTCAAGGATAATCAAATTCCTCAAATTAATAATGAAATAGATACTACCCGTCCCTCCAATATACCTGCTGAAAATTTAGAACTTAAATCCAAAGAAACAAATGACAAAGAATAAATTCACGCTCCGGTTTACGTTAAAACAACATACACCAATTATTCATTTCCAGGCAGATCAGGAAGGGGCTACGCTACGAGCCTCGGAGTTGAAGCCGAAATTGGATCGGTTTGTGGCTGACGACTTGAAGAAATTAAATCCAGAGTTATATAAAAAGCATCATGAAATGATTAAGAAATTTTTCATTTCTCAAAAGGATAAAAATCAACAAACCGCATCATCTTATAAAATGAAAATCATATATGATGCTGATGCAACCGATGCGTATATTATTTCATCCTATCTGAGCAAAAAACAAATGGATTTACTGCATTCAAAAAAAATAAAATTTATAGCACCTTCTCTATATTTTGCTCAAGAGAAAGAAATTGGAGCGTTGTTCAAAAAAGAAAAGATTAATAATAGAAACACCGTTTCTTTAGTGGACGATTATGAGGATAAACTTAAAGAGATTTTAAATAAAGGAATTGTAGCAAAGGATCAAAGTGTTCGTGTGGAGGTTTTTTCTTTCTATGAAAGTATAAGAACATTAATTTCGTATAGCTTACCTTATGTGCTAACACTAGAAAATTTTGGGACTCGCCAAAATAAAGGTTTTGGCTGTTTTAGTTTAGAAGGACAATCCATTGAAGATTTTGAAGAGGGTTTAAGAAAGTTGATACGGGCGAAAATAGTTACTGCAGCTTACAAACATGTTAAGAGTTATTCTAGATATAATGAAGTGCATGGTATAATCAACCAGGATTATAAGGTATTGAAATCCGGGATTAATAATAATAAAGATCCATATACTAAATCGCAATTATTTAAATACTTCTGTAAAGCGGAGCAAGATGCTATTCGATGGGAAAAGAGAACGATCAAACAACAAATTAATGCTATCCAAAATTCCGCATTTAGAAAGCGATTAAAACAAATGAAATCAGATCCTGTAGATTGTGGAGATAGAAAGGGATGGAATGATTTAGAACCATACAATTATAAGTACATCCGAGCTTTATTGGGTTTAGCAGAACAATTCGAATTTCAGGTTACGAATAGTCGAGAAAAATATATCGTAACAATAAAATCAAAAGGAAAAATAGATCGATTCAAATCTCCCTTAACTTTTAAAGTATTAGACGGACACATTTATATCCTGGCATTTCAGGCCTCTATTAGTAGGATTACTAATGAGCTATTTGGTTTGACCTTAAAAAAGAAAACAAATAATGGATATGAGAAGATTAATTTGAATGATATTCGAACCCCAGAAAAGTTTAATATCGAACATTTTTTGGATAAAGTAGTCAATAAAGAATTGCCAACAAAAAATGATGAATTAGAAATAAATTACAGAAAAATTATAGTTGATGAATCCTAAACAACAATACCTTGCTCTGACCATTGGCCCGATATACCGAACCCTTACCGCAGTCAAAAGCACTAAAGCAATCTGGGCGGCAAGTTATCTATTCTCTCACTTGATGCACACGGTGTTAAGGGCGATTAAAGATCAGCCTGGCCTGAATATTTTAATGCCCTACACCGGTGATTTGGGAGATAAAACCGAAGTTATCAATCTTTTCGAGGAAAAATTCACGAAAGATTTTGGTCTGTTTCCCGATCGTCTGATTGCTGAAAGTATAGCGCCGCAAAGGGATTACGATAGCCTAAAGAATGCTATTGATACGGCACGCATGAATCTGGTGGATTATCTTTTTGCGGATTTAAAAAATGAATCAAAAGATGCGCAGGGAGTATTCGAAAAACTTCGGCCGAGACTGACTAAACAGGATTTGACGGTATTTGTCCAATCTTATTTTCAATTGTCTCTTTTGCAATTCGAGCTAGGAGCTGAAGATATTGCAAAGGATAGTAATCCGGTCTTTGAGATTAATGCACTGCTGGATACCGTCGAATTACAACAACAATTTCCGACTGTTGTCTCCGTGAATTATCTAAAGTACTTTTTAGAAGATATTTTCTATAATACGCTTGTGCAAAAAGGAAGCAGTTTGGAGCGCTTTCCTTCTACTATTGAGATTTCAACTTCGGGTTTATCTAAAATTTCTGAAAAAGCAAAGGAGTATCGTATCGCTGCCAGGCTATTGGTTTCGAAAGATAAAGCTGAAAACCAGGAAGGATTTCTCCAGGAATTGCGAGGGGCTAATTTCGAACTTCTACAGCATCATAAATACATCGCTATCGTAGTAGCCGACGGCGATAATATGGGCAAACTGATTAGTGAAATCTATGCTTTTGATCCCGGTCTGTTTGAACTGTTTTCCAAACAACTGCTTCGCTTTGCTTATGCTGCGGCCTTACTCGTCAAAAAGAGCGGAGCCTATCCGATTTATACTGGTGGGGATGATCTCTTGTTTTTTAGTCCAATAGATGGTTTGGATATATCATCGGGTATAGAAACAAAGCATTCCACTATTTTTCATCTCATTGGAAAAATAGACGAATTATTTGAACAATATATTGGAAGCCACGCTACTTTTCAGGACTTGTTTGATCGAATGGAAAAAAATGCTGTCGAGAAAAATACGGTTTTTCAAAAACCTTCCATGTCTTATGGTTTATCTATCAGTTATTATAAACATCCCCTCAACGAAGCTTTACAAAAAGGCTACGAATTACTCTTTCAAACAGCGAAAAATACGAAGAGTAAAAATACAGTGGCTTTTAGTTTGCAGAAGCACAGTGGTCAATCCTTCGGTGCAAGTATTTCTAAAAATACCCGAAGTTATCAGGATTTCGTTCGACTACAAGACAGAGCCGTATTAGGAAGTGAGCGCTTTTTTACTTCAATCACCCACCGTCTTTTCGACCATCGAGCAACACTCTATTGGATTTATGATCACTTAAGGGATGAAACTTTACAGCTCCAACATCTCAGTAATTTCTTTGAGAATAATTTTGATGAAGCAATTCATCGGGATAACAGCAAGTATCTCGATGAAATCAAGCATCTAATGCACCATTTTTTTATCGATATAAATGCGGAAAGAAAAGACAATCAACTAGAGCAATTATACGCACTTATTCGCTTCATTCAATTTTTAAAAACGGAATATAAAAATGACTAAGTCGCAAAAAGTACTCATTACACTAAAGCCACTAAAACCTTATTTCTTTGGTGGTGAGCAAACCTTCGGTCCGCCGGGAGATCGTTCGAATTATTTTGCAAAATCCAGAAAATTGCCACAACAAACAACACTTTTGGGTATGTTGCGCTACGAGCTGCTTGCACTTAAAGGTTTGTTGAATAATAAAGATAAAAAGAAAGCGAATCTTATTATTGGTGGAAAAAGTTTCAATGGAGAGGTGGAGGACTTCGGATTGATTGAAAAGCTTTCTGCCCTTTTTTTAATGAAGAAGAATACACCTTATTTACCTTTACCTAAAGCACATTTTTATGGTGAAAAAAATGTTTTACGTAACTACGACCTCCATGTTCTAGGGACGCCGGAAAGCCCTTCCGCTTTTATGCTACGGGATGATAAAGGAAATAATTATACGGCTAAGAATCATTTCGCCGAAGCCTGGATCAATACAGAGGATGAAAAAGAAGTAATTAAGGAATCAAAAATCTTCCAAAGTTCGGATAAAGTAGGAATTCGAAAAACCAAAACCGGTAAGACAGAGGAGCACGCTTTTTTTAAGCAGAGATACTACGCAATGGTACAGGATTGGAAAATGGCTTTTATACTTTCTTTCAAAACAGATGATGAAGTCGTTTGTAATTTTTTTTCCATCGGCCAGAAGCATCAGGTAGAATTAGGTGGAGAAGGTTCTGTCTTTTTAATGGAAATTAAATCGGCTGTAACTGAACCCACTTTACCCCAAGGCTATCCACGCTCGACAGCTTATCAAAAACTGATCCTAAAAAGTGATGCTTATGTTAAAGACCTTTCTGCGCTCTACGACAGAGCTGTTTTTTCAATTACTGAGCCGGTGAGCTTTAGAAATATTAGAAGTAGCAATTCGGATAAAAAAGATTTTCGCTGGTCTAAACTGGATCGATCCGGTCAGGAAAACAAAACCGCACCGTACAAAAGTGGATTGCATTTTTTGTTAAGCCGGGGAGCGATATTCTTTTGCGAAAATGCTGAAGCTTTCTCAGCACATCTTCGGCATTCCGCCTTCCAAAAGATCGGATACAATCAGTTTGATATTATTCATAAAAATGAAAAATAAATACCTATGCCAAAATTTACCAGTCATTTATATACTATCGAAGCCCTGACTAATCTTCACCCGGGAAGCGGAGATGTTAATTATTCTACTGTTGACAAGACCGTACAGCGCGATCCCGCTACCGGATATCCGACGATCCACAGTAGTAGTCTTAAAGGGGCGCTACGGAAATATTTTGAGGAAGAAACAGATATGGGGGATCGGGTCACATATATTTTTGGAGATCGTCCGGAAAATGGAAGTCAGGAAGCCGAACAAAAAGGAGCTTATCGTTTTTTTTCGGCTCAGTTACTTTCGCTACCCTTGCGTAGCAATTACCGGCCTTATTACCAGGCCTTATCCAATGGTACGCTGGAGACACTGACGAAATTGTGCGAATATTTGTTGAGCCCGAAGCAATTTACCTTTGGGGATGCCTTAGAAAAACTGAAACTACCGGAAGATGCTGCAACGACACTCTGTTACGTACTGGATACTGTAGATGGTCCCATCAGTGTGGAAGGCTATCCCGCTATGGAAGCGCAACATGTCAGTACAGTTCCTGATACACTAAGCGAATTTATCGATAAACGGCCAGTACTTTTCTCCTCCCGGGATTTATCTCAAATTACAAAAAACCAGCTCCCGGTTATCGCCAGAAATCAGTTGGACAATGGCGAGAGTAAAAATCTTTGGTATGAAGAAGTGCTTCCCCGCATGACGAAGTTTTACTTCTTTGTTCAAGTACCGCAAATAGGAAAAAATCATTTTACTGACTTCGAAAAAGAACTGAATAATAAAATCGTTCAAATCGGTGCCAATGCCAGTATCGGTTACGGTTATTGTTTGATTAAAAAAATAGTATAACATGAACAAACGCATCAATGAATTGATCCCGGTAGCGATTTCGGTTATTCATAAACAATTGGCGGAGAATAAGTCTATCGAGGTACCGGAAACGTACAAAGGATACATTTCTGCTTTCTCTGGAAGTATCGTACAATCCGGTTTGTTGGCCGCGCTCACTTTTTATTCCGAAAAGTCTCCTGAAAAAAATGATGAGACCAAGAGTAGGAGAAATAAAATGCTGTGCGCTATCAAGACTATTCTACTTAAAAAAGGCTTGATTAAAACGACCTTGCTAAAACTGGAATTCGCAGAAGGGGAGCAGAAAGATTTGCTGACCTATACCATGAAGTTTATTGATCCCAATTATAACAGCACGACGGATGAGTACACCTTTGAACTACGGCCGGATCGAAGCAATATCATCCGCAACGAAATCATCGATGCGGCGATTGCACTCAAAATGGGACTCCGGATTTTTAAAATGAAGCAAAAAACATAGCTTATGTCCAATCCAAATTTAGGCTACTTATTTTATAAAGAGTACTATCGACAAATCGACCTTAGACAGTTTTCTGAAGCGAATATAAATCGCCAAAAGAAAGTATCGAAAAGCAATAAAAAAATATTTGAGCAGAGAAATAAAGATCTTATAGGGGCAAAATTGGATGGAGGACTCCTGAAGTTTTTGCATCGCGTACCCCCTGGTGCGCAACAAAAGATTAAATTGAAAACGACCTATCCGGGACTCTTACTGGGGTCGGGCTACCTACACGAATCCGGTAGCGAAGGAGAATTTAAACTGGGTTTTTTCTTTGATTATACAACGGGCTATCCGGTGATTCCAGGCTCGAGTGTAAAAGGAAAATTGCGATCGGTTTTTCCTTCTTTTAAAAGCCCTGCAAAGCATTTGCTACAACCCGAGCTGGAAAAAGAAGATGAATTGTCTAAAAACAAAGCCCAATACATCTGGTCCCTACTGCAAGCTGAAACGAACGAGGCTGTATTTGAAGAAAAAGATTATTCCCTGATCCATGAAATAGAGCAATGTGTTTTTGAAGGATGGGACCTAAAACGAGTAAAAGAACAAACAAATCGAATTCATTTTTTGCCGCTGGCCGGGAGAACTGTTTTTTTCGATGGCTTACCGGATACGGAAACGAATCAGGCTAAAGCATTCCTGACCGAAGATGCAATTACACCACACCGGAATGAGCCGCTAAAAAATCCCATTCCCCTTAAAATGCTAAAAGTAGCGCCGGGGATTTGCTGGGTATTTTACTTTCGTATACCGGATATTGTCCTGAGTGATCACCGCCTGATCCCTGGCGAACAACTGGAAAAATTATTTACCCGGATTTTAATCGATCAGGGTATTGGCGCCAAGACGAATGTGGGTTACGGCCAGTTAATCGAAATGCCTAAACCCAAAACATTTCAGAAAGGAGACCAGGTAGAAGGGATAATAGTCAACCAGCTGATTAGCGCGCAGGGACGGTATGAAATATACTTTGAGGTAGTGGGAAATCCGACTCCCGCCGTGGCTAGCGTTAGCCGGGATCAATACTACGAATTGGATGAAAAAGATCAGTGTCTGCTTAAAGTAAGCAGTATACGCCCGCAGGATAAGTCTATCAAATACGTCCAGATTTTGAAAGAAATCACCAAAAGGAATGGGCGACGGAAATGATGGATAAAATATATTTAAAAAACATCAAAATGATAGCAAATGCATAATTTAAGGCTTTGTAGTATCTTGAAAAAGAGGGTAAGTGCTTTATTATCAGTTGCTTATAAAACGGAAGGATAGGAGAGGACTGTTTTTAAGAGAGCATTGCGACCATATTTGAGAGTCGTATCACCAGGACTGTTCACTGTAGGAGAGCACTGTTTTTAAGATAGCATTGCGACATTGATCTTGTCGATTCCTTTCTGTCGAGAATCGAAAGTAGGAGAGCACTGTTTTTAAGAAGGCATTGCGATCCGGATGGAAGTATTTATTAAAACAATACCTTATTCTTTTTGATCTAGAAAGGAATAAAAATTAAAAAATAAAATAATGCAGCAAAAAAAAAGGAATAGCCTTTCAAAAAAAGATTATTGGCAGACTACTCTCCATGTCCCTATTTTAAAAATGACGTTTAGTATACCTCTTAAGCCCCATCAAATACCACAGTTCCGAGGGGCCATCGTTCACCTGGTAGGTAGAGAGTACGATCTTTTTCACAATCATCAACAACAGGACGACCGCTATTTCTACCGCTTTCCAGCGATTCAGTATCGGGTAGAGAGCGGCCAGGCGGTACTGATTGCTTTTGGCCCGGATGCTGTCGAGCAGGCGAATTGTTTATTAGGGAAAACAGGTCAGGAAATCACCCTTAAAAACCGGCGACAACCATTGCACTTACTTGGTTTCCAGCAAGAGACCTTTAGATTATGTAAAGCAGTGAGTATGCAAAGCTATTGTCTTTACGACTACCTCGCTCTTAATCATGATAATTTTAAAAAATGGAAAGCCTGCAATAGTTTCCGGGATCGGATAGCTTTGCTGGAAAGGCTCTTGGTTGCACATTTGTTTTCTTTTGGTGCCGGGCTCGGTTGGACTATCGAAAAGCCGCTGGCAGTTTGTATTCAGGAGATTCGACGGATCAGGATGGTCAAATGTTTCGGTACACGAACTCTGAGCTTTAACCTGAGCTATCAGACCAATCTTCAACTTCCTTCGGGCATTGCGCTTGGACGGGTGACCAGTCACGGATTTGGTGTACAACACCCTTTTGCCATCCCAAAATCTCCTGGGGAAAATCCCCGAAATTTCCATAGCATTCAACAATATGAAAAACATATTTTAAAAACCATAAAATGATAGCAAATGCATAATTTGCAGGGTTTTATTGTTATTGATTATGGGGTAAGTCGTTTATTATCAGCTTATTATAAAACGGAAGGGTAGGAGAGTACTGTAGTTTAAGAGAGCATTGCGACTTTTTAGATGTGTCGTTCAACTGAGCCAAAGAAAGTAGGAGAGTACTGTAGTTTAAGAGAGCATTGCGACTTCAATTTTGATGCGAGGCTGTTCATTTTCATCTTTGTAGGAGAGTACTGTAGTTTAAGAGAGCATTGCGACCAACATTTCTGGCCCATCCAGTGGCGGATTTGGAATGTAGGAGAGTACTGTAGTTTAAGAGAGCATTGCGACCTACAAATAGCCCTAATTCATCGGGTGTTGGCTTGTAGGAGAGTACTGTAGTTTAAGAGAGCATTGCGACTTTATTATACCATTGAATATATTCTACAACCCCGTGTAGGAGAGTACTGTAGTTTAAGAGAGCATTGCGACATTGAATTGAGGCGCACAAAGAAGTGCAATTACGTAGGAGAGTACTGTAGTTTAAGAGAGCATTGCGACCTATACTGAACATCTCCTGTATAGTTGCTGTAACCGAGTAGGAGAGTACTGTAGTTTAAGAGAGCATTGCGACTTTGCAAAGAGTTCTTGCAACTCTTCAAGTGAGGGTAGGAGAGTACTGTAGTTTAAGAGAGCATTGCGACTTTTATACATTCGGGGGGTAATGTACCATCCTTAACGTAGGAGAGTACTGTAGTTTAAGAGAGCATTGCGACAATTGCTTTCTCCAGCTTGATAACCTGGTTTCCGGGTAGGAGAGTACTGTAGTTTAAGAGAGCATTGCGACAATTATAAATAATTGGTCAAAATGACCGAGAAAAGTAGGAGAGTACTGTATTTTAAGAGAGCATTGCGACTTTTCTGCCTCACCTTTCGGGAGGCTTTGAGAATGTAGGATAGTACTGTATTTTAAGAGAGCATTGCGACCTGATTATAAATTTTTTAACGTAAAAAATAATGAAAAAGAAGCAGTCCTTACGAAAAGTACGAAAGATGAAAAATACCTTTTGTAAGCTCCGTACAGTAAGAGAGCTGGCGCAGTTATTAAAAATAGAATCTTTTAAATTACACTTATATGCGCATCAACCCGCTTACCGCATTTTTTCTATTCCTAAAAAAGATGGCTCCAAACGCTGGATTGAAGATCCCGCGCCTAAACTGAAAAAAGTACAACGCTTATTAAATCATTATTTACAAGCCACGTATTTTTTGTGCCGAAGCGATGCTACCTACGGGTTTATGATGAGTATCAAGAGTGATCCCGAGCCGCGTAATATTGTGACCAATGCACAAAAGCATTTGGGGGCAAACTATTTACTAAATGTTGATCTGGAAGATTTTTTTCACCATATTAAAGCGCCACGAGTATTAGAGGTTTTTCAAAATAAGCCCTTTGAATTTGAATTTGATTTAGCCAGTTTATTGACGCGATTGACTTGTCATCAGGGACGCTTGCCTATGGGGGCACCGACTTCTCCGGTCTTATCTAATTTTGCTTGTCGGGATATGGACGTTGCTTTATTGGAATTATCCAACTGGGCCGACTGGCAATTTAGTCGTTATGCAGATGATCTGAGTTTTTCGTCCCTTGACCGGGCAATCACAGAAATGGAATTTAAAAAAATCGAAACAATCGTTCAGTCGGCGGGATTTAGATTTAATCCGGAAAAAATTAAATTCTACGGTATCGAAGAAGATAAAAAAGTGACGGGGCTGCTATTGCGTGAAAAAGTTGAAATACCCATTGCGTTTTGGATGGAGTTAGATAAAGATTTATTGCGGCTTCGCCATCTTCGGGAGGTACAACAAATGGCTGGACGGTCGACAACCAAATGGGTAGATCGATTTGCTGAAAAAGTGCAGGGTAAAGTAACCTTTGCCGGGTTTGTTTATGGGGAAGAAGATTCCAGAAGTTTAACCCTTTATGATCAATTCGAAAATGCACTCCATCCGCCTCAAACTTTTGAGACCTTGAGCTGGCTGGATTTTCCATATCTATAGATAACGATTATGCAACTTGTTTTAGACACCAAAGGCTTAATTGTGAAAAAGCGTAATAACTGTTTTCATATTATCAATGGAAAACAAAGCCGCCTGATTAGTCCACATAAACTGACCAGTATTGCAGTATTCCAGCAATGCCTTCTGAGTACACCGGTCATAATACTAGCCGCTAAATATCAGATTCCAATTTTATTTATAGGAAAAACGGGAAAAGTGAATAGTCGATTATGGTCGCCAAATTTTGGAAGTATTTCTACGATAAGGCGGCACCAGGCCTATTTTGCATTAAGTGGAGCCGCGACGGACTGGATCATTGATTTACTAAAAATAAAACTGGAGCAACAGGATCATCTGCTTAAAAAGCTTGGTACCAGAAATTGGTCCAAATCCGAAAAACGAGAAAAGATGTTGACTACTTTTCGAAAAGTGGAGCATTACCGCGGGAACAGGCTTGGTAGTTGCAGCGAACAAATCATGGGGCTAGAGGGTAGTATAGCGAAGATCTACTGGTCGATGGTCTCTCAATATTTACCCAAACCTTTTCAATTTGCGAAGAGAAGTCGTCGGCCTTCGCTGGATGCTTTTAATGCCTTGCTCAATTACGGTTATGGTATGTTGTATGGTGTAGTGGAAGGAGCGACCCTGGCAACAGGACTCGATCCTTATCTGGGTTTTTTGCACAGTGATGAGTACAATAAACCTACCTTTACTTTTGATCTGATCGAAGCCTTTCGCCCCTGGGTGGATGAGTTGATCGTACAACTCATACTGGAACAGCGGATAAAGACTAATTATTTTACCGTTAAAGAGAATACCTGGCTGCTTTCCAAAAAAGGAAAACAATTTTTGATACCGGCTTTTAATCAATGGTTACACAAAAAAAGAAAGTTTGGGCAAAAGATACTTAGTCATAAGAATCAAATTCATGATTTTGCTGGAAGATTTGCCCAATATTTGCGCCATTATAAATTTACCGAGAATGCCACTACTGGTTTGTTATGATATCAGCAATGACAGGCTTCGAGTGAAGATTGCCAATAAATTGCGCTATTTTGGATTGGATAATATCCAGTATTCTGTATTTTTAGGTAAGGTTAAAGCGAAAAATAAGAAAAAGCTGATAAGTTCATTGAAACAACTAATCGAAACGAAAGGAGGAATAAAAGACAGCATCTTTGTCATCGAATTGAATCCGTCGCAAATTCAAAACATGCAAGTTCTGGGAAAGCGCCAATTAGACCTGGATTTGTTAAGAGGGATGAGGTATACGATTTATATTTAAAAAATCATAAAATGATAGCAAATGCATAATTTGCAAGGTTTTAGTGTTGTTAATTATAGGGTAAGTCGTTTATTATCAGTGTATTATAAAGCGGAAGGGTAGGAGAGCACTGTATTTTAAGAGAGCATTGCGACTTTCTTCCCAGTCGAATACCAATCGCTCCAGTAGGAGAGCACTGTATTTTAAGAGAGCATTGCGACGAACCAATCAACAGTTTGAGCTCTTTCAAATAAGAGTAGGAGAGCACTGTATTTTAAGAGAGCATTGCGACTTTCGAAAATCATAGTTCACTTCAGTCACCCGAGTAGGAGAGCACTGTATTTTAAGAGAGCATTGCGACTTTACCAGCATCAATTTCAGTTAGGGGTTGAAGGTAGGAGAGCACTGTATTTTAAGAGAGCATTGCGACTTTTTGAATGACTTCGTTGGCAATTGTTTCATTAGTGTAGGAGAGCACTGTATTTTAAGAGAGCATTGCGACCTACTTTTTGAGCGGCTTCTATTAGATGAGCAGGTAGGAGAGCACTGTATTTTAAGAGAGCATTGCGACATAAGATCTTGTTTGTGACATGATGCTAATGTGTAGGAGAGCACTGTATTTTAAGAGAGCATTGCGACTAGCAACTTCTGTCGCTCTTCAAAAGAGTCAACATGTAGGAGAGCACTGTATTTTAAGAGAGCATTGCGACATTTCCATAAATAATACTCTTTCTAGAAATTCTAGGTAGGAGAGCACTGTATTTTAAGAGAGCATTGCGACTTTCCCTCCTCCCTGTACACATAGTAGGGGAACTGTAGGAGAGCACTGTATTTTAAGAGAGCATTGCGACAAAATATTCTCCTGTTTTTGAAAGCTTTCGGTAAAGTAGGAGAGCACTGTATTTTAAGAGAGCATTGCGACATCATAGTCGTTGAACTCATGGAATACTAATGGTTGGTAGGAGAGCACTGTATTTTAAGAGAGCATTGCGACTTTGTCTCGTTCGCTTACATCATCAGGAACATGCAAGTAGGAGAGCACTGTATTTTAAGAGAGCATTGCGACCTGGAAGTCCCTGATCTTCTTTGCCGTTAGTACGGTAGGAGAGCACTGTATTTTAAGAGAGCATTGCGACTCATAAAACTTATCTCTTGATATCATTACTTTTACGTAGGAGAGCACTGTATTTTAAGAGAGCATTGCGACTCTCCAGTAGTGCGACTGTCTAGCCCCATGTCATCGTAGGAGCGCACTGTATTTTAAGAGAGTATTGCGACCTGTTACCTGCTATCCAATAGCTAAGGCGTGGTTCAGTAGGAGTTGTACTTCAAGAGAGCATTTCTTATGCTGATTCTAAAAGCTTATTAATTAAATTGACCTTATTTTTTAGCTTGACATTAGCACTTTGTTATTTACATTGTAATGTACAATACCTTATATGGATAACTCATACAAAAAGATGTTTATACAGAAATTATATTTGTCCTTGAATTTTAAAGATTGTGAAATTGTAAAGAATTGATTATTTATAATGCGCGGCAATTAAAAAAACACTAATGAATTTAGAAGAAAATAAAAACAATGCTATTGCTTTTTACAAAACTGCATTTGAAGGGAATCCAAGGGAAGCAATTGAAAAATATGTAGGTGATACTTATATTCAACACAATCCGGTGGTCGCGGATGGCTTACAGGGCTTTATTGATTATTTCGATCGAATGCATAAAGAGTTTCCGAACAAATCAATAAATTTTGTTCGATGTATTGCTGAGGGGGATTTAGTAGCATTGCATACCCATCAAAACTGGCCGGGAGAAGAATATGTCACTATGGATTTTCTTCGTTTTGATAAAGACGGGAAAATATGTGAGCACTGGGACGCAATTCAAAAGATTCCGGAGACTTCTGCCAACCCAAATACGATGTATTGATCCCAATAGTTATTTGATTGATTTAAAGGGGCATTTTGAAGGGAACTCTCTCCTGACCTTTTTCCAAAGCCCACATAATTAGCCCTCCGGTCTGCGAGTTGGGGTTTGAAACATTAAATGCTCATACCATACTGATAGAATTAAGGGTAATCTGCGTCAAGAATTTACCAGCTTGACCCATTCCCAATAGGAATTTATAAAACGTTTAGTAGATGATAGTAGAAAACGAAAACATTGTTTACGCCCGTAATTACACTTAAATATACTTTCTCCCCATCTCTAAACTATTGGAAACCATCTTAATCACTACTCATTTAATTCACAAAAACTAATTGTATTTTATCTCCAAATGATCCAGTGTTTCTAAATTTAGACAGCCTACAGGAAGTTTCGGTATTTGTTGACGTTGATATTGATGCAGTGCTGATTGCGTTGCTTCATCATAAATACCCGTAGCAATAACGGAAGTAAAATCCCGGTGAATTAATTTTAATTGTAATTCAAAAATAATACGAGCCGGGGGATTACGTAGACAAGGTCTGATTTCTTTACCAAATCCTTTTCGCGTTAATGTGTCCAGGGCTACAAAATCTGTATGGAGTTCATTTAATTCACTCTCTTCTAATAATAAAAAAGAGTCTCTTTGAAAATGTGAAAAAGAAATTCTAATTAATTTTTCCTCTTCATAAATTAAGCAAGTGTCCATACCTATCTCTATATCAATTTGCATTTCAGAAACCTCGATTTCAATCGGCTGAGCCATAAATAAAGTTGGGTAAAATAAAAGTATTATAATTATTTGTAGGTTTTTCATGTTTTAGCATTTAGGGTTTGATGAAATTTCTGAACAAATTTTGTATGCTTTATTATTTTCGGTTAATTAAAATTTTTTACGAAAAGTTTATTTTTTAAATAGGGCTTTATACATGCTTCCTGATTTTTATAAAAAATATTATTCTTGAAATAATCAGCTTTTTTTCTTTCTTTAAAACTGCCGATAAAAATTTTATAATAATTATCTTTAAAATCGATGTAAATTCTTTTTTCCGGAAAAATACTTTGTAAACATTCTGCAGCGGTTACCATTGAATAATACTTTTCTACAGCAAGCACTTGAATACCATAACCTTCGGGAAGGGCCCGTGGAACCCACTTATAGAATTTGTCTTTGGTTTCTAATAATACGTAGGTTGTTCCCTCCGGATTGCGGTTAAAAGATTGTTCTATTTTTACTTCTTTGGGTGCTTCTTTTATATCCGTTATCGGATTAAAACAATTTGCCTGGAAGTTCATTAACAGGCTGTCAAACTGACTTGCTTGCTGATAGCCGGGGATGAATATTTGATCATTATTTTCAGAGCAGTATAGTAAAACTGCCGGCGCATTTTTAAAAGACGATGGCAAAGGACAATTTTCCGGATTTGCCACATCCATTGAACCGTATTCGTAAAACTCATCAATCGTTTGTTTTACCTGATTATCGGCAAAAGTGATGTACTTCATTTTTTTACTTACATAAGATTTCGTAGAGTGATAAAAATAAAGCGCGCATTTTTTTGCTCCTTTGGCTCTTCCTCTAATTTCTTCATAGCATTCCGGATATGGATTGATTGGTAAAGGACTGGTGTCTAGCTCAATAATAAACTTGCCTTTTTGAACCGTCCCCTTTTTATCTGTTATTCGAAACCGGTACTCTCCCGGGTTTTTCTTAAAGGAACGGATATCTATATAGTGATTGCCGCTTGAAGAGAATATTATACTCGTATCTATACGACCATAATAACCCATGGTGAAATGATAATTCGGAACGCCATCAATGATTTTTAATCTTAATCTGTTTTTTTCTTTTTGATAAGTGTAGTCTATATTGAGTTTTAGTTCTTTCGGTTCTGGAGGATCAGGAAATGGGATTGGAATTATAATTGAAACACAAATACTATCTCGGGATAATTGTTGTTTCATTTGTCTGGCCTGTTCGGCAAATTGACCTTTGGGGCAAATGGCCAGATAATTATCAATTTCATCGCAAAGCGCTTCACCTTCAAGTTTTGACCAGGGAACGGTAGTAGAAATTAATCTGCGTTTTTCCTTTGCTTTTCGACTAAACCAAAAGCCCTCTTCTTCTATAAATTCATCAATAAGCATTATTGCTTTAGCAGGCTGGCATTTTTCATATTGCTCAATTTTCGAATGAAGACCATCGAGGTCTTTTTTTTCTGCCTGATAATCAAAATAACCCAGTGCTACAGCTCCGCCACCGAACAGGGTTATTAATGCTGCAATTATATGATTAATGAATAAACTTGCGGCTAAGCCTTTATTATTCAAATGGGCAGGAACACCGGCATTAAAAGCTTCTGAAGAGAGCTGATCACTGAGCGGAAAAAAACTAATACCTGATTTATATACTTTTAAAGGATTTGTAAGTGCAGTATTTTCCGGAGCGCTGGATACTATAGTAATTGCTTTATTAACGACCAGTTCATTAGGAATTTCTTTTCCATTTTTTTCTTCAATAATTCCTATTCTTAAATAAAGTTTATGTACTCCTTTTTTAAGCGGTTTTATATTAATTACCCAGTCGGTAGGATGGGTCCAGCTAATAAATTGTTTTTTACTGGAAATATGATCTATTTCAAATTTTTTTTCGCCCTTGATTTGTATAATTTCCACTCTCATCTTATTTCCGATGGGGCGCTTCATTCTTACATCACCTGCTTCTTTTTTTAGGTCTTTATAAAGCTGGTTCTCTTCATAAGCAATTCGGATCAAACACTCTGTCCATTTGTTGACTTCCATTTTTTCAGGAATACGATGCAGAATATTCCCTTGGTTTTGAATTTTTTTCTTTGTATTATTTTCAAGGTCATTTAATAAATTATCAATGGCTTCCTGATCCTGAAGTTTGAAATCTTCCTCAGTCAATTTGTCAATTAAAGCGAGTATGGCTACATTGATCTGACTTAATTCTCGCTGCGCTTCATCATAGGAAATGATATTTTTTAAACGATTTTTTACAGTAGAGTTATAACGGTTTTCATAAAGGATTACTTCTTTTCTGCTTTCCGAATGGTCGACTAATAATTGCCGAAAAGCTTCTAATAATAATCCCAGATTATTTTTTCCGATATAATCAGTTAGTCTGTTTTTTAGGGGGGGCAAGAAAGTCATAATTACGGAGAATTAGCGTTCTCAAAATAAGTTGTTCAAACGTACATGGGCGAGGTCGATGAGACTATATGAAGTAGAGGTTTTATCAAATATAATCTTTTCTGTTGAAAAAAGCATTAATACGTGGGAATATTGTCATGGCTTTTGTTGCACAGAATACCTGCTTCATTACAGCTTCTAAGCTCGAAACTACTAATCTTGCACGTATGAACATATATTCATATCTTTGGAGCATGAAAAAAGAAAATGCTAAGAATACGGTTATCGATGACGATTTGGTTGAGAAACTGGAGCGCATTGCTTATATCCTGAAAACGGTGGCGCATCCTACGCGTTTGGGAATCATTCATATTTTAGAACTGCATCCAAAACTTTCGGTTTCTCAAATCTGTGAGATGCTGGGCTCCGAACAATCCCTGACTTCTCACCATCTCCAGAATATGAGATTGAAGGGTATTCTAACCGTTAAGCGCGATGGTCGTAGCATGATGTATTCGCTCAAGGAGAAAGATGTTTCCATGATCATTGAATGCCTTGAAAATTGCCAGTGTAATATGTAAAAGAAGATACGCGATCAGAAAAGTGTAGAATGTACTTTCTTAATATGGAAGCGCAATCTAATTTTAGAACAAGTTCGAAACTTTTAGAGTAGTCAATCCTTAATACGAGAAAAAGATAATTGTAATGAGTGAAAAAAAGAGAAGCATTATCTCCAGTGTATTGGCGATGAAGTGTCCGAGATGCCGGGAAGGTAACTTATTTAAAACGCATACTTTTTCCTTCCAAAAACCTTTTGAAATGCCGGATCATTGCCCGATTTGTAAGCAAAATTATATGCCGGAGCCCGGGTTTTATTTCGGGGCTATGTTTATCTCCTATATCATGTGGGGTTTTATTTCTTTAGGAATCTGTCTGCCTTTGGTTTTTGTCCTGGATTGGAGCGTGAACGCTGCTTTTGCTTTATTACTACTTGTTTCTGCCATTTTCTTTATATGGTTATTTAGGACTTCCAGGTCAATATGGATTCATATTGCTATAAAATACGATCCACAAAAAAGTAAAATGCCAAAAACTACCTAGTTCGGCTTATTAAACTAATTACTGCTGCTGCATGTTATCTTTAGGCAGTATAAATCCAGCTTTGAAAGGCCTGAAAACCTGTCTGAAAATTAAACCAAAACCTGATATTGAATAAAAATGAACCAGTCAAATCCGGAGATTTTACGACTCATTCGGGAACAGTTTCCCGCTATTGCCGAGCCACGACTTCAGGAAGAGATCGCAGAGGTGGCCCGCTTGATGAATTTCCGGCAAGGAGAAATGATTTTAGACTTTGGTAATTATGTCAAATTGGTTCCCCTGGTTATTAAGGGAAGTATAAAGGTTGTACGGGAAGACGATGAAGGGGATCACGAGATATTTCTTTATTTTTTAAAACCGGGAGAAACTTGCTCGATGTCTTTTTCCTGTTGCATGATGGATAAGCGAAGTGATATTCGAACGACAGCCGAAGATGATACGATAGTTCTGGGGATTCCGATCAAGTACGTTGACCAATGGATGATGAAATACCAAAGCTGGAAAAATTTTGTCATGAGTTCTTATGATCAAAGAATGCAGGAGCTGGTCAAAACAATTGATAGTATTGCCTTTCGTAAAATGGATGAGCGACTGCTCGATTATTTGCAGAGAAAATCAAATGCAGTTTCTTCGACTATTATCCAGACCACCCACCAGGACATTGCTCATGATCTCAATGCTTCCCGGGAAGCTGTTTCCAGACTGCTTAAATCTCTGGAACATGCCGGCCGAATCAAATTGGGCAGAAATAAAATAGAGTTGCTGTGATCTAAATCACTTATTTTATGGTGTAAAAACTGTTTTTTTGCATACAAAATCTACAGTATCTAAAACTCATAATCTAATATCTGCACACATTGAAATTAAAGGACTATATACCTATCATAGATTGGTTACCGCAATATAAAAAAACAGATTTAAAAGGTGATCTTGCGGCAGGACTTACCGTAGGCGTGATGCTTATCCCTCAGGGTATGGCTTATGCTATGCTCGCCGGACTTCCACCAATTTATGGTCTTTACGCTTCTATTCTACCCTTGATTATTTATGCAATTTTTGGGACTTCCCGGCAACTGGCAGTAGGTCCCGTAGCTATGGTCTCCCTGCTGATTGCAGCTGGAGTTGGAATGATTGCCGATATGGGGAGTACGCAATATATTCAGCTGGCTATAATGCTCGCTTTGATGGTAGGAGCTATCCAACTGCTAATGGGCCTCTTTCGCCTGGGCTTTTTAGTCAATTTTTTGTCCCATCCGGTGGTAAGTGGTTTTACCTCAGCCGCCGCTCTGATCATTGGCTTTAGTCAGTTAAAACATCTACTGGGAATTGATATCCCCCGATCGAACCATGTACATGAGATTTTACAAAATGCCTTTCTCAATATTGAAGCCACCAATCTGTATACCCTGGGAGTGGGGCTTTTGGCTATTTTTATTATACTGCTGATCAAGCGATTGAAATTGAAGATTCCCGGCCCTCTGGTCGCGGTTGTATTTGGTGTTTTGGCAGTATGGGGTCTGGGCTTGCAGGATCAGGGGGTGAAAATTGTCGGTTCCGTGCCCGAAGGACTTCCTGCTTTTGCGATACCCTTTTTTGATATTGAACAGTTCCAGGCTTTGTTGCCAATTGCTTTAGCGATTTCCTTTATCGGATTTATGGAAAGTATTGCTGTGGCGAAGGCCATACAGAGTAAGCACAAAAATTACGAAGTAGTACCGAATCAGGAATTAATCGGTCTTGGTCTGGCTAATATCGGAGGCGCTTTTTTACAGGCTTTTCCGACTACCGGAGGTTTCTCACGTACAGCGGTCAACGATCAGACGGGGGCAAAAACCGGAATGGCTTCGATTATCAGTGCTGGATTGATCGTACTGACTTTATTGTTTCTTACGCCTTTATTTTATTTTCTGCCCAAAGCGATCCTGGCTTCCGTTATTATGGTAGCGGTTTTCGGTTTGATCGATTATAAAGAGGCCTTCCATCTTTGGAAGCATTATCGTCCCGATTTTTGGATGCTGGCCGCAACCTTTATAGGGACGCTGGCTCTGGGAATTGAGGAAGGCGTTTTGATCGGCGTTGTATTATCACTGACGACAGTAATCTATCAAACTACCCGGCCTCATATCGCCAAACTTGGAAAAATTCCGGGCAAATCCTATTATCGAAATCTCGATCGTTTTGATAACCTTGAAGACCGGGAAGATGTCTTGATTGTTCGTTTTGATGCTCGGCTATATTATGCGAATGTTGCGTATTTTTTGGAGACATTGAAAAAGATGATTCTAAAAAAAGGGGATGCCTTAAAATTACTTGTCCTGGATGCCGATTCTATCAATGGTATCGATAGTACCGGAGTACATGCTTTGGAGGATTTGGTTAATTATTGTAAAGCAAAAGAAATTGACTTCTTCATGGTTAGTGTAAAGGGCCCGGTCAGAGATATTCTTCGCAAATGCCAGTTTTATGATAAAATAGGGGAGGAGAAGTTCTTTCTTCAGATACAACATGCCGTTGATACTTTTGATAAAAAATCTGCTGAACGCTACCAGGAATATACATTGCAAACCAATGAAAACGAAGAGAACCTCTCGTCATCCTGATATTTGTAAATATGAACATTGTTTCATATTTTTACGTTAGACCTCAAACAGTGTGATCTCAATCACTGTGCCTTTAGCTTAAAAGCTGCTTCTTTGCATTAGTAAATTATTAGAACGTATTAATAAAAAGAAATTATTCCAATGAAAGTTGAACAAATATATACCGGTTGTCTTGCTCAGGGAGCATACTATATTGAAAGTAATGGAGAGGCAGCTATTATTGACCCCTTGAGAGAGTCGGCTCCTTATATTGAAAAAGCTGAAGAAAATGGTGTAAAGATTAAATATATTTTCGAAACACATTTCCACGCTGACTTCGTTTCCGGCCATTTGGATTTGGCCAAAAAAACCGGTGCCAAGATTGTCTATGGACCGAATGCGGAAACAGCGTATAAAAAATACCTGGCTAAAGACGGAGAAGTTTTTAAATTGGGTAAAGTAACGATCACCGTTTTGCATACACCGGGACATACGCCCGAAAGTACGACCTTCCTTTTGAAAGATGAAAAGAAAAAGCCATATGCAATATTTACCGGAGATACACTCTTTATTGGCGATGTAGGTCGTCCGGATTTGGCACAGAAGAATGGCAAGCTTACCAAAGAAGAACTTGCGGGATGGTTGTATGACAGTTTGAGAACGAAAATTATGACTTTGCCGGATGATGTCATCGTATATCCGGCTCACGGCGCGGGTTCTGCCTGTGGTAAAAATATGAGTAGTGAAACCTGGGATACCCTCGGTAATCAGAAAATGGTAAATTATGCGCTCCGGGCGGATATGACGAAAGAAGAATTTATCAAGGAAGTTACGGATGGCTTAATGGCTCCACCTGCTTATTTTGCCCAAAATGCCAAGATGAATAAGTCCGGTTATGAAAGCATTGATGTGGTCATGAAAAGAGGTGTAAAAGCGCTTTCCCCCAGAGCATTTGAAGCCGCCGCTAATGAATCGGGTGCTTTGATTTTGGATGTTCGCTCCAAAGAAGAATTTGTAAAAGGCTTTATTCCGAATTCTATCTTTATCGGTCTGGATGGAAGCTTTGCTCCCTGGGTAGGTGCCTTGGTTCCCGATTTGATGCAACCAATTTTGATAATCGCTCCCAGAGGTCGAAATAAAGAAACCGTCAAACGCCTGGCAAGAGTCGGTTATGATAATGCAATTGGCTATTTGAAAGGAGGCTTTGAAGCCTGGAAAAAAGAAAAAAGAGAGATTGATAAAATCGAAACGATTAAAGCCAATACGTTTGCTAAATCTTACAACAAACGCCTCAATGTTTTAGATGTTAGAAAACCCGGAGAATTTGCTTCTGCTCATGTTGAAACAGCGCAAAATTTTCCATTGGATTTTATCAATAAAAACATGAGTGAAATTTCAAAAAAGAAAAAATATTATTTGCACTGTCGCAGCGGTTATCGTTCCACAGTAGCTGCTTCTATTTTGAAAGCCAGAGGTTATGATAAATTAATTAATGTACAGGCAAAATTTGATGATATTGCAGCTTCTAAAATTCCAACTTCGGATTATGTTTGCCCATCGACTTTGAAATAAATCATAGATAACTCATACATAACAAAATTTATTTACTAGACAAACAAGAAGCATCCCGGATTTTTGTGTTTTGCAGAAATTCGGGATTTTTATTTAAAACAGTTTGAAAGAATTTATTCGGAGAATTTTGCCTGGTATTTTCCAAATATTATTTAATCTACATTTGTAAATATGAAACATCATTCATATTTTTATGCTTTCTCATGAAAGATTATTTTGCATCAGCATAATCGCGAAAACTGGAATCGATCTTTAGATGATCAGTACGAATTTTAAAAATAAAAAATATCTGTATTCTGGACAGTATTCAGCTAAAGCCTCATATCTAGTTTCTAAAACTTTCGCCTGATACCTAAAACCAAATTTTATGAAATATGGATTTGTAATCGACAATCGGAAATGTATAGGTTGTCATGCATGTACCACTGCGTGTAAATCGGAACATGAGGTACCGATCGGCGTTAATCGTACCTGGGTCAAGCAAGTGGAAAAAGGTACTTTCCCTAATACCCGTCGATTGTTTTCAGTGATGCGTTGTAACCACTGTACGGATGCTCCTTGTGTAGAGATTTGCCCCGTCGAGGCACTTTATATCAGAAACGACGGGATCGTGGATTTTGATAAGGATCGTTGTATTGGTTGCAAATCCTGTATGCAGGCCTGCCCTTATGACGCGCTTTATATTGATCCGGAAAATCATACCGCCGCCAAATGTAATTATTGTGCACATCGGATCGATATTGGCCTTGAACCCGCCTGTGTAAACGTATGCCCGGAACACGCAATTATCTCCGGGGATATGGATGATCCCAATTCGGAAATCACCCAACTGCTTGCTCGCCAGCAAGTCAAAGTTCGGAAACCTGAAAAAGGAACGATCCCCAATCTTTTTTATATCGACGCAGATGAAGCTTCTTTAAATCCCGTAGCTACTTCTAAAGAAGATGCTTATTTCTGGAGCTCTCAGTCGAGGGGAGTGGGGCATTTTGCCAAGCAAGCTGAAAAGATGGCTTTCTCTAACGGGGACTTGGTAAATGCACTAATGAAAGCAGAGGCACATCAAACGGCCGGAGAAATCGCAAAAAAAGGTCCCGCAAAATCAGTTGACGTTCTGATGGGCAAAGAAGCCCGGCGGATTTATGACGTAGCGGACAAAGGAATTTTATGGGGTTGGGAAGTTTCCGCTTATGTCTGGACAAAAGCTATTGCTGCGGGGGCATTTTTGGTTCCCTTTCTGGCCTGGGCTTTTGGTTTTGCGGAAGTTAGCGAAACTGCTCAGTGGTGGGGGCTTGGTATAGGAGTTCTTTTCCTCGCGGCTACGGGATTGTTATTGGTAATGGATTTGGATCGGCCGGATCGTTTTCTTTCTGTATTGCTGCGTCCGCAGTGGGGTTCCTGGCTGGTCAAAGGTGGGTATTCGATTTCTGCTTATGGTGCTTTGTTGACCCTTTTGGCAATCGCGGCCTGGTTGGGTTGGGAAGATATCTGGGCACCACTAATGTATTTGACAGCTCCGATAGCTGTCCTGGTGGCAATTTATACGGCTTTTCTTTTTGCTCAGGCTAAAGGAAGAGACTTTTGGCAAAGTCCTACTTTATCGATTCATATGTTGGTGCATAGTTTTATGGCCGGTGCTGCGATTTTCGGAATCATGGCATTGTTTGTAGAAAGTGATGCGAACTGGTTGGGTTTTATTAAAAATGTCATGTTGATTGGCATCGGAGTGAACCTTTTTACCATGTTGATTGAACTGACTACTACACATCCAACGAACGATGCCAAAAAAACGGTAGAAATGATTCTGCAGGGCAGATACAAAAATAAGTTTTGGGCAGGTGTGCTTTTATTTGGAAATATAATTCCATTTATCCTGCTGTTTTTTATGGGAGAGACTGCGGTGCTACTGGCTGCTGCTGGAGCAATTATTTTGATTGGCATTTATTTGACGGAAGATATCTGGGTCGAAGCACCTCAGCGAATTCCTTTGAGTTAATTAACAGCCGGCTGTTATCATTATTAATAATGAAACGATCAAAACAAGCTTTTGAATTCAGAATATTTTGGCTGCTGATCTAAATATAATTACTACAAATTGAATTAATATTTGACTTAAGCATGGGAAAATTTAAACCTTCATTTATAGAGCGTATTGCTACGAAAATTGGCTTGATCCAGGATTTACATTCTGTAGATGAAGCTCCTTTAGAGCGTCTGACAGAAGCAGGACAGCTTACCGGTTTCCCCCCACCAGAAAAGTGGGATGATTGGGTGGAATACGAAGCCAAGGCACATCCTCGAAAAGTAAAAAAAAGGTATTCTATTGTACCTACGACTTGTTTCAACTGCGAAAGTGCTTGTGGATTGACGGCCTATATTGATAAAGATACCAATGAGATTAGAAAATTTGAAGGTAATCCATACCATCCGGGAAGCCGGGGACGTAATTGTGCAAAAGGACCGGCAACGATTAATCAAATTACGGATCCGGATCGGATTTTATACCCTTTAAAAAGAGTCGGTAAAAGAGGCGAAGGAAAATGGGAACGCGTTTCCTGGGAGGAAGTACTGGATAAGGTTGCAGCCAGAATGCGCAAAGCTATTCAGGAAAACCGGCATAATGAAATCGCCTATCATGTGGGCCGACCGGGCCATGAAGGTTATGCCAACCGGGTCATTCAGGCATGGGGAGTAGATGGTCACAATTCCCATACAAATATTTGTTCTTCGGGAGCCCGCTTTGGTTACAACATCTGGTATGGCTACGATCGGCCATCACCGGATCATGCCAATGCAAAATTTATCCTTTTGATTTCGGCACACCTGGAAAGTGGGCACTATTTTAATCCACATGCTCAGCGAATTATTGAAGGTAAAATGAAGGGCGCCAAGCTGGCGACGATGGATCCGCGTTTGTCGAATACAGCCAGTATGTCTGATTATTGGATGCCCACCTATCCCGGAACCGAAGCCGCTGTGCTTTTGGCAATGGCGCGAATTATCCTGGAGGAAGGTTTGTACAATCGCCCTTTTTTGGAAAACTGGACCAACTGGGAAACTTATTTGGAAAAACGGCATCCGGATAGCCCTCGAACATTTGAAACGTATATTGAAAAGATGATCGGCGAATACGAGGAATACACTCCGGAATTTGCAGAAAAAGAAAGTGGGGTCCCCGCAGCTACGATCAGAGAAGTAGCTATTAAAATAGGTGAAGCCGGTGAGCGATTTGCTACGCATAACTGGCGTTCCGCCGCAAGTGGAAACCTCGGGGGCTGGTGTGTTTCTCGCTGCTTGCATTTTCTAAATGTACTCACGGGAAGCGTCGGAACAGTTGGAGGCACTTCTCCGAATAGCTGGAATAAATTCAAGCCTAAATTCCATTCTACGCCTCCGGGACAAAAATTCTGGAACAGCCTGCATTTTCCAGATGAATATCCGCTGGCGATGTTTGAGTTAAGCTTCCTTTTACCCCATTTTCTTAAAGAGGGAAGAGGGAAAATGGATGTCTATTTTTCCAGGGTTTTTAATCCGGTATGGACTTATCCCGATGGATTTTCCTGGATGGAATCCTACTTGAATGAAGAACATTTTGGCTTGCATATCGCTATGACGCCTACCTGGAACGAAACGGCTTTTTTTGCGGATTATGTTATTCCGATGGGACATGCTGCCGAGCGGCATGATTTAAACAGCTATGCAACACATAGCGGTATGTGGATTGCTTTCCGGCAACCGGTATTGAGAGAAGCCGCTCGAAGGAAAGGGAAAAAAGTTCAATTCACCTATGAAGTGAATCCCGGAGAAGTTTGGGAAGAAGATGAATTCTGGATTGAATTGAGCTGGCGAATTGATCCGGACGGAAGTCTGGGGATTCGTAAATATTTTGAATCGCCTTACCGCAAGGGAGAGAAAATTACCATTGATGAATACTATCAATACATCTTTGAAAATACCAAAGGCCTGTCAGAAGCGGCTCAAAAAGAAGGCTTAACGGAGCTGGATTATATGAGAAAATACGGTGCTTTTGAAGTTGAAAGGCATAGCTATAAAAAACATGAATACGAGCTGACAAAGGAGCAAATGCAAGATGCCGAGATAGATGAGCAAAGCAAAGTTATTCGAAAAAATGGTAAAGAGATTGGCGTAATGATCAACGGAAAAGCCTGTGTGGGTTTTCCAACGCCCAGTCGCAAAAATGAATTCTTTTCGCAAACTATGGTTGACTGGGATTGGCCGGAGTATGCGATTCCGACTTATATTAAGAGCCATATTCATCAGGAAAAGCTGGATCGGGAAAAGGGGGAATACGTTTTGGTTCCGACTTTCCGCTTACCGGTCCTGATCCATTCCCGCTCCGGAAATGCTAAGTGGCTGACGGAGATTGCCAACCGGAATCCAATCTGGATGCACCCACAAGAAGCAGAACGCTTTGGTTTTAAAACCGGTGACCTGGTTCGATTAAACACCGATATCGGCTATTTCGTAGACAAAGTCTGGGTAACCCAGGGAATGAAGCCTGGCGTTATTGCCTGTTCGCATCATCTTGGCCGATGGCGACGAAAGCAGGATCAGGGAAATCGCTGGGCCACGAATACAGTTGACATCCAGCACGATGGGGATGGTGGCTGGAAAATGTCTACACTTTCCGGTATTCGACCTTTTGAAAGTTCAGATACGGATAGTAAACGGATTTTTTGGAAAGATGGAGGCGTCCATCAGAATATTACCCATGCGGTTCATCCCGATCCTATTTCCGGAATGCATTGCTGGCATCAGCGCGTCAGGATCGAAGGACCCCGTCCGGGAGATAGATACGGAGACCTTTTTGTAGACACCAAAAAAGCCCATGAGATTTATAAAGAATGGCTGGCCATGACTCGTCCAGCCAATCAAACGGATAGCTTGAGAAGACCAATCTGGTTTAAACGGCCACTTAAGCCGAATATCAAAGCTTATTATCTCGATAATATGGATGAGCTTGGTAAAATAAAAGATGAAATTTTTTACAAAACGGAATAATATAATGAAGTGCTTTAAATTATTGGAAGTAGTTTAAAGCACTTCATTAATCGAAAACCTGTCTAAAACAACGGGTCTTTTTTATCTGAAAAAGTGCTTAAAAAATAGATTAATTATAAAGGCTTGTTCCTGTTTTCAACCTTCATTTTTGAACAATTTCAAAAAATAATTTGCGGGCTTCTATAGTTTCTTAAAAATTATTTATGTAAATTAAAGTCCCAATGAAAAGATATAAATACCCTCCCTTGGTTTAAAATCTCCTTTCCTGAGTATATAGTTCCTCCTTATTCCTAAAAACCGTAGATCGCACAAGCTGCTTGCATGTAAATGTAAGGTGCTCAGGATCAGGTGTTTATGGATGGAGTATTTTTTTAACGAATCTTTGGCCTTTAACTAAAAACCACAGCTCATGAGACACAGTGACCAGACGAAAAAAATGAAAATACTGGCAATAAGTATCGGAATTGTTTATTTATGGTTTGGAATATTAAAGTTTTTTCCCGGACTAAGCCCTGCTGAAAACCTCGCCCAGGATACGATTTATAATCTCACCTTTGGGATAATCGGTAAGCAATTGGCGATTATTCTTTTAGCGATTTGGGAAATTACAATTGGAATCCTGTTTATCCTTTCAAAAATTAATAGAAAGCTTATCATATTTACCATCATCCATATGGTTTTTACATTTACACCTTTATTATTATTTCCCGAACTGTCTTTTAACGAATATCCCTTTTCTTTAACACTGGTCGGTCAGTATATTATGAAAAACCTGATCATTATTAGTGCCCTGGTAGTGATTTGCCCACCGAGAAAAAAAGCTTTGGTAAAACAGAATAAATAAAGCTTTGGGCTTTTTAAAAGGCACAAATTAAATACATTTTTATTAATAATATTTTATTAAAGTGTCATTGATCTAGATCAATAGGAGCATTGATTTAGCTCATTATGTCAAATTATTCTTTTTTCTATATTGCCCGAAAGTATAGTTTTAAGATGGAAATATTTGATGCCGCCCAGTATCTTCAGGCAGAGCTGACCATAGAAATGTTGGATGCAAATCCTTTTCTGCAATTCGAAAAGTGGTATAAAGAAGCCATTGACGCTAAAGTCGATCTTGCAAATGCTATGAGTATGGCTACCGCTGATGGACGGGGAATGCCTTCGGTAAGAACAGTGTTGATGAAGTATTTCGATGAAAAAGGTTTTGTGTTTTTTAGTAATTATCAAAGTAAAAAAGCCAAAGATATTGAAGAAAATCCTCAAGTAGCTGTTCTGTTTCCCTGGCTTTCTCTGGAACGCCAGGTTAGAATCTCCGGTAACATTGAAAAAATTTCAGCCTCCCGCTCTCTTAAATACTTCATGTCTCGCCCAAGAGAAAGCCAACTGGGCGCTTGGTGCTCTAATCAAAGTTCAATTATTTCTTCCCGATCGATTTTACTTCAAAAAATGCAGGAGATGAAGGAAAAATTCCGAAGTGGTGCTATTCCGCTCCCTAATTCCTGGGGTGGTTATCGGATTATTCCTGAGACTTTTGAGTTTTGGCAGGGAAGAAACAACAGGCTACACGATCGGTTTCAATATCAAAAAAGAAATACACAATGGGAGATCAATAGACTGGCTCCCTGACCCTCTTGAAATAGCACTTAAAAAACGAAAAGATTGATTTTTATCATCTTTTTACCTTTTATAAATAGATAATTTTGTGAAATCCCACCCGATATATATTTATTTCTGGCACGTATGAACATATAATGAAATGAAAAAGCCGCTAATCTTAGCCACATTATTTATTATTCTTTTAAATTCCTGTGATCAAGATAAATTAGACAATCCTTTGGATGCCCGGTTGATGGAATCACTTGATCAGGTTGCCGCTACCGGCAGTTATGAATACTTTAAATTTCCGGAAAGTAATAATTACGAAGCATTGCCTAACCAGGATCCGCATAATCCCATTACGGCGGACAAAGTAAACCTGGGGAAAATGCTTTTCCATGAGACTGGCTTGGGGACAGCTGCTTTGCATTCCGTTTGTGATGAAACCTATTCCTGTGCGACTTGCCATTTGGCCAGCTCAGGTTTTACGCCCGGAAGAATGCAGGGACTGGCTGATGGAGGAGTTGGCTTCGGTACGCATCGACAGTTACTATCTTCCTCTTATACCTCTCCGGAGGTAGATGCACAGGGGCTTCGACCACTTAGCATTTTGAATGTGACTTATGTGACGAATACTTTATGGAGCGGTATTTTTGGAGCGAAGGGGGTAAATGTCGGAACGGAAGCTGTTTGGGGAATAGATCCAATTTCGGCGGTAAATTTTGAAGGATTAGAAGGATTAGAGGCACAGAATATTGAAGGACTGGAAATACATCGGATGGAAATCACAGAAAAAGTATTGAATGAGTATGGATACCGCGAACTTTTTGATAGTTCATTTCCCGATGTTCCGGAAGAAGAGCGCTATACCCTCACTACTGCGAGTTTTGCTCTGGGAGCTTACCTGCGAACGGTTCTGGCTAATGAAGCTCCTTTTCAACGCTGGTTAAAAGGAGAGTCTAATGCCCTGACGGACCCACAAAAAAGGGGCGCATTATTATTCCTGGATAAGGCCCGGTGCTCCAAATGTCATAATGGACCTTCCTTTAGCTCAATGGAATTTCATGCATTGGGTACGAAAGATTTATATCTTTTTGGAGATGCGCTTAATACTTCCGAAACCGATGAAAGAAACCATGGCAGAGGTTTTTTTACAAGAAATCCAGAGGACATGTATAAATTCAAGGTGCCTCAACTATACAATTTAAAAGATTATACGCATTTTTTTCACGGAAGTAGTAAAACTACATTGAGAGAAGTAATGGAATTTAAGATTCGAGCTCATTCCGAAAATGCGAATGTAGATAATAGTGTTCTTTCTTCTAAATTTATACCACTGACCTTAAATGAAACAGAGATTAATGAATTGATCGATTTTTTGGAAAATGGCCTCAGAGACCCTAATTTAGAGCGATATGTACCAGACGAGTTGCCGTCTGGAAATTGTTTTCCAAATAATGATGCCTTCTCAAGGATCGAGCTAGGCTGCGAATGATTTAATGAAAACAGCACCGGATCATCAACATTTTTCAATTACCAAATGGACCCTGGCAACATTTGGAGGTTGGATGGCAGGCGTATTTTTAATCTTGTTTTTCGCTTCTTTGTTTGGAGCTTTAGGCATAGAAACCTCGCAATTACCGCTTGGCCTCGGGATGGGTACAGCAATTGGCCTGGTACAGTGGATAATCCTGCGAAAAATTTTTGTAGTAGATTATCGCTGGCTTTTGTATTCCGCACTGGGTTTTAGCATCCCTTTTTTACTGCTGGATCTGGCAAACCTTTTCTTCGGTTCTATTTCAATTGCATACGCGCTCCCGGTATGTGTTGCTGTGGGAAGTTTAATTGTGGGGACACTCCAGTTCACCCTTTTAAAACCTTATTTTGTGCAAGCAAAGAGATGGATACTGGCTGGTTTTATCGCCTGGATGGCTGCAATTTTTATTTTTAAGTTAATCGACTTCTTCCGAAATTTATCTACGGATACAAAATTAATGCTTGCCATAAACCTCTCTTTGATTCTTTTAAGTGGTCTTGCACTTGGTTTGATTAGTGGCAGGTTTTTGGATTTTATTATTAAAAATGAAAAACAGGAGCAATAAGAAGCTTTTAGATTTTCATGCCAATGGTCTCTTCCACAAAAGTATGTAAAACAATCATTTGATCGTGTCCCATTTTCTGCCCCAGATAAGCCGTTACATATAGCGAAAGAAAAATAAGAACCAAGACGGGAAGCAGCCAAAGTATATTGCCGGAATTTCCGAGACTAAGATTGGAAAAACCAAAAATGGAAATAATTAATATCGCAAATCCAATAACGGCATAGAAAAAAACAAACATTGTCCATACTTCCGGCCGTGGACCATAAAGCCCTCGTAAAGAGCATCCATTCGGAATTTCATCTACGCTTAAGGTTAGTTGAGGGGACCAAAAATGTTGTTCTTCGCTTGGAATAAAAAGCGTGGCATATCCATCGTGGATACGCGCTTTACAGGGAGCGCCTTCCTGCTCCAAAGCTTTTTTAATTATACTTATCAATTCCTTAACTGCAAAAGTCGTTTCAATTTCAAAACGGGGCCTCACTTGATAAGGGGGTAAATGATCATCAGGTGTATTGGTATTATTCATCAATGCTATTAGTTTAAAAATAGGAGTGTTGTAAAAAGTTAGAAAATTACCTGAAACCTCTTGCCAATAGAATTTAAAGTAATAATGATAAGAAAATTTATTCACTTAAAAGATGATCATTATCAATAGCACTTTTGAGATTTCTCATTTCTGCTAATCCGAATAATCCTGTTATTGTGAGAAAAAGATAGTGTAATGAATCCTGAAATCACTAAGACTACAAGAATGACAGAGGAAGTTCCCGTCCGGGAAATAATGACGACCAACCTGATTACAGTTCGCTCCAACGAAGTCGTTACCAATATTGCAGAGATATTCAAAACACAACCATTTCATCATATCCCGATTATTGATGAAATGAATTGCCTGGTTGGCATGGTTAGTTTAACAGATTTTGAACGAATAAAAAATGGAGCGACGCTTTTTCGAAACCCTAAAATAGAAGAATATAACGAAGCCGTTTTCCAATCGCTTACAGTCAAAGATATTATGACCAAAGGTGTTGTTCATCTTCGACCAATGGATTCTATTCGGGCTGCCTACAAAGTTTTTAAAGAAAATAAATTTCGCGCATTACCGGTGATTGAAAAGGGAAAGCTAATTGGCATCGTAACACCAATTGATATTCTGGATTATTTTTTAGCCAAATAAAAAACAATGGGAGACTTTCGAGTACGCAAAATTAACGACGCAATCGATCGGAAAAAAATGTATCAGCATGTATTAGCTGATGTCGAAGCTTTCGAATGGATGCTTAAAGAAAAAATGTTTGAAACCGAACCGCTTTCAATTGGTGCTGAACAGGAACTTTGTCTGGTGGATAATTCTTATGCTCCTGCCTCAACGGCACTCGAAATTTTGGATTCGATCAATGATGAACATTTTACCAACGAGCTGGCATTATTTAATCTGGAAATTAATCTTGATCCTTTAAGACTGCAAAACAGCTGTTTTAGTGGGATGGAAACGGCCCTTCTGGATTTGTTGGAAAAAGGGAAAAAACAAGCCGCCAAGTTTCAGTCTAATATTTTACAGGTCGGGATTTTGCCAACGCTCAAATATCGTCATTTGCAATTTGATTATATGACACCGGTTCAAAGGTATGAGACTTTGAGCAAAACGCTATCCGATATCCGGGGAGCAAATTTTCAAATCTATCTGCAGGGAGTTGATGAAATTATAATGTCTTTGGGAACAGTGCTGTTCGAAGCTTGCAATACCAGCTTTCAGTTGCATCTGCAGATAGCGCCGGATGATTTTGTTAATCAGCATAACTGGTCACAGATGATTGCCGGGCCGGTTTTATCGGCTTGTACGAATTCTCCGCTATTATTTGGCAATGAGTTATGGGCAGAAACCCGGATCGCTTTATTCAAGCAAAGCCTGGATACCCGGAGCTCCAAAAAGTTTTTAAGGAAAAAACTACCAAGGGTTTATTTCGGAAAAGATTGGCTACGAAATTCAGCATCGGAACTTTGGAAAAATGATATCATGCGATTTCCTTTAATTGTAACTTCGGATGATTTCCAGGATGCTAAAGCCGTTTTGGAAAGTGGAGGAATTCCTGATCTGCGTGCCATTCGTTTGCACAATGGAACAACCTATACCTGGAACAGATTGTGTTACGGTTTTTCAAAAACCAAACCACATCTCCGAATCGAATGCCGTTATCTGCCTTCCGGGCCAACAGCAATTGATGAAATTGCCAATTTCGCTTTTTGGATAGGATTGATGAAAGCAGAACCAATTGGCGGCCTGGAGTTTTGGAAAAAACAGGATTTCAAAATTGCAAAAGATAATTTAATTAAGGCTGCCAGAACCGGATTAAACTCCGTTTTTCACTGGTTCGGTCAAAACATATCTGCTAAAAAATTACTGCTGGAACAACTTATTCCAATGGCTGCGGATGGTCTGAATAATTGTAATGTATCGGAATCAGATATCAATAAATACCTGCAAATTTTTGAAGACAGGGTTAAAGCTGAACAAACCGGTTCGGACTGGATGGTCAGAAACTTCAGAAGCTTGTCAAAGCGATTTGGTAATGTGTTAGCGGAAAAAGAAATTGTTCGTCAGATGTTGCATTTCCAGGATGAAAATCTGCCTTTGCACCAATGGCCGGATATTAGTAAAGAATTACACCCTGTTGGTCTTGATCAGACTACGGTCGAACAATTAATGAGCACAGATATATTCTCCATTCCCGAGGATGGTAGCATTGAACTGGCCAAGCGAATTTTGGACTGGAATAATATTCATCATCTTCCGGTAGAAAATAAAAAAGGGAATTTGGTCGGTTTGATTACTGATGGGATAATTGAAAGACTGGAAAAAGAAAGTAAAAAAGATTTGCACTTTGCCCATGAGATCATGTTGGATAAATTGATAACGGTACAAGCTCCTACTTCGATAAGCGAAGCAGAAAAAATAATGGAGGATCATCAACTGAGTGGTTTACCGGTAGTGTATAATGACAAACTCGTAGGAATGATCACCCAGACAGATATTAAGAAAAATATGTTCATAGATGTATAGCTGAATACTGATCTCTTTAAAATGCGAATTCATTAATTTTTTTAAATAAAAAAATCATTATGATCAAAGAAGTAAAAGGAGATATTTTGCTGACCAATGCTCAGGCAATTGCACACGGCGTTGCACCCAATGATCACTTTGACCAGGGGCTGGCATTGAGTTTAAGAGAAAATTATCCGGTAATGGTAAAAGATTTCAGACATTATTGTCGAGTGTACAATCCTCATCCCGGCGAAGCATGGATGTGGGGAGGGGTAGGAGGTGTACGCATTATTAACCTGATGACCCAGGAACCGGCTAAAACGGCAAAAGGCCATCCCGGAAAAGCTACACTGTCCAATGTGGATCACTCATTAAAAAAGCTGGCTAAAATAGTGGAGGAAGAGCAAATCAGAAGTGTAGCCATTCCAAAGTTGGCTACAGGAGTCGGTGGTCTGGATTGGGAGGATGTGCAGCCATTAATTGAAAAGCGGCTCGGCCATTTGAAAATTCCTGTTTTTATATATTCTTTATTCCAAAAAAATATCAAAGCAGAAGAATAAAGTTGAGTAAAAAAGAGGCATTGATATTTATCATTGTATCCCATGATTAACATCATCCTCTTGTGTAATCCGCCTCACATAACTTGCAATACCGGGAAGCTATATTTGTACTATGAAACTGATTATTAAATTTATTAATTCTAAATTATTATAACATGATCGTAGAACAAATTTATACCGGATGTCTGGCAGAAGCAGCCTATTACATTGAAAGCAATGGTGAGGCGGCGATCATTGATCCTTTACGGGAAGTTCAACCCTATATTGATCGCGCAAAACAAAATAACGCTACAATTAAATATGTTTTTGAAACTCATTTTCATGCGGATTTCGTTTCCGGTCATGTGGATTTAGCTGCAAAGACCGGAGCAAAAATCGTCTTTGGTCCAACGACTATGGAGACGGGCTTCGATGCTTTGATCGCCGAAGATGGACAGGAGTTTAAAATTGGAAATGTAACGCTCCGATTGATCCACACTCCGGGACATACCATGGAAAGCAGTTGTTTTCTGCTAATTGATGAGAACGGAAAAGAACATGGACTATTCACAGGTGATACGCTTTTCATTGGTGATGTGGGCAGACCTGATTTGGCCCAAAAAGTAATTGCGGATTTAACTCAGGAAAAACTGGCCGCTTTGCTTTATGATTCTCTTCGCAATAAAATCATGCCTTTAAATGATGACATTATTGTTTATCCCGCACACGGTGCAGGTAGTGCATGTGGAAAGAATATGAGCAAAGAGACGACGGATACCCTTGGCAATCAGAAAAAGCTGAACTACGCACTTCGTCCGGATATGTCCAAGGATGAATTTATCAAGGAAGTCCTTACCGGATTAACACCACCTCCCGGATATTTCCCTCAAAATGTTCTGATGAATATCCAGGGCTATGAAAATTTTGACCAGGTGATGAGTAAAGGGAAAAAAGCACTCAGCGCCAAAGAGTTTGAGTTAGTAGCTAATGAAACCAGAGCAGTGATGATTGATACCCGGGAACCACAAGTCTTTGCAAAAGGATTTATTCCCAACTCTATTAACATCGGTATAGATGGAAGCTTTGCTTCCTGGGTAGGAACATTAGTCAAGGATGTAAAACAGGAAATCCTGATTATTGCTGAACCGGGAAGAGAAGAAGAAGTAATTACCCGATTATCGAGAGTTGGTTTTGATAATGCGCTGGGTTATCTGGATGGCGGTTTTGAGACTTGGAAAAATGCGGATAAAGAAGTGGACACTATCGAGTCTGTTACAGTTGATGCATTGAGTGAAAAAATGAAAGCAGGAACGGTAAATCTACTGGATGTTCGTAGAGCCAGTGAGTATGATAGCGAGCATGTTGTAGGGGCGGTTAATACTCCACTGGATTATATTAACGAAAACATGTCTACTGTAGATAAGGAAAAGACTTGGTACGTCAACTGTCGAAGTGGTTATCGATCTATGGTCTTCATTTCTTTATTACGTGCCAGAGGTTATTACAACCTGATTGATGTTAAAGGCGGATTTAACGATATAAAAGAAAATGGCGCTTTTGAATTGACGGATTATGTATGTCCGACTACTATGCTGTAGCAAGATACTTTCTGTTGATTATGATTGAGAGGGCGAAAAGAAAAAATCGCCCTCTTATATTAATCCAGAATTTTCAATGTGACTTCCATCACAGTGAGAGAAGGTGAAAAACGCTAACTTGCCCATAAAAGAATACAATGTTAGCGTTTTTAAAAAAAATATTCAGTAAAGAGAGATTGGATTATAAGGAACTGTTAAACAAACAGGCTATTATTATCGATGTAAGAACTGTCGCAGAATTCAAACAGGGGCACGTCGATCATTCCAGAAATATTCCTCTGGACGAACTTCCAAATCATGTGCATGAGCTGAAGCGACAAAACAAACCCATCATTACTTGCTGCCGCTCGGGTATAAGATCAGCTAGTGCTGCGGCTACTTTGAAGCGCCTGGGGCTCGAAGTCTACAACGGAGGAAGCTGGAAAGAAGTCCGTGACGCTTTAAATCAAATAAGCTTCTAATAATCTTGGTTGGCAGTCTTTACTTCAAAACTTGATCCTGCTATTCTTTCTATTTATTTCCTGTAAAAGGATAGATGAAAATAAAATTGGATTTATATATAAATTTATGTATTTATATTTTAAACTATGAACATTTGTTCATATATTTGAATGCGCTGAAAGTTTGAACACAGTTTATGCCATAAAACAGAGGCAAACAATACAGAACAGTTGTAATACTTGAAAGCATTTAATAAGGCCTGACCTGAAATATTGAAAGACACTAGCCGAACTACTTTTTCAGAAAACGAATTTAGCTTATCTATTATATTGAAATAAAAACCTGTCATCATGGAGTCTGTTAACGGATTTGCCCAAACGGCAGCTATCGAAAAAATTCAAGATCGCCTGAACGAGGAAAAAACGGTTCAGGCTATTGATCGTTTACTTGACCGCATCGAAAGCCTTGAAAAAGCAGTGGCTAATTTAACTACTATGATGGAGCAAGCTCCGGGACTTTTAGCAATGACTACAGATGCAGCGGATGAGGCTTATCAAAAGGCTGCGGCCCGCGGTGTAAATATTGAAAAGCGATTGAGTGTTGCTCTGCAAATGGCAGAGAAGCTCACTGCCCCCGCTATGGTTGAAAAGCTGGACAGCTTACTTGGCCTGGTTGAACAGGCTCCGGGACTACTGGCGATGACGATGGACGCAGCAGATGAAGCCTATCTAAAAGCTGCCGCCCGGGGTGTAAATATTGAAAACAGATTAGGGCTTGCTTTGCAGATGGCAGAGAAGCTCACTGCTCCTGCCATGCTTGAAAAGCTGGATAGTTTGCTTGGTCTGGCCGAACAGGCTCCGGGACTACTGGCAATGACGATGGACGCAGCAGATGAAGCCTATCTAAAAGCTGCGGCCCGGGGAGTAAATATTGAAAACAGATTAGGGTTTGCTTTGCAAATGGCAGAGAAGCTCACTGCTCCTGCCATGGTTGAAAAGCTGGATAATTTGCTTGAGCTGACTGAACAGGCTCCGGGACTACTGGCAATGACGATGGATATCTTTGATGAAGAAGCTCGAAAAGCATGTGCAAAAGGTCTGGATATCAATGCTATACCTGAAGTGACAAACCAGATCCTTACAGCCGTAACCAAAGCTAAACAAATGCCTGAAGCAAAAGTCGGAGGCTTTTTCAGTATGATGAAAACAATGCGTGATCCCGATCGGCAAGTAGCGATCGGATACTTAATGAATATAGCCAAAGCACTTGGCCAGGAGCTTAAAAAATAATTTTGAAACGATAAAACCATAAAATTATGGCACACCATCAAGTAGTTATCGTAGGTGGCGGAACTGCCGGACTTACTGTCGCCTCTTCTCTTAAAGTAAAAAATCCTGCAATTGATATTGCAATTATCGATCCTGCCGAAAAGCATTATTACCAACCCCTTTGGACCTTGATAGGGGCGGGGGTTTTCCCAAAAGAAGAATCTGAAAGAAATGAAGCGGATTATATCCCGGCAGGTACTACCTGGATCAAAGAGTTTGTAGAATCCTTTGACCCTGACCAGAATGCTATCCTTACAAAGGCCGGCAATAAAATTACTTATGATGTGTTGATCGTAGCAGCCGGTATTCAGATCGACTGGGATAAAATTCCGGGCCTGAAAGAAAGCATTGGCAAACCGGGAACAGGTGTCTGTAGTAATTATTCTTATGAGACCGTTGAATCTACCTGGGAAAATATTCAGGCCTTAAAAGAAGGAGATACTGCTATTTTTACACATCCCAGTACTCCGGTCAAATGCGGTGGTGCGCCTATAAAAATTAATTTCCTGACAGCGGATTATTTGCGTAAAAATGGTAAGCTGAATAAAGTGAAATTAAAATTTATAAAAGGCGGAGGTGGAATTTTTGCAGTAAAAAAATATATAGGGCCTTTAACAAAAGTAAGTGATGATTATGGTATCGAAAGAGTTTGGAAAACGGACCTTATAGCGATTGATGCCAGCAAAAAAGAAGCAACCTTTAAGCATTTGGAAACGGGAGAAGAGACGGTTGAGCATTATGATATGATCCACGTTACTCCTCCAATGAGTGCCCCGGATTTTATTAAAAACTCACCTCTTGCAGCTGATTCTGGTTGGGTATCCGTAGATAAAGCAAGCACACAGCATACTAAATATCCCAATGTGTTTTCTTTGGGAGATTGTAGTAATTTGCCAACTTCAAAAACCGGCGCCGCTATCCGCAAACAAGCCCCGGTAACGGTAGCAAATGTTTTAGCATTTTTAAATAATAACAAGCCTGAAAAAGAATATGATGGCTATACTTCCTGCCCTTTGGTTACCGGCTATGGTGGTTTGATTATGGCAGAATTTGATTATGATAAACAACCGATGGAATCTTTCCCTTTTGATCAGGCCGTACCACGTTATAGTATGTATGCTTTAAAAGCCTATGGACTCCCGAGAATGTACTGGCATGGAATGTTAAAAGGAAGAGATTTTTGATATAATTAATTAGTTGGTAGACTGAAAGCCTGACAGACTATAGGTTTGACTTAAGTGTATTTAATCGCATCCTATTTTTGGTCTGTCGGGCTTGGATTTAATGCACTATCTATAATAGTATTCTGATTCTTTATCTATAAAAACAAAGAATCTGATTACATAAACCCACTCTGTTTAGACAACATTCAATCGGATTTCGGATTGGTGGTTTTCCGATTAAAAATGTCCTTTCAACTGCCGTTGAGGCAATGTTAACCTTTCTACATCCAAAAAAAAGTGTTAAAAGTATTTATCGTCGTATCTTCCGCAATAAATTACAATAACATTATCTGACGATATAGAACTTATCAGAATTGGACTTGCCGTATCGAAAAAGCAGTATTTTTTGGTCAATTCATGCTTTTTTATTTTGCAATAAAAAGCTGTAATCTGAATGAGAAAAACATTTTCGTAGACCGGCAATAATTTTTGAACAGGTTCTTATTCTTATCACACACTTTACAAAATGAATGTAAAACAAGTACAAATCACATTTTTTTGCTTTTTAATGCTGCTCTTTGGGATAGCTATTATGCCTAATGCTGCTTTTGCACAGAATACCAGTAATCATGGAAATAAATTTGAGCAGTTAGATCAACTGTTACCTGATCCCAATGAATATCGGTCCGTAGATGGCTCGCCCGGGTACAAATATTGGCAGCAACAGGTGGATTATGATATCGAATGCAGCCTTGATACAGAGAAGCAACGTCTTGATGGCCAGGAATTGATCACCTACAAAAATCAGTCACCTTCTACTTTGCGTTATTTATGGTTGCAGTTAGATGAAAACCAACACGATCCGCATAGTGATAATCATCATTTTGATGGGAGTTCTATCAAAAAAACGATGAGTGAGGGCCAGCTAAGAGGATTGGAGCGTTGGCGCGAACTGGATAAATTTGGGTGCAAAATTGAATCGGTAAAAGATGCAAACGATAAGCCTTTAAAATATACGATTAATAAAACGATGATGCGGCTGGAGTTGCCACAACCTTTAAAATCCGGGGAGCGTTTTAGTTTTAAAATCAAATGGCATTATTATCTGATAGATCGAATTAATTCTCCCAGTTGGGGAAGAGGCGGATATGAATATTTTGAAAAAGATGGGAATTATATTTTCACCATCGTACAGTGGTTTCCCCGGCTTTGTGTATACAACGATGTGGAAGGCTGGCAGAATAACCAATTTACGGGAAAAGGAGAGTTTGCCCTGAATTTCGGAAATTATGTTGTAAAAATTACCCTGCCCTCCGATCAGGTAGTTGGTGCAACCGGTGAATGTCTGAATTATAAAACGGTATTATCCTCAGAGCATTTGAAGCGCTGGGAAGCTGCCAAGACGGCTACGGAACCTCTTGAGATCGTTACTTTGGCCGAAGCCAAAAAAAGAGAAAAGTCTAAAAAAGCCAAGGATACCAAAACCTGGATTTTCAAAGCGGATAACGTTCGGGATTTTGCCTGGACAGCCAGCCGTAAATTTGTCTGGGATGCGATGCCGCATTATAATGAAGATGGAAAACGCGTGATGTGTCAAAGCTTTTACGCCAAAGAAGCTTACCCCATTTACAGTCGCTATTCGACCAAAGTGGTTGCGCATACCCTAAAGGTTTATTCAAAATATTCCATTCCTTATCCTTATCCATCGGCTATCTCGGTGGAGGCTGCCAACGGGATGGAATATCCGATGATTTGTTTTAATCCCGGACGTGCCGAGGAAGATGGAACCTACACCGAACAGGCTAAGAACTCTGCGATTACCGTGATCATCCATGAAGTCGGCCATAATTATTTTCCAATGATTATCAATAGTGACGAGCGCCAATGGGCCTGGATGGACGAAGGCTTGACTACTTTTGTACAGTACCTCGCAGAACAGGAGTTTGATAATCAATACAAATCCTGGGTAGGCGCCCATCATATCGTTGATTATATGCGTGCGCCAAAGAATCAGCTTGAACCTATTATGACGAATACGGAGAATATCGTTCAGTATTTTCCAAATGCTTACCTCAAACCCGCTGCTGCTTTGAACATCCTCCGGGAGACCATTATGGGAAGAGAGTTATTCGATTATGCTTTCAAAGAATATTGCCGGCGTTGGGCATTCAAGCATCCAACACCTGCCGATTTTTTTAGAACAATGGAGGATGCAAGTGGGATAGACCTCGATTGGTTTTGGCGAGGCTGGTTTTACAGTATTGATGCGGTGGATATTTCCCTGGATAGCATCAAATGGTACAAAGTAGATTTAGAAAACGATCCAGAGCCCCGCGAGCAATCCTGGACAGTTCCACTTGAAAGACAATTTGATGATATTACTCGTCAGCGCAACCGGGAGGAAGGGATCAAGTTTTCGGTGGATAAAGATCAGGAACTTCGCGATTTTTATACGGATTATGATCCATTTGCGGAAGGGGATACCCTGGTAGAGAATAGTATTACACTTTATGACGAAGCTTTTTCTAAAAAAGAAAAAGAAAAACGCTTTGGAGATAAAAATTATTATCAACTTCATTTTAGCAATAAAGGAGGTCTGGTCATGCCCGTCATTATCGAATGGACCTTTGAAGATGGTACAAAAGAAGTGCAGCGCATTCCAGTTGAAATCTGGCGAAAAAATGAAAATAATTTTACCAAAGTTTTTGTAAAAGATAAAGAAGTGAAAGGTATTGTGATCGATCCGTACAAAGAAACTGCGGATATCGACGAGTCCAATAATAACTGGCCGGTGAAGGAACTCCCCAGCCGCTTCCAGGTTTTCAAAAAACACAAACAGGGGGAAACGTTGAACCCTATGCAAAAAGCAAAAAAGAAAAAGAAAAAAGTGATAAGACCATAAAGGGGCTTAACTTTTGACACAGAATGAATCATCCCATATTTGGCTCGAGGTTCATCGTGAAATTGGTTATTTATTGCCTGGAGGGGGAGCAGGTATCAGGCATTGGGGCTTAGGTGTTGGGTAATTCCAGAAAACCTAAGCCCCAATAGTTCGAAGATTTTATTGTAGGATGGTCGTGCTCCCCCATTTATGGAGGCAGAGCAGAACTTCATCATTTTTAGCTACTAACCCAAGTTGCGATACATGAGAGGAAATAAGGAGAATTTTGATAGAAATCTTTGATTTCGCAACAAAATTAGACGCATTTTCTCTCTTCAAGAATG
>JANQLV010000061.1 GCA_028280415.1 Saprospiraceae bacterium
GGATGGTAATGGCTGTAGCACTACAGCGGAAGTAGAAATAAGCGAGAATATTCTGCCTTTGAGTGCAAGCCTGGAATCAAATGGGGAGATAAGATGTCAAGGGGAAAGCACGGGCGCTTTGACCGTACGCGTAAAAGGTGGCAAAGGGCCATTTAGCTATGCCTGGAGCGAAACGGCTTTATCAGGAGAACAGGCAGAAGGCCTGGTAGCCGGGAAGTATGAGGTGACGATCACCGATAAAACTGGAACTACCGCCATGGCAAAGGTTGAGATTGAAGAGCCCAAGACCTTAACAGCAACAGTTAATGTAAGTGCGCCGGCAAGTACCGACAATTCTGATGGTAAGGCAAGTGTAAAAGCGCAAGGCGGTACGGGTTCCTATACCTATGCCTGGGATAATGGAGAGACCTCGGTAAGTGCAAGTAAACTGGCTCCGGGAACACGTACGGTAACAGTTACGGATAGCAATGGTTGTAGCACTACGGCGGAAGTAGAGATAAGCGAGAATATTTTGCCTTTGACTGTAGACGTAGAATCCAGTGGAGAAATAAAATGCCAGGGGGAGTCTACGATAACACTATCTGTCAAAGTTAATGGCGGCAAAGGGCCTTTTGAATATACCTGGGAGCAGAGTAATTTGAGTGGCGCAAATGTATCTAATGTTGGCGCAGGAAATTATAAAATTAGTGTGACAGATGCCTTGGGGACTTCTGTGGAGACCAGTATAAGCGTTGAAGAACCTAAAGCTTTAGTAGCTGAACTCTCCGAGAACAAACAGGCAACCAACGAAAATAGTAAAGACGGTCTGGCCAGAGTTGCTGTTCAGGGCGGAACAGCACCTTATACTATCGCCTGGGATAATGGAGAAACTGGAGAAGTTGTAAAAAATCTGATGGTAGGTAATCATAAAGCACTTATTACTGATGCGAATGGTTGTAATACAGAACTTACTTTCGAAACCAAGAAAAGAATTCTGCCACAACTTACTCTTTCCAGGCTTCGCAAGGGGCAAAAAATAAAAATGGAACAGCTCTTTTTCGAAGCGGATAGCTTTCGTATTACAGAAGTATCGAGGCCAGTACTTGATGAGTTGTTTGGTTTCATGATTGAAAATACCTCGGTAGTAATTGAAGTGGGTGGACATACGAACGATGTTCCTGAAGATGCTTTTTGTGATTATTTATCTACAGCAAGAGCTAAGTCGGTTGCTGATTATATCGTTCAAAAAGGGATTGATCCGAAGCGTGTTTTTTTTAAAGGTTATGGAAAAAGAAAACCTTTGGTCAGTAACCGAACCGCAGCGGGGAGGGCGAAAAATCAAAGGGTGGAAATCAAAATACTGAGTATTTGACAGAGCCCGATGTAAGTAGTAAGGAGTCATAACAATTTACATAAGTCGACTTTTGCAATGTTCTATTTTTGCATTTTTTAGCACTTCTTGTAAAAATGGTAATGTATAAAGGCTATTTTGGAATTAATTATGATACGCTTACAAGCGAAAAATATTTTTTCTACAAAGGATATTGCTGAAAAATAAGGGACATGACTCAGGATATTGATAGTTTTTATCTAAATAAAACAGAACCCAATAAAAGTTGCTTGCTCGCTTTGCGAAGTATTATCCTTAGACAGGATGAAAAAGTTAGGGAAACAATGAAATGGGGAATGCCCTGCTTTTGTTATAAAAAAAAGATGTTTTGTTATCTCTGGGTGGATAAAAAAACGACTGAACCCTATCTCCTTATGGTGGAAGGAAAGCACCTCCATCACCCGGAATTGGAAAAAGGTAAACGTGCGCGGATGAAAATTTTTCGAATCGCCCCCAATAAAGATTTACCCCTGCGAAAGATTGAACAGATTTTGAATGATGCACTGGACCTCTATAGGAAGGGGATAATAAGGCTCTGACTAAATGAAGTAGTGGCCACTATTGACATTTTAGCTTTTGCTAGCCGTAGTCATTTTATCTTGTACGTATTTAATTTTGCAAGATGATTGTGAGTATTTCTACTCAAAAAGTACAATGAATTATTATGGATCAAAAATTTTGAAACCAGTCCAAACTTATTGTCTAATTGGAAAATACTTTGCAGTTGTACTTTATCTTTATTGATTTCAATTGAAAATAATGCTCTCTTTTTGTTTATAAGATATAGATTACTATTTGTATCGTCTTGTATGATTACCAAGGATTCTTTCCAGATATTCTTGTCTTCCAAATTTAAGCTGTACGTTTTATTTAAGTTATTATCTAGAACATGGATTTTAAAATTTACCAAATCAAAAATTAACAACTTCTCGTCAAAAATAAATTCATATGTTTCAATTTTTTTAGACTCTACAGATAGGTAGTATGAAACTAATTCATGCAGCTCATTCGATACTATAAGATCCAATAAATCACCATTCCACTTTCCATTTTTTATTTTATTCGTTTGACCAATGCCATAAGCTATATTATTCTCTTCCAGATTTGCTATGGTCCTGTTGTATCTTCTTATCATATTTTTGTAATATGATCTTGCAGCCTTATAGGCTTTTTCATCATAAACTTCAGCTATTTTTTTAGGAGTGGACGGATTGGGATATGTGAAGTAAGTAACGTGTTTATTATGATTAGAATATTCTTTGAATATATAGTGACCATTATAAAGTAGCACACATTTTTCAATCAAATTCTCAAATTTGGATCTTGGATAGGACCTGGTTTTATTTATTCCTGAATCAAAATCTAATTCAACGCAATTTTCCTTTCCAATAGCGTAAACCCTTTTTCCAAAACTTTTGTGTAATAAATTGAAACTCTTGTCTATGCTTTCAGACTCTAGTAAAAAACCTGATTGAGAATAAGTTGAAATGTTTTTGTTTTATTGTTGAGCCATAGAGTCACTAGTTCTCCATCAGCTATTATGAAGTCCAATAAATTCATTTCCTTATTGAAGATGGACTTTGGCAAATCACTATTTACAATGATATTTGGTAGTACATTTTGAGATATCTTCAGTTGGGCATTGATAAAAATGTTTTCACCCTGGTTTAGCAGAGTTGTATCCAGTTCTTCATATCCTATATGTCTTATTTTTATATTCAGACTATCAGCTCTTATATACTTTGACTCATTGAGGACTAAATTGAAATTTCCGTTAATGTTTGTACTAACTCCAAAGCTATCATTGACTTGGATTGTTGCACCAATTAAAGGTTCCTTATTTTCATCCGTAACGGAACCATAAATTGAAAATTCTTGTGAATAGAGATTTGAAGCAAGCAGACTTAGCAATATATAAATTAGAATATGTTTCATGTCTTAGTTTTAACTACAGCTAATCCTCTTTGCAGGCGCGAGAGCCTGTCCACTCAAAGTACGAATCTTTTACACCAACTCCAAAGGCTACTTTCGCAATAATGGGGTAAATTAACTACGCTATTTTGCGAGAGTAGGAGAGTAATGTATTTTTGAAAAGATGCCAGCAGAATGAGCGTAGAGGCTATTGACGTTCTGCACATTGTTGGGTTTCGCTATTAAATTTTTGTTTTAAGATTGACAAATTTATTATTTATAATTCTATGAATTCCTGAATCTAGAAGCACAAATTCACCGAATTGATTTTTTACAAATTGCCAAATTGGCTCATTAGTTTTGAGATACGTACATTTGTCAAGTTTATCCAGATTTACTTTTGAGACTCTTTTATGTCCCATTTCAGTTATGTAAACATCATTGTTGAAAATGAAAACATCTTCAGGAAAACTCATTTCTTTCGTTTCCTCATGAAATATACCTATAGTTAATTTTGTAATTTCAGTGGTTAAGTCAATACATTTTACAATCTGAAATCCTCCCGAAGCGACCCATAATTCATTTCCGGGTTTATTGACTGAAATGGAGTAAGGAGTAAGGAGTAAGATCTTGAAATAACTCTGATTTTATTTCAAGCAATTCACCTTCCAAATTATAAATTACGAGATGATCTTTTTGGTAGTGGGAACCAAATATTTTATCATTTGTAATACTGATAGATAATTCAAGGATATTCCTTAATCGATAATTATACTGCCCAAATAGAATTTCACAGTATTCTTCAATCTTTATTTTTGTTATAGATTTGGAGGCTAAGTTATATTTAAAGTACTCTTTTTTGGAATTCTTAAAAATCAATTGATCTTTTACTAGATACATATTTACTCACTCTATTTTTTTATTGACCTTGTCTAAAACCATAGGTTTCTATTTTGAGTTCCACTACAATGCCTAACACTCTGTGCAGATGATGTCGATATGTACGCTCTGCACTTTGTTACGCGCTTTTGATTGCATTTACTAACTTCTTCATTTTTTCCTCCCGGACTAGCAATTTATAAAAATATGGAAACGAATAGAAAATCGATTGCCTTGCCTCCATCAATAAACCGAGTGAAATAAAGGATATTTAAAACTAATTGAGCTTAACCTTTTGAATCATTCGATTGGCTGCGCCCTGATAAGGATTGCGATGAAGAAAGTACATCGTACCATTTCGAATGCGAACCTTCTCTATAAAATCCAGCTCGAGTGGAATCGCTTCCGAGAGCGAACCATTTTCCATATTGACTTTGCAAACATACTCGCCCCATTTTGTGTGAAAAGCAGTATATACCTGTTCGGTGAATTCATCGTAGAGAATATACTTTTTCCAGCGCTTACGCTTGTGATAGCTAATGGGTACTTCCCGTAGCTTTTGGCCATCCATGTCGAAAAACTGAATACTTGAAGCGAGGTGATTAAAAAGGCAGAGACTCGAATCTTTTTTCAGGAGTGGAGCGTAGAGTTTCGGATAGAACATCCGAAAGGCGCCTTTCATATAATAAGGCCCTTCCCGTAAAAAAATTAGCTTCTCAGAGATATTGGTTTCCCAGAGATTTCCCGACCAGGGTAATCGATTTCCGGTTTCTTCGATCAGGCGAATAATATTAGCTTCGTCTTCGATCAGGGGTAGAATACAAAGGCTGTCATCTTGTGTTTTGTTCTCATCAAAAGCATAATAGCGAAGCGCTTGCCCCTGATAAAGATACCTTTGATAAAAACGCATATTATTGCTGTACAAAACGCAGGGCTCAATGATGTTATCATAGACCTCAGTTGTCACCCAGTCACCCAAACTAATTTTATCCTTAATGATTTCTATAGTATAAGCACCGTTTCCTATAGTGATGTAAATTTTATTAAAGCAGCTTTTAAATAAACGTTCTGGCTGATATTCTTTAAGAGAAAGGTGGTTTAAATATTTTTCATTTTTATCAAGCAAGACTAATTGATATTTTTCAAAAACATTTTTATAAACCAGTAATACCAGAAAACTATCCTTGAAAAGATAGTCTACTACATTATAAGGCTCGTCATAAACGGTATCGATCTTAGGGGCACTGCTGATTACTATTTCGGGTAATTCAGTGATGCTTTTGTACAGTTGAACAAACAGTTTTTCTTCCGTTTTGACTTCTATTTTTTTCGTTTCAAAGCCAATACTGGAAAAGACCAGGGTAACCGGAAGACTATCGACTTCTATAGAAAAAGAACCGTCTTTTTCACTTATCGTCCCTTTTCGGATATTACCGGCAATACTAATATTAACCGCCTCCAGTGCATTTTGGCTAAGGGCATCTATTACGTTTCCGGAAATGATAACATCCTGAGCCCGAATTTGTAAAACGATAAAAACGAATAAAAGAATAGTAAAAAGACGTGCCATTTTATTTAGACTTATTTCAGAACTCTATTGAGAATATCAATATTTTTCCTGTTTAATGGCCTCTAAATTAATTGAAAAAGTCAGTTTACTGATCTTGACTTGAAAAGGCTATTTTTGATAATTGAATTTATGAATTTTGGCTTTTCCACCTTTACCTTCATTGGAAATATAAAGATTTCCAAATTTGTCAAAAACCAGGCCTTCAGGCTGAACATGGACTGATTTTTTGAGCTTTTCAATATGGATAACATTTCCTTCTGTATTCAATACGATAAGTACTTTGCCACTGGAAGAAGTTACAAAAATATCACCGCTTATTGGATGGATGGCAATCGCAGAAGGGTTAAAAGTCAGGTTTTCTTTTCCTACCGAAAAGAATTCTATCAGCTTTTCATAGGCTCTCAAACCACGGTGATCATCGAGGAACTTGCGGATGTTTTCCAGCTGAATAGTATAAATGGGATCTGGATTTAAGGTATTATTGTTAAGATCAAAGCCATAAATGACTTTTTTATAACGAACGACTTCAAAGGATTCACCCGTTGCTGGTATTCCTTTACATGCTAATAATAAGCGATTATTCTTTTTATCATAAGCCAGACCTTCTACATCATTTTCTCTGCTTAAAAAAGAATTGAATTTTTTTAATTGCTGATTGGTCTTCCCCAGGTTACTTACCTGATAAAGGGTTCCGGTGCTTTTTACAATAAATACATCCTCTCCGATTAATTCGATTCCTTCATAATCTCCATCCTTATGAAACTTGATTTTTTCAACAATTTCACCATCTGCTTTGGAAAGCTTATAAACAACACCTAATTCGTCTTGTACAGCGTATAGAAAAAGACCGGCATCATCAATTCCTAAGCCTGATATTTCTTGTAAAATCTCAGGTAATTTGAATGTTTCGTCTGGTTTGTCCAGTTGATACTTGAATTCGTGGTCAGGGCCGACGGTTTGAAGAGAGTCATTATTGTTTACATGAGGATGAGTATGATTGCCTGGTTTACTATTACAGCCAAACAGGCTACTGGTGATCAGAAAAAAAAGAGATATTATCTTGACCATAAAAAATAATTTCTGAGGAGTAAACGGTATAGTTCTTTTATTTATTGGCTAGCTGCTGTAATTCCTCTACCCTGACACCGTATTGAAACTGTGGAATATTTGCATAAAGCTTGGTGTACAATTCGAAAGCCTTGTGCCGATATTCATCTTTCTCCGGAGAGATTTTATACCATTCATAATAAACAGCAGCCTGTTCTTCTTCGCCCCGGGCAATGTCCAGCAATTGCTCAAAGGATAAATCCCTGGTAATTGTTTCTCCGGTATAAAAAGCAATAACGCATGCATATAACTGTACGTCAAATAATAAGTCAGGGTTGCCCAACTCTTTGGCAATCTGCATGGCTTCCCTATAGACTAAAACCGCATCTTTGTAGGCTTGCTGCGAAATCAAGACCTGTCCTTTCTCAATCAGACTGGCACAAAGTACCAGACGATTATTGATCTCCCTCGAAATTTCAATAGCCTGATCATAATACTCGATCGCTTTTTCATGAATATTTTGCAGGCGGTAGATATCTGCCAGTGTATTGACAGCTTTGGCGATCCCTTTTTTATAATTCAGCTCTTTGCTCAAAGTCAGCGAGCGATTGAGATAGTGAATCGCCAGATCAAATTCCCCTTCTACGCTACGCAACTCTCCGATTAAACCAATCACGATAGAGAGTCCTTGTTTGTCCCCCAGTTCTTCCACCAGTTCTAAATCCTGGACAAAATGCTCCATCGCCTGCTGAAAATTCCCCTTTTTTTGATATACTGTTCCAATACATCCGATTGCGATAGACATCAGGAATTTGTTGCCCAACTCCCTGCTCAGCTCCAGTCCTTTTTGATAATGTTCCAGTGCAGCATCATAGTCGCCTTTTTCATAATAAACAATTCCTACATTGGTGTGCAAAGTAGCCATTCCCTGTTTATCATTGGATTCGGAGCAAACGGCTAAACCATCTAGCTGACACTGGATACCGGCATCGTATTCGCCCAGGTTCATATGAGTGAGTCCCAGGTTGGAAATGATCTGGGACATATTGTTGGTGTGATTCAGATTTTTGCTGAGTTCTATGCTCTTAATGAAAAAATCTTTGGCTTTTACATACTGACCCTGTCGCAGATTCAGGTTCCCCAGGTTGCCAAGTACATTGAGGATACCATGTAAATCCTCGATTTCATCAAATAGACTAGAGGCAGTTTCGAGATATTCCTTTGCTTTGTCATATTCACCCCGGAGCATCAGCATGCGCCCGAGGTTATTATTTGCTCTGCCCAGCAGCAATTTGTCGCCGAGCTGATTGGCGGCATTAAGTGCTTGGGTACATACTTTTTCGCAGGCTTCCCATTCACCGATTAGCTGTAAAACAGAGCCCTTTTTGAGCAAAGTTCGGATTTGGACCCGGGGATGATCTTTATCTTCGATGTTTCGCAGGAGCGTATTGTAAAAATCCAAAGCCTGTTGGTTCTGAAAATTGCGTCGGGCATGATCTGCTGCCTTTTCCAGATAAAGATTGGTTTTGTCCTCCACCTCTGCCTGCCCATAGTGAAAAGCAAGATCGACGTAACGTTCTTCAATACTATCCGGATAAAGCTTTTCGATAGCATCGGCAATGAGCTTATGCAACTCTTTTAATCGGGCCGTCAATTGCATTTGATAAACGGCCTCTCTAAGCAAAGAGTGTTTGAAAATATACCTCAGGTCATTCATCGCACGCCATATCTGTCCCTGTTCGGCAGTTCTGATTTGTTGCTTGAGCACTTTGCTGGCGTTTCCATTCTTTTCCAGAAAGGCCTGATTTTGTTTCATAACTTCCCGGAGAATAGGAATCTCAAACTCTCGTCCGATCACTGCGGCAGCTTTGACTGTAGCCTTTGCCAAATTCGAGAGTCGATCAATGCGAGCCATCAGAATAGAATTGATAGAACTCGTTACTTTGACACTTTTTTCTTTGATGTTCCACAAATCACCTACCAGATGTAGTAAATTACTTTCTTTGAGATATTCAAGGATTTGTTCTACGTAAAAAGGATTTCCATTAGTGATCTTATACAACATATCGACCACGTCCTCACTCACTTTTCCATCCAGCCAAACTTCTGTAAACTTTTTTAAAGCCTCTTTGGAAAGTATATTCAAATCCTCTTCCTGCGTAGGTATTTGAAAACGGGTAAGCGTTTCTTCATCCAGTAGTTTGGGTTTGCTTCCGTCATCATTATACCTCGAAGTCACCAGAATGAAAATTGGAAAATCTCCGATTGTTCGGGCAAAGTTTTTTAGAAATACTTTGGAGTCATCATCGAACCAGTGCCCGTCTTCCAGTTCAATGACCAGCGGTCTGATCAGTGCTTCTGCTTTAAAAATATTTTCAAAGGTACTGAGGATGTTTTCGTATCTCCCTTTGGCATTTAACTGTTCCCACAGAGAGTTGGGATAAAAAATTCCAATTTGGGCAGAAATGATAGATTTGGTTCTTTGTAATTCCTGACTGATGATCCGGGCTTTGGGATTCTGAACAAGCTGGATATCTCGAATTAACCAGTCGAAACGATCTTCAAAATTTTTGATGTTCTCCTTTAAAGAGTTTTCCGAGGATTGTTCAAAGTAAGTTTTTAAAAAATAAATAAAAGGATTAAATGGTTTTTTCAGAATCTGATCGGCCTGACAGGTAAACCAGTTTGGCGTACCTATTTCCCAGAGTTTTCTTTTAAGTTCAAAAGAGAGTCGCGTTTTTCCGATTCCCGCTTCACCATAGATATAATAAATCCCTGCAAATTCTTTATAGAAAATACTTTCTGCAAAAGCGACCAGTCTTTTAAGCTCTTCATCCCGGCCAATCATATTGCCGGTAAAAACCGGCTTGTCTTCGATATTTCGGCCAATTAATTCATAAGTTGGAATAATGCCGTCGATCCCCTTGTATTGGCTATCGCTAATGTGTTTAAACGTATAATTTTTGTGTTTTTGGATATTTCCATCAACGAGGATCGTGTTCCATTCTGCAGAAATCATTAATCTGGCGGCTAGATTTACCCAGTTCCCTACTGCGGCATATTGACATCTTTCACGACCGCCTACGATTCCCGTGAAAGCTACTCCCGAAGTGATTCCCAGTCTGTACTTTAAATCCCAGTCCGTATCCAGTTTCTGGATATTTTCCCGAATGGCCAGCACACATTCCAGCGCTCTTTCAATATTGTTCTCGAAAGAAACGGGAGCGCCAAAGAAGCCAAGCAGAATCCCGCCTTTATCTCCAAAATCAATTTCTTTAAAATAACCGGAGAAGCGATTGATTTCTGCCAGAATAATCGTGGCAAATCTATCCAGTTGTTCGTGTGTATCAACGCCTTCAAATTTACAGAAAACAGAGATTACATTGCGAAATTCACCAGACTGATCAAACTTCAGAACGGACTCCGGGAGAAACCTCTCAAGAACAGCTTTTGCAAGCTTGGGCAACAGATAGGTTCTGCTATTATTTTCGTGAATACTTAATGGAACATTGAGTTTGAAGATACCGGGGGCAATTTCCGGTGATTCAAGGACAAGGAGATCAGAGCCAAGCCGGTTCCTGATATGTTTATCAAAAATGATATCATCTCCTTCCGCATAATGCTGACAAGCAGCACAATCATCAATTGCCGGTCCTCTGAAGTAGAAGGTTTTATGTTCTGCGCCTACTATTCCCCACTCTACCTTTCCATAAGACAGCCCCGTTTTTATCCCGATTTCAAAATCTGCAAGTACGGTTTTTTTCAAGGCTTCTTGCGAAAAAAGGGCTCTGAGCTCTTGTGCCGTAACCATAAAATCATGAACGCTAATATTGGCATCATCATCCGAGAATACGGCTGTAAAAGCATCGCCGGCAAAATATGGTATAAAGCCTCCGCGGCGATAGACCAATTCTACCATCGGAGCGAAAATCTGATTGAGACTATTGGAGAGTTTTTCGGCGCCGGCAGTGCTTTCGCGCATCAGCGTTTGTGTCAAAGGAGTAAAACCGGATATATCGATAAACATAGCCAGCGCCATAAAATGGCCCTTTTGCTCGTTTAAACGGTATTTTTCCTGGATGAAATGTGGGATCAAATTATTCACTCCTGAGTCCTTCTTTACATGATTTAGAAATCGAAAATTACGAATTTATAACGAGCCGGAGAGGAAAATCAATATTTAATTTAAGTTTCAGAAAATGCCGCTGTCTCGTAGAGCGGACAAACTATGTTTAAATACTTAAAGATGATAAAATTAAATATGTTACTTATCTGAAAATTAAGGCATTTGGTATATTTTGTGTTGCCAAACGAGCAAACAAGACTATTTTTAGCCAGCTAATCAAAAATAAAAGTATAGTCGATGTCAAGACAATTACTACTCATCCTGTTTTCTACCTGTGTATTTCAGGTGATCGGTCAAACGGAGGATGCCTTGAGTTTTAAAAATCTGAATACCAAACGCGCCCAATCTGAAATAAAAATTGATGCATTTCTGGATGAATCCGATTGGCAAACAGCTCCCGAGGCTGGTGATTTTATTCAAAATGAACCGAATCCGGGCGTATCGGCTACACAAAAAACAATTGTGAAGATCCTTTATGATGATAAAGCGGTATATATCGCGGCTAATCTCATGGACGAAAACCCGGATAGTATTTTGCGACAACTTTCCGAGCGGGATGAAGTTGGGATTACCGACTGGTTTGGAGTGATACTTGACCCCTATCAGGATGGCTTGAATGGCAGTGGTTTTATAGTGACCTCTTCAGGGGTTCAGTTTGATACCAAATACTCCGCCTTAAACGGAAACGGCGGGCGTGTATTAGGGGGGGATCGAAACTGGGATGCAGTTTGGCAAAGCAAAACGAGGTATACAGATCAGGGCTGGATCGTAGAAATGAAAATACCCTATTCGGCTCTACGCTTCCCGAAAGTCGAACAACAAGTTTGGAATATCAATTTTGTAAGAATGGTTCGACGGAGTCGTCAGCAATCTTATTGGAATGAAGTCAAACCTGAAATCAGTGGATTTCTTAACCAATCCGGCAAATTACATGGCATTAAAGATATCAAATCCCCGGTGCGCTTATCTGCGACGCCCTTTATCGTTAGTTATTTTGAAAATAGTTATGATAGGGAAGCATCGCCCCAAAGCCAATGGGGTAAATCCTTCAATGGAGGAATGGATATCAAGTATGGAATCAATGATGCGTTTACTTTGGATATGACCTTAATTCCCGACTTTGGACAGGCTCAGTCGGACAATCAGGTATTAAACCTTTCACCCTTTGAAATACAATTTGATGAAAATCGGCAATTTTTTACCGAAGGAACGGAGCTATTTAACAAAGGGGGCCTGTTTTACTCCCGTCGAATCGGCGGCCGCCCGCTGAAATATAATGAGGTAGAAGATCAATTGGAAGCTTTTGAAGTTGTTAGCAGTAATCCAACAGTTTCTCAGCTCATTAATGCAACGAAAGTCTCCGGGCGAACCAAGAATGGTTTGGGCCTCGGTATTTTTAATGCTACTTCTGCGGAAATGTTTGCAATTGTCAAGGATGAGGAAACCGGCAAAGAAAGAGAAATCCAGACGGACCCTTTAACCAATTACAACATCTTTGTACTGGATCAGAATTTAAAAAATAATTCTTACCTGTCCCTGATTAATACGAATGTATGGCGATCTGGCAGTGATTATGAAGCGAATGTGACCGGGACGGATTTTTCACTAAGAAACAAGGATAACTCTTATGCTATTAACGGACGTGGAGCATTGAGTCAAAAATATTACAGCAGTATTGATACCGAATCTAATCGGGATAGTATTGGTTTGGGGCATACTTACCGGATAGAGTTTGAAAAGACTAGAGGAAATTTTAAATATGGCGTCCAATACAGCACGGATAGTCGCCACTACGATATTAATGATTTAGGGATTAATTTTAGGGCGAATCAAAAAACCCTGGCTTTTCGATTTAATTATAACATCTTCAAACCATTTGGACCGTTTAACCGGGGAGGAGTCTGGTCCTGGATGCAGTATCGCCGATTACAAGAACAAAATGCTTTCACCAGTTACAACTGGAATTTCCGGTCTTTTCTGGTTACTCGAAACTTTTTTGCATTCGGAGCTTTTGGATCTATCCGTCCTTTTCGAAACAGAGATTATTTTGAACCCAGAACCGGAGATTTTAGTAGTTATTATCTCGTTCCGAGAAATGGCACATTCGGATTTTGGGGCTCTTCAGACTTTAGAAGGAAATTTGCTTACGAATTTGATGTAGGATTCACCTCCTTTACTACTCCGGGAAGAAACATTCTGGAGCTTTCAATTGAACCCCGGTTTAGGATCAATGATAAGTTGTTTTTTATGCTGGAAGTGGAAAATACGATTCTCAAAAATGATATTGGCTATGTTAGTCCCAATGATGCGGGCCTTGGCTTTCAGAGAATAGCAGAGGAGGATATCATCTTTAGCCGCAGAGATCAGATGATTTTTGAAAATACCCTTTCCGGTAATTATATTTTTACGAATAATATGTCTTTAAGTCTTAGAGCCAGACATTACTGGACAAGGGTTGAATACAAAGGGTTTAATCTATTGGAAAAAGAAGGAAGCCTGGGCTTGACGGAATATCAGGGGCTAGACTTCGAAAACAACTCCCTGCACAATACGAGTTTTAATATTTTTAATATCGATATGGTTTATCGCTGGCGATTTGCACCCGGCAGCGATTTATTTTTTGTTTGGAAAAACTCGATCTTCAAAGAGAGTGCAGATATTGGGGAGTCCTATTTTACGAATCTTAATGGCTTATTGGAGGCCCCTCAGGTAAATAGCTTTTCCTTAAAAATTGTTTATTTTCTGGATTATCTTGATATTAAGAGCAGAACCTGAAATTTTATCAACTGATCTAACATACTACTACCAATCATAATTTACTCAGGTTGTCTCGAAAGCTTGTCAACCGAAGGGTCTTCGGAAAATAAAACTATGTTCCGGGATTGATCTTTGTAGTTTTCATAAGTTAAATATTCGGCTGTTGCCTAAATTTATAATAATAATGTGCGATCATAAAAGGGCTTGTATCTTGATCTTTGACCTCTGACTTTTGTTTCCTATCTTCGTGATAAGAACGGACTAAAAGAATAGTTTCTTGATGATATTTCCCTGTTTCGTAGATCGGAAATAAAAAATCGGAAATAATAAGGGAAATTATTTTTTTAGTTAATTATTTAAACTTTATTTTCAATAAAAGGGGCAAAAAGATTTTTTGGATAATTCTGAAAGTTATTAGAATGTTTTAGAAGGATAAATTCAATTCTGATAACTGTTAATCAACGCCTTTAAAAAAATAAATTGTAACGTAAATTACTTAAAATGCCGAATCATGTATAAACTCATTTATCCGTCTTCCTTGCTATTAAGAGCATTGAGTTTAACCATTTTGACTATTATGATAAAACCATTAACTGCACAGGATAATCTTTCCTACCAAATGCCACCAAAGGATATAGCCGATCTGATCGATGCAGAACCAACACCAGCGGCGAGTCTAAGTCCCGCGGGGGATCAGATGCTATTACTCTCCAGGCCTAGCCTCCCGTCTATAGAAGAGGTTGCTCAGGAAGAATTGCGGATTGCCGGGATAAGAATTAATCCCCGAACAAATAGTTCGAGCCGTTCGGCATACTATAATGGTATGAAGTTGAAGTCTATGGCCGATCAAAAGGAAACAGAAATAAGTGGCCTGCCCCTCAATCCGAAAATCGAGAATGTGAGCTGGTCACCGGATGGTTCCAAAATAGCTTTTACCATTACACTCGAAAATGGTCTGGAACTCTGGGTAACTGATACCAAAACAGCTAAAGCCAGTCGTATTACTGGAGCTATAATTAATGATGCCATGTCCGGATTGCCTTACCGTTGGTTTTCTGATAATGTAACACTTTTATATAAATCTGTTTTACTGGATAGAGGCGCAGCGCCGGTTAAAAGTATTCGCCCTTTTGGACCTACTATACAAGAAAATAAAGGAAACAAGGCAGCTGTTCGTACTTATCAGGATTTATTAAAAAATGCACATGACGAGGCTTTATTTGAATACTACACAAAAACGCAACTCAGACTGGTTAAATTGGGAATGGGGGAATCAAAATTATTTGGAAACCCCGGAATTATTCGCGGATTTAGTATTTCTCCGGACGGAAGTTATGTGATGATTATGACGGTTAAGAAACCCTTTTCTTACATCGTACCTTACAGTCGTTTTCCGTATACGATCGAGATTTATAATCAGGAAGGTAATATCGTTACTCGACTGGCAGATATTCCCCATGCCGAAAATATTCCTAAAGGCTTTGGTGCAGTTCGGACCGGACCGCGCTCACATGATTGGAGAGCGGATAAACCGGCAACACTGTATTGGGTAGAAGCCCAGGATGATGGAAACCCCAGAAAAGAAAGTGCAATCCGGGATCAAATGTATTTGCTGGAGGCGCCGTTTAATGGCGAGCCCCAAAAAGCGATTGCTTTCAAATTGCGTTATGGAGGAATTAACTGGGGAAATGATGAAATGGCAATCGCCTATGAATGGTGGTGGCAGAATCGACAAGAAATTACGAGTTTATGGAATCCCGCCAAACCGAGTCAGGGAAAAGACATTCTGTTTGATCGATCCTGGGAAGATAGATATAATGATCCCGGTGGCTTCGAAACCAAACGCAACAAATATGGTCGTCTTGTTTTGCAGACTACTCAAGACGAAAAATCCATTTATATGACCGGGCTGGGTGCTTCACCCGAAGGGAATCGCCCTTTTGTAGATATTTTTAATTTAGAAAACAAAACATCTACCCGCTTGTGGCGTTCTGAAGCGCCCTATTATGAATCTCCTCTAACGATAATTGATGAAAATAAAGGCATCGTTTTAACCAGGAGAGAAGCCAAGGAAGAAGTTCCGAATTACTTTTTGAGAAACCTGAATACGGGAAAACTGGATCAAATCACTTATTTTGAAAACCCGTATAAAGCTTTAAAAGGAATACAAAAAGAGTTTATTAAATACAAGCGAAAAGATGGCGTAGAACTCTCCGGAACGCTTTACTTACCTGCCGATTATGATCAGCAAAAAGATGGTCAGCTACCGGTATTAATGTGGGCTTATCCAAGAGAGTTTAAAAGCGCTGAAGCGGCGAGTCAGGTTTCGGACTCTCCATATAAATTTATTCGAATAGGCTGGGGCTCACCGCTGTTTTGGGTGACGCAGGGCTATGCCGTTTTTGATAATTTTGGAATGCCCATAATTGGAGAGGGGGCCGAAGAGCCCAACGAAACTTTTGTGGAGCAATTGGTCGCAGGTGCTGAAGCAGCAGTTAATACTATCGTAGAAAAAGGAGTAGCCGATCCGGATAAAATTGCAGTAGGAGGACATTCCTATGGAGCATTTATGACGGCTAATCTACTGGCACACTCTGATTTATTTGCCACGGGAATTGCCCGAAGTGGTGCCTATAATCGAACCCTGACTCCTTTTGGTTTTCAGTCCGAAGAACGGACTTTCTGGGAAACCCCCGAGACCTATTTCAAAATGTCTCCTTTTATGCATGCGGATAAGATCAAAGAGCCCATTCTGCTAATTCACGGTGAAGCGGATAATAATTCAGGAACTTTCCCAATGCAGAGCGAAAGGTTTTATGCGGCACTCAAAGGCCACGGAGCTAATGTGAGAATGGTAATGCTTCCGCATGAAAGTCATGGTTATCGCGCCCGGGAATCAGTTATGCACATGCTCTGGGAAATGACTACCTGGATGGATAAACATTGTAAAAATAAAGAAGTAAGAACAAAGCCTTAAAACGATTTTAAAGAGAGAATCAGTAAGTTAATAGAATATCAAGCGCTTTTATTTCCTTGAAATAGGTGATAGATTTTTGGTATTAGGCATACACCCCGGGAAACTCTATACCTGATGCCCAATGCCTGACGCCTAAGACCTACTTCCAAAACTGAATTTTTGAGCCAGGCACATGCACTTTAAATGTTCTATTGCAGGTATAAGCTATGAACTCATCTCTTTCTGCAAATCAATGCGTAGCTCGTCCAATTGTGTTTGGTCAATTGAGGCAGGAGCATCGATCATCATATCTCTTCCCTGGTTATTTTTAGGGAAAGCGATATAATCTCTAATGGAGGATTGTCCATTCATCACTGCGCAAAGGCGGTCGAAACCAAAGGCTATTCCTCCGTGTGGAGGGGCACCGTATTCGAATGCTCCGAGTAAGAAACCGAACTGTGCCAATGCTTCTTCTTTGCTAAAGCCGAGCAGGTCAAAGTTTCGGGATTGCAGCGCACGATCATGGATACGGATAGAGCCCCCGCCGATTTCTGCACCATTAATAACGAGATCATAAGCATCAGCTCGCAAACTCTTCATCGTTTCATGATCGCCGGTGAGCATACGGGGAACATCTTCTTTTTTGGGAGAAGTAAAAGGATGATGCATGGCATGAAACCGCTCGGATTCCTCGTCCCATTCCAGAAGAGGGAAATCAATAACCCAAAGTGGTTTGAAATCACCTTCCTGGATTAAGTCCATACGACGACCCATTTCGAGGCGTAATTCATTTAATTGCTTTCTGGTTTTTTCGGCTTCTCCGGAAAGAATCAAGAGCATATCCCCGGCTTTGGCACCAAACTTATCTGCCCATATTTTTAAATCGGCATCATCGTAGAATTTTCCAACGGAGGACTTAAATGTTCCGTCAGCGTTTACCTTCACATATACCAGACCTTTTGCACCAATTTGTGGTCTTTGCATCCATTCCGTCAGCTTTTTAATGTCTTTATTGGAATAGGTTTCGGCCTGCCCTTCGGCACAAATTCCAACAATGAGTTCTGCATTGTTGAAAACACTGAAATCCTTACCCTTGGCTACATCATTGAGCTCTACGAATTGCATACCAAAGCGAAGATCTGGTTTATCGGAACCGTATAAGCGAATTGCTTCATCATAATCCATCCGGGGAAAATCCGGCAACTCGATACCCTTCATGGATTTGAAAAGATGTTTGGTCAATCCTTCAAAAGTGTTTAGAATTTCCTCCTGGGTGACGAATGCCATCTCGCAATCGATTTGAGTAAACTCCGGTTGGCGGTCAGCGCGTAAATCTTCGTCGCGGAAACATTTGACGATTTGAAAGTAGCGATCCATACCTGCAACCATAAGAATTTGTTTGAAAGTCTGTGGCGACTGTGGCAAGGCATAAAATTGTCCGGGATTCATCCTGCTGGGTACTACAAAATCCCTGGCCCCTTCTGGTGTGCTTTTAATCAATACCGGAGTTTCTACTTCTACAAAGTTTTGCTCGGACAAATATTTTCGCGTTTCAATAGCTAGTTTACTTCTAAAAATCAAACTCTCTTTGACCGGCGCTCTTCGAATATCCAGGTATCGGTATTTCATGCGCAAGTCATCCCCGCCGTCTGTATCATCTTCGATCGTAAAAGGAGGGACCTTGGACTCATTTAAAATACTTAAAGTATGTACTTCGATTTCGATATCTCCCGTCGGGCGATTAGGGTTTTTGTTACTACGCTCCCGAACACGTCCTTCTACTTTTAAGACAAACTCCCGGCCCAGTTTCTGAGCGCGCTCTGCCAGTTCATTATTATCCTCTGCATTGAAAACCAATTGAGTAATACCATAGCGATCCCGAAGGTCGATGAAAGTCATTCCTCCAAAATCTCTGCTGGCCTGTAGCCAACCACTTAATGTAACTTCTTTTCCGACGTCTTCGATGCGAAGTGCACCACAGTTATGAGTTCGATACATATCTATAAGGTTTAATATTCGGTGATTTTGCCAAGTGTATGATTAACGCGGCACAAGTTATTTTTTGCGCAAAAGTACATGAAATTGAGCAAAGAATAAAGATAGTTGTAACTACGATGGAATCAGGGGGAAAGTTCCTTTTTTATTTGAAATGTTTATGTACTGGAAATGAGTGTTTTATAATTGATCAGAGGCGCTTTATTTCTTGTTTACAGAATTATGACAGAAAATTTAGACTTCAGCCCTATTTTTGTAGTTACTTAGATGTAAGATGCTGGAAAATTATAAAATACTAACAATTACACATAAGAATACCAACCTGAATAAGTTGGGAAAATATGTGATTGATGACGTTTCTAAAGAAAAATTAGAGGCGCTAAAAGCCGAATTTGGTTTGGATGAATTACTGTATTTATCTACCTGCAATCGGGTCTTGTATTTTTTTGTAGCATCAACCACCTATAATGTAGCTTTTCAAAAAGCTTTCTTCCAGTACATTAATCCACAACTCTCCAATGGTAGCTTATCCTGCCTACCTGAAATCGTAGAATATTTTGACGGTCGTGAAGCTTTAAACCATCTCTTTGAAGTAGCCGCTTCAATGAACTCTCTCGTAGTTGGAGAGCGGGAAATATTGCGCCAGTTGAGAGAAGCCTATGATCAATGTCAGAAGTGGGGCTTGACAGGAGATCGTATTCGCCTGGCGATGAAGGTGTCGGTTGAAACGGCTAAGGAAGTATATGCAAATACCCGTATCGGAGAGAAACCCGTATCCGTTGTATCTCTGGCTATTCAGAAGTTATTGGCTTCAAAGACGGCAAAAGATGCCAGAGTTTTATTGGTCGGTGCCGGGCAAACCAATAAATTGGTTTCCAAGTTTTTGCATAAACACGGTTTTTCCAATGTTGCAGTATTCAACCGGACACTTGCCAAAGCCGAATCTTTAGCGACTTTGGTTGGTGGAGAAGCTTATCCTTTAGAGGATTTGAATACGTACAAACAGGGCTTTGATTGTATGATTGTTTGTACCGGTGCTACCAGAGCGATGGTAGATATTCCCCTTTATGAGCAATTGCTGAATGGTGAAACCGAAGAAAAACTCCTTATTGACTTAGCCATTCCCAATAATATTGATGCTCAGGTTATAGAGTATTTTAATGTTAATTATATAGAAATTGAAGACCTGCGCCAATTGGCTTCAGAAAATCTTTCCTTTAGAGAAAAGGAAGTTGGTCACGGGCAAAAAATCATTGATAAAAAGCTCGAAGAGTTTGAAATTCTTTTTGAAGAAAGAAAGATTGAACTGGCAATGAAAGAAGTGCCTGTCGAGATCAAAAAAGTGAAGGCACATGCCATGAATAATGTTTTCAAAAAGGAATTGGAAGGTCTTGATACAAATACGCTTGATCTGCTCAACCGGATGATGTCCTATATGGAAAAACGCTGTATTAGCATTCCCATGCAGGCAGCGAAGAAAGGGATTAAGAAGTTGTAGGTTTAAGGTTTAATTTCTGTAAAAGAAGAGCGATTATCTCCACTGATGGTTAAAAAGAAATATTCTGTCTTCCACTTTTCTATTGCTGTTTCCTGTGACTGATAATATGAATTGAGTACCGGTGTGTGTTCAATATCAATAAAACCAACATGTTCGGCTTCTACGAATCCGCTTCTCCCATCTTTTAATTTCACATAAAAATAGGGTACTGATTTTTTGACACCATTTTCCAAAACGCTTCGATCATGTTGTTTGATTAATTCCATGCGATCAGATCGACCAATAGTAGTGATTGGTTTTCCAATAACCGAAGGCTCTTCCTTGATTACCAGCATATCTCTTCTGGCTCCGAGAACCGGAGCCGTACGACTCTCTTTATACATCATGCGATACTGCCGGGTCCGTTCATTCCAGGAATAAGTATAAGTGACATATTCTACACAGTATTCTTTTTGTTTGAGGTATTTTCCATAATCGTGTGATTGCATGTAATTATTACAGGCTAAGTAATCTACATAAGCAATTCGGATAATTTGCTCATCAACTTCGACAAATTTAAAAATAGCAGGAGAGGGATTATTATTTTTATGAGGAAGGCTCATTCTCTCTTCAAAAATGCGATTGAAACCACCGGCCTGAAAGCTGTAAATCTCGAAAATCCGGTTTTCGAAACCGTCATCAGAAGAAAAGCTACTGGTTTGCAACAACAATTCGGGGATTTCATCGCCGGTTGTATCATGGAAAAGAATATGACGTGGATTCATCTTGCCCCGTGCATTTTCGCTGCTATGGTTAACGAAAACACAGTTTCCTCGCTCATTTGTGATGATAATATAATATTCCTTATAAGGGGGATTCAAAAAGTCTTTTTCATGAAAATTATCTCTTCCTTCAATACCTCCTATCCAGGCGATTGACTTTTCAAAACCATTATTAAAATGGTACTTTTGCCGGTGTATAGTTTTAAGCTTGGGATCGATTTGATTTTTCGGAATCATCACGGCAATTCCGTCTCCATAGACCCAACCTTCCTTGCCCTTTAGAGAGCGTACTTTATACCATTTAAACTTTTGGTTCTGTGAAGCATCTTCGTATTCGGAAACCGTTTCACGCAAAACTTCGAGTAACTCTCCGACTTTAAAGCTACTTGTAGACTGTTTTTCAAATGTAGAATCCGGAAAAATGCTGACTCCGCTCAAAGTCGTTGCGACCCGGGCATTGAGTATTAAGTCTGTTGGATTAGCAGACCAGAGAGCAAAAGGGAAAAAGGATAAAATGATTAATAATCGCATCTTTTTCTTTCGTGATTCGATATTCTTGTTTCGGTTTTCAACGAATTGCCCAATCAACGAATGGCAAAATCTATCTTTAAATAGCATTTAATCAATTTTTGCGCCGCTTCTTATCTTTTTCAGAAGCTTGAGTAATAATTAACCAATTTTGGGTGTGCTAAGTGTTTTTAAAGGTTTGAAAACAAGAATTCTAAAAGTTTAATCGCCTTTGTGTGGGTTTATATTATAAATTTAATGATTTGTTAGATGACTATGAGGATTTAGCCTAAATACTTTGCTGATTTTAGTAGAAGTTTAACAGATTTTGGGCTATTTGGTAAGTATAAGCTGATTTCCAGGAGAGAAACTGCTTTTAGCCACTCCATAAAAGGTCAATTCCAGAAAGGATAATCATTATTCTTTGCCTAGGTCTTTTGCTTTAGAAACTGCATCACATTGTTTTTATAAGAAATTCCAATGGGGATTTCGCGGTTGTTGATTTCAATATCCTGATAGGTATAAGCTGTTATTTTCCGGGCGTTCACAATGAAACACCGATGTACCCGAATAAAATGCCCGGGAAGCTTTGTATTAAACTTACTGATTTTGTCTTTGGTAATGATTTTTTGCTCCGCCAGATGAATCTGTACATAGTCTTTCATACTTTCGATAAAGAGTACATCTGCAAAATTTACTTTTACGAATTTCCGATTGGTATTGACATAGATAAATTCATCACTCTCTGCAAGCGGCGGATTCGCAATGGGGGCGGATATATTATGAATTTTGTCAAAATAGGTATTAATCGATTTAAAAAAGCGATTAAAAGTAATCGGTTTGAGCAGATAGTCAATGGCATTTAGTTCGTAGCTTTCTACGGCATAATCCCGGTATGCAGTGGTGAAAATGAAGCAGGGTGGATTCTGAAGTGATTTGACAAATTCGATCCCGTTCAAACCAGGCATTTGAATATCCAGAAAGATCAAGTCAATAGCCTGTTCTTTTAGTATTTCAAAAGCTTGCATTGCATTCCAGCAACTGGCGACCAGTTCCAGTTGAGAAAACTGTTGAACATGTTTTTCCAGAAGACCAATAGCCAGAGGCTCATCATCAACGATAAGGCATCTTATCCTTTTTTTCATAAGATTATTTTTAAGTTCACTTCATAAGAATCTACCGTTTCCGTATGGTTCCATTCATATTGTTTTGGGTATACCAAATCCAGTTGTCGTCGAATATTTTTCATGCCTATTCCCTTTTTATAATTCATCTGATCACTTTGCTGGCAAGGCGCTTTGGTATTAAAAATGCTAAAGTTTAATACTCCTTTCTCTACGGTTAAATAAATTTTGATGATGGCTTTTTGCCAGGTACTACTCACCCCATGCTTAAAAGCATTTTCTACTAATGAAATTAAAATCAAAGGGGCAATTTTGGAGTCCAAAGAATCCATAGAATGCTCAAAATTTAATTCCAGACGATCTCCATAGCGGATTTTTTCCAAATCAATATAATGCTTTAATAAATCAATTTCTTTCGCGACTAATACTTTAGGATCCTTGCACTGATAAAGCATATAGTCCAAAATATCAGATAATTTGCTTACTACTTCCGGCGCTTCATCCGACTTGTCGAGGGTCAGCGCATAAAGATTATTAAGTGTGTTAAATAAAAAGTGAGGGTGGATCTGGGCTTTTAAAAAATTAAGTTCAGCTTCGGCTTTTTCCTTTTGCAAAGACTCAAGCTGCCGTTCTTTAATAGCACGATCTTTAAAGGTTTTGACGGTAATGAAAAGAAAAGTATAAAAGTAAATTTTAAAAAAATAATTCGGGATAGTATAATCGAACTGATAAATGATTTCCAACAGGGATTCTTTAGGTTGATTCAGACCAATAATAGATTCGGCAACATGAATATTATTAAACCGATAAAGAATGGTGAAAGCAATGGAGGAGAATAGGAAGTAAACTGAAAAAAGGAAATATTTCCTTTTTTTGAAAAAATTTGGAACGAGATAATAAACCAGGAAATAAGTCGGAATGATTTTCAGGGGTAAAGCAACTGCCCGAAAAAGTAGCGCTTCTCCGGTACTGCGGATATTTTCGGCAGAAGTCATTGGCGCAATCAGGAGTATGAATGACCAGAATAAAACATGCGTCAGAACGCGGTTCTGAGTAACCCAATCCAGAAGTGTGTGCTTTCTCTGCTCCATTCGTGAAAAATAAACAAAAATTAAAAACCTTTTGACTATATCGACGAATCGGCAAGGAGAATGCCTGAGTAAGCATTTTAAGCGTATCAATTGAATTGAACCCAGGGAATAAATCTTCTGTCTGTTCTGAACTTTGATTGGACGTTTTTTTCGAAAAACGTTTAGTGATGGACTTACCTTGAAAGAAAATTTGAAAATGAAATATTTATACCTCTCTATTTGTTTATGTATTGGTCTTTACACGCTAAATGGGCAAAATCCTGGCAATGACTTAAAGCTATCCGCAAAAACTTTTAAAAGTCACTCGGGGCAGGAAGTAAGGGGGGAGGTAGGGGATTTACAAGTGCCGGAGAATCGCGCTAATCCCGATTCGGAGGATATCAATGTTCATTTCATTCGACTGAAAAGCTTTAATCCCAAGCCGCAGGCACCGCTTATTTATTTAGAAGGCGGACCCGGAGCAAGTTGTACCTGGCAGGCGGAGAACCCCGAATTTTTAGAGCACTGGTTGCCATTTCTGGACTTAGGAGATGTGATTCTTTTAGATCAGCGAGGGACGGGAATCGGACGAAACCGGGTTTTGTATATTTGGCAGGAAGCCTTACCCGAAAATATTTTGCTGGATGAAACGGTCATGCATAAGCACTTTGCGAAGATGGGGCAAAAAGCCTGGGAAGCTTATCAGGAAAGAGGGGTTGACTTAAATGGATATACCACACTGGAAAGTGTAGCGGATATTGAAACCTTGCGAAAAGCACTGGGCTATTCTAAACTTGCATTATTAGGATTTAGCTATGGTTCCCATCTGGGACAAGCTTATATTAAATATCATGGTGAGCGTGTAAGTAATGCCGTTTTAATTGGAGTAGAAGGATTGGATCATACCTTCAAATTGCCCCTGTCAATGGATGTACAATTTCGTAAGATTGCTTTGTTATCAGATGCCGATCCGAATGTAAATAAAGATGTTCCGGATTTTATGGCTTTGTATCAACGTGTAATGGAAAAACTGGAAAAAGAACCGGTAGAACTAAAAATCGTTTCTCCGATTACACAAGAGACCATGACGCTTAAAGTAGGAGCTAAGACCATCAATCGACTTTTGAGATATGATATAGGAGATGCCTCAGATATTCCCGTCTTTCCCCGCTTCCTTTACAGCATAGACCAGGGAGACTACAGCATTTTACAATGGTTTGTTCAGAGAAGGATTGGGGGATTCTATGGTATCCAAGGGATGTCCATGACTATGGATGCGGCTTCGGGGCTTAGTCCGCTTCGGCAACAGCGGATCAAGGCGGAAGAGAAGCTTAGCATGTTTGCTAATATGGCTAATTTTGACTTTGAGGTAGTTTGGCCTTTTCCCGATCTGGGAGATGAATTTCGGGAACCACTGATTAGTAATGTCCGAACCTTGTTTATGAGCGGGACGCTTGATTTCAATACTCCACCTTATCAGGCAGAAGAAGTGCGTTGGGGCTTTTCCAATAGTAGTCACATTATTATTGACTATGCAGGGCATGAGCAGATTTTGACCCATCCGCAAGCTGGTTCGGCAATTTTACGTTTTTTGAAAGGTGAAAATATAGATGATGTAGCCTTGTTTTATCCCAAACCTGCTTTTATGCCGGTAAAAGGTAAGGCAGGAGCAGTTTCACATCCATCGATAGAATAAAAAATTAAATAGCTACTTTTTGATTTATCCAAAAGGCTTCGTTTTGCCAGCGCTTTTCCTGACGATAAATATGTTCTTTAGATTTTAGATAAGTATGGAAAATATCCTGCAAACTTTTGTCATAGTCTGTGAAATCTGTTTTGCGGACTATGGCTGCTGCCGCTTTTTTGGCGGTATAAATGGCATTGCTGATACCGTGAGAGCAAAGCGGATCAAAAGCAAGTGCCGCATCTCCGATTACGAGCCAGCCGTTGCCGGTTATTTTCTGGGGCCTTGAAGAGTTGGCTCGTTTCCCTTTGACTTTCGGTGCGGAATCATCGGATAAAAAATGTTTGAGATACTTTGTTTCTCTTAAGATTGTCTTCCAGTTTTGGAAAGAAGAAACGCTATGAAAAATAGGACTTTCCCGATGAGTGAATATAGAAATTACATTTTGCGTTTTTTTAAGCCCCGATACCAGTCCCCAACCTTCTTTAAAGGATTCAACAAATACATCATGCTTTAGGTCCGGATGTTTCTTTCGGGCTAAGTGGCAGGTAAATGATAAAGTGCCATCATAGTCGATAGAAGGAACATTCAGTAATTTTAAGACGGCCCTGCTTCGCCCCGTGGCATCGACAATCATTGGGGTTTGCAATGTGTTTTTTATACCATTTTGTTGATAAACAATCTGGAACTCCCCGGCTTCCTTTTTGAGTTGAATTAGATATTCGTATGGAATATTCTTACTTCCGGTTTTTTGCTCCAGATCAGCTAATAGATTGCGTTTGTCAATTTTCAAACCATACTTGTAGGGATGATAAAAATAAAAATTGTGATTCGCCAGCCTGTCATTTCCCCAAAGAGAATGATATCCATAGGTCTTGCGGATGCTGTGTTTTTCGAATAATTCCAGCAAGCCAATTGATTGTAGTAAGGGCAGGGCTGAGGGCGGTAATGTTTCTGCCAGATCGAAAGCTTTGACCCCGGTTTTCCGATCTAGTAAAACATAATTAATGCCTTCCTGCTTCAGCAAGTACGCAAGCACCAGAGCAGCCATGCCCTTTCCTACTATGACAACCTCCGTGATCATTAATCAATTTCTTTTCTTCCGCTTAGCCCTTCGGCCGGTGGTTTTTTTAGCTGCCTTTTGTTTTGGTAAAGCAGCTTTTGTCATCAATCTTGATTTTTGTGCACTGCCTTTTCCATTGAAGGCAACATATATAATTTCCGGAATCGTTTCTATAGGAATATCTATCTTTCGTCCGGTAACAATACCAATTTTATCCCATTGGTAAACCATATTAATCAAACCATTCAGATATCCGCCTTCGGCATGATAACCAATAAACCCTGTGTTTGCAGTATGCAGCCAATCCAGTCGGTTGGCGAAAATGTTAGCCTTTGTTTCCGGAAGTATATTAGGGTCTAATAATTTATAATAACTATCTTCTGGTAAAACATGTACCGGCAGATTAGCGGCCCACCAGGAAGGAATTGGGTATTGCTTTTCCACATAAACTGCCTGACAGGAACCGGCATCGGATTGCCAGGGGATACCCATCCATTTGGTCATATCTCCCGGAGTAATTTTCCACAACCAGTTCTTTTTATTATTCGGGCGCATCGATTCCCGAATATCTTCCGGATTCATCTGAAATCCAAAATCGTTATAAAAAATCTCAGCTTGTTCTTCTGGACTGGCAGCATTGATTCTCACTTCCCGAAGACCGTAAAAGCTATAATTGTATTTTCCTTCATATACCCATCGGTCAGCCATTTCATTCTCGGCATAAATAAGATTATGGCGCATTGGCCAGGTCAGTTCCACTCCGGGATGAAAACCTCCGCCGTACAAGGTTTCCAAAACAGCCCGGGTCATGAGCAGGGGCCGTTTACGTTCATTTTTGGCAGCCTTCAAAAATATGGATTGATAATAAGCGCCCATTTCATCCATATTTTTGAAATCGAATTCGCTCGGCGTATAAAACTTTCCATCTCGCCAGTTTTTAAGTTGCTGATAAAGAATTGGTGGGATAGCAAACCACTGAGCCGGACTACCCGGATAATCAACACCATCCCCTGGATAATAAGGCAATAAAAGCTCATCAGTACCACTTCCTATATTGGTAATATCCGTAGTTTGATTACTTGGAATAATGGGCTCATTGTTGAAAGGGAAATCAGGGTTTCTGAATAATTTAAAAATACTTTCTCTAACCGCTCTGGCCTCCTTGGCAGGCGTTTTTTGATAAATGTATTTGAACTTTCCTTCTTCAATGAGCTGATCGATGGTTTCTCTAAAAGAAGGTGCCAGAAAATCTCCAAGGTTAACCCACTGCATTCGATAAAGCCGGTAAAACATAGGAAATACCAAACTCAATTCCGGGGTATAACGTTCATTAGCAGCTCCGGCAATCAGGTCGTACATAGTCGAAATTGGCTGAATTTGGGGGGCATAATCCGGAGGAGTAGTAGCGATCCAGGCAGCAGAGAGCGGGTCCTCCAGATGAACGGTTTTGCCTTTCTGCTTTCCATTTTTATAAGTGATAGTTGCGGTCACTTTTCCATCACAAATGTCATCGTACCAATTAGAGTTATCCGCAAAATCTGTATTCAAATCTGAAGGGTTGAGAGCAGCGGATTTCCCATCAGCACCATAAAAAATTAATGTGCCTTCATCGTATTCTATGGTTCCTAAATCTACTTCTTGCTCAGAGACATTCATGGTTTCCGCTAATAAGCTTTTACTACTATGTACACTTGAGGGAAACTGACCAGTGATCACTTTACGCTTCGAACGATTGCTGACGGAAACCGGGGAAGGATTATTGACCAGTTCTTTCCGGTAATTAGGTCCTCCGTTTCGTGGCTCCTGATCCAATACATTGGGGTTTCTGCGCTTGGCGCTGATACCCGGAGCCAGTTTATTCTTTACAAAATTAGGAGAGAGGTTTTGGTTCTTTGCCAGAATTGATAAATCCAGACTATTATTGAAATCGTACCAAAACGGTTTTTTATTGGCTACTTCTACTGTCCATTTGATATCGTAATCTTTGGGATCAATTGGTCGGATTGGCTTCCCCGCGCGATCGCATTCGTAAATGTAAAAACGTTGTGCCTGTTTTTTTAGCAAACCGTCTTCGGTGAGATAATCCTGATCCGTTAAAAAGAGATTTTCCCAGGGAACTTCGGGGCTGAAAATAACCTCATCTTTTTTTGCGGGACCATTTCCCAGACGGGCAATACCAATAGAGGGGTATATCCTAAACTTTGGGTTTGACATAAATAAATGTTTTTTGGAGTATGAAAATTGTTCTTAAAGATAAAAAATATTTAAAAAATTCATAATATTAATTGAAGAGCTGTTTTACCAAAATAAATCATATTCAGGAGTGAAGGTTCCATAGCATAGCTTCTGGCTTTGGAAAATTATCTGGCAGCGAATGATTCTTTACTGACGTAATAGTTCTAGGCGTTTACCTTACTCCTTAAGAGAAAAACTAAAGTTATGAGACTAAGCTTGCTTACCATGCTATTGCTTTTTTACATCAGCATCTTCTCGAATATTTTCGGACAGGGAAAATTATTGGTAAAACCCGAAGCCTGGACAGAGCGGTTGATTTTAGCAGGGAACGTGGAGGTGATGGATAGTATTTTTGCGAGGGCGGATAGAGACAGTGTCCGGCAAGTACGATACGAACATTTCATTATTGCGGACTATCAGCAGGACACGATTTTTTATTGTGAAATTTTTAAATCGGCGGCTCCTCATTTTTACCTTAAAAATAGTTATAAATTCAGCTTTGAGAAGGAAACCCTTCGGTTTTATAATGAAAAGGAATATTTGAATTTTCCAGAATTGGGAAAGCTACTTTTTTTGTGTAAAAAGGGAGCTAATGACGAGAAGGGAAATCTGGATTTTGCGCTTCGCAAATTGGATAGCGATCGATTGAAAAATTACCCGGCAAAAGATTCTTCCTTTTTTGGTTTTATCAGACTTTTAGGGAGTGAGGTGGAGCATAGCCAAAATCTGAGGGACTCTCTTGCAAAAGAGCATTGGGTAATACTGGATTTAAAAGAAAAAATAGTAGAACCACTCAGACCGATATATCCGGATAATTTTCCGGTACAAAATCTAAAAACGACCCCGATGTACCAGAATACAGAGACAGTAATTCGTCTAAAGGCAAGTTTAAATAATCGAACGGGACTTTATGATAGGATCGAAATTTTACGAATAAGAGAACAGAGCAAAAGCATATCAAAAAAGGGAAAGAGGGCCCCTAAGCAAAAAGTGATCACTAAATCTATTTATAAAAAAACGGACACACTTCCAGACGATATTTTAAAACAACTAGATTAATTAAAAAATTAAATAAATATTAAAACTATTGAATTTTGGTCGAGATAATAATATTCGTTTTTGGAATATTTATCTGGTTTATTTTTCGGTCCTTGTCTATAAAAAACTATGGTTAGCTTCCACTATGAGAATTCATCTCGCTTGGTTTTTAAAAATTTTTCTAATAATTCTATATCCCCTTTGGTAATTACTCTACATTTTATAATGTCAAATATGGCTTCTCCTTTTTGATAATTATCGTGTTTTTGATTATCACCAAAGGACCATGCTATTTTAATATATTGGAAAGCATGCTGGTCGCTATTATGAATCATAGGCGGTTCCGGTGTGAAATCTACCAAGAGTTGTTTTTTCCTGTCCGCTAATTTTGATAGTAATTTTAAGTTGTTTTCAATAGGGATCATTAGCGTATTTGCATCTGAGATACCGGGTAACAGATTTTGTGAATTGGTATTACCACCCAGTCCGGCTGCCCGGATATGCAACCATTCCCAGTCTGTAATATCCGTATCTGGTTTATCCAATAAGCCTAATGCAAAGGCATAGGTCGCAGCATTATATCCGGCCATTGCATTTGCCTGGCCTGCTCCCCGATCGACTCTTTTGGCCGGCCCGTCATAAACTACATTTTTATTATTGGGATCGTTGGGCTTTGCCAGTTTTTGAATATCATTTTTTATTTGCTCTTTATGCAGGTCTGTTAATTGTGTACGTTTTGTAATAGGGACACTTTTCGATCCTACTCCTGGTCCTGTTAAAACGCCTTTGGGGGCTTCGTAGTTTGGCGTTTCCGGATCGAACATAGTTTTTGAACTTTCCGAATGTTTACCCTGTGCGCCAATCTTAATATTATGGTATATATCAGTGGTAGCTGAAGAGGGCGGAGGCATGGACGTAGATTCCTTTATTTCCCCATCTCTATCTTTTGCTCTACCCAATGCCGACATGGCTGGCGAATTACCTCCTTGTCTTGTTAACTTGTTATAAGATGTATTTATTTTTCGGTGAAGTTCTAGTATTTTTTGGACTTGATCGTATCGGGTATTTGGGGCATCATTTTTGATTAAGGAATCCATTATCTTTTTAGCTTCTTCAACATGCTCTTGTGCTTCTTTACGAATTTTGATTAATCCTTCTATTGCTTCTTTAGCATCATCATAATATTGTGGAAAAGCAAAACTCTGTTCCCAGTCTTTAATCCCTTCGTTGATTACTTTTTCTAATTTGAACCATGAAAATAATAATTCTCTTATATCGAATTTTATCTCCGCACTGTTTTTTCTACCATGGATATTTTTTACTGATTGTTCGGGGGATTGAGCGTAGGTTAAAATTCTATGATGGCTATCTGTAGACTTATAAAAATTTTTATTTTCTAATAAAAATAATATTTGTTCAAAGGAATAACTCTTTAAAAGGGTTTCGGCATTTTCAAAATTACTACCGGCCAGTGTTTTGAATCTTTGATCCCCTAATAAACTCATCGCCTCTTCGAAAGAGTAAGCATTTGCGCCAAATTGAATAATTACTTTTAATTTTTCAATATCCGAACTAAGTGGAATCTTTTTTAATAAATCATTAAATTCAGCCATTGAATAGCCTGTTTCGGATAAAGTTAAAATATCTTGTTTCGAAAATCCATGACTATCAATTAGACCTTTTACATCGGAAAAAGAAAACTTTTGTTCACCGAGCTTGAGAAGCTGGTCGATGTCAAAACCCAAATCTTTCAATTTTATAATTTCATCTTTATTAAATTTATTCGTTGCTAACTTTTGGGTTTTACCTAAATCTTTGTTAGCAAAGTTTGTATAAACAGTACCAAAATCACTGGGGTCGAATTTGCTTTGGTTGCTGAAAATAATTTGATCTATACTTTTTCCTTCCCCTATATCTTTTTTTATTTCCTGAGCCGTAAATTTTGTCTCTGCCAGAGCGAGGATATTCTGAGGGGTGACACCTAGCCCCAAGAGCATTTCAACATTTTCTGCTGTAAAACTTGTTTTGCTAAGTTTGAGAAGATATGTATACTGTTCATCTATAGTATTTATCCCATATTTTCCTGACAATAAGTCAATTGTTTTTTTAATCTCATCATAAGTGTATTTTGTTTCAGAAAATTTTATAATATGATCAGTATCCAAAGGGATACTGCGAAATTTATGAATGTCAGCCAAAGAGTAATTCGTTTTTTCATGAACTTTATAGTCATCGAGATTGGTAGCTCCCTCTTTTTTAAAATTGATTATTTTGTCGAAAGACAGATTTGTTTCAGTACGTAAATGTATAATATCATCATACGAAAACCCTTCTGCTTTAAGTTTCGTGAGTTCATCAAAACTAAACTTGGTATCCAGTAGATCGATGATTTTGTCAAAACCAAGTGATTCATTTTGGATGAAGTGGACGAGATTATCTTTTGTGAATCCAGAAATGAGTTTGAATATTAATTCTTTAGTGACGCTGTGGGTTGCAATAAGTGCTTTTAAATCATCGAAGGAAATATTTGCTTTATTGAGTTTTATAATTTCGTCAGCAGTATATTTATTGTTAATTAAAAATTCAATATTTTGATAGCTATAATTATTTAATTTAAGGTTTTGGATACTCTCATAAGACAAACCCTTTCCTCCGTCTTTTTTGGATTTGTTTAATTCATCAATATGTGCATCGTCAAAATCTGTTATGCCCTTTGTTAGGATCCAGTCAACTTTTTTTCCCTGCTCGGTTTTGTATTTTTCCAGTTGAGGAACAGTTGTAGAGAGTGGTGCAAGTTTGATTATTTCGGCAGGGGAGAAGGCTTTATTTTTGAATTCTTCGATTCTGGGAATAGGAATACCTTTTTCGAGAATTATCTTCATTTGCTTAGGCTCAAAAGCTTTATTTTTCCATAGCGCTTTGTTGGTGAGCATCTTAACCTGATTAAAACTTAGTTTTGCGCCGGCTCCATAGGTTAGATTAGCTAATTCGATAGGATCCAGTTTTGAAACTTCCGATGTATTTATAAAATCATCATCAAAGCAACCGTATTTTGCCAGGAAAACTATTTTTGATGGTTTTAATCTTTGTGAGATTAAATAATTAATAGCCGCAAGAGGAAAATTGGAAATTCCTTTGATCGCTTGATCCAATTCGTAAATTTCCTGAATAGAGAATCCATGATCATACAAAAAAGTCGTATCTGACTCAGAGAAGTTAATATCTTTAGTTGTCCTTGCCTTTATCGTACTTTTTATTTTTTTGGGTAAATCATTTACATGATGCTGAATCGCTTTTATCTCATCGAAGGATGCTCCGATTTCACACAATTCGATGATTTGATTTCCGTTTAAAGGGCTAGTATTCAGTTGCTCAAGCTGGTCAATATCCAGAAAGTTCAGAAGTGTAAAATCATTTTTGGGGTCAAACTTTAACTTTGCAAACCTTAGGATTTGGTCAAACTCTAGGTCGCTTTTCAGCCCAGAATTTCCCAGTAAGTTTTTTAGTTTTTTTGCTTTTTTTGGAATAGAATTCAATTGCTTTATTTCATCAAGCGAAAATCTGGATAGATAAATTTCAGCCAATTTCTCATCATCGTCAAAGAAATTTTGGAACAATGTAGCTTCCGAAGCTTTTAGGTTGTTTACTTTGGTTTCGATTAGAGACTCTGTTTGGCTGGTCTCTTTAATCTTTTCAATGGATACATTGTTTCCCAAATATTCCATTATTTCCTGAGGGGTTAATCCATAAGGAGGAGCGTTTAATTGTATAAGATGGTTATAAAGATCATTTAAACCAGTTGAATCCGATACTGAAAAACTATGTAACTTACTATCATCAAAACCCATTTTTTTCAACACACTTTTTTGATGAGGTTCAAATTCTGCAAGTGCTACTCGTTGAATTACCTGAGAAACATAATTATTCCATAAAATATTTGATAAGGACTTTTTTAATTGTAATACTGCTTTCTTTGAAAGTATTTTTCTTTGGATGTACTTATCCGATGAAGCATGCTTATGTATAAAATTTGGAGCTTCTTGGGAATTTGTATAAGTTGAACTTGCATTCATTTGCAAAGCTTTCTGTCCCATTACATCTGCTTCCTGTTCCAAGCCTGCATCATCATTAATGTTCACTTTCTCCTTCATTTGCATGGTTGGCTGTACTCTTCCCTGTTTTTGCTGTACTACATGCCAGGCTTCGTGTGGGAGATGCTTTTCCTGCCCGGGCCCCAAATGGATATCCGTGCCTTGTGCATAAGCATGGGCATTAAGCTGTGCGGGCTTATCTGAGTTATAATGTACTTTGACATCATCCATAGATGTACCGGACAAGTTTTCGACACCGGATTTTAATTGATCAGGCAAGCCGGTATTGTTTTCCTGTTTCTGTACTGGAGACTGTCCGGAAAAAGCATTTGCTTTTGCCTGTAGCTGAGTAAGGGGTTTTGAGCTTAGACTTTGATCTGCTTTTTCCTGAAGTTTTTGCTGACTAATGGCTTCGGGGCGATTGTCTCTGAATGAGGGATTAATACTTTCGGCAGTTTGATCAATAGCAGAAATATTCTGCGTGCTTGTGGAAGGTTTTTTGATTGGGGCTTTCATTAATGGGGTTTAGCAATAATCTTTCTAAGATAACAATAATTAATGTTATAACAAAAAAAATACATATGTTTTTGATTTAAAACAATCCCGGATTTTTATTTCAAAGTATCTTTTTTAATTCGGAGGAAATATAAAAATCCAATCACACAGGTAAAATAATTAGACATCGTTTACCTATAGTGATTGGAGTTTTTAAGATTCAGAGATTTATTTGAATCATTTCTGCGTTTTTAATTTAAATGTCCTTTTGGGTGAGTAGCTTCATAATCAAGCAAATGTATAGCCATCGTAAGTACTGCTAACTGATTTTGCCAATCCCAAAGATTATCAGCAGCCATGCCATTTTGGATAGAAGGTAATGTCCCTTCCTGACAGGCATTAGCCGAATTAATAATAAAATCCCGTACGCCGTGTTTATTATTTAAGATATCGGATCTTAGAGATTCATTTTGCTTAAATGCATATAATAAATAGCGCATAAAAATTCCTGATCCGCCGGGGTAATCCCAAATCTCCATAGGAGCCGGAGCTGGTTGAGGATGCGTAAGATCAGTAGGGCTGACGTAATCCACGGGATACCAAGGATAAACTTTTCCATCTTTTTGCATATTGGTACAAACGCCTTCTATAATTTGATCAACAATATCCAGCGCTGTTTTTACATCAGGATTATCCGGATTATTTTTTATAAAATCTACCATTCCTCCTATTAATAATCCCTGATCTCCTCCCCAAAAATGATCCGCATGATAATTATATACGGCATCATTATTTTTATAACAACTGATTCTTTCACTTGCAAGTTTTAGTGTCTTATGAATCAAAGGGTTGACCCCTTTCTCATCTACATTCACCCAGTCTTTGATAAAACTAAAGACTTTATTCGAAGCGGCATTGGAGGTACTATTTCCAATTCGTAGTCCTAAAATTAAATACAAACCATTCACTACTGTTAACTGAAAAGGTCCCAAGCCACATGCTGTATAGATGGTTTCATTTTCCTCATTTTCGATTAATGAAATAATATTTCCAAAACTAGTATCTGGTTCATCTGGATGAGCTTTCTTATATGCTTCTACTTTAGCATCCAGGTCAGCAGTGGAAATAATAGAATATTTACCATCTTTCAATATAATATTGACAGGGGTACTTGGATTGGAGTTAGTTTGATTGTCTTCAAGATTAGCAGCTCTTTTCTCTTTAAAAATATCATATTGCCATACACCACCGGAAAATTTTGGAGCTACTCTTGCAAAAAAAGTTTGATCGCATTTATCCCATACATTATCAGCACCAAAATGAAGACCATCATTTTTTCCGTTGATCATTGTGGACCAACAATAATTTGCAAAGTCTTTAAAGTTGTCAGCTTCTGTTATAACATTTCCATTTGCATCAGTCTTGAACTCATTCTTAAAAAAGGGACTATACTCTTTCATTGTACTTTTGTTCGCTGCTATTCCCCACCAACCATAATCATCATACCAATAACCATAGTAGCCGGTACTTTCTTTCTTTTTCAATGTAGTCAACTTTGCCCAGGTAGCGCTAACTAACTGAGTGGCGGTACTGGATTCACTTGGATCTGCTTTTACCGCTTCTGCCATATAATCAAGCAGGGTATCAAAGACACAACCCAGTTGCCAATAGTTTTCAGAACCAGTAAAATTATTCGAATCTCCTGATTGAGTCAGTGAAGCGTATATTGATTTTGCGGTAGTTCTGTAATCTTTAATTGTGTATGTTTTAGGAGGTGTTTTAGGAATTTCAAACATTTTCAAAAATTTAAAGGGTTAAAGGATCCAATCACATTATTGCCCTGTCAGATTGGGAATGGATTGGGAATAATAAATTTGACAGATTAAGTATAATCAGATAACCAGGGGAATGGTGTTTTTTGGGGTTATACATTTAAATCTGGACGCCTTATTTAATGTCCAAATCCAACATATTCAGAAGTATTAATATGATAGTCTCCTTTGTCTTTCGATGAATCACTTAGGTTGGGGAGTCCAAAGCTGGTTCGGCCATCGCCACCATACATAGTTCCAAGCAAAGAAAAAAGCGACTGATATTGAATTATCGATAAGAGTTGTCCTTCGCATTTAGCCCATTCTTCAGGTCTGGTTCCTGCTTTTAAAAAGCTCTGTTCATCCGTAAATATTCTGATAGTAGCAGGAAGTGTTTCGGAAGGAGGCTTTGTAAAATCCAGCGTTCGGATTTTAGGGCCATTAGAAGGAGTAAGCGCCTGGTTCTCTAACGAACAGTTGGCTTCTCTAGGGCAAAAGTTTCCAGCAAACCAAAGGTTGGTCATAGTTAAAGATTTAAAATTTAAGGTAATATTGTGATAGGAAATACCCGGGAAAAGGTATTTAGTTGAATGAGCAGAACGCAAAAGTTTATGATGCGCTCTGCAATTATATATTTTGTAATGAAGGGTAGATTAATTAATCGCTCCTTCTGTTGTTAAAAGTTGTTCCCAGCCGTCAATATAGTTAACGAGTGGTCCTTCATCTCCATAATAACCAAAGTGCCCCATTGGTAGAGATTCTCCAGAATAAAGTTGACCATTATTAAGGACATTCCCGGTTGCATCCTTTTTCATTAAAACAACGCTGTATCCGTACTCTTTCCATATCTGGTTGTACTGACTCAGGATTTCACCTTGATTGGAATAAATAAATTCCTCTACCATTTTTGAAGAAGATTTCTTAAGAACATCTTTCCAGAAATTTGAAATAACTTCACAGGAACCTTTGGTATCATAAAGACCAGTCAGAGGGTTTATGATACGGCTATCTGCAGTCGATTTCCAATCAACTCCCAAATCTGTAATACCTCCGATAAAAGTTCGGACATTACAATCGTCAAGAGAATTGATCATTTTTAGATCAGCCACCTTACAGGAATTCCATGTAAGTATTTTTTTACTAAGATCAAGCTCTTGTACAGGGCCATAGCTTCCATTTGTTTGTAATAACTGTGGATAATTTATCCATGCAGATGATAATTCTTCACTACCATACAATGCAAGTCCTGATTCTGCGGAGTTTTCGAAACCATGACCTAAATGAATATGTGCCAGCAAATTGTCTGATAGTAGGAGCCTATGATATAAATCAGCGACACAATCAGAACTATTATAATGTGTTATATTCTTATTAGCTGGGAGATCGTAATTAGCAGGTTTGTCAAAAACGGCTAAAATTTTTACATCAGGGGCATAAGTAGTAAATGAATCCAGTATCGAAGCAACTGCATTTACGCAGGCGGTACTTAATATTTCATCATTTTTTAATGCTAAACTTGTTCCGACATAAACTTGAAATTGAGAAATATCAGGGATATTTGAAAGGGTTTTATCTGTCCCATCAAAAGTCGGCTGAGGATTCCATTCAATATCAGTAGCAACACTACCAACGAGCTTGAAACTCAGCTTTTCAGCTGTCATAGTTGCACTGTGTATTAAATAAACGGTATAAACGCCGTTGACAGGAGAAGAGGTCATGACACTAGAAATATCTAATGAATGCTCCTCTATAATAGATTCAACAGCAGTTTTGAAATCCGAACTTATATTCGAACCCATAAAGTTAATAGGCATAGGAGTAATTTTTTGGGGTTAAAAAAGAAATTATTGTAAAAGAATTTCGTCGACCGATCGATATTACAATATTAGAACATCTTTTTTTCGTTACAGGCTACAAATTTTATTATTTTTTGCATGAAAAAATAAATTTATAGTTTGCAAAGTATTCATTTAGAGTATATTAGATTTAATATTTTTTGCATGAAATAGAATGTATGAAAAACGGAAAACTCTTCATATTACTCAAAGCATTAAAGCCTGAAGAATGGAAAGGGCTTCGAAAAATGGTTGACTCTCCTATTTATAACACAAATAAGACGCTTATTACATTGTTCAATCAATTGCGAAGCCAGCGAGGTGATTTTGATAGTTCTCAAAAAGGAAAAGAACAACTTTTTAAAAGAATTTGGCCTGGAAAAAGCTTCGATAATTACAAAATTCACCGCTTATTTACTCAGATGACTCAGCTCGTAGAAGAATACTTTTTATTATTAGAACAAAGAGGAAATGAATTAGAGCGGAAAAAGAGATTATTGAATATTTATGGAAAAAGAAACCTGATCTCCTTTTTTGAAAGAGCGGCCAAAGATTTAAAAACGGAATTAGATGTTTTTCCATTTAGGGATCTCGAATATTATCAGGATCAAATTATGTTGAATGAAGCTATTTATTTTCATCCGTTAAACGATAAATACGATTTAAAAGATGGTTCTCTCGACCGATTAATAAATAGTCTGGATTATTATTTTATTCTGGCAAAAATGAGATATGGATTGTCTTTGAAAAATCGGGAGCGAATTTTAGCAAAACCAGGTAAGTGGCGATTCATGGAGAATTTACAAAAGGAAGAAAGACTTGAATTTATCAAGGAGATGCCACTTTACCAATTATATCAAAAAGCTTTTGCCTTGTTGGGAGAAGATGGAATTGCGCACTTTAAAACGTATGAACTACAATTATTTGAAAATATTACCATTTTAGGAAAGGACCGGAAGATTTTATTTTTTAGCGGATTGAATTTTATTAATCGCCAGGTAAATAAAGGCCTGAGTATTTTTAGTGATAAAGCACTGGAATGGTATCAGTTTGGCTTGCATAACGGTCTGCTCATAGAAAATGAAAAGATGAATGAAGTAACCTTTGGAAATATTGTAGTGTTCGGGTGTCGCCAAAAAAAGTTTGATTGGACTAAGGATTTTATAAACTCTTACCAACATCTTTTAGACGCATCACAAAGAATGGATATTGTTACGTATCACCTTGGGCTATGGCATTTTTATCAACAAGATTTTGAAAACGCCTTTTCGGTTCTCTTGAATTATACTTTTATTCCTGCTTATTTTTTAAAATCAAGATTGACTGCTATTCGAGCCTTGTTCGAAAAATTCATTGTGGATAATGATTATTATGAATTGTTAGTTCATCAAATTAATGCTTTTGAAATGGCGATGAGAAGAAGAACCGCTTTTTCGAAATCTGCAAAAGAACCTATTATGAATTGTCTGTTTTTTATTAAAACATTTACGAATCTGATCTGGAACAATAAACTTAGCGATGAGCGGATTAATACCTATTTGGATCAACTTGAGGAAAGCAAAAAAATCGCAACCAGGCACTGGCTGATTGCGAAATTAAAGCAACTAAGAATGACTTAGCCTACTACTACTTCTTCAATAATAATTCCTCCCTTGATTTTCTTTAATTGCGTTTTGGGAATTTCAAGTTTGGTAAACTTTACAAAAGGAGTAACATTTAGATTTGTGAGATCGGAGGTGTTTGAATTTTGCATAACATTTTTTTTGAGAAGCCTGCTGACTTCGATTAAAAAAAGGGATGATAAGTTTGAATAAGGGCAAGAGATTGGCCTTTTCTTTTTGCCCGATTTAGAAAAAAGAGTACTCTGAAAAGTGATTAAGCCTATCTAATCAACCTTGATGATTAAGGCTATTTTATCTTTACTAGTAATGCATTAATAAGGAAGTTCTCTTATTCAATTGTGTAATCGACTTTATGACGAATGCGTGTTATTTGTTTGATTTTGGTTTGTCACTTCGCTATATTAATTCCGGATTGTTGATACAAAGATGGGAATAGAAGAGGAGAGAAATTGGCCACCTATGGTAGAGAAATCGGACTTTATGGCCTAAAACAGCTCTGAGTCAGCGATTAATTCATAATTTCTCAAAGGTCAAAAATAGGATGAGGGTAATTTCCCAAACCGTTTTTTATATTGTTGAGAAAAATATTTAACATCTTTAATTCCAACCGCATAAGCTGTTGCTTTGACAGAAGATTTGCTCTTAGTGACTAAGAGCTCTTGTGCTTGCATCATCCGGGCTTCCTGAATATATTGATTAGGAGATAAGCCGGTCATTTGTTTTATACGGCGCTGTAATTGTCTTCGACTAATAAATAATGACTCCGTTAAACGTTCTACGTTGAAGGTCGCATCGCTATGATAGTTTTGTACGATTATTTCTAGAGATTTTAACCATTCTATATCCTCTTTTGAAAAATGAGAAGATAATTCGTTTGAATTTATAGACTCCGAATTCGTTTCTTCTATATTATGTTTTAACCAATCCATTCTGGCAGCATAATTTTTAAGCAGATTGGCGACTCGGATCTGCAATTCTTCTTCTTCGAAGGGTTTCGTTAAATAGTCATCTACCCCTATACGTAAAGCTTTTAGTTTATCTGAAATTCCAGCTCTGGCGGTTAACATTACTACCGGGATATGGCGCCACTCTCTGCTTGCTTTTAATTTTTCTAATAATTGAAAGCCATCCATTACAGGCATCATAATATCAGAAACAATAAGAGATGGAAAAACTTTCATCTTTTCATTTTCTAAAACTTCCAAAGCTTCTGCCCCATTTTCCACACTGATTACCTGATAATGTTTACTAAGGACCAGTTGTATATATTCCCTTAAATCCAGGTTATCTTCTACGAGCAGAATAGTAGCTGTTTTTTTAGATTCAGATAAAAGGATGTTTTGAGGTGAAGTATTTTTCTTATTATTGGTTTCAGGCGTATTTCTTTGATTCCCATTGGATGTAAGCTCCCCGTTTAATGACTGAGAATCGGAAACCTCTTTAATTGGAAATCGAAAAATAAAAGTACTGCCTTTTCCGAGTGTGCTATCCACAGTTAACTGACCTTTAAATAATTTTGCATACTCATTACATAATGCTAGTCCAACACCTGTACCTCCTTCGGCTACGACGTTTAATTGTTTGGACTGATAAAAACGATTAAAAACATGAGCTAAATCATCGGGGTGAATGCCCCTTCCGGTATCAGTGATTTTTACTTCAATTTCTGACTCTAATTGATTTAGACTTAGTTCAACGATTCCCTTTTTGGACGTAAATTTAAAGGCATTGGATAAAAGGTTATTTACAATTTTTTGAAACTTATCTGTATCCAATAAAAGTTGAAGATTTCGATTCGCCTTATAAGTCAATCGGAACTGGATTTGCTTATAATCTGCAAAAGATTCAAATGAAGCTATAATCCGGGATATTAAAGGGTATAATGAAACAGCTTCTTCTTTTAACTGCAATTTTCCGGATTCCATTTTGGTAAGATCCAGAATTTCATTAACCAGTTCGAGCAAGGCCTTTCCATTTTGATGTGCGGTACCAATAAGCTTAGAATGATCCGGAGATAACTGCCTACTTTTCAACACGGTACTAAGCGGTCCAAGTATCAGCGTCAGAGGAGTACGCAACTCATGTGAAACATTGGTGAAAAAACGTGACTTCACCTGATCCATTTGTCGGAGCTCCTCTGTTTGTTGAGCGATGGTATAGGTTCTTTCTTTAACCTGCTCTTCTAATACGATTTGTCGTTTTTTCAAAGCCCGGGTTCGCCATTTATAGTATAAAATTATTAAACTGACAATTGCTCCGATAATGAGCAGTTGAAACCAGCTACGAGCATAAATCGGACTAACTACTTCGACTGGAATATTTAGTGTTTGATTCGAGAAGCGACCATCAGCTCCCTGTCCCTGAATGACCAATTGATATGATCCATAGGGAAGCGTTCCTAAACGAATAAAGTTTTCCTGAATATGATTCCAATCTGCATCAAGGCCTTCCAGTTTATAACGATAGCGGTTTTGTTTGGAGTCAACAAATTCTAATAAAGCGAAGGACAGATATAGAAACCGATCGCCGGGAGCTAAGGAAATTTTTCCATCCTTTAGTAATTCAGAAGTGAGATCAACTACCTGATCTGAAAGAGCTTGATATTGTTGATAACCAGTAATTTCAAGTGGTGCATTATATTGCTCTTTCTCTTGAATTAACTCATCCGGGCTAAATGCAGTTACGCCATTTAATCCTCCAAAATAAAGTTTGCCGTCCTTTGCTTTATAATGTGAAATTCGATTGAATTCATAATGTGTGACTCCATCTTCAGGGAGATAGGCTTTAGCTTTATGGTTATTTTTATCGAATTGTATGATTCCATAATCACTACTCATCCACAATTGTTCTTGCTGGTCTTCATAAACCGCATAAAGATTATTATTGGAAAACCCATCTACTGAAGTAAACTGTTTTACGGTATCAATTTGCATATTATTATCAAAGCCAAGTCGAATTAGCCCACCACCCCAGGTTGCCAACCATAATACACCCTCATGATCTTCATGGACATGCTGAATATTATCATGAGGAATCTTAAATCCTGACTTACCATTGATCCAATATCTATTTAAAACCCCTTTTTCTGGACTCCAACTATATAGCCCTGAAGTAGTAGAAAGCCATACATGTCCATTCTGACTTTTGACAAATGAATAAATGAATGAACTGGAAAGCGTTTCATTCTTGGATGATACTGCTATTCTATTGAACCTGCGTGAATCTGGATTCAGATAAGCTAAACCATTATGCGTTCCTATCCAAATTCTTTTTTCTTCATCTTCATAAATACTCCAAGCTAGAATTGCTTCAGTTCCACTGTCCGCAGTAAAAACCTCTTCAGTTTCTTTATATACATCTCGTCGCACAAGTGAGACATCACCAAACCATAAGTGATCTTCGTGGTCTTGAGATAAAGCCAGGGAGAGAATTCCTACCAATACTGAATCACTTTCTTCGTTTAGGAAAAAGGCAGGAGCTATTGATTCTTGATGTCTATCTGAAAAACGAATCCTTTGCCTTCCTTTATATGTGTTTACAAATAATTCATCCTCTGTAGCAACAATTCCCCGGCAGCTATAAGCTTTATCAAATTCGTAGAAATCATAGTTTAGATTGAGAAACTGAGTAAATGGATTTTGCTTTATTTCCACCCGATATAATCCTGAAGCAGTGCCTATCCATGTTGAACCTTTGTTGTCAAAAAAGAATCGTTGAATTCCTGCATTTAGTATTTCTGGATAATGTGCTGCAAAGTCATAGAGCAATCCTTTTTCCACAGAAAACACAAGTAGTTTTGATTCTTGTTTATACCAGAAGCTATTATGCTTGTTCCAAAAAGCTATTTGGCTTGTCCAGTCAAAGGAAATAGTATCTAATAAAAGATTATGTTCATTCTCGTAGAAAACTGTTTTGTTCTTTCTGGTATCGAGATATGATAGTGTAAGGAGATTAGGTTCAGTTTTACTATAAAACCATAATTTATGATCGTCCTCAATACCTATGAACACTAGATTTTCGAAGCGTTTGGGCAAAGTGAGTCGTTGGGATAACTGTCCGAATGTATCAACTCCAACTAACTGTTCGACTTTTTTGGTGTATGGACCAACTTTAGATCCCCAAAATGTATTATTAGGGCTTTTAATTAAAGGGATATAACCGGATTCTTCATATTTTATTTGTCTAAATCCACTTTTGGATTGGTAGATGAAAAATTTTCCATCAAGAGTAGTAATCATAAGTTTTCCCTCATCGAAGCTAAAAGCAGTAAAGATATCTTTGGCATGAAAAGGAATTTCAGTGTTTTCAAAATATTTTTCAAAAGGCAGAATTTTATTGGCTTGTTTATCAAAAATTGAGATATTCTTTGGAGAAATTGGAAACCACCAATTATTGACATCAAATAACCATAATTTTTCTGCATCATCCTCGAAGATATAATGTATAGTATTCGAAGCTAGTCCGTTTTTTTCCTTAGTATATACTTTGAAAGAACTACCATCAAATCTATTGAGTCCGTATTTGGTGCCAATCCAAATAAAACCCTTTTTGTCCTGATGGATTGCATAAACATCTTGATTAGAAAGCCCTTCTTCTAATCCATAATGCTTTACCTTAGCGATATAATCCTGAGCTTGGCTATAGGGTAAGAATGAACACCAAGTGAGCAATAAATACCAAAGGCTAGAAAGGAATCTCTTGCTAAATGATTTCATTTAGATTGATCTTAGGGCTTTTGAAATAAGGACTTATTTTAAAAGCTGATGAATTATTCAAATATATAAAAAACAATGCTCCCTCCGGCGGTTTTATTTAGCTTTATAATCACAAAATCTATTTAGAAAACTTCTTTCTCAATAAAAAAAGTCCAATATTTTTATGGAATTTTGGCGTCTCCGGAGTCTGTATATAATGAGCGGTCTGATGACTAATTATTTGAATGAAACAATTTGGAGATAGAGACAAGATAGAGCATCATAAGCTTTTACGGAATTAGTTTTAGAACTTGATGTTCAAAATACCTGTACAATTGATTTTTCTATTTGACGAATTCAAATGCAAAACGAATGCTTGTAAAAACCTATGCGAGTGCGGTACAAGGAGTAGATGCACAAAGAATAACGATTGAGGTGAATGCCGGTGGAAATGTAGCAGCCGGACAAAAATTCTATCACCTGGTTGGCTTACCGGATATCGCTGTCCGGGAAGGACAACAACGAATCGAAGCGGCAATCAAAAATATTGATTATCGATTTCCCAGATTGAAGCTCGTTGTCAATATGGCTCCGGCGGATATTCGCAAAGAAGGCTCTTCCTACGACTTGCCTATAGCAATCGGGATACTGGCTAGTACCCAGCAGATAAATCCGGAAAAACTCAAAGATTACATGATGATGGGAGAGTTGGCACTTGATGGAGCTCTGCGCCCGATCAAAGGTGCGCTACCTATTGCCATCCAGGCGCGAAAAGAAAAATTCAAGGGAATTATTTTGCCCAGAGAGAATGCGAAAGAAGCGGCAATTGTCAGCGACTTGGAAGTATATGGTATTGAAAACCTCAATGAAGCTGTTGCCTTTTTCAGGGATGAAAAACCTCTAAAAGCAACGGTACTAGATACCCGGGAAGACTTTTTCGAAAACCAGGATAATTATGAGAAAGATTTTTCGGATGTAAAAGGGCAGGAGAATATTAAACGCGCGCTGGAGATTGCAGCAGCGGGTGGGCATAATGTCATTTTGATCGGTCCACCGGGAGCTGGAAAAACAATGTTGGCAAGAAGGCTTCCCACGATTCTTCCTCCTTTGAATCTTCGGGAGTCGCTGGATACGACCAAAATCTATTCGGTAGCAGGAATCCTTCCAAAGGATACGGCATTAATTGCTACCCGTCCTTTTCGGGCTCCGCATCATACGATAAGCGATGTCGCTTTAGTGGGGGGAGGCTCTAATCCTCAGCCCGGGGAAATTTCGCTCTCGCATAATGGTGTTTTGTTTCTGGATGAATTACCGGAGTTTAAGCGCTCGGTATTGGAAGTTCTGCGTCAACCGATGGAAGAACGCTATGTCACGATTTCCCGGGCAAAAGTAGCGGTTGATTATCCGGCGAGCTTTATGTTAATTGCTTCGATGAACCCCTGTGGATGTGTACCCTTTGTATAATCATTTGGAGAGGAGGGTGTGGGAGGAGAGGGTGGCTCAGTAGGCAGATAGTATAAATTGATCTCAATCTCTGTTTCGCCGATAATGATTGATTCCACAATGTGCTCAATGATGGTGCGCTTCTCACTGAACTCTAGCTCTCCCCACCGAGCGTGTAAGGTACGAGCATCGTGGAAGCTTTGGTCAGAGGAGACATATTGAAGTCTCAAAGCATCCAGCTCAGCCGCCAAATTTGTGATTTTCTGAAAATTCCTGACGGAATAATCATGAAGTGGATCATAGTGAGTAGGGAAGGCCTCTTTTGGTAGTTTTCCCTCGTGAAACAGCTCCATTACGTTCTTCATTTTTCTGTCTATCTCTTCTTTCTCACTCTCAGCTAATTTGAGTAACTTTTCTTTGTCTTTAATCGCTTCCTGTGCATCGCCTAGGTATTTAGCAATCTCTACATCTGAGTATAGAAAGCTTTCTAGCTGGGAATGGAAAATTTCTTCTAGATCGTCAACACCGATTTTGTTCCGACATGATTTGCAAGTGTACTTTGGATGATTTGATGGAACGTACATCTTCCCTCCACAGGCACAAATAGTTTTACCTGTAAAAAGGTATTTAGCTTTTCTTGATTTGCGCTTGTTTTTTGAAGCCTGCTCGTCAAGGATAACTTGAACCTTGTCCCATATTTCATCTGAGATAATCCTTGGAGCTTTGACAAATATCCAGTCATCAGGAGATTTAAGCTCCCACTGTTTACCCTTCCCTAAACTCTTGGTGTAGTTGGCTCGTCTTAGACCTTTGGCGATAGGATCACGCAGAAGTCTGGTGATACTGTTACTTGAGAACTTAGCACCTTTTCTGGTGCGATAGCCTAGCTCATTTAGCTCTCGGGCAACGGGTTTCTTACGCTCGTGTTTTAAAAATAGCTCGTACATGAGTTTTCTGACCGGAGCTTCTTTTTCGTTTAACTCAAGTTTCTTATCAATCCATTGATAACCGTAAGGAGCAGCACCGCCGAGGGGCTTGCCTAGCTTGGCTCTAATAGGAACAGATGCAGCTACTCGGGCAGAAATCTCTTCTCGCTCCCACTGAGCCATAGCAGCTATGATGGTATAGAAGAGTCGTCCAGCTGGGGTACTGGTATCTATTGCCTCTTGGAGGGATATGAGGTCAGCATCGTAGGCTTGAAAGTATTCAGAAAATTCAAGTAGCTCTTTGGTGTTTCTGGCAAGTCGGGCAAGTTTGGAGAATATGAGACCAGTGATAGTGCCGTCTTTAATGTCTTGCAGCATTTCTCTAGTCTGAGTTAAGTCCATTGTTGAACTGCCTGAGACATCTTCAAGACGATAGATTTTAACTACTTCCCACTCTTTCATTTTGGCGTACAGTCGTCCACGTTCTTCATGGTGCTTGGGAGAATCACGTTTGACTTGAAAATCTGTACTTACTCTTATCCAGAGACCTACTTTTTTACCTTTGTTCATGAGAGCTTTCTTTAATTGAATTAATATACAAAAAAATACAATATCTACTACACTATCTTCTCGTATTGTTTAGTGGCGGTGGCTCAATATGGTCAGAGCAATACTTTCGGATCAGTACACTTTCCATGTTCTTCGCGTGGTCTTTTTCTTCGTATTCTTTGTACGCCACAAATATCTTTAACCCCATCTCTTGTATGATCCTGGTTAACTCCTTGTACGCTGTATGAGGAGTTTTGTAATTCTTGAACTTGTGAGGCAAGAATGAGATCAGTAGGTTTTGGAGTCTAGTTTGGATTTTTCCGTGTCCGATGTAAATGAGATCAGAGGAATCCACCAGACGAGGAATACTGGCATCAGCTTTTAAGATATATACTCCATTGCGTCTTGGGAGTCGTAGGATTAGATTACGACACGAAATATCGTCAATGGGTACTTCTTGCCAATTGGCAAACCCATAGGAGCTTAGGTGGTGTGAGGTCATGTAGGTTTCATTAATAGTTAGCATAGTACAACGCACACGTAGGCTATTTCGTTGCTTATCACTTCAATTTTTTTCATACAACCCTAATCTGTTTACTCCTCAAAGCAGATCAGGAACCGAGTTGTAATCAAATAAATTGATGGATCATTACGGTGAAAAACTCTCGCTCTTACTTCCCTTTCAGATATTTCGGTTCTCTTCCTCTACCTGATGCACAAATCTAGTCAGCCCAGAAAATCTCCAAGTATTCACTTAAAGTCCAGCTCATAAATATTTGATCAAGTCCTTGAGAAAATATTGATGGCTGGTACTGGTATATATTCTTGGTCTTTGACTCTTGTAGTGCTTCGAGTAAAGGGAGGAAACCTCAATTAAGAAATGAATGAAAGGAAAAACTTTCTCTATCACCTCCACTCACTGGTAAGGGAGTTTTCCTTATTAAAAAATCAAAAACCGCAGGTAATGAAAAAGACTATTAAACCGCTTAGGGTTGCTGAAATCAGTATTAGTTATTCGCTTGAATCTAATATCCTAGAAAACCCACAAATTGATGGCTCACATAGTGCATATCAGATATTTCAGACTCATTGGAGTGATGATATTGAGTATGTAGAGGAGTTCAAGATACTGCTTCTTAATCGAGCTAATCGTGTGCTTGGTATTGTTGATATTTCTAAAGGAGGCGTAGCCGGAACTGTTGTAGATGCAAAACTCATCTTTGGAGCAGCTTTAAAAGCTAACGCCTCATCAATTATTCTTGCCCATAATCATCCTTCAACTAATTTAAAACCAAGTCAGGCGGATATTGATATTACTCGTAAGTTAAAGAAAGGTGGTGAGTTGCTTGATGTTACCGTATTGGATCATTTGATTCTGACGAAGTATAGCTATTATTCATTTGCTGACGAAGGAATGATTTAGTTATGAGGTGGGACGATTCATATACTGAGGTGAAAGAGGTGCAAAAAAGCACCTCGCCTGCCGCTCCGAGGCAGAATAATGATCCGAGAGGATTCTTTATCCTACTTTTACTAGCTCTTTTTATGGCAAGTCCATTTATTGAGTATGATGAGCATGGAGTACCGCAACTGTCTAAATGGAGACAAGAGAAACTTACGAAGGAATTAGACGAGATTAAAGGCGCCGAGCAATACGTATTACTGACATTAGAGAATGGGATATATCCTTGTTATAGCTGTGTGGGAGCTACTACGATTTACTTACGTAAAGGACAGATTTGGAAGTATGGCATGACCACCAAAGGAGAGCGCGGGCGGTATAAGAACAAGCTGCCGGGACAGCGGCTGCTGTATGTAACTGAGTTTGAAGGCACGGTTGAAGAGTGCTTAATGGAGGAGCGCAAAAAGATATATTACTATGCCCTGCACCCTGAGAATCTAGCCCGAGAAGTAACACTGATTAGACCCCCTGGGAACAAGCGAGATAACTGATGGACTGGACTGGAAGCAATATTTTACCTAACTTTAATTTAGAAACAATTAATGATAATGAAACGAGCATTTAATATACAGGCGATTGTATGGCATGAGGTGAAGCAGCTAATTGACGTTGATCCGATCCATGAAGCACTTAATACCTATCTAGATTTATCTAAATATGGGACTGGGATTGAGTACATATCTTTTACCTATATAGCTGTAAAGCCAGAGAATACGATTCATAACAACGATGCTCGATACATATCTTATAGCAAGACTTTAGAGCTTCAACTAAAACTGAGTTATCTGCATATACAAAAAGCTGAATCACCACAAATCTTGGAGATGATGGCGGCGCTATTTATGGTTTCAATTGACCTGTATGCCAAGCTTGATATTCCTGATTTTAATACCTCTGCTTTTAAGCGTGATTGCGAGCATCTGTTTGAGTCTAAAGGTTGGCTTAAATCTCTAGCTAATCGCTAATCCTTATCTTTTCTCAAATTTTGGCGAAATCGCTCGTGAGCGATTTCGATTTCCTCTTCAAGGCACTCCTTACAGTCTCGGCAATCGTTGGTGTAGTGCATGATTAATTCTAGTTGATGCTCAGAAAATGTATCCTTTGCAACATACCTATCAAGTAATTGCGGATTAGGACAATCCGAAAATGAATAGGCTTTTGCCGAGTCGAGAATATTATTTAGCATTAACGATCAATTATATCCTTCAATTTTTTACCCTCACTGTTTTTCCACTCAACCCAACCATTACAATTTCTACCTGAAACTATACCTGCAGCAGTAGAAGGACTTGAGAACAGATAATCATTTGAGAAGACCAAACCATTCTTTGAATCAACTATATCCCCCTTGTCAATCATTAAGGCTCTTTTTTTAACTAACCCCGAAGCTGCACTTTTCACCATTTCTTCTGGAGAGCAGAGTGATCCTTTTTTAACCGTAAATCCTTCACTAGTATATACACCCTCTGCATTGGCACCTCGTGTTGTGCAGTAAAATATTTCAGTATCTTCTTCTTGCTCAATGGGTTTCTTTAGAAATGTGTATCCTAATGCTGACAGTAGTGTCTTAGTATTATCAGCAAAGGCTTCTGCAAAATAATGGTCGCTTTCGGTGAGTTTAGCTGGAGTTGAGTTTTTACCAGACTTTATTTTTATCCTTCCTGCATTTTTAGCAATATCGGTAAAACGAGATTCTAAGTATTTTACATGCGCTTTATTTAGACTATTATCCTGAGAGAAAAAACAGATAGCAGTGTGCCAGAATTTTTTATTGTGGTCATGGTATTTAATACGTTTGGCAAATTCTTCTGACTCACCAATGTACAGGACGGGTTCTTCATTTTCTTCCCCAATCAAAAAATATACTGCTTGGGTATCAAGCTCATCCGAGGAAGTTGCATACTTCAGGTTCGCTCTTGGAATAATATACCCTTTTCCATTCCAGTTAAGCATCTCTAAAACCCGTACCCCTGTTGGTATCCCTTCAGCTAAAAATATCTTTATTGTTTCTGGCTTTTTTCTCATGAAGTAAAGTGCTTATTCTCGTCCTAATTCATGGTCACTATTTTTTACCTTCACTTGCCCCGTAATCAATAAAGGTAACAACCAGTCTCTAGTCTCCTTCAACTCCCTATTCTCACACTCTAGTTTAAATTGTTGATCAATCAGGGAAGAAATTCTTTTTTGAAACTTTTCAAGAATTTCAAAGGGTGGTAATACTATATCAATTGCCTTAAGCACTGAGCCTGATACCTCCTTAAAAGTGGAACCAGAAGCCCTTGCTGAAATAACATTTATTAAATAGCTTAGAGTATAATAAACAAACTCTTTTGAGTATGGCTCTTTGGGAATAAAAGATTTAAAGCCCTGGTTTGTTGTGACCTCATTTGCTGCAATGGCTAGGTATCCAATTGGTGCTCGTGAACTGAAAAGAACAGTACCAGATGGAAAAATTCTTAATGACGCTTTTTTTATTCCATTATCTGTAACATTGAATTCTCCTCTAGAAATATATTTATTTTGTTTATTTAGCGAAAGGTCTTTAGGTGTTATCCATGGCATTCCCCCCTCTATACAAAAGTTTTCTTCTTCATTTTTAGATGGTGTGCTACCCCCTAGGATTGCACCTATGTCATCTAAGGTTCCTCTTTTCCAACCACTTGGGATCTCTCTTTTTAACACGGAATCATAAATCAGTGTACCCCCTTTTGCTTTATATGGATGTTTCTCTTTATTAGGAAAGTCAAATTGAATAAACCAATAACCATACAACAACTTGATCGTACTTTCTATCTCCTGGTTTATTTTTTTGTTTAATTCTATTTTAGAATCTATCAGTTTTAAAGTCTTGCTTATCCTTTTTTGCTCATCCACTTTTGGAAAAGGTAACTCATAATATTTGAGAGTGTTTTCATTCACCCTCTTCCTGCCTGAGGTGCCTTCCATACAACTAATTGCCTTCTTTCTAAAAGTCGGACTTATGGCCAAGTAGTATATATAGTCCGAAATCACCTCATCTGTCTCTCTTAGCACTATAAATTCGGAAGAACCGAATGCAACCTCATTCTTATCGAGAATATCAACCTGAGCTGTTTTTCCGTTTTCCAAACATGGTGTTATTTTTGAAAGTAAAATATCCCCATTTCTAAATTTTGGTCCAGATTTATACTCTGCAACCTCATACCAATCTATTTTTCTTTGAAACTCCGTCAGAGCAGCCATGGGAACTTTTTTAGCGAGAGTATGCTTTTTTATACTCTCAGAAGGATTAAACTTTATTACCTTCCCTATTAGTTTTTTTTCCCAATTATTCATAGTATAGGTTATTTAATGCTTCCGTTATTTTTGAGCCTAACTCTTTCTCAGTATTAAAATAGCTACTCAGGTTGGATCTTGCAGAATTTAGCTTAGCCAAGAAATCATTATGGGAAATATCCACGTAGTCTATCTTAATATCAAAGTATTGCCCTGCACTAAAACTATAGTTTTTGTCTTTTATTTTCTCAGTGGAAACAACAGCAGAAAACTCTTCTAGGGTTAATTTTTCTTTAAAAGTTGAGATTATTTCCTTTTCTTCTTTTTCAGAAAGTATTGTTTTTTGACTTCTACCTTCTTTTATTTTTTTCCCTAAACCTGAAGCATCAATCAACGCAACATCTCCACTATGTTTTTTATCCAAAAAAACAATAGAAACATTTGTTCCTGTTGTGGCAAAAATATTAGACGGCATACTGATGACACCAGAAAGAATGTTTTCTTTGATTATGAATTGGCGAATTTTTTTATCGATACCAGAAGCTGTCAAAAAACCCGTGGGCACAACTACGGCAGCCTTTCCTTTATCACTCAAGCTAAATACAATATGCTGTAAAAATAAATTGTATATAGCCATACTGTCTTTCTTTTTTGGCGGTATTTTTGGAACCCCAGCAAAAAAACGCTCCTTATTCTCTTTACCTATTAGATCATCTCTGTATTCAGAAAAATCAAGCTTAAAGGGAGGATTAGAAACTATAAAGTCAAAATTTTTCAGACTGTTGTCTTTCTCCTTGTGGAATGGGGATAAGATGGTATTACCTCGCACAATATTAGAAAGCGAATGGACTAGATTGTTTAAAATTAGATTTAGCCTTAATAATTTTGAAGACTTCTTAGAAACATCCTGAGAATAGATTGTACATTTATCTTCTCCGATAGAATGAGCAAGACTCATTAACAAAGTCCCTGAGCCCGCACTTGGATCGTAACAAGTCACATCTCGAACTCCTTCGGAAACTAGAATAGAAGCCATTATTTTTGCTACAGAATGAGGAGTATAGTACTCAGCATACGTTCCGCCACTGTCATTATTATAGTCTTTTATCAAATACTCGAAGATTGCAGCGTAAAAGTCATATTTTTCTGTAAAAATATGCTCAAAACTAAATTCCGTTATCTTATTAACTATCGCTTTACAAAAGCGGTTTCGGTCTGATACTTCAACTATTTCACTTATCCTTTCGAACAAAGGTTCTTTTGATCCACCAGTAGTTTTTACTGCAAAAACTTGATTATTTAGTACCGCTATATCCATCAAAGTATCGTCAAAAGTTTCAGCAAAGTCGTCTGTGTTCTGAATTTCAAACAAGTGCTCTATGAAATGATGTGGTTTAAGTATTGCAGTATCAGCACCTAATTGGAGGGTAAGCATTTCGTACTCATCATCTGATAATTTTTTTATTTCATCTTGCCACTTCTCGACACCCCTAAGGGCTGGTTTTATACGCTTAACCTCGTAAGCAAACTTATCATTGAGAAATTTATACAAGAAAACCTGTGTAATTATCTTATACTCATCCCCGTCGTTACCTAAGCCATAGTTTGAACAAATACCTTTTAAACTATCAATAAGCTCCTGAACCTTGTTTTTAAATTCTACTGTTGCTGTCATACATTCTTTTCGTGAAATTCTTTAATATATTCTTTTACTACTAGGCCATTTATATATTTAGATGTTTCTGCGTTTAGTTTAATGTCTTTTCCTTTCCCTAGATACTTAATAATTAGACTAATCATTAACTTATCAAAATAGCTTTCATTTTCTAATAGACGGCTATTTTGGATCACCTGGCTATCTGCATTTTTCTTAATCTCTTGTAATACCTCGAAAAGCTTACTTTCTCTTTTCGTAAGCCCTTTCTCTTTCAATCTTTTATGTATACGACAGTATTTAGGATCATTGTCATACTTACGCTGCAATAGTCGATTTTGCCAATTAAGCTCCAGTATTTTTTTATGAATTTCTTTTAACGCTCCGATATTTATTTTCATTTCTTCCTGAGAAACCTCGTTTAGTTTTTTCTTTTTGAAAAGACGTTCAAGTTCATCATACAGATTAATAAATTCTGGATCTTTTTTGTCAATATTTGAAACAAAAGCCTCCCTTGTTTTTCTTAATGTTTGCTTTAATTGATCTGCTAAAATTAACTCTTCTTCGCTAACTTTAGAGAATAGAAAAACAACATCCTCAAGAGCAATATTAAGCAAATTCGTAGTATTTACATGGTTATCTACTTCTTCTTTTTGATTTAAAAGCTGTAGATGATTATTTGCTTCTCGATATAGGATATTCAGTTTCTTGAAGTCAATTTTCTCCAATAGTTCATAATGACCAAATAAACGAATCAAATTGTATAAACTTTTCGCATTATCCAACACCTTTACTATTTGGTGCATTTTTTGACGATCTGAAATCTGAGAAATCTGCTGCGAGAAAATCTCAGCGTTTTGAGTGTCAAAATGAAATAACGACTCTTTAATTTCCGTGATCTCATCTTCTATCTCCTCTGGTGTTTTAAAAAGGTCAGAGTAATGCTGCATTTCATCCCCAAGCTCTGATTGTAATTCGTCAAAATAATCTTTATTTGTTCGCTTGAATTCTTTGCGGATATCTGCAAAGTCCACTAAATAACCATATCTGTAATCCTTATACGTTCTATTTACCCGAGTGAGTGCTTGTAGAAGATTATGTTTCTTAATTACCCTTCCGATATATAGCTTTTTTAGACGCTTTGCATCGAATCCAGTAAGAAGCATATTGTATACAAACAGAAAATCGATTTTTCCAGCCTTGTAATCTTCAACAATGTTCTCTCGATCTTCTTTTGTTCCTACGTCATGCAATATTAGAGCAGCCGTTTTTACTTTGTATCCTTGCCTCAGACTTTTTCTATATGAGCCGCCATCTTCATCTCCCACCTCATCCGACTTTTCATATTTTTGGTTGAAAATCTTAAATAATTCTTTAGCCTGATCCGAGCTATCACAAACAACCATCCCCCCTACGGTCGAGTCGTCATTCTGTAGTCTAAAATTTTGGAAATCCTTGACGATATAGTCAAGCATTGGCTCGACAAACGTGGGATGAGCATATATTTCTTGTCTACTAATATCCCCTTTGAGCACTTCAATTTCCTTCAAAGCTTGCTCCAAAACTATCTGGTAGTTCGTTTCGATTCCTTCTCGAATCAACCTCAATGTATATCCATCAGCAATGGATGAGTTGTAATAATATTTATGAATATAATCCCCAAAAAGCATCTTTGAGTTGTATTGAGTGCCAAGTAACGGGGTTCCTGTTAAACCAATTTTTATTGCTTTCTTGTCTGATTGTTCTAAGTTGGCCAAGAAACTACCTTTTGGATTATATGATCTATGAACTTCATCTAAGAAGTATATCCTCTGAATGTTTACTTGATAATCGACATCTTGTAGAACAGTAGCGTCATCAGAAAACTTCTGTATATTAACCACAGTAATTTCAAGATTTCCACGCTCATTCGAAATCGCACTATTTGTTTTAATATCCTTAATAAACTCTTGGCGGGAGTTCACTATATTTACAGTAAGTCCTCGACTTACAAACTCCCTCTTTGCCTGTTTTAACAAATCAAGCCTATCCACTATAAAGTAAAATTTTGGAACTATATTTTTTTCTTGATAATAGCTAGTTAAATGCTTAACGTTAAAATACGTTAATGCTGTTTTACCGCTTCCCTGCGTATGCCAAACAATTCCCTTTCTTATTCCCTCTTTTAATTTTTTTTCAATAGCTTTTGTAGCAAACAATTGCGGGTACCGCATTATGTGTTTTTGTAGTCCGTTTGTCTCGGAGACATATACAAATGCATATTGCAGAAGAAAAGAGAACCTCTCCTTAGAGAACAAAGAAGTGGACAATCGATTGGTTGGAGTATTTGGATCTTTGTTGGTTAAAAACTCTGGCGAATGCTTAATAACAACAAGACCATTGTCTTTAAGTATGTGGTTTTCTAAATCTTCGTCTTCTGCTTTTAGTAGGTTTTTTAAATCAAAACTTTTTTCTTCTCTAAAATAGTTGAAAATTGGTTTTGAGTAAGAAGAGGCGGCATAAAAGGCACCCTGAATCGGTGCATGATCATTTATGTCGTATTCCATGTTATTTGAGAAGACCATCAGTTGGGTTATGTTAACAAATCGTCTAAATTTCTTATTTTGAAACCGACGATTTATTCTTTTTCTTTCAGCCAATATACCTTCCTTATTGTTTGGCTTCTTCACTTCTATAAAAGCCAGAGGAAGTCCATTGATCAAAAGAATTATATCTGGCCTGAATTCTTCATCCCCATTTCTGTATGTTAGTTCTGTAACAACATTAAATGTATTGTTTTCAAAGTTCTCAAAGTCAATTACTTTATAACCAGACTTTTGAGTGATTCTTTCATAAAAAGCTTTTCCCAAATCTTCGTTATCTAAAAGTAAAGACAAATCTCTTAATAGACGACCAGAGTCCTCTTCATCGATATCAGGATTTATCTTCTTTACACTATCAAGAAAAATATCTGTAAATATATTTGTATTCTCGTCCCACTTGGTATTTTTCAACGACAAGTAATCATAACCTAATCTGACTAGGTGAAGTATCGCAGGAATTTTTACTCTTGAGTCTTCGTTGAATTTCATGACTTTTTATTTGCTGAGAGGAACTATTAACGTTTTTCACAAAACACAATAATACATCTTTTACCACACAAAGCTTTTATATTGCTTATTTTTATAATACTAGAATAACTACTCTTTTGCACCAAAACCCCACTTCACTAAGCGAGGCTTGGTCTGAGTTAGTACTCATAGGCAAAAAGTAGCGTGCAGTAATGGTGCTCTTTGGGATGATCACCAGATTCAAGCATTTCTTGATTTAGTTGATCAATAAAGAAGAGTTTTCTCTCTTTTTCATCTGTATAGACTTGAAGGTAATCTAGTCCATTGTTTTCTTCTACAAGCCTTTGAATTTCGTGGTAGATTGACATGATTTCTTGCTGAGTAAGCTCAAGCAAGACATGCTTTGTCACCACAAATTTACCTGAGAAGAAATATTCACCATCACGCTCTTGAGGATGTCGTGTCCAAGTTGCCATGTTGTGTAAAGTTTTGAAGTTACGAAATGTCTTTTGTGGAGAGTTGTGATGGTCTTCCCCAGCGAGCTTTAAGCTCGGCCTTAATTTTTTCTATTTTTTGTAGATTTTCTTTTGTATTAGTTTCTTTTGTAGGGCGTAAATTTTGCGTACTCACAGGTTGTTTTTTGCGCACTCTTTGTGAAGTTTTTACCGACAGATTAGTATTGAGTGCGTAATAATTGCGGACGGAATATTGTCTTTGAGTAGGAACTGAAAGGACATTATTTTTATAATCAGTTACTCTAATTAAGCCTCGCTTTTGAAGCGAAGTGATAGCGTTTCCTATTGATCGTTTTGAGAGTCCGGTTTTGCTTTTAAATTGTGATCCTGAAATCCAATCTCTTGTATTTCGTTTATTCTTCCAGCCTAAGGTTTGTCTGATGATAACAAGAAGGACTTTTAACTCTGAGGCTTTCAAATTCTTTAGATGTCTATCAAATAACCCGTTAGGAACAGGGGTGGAGTGAGAGATCATAAGACACCCAACTAGCTCTTGTGCATGCAAACAAGAGAAGCTGATTATGGTTATTTGAATTCTTAAGCCCGGATAGGCTCATACTCTTCATCGCGTGGTTCTACGATGAAAAAGTCTGTATTAGGCTGTTGGAATAATTGAAGGTAGCGATTACCTGAACGGGTAGTTTTGACTACTCCGACTTTATACGTAAGGGTCTTTTCTTCCCCATTATCTACATACTCTTTTCGAGTAAGTACATCCCAAAAAATTGTTTCTGGCATAGATGTGTTAGTTAAATTTAATAATCCTGAAAACAAGAGGCCTCCTCTGAGTTATTTCTACTGCGCCATATGAATATTTTTGCGCCGAAAAACCAGAAGAAGATTACCTTGTTTTCGTTCACCAGTATGAATTAATCAGTTTTGCAAAATTTGCAGGATCACTCTTTTGCAATAGAGAAGTTTATTGCGGGATTGATACGGAAGCTACCAAATCCTTTTCTTTCTTGGATAGCATCTGCAATACCTATTGTAATGGCTATGGTTTTATTTATTTTTCGTGCAGCATGATATATGCGAAGCTTTTTACTGGCTTCAATGGTTTCATTCACGTCATATTCCCAATGTTCATAGATATCCATCTCACTCACATATTCATTATTAGAACTCTCTGAAAAATATATTAAGCTCGATAGTAGTAGTTGAGTATATATCCCCGGCAGCTTTATCTTTTGATCATTTACATCAAAGGCTTTCTTTTTTGGATCATAAGCAATGCTAATTTTTGTATTAACATTTTCAGCCAATACTAGAGGGGTCACAATAGCCCCGTATCGATCTAAGCTGTTAATTTCAATTATCCCCTCTTCTTCTAAGCCGATAAGAGTGTGGTATGGCGTATATACTCTTTTGGGATAATAATTAACTACGCTAAAGAAAAATGGCTTAACATTAAGATGCTGAGCCAAGTCAATAATTTCTTTCTTGAAATCTTCTTTTTGCTTTTTGTAGGAAAGTTTGTGGTTTGGAGCACTTCCTTTTAAGTAGCGCTTTACGTACTCAAAAAATGTCTTCTTCTCTTCGGAGATACTTTCTTTAGGTAAGATATCTATATACAGATAATTTAGGTAGCTGGTTAGATTTTCAACCTTTGCATAACCATGAACAAAACTATCCATATTCACACCATCAAGGTTTGGTGGCTGACCATAAATATCCTTGTTGAACGAAGCTTGTATCAGGAGGCTTAATTGCTTCTCAGGAGAGTTATCTTTTAGATACTTTCGTATATCAAATCTTACTCCGATACTTTTAGCCATCCCTAACATTTCCTGAAGGAACACCGACACCCGACCTGAAAATGTCTTAAATATGTCTGCACCATGTAATTCCATCTGACCTGACTCTTTGATTCTTTTATACAAGTAGTACTTGATTTTAACCATCAGGTCTTTCATATGAGTTTGATTATACACATAAATCAAACCTATTTGTCAAACTTGATATAATCAAATTCAATGGATAATGAACAAAATAAAATTTGGCGAAAAAGGCGAGGGCAAGCACTTGCTCTACAATGGGTTATTGCGATACTGGAGAGGCTAATTTCAGATATCAATTTTAACAATAGTACTGTGACGAAGGAACTACTAAGTGGCTTTAATAGCGTTAATGGAGATAATGAATTGAATGCTCTTGAGATAGGGTGCCAGTATTCTATTATCTTTTTAAAACCATTCGCAATAGAACTTGGACTTAAGTCTTTATTACTCAAAGAAGGAGTCCCGCCTCCTAATAAACACAATCTTGACGACCTCTACTCTCTTCTTAGCACATCAAAGCAAAATCACTTAGATGCAATCTATCGCACTTATATAAATGACAATAATCACAAACAAGATATTCGTAACTTATTCTCAAGTACCGCAGATCGCTTTGTTGATTGTCGATATTTAGATGATGTTTCGAAAGTCCAGAAAGTAGATGGTGATCTACATGCCGCACTGTCTTCCATATTAGATTTATTGAATTCCTAAGCCTTTTTTGATTTTTTGTTTAGTAAGTTTTTAAGTCTATCTTTTTGTAGATCAATTTGGCTTTTATTCTTTGAAAGTTCGACAAGCCAAGCCTTAGGGTCACCCAAGGCATAAAAACGGGTTTTTATGCACTCAAGGCCATTTTGAGCCTTATATTTCAACGTATTTTCGGAAATCAAAAGTTCGACAAACAAAGAAAGGGTCATCGCTTCTTTTTCTTCACAATTTGCAAAATCATAGTACGCTGCAACGTTTTTTAGGAGTTCGCTAATTTTTAAGACAGTTTGACTGAGTTCGACAATTTCTTCTCGCAGTAGAGTGTTTTCGCTTGCCACCTCTAGTGCTTCATTCTCTAGTTTCTCTATCTCTCTCACTAGCTCGGCTGGTGAATAAGTACCAGATTGTAATAGCTCAAGTTTATTATCATTCAAATACTGGATTTTTTCTTTGACTGATTTTATTTTTCGCTTATTTTTTCCCTCTTGATCTAACTTGTCTTTATCGAAGTTTTTCAATTCGTATTTTATTTCTTGATCTAGTAGAACCAATTCAGCATCCGTAAAATACAGTTCGTCTATAGCTTGCTTTACGTGCTGCGTGACAAACTTGTAGTTGAAACTCTTTTTCTGATTGCTGCAACTTTTTGCACAGCGAGCACCATAGTAAATGATCCCCTTTTTCTTGTACGGCGAATAAGCACGACCGCATAGCTCGCACCGGATTCTTCCTCTAAACGGTAGCTCTAGTTTTTTGGTGTAGTGAATACTTGTCTGTCTTTTTGTGAGATTTTCTTGAACCAGAGCAAATGTCTCTTCGTCAGTTAGCGGCTCATGGCTAGAGCTTTTAATGTACTCACCATTTGAGTTTACAGTTTTACCTAAATAGAATGGATTCCTTAGAATCCTACTAATATTATTTTGAGTTAACGGACGAGATATTTGTGGCCGCTCTTCCAATTCGTCCTCGTCTTCTTCAAGAAGCTCCTCCTGGGTTCTTGGTTTACGCATTGGGATTGTTGTTACTCCTTGCTCTTTTGCATAACGAGCGAGATCGGCCAAGCTCCACATGCCCGTAGCGTAAAACTTGAACAGATTTTTGATTACGTCAGAGCGTTCTGGATCAAGCGGTTTATGCTCCATACTGCCAAGGTTTAGATATCCAATAGGAGCACGATATGTCACCTGCCCACGATCCCTGGCGTTGTTTGTGGCAAGCTTTACTTTTTCGCTGGTAACGCGCGAGTGATGTTGAGCAAACATCCCATCTATATCCATATGAAGAGCACCGGAGCTGGAGTTGTCATATTTAGCGTGTACGAAGCGAAAATCCACGCCTCTGCGCATTAGTTTCTCAATAATGGTGTTATCGCTCTTGTTACGGCTAATTCTATCCCAACAGAGGCAAATAACCCCTTTGATGTATCCTTTATTCAGCAGCCAAAGTAAAATCTGAAACTTGGGTCGTTCAATTTTATACTGAACATACCCTTTATCGGTTAACTCAAACTTGTCACTCTCTTTAAATCCAGAATGTCGCTCGGATATGATTCCGTTTTTAGCGAAACCTTTAACTGTAAGCGAAGCACTCTTGAGATTAAGCAGATTAGAATACTTAATCGCTTCTGCTTTTTGGTATTTGATTGAGTTCTTTTGACTATTTGGCTCGTCTGTACTTTTCCGGTTGTAAACAAGATAACAGTCCTTATACCTACCATCTTTTACAATCTCATTTAGCTCTTTTTGGATTTTTTCGATTATGTGATTCATGGTTTTTGCTTAGGGACAATGGCTCCATCCTTAATCACATATCCCTCTCTTAGCATCCTAACATGGATACGTTTTAGCACACCACCTAGACGCTCTATGGCTTCGATAGTCTGCTTTGTGAAGGGTTTTTGGGTATTTTTTGATGTTGAATAGTTGTTCATGATGTTAGCATCATGAAGTATTTGATTTTGCAAAATTTGCAGAGTGTATATTTAATTTGCCATGCTGATACGTTTATTTTACGTATTTTAAGAACTATCAAACAGTCGCTCTATAATCGTTCTAACATACACATACACCAAAACCAGCCCGGTTAGGGTTATCTGTAAACTCATATCTTCTAATGAATTAATTAAGTCTGGAAAAAACGGATACAGAGTAAATGCAATAGCTAACGGCAGCATCCCGGCTGCCAGAATTGACACTACAATATCAGACAACTCTATCTTTTTCTGCCTAAAGTACCTTATGCCTATATATAAGACAAAAATGAGAATTGCAGCTATTGGAGATAATATATTTAAAGTATCAGACATGGCTATATTGATTTAAACAATAAGGAAATTAGTTCGCTGGCTTCACTCAAATGTTATTGTGAATTACCCAATAAGAGCCTGAGAAGGTCCTTGCTTCGCTGGAGTCTTTTACGAGAAGCACTTTCTTCAATATTGAGAAGCATGGCGATTTCCTTATGCTTAAATCCATTCCAATGTAAACTGAAAACAGATCGCAATCGTGCAGGCAAGTGACCTAGAATTATATCTAGGTTTAATGTAAACGTTTGGCTATCCTCAACCAAAACTTTGCCTTTTGAGGTATTTGAATACACGGGCGAGGTTTTCCTTAATTTTTCTTTTTCACGAATATCTTTACAATAATTGTGAGTAATTGATATTAAGAATCTGCGGTGACCTTGAGGGTCTGTTAGTCGACTTTCATCGATTGCTAGATAGTATTTTATGAAAATGTCTTGAACAATATCTTCTACTTCTACCGCCTTTCCTAAGTCGTAGTTTTGAATGATTGAAGTAATAATCTTATAGTCATCCCCATCAAAGAATTTTAGCTTATCTTTGTTCTTATCAAAGTCCCCTGAAATTTTTCTTGTTTTATTTTTCATCTCAAATTTTGTGTAATTTTTCAGTCGGGTAAAATAACCCGTTGGAAATATTACGATTGAGTATGCACCGCTCGTGACTTTTTTCGCCAAACTTTAACTATTAAAAATAATATTAAATTTTCTTGTTTAAAAACTTGTTTCATTCAGATTAATCCTTTATTTTGATATCATATATAAAAGGAAATAGGTCTCTCGATTTAGCATCAAGAGACCTATTTTAATTTAGGCAAATCTTATCTCAATTTTTCCTATATGTTATGTTTCATTATTTCATGAACCACACTCGGTCTGCGACCATTGTGCGGAGCAGGCGGAGCGTCAACGCACCAAGCAAGATTGCAAGTTGACGGTTGTCAGCAAAACAAGGCATCACCTTGCATCTTGTCGGGAGACCCGAGCCCCTTTGACTTACTTCATTAAATTCTCTGGAGATAATGCAGATTCTTCATAATCTAGTTTTTCAGGAGTATATTCAGTCAGAACATTTCTTATCACATTTATATCGACAGCTGCAGGGATATCGATTGCAAGCAGTTTATACTCCTTGAAATACTCTGCTGCACAGCCTGCATTTACGATTTTACTTATCACGTCTTCTTTAACTGACTCATCAAAAAATATAGACCTCATTGTTTGATGACCCTTCATTTCTTCAATTCTGGTAAAAGAGAGTTGATTATCTCTACTAACATCCTCCTCAGCAATTACTATATCTTTATAACTAACTCCGGTGGCAAAGAAGGGCGTATTCAATATCTGATACTTATTTTCTCTTAACCTATTTGCCCACAGGGTCTCAATAGTTGCAGGAGGGTATCCTGCCTCATCTTGCATCAGCTTGAATCCTATTTTTACATAATCACTTTTCATATGTTAATTACCTCTGATTGTTATTTTCTGCTTTTCTATTATCGATATAGATTAAACAAGTCTATTTGACTTATCTCTAAATAATCTTCAAATACCGTCCACCCTTTGTTTTTAATCATCTCCAGCTCTGTTTCGGTGATAGGTAACACCCAAACATAAACAACACTCTCACCATTTAACTTTAAATTGCCTAATTGTGCAGGATATACACTTTGCGCATCAGTAAAGTAGACGTTCCTGATTTTGGATTTTTCGAAATATTCCTTAGGTAAAGAAGCGACCTCACCACGTAAAGGGGCTAAATGGTCTTTCAATATGGAATTAGCTAAATAAGCCAACATCTTACGCAGGTGTTTTCTGTCGCTAGCATTTCCTTTAATTTGGGCAATAAGCTCAATTCGTACAGTTTTGTTTTCGGGCAATCTAAGTATGTGCTCAGACAGACCATTGGTTGCACATAACAATACTTGACTATCTTTATCTTCGATAAACACAACATCAACAAAACTATCTATGGATTCGTCTATATGGCCACCAGATATTTTTCCGAAAATTGACTCAAAATGTTCTATTGTCTCTCTCTTACTCATACTTATTTTTATTGTTTTCCATCTTTAGGTTTATTTCCTCTTCCCCGATTACAATTGCGACACTCCAGTTCTGTTCCTGAATTATAATTATCTAACAACTCACTTCTTGAATTAAAATCATCAAAATTCCTGGTACTCCAAGCTGGATCATGATTGACATCCCAGCCATTATCATGATTTCTTAACTCATTATTATGGGGATTTCCTGTAACCTCTTTATTACATGTCGGACACCGTTTTGAATCTGGAGTAATTCCATCAATTGCATTATCCCAAGCATCTCTAATTGTTTGTTTCCTAAAATTAGATGGTCTTGCAAGACTAAACCCAGCTCCTCCAACAAGGATACCTGCTTCTTCTGCCAGTATCACCTCTAAAGATTTTGCCATATTTGCCAAAGTAGCCTTAGAAAATCCTGTACTAGCAAAGGCCGCAACACCTGTGTCAATCAATGCTCCCGCAGTAGCTCCAATACCTCCGTAAGTTAACACACTTTCACCATAAGCAGCCACACTCTCACTACTAGAATTCATAGCAATTCGATCAATACCAGTAGCGCCATTTGCTGTATTTGCTCGTATGTCAGTCGCTAATTGCTTATAGTATCCGTAGAACGCACCTATACCACCCAAGATTAGAGTTGCGCTCTCACCCGTTTGATCATTGAACATTACGGGGTTATTTCGAGAATAACCGTATAGATTAAGCTGTTGTGGATCAGTTAATACTTGTCCTGGTTTTGCAAACGGAACCGGGTCGATGGTGTTGAAACGACGCAGTGACGAGTCGTAGTAACGAGCATTGGCGTAGTTAAGATTAGTTTCATCGTCGAATTCATATCCGGTGTACTTCTCTTTCGTGTCAGTTGATCCGTAGGTTTCGTTGAAGCGTTGTCCTCCGAATGGTAGGTAGTCGATTAGTTGCGTGATGGCGCCAGTACTGTCAGTTACTACGGTGTTTGATGAGAGGTGATCTGGGTGGTTGTAGGTTGTAGTTGTTCCATCAATAGTTGCAACTGAAGTACCACCAAGTGAGACGTTAATCCGCTTAGTGCCGTCAACCAATGAGTAGTCGCCCGTTACATAGATTTCGGTTGTGTTTGATGTTTCGTACTTAACACGCTGTCCGGTGTGGTCGTAGACGTAGGTGATTATGTCTGAGTTCGGTAGTGTGGTTTGTACGATTTGATTTTGGTAGTTGTAGAGGTGTGAGGTTACCTCAGTTGTAATGCCGTCGTCGAAAGTTTCTTTGATGAGGTTACCGTTGGCGTCGTATTGGTACTCGTAGGTACCAGCGGATGTGGTGCGTGAGGTGACAGCGTGAGCGTTTGGATCAGCAGCAGAGTTAGCAAACACGTTATCAGTAGTAAACAGGTTTTGTGTGAAGCGTAGTGGCGCATTTAGTAGAGCTTGACGCTTTCGCTTTTGTTCTTCTTTGGCTTTATGAGCACGGACTTCTTGAATACGCTCCATCTCAAGTTGCAGGATGAAGGCTTTTTCTTCAGCGGTTTCGTGATCTTCTAGGCGTGGTTCCAGGAATCGTTCTTTACTCTCCCAGTCTGGAGCCACATGATTGCTGCGCAGTTTGGCTTGATAGATTCTCGCAACGTCTTCTTTGGTTTCATCAAGAGTGTACTTGGCTTTGATTTCTTTTGGTGTGATTACTTACGTTACTACTTCTTTTTCAGCTTCAATCTTGACCGTTTCACCTTTACTCTCAATAGTTTGAGCCTCAGCCAATGGAGTACGGAAGGCATTGGCGAAGAACCAGCTGCTTGGTATAGAGGTGACTGGGCTTTGGCCGTATTGGTAGGTGTCGTTGCCACCAGTTAAGATGTTGCCGATGGCGTCATAGGTGAAATTGTAGGTGTAGTTGCCGTTTTCTACTCCGCCCGTGTTTGCTTGTGAGCCTGTGATAGCGGCTTGGGTTAGGCGGTAGATGTCGTCATAGGTGTAGTTGGTGATCTTCTGTGTGATGGTGGCTGAGCCATCGTCGATTTCGGTGATGTTTCCTACTGCATCATAGGTGTAGTCGAGGAATTGATGGTAAGCAGATGGTGCGCTGTTTTCGTAGGTCCGAGTACGCGTGCGCTGATACATCTTGGCGTGGTCGTAGGTGTGTTTGGTTGTGGTGTTGTTGCCGAAGTATTGGACGGTCTTTGGTAGTGAGTGTACGTCTAGGGTGTATTTTACTTCGCTTTGGCCATTTACTAATACCTCGTAGGCTGGACCGGTTCGATGATAGATAGTATCTACATAGGTACCGTCTGGATGAGTTACTTTAGTTATTTCATTGAGTGAGTTGTAGTCATAGGTAGTAAGATATTCAACAGCGTCGATCTCTGGACGGTCGCGCTCAACTAAACCATTACGGGCATAGTCCATGTTTCTGTTAATGCCGTTGTTTCCTTCTACATAACACAGGAGTCCTTGCTCGTACATAGCACCATCACAATCGTCATAAAAGAAGTCGTAGGTTTGTGAGCCGCTTACTTCTTTAGTGATACGACTACCTGCGTCATAGGTGCGAGTTACAATAGTGCCGTTTGGTTGTGATTCAGTTAAGACATTACCTGCATCATCATAGGTATAAGAGTAGGTGTGGATAGTATCCCCGGCTCCGTATGGAAGCGTGATATCTGTTACTCGTCCAGCTTTGTCGAAGGTAAAGTCACGAGTGTTGCCAAGAGGATCGGTGATCTTGGTTAGTTCGTTAGCGGCATTGTAAGTGTAAACCGTGTCGTTTGTTTCAGTAGAAGATGGGCGTTCGGTGACGGTCACCAAGTTACCAAAGGCGTCGTAGATAAGGTCTTTGGTGTGACTGAGGGCATCGGTGATCATGGTCTCGAAGCCATCATAGGTGTAGGTGGTGCTGCCAAGTACTGTAGTACTGTCAGTGAGACGATCAAGAGCGTCGTATTGATTTGTTACCGTAAGTCCTGCCGGGTGAACAGGGATAGAGTTCTGCCAACTACTGGTGTAGTGTGGTAGCGATGTCTCTGTGACACGGCCAGCACCGTCATATATGGTATCGGTAGTAATCCAGGTTCCAGATGACTGCGTTCGTACCTTGTTTTGGATGGCTCGACCAAAGCCGTCGTAATAGTCATACATGGTTCGACGGAAGCCTAACTCTGGCCAGGTGCGAGATTGGATAGAGGTTGGGAATGAGGTGTCTGAGTAGAGGTATTGTTCGGTAGTTAGGATAGCACCATCATCAGTACGCTCTTTTTTGGTAAGGACTCGCCCTAGACCATCGTAGGTATAGCGGTCTTCGTCTTTGTTTGGATAGATGATTTTGGTTGGTTGTGATAGGCCGTAATCCCAATAATAGTAAGTGCGGGAGATGTTGGGGTCACGGATTTGGTCTACGAAGTAGTCGTGGTCGTCGTAGTAGAAAATTGAAGTTCCGCCAATCTCGTTGGTTTCATGAGTCCTTTGTCCATAGTCGTTGAAATCGCGAGAGACTTGAGCGTAATTTGAAGAACCTGAGAGCAAGGTCTTGGTTTTGGTTTCGTTACCGTGGGTTAGGTTGCCGTGGAGTAAGTCGTCGTAGTAGTGCTTGGTTTCTCGCACAGTGGCACCGGAGTGGTCAGTGAGGGTTTGGAGTTTTGGAGCGTAGATGTCGTTGCCGGAATTGCTGGCGTACTCGATAGTAGTAGTACGAGAATCTGTGCCAGCATCAGTAAAGACTCCGGCGGTATCAGAAGACACCTCTCCCCACTTAGTGTTGGTGAGAAGGTTTCCATTGGCCAGATCATATATAAAGCTCTCGGCGGTGTCGACGTGTGAGCCGGTGCCGTCGTAGGATAGATTTACTTGATCTGATTGGTAAACAAACTTGCTACCTGATCCTAGATCGTGGGACTGGATTTTTGAAATTGAGAGTGAGTACAAGTTATCACTATCGTCATAGACTTCGGTGCGATATGGGTAACCAATCTTGTGACGTTCATCTGCAATCTCTCCGCCTGCAGTATCAGTGTCATCTCCTTGATGGAAATATGAGACGCTTACATTCCCTGCTCCATTGGTTTTAGTTACCCTAGAGAACCCTGCAAAGAGTCGGTCATAGACAGCTTCATAGTGCCATTTACCGCCTTCGTATTCGTAGCTGGCCGAATAACCATTGGCTGCGATTTGGTCAGTGTAAATAACTTCATCAACTACATAGATTGGACGCACTGCTTCTGGGTTAAGAGCATCCCCATTTGAGTCAGTGAAGGTGAAAGCGTTTTTGTAGTTGGTTTCAATAGTACCGGTGGTTGGGTGAGTAATTTTAGCGAGGAGTGAAGATTGTTCACCTGAACCGAGCCAAACCCCTTCATAGATTCCTTGGGTTCCATTACGCCAGTTCACCACGTCTGGCAACCCATCAGCATTAATATCTTGAAAGATGGAACCATAAGTGTTCGACCTGGCATATTGCATACGAACATGATCTCCATTGCTACTCGTAGTCGGTAGCGCGAAGCCTGTTTCTAGTGACCAACCAGAACCGGTATTAAGCCAAACACCCTCGTAAGCCCCAGGATTTCCATTACGCCAATTCACTACGTCTGGTAATCCATCACCATTAATATCTTGGAAGATTGAGCCGTAGATGTTTGACTTGGAGTATTGCATGCGAACATGATCCCCATTAGCATTAACTGGCAGTGTGAAGCTTTCCTCCAACCAGCCAGAGCCAGTATTAAGCCAAACTCCTTCATAGACTCCCTGGGTGCCATTACGCCAATTCACTACGTCCGGTAGCCCATCAGCATTAATATCCTGAAAAATGGAACCATAGATGTTTGAATCAGAGTAGTTCATGCGAACATGATCTCCATTACTGTTGGTAGGTAGAGTGAAGCCTGTCTCTAGTAACCAACCAGAACCAGTGTTGAGCCATACACCCTCGTAGACTCCCGGGGTTCCATTCCGCCAGTTCACTACATCTGGTAACCCATCACCATTAACATCTTGGAAGATTGAGCCGTAAATATTTGAACCGGAGTAGTTCATGCGAACATGATCTCCATTGCCATTGACTGGCAGCGCAAAACCTGTTTCCTCCAACCAGCCAGAGCCAGTATTAAGCCATACACCCTCGTAGACTCCCGGGGTTCCATTCCGCCAATTCACTACGTCCGGGAGTCCATCACCGTTAATATCTTGGAAGATAGAACCGTAGGTGTTTGACTTGGCGTATTGCATACGAACATGGTCACCGGTGCTACTACTGACTGGTAGTGTAAAACCCGCCTCTAGCGACCAACCAGAACCAGTGTTGAGCCATACACCCTCATAAGCCCCAGGGGTTCCTTGGCGCCAGTTCACCACATCTGGTAACCCATCACCGTTAATATCTTGGAAGATTGAGCCATAGGTATTGCTACCAGAGTAGCTCATGCGAACATGATCTCCATTACTGTTGATCGGTAGTGTAAAGCCTGTTTCTAGTGACCAACCAGAACCCGTATTGAGCCAGACTCCTTCATAGACTCCCTGGGTTCCATTCCGCCAGTTCACTACGTCCGGTAATCCATCACCATTAACATCTTGGAAGATTGAGCCATAGGTATTGTTACCAGAGTAGCTCATGCGAACATGATCTCCATTGCCATTGACTGGTAGTGTGAATCCTGTTTCTTCTACCCAGACACTAGTGATTTCTTGATACTCAAACTCAACCGGAGGAAGTGTAATTTCTCCAGAGACAGAGTTACGTCCGCTTTGTATGATTTTTTCTAGTAGTGATCGTTCACCGTTATCAGACGGGATGTAGTCAAGATCATAGCGGCGCACCCAAGTACCGTTTGATTTGGTTTCGATACGGTGAATTCGTTGAGCGGTTTTGGTCTCGAAAGCAGGCTTAAAGGACTTGATTTGGTCAGTGCGAGATTCTAGCTGGAAATTGATCTCAAAGAGAGCTGGGCCGGGGCTTGAGATATTAGATGAGTCATTGTGTGTATAGGTAATACGAGATGGATAGATTTCTCCGGTGCCGTCTTTGATGTATTCGTACTGCATGTAGTTGTCATGGACGTCACGAACTTCTTCTAGTATCCATTTGAAGATGCGGGTTGGGTCAGCTGGATCGTCTTGGCGAGAGTCAGTGGTAGTTCCGTATGTGTAGGTAGTACCAGATTTGTCGGTGAGTACCCAGATATCGTTAGAGTAATCGAAATCAGTAAAAGAGCCTGTTTCTACAAGAGGTAAATAGCTATCACCTGATTCATGGACGAGTTCACCATATTCAGACGAGACGAAAGTGTTAGCAGTGTAAAGTCCTTCACTCCCCTCTTTGTTGAAGCGTTTGATATATGGGATGTTTAGCTCCCAACCATAACCGAGAATACTCTGATTATCGGTATTTTGAGAGTTATATGAGAGTGAGATATTTGGCTCGATACCCAGTCGACCCTTTGGTGAGTAGATTGGATAACTCATGGTAAAAGCTCCAGTGTGAGGGTTTACCTCTGGACGGATGACATGGGTTGTGTCAATCGGGTCTGATAGAGCTGGTTCACCCTCTTCTTCACCGGAGCTCGCAGCTGCATACGGAGGATCATTTTCCCCTTCTCCTTCAGGAAGGATTTCGTTTGGTGACTCGATGGAGTCGGTTGGCTCGGATGAGGTTTCTCCTTCGGAACTACTTACGCTCTCGCTCTCTCCAGAAACGTCAAACGACCCAGAAGAAGCGGTGTCTTCTTGGGTCGCTTGAGTTGACTCAGTCGATGACTGAGTGGAGAGAGTTTGAGCGTGAAGTAGTCCAGCCGGGAAAGCTAAGAGAGCGATGATAATACCAGCCACTAGTTGCTTGAAAATTCGGGTAGAGTAATTCATAAAATACACACAAAAACACTTAGTTGTAATGAGAGTATTGTATGCAAACCTTTTACCTGTACGCAAGCGACTTTCGTGGTCTTATAGCGAAGTACTAACCGCCCCAAAGCCTCTTGGCTATTTCTCTTTCTTCTACACCAATGACACTGAGGTAAATTTCGGTTGTTTCTAGCCTAGAATGCCCAAGCCACTTTTTGACAAGGGTTATAGGGGCTAATGATATAGCATGAACAGCAAAGCCATGTCGTAATCCCTTAGCAGATGCCTGTTTCCCCTTGATTCCGGCCATATTCATTACCTTTTTTACATAGCGAAATGAACTACGGAGTGAGAAACTCCACAAACGACTTTTCTGATCAGTTAGATTTTCAATATAGTCCTGCAAATCTTCTAGTAGACTATCCGGGATTGGGACTTCTCTGTAAACACCTTTTCTCCGTCGTTTAAGTGTCTCAAATGCAACTGCTTTGTTAGAAAAATCAATACTTAACCCTGTAAGGTTATGGACTTCACCAATACGAGCACCTGTAAAGTATAGGAGTTGGCAGAATAGCTTCTTGTCGGTACATATATCTTTCGTGGCCTCGTAAAACCGAAGTCTCTCATCCTGATTGAGATACTTACGTTGCCCAGAAGATGTATAGAGTGAAGGAGAAGAATTAAACATACAGGTTACTATCCTTTAGCGTGGATACACCTGTCAGAGTATTGCAGATATTCGGACAAAAATCAAAGAAAACTTATTGAAAAAGTTACTCTAAAGGAGAAAACAGCCTCTTTTTAAGTGATTTTAAGGCAGAACATGTTTCAGATCATCAAAACAACCCCATTTTATGGCACACTATCTGCAATTTTCGGACACAATTTTGGGCGATCTGACGATTCCCCGTTCTGAGAGCCGATTTAAGCAAATAGAAAGACATGAGAAAAGACATAACTTCCCCATTCCATCAATTCGTCGTAGATCGCTTTGGTTACTACGAAGCCAAGCATTTACATCAACAAATGAACTTGCCTTCACATCCAGTGACGAGAGCATACAACAATCCTGAGAAGACTCCACATAAAATCCTGATTGCGTTTTGCGAACTGCTCGGCATGCATGCTTATGAGCTAATTAGAGATTACAAATTGGGAGAGGAAAGGATTTCAGAGATTGAGAAGAATTATCATAAGCGGATGTATAACACCCTCCAAGAAGCAAGTGCAGAGAGCAGCTAACGATGCTTTTCGATGCCCTTTTGACTTCTGGCTTGGGACCGCTCTTTTGCTTTCACCCCTAATACTCGCCAGCGGTATTTACGCTGGTTGTATATAACTCCGACGGTTTTACCTGATCTGGTGTATGGGATGATGTCGTGCTGTCTTAACTTTTCATACAGTTCTTCGTCACTCATTGTTGCTTCTTTTAGCTCACTCACGATTCGTTTTACTTTTTGCTTATCGCTCTCACCATGGCGCGTGATAACTCGATATTCTTTATCATTTACGATCTCCTTTTTACCTTTGCCATGCCAGACTATAGAGTGCGTAAGTAGAGGATAGCGATCCATTTGATACTGCTGAATGGTTTGTTTTAAATCTTTGAACTGCGTTCTACTCATTCTCATTGAACTACTTGATTTGTACTGTATGCCTGAGAAAAGAAAATGGATGTGGGTATGAGCTTGATCAAAATGTGGTGTAGCTAAAACAATCGCTTCTTTGCCACGAAGTTCAATATATCGGTGAGCCAAGTCTTTGAGTATTTTGAGAGAGAGATGCTGATTGTCTTCTTTGGCAAACGACATGATCTCATGGGTGAGAATAGTGGCGTTTTTTCGCTTGTGTCCTCGATACTCGTTTTCATTTTGCTCAAACTCGGCAATCCAATCGGTCATTTTATTCCCCTTCAAATTGTGGCGAAGGATAAAGCTCTGACTTTCACTATCCTTTATTACGTATCTCACTAATCGCCCAAAGTCCCGCTTTTTAATTGATTTGATTTTGATGATCATAAGCTTTTAGTAGCTTGGTTAGGGTTTGGTAGTAATTGGGATATGCGTGAAGGGTTTTATAAATAACTGTTTCTAGGGAGTCAGGGTGGGTCAGCAACTGCTCTAGTTGGTGTTCAAGTTTTAACAATATATCGAAACTACGTTTGATGGTTTGATTGTCACTGTCGGTATTTCCTTCATGGAGTAACTGCTGAATATAGCTATACATCAAGGAGACTTTTTGTAAGATACTCGCTACGATATTCTTGTCTGGGGTAATGTACTTTTGATCTAAGTAGGCTAGAGCAGAGCTTTCGATGAATCGTGAAAGTGATTGATTGTGCTTGATGGCTCCGGCTCTTAATCTGATGTGGTTATCAGGATGAAGGAGCAAGGTAATTTCTTTATGTTCCCTACGTCGTTTTCTTTGGTAGAGACGCTGGTAATATTTTCTGTACTTCTTGTACGACTCGGGTGAATGACTAAGGTTTCTATCGAGTAAAAACTCGTAATAGGTAAGGATAGTCATAGAGGGTTAGAGGTTAAGATATATAAGTTTATGGGGGATGTGGCGAATGGTTTTAGGGGGTGATAAGGCAGTTCTTCGCCGAAGTAACCATCTTTTGTAATATGGAACGAGCTTAGCCTTTATGGGTCGATAATTAGAGCAAATCAGTAGTCCGCGATTTTGGGGCATGATCCTAATTTCAGAAGCAGTCATAAGTGGTCTGATGTGCCGATTCCCCTCCTCATCTTTAAATTCATAACGACCAAGAACAGCTTCTAGAGACTGGGCGGTATCTAAAGACTGGCCAGAGAGATAGAGTTTGGCGAGACAGTTGGAGGCGATAGTGTGGGCTTGGGCTTCCCCATACAGGTGCACCATTTGATTATAGTTTTGCCAGACTAACATCAGACCGGAACGGAATTTTCGCAGGTTACTGACAACAAGGGAGAGACTAGGTAGATAGAGGCTTGAGGCTTCGTCTATCAAAAAGAAGATATCTTGATCAGTTCTTTTTGGCAGAGAGCTTAATACATACTTCCACAGAGTCTCAAAGAAGATGCTGGTGAGCGAGCTTAGATATGCCATTTCAGTTAATGGGTTTTGGACAAACAGTACTATCTTACCTGTGCGCAAGCTTGTCATATCCCAGGTATTGACAGAGGTGGTCTTGGCAATCATTTCATCGTTTAATGGCGTGAGTGCAGCTAGTGCAGTGGCTAAGATATTGGTGCGTAGCTTGTCTTCTAATCCGACAAAAGCTTGGTAGCTTTTTTTGACTCGCTTACTAGGGTGACTCTCAACGAAGCGTAAGACCTTTTCGGGGGCGCTAAGAATGGATTGTAAGAGTGATTGGACGCTTTTTAGGGTGCGTAGTTGTAGTGGCTCGGGTAAGAGTAATTCGATGGCGGTAGTTAAGAGAGAGATGGCTTGTAGGTTCCAAAAGTTTTCACTGCTGCCACCTAATGAAGTTTGAATCAGAAGAGTAGCAAGTTTTCCAGCGTCGCTTGAATTACGGACGTGTTTGAGAGGATTGAAGCCAATACTAATCGCAGGGTTTGTGAAGTTGAGCCGCAACACTTGATAGCCTTTGGAGTGTAGATATCCGGCAGTTTTTCCATAGAGTTCACCGCTGGGATCATGTGCCACCAAATTCCCTTTCATAGTCAGGAGTGAGCTGATTAGCACCACTGACGACTTACCCGATCCGGTGCCACCGATAACTAAGGCGTTCTGGTGACTTTGCTTGATGGAGAGTTTTCTTTTCCCAGTTAAGCAAAAGCCATAATTGTATCGACTGAGGACATTAGTTTCTTTGATGAACTTGGCTTTGTAGGCGTGGGGATTAGGAGGGGTCTTAAAGAGACTGATAAAAAACTTGATTACGGTACGGGCTATTTTTATCCCCCTCCTCATAGTCCAGAAAAAATGGTGTTAAGCGGCGGTGGTGGTTGATAGAAATATTCTCCAATCTCATCAGGCGAGAGAAACTTCAAATTCTTCGTTTGAAACACCTCAATTGCTTCAATATATTCGGCTACTATCTTCTGCTCCAACTTCTTAATTTCATCGACATATTCAAAGTATTCTAAAAAACGGTAGCGGAGTCTTTTTATTAGTCTGGGATTGGTTTGACTACTTACCCCTTTAGCTAACTGCCTCATACCAAGCAATATCTGATGAGTACGGGCTTGTTGGTGTAAATTTGATAACACCTCGTTGTATCTATCTGCTAATGATTGATAGTATCGCCCTAGCTCTTCGCTATCATTTGGATGACCGAGCACACCTAAGAGTCTCGCTTCGAAAGTAATTTGTGTAAGTATTTCTTTGTGGTTGTAAGAAATCGACTTAGCTAGATTTACAAGTGAAGGTTTTGATTTTTGGAATAGGTTTAGGAGAGCGCCGAACATGAGATGTTGGCTTGGAGGAATACAAAAACCACCAAGCAAGATTAGCTAAAATAACTAAAACTACTTGGTGGTTTCTATTTGCTCTATGTCACTATTATACCATAACAAGTACTACTAAAACACCCCGAGCGCCGTGAGGCTTTCGAGGTGTTTTAGCTCTTTCTTATCACATACTATAGAACAACTTTCTATACAATACATTATGTTTTGATTCTTGTCAATACTTGATACATATGAGATTAGAAATAATTTGTATATTAGCTCTCAAGCAAAAACTACTTGAGAAAACAAATACAAGCACTCCCCACTCTTTAAGGGAGTCATAACCATCCCACCAACCGCTTTGTATTTGTTAACCCTTTAAATCTTTTCCGATCATGGCGAAAGAACCAACTATTGTTACTCCGTATGTATGGACAATTGAGAATATTGCAGTGTCCGCACAAGAACTATTTCAAACCATTGAACGAGCAGTTGCTAACTGTCAGCTACCTGATATTAAAGTGGAGCGCATGGAGATTAAAGAGAGTGGTGGAATGTTTTCTAAGAAGACATTTCGTGAGCATCTTCGTATCAAATGTGACTTTACTACTTTTCAGGCTTACACGGCACAGTATGCAGAAAAGTACACGATTATCGGTATGCGTAAGTATGTAAACAATGAGCTTAACCAACACATGGGAGTTAAGTCTATGAATCAACTGGCACTACCTAGAGATATTCAGAATCTTCGAGTGAAGGTGCTTGAGAAAGCAATCGTTACATCGGTTGATCAACTCATCACTGACAAAGGCGAGCGTCCTGTTTGGACAACAGAAGACGCGAGTGAAATGGTTTCGTAATTAGTATCAGTTGTCACAAGAGCGAACAGATAGATTTTATGAATGGGAGGCGCGGGGACGTGGAGTAATGAAATGGGATTACAAAGTATTCCCTGAGCCTCCCTATGTCCCATTTAAAACATCCACCGCTAATGTATGGAATGATGATAGCTTGAGCGAAGAAGAGGGCTGTTTGTATTTTCTGATTAAACCATTTGTTACCAAAAAGGAACTGCCTAAAGAAGAATCTGAAACCCTCGAAGAACCAAACCCCCAAGAATACCCATTTGGTTATGACGTAATTGAACTGGAGCTCACCCCACCACAAGGCAAAGATATTTCTCTAAACACCTTTGAGCAGTGTCTCGTCTCTATGCCTCACCGCTATCCAATGACATGGGAGATTGTAGCGACTGGAACTAGTATTAAGTATCTGCTGGTGGTCATTAAGGAAGAACATCAGATGATCGTCAGACACCTTAATGCATTTCTACCAGAGCTAAGGATTACTATCCATGAGGAATACGTATATGCAGCCACAAATGATATTGGTACAGATACAACACAGTTTGGATCAGTAGAATTTGCCTTGGAAAATGAGTTCATGCTGCCAATGGCGACAATGGATAAGAAGAGCAGTTCCGTTGATCCCCTCACCACCTATTTAAGTATTGTACATACCGCTGGCGAGAATGAAGTCTTTACCTTACAGGTCATATTTGAACCTGTACATGCACCTTGGGCGAGGGACATGGTTGCATCGGTATCATCAGGCAAAGAATCATATTTTGTTAATGCACCACATATGCCAAAGTTGGCGTACGAGAAGTCTTCACACCCCCTTTATGCAGTAGTGGTTCGGATGTATGCCTTTGCAGATTCACAAGCCAGACTTGATTACTTTGGTAATGCAGCTCGGTCATTGGCTAAGATTACAAAGTCACCTCATAATGCTCTCACATGGCTTGAAGAAGAACCAGAAGAAGACGAGCGTGATCCTGAGATGGTAGAGATTGAAAAGTTCTTGTTTGGTGAAGATATAGAGGGGATTGAAATGGCGGAAGAAGCATACGGAGAGTTTTTGCGTAAGGTACTGCATCGCAGCACTAATCGTAGTGGCATGATCTTGAATATCAAAGAACTACTAACTCTTGTCCATCTCCCTTCTTCGTCACTTAGACTTAAGAAATTACAGACTGATACAGGTAAGAGTAAAGGCGTGATTCCCCCACTTACCTATGCACCACTGCAACTAGGCATCAATACCCACCAAGGGCAAGAAAAGCCTGTCACCCTCTCGTCTGAGCAACGGCTTCGGCATACTCACATCATCGGTGGAACTGGTACAGGAAAATCTACCTTGATCGAATCCATGATCGTTCAAGATATTAATAATGGGGATGGCTTGATGCTCCTTGATCCGCATGGAGATTTAGTGGAATCAATTCTAACTCGCATACCACCAAGCAGAGTAAATGATGTGGTAGTGATTGATCCGGGAGATACGGAGTATTCAACTGGGTTTAATTTACTTTCAGCAAAGACCGACATTGAGAAGATCATTTTATCGAGTGATCTGGTGGCGATGTTTAAACGGTTATCTGCTTCATGGGGAGATCAGATGAATTCAGTATTTGGAAATGCAATTGCTGCGATGCTTGAAGGTCGTGGTGGCACCCTACTTGATCTACGGCGATTTTTAGCAGAACCTAAGTTCAGGAATGGCTATCTAAAGACAGTAACTGAGCCGTCTGTGGTGTACTACTGGGAGAAGGAATTCCCCTTACTTCGCAAGAACTCAACCGCGCCAATTATTACTCGACTTGATGTGTTTTTACGCCCGAATATTATCCGAAATATGATGGGACAGCAAAGAGGGGTTGAGGTGAGAGAGTTAGTGCAAAAAGGTAAAATTGTCTTGGTTAAGTTAGCACAAGGGCTGATTGGTAAAGAGAATAGCTATTTGCTGGGAACTCAGTTTGTGGCGAAACTTAATCAGGTGATTAAAGCCAGACAGTCGATTGATAAATCTGAGCGTAATCCTTTTTATCTGTACATAGATGAGTTTCAGAATTTCATTACACCTTCGATGGAGGATATTTTATCGGGAGCGAGGAAATATGGCTTGGGACTCATATTAGCGCATCAAGGACTTACCCAGCTAGCAAAAGCAGACAAAGGTGTACATGATTCAGTGATTGCTAATGCAGGTAATCGAATTGTCTTTCGAGTTGGTTACTCTGATGCGAAGATACTTGAGAAAGACTTCTCGTATTTTCAAGAAGAAGACTTACAAAATCTTGGTTTAGGACAAGCAATTGTTCGGATCGGAAGACGAGATCAGGACTACAATATACAGACGCAGCGGTTACCCGAACTTGATCCGCAGACAGCTAAAAAGATCGCTCTACAAGCCTTATCTACATCGAGGAAGAACTATGCACGCCCACAAAAAGAAGTCGAAGCTGAGATACAAGAGATATATTTTAATACGATCACATCTGGTAACGATATTCCCCCGCAATTTCAAACGAAGACCATAACAAAAGAACACCCCACACCCATAGAAACTCCCCTAGTTATAGCAGCACCGGAGGAATCTAATCAGGAGTACACCACAGAAGATTTACCTGACTTTGAGCAAGAAGCAGAAGACTTTAAAAAGCAAGAAGTAGAGCGAGAGGAGAAGCGTCAGCATGTATATCTTCAATCGCTTTTAAAGAAGATAGCAGAAGCAAGAGGGTTTAAGGCAGTAATTGAAGAGCCAACGAAGAATAATGGGCGAGTCGATGTGGGGCTAACGAAAGATGACTTACGGATAGCGATTGAGATTAGTGTTACCACGTCTGCGGCACTTGAACTAAAGAATATTCAGAAGTGTATTGGAGCTGGATATGCCCACGTTATTTCTGTATCAAAAAAGACCAATCAACTGAAGAAGATCAGGGAGCTTGCTCAGGCAAAATTGTCTGCAATAGAGTTTAATAAAGTACAGTTTCTCTCCCCTGACGAGGCTACTACATTTTTAGATTCATTCTTTACCCCAGAAGAACCTAAGGAGAATATTGTGAAGGGATATCGGGTGAAGGTTAATGTGAAAAAGAAAAAAGAGCAGTAACTATGTGGCTACAGAGAACAAGGATTCTAACTCCTCACTTGAAAACTCTTTTTCACTAAGCCATTTACGATATGTCTCTTTTGTAAGCAGATATGGTGTGCGAGTTATTACTTCCTTTGACTGTTTTGTAAGCAAGCTAAAGCATTTATATCTCCCCTCACTGTTTGTGAATATATCCCATATACCAGCACCATACTTAATCGTTGACTCATCACCCAATTGAAGAGGTACTAAACATCGATTAGAGGTAATATTGGCGAACATTGGCTTGTCGAGAACAGACTCTATTCCAACTTGGGAAATGAGCCTGAGTAGCTTTCTACTGTCGTCTAAATAAAGAGGGAATCCCCACTGAATTGATTGTAATTTTACAGGGCGTTCGTTGGTTATTACAGGATACTGGTCACCAGTATTTATTAAACCTTCTTTTCTTTGCCATATGCCTTCTTGAAGAAACGTAACTTTAAATACATCTTCTAATTCTTTTGCCGTCTTAATTAACCGTAGTTTCATTTAATCAGATTAAAACAAACATGAAGGCGTAAAATACGGATTACCAAAGAAAAGAAACATGCTTTTTGAATTAAATAATCTTTCGCATCTTCTTTAGCATGCTTAAACCCTCAGCAACTAAAAATTCTGATTGCTTGCCCTGCCTTGAATGATATTTGCTATTATATAAGCTTGTCCTACTGGTGCTAGATACCAACACACATGCTTCTCGTGCTCTAGTTAAGCCTACGTAATGAAGATTAATATCCTCGCTTAGATTAGAGTATTTCCATTCCCCATCTCTCTTGATTTTTTTGGGAAGGATGTATTGATATAAGTCTAAATGAAAAACTAGATCGAATTCTAAACCTTTACTTTTATGGAAATTCATAATTTGTATTTCCGAGTCGTCTGGGGGGAAGTACGCTGTTAAGAACTCTTTCTTTTTTAATACTACTTCAAGTAATCTAATAGCACTGATCTGAAAACGTTCTGGATAGATACTTCCTGCAACATCTATAAACTTATCAGATATATGCTTAACATTAGCCTCCTTACCCCAAAGCATGGATATATTTTCCAGACCTAATATTTCGCTTCTGACCTCCTTCACCTTTTTAATCAATCGTTTAGTGTGTGTTTTATTTGCGAACACATCAATAAAATCTTCCAAGACGTTAATTTCACTATCAGCTTCATCAAATACATAAAGAATTAAACGCTTGAACACCATCCCCCATAAACTAGCCTCACTATCCAAAGGAGTGGATGAAATAAAACGACATGGTGTCTTTAAAAGAGAGCTTATATACACACCCTTCCAGTTTGACTTGACCAATATACAAACCTCTCTCGGATGAATAACTCCCAACTCGTTCATAAATTGCTCTATATTTTGGTCGATCCAGTCAGCGATCTGTTCTTCATCACCTGCAATATTCTTCTCAAGGACTCTTATGTCTTCTGTTTCCTCATACTCAGGACTATAGCCTTTCAAGAAATTAGACATTAAAGCTTTTGAGTAGTTTGAAATGGAGGCATGACACCGATGGTTTTTTAGAAGTGGCATAATCACAAAACCTTGCTCCTTTAATGAAATGAGATATTTACTATCTTTACCTGCAAAACCAAATATTGCCTGCTTAATATCCCCAACTGCCACAGCCTTTAATCCCAAGTTAGCTAGCTTCAGAAATAATAAGTGCTGCTCATTGCCACTATCTTGATATTCATCAATACTAACGTTCACATATCGAGCTTTTATGTATAGTTGACATGCCTTAGAGTTGTCAAACACGTAGTTTGCTAAAATTCCAATACTTTTTAATAGCACTTTTCCTGAGCGGAACAGGTCACAAAAAAATTCGATATGCTCTTGTAAAAGCCCCTTGTATTCTGTGAGTGATGGAAGACTATTATATCTAGCAGTAAACACTCCTGATAAATCATCTTTTTCTATAACCTCTAGCTCCTCTTTCGGATAACCAAAAACATGTTTACCAAAAGAGGCCACTATTTCTGCAAAACAAAAACGGTCAATTGTCCCAAAGAACGAACTTTTCTTATCTACTCCTCCAACCAGAGACCTTCTTTTCAACTCATCACTTGCCTTGTTTGTATAAGAAATAGCAATTACCCCCTGATGGCTAGGTAGCTCTAGTAAAGCCTTCTTGATTAACTCTGAAAGAACGTATGTTTTTCCACTTCCCGGGTCTGCCAAAACCGCAATATTACCCACTGCATTTATAATATTTGACTGCTCTTTTGTTGGTGATTTTATTTTAGCCATTGTTTTCAATTATATCTTTCATGGCTAAAAGAGGTTCACAGATACTATCACCATCTAATTGCGTTAGATTATCATTGTGCTCTCTAAGAAAATGATACATAAAAGTAGCTTTTTGCTTTTGCATTTCTTTTAGAACATCACTTACGTTCTCTTTTGCTGAATAAGCACTTATAAATGCCTCAAGAGTATCCTTAAGTGGGCTATTTAAAATATCTGACTCTAGATCGGTTTTAGCTAAATATATATTTTCTTGTGCAACTAAGGTTTTGAATTCAGAGATAGTACCATTGAGCGTATCAGGAATCTCACTTGAAGATAAGCCGCTTAAAGAAGGAAGGCTAGTTACAGCGTTGACCATATCTTGATCATGTTGATATGTTGCAGGGTCACCAATATCTATTTTTCTAGTATGGCAAAATAAACCAAAAGCTCTTTGAATACCCGCGCACCTATACTCAGCAGGGTCTCTCCTCGGAACCTTAAAAATATCGCTATCAGTTCTTAGCACCCAAGGTATGTCTAGCGCGTTAAGTATGTCAATATAGGCTTTGAAGCCAACACCATCAACCATCAAAATGCTTATATTCAATCTGTCAAGGTCAATGTTAATAGAATTAGCCAAGGCTTTGTAAAATAAAACTTCTGATTGCCCCTCAACTAGAAAAACACCATTAGAGAAAAACACCTCAGCAGAAATAGCATCTAAACGATGACCAAACTCAATAAATGCTGTTCGTAATACATCAGTACATCCATTACTTGCAGCAGTAGTTTCCAGATTATTATTTACACCTAGCTTCACAATAGCACTTGGTGCAAATCGACTAGCAATTTGTGGAGAATGTGAGGTAATAATAACTTGACTAGCTAGGCTCTCTGCCAAGTATTCAGCTAGTTTTCTCTGTTGATGTGGATGCAGGTGTGCTTCGGGTTCTTCAATAGCAAAAAACACCGTTTCAGTTGGGGTGCCTTCGTCTATTTTATTCTTAGACGCCCATAACGAAAGGAAAATTTGATTATTCCTGCCATCACCACCTATAGCTAAGTTTCTTCCGTTCACCTGCGACACCAAGTGAGCACCATCAATAAACGCAGTCGGTTCATATGAGCCAACTTCGAATACAATCTCATGATCTTCATTGTGTACAGACAGCCCTTCCAATTCAGTATTAATACCTGTTGTTGCCTTTTTAATATAGTTTAATTCTCTAATGTCATTATTTATATTTTCTAGTTGACCTTGAATAGTGTTCTGTCTCGCAACATCTGCATCTTTTTCCTCCTCTGTTCTGTTTTCTTTTGATTCTTGAAGTAGGTATTTTTTTTCACGCTTTATATACGAATACAGATCACGATTGCTTCCGATATATCTCATATTTAACACCTTGAGATAGTAGCGCCCTTGCAGAATCGTCAACTTTTCTTCAGAGTCCTCTTCACCCGCATAGATAAATCCTTCTTTTTTGCCTGTATCTGGTGCACGAGTGCCTTTGTATTTTATAAATAGTACCCCTTCAGGACTTACTAATTCGCGCATCTTTGCACGCACAATATCTGATACATCTTCGAATTTTATAGTGATAGAGAATTCGTTAGTCTCTTTATAAGCATAAAAATCTCCATCCATAGGCTCAATTGCCAGCTCTGATAAAGATCGATCTAGCAGAACTCTTAGAGCATACAAAAAATTTGTTTTACCAACATCATTTGCGCCAATTATCAGTGTTTTATTAGTTAAGTTGATTTCTGCATTTTTAAAATTTCTAAATCCGATGATTTTGACTGAGCTTATTTTCATAATAGTTTTTGAGATCAAATAAAAGTAAATATATTGCTTTTATTTCTAATATATAACAATGCTCGCAACAAAAGCTAGATTTGTAAATCCCACCTTCTATAATAACCCCTGACACCATATCCTTAGGCATCATCTAAATACTTCCTCACCTTCTGTTTTGTCTTTTTCTTGAAGCTGCCTTTCCCTTTCTCCAACCTGCCCAGTGTCCTATCATCAACGCCAATTTGCTTGGCTAATTCGATTAATCTCAGTCCATTTTCTCGTCGAAATTTGGCAATTTTTTCGCCAAGCTCACTCGTCTTTTTTGAGACCGGAGGATCATAGCCAAGGAATTTAATGATGGCTAGCATGTACCTTATCTGAGGAATTGATCTGCTTATTTCCCAATTAGAGATACATTCTTCTGTCACTCTAATGATACTAGCCACATCTCTTTGGAGTAGGCCTCGATCCATTCTCACTTTACGAATATGCTCACCAATCGTCTGGGGATCGGCTGGATAGCCTAATTTAGGCGGTTTTGAGCCTATTAGGGTGAATGATACTTTGGGTACGCAACCTTGTCCCTGCGGCTTCTATAACCATCCCGAAAAAGACTGCGTCTGTGGTCCGGGGATCGTCAAACGCTATTTGAATAAAATCTCCGGTCCACTGATGGATCGCATTGATCTGCATGTGGAAGTGACACCTGTAGGTATTGATGAAATTTCCAGTATCGAACGACCGAAAGTAAGTAGTAAAGATATTGCTGCAAGAGTAATTGAAGCCCGAAAGATTCAGGAAGAGCGCTTTAAGGACTTTCAGAGTATTTATTGTAATGCGCAAATGCCTAGCCGGATGGTAAGAGAGATTTGTACGTTAAATAAACCAGGAACGATCCTGCTCAAAAAAGCGATGGAGCGCCTACAGCTTTCGGCCAGAGCCTACGACCGCATTTTAAAAGTAGCGCGGACCGCTGCAGACTTAGCAGGAAGTGCGGAGATCAAGATTGAGCATTTAGCCGAGGCGATTCAGTATCGCAGCCTGGATAGGGAGGATTGGGCGGAGTGAAGTTTTGTGGGAGCGCTTTCATTCATTAATCGAAATTGAAGATTGAACATTCAATATTCTTATAAGCAGCCAAGCAGGAAAGAATATCCAATGTTGAATGTCCAATAATGAATATTGATGGGGGGACATTTCTCCAGTTTATTCACTAACAAGAAACTTTAGATAACAACATTTTTAAACAAAAATAGTCATGCCCAAATTTGACTTACAAGATCGACTTATTGATTTTAGTGTAGAACTTATTAAAATCTTAGATCAACTACCGAATAGTGTTATTGGAAAATATCTTAAAGGGCAGCTCACCAGATCGGGAACCTCTCCTGCCTTAAACTATGCCGAAGCCTGTGATGCAGAGAGTCGAAAGGATTTTATACATAAAATCAAAATTGTACTCAAAGAATTGAGGGAAACTTTTGTCGGAATTACAATTATCAGGCGACTTGATCTCTTGGATTTGAAACAGGTAAGTTATTTACTGAAAGAATGTGATGAACTGATTGCGATTTTGAAACAAAGTCATACCACCGCTAAGGTAAATCTTGAAAAGGCAAAGATTCGAAAATGATATAAAAACTTTCACCAATGACCATTCAGTATCGCAGCCTGGATCGGGAGGATTGGGCGGAGTAAATATTATATCTTTCAATTTCAGATTAATCTAATACCCTTGCTAATATCTAAGGCTGTTTGATTAATTCCGAATTCACGTTAAACAAGATTCAATGGCATCAATGATTAATCAATACTTTTTTAATAGATGATTTGGTTTTTAGTAGGTAAAGCCCAGAGGGTATATGCTCAATATTTATTTTTATATGAGTGTCAGATAGGTGATCTGCCTTTGTAAAAGTATAAATATTTTGCCCCCTTAAATCTGTCAATACGAGCTCGTTTAATTCGCCTGCATCCGCTTGAATATTGAGTTCATGTACTGAAGGGGTAGGGTATATAGAGATATTTTTATCTTGTGTCTGAGTTACCTGTATTGTTTCCACATTAGAATAGGAAAACTCGCCATTAAAATCAGTTTGCTTTAGTCTATAATAGGAAACTCCAAAATACGGCCTAGCGTCCATTATCTTATAGTTAGTTGTTTCAAATGAATCACCAGTACCATCAACCTGTGCGATTACTTCCCAACTTAGTGCATCCATAGAGCGCTCAATGGTGAAGTAGTCATTGTTCTTCTCCGAAGCGGTTTGCCACATTATACTTACTGCTCCATTTTCTGTTTCTGAAAGAGAAAATTGAGTCAGTTCAACGGGGAGCACTGTACTATTGATTCGAATATTATCAAGCATTACTTCTTCTGTCCCCGTACTTTGCCCCATAATGAATCGAATTTCAAGACTATTGCCCGTTGCCGGAATAGAAAAATTCCAGTCTGTAAAATCAGATGATGAAATCTCTGCTCCACCGACATCATGACTTCCATCCAGGTCTGCGTCTTCAGTAAGGTTCCCATTTAAGCTTACATCATTATTGCCATAAAATGCTGCAAAAGTGACCCAACCACCTCCATCAATATTATATTGAAATAATAATTCATCATCAGGTTCAAATCGGCCATCATTACATCGACCGCATGCAAGCATGACGTCCATTTCCAGGGTATAGCCAGTGACATTAAGTGCATTGATTGTAACGATTCCTGTACCACCACTTGCCTGATCTACATCTTCTCCTGCCCAGTAATAAGTTCCACTGACATTAGTAGGTTCATTACTTAAGCAATTCCCACCGCCATTCGTATATCTTTCAAAAAAGTCATTACATCCAGTATCAAAGTTATTGGATGTATATCGACTGCCTTCACCATCCGTTTCAAAGTCTTCTGTGAGGAGGTTTGTCTGGGTATAGACCAATTGAATGACTAAAATCATAGCAACACTAAGGAGGAAGCTTTTTTTCATATTCTTAATTTTTCAGGTACTTAAATATTCGTAGCGTAGGTGGGAAATGGATGATTAAAAGTCTACATTTTAGCTTTTGATCAAAAGAATCAGATATAGACTCAGACTGAACGTCTGTAAAAAAAGTGACCTAAGCCTGGCTTAGCACTAGACAGACAGAAAGCTCGCAAGTACAAATTGCTAATTATCAATAATTTAGAAATGGGCCAGACTTGACAAAGCCTTGATTGAGCTAAAAATTAGCATAGGGACAATAGTAAAGAAGGGCGATTAAGTGAACTGAAGAATTAGATTTTAAGAATAGTATCTTCGAGACTTTCCTGTCGAACCAGGTTAAGCTTTTTTCTGAGCCTATAGCGAGCTGTATGTACACTTTCGGTAGAAATACCCAGAATATTTGCAGCTTCGACCGGAGGTGTATTCAATTTTATGAGCACACAATGTTGGAGTTCTTTTCGGGAAAGATTGGGATAGTTCTTTCTGATTTTCGGTACAAAATCCGGAAAGGCTTTATTGAATATCTCATTGAAGTAGGTCCAATCCTTGGTGAGAATATCGCTGATCTCTAATTTATTCAACAAATTCCTGATCTCTGTATTTTCAGGCTGTTTTTTCAAAAAGGTAGAAAGTTGTTTTCTCATAGATTTTAGCAATTCCTCCTTCTGAACCATATCTAATGAAAACGAAACCATTTCTCTTCTTTGTTCCGTCAGATTGTCTTGCAATTCTTTTTTTTCAGCTTTGACATGTTCCAGGCTTTGCGACAAATTTTGTCTTGTGCTGTGGACTCTTTTACGATAAAGTAAAAAACCAATAAAAGACAGCCCAATAAAAACAATCAGGAATAGGAAGAGAAGCTGGTTATCTTTCTTAGTTGCTAGTTGTTCATTTTCTAACCGAATAAGATTTTCATTTGATTGATTGAGCTGCGCTAATTTTTCTTTTAGTTGCTCCCGGATAATAAGCCGAGTAGTGGCAACTACTTTTTCTTCATCGTACAAGCTATCAGCATAAATTCGATGTAAGTTAAGATAGTTCATTGCCTTAGCTTCTGCTCTACGCTCTTGATACAAGCGGCTAAGAAGCTCTGTTACATTGACTAAGGGATTAAGTTCTCCTGTTTCTTCTAAAATTGCAAAAGCTTTCAATAAGTAGTCCTCTGCTTTGACAAGTTTGCCTTGTTTCAAATACAATTGCCCTAAATTAGACAGGTCCAATCCCCTTTTATCTTTATGGCCCAGCGCTGTATTTACCTCAATCGCACGATGATAGAATTCCCGGGCTTGTGTATCCTCTCCTTTTTCAGCATAAACCCTCCCAATATTATTCAAAATATGGCCAATGTCTAAAACTTCAAGTGATTGGCGAATTTCCAGGCTGGTGTTAAAACATTTCAAGGCTTCATCTAAGCGTTTTTGTCTAAAATAACATAAGCCTAGATTGATATTGATAGATGCTACTAAACTTTTATAGTCCGATTGGATGGCTTTCAAGAGAGCAGGCTGGTACAAATCTATAGCCTCTGTTATCAGGCCTAATCGTCTAAAAATTAAAGCAATCTCATTTTGCGTTTTTATCCAATGGAAATGATCCTCTCTGGATTTATGTATCTCGGCAGCTTCAAATAAATGATCCAGCGCTTTGGGATAGTCGCCTAATCTAAGATAGACCATCCCGAGGTTGTAAATATTCAGTCCAAGCTTTTCCCGATCATTTTGTTGTCGGGCATTCGCCACTATCCTCAGGTAAAAAGGTATGGCTTTTTGATATTCCCCGGTCCTTAAATAAATATTTCCGATATTGGCTTCTACCGCAATCACTTTGGTGGTATCTCCCAGTGCTTGAAATAGAAGTATTGATTTTTCAAAAGCTTTTAAAGCTTCTTCGTAGGTCCCTCTGTTATTATGGATAAGACCATACATATTGGAGACATTAGCGATGCCCACTGCATCATTTTGTTTTTGGAAGAGCAATATGGCTCTATCAAAATATGTTTCGGCTTGATCAAGGTCACCTTTTAAGAAATAGACTACCCCAATATTTTTCAATAGTGTCGCCTCTCTCTCTTCATCCGAGTTTTTTTTAAGCAAGTTTAATCCTTCCTGACCATAAAAAAGAGACTCCTTAGGATCTGTAAATTTCAACTCCCAACATAATTTCGTCAGTAAATCTATCTTTTCTTCTCCCTCAACTAATTTGGCCTGATTGATTAGGCTATCAAGATTATTACTGAATAAAGTCCCCAGGGAAAAGAAGAGCGCTATTGAAAAAAGTAAAAAATGACGCATTCAGGAAGATTACGAGTTTGTTTAAATTTTTATGATCGAGCGAAAACTAGAAAATTTATTTTGAATGAGACAAAAAACGGAGACATAGCCTTAGCCATGTCGAGTACTTTTAACGATATACAAAACAAAGTTTTCCGTTTGTAGCCGATTAATAGATTTTTAAACATCTCTAAAAGTATATTCGAGTTTTGTTTTGAGCTTAAAAATAATCAATTTCTTCAATTTCTTCCGTCGGCTGATAGCCCAAAAATTCAATAATCTTCGGCATATGGCGAATCATCGGAATTGAGCGCTTACAGCTTTCGGCCAGAGCTTATGACCGCATTTTAAAAGTAGCGCGGACCGCTGCGGACTTAGCAGGAAGGGCGGAGATCAAGATTGAGCATTTGGCCGAGGCGATTCAGTACCGGAGTTTGGATTGGGAGGATTGAGCGGAATAGGTTTGTGTGCTGGCCTTCAATCAATATTGGACATTGGCTATTCATGATTCAATAATTTTACGAATATCCAAGCAAAAAAGAATATTCAATATCGAATGTCCAACAATGAATATTGATTGGTGGTGATACCGTTTTCCAATTTATTTACTAATAAAAAACTTTAGACAACAATCTTCTTAAATAAAAATAGTAATGCCGAAATTTGACTTACAAAATAGGCTCATTGATTTCAGTGTTGCCCTTATAAAAGCTATAGATCATTTGCCAAATAATGTAATCGGAAAATATCTTAAAGGACAATTGACCAGATCAGGCACTTCGCCTGCTTTGAACTATGCAGAAACCTGGACCGGGCGGATTGGACGGACTAAGGGAGAGTCAGTTCCAAACAAATATAGCATTAAAGCAAAGTTTAGTGCTCCAGATGATAATTTTCCCAGATCAAGGAAGCAGCGCCGCAAATAGCAGTGGTTTTTGGAGCAAGGCCAGACCTTAAAATTTTAACTTTATTCTTATATACCTCAAGTAAGTTTTGTTCAAAATATTTTTGCAAGGGTTCGAAAATCCATTTCCCACTATTGACCAAACCACCAGTCAGAAAGAAAGCTTCAGGCTGTGAAAAAGCAGTAAAATTGGCTAGGGCCATCCCGAGAATACTAGCAGTGAAATCAAAGGCTTTTAAGGCAATCGTGTCTCCTTCAGCAGCAGCTTTTGTGATGTCTTCTCCATGTAAATCATTGTAAGCAATATCCCTAAACCTGCTTTCATCCATATATTTACTCATCATAAACAAAATGGTTCGCTTCAAACCTGTTGCAGAAACATAAGCCTCCAAACCACCTTTCACTCCCAGGCCAGTTTGTCGGCCATCACCTATTGTCATATCAATATGCCCCAATTCGCCTGCAAAACCGTCATAGCCTTCTACTAGTTTCCCATTAGCTACAATCCCAGCTCCAAAACCTGTCCCGAGAGTAATTGCAATAAAATCTTTCATTCCTTTAGCATTGCCAAAAAGCATCTCTCCGAGAGCAGCCGCACTTGCATCATTCATGATACGCATAGGTATAGGCATCAGCTTGTTGAGTTTTTCAAGTATAGGAACCGTCCCTTTCCAAACCAGGTTAGACGCATTAACAATAGTACCATATTTGCTTGAAGCATTTGGAGCTCCAATACCACAACCCAAAATATTCAGCTCCTCTGGAAATTTTGACTTTAATACTTCAATTGTTTCAACAATTTTTTTGAGGTATTCATCCAGTTCAGGGTGTTCTTTGGTTCTAAAGAATGCTTTTTCCAGACAATGCCCATCTTTATTGACTAAGCCAACTTTTGTTTTTGTTCCTCCTATATCAATGCCTATGACTAAATCCATATATTTCTTGATTTCTAAGTAGTTCTCTTTTGATAAAAGGGTTTTCTTTCCTCTTTGTAATTCACATAGTGTCTATGCTTGTTTTGTCAAACATATACCTGCTTCCATCCACTTAAAACCTATAAGACTGCTTGAAGAGCTTTCGACAACTTTGACATATGATTTCATCGCGGTGCTTTAAGTGTCAATTGAATATTAAAAAATCAACCATGTTTTATTTGCAAAAAAAGAATCCCCTAATTAATCCCCTATGTATTTATAGACATCATATTGCCATTTTGGTTCGGAAATCTTTTGTAACAGAAAATAATTTATACTTTCTTTTAGTTCACTTTCTTCCTGCAATGCAATCCCCATATTATTTCTTAACAAGAAATGATTGGATATGATCAGTTGGTCTTTAAAATTGACCTTATTTTGATATTTCAGGACCGGAATATTTGAAACAATAGCATCAGCATTGCCATCGATAACGGTTTGAATTGCTTCTTCCAGATTATCTATTTTAGAATAAGAAATTCCCTCTCTTATCAGAAATTCTTCGCCTGAAGATTTCGAAACGGCTACGACTCTCACTTTTCTCAAATCATCTAGCGTATTGACTCTACTTTCTACTTCATAGGTCACCAATTTTGCACTTGCATTGGCAGTAAAAAGTGAAAAGAATATAATGCTGATAAAAATCCAAAAAATACCCAGCAATTTACCGATTCTGCTTTTTGGTACTTTATCTCCATATCCAACTGTTGTCATTGTGACCGCTGCCCACCATATACCATCCGAAATACTCTCAATATGTCTTTCTGTTCTTTCCCCTTTTGCATATTTTTTTTCTATGAAATACACAATCAATGCGGATACAAAGAGCATTAAAACCAGGATGCCAATCAGCTCCAAAAGGTCTGTCAGAATTGGAGACCATTTTGCAGTAAACGATGTTGACATAGACTTTTTTGAAATTGCAATTCCAGTACCCGAAGGGTTTACGGCATGTGTAAAATCTACCAGTTTTTCTCTTTTTGGTGTTATGGAAATTGCACCTAATCCAACATCATATCGCCCATTCTGAAGCCCAGACATTAACTCATCCATATCCGTAAGCGTGTATCTATAAGGCACTTTTAGCTCCTTGGCAATACTCTCCCAAAGTTCAACCATAAGTCCCCCGAATGCTCCGGATTCTCGTTTCATGCCAAATGGAGGAGAGTTGTAAACAGATACTTCTAATGTATCAGGAGTGGTCTCAGCTGTTATTAGCGTGGGGACAAAGAAAAGTATAAAAAGGAATTTGTACATGATTTTTAAATCATTAAAATAATACTTTATTGGAGAAGTTGCTTTAAAATAGAATGATGATTTTCTTACATGTTATTGACTTTGATTGTCTCAGCAACTTTCGCGATTCATTTACTTCGAATACTTATACTCGCCCTAAAAGGATCACTGTTTCATTTCAGCTAATTATTTTGACCCTAGTCAAGGCTACGAAAAATAATAGAATTTCTTCCTGAAAAACAAGTGACTACAATCTATTTCAATCTCCATTTTCCAACAACTTTGGATAAAGTTAAAGATATAAATTGCAAATCCAGGGCAATAATGATTTTATAAACTTAACCAATTCTTAAAACGGAAACCTTTATTTGACAAGAAGTTGAATGTACCTTAGTTTGGTTCGGGAGGGGCGGATGAAGTGATTTGTGATTTTTTGATACAAAGAGCCCGGACCAATTTCTACTTTATCAAATCTATTGAAGATCATAAAAAACAATAGCACTAATAGAAAAAGAGAAACTCAAGACCCCGTATAGGCTAAGAGTAGTTGAGCTGAATATCAAATTTTTGAGAATCTATCCCAGAACTATTAACCAGTCTGTGAAAACAGAATTTGGACAGATTCTCAGGTCCATGTCCTATCATTACCAATCCTTTAGAAACATTTTAAGAATTTATATGAGTGGTCATAAAATAAATTCTCTTAATAAAACATTTATAAAATGTAGCAATACTTAAATAATACAGCTCCATATCTTACAATCCCTCCATACCCCTGTTAAAGTTCCTGCTAGCTCGCTAAACAACCTTTCACGGTTTTATAAATCTTACTTATAAACAATTGGGTATTGTCATGAAACAATATGCATGGAGGAGGCCGTTGAATGCACTCTTCCGAAGGTTTTATTGTTGAAGCTTTATCCAGTTTAAGGGAGGATGGGGCAATTTCCTTTTTGTCTGAGTTTTACAAAACGAGCATTTTTTATCATTTAAAAATTACACTCATGAGGGTTTTATTCCTATTACTCCTATGTTTTTCTTCCATTTTGTTAAATGCCCAAACCTATGGCGATTATGTAGGAGGGGGCCATGATCAAGATATAATTGTGACAACAAGCAGTGATTTTCAGCCTCCGGGTTGGGAAGAAGTGGCAGAAGGTTCAAATACTTTAGCCATTTCAGGGCTTACAGGAAAGTTAATCAATGCCGGTCGCTTCCTGGCTCAGGCCAGCATGGGAGCGGACAGAATGACTATAGATTCCGTAGCGAAGCTGGATTTTGAAACCTGGATCGATCAACAATTTGCCTTGTCTCCAACCTATGTTCGACCATTTATTCAGGAAATATACGATACTACTTTTCAGCGTCATCTGGCGGCGGGAGGTGATTCGCTGGATTATCCTGGAATCCCTACAAATGAGCATTTTGATTATGCCTGGTGGCAGGTCAATATGACCAATGATGACTTACTGAGACAGCGAATTGCATTCGCTCTGAGCGAGATTTTTGTAATTTCTTTTAAGTCAGAATTAAATCGCTATGGTGAGGGCGTAGCAAGTTATTATGATATGTTACTTGAAAACGCTTTTGGAAATTTTGAGGATATTTTGACAGGTGTGAGTCTACATCCCTGCATGGGGGTTTATCTTACCCACCTTAATAATCCAAAATCCAATCCTGCTCAGTTCATCCATCCCGATCAAAATTATGCCCGGGAGATGATGCAACTTTTTACTATAGGTTTATACGAATTGAATCAGGACGGAACCCGGATACAGGATAATGGAGGTAATGACATTCCGACTTATGATAATGATGATGTGCAGGAATTTGCTAAAATATGGACCGGACTGGGAGGTGGAGCAACCGTACAAATGTCGGATACCATAACTCCGCCTGAATTTGGTATGGGCATCTCAATAATAGACATGGCAGAGCCTATGGCGATGTATGAAGAGCATCACGAACCCGGGGCGAAATATTTATTAAACGGCTTTGTAGTCCCTGCTGGTCAAACGGGAATGGAGGATATAGAGTCAGCTATCAAGCATCTTTTCAATCATCAAAATGTTGGGCCCTTTATTGGAAAACAACTGATCCAACGCTTGGTGAAATCCAATCCATCACCAGCCTATGTCTCACGTGTCGCTGCAGCTTTTAATGATAATGGTGCCGGTATCAGAGGGGATATGAAAGCAGTTATCAAAGCTATTTTGCTGGATGAAGAAGCGCGTTCCTGTAATTGGTACAATGATCCCGTTCAGGGAAAGCTTAAAGAACCAATTATCAGATATACCCATTTTGCAAGAGCGGTAGGTGGTATTAGCGAAGATGGGAAGTTTTGGAATTATGGTTCTGACTATAATGACGGTGCCGGTCAGCATCCGCTGTATTCTTTTTCGGTTTTCAATTTTTACTGGCCTGATTTCCAGCCAATTGGTCCGATCGGTAATCAGGGGTATTTCGCACCCGAATTTCAGGTTTTCAATTCGAATACCAGTATCGGCTTTGTAAATTTTGTCAACGAATGGGCCGTCAACGAAACGCTTTTAAGATCACGCGAGGGTGATGAAGATATTGTTTTTACAAATCTAGATGAAATCTTATTGCATGCGGAAGATACCGAGGCCCTTATCAATTACCTGGACATTTTGCTGACCAATGGAATGCTTAAAGAGGATACTCGACAAATCATAAGGACCATTGTAGACCCTATGGACGATATGTATGAAAAAGTGAAACTGACTATTTATCTAATGGTGATCAGTGCTGATTATACCATTTTAAAATAATGAAATGACCCTGTGTCCGATCCTGATAACCATCGGGATAGACCTTCAAAAAAAGAAAAATATGAAATTTAATTCAAGAAGAAATTTTATAAAACAATTCGGTTTGGGTGCCTTGGGGCTGACCGCCACTTCGTCCATTACGCAGTTAAAGGCCATGAATGCCGCTTTCCTTAATAATTCGGCTAATTTTCCAGCGAGCGATTATAAAGCGATAGTCTGCTTTTTCTTTGCCGGTGGTAATGACTCTTTTAATATGGTAGTCCCTCGGGGCAATCCGGAGTACGACGAATACGCGGTTACACGATCGGATCTGGCTATCGCTCAAAATGAGTTGTTGCCAATTACTCCTGTAACCAGCGACGGAAAACAATATGGATTGAATCCCGCGATGAGCAACATCCATCAATTGTTCAATACCGGTAAAGTCTCTTTTATCAATAATGTTGGTCCTTTGATAGAGCCCACTACAAAAGCTGCCTATCAAAACAATAGTGCGCCCATCCCATTGGGACTGTTTTCTCATTCAGATCAAATAAAGAACTGTCAAACCGGGATGCCTCATTTAAGAACCCATTTCGGATGGGGTGGAAGAATGGCGGATTTGCTTAATGATATGAATACCAATCAAAACGTGTCGATGAATATTTCCCTCGCCGGAACCAATATTTTTCAATACGGAGAAACCCTGGTTGAATTTGCCATTGATCCTTATGGTGGAAGTCCCGGAATTGTTGGTTATGATCCGCCATCGAACGACTTTAATGCCAAAAGGAAAGAGGGCATCGATCTTTTGCTCGGGGTAGATCATCCCGATATGTATAAAAAAACATATACCGATATTCTAAAAAGGAGCCTCGACGGAAGTATCGAATTCAGGGCTGCTATGGCCCAAATTGGCGATTTGACTACTTTCTTTTCCGACAACCGCATTTCACAAAGCTTTAAGCGAATCACCGAGGTCATCAAAGCACGCGATATTCTCGGCTTTAAACGGCAAATTTTCTTTGTGCAAATGGGTGGTTGGGATATGCACGGGGAATTAATTGATGCTCACGAAAGAAATCTGACCATTGTTGATAATGCACTGTATGAATTCCACAATGGTCTGAATGAAATAGGCATGTTTGATTCTGTGACGACCTTTACGATTTCAGATTTTGGAAGAACCTTGACTTCCAATGGCAACGGAAGTGATCACGCCTGGGGCGGTAATGCATTGGTGATGGGAGGTGATATCAAGGGCGGCGATATGTATGGGACCTTCCCCTCTCTGGCATTGGGCGGAAATTATGAAATTCATAATGGTGTCCTGATCCCCACGACTTCCAATGATCAATATTTTGCCGAACTGGCACTGTGGTTTGGTGTTAGCCCATCGGACCTGAGTACCTTGTTTCCGAATATTGGTAATTTTTACGATACGGGGTCTACACCACCTCCTTTGGGTTTTATGAATCTGTAATATTTAAAATGATTAAAAGATGAAAAAAACAATAATAATTACCATACTTTTTGCTGTTACTTCCGCAAACATTTTTGCGCAATGTTTTCTCGACCGGCATAATACCACTTGGTACGATGGCTGGATTTCCTGTACGACTTCGATGAACCCCAATCCCTTACGAGGCGAGTCGCATTGGATTTTATATAATCTGAATTATCCCTATGAGTTGTTTCAAATGCATATCTGGAATACGAATGCGCCGGACTATTTGGCTGACGGTATGCAGGATATTGTCATTGATATTTCAACTGATGGCCTCAACTGGACCGAAATAGGTGAATTTCAGATCCCAATGGCCGATGGTACCTCAACCTATGAAGGTCTTGATCTTTATGATTTTGATGGAACCAGCGCTCAATATGTTTTGATAACCGGACTGAGCAATCATGGAGGTGCATGCTTTGGTTTGAGTGAAATTCGGATTGATGTGGCCGATGCTATTATAGTTTCGGATAATGAACCTGTAAATCCCGCTTGCCTTTCTGCCAGGATATTTCCCAATCCGATAAATGAGGCTTCAAGAGCCATTATCTCAAAAATTTGCAGTACTGCTCCAATCTATTATTCCATCCAGGATATTACCGGCAAAATCCTGAAAAGTGGAGAGATCATTCCGGTGTCCAATGAGGCAGAACTGGATATTAATTCATTATCGCTTGTTACAGGAACTTATATTTTGAGCTTGCAGCAGCAGGATATGATCAGAAGATTCAAGATGATGAAGGTGGATTAAATGACAATAGGGCGTATTTGACCTAAGAGTCAAGCGGACCTTCATAAAATGCTTATCTATTTTCGAATAAAGAAAACTCCTCATATTTGGAGTTTTTTTTATGTATATTACCATTCACTAATATTTAATGGAGTGTATTCGATTTGTTAGCGGCGAGCAGGAAGAAATAAAAAAGACGAAAGGAGGCCTTTTTAAAATCAATAATGTGGCTCGAAGAGTGGTAGAAGCAGGGATGAAGGGATATTTGGATTTGTAAGCAATACTATTTAAGAAACTATCAATAATAATCAGTTGACTTTATTTTAACTATTGCTCATAAATAATCATATAGTATGAATTCGAAAGAAAATAATGAAAACCCCAGTTACTTGCAATCAATTACCTCAACAACTGATCTAAAGTCGAAACATATAATTCAGATTGCTGATTTCCTGCCTAAACAGGAGCGTGATACACTCTTTGAAACAGTATGTGCAAATCAAGAAGCATTTCAATATATTCGAACTCCCGAATCCACTAAAGGAGGGGCACTACATCTTTCTTTAAAACCTGAAAAATCTGAAGCTCCAGAGGTGGTGCTCATTCGCGAAGCATGTGAATGTTTATCGAAACGTACTATGAAGTTGCTCCCCAGATTGTTCACGGACCTTGACGTTGAACCATTTCCTGTTTCACATATTCCTTTCTCTTTGACGAACTGCCTTAATGGCCATAAAGGTATCCCGCATACTGATGAGAGTGGCGGTCGATTCAAAATCACACTGCTCTATTATTTCCACAAAATTCCAAAAGTCTTTCGGGGAGGCGCAATCGAATTTTACGAGACAGATACAACAGCCCAAAGTGGTCATAGTGACAAGGCTTTTGCCAAAGTTGAACATGAAGATAATCTATTAATTGCGTTTCCAAGTCGAATGTATCATGGAGTCACCGATGTCCAGCTTGATTCAGTTGAATTTGAAGATGGTCGGTTTGTAGCTGTTGGGTTTCTCGGACCCTGGTAGTTTTCCCTTATTTTTAGGTTTAAAACAAATTTTAAATAATAAAAACGAATAAGAAATAGCTGGAATAATAGCAAAAGCGGCCAAGCACTAACAAAGCATCCTCGTCCATTCCTGCCATGCGATCGATATAGCGGGGATGCGGAGTACTCGTCATAAGTAATAAAGACGAAAATGGAAGAAAAAGAAAAACCAAGACTTTCGAGATTGACTGCTATTATAACTCAGCTGCAATCTAAAAGAATTGTTACTGCAAAATATCTCGCTGAAAGGCATAATGTGAGTGTTCGAACCATTTATCGAGATATCCGTGCGCTCGAAAAATCGGGAATCCCCATTATAACCGAAGAGGGTAAAGGTTATTCTATAATGGAGGGTTATCACCTTCCCCCTGTTTTATTTACAGAAGAAGAAGCCAATGCTTTAATTACTGTAGAACAGTTAGTGATTAAAAACAAAGATCAGTCGCTTAGCGAAAATATTTCCAGTGCTATAGAAAAAATAAAATCTATTTTAATATATTCTCAAAAAGGAAATGCAGATTTATTGGCAGACAGAATCTATTTTGGTGGTAATCAGAATGAGGAAAAGACCAGCAACAATTTAATGCAGATTCAATCCGCTATTATCCATTTTCAAGTCTTAAAAATTGACTATTATTCCTCTGAAAAAAAGCGGACCACTCGAAACATTGAACCTTTTGCTATTTACAGCATCAACGGAAGCTTTCTGCTTATTGCTTTTTGCAGGATGAGAAATGATTTCAGAAACTTTAGAATAGATTTCATCGAAACACTTGTTCCTCAAAACGAAACGTTTAGCCCGCATAACATGACTATGCAAAAGTATTTTGAAGATTATGTGAAAAATCAAAAACACCCCTGACACACCTCTGTCACAAGTCCATTTTATGTTTGCACCAGTAATAATCTTAAAACAATATAAAATGGAAATTTTCAAAATCGTTATTTTATCCTTATCAGGTCTTTTGTTACTCTCTGTGGGTGCAATGAGGTTAAGCAATCCTATGAAAACCTATTTAAAGAACTCCGGAATTAAACTGGCAAACGATGTCAATTTGTTAAACGAATTGAGAGGTGTAAGCTCTGTTATGTTATTGGGGGGAGTAATTATTTTACTGGGAACAATTATCTCTAAATTAACTATTACATCATTTGTTGTTGCAAGCCTGATTTTCATTGGATTTGCAATCGGGAGATTGCTCAGTTTTAGTTTGGATGGAAAACCAAATAAACGGATCATTCAAGGATTAATTTTTGAACTGGTTTTTGGTGCATTAAATAGTTTTTGTTTGCTTAATGCCCTGGCATAAAAATTTGATCAGGTATTTTTCACCAGATGGAATAATGGAGCTGCATAAGAGATCAGTGGTTAACGGTTTCCTCCTTATCACCTCAGTAAGGTAACATCCCCCGAATATACTCTAACGGCTCCATTTATAAATTCCATTTCAAGTGAATATACATAAACACCGATGTCGAGCAATTTACCCTTAAATCGACCGTCCCAACCAACTGATTCATCGCCTGTGGGGAAATCTCTCCTTTCATAAACCTGATCTCCCCAACGATTAAATATTCTCATATAGTTGATCTTCCGGACTTTATGGGTAACAAAAGGGCGAAAAATGGCATTTTGTACATTACTACTATTTGGAACAAAAGCATTCGGAACGTAAAAAGGAAAATCGGTACTCACCATAATTAGTGTGGTATCTGTAGCAAAACAACCCGAAGAGTTTTCAATTATTACGATCAATTCGCTACTCGAAAGCGGGGAAACAGATTGCTCAAATAAATTCCCGGAGGAGGTATCCGTCAAAATATGGGAAGGTGACCAGATGATATTTGCAATAACGTCATCATTGATGGAAGGTATGGCACTTGCCCGAATCGTATCACCAAATAAGATTACATTTGAGTCCGGTTCTAATGCTATAGTAACAAAAAACTGGTCCGGTTGTGTAATCAGTATCGAATCGGTCTGGGCTACGCAATTATTCTCATCGGTAACCGTAACGAGATAAGTACCCGTTGATAAAGTATTTGTATTGGCCATACCATCCAGAGCATCTTCATTCCAGTCATAGTCTATAATCCCCGTGCCATTGTTAACCGTAATATCGATACTGCCATCATTGCTTTCAAAACATTGCAGGTCACTGGCAAATACTTCCAGGGAAAGCGCATCTGCCGGACTATTTTCGATACATAAATCAAAATAGCCCTCGGCTCCTGTAGCATCTGAAACCGCGATGTAGTAAGTAGTGCCGTTTTCTACTCCCATATGGATTGACAGTTCGCCAGCGGAACCTGTACCGCAGGTAAATGGCAAGGAAGTATTCATACCCGGGCAAGCGCCTTGAAAAACAGCCATCTGAGGTTGCGGCAGCTCTTCGCTATCAATCGCGATTTTTATACAATCCCAGTCCGATTCGGGGGTAAAGGTGTACCAGACCGTTGCATATGGAAAATCAAAACATCCTCCCTCCCCCGTTGGTCCCGGGGTGGCGGTGGCACTGCATCCCTGGGTGCAGACTGTGTCTTGTTCGATATCCAGAAATACAGAGCCGAAGGTACTGGCAAGATCACAAAAATCGTTAACACCACAACCCACTATTTTTGCGATAATAGCATCCTCCCCGCCATTAAAGGAATCGTCATACGGGCTGCCTTGAATCGGGAAATCATCAGAGTAGGTTCCACCGCCGATAAAAACACTTCCGGCATCATCAATAGCGAGATCGAGTGCCCAGTCATTGTCAATACCTCCAAGATAGGTCGATTCCACTAATTGGGAAAGGTCGAAAGAAAACCGGGAAACAAAAATGTCCCGCTCTCCATTATGCGTATCGTCAAAGGCATTTGTGGTCACCGGATAGTCGGTTGAAAAACTTATCCCGGTTATGAAAACATTTTCCGCTCTTTCAATAACCAATCCATAACAATCATCGTCTTCAGCCCCTCCGATGAAAGTCGATGCCAAAATCTCAGACAAATCATTATTTATTTTTGTAATGATCACATCGTGATTGCCATTAAATGTACTATCGAAAACACCTTGTGTTGATGGATATTCCGCAGAACCGGTATAACCTGCGATAAACAGGTTTTGCGATGAATCAATCGCAATAGCATGGCTCTCCTCAAAATTGCTGCCGCCGATAAAAGTTGCGGAGGAAAGGATAGAAAGCTGATTGTTGAACTTAGCTATAAAAATATCCCCCGAACCGTTATGAGTGGAATCATAAGGCGTTCCAGCAGTGGGAAAATCATCAGAATAGGTAAAGCCCGAAATAAAAACATTTCCGGCATCATCGGTGATAATGGCATCCGCGCCTTCATCCGTACTTCCACCGATATAGGTGGATGCCAGTAAAGCCGAGAGTCCATTATTCAGTTTTGAAACAAAAACATCTTCAAAACCACCATTAAAATTCAAATCAAATCCACCAATGACAGGATAATCAGTCGATTCGGTTCTTCCGGTCACAAAAATATTTCCGGCCTGATCGAGGGTCAGATCATAACCATAATCATCATCTCCCCCTCCAATAAAGGTTGATGCGATAATCGAAGAAAGGTCATTATCCAGTTTGCAAACAAAAACATCATTGCTGCCGCCATTATAAGTGTTGTCATAAGAGATACCGGCAATTGGAAAATTTGCCGAGCCGGTTGCTCCCGAAATGATTACATCGCCAGTTGCTTCGACGGTGATTGAAAGTCCATTATCCCAGCTGCTGCCACCGATAAATGTGGAAACCAATAAAGTGGAAAGATCATTAGAAAATTTTGACACATAGGCATCTTTTACACCATTAAAAGGTTCGCTATAACTTCCCGCAGTAGTTGGAAAATTGTCGGACCATGTGTATCCGGTGATAAAAACATTACCGCTTTCATCAACTGCAATGGCATTGCCCCAATCATTACCACCATCCCCAATAAAGGTAGAAGCCAAAAGAGGATCAATGATCAATTCATAATTCGGATCGTAATCCTCAACCAGAAAAGAATAGCCGTTTTTTATCTCTTCATTTATTTGGTATTCAGCTTTTGCCAAATGCTTTTTACCATTTATCCATTGATAAGCGACCGGTGCAGAATACAATAATCTTCCGGCAGGAGTAGATACCGCCAATTGACCATTTCGAGCTACTTTTAGTTGTTCAGCACCTTCTACTATTATTTGAATGGACGAAGGATTAATGTGTGGTTTTACATAAAATAACTTTTCAACATTATGATTATGTGCGTTTAATTTGAGCTCAACACCTTCCCATACTTCTCCCATATTCAGCAGCCCATAGGCAGGCACATTCGTTTTCCAGGAAGATGGATCGTTGCCAATAAAATAGTTGAAAAGGCTGGTATTTCTTTTCTCGCCGTGAGGGATTTCAGGAGTACGATTTTGGGATTCTCCAACGAATCTTTCTTTTAAGACATAACCAGAGGTACTATCAACCGGTAAAGCGTAAATAATTTCCTTTGCCTTATTGATGATGATATTTCCGGTAAAAGTGGGTGCGACATACAAAACCTCGCTACTCCATTGTCCCGAGTTTTTTATCCAGGGTACTTTTTTACTGGCAAGTGCAGACTCCCGGTTTTTGTTATTGAGGATATCCTCCCCTTCCATTGGTTTATTGAAATTGTTCAAATTGGAATAAGCGATATTTCCTTGAAGAAAAGACAGGGAAATAAGACAGGCCGTTAAGAGAAATCTAAGCATTTACAGGATATTAAAGTTGGGCTTTAAAATATTTTTGTAGATCAGCTTAGCTTTTTCATTTACTCTTATGACATAATGTAAAATTGATGTATTATATTTTATCAAATTGAAAAAATATTCATACTTGCAGAAAATTTAACACTTGGGATCACGGCTATTAGTATTTAGCTTTTCGCTGTTTTTTCGAATTCGAGCCTCGAAAGTCGAAAAACGATTTTATCCCCAAGGTTTCAGGTTAGTACAGGTAGCATTTATATCTCCAATGGAGTGAGGCTCATCCACTAAAGCAAGGTATAAAAAATGGAGTCACGATTTTTTAAGAAAGGGCCTGCTCGTTCCTAAATTAATCCTTAATAACATTGGATTTTAAACCGATAATATCTAATTTTATAATTGATGAAAAAATTATCCTTCATATTGTTGCTAAGCTTAGTGCTGCTACCAATTATCTGGAACGGCTTAGGCTTTCTTCATTATGTTGTTGAACATACTCATATATTTTGTATCACTGATGCTGATCACGAACATAAATCGCCTCATGAATGTTCGGACATCTATCACGTAAATCAAAGTCAAGACCACGATCATTTACCAACGAACATTGAATTTTACGAATTAAAACAATACATCACTACCCTCTCTTCATTAAACATTCAACCATTTTCCGCTGCCCTTACAGCCACTGATGCCGGGGCATCTCTCAATCATGGTAGAATCTTCTCTGATGATATTTTTCATCCTCCTATTTGTTAACCACCATATCAATATTCTATTTAATCTCTGATTTTTGTCAAAACTCAAATCGGGGATTTTAAGGTGTATGTTAATACAGGTTTAAGCAATAGTTTAAGCGGATAGGCACTATAATTTTCAACCTGTTTTTCAACACCGAGGGAACAGGGTTTTGCGATACATTTTGTGTTTAGAAAACCACAACTTCACTAAGCGCGCTCAATCAGAATATTGGTTCATCCTGCAAAAGATAGTGTGCAACCTGATGCCAGGTGCTCAATTTTAGAATTAAACTATAGAAAACAATCATGTTAAGAACTATAAACTTAACCAAAAAGTACGGTACACATACTGCACTTAATAATTTAAACCTAAGCGTCCAGGCAGGAGAGATATTTTGCCTTTTAGGAGCCAATGGTGCAGGAAAAACAACCACGATAAACCTCTTTATGAATTTTATTCAAGCAACTTCAGGGCAAGTATTTATTAATGATTTAGAAGTGGCTCAACAGGCACAGGCAACTAAAAAACACCTGGCCTACATTCCTGAAAATCTGAATTTATACGGCAACCTTACCGGATTGGAAAACCTACAATTTTTTGCGGGATTAGGTGGCGAAAAGCCTAAAAAGGAAGTAGCTAGTCAATTGCTTAAATCGGTTGGATTACAATCCGAAGCGATTAACAAAAGAGTAAAGCAATACTCCAAAGGAATGCGCCAAAAAGTAGGCATCGCCATTGCCAAAGCTAAACAAGCCGATAACCTTTTGTTGGACGAACCTACTTCCGGACTTGATCCGCAAGCCAGCAATGATTTTGCACAACTGCTTAGAGAAATGCGGGAGAACAAAGTGGCTATTTTGATGGCTACGCATGATTTATTTCGGGCAAAAGAAACAGGAACACATATCGGAATTATGAAGGAAGGGGATTTGGTACATACTTTAAAAAGCGATGAAATTAAACTAAATGAATTGGAGCAATTGTATTTAGAAACTATGAAAACCGAGAGCCATGCTACTGCTAATAATTAAAAAAGAAATCTTGGCTGCCCTGAGGAATGTCCGCTTGCAAATTGCTGGTATTTTTCTAATTGCCCTGATGCTGGTTGCAGTATTGCTGGGTCGTCAGGGACAACAACTTATTCATAAAGAAAGAGAGAAAGCCCAGTCGGCTATGTACGACATATGGGTCAACCAAGGTATGAAGCATCCTCATAGTGCGGCACACTTTGGGCAATTTGCCTTTAAGCCCAAACCAGTATTGAGCTTTCTGGATGTAGGGTTAGACAATTATACAGGGACTTCCGTATTTCTGGAGGCGCATAAACAGAATGAAATACTCTTTAGTGCTGCTCAAGATAGTAATGCCATGATTAGGTTTGGAGAAATGACCATGGCTTTGGTGCTGCAAATTTTACTCCCTTTGCTCATTATCTTTTTGACTTTCAACATTTTTAGTAAAGAAAGAGAAGAAGGAACGCTTAAACTTATCTATGCCCAAGGACTCTCTATGCGCCAATTATTTATGGCTAAGGTTTGGGCAACTTATGTTATGGTCCTGGCCATCTTTATCCCTGTAATTTGTATAGCCTATTTTTTATTGGACTATCAGTCCGTATCTATGGACCCTAATATTGGTCTGAAATTTATTGGCCTTACGATTACTTATGCATTGTACTTTTTAGTTTTTGTATTACTGTCTGTCCTCATTTCTGCATTTGCAAAAAAATCAAGCATTTCATTACTGAGCCTGTTGGGACTCTGGATAGTTGCCTGTATTATCCTTCCAAAAGCTACTGCTAATCTGGCAGATAAAGCTTATCCAACACCTTCACAATTTGAGTTTAGAAATACTATTAGAGAAAAAGTAAAAAATGGTATTGATGGCCATAATCCCAGGGATGAGCGATTGAATGCGCTCAAGCAGAAAGTACTCGACCAATATGAGGTATCCAGCGTTGAAGAACTGCCTGTCAATTGGAGTGGAATTGCGATGCAAGCTGGTGAAGAATATACGGACAAGATATATGATCGGGAATTTACCAGAGTTGAAAATATTTTTAAAAAACAAAACCGCCTATCGGAATGGGTTGGTTTTATTAATCCTTACCTGGCTATTCGTCACCTATCAATGGCATTTGCAGGGACAGATTTTGACCATCACACTGCTTTTGCCAGAGCTGCTGAAAATTACAGACGTGCATTTGTAAAAAAAATGAATAAGGATATGGAACTGAATCATACACCCGGTATTGCTTATGGCGACTATAATGTGGGTAAAGAAATGTGGAGCAGTATAAAACCATTTGCTTATCAATTGCCGGATTTGACCAGTATTCTTTCCAAGCAGTGGAGAAGTGTTGCGGCCCTGGTAACCTGGCTGCTTGGGCTATTTTTTATTGCTTCAATTTTTTCAAATAGCATTTCTAAAATATGAAAAATTTAATACATATACTTCAATTTGAATGGAAGCTTTTATGGCGTAGCAATATGCTTAAATTACTTCTTGTGGTGATGCTTGGAGCAGGGGTTTATGGAATCTTTTTCGGCAAGTTTGAAATTGAGAAACAAAATATCCGAATTGCAGAGGTCAAAGAATATGAACAGGGAAGGTTTGATAGTCTCTTAACCTGGGCGAACCTTGATACTTCTATTCTTGCCAATAAAGAAAAGTACCTAAAAGCAGTATCGCCAGAAGGTGTGGGATGGCGTTTGCACTTTAGCCATTGTATAGTAAATGAAGCAAGCCCTACCGCAGGTTTGTGCCTGGGGCAAAGGGATTTATTTCCAACTTATTATCGAATAAATTTAACGGATTTAGCCAGACAAATGAATACGGCAGAATTGGCAAATCCCATGAAATTGTTAACGGGTAATTTTGATTTATCCTACGTATTTATTTTTCTTTTGCCTTTACTTATCATTTCACTTTTCTTCAATTTGTATTCCGATGAAAAAGAAAAAGGTACGCTTTCCTTGCTTCAGGCTCAGGCCATTTCATTAAACACCATCTTGCTGGACAAGGGGTTTTTGAGATTACTAACTGTTTGGGCTATAAGCGCTTTCCTTCTCGTTTTAGGATTTCTAATACAAGGGGTATCTATCGCAAATAATGCCGATATATTCTTTCAATGGCTTTTGGTAATTTTTGCTTATACACTTTTATGGACGCTTTTTATGGCGGGTATTGTTGCATTGAAAAAAGGAACAGCTGTAAGTGCCATGCTAGGACTAGGAGTTTGGTTGATAACTACTTTAATTATGCCGGCACTTCTAAATTTATTCGTATCGGCTAATGAACCTTTGCCAAATCGAGCTGAAATCATCCATGCTGTTAGAGCGGCAAATAACCGGAACTGGGATTCTCCCAAGTCATTTGTCCTGGAGAAATTTTACGAAGATAATCCACAATATTCGCAAGAGGATACTACTCATTTTTACAAATGGTATTATGCAAGCTTTGCGCTTTTGGATAAAGAGGCAAATACTATCAGAAACGATTTCAACACTCAAATCAATAAGAGGAATAAATTAATTAAAAAATGGGAGTGGATGGCTCCGGCGGCGATGGTTTATGAGCATCTTTCTAAAATTTCTAAAACGAATAGAGAAAGTCACCTTCATTTTATGGAAGCTACGCATGATTTTCACGACAGGTTGAAAGCCATTTACTATTCCAAAATTTTTGCTGAAGAAAAATTTAATCAACAGGATTTAAGAGTGATACAGGCAATGCAAAGATATTAGATAAAATGATTGATAACCTTGCTAAACATGTTTTTGTAACGGACAAAGAACTACAAAAAAATGGAACAACAAACAAACGACAGCATAATGAATGCTAGATTATACTTGGAAACAGATTTTTTAAATATTTCATTTTAATGGGTTTAATGGTTGTTGATTGGTAAAAAAAAGCCAATTAATAATCTCGTCCCGTTGAGTATAATTTAATATGCTCGGCGGGATTTTTTTAAAATGCTGAGCCTCATTTTTATGAGAGCCAAAATTTTATAAGGATTGATTTATAGATGTTTTAGGTAGGAAAAAATTGCTTAAGGATGAAATAAAAATTAAAAATGAAATCTTATTTGCTCCTAGTTTTTAATATTTTCATTGCCGTAAATGTTTCGCTAGCACAATCATCCAATGAAAATTTTCCACCTCCGGAAAACCCTCCTGAGATAAAAGCTACTCGAATCTCTACTCCAATCAAAATAGATGGAAGACTGGAAGAAAGAGAATGGGAGCGGGCTGTAGTCGTTTCAGATTTTTTTAGAAGAGAGCCCAGGCAAGGAGGGGATTTGCGCTACAAAACTGCAGTTAAATTTTTGTATGATGATAAAAACCTTTATGTAGGTGCATTTTGCGAAGATTCGATGGGAATGAAAGGTATCCGGGTACAAGACTTGCGAAGAGATTTTAGCTGGGGTGAGAATGACATTTTTGGTATTGCATTGGACCCTCAAAACCTGAAACAATATGCACAAGCATTCCAGACAACTCCTTATGGCAACCAAAGAGATTTTCAAAATTTTAATGGAAACAACTTTGATACTGGGTGGAATACTTTATGGAAAGTAAGAACACAACGAACGGAAGCTGGATATACTGTTGAATTTGCCATTCCTTTTAAGACCTTACGTTATAATGCACCTAAAAATGGAGAGCCAGTGGAATGGGGGATTACCCTGGTTAGATATGCCCGTCGTGATGTGGAGGTAGCTACCTTTCCTGCTATACCTCAATCATTTACTCCTTATAGAATGACCTATGCCGCTAAACTTACCGGTATTGAAGTACCGCCACCTTCAGTAAATGTGCGAATTGAACCTTATGCACTTTATCAATACGATGAGCTAAAAGAAGGAAATACGAATGAAGCAGAGGGAAATTTTAAACTGGGTGGAGACCTAAAGTGGGCCATAAATTCTCACTCCGTTTTAGACTTGACTTTCAACACAGATTTTGCGCAAGCTGATGTAGATAGAGCCGTCAACAACCTGGAAAGATTTAATATTTTCTTTCCTGAGCAAAGGCAGTTTTTTCTCGAAAATTCAGGCATCTGGTCAGGAGGTTTGCAACGTTCTATTCGGCCTTTTTTTAGTAGAAGAATCGGTTTGCAAGGTAGTTTTAATGCTGAGCCGGCCCCTATTCAGGTAGGAACGAGGTTTACACATAGGACAGAAAAGCAAACCATTGCAGGATTATTTGTTCGACAAGGAGAAACGGATAATTCATCCACAGCCAACTTTGGAGTAGCCAGATATCTTAGAAACTACGGAAGAGAAAACAATATTGGGATCATGTTTACGCATCGTCTGGATGAAGCATCATCAGAGTTGGATATTGAATCAAACAATAATAGTACGATAACCATAGATGGTCAAATTCGACCGGCCAGTGAGTGGGATATTCAATATTTGTTGACTACTTCAATTGATGAGCAGACAGGCAAAACAGGTTATGCGGGTAGAATTTTTTTAGGCAGTACTACTAATAAATTTTATTATGGTTGGGTAACGGAATATACAGATGAAAACTATAATCCAGGTATGGGTTTTGTCCGACAAAAAAATGTTATCCGGCACAATCCGGGAGGCTATTATATTTGGCGTCCCAAAAACATTGATTGGATACGGCGTTGGGATCCAGGCTTTTTTGTAAACTTTAATCATGATGCTACGGATCCTTCTACTTTTCAACAAGCGAATATCTATATTTTTCCTGTTTATTTATGGTTTAAGGATAATAGTTTTTTTCAAGTAGCCATTACCCCTACCTGGCAAAACATCAACTTTGATTTTGCCCCTTTGGGATTACAGATTGCTCAGGATAATTATTTCTATACTCGATATTTAGTGGAATACAATACCGACCTTTCAAAAAAATGGTCTTTGGGAATGGAATATAACTTTGGACGTTTTTACAATGGAATACGGAACACCATACAATTTTCGGGGAGATTAGCACCTTTGCCTCACTTTGCTTTCACCGCGGACTATGAATACAACGATCTTCAAAATGTGGGCGAAGCAGCAGAAGATTTAGCTACCCATTTAGTCACCTTTGGGTCAAGATTTGCGATAAACCCAAGACTTCAACTTTCTGCTTTTTACCAGTACAATAGCCTTAATGAGCAAGGTCGCTGGAATGTCCGGGCAAGTTGGGAATACCTGCCTCTTTCTTTCGTTTATGTAGTTTTCAATAACACACAAATTAATGGTTTGACAGAATCATTCAATGAACAACAAGTAGTATCAAAAATTACTTTGGTAAAACAGTTTTAAAAATGGGTTCATGGCAATAGTTACAGTTATTTGGCCAATATGATTATCTGTTCTGGTTAGCAATTTTTCTAAATCAGCATTTTGTTTGAGTCGCCCTTTTGACAGGTTTTGAGAATTGGGTATATTCACTTCCGAGTCTTTTGATTTTTTATAAAAAACATACTAATGAAGAGAGCTATTTTACTATCAATTGCTATACTATTCTTTTGTTTTAATGTTCTTGATGCACAGAAAAAGAAAAAAGCGGAAAAACAACCGCTTGACTCTGTCTCTGTCAGCGGTTTGAAATGGAGATCTGTTGGCCCGGCTTTGACTTCCGGCAGAATCGCAGATATCGCATTGCATCCTGATAATCCATTTGTCTATTATGTTGCTACAGCTTCGGGAGGTGTTTGGAAAACTGTGAATAATGGCGTGACCTATCAGCCGATTTTTGATGGGCAAGGTTCTTATTCTATTGGTTGCGTCACAATTGATCCCAATAATCCAAATGTGGTTTGGGTAGGGACGGGTGAAAACAATAATCAACGCTCTGTAGCTTATGGTGACGGTATTTACAAATCGATAGATGGTGGCAAGTCCTGGCAGCATATGGGACTCAAAAACTCGGAGCATATTGGAAAAATCATTGTTCATCCCGAAAATTCTGATGTGATCTTTGTGGCGGCTATTGGCCCATTGTGGAGCAAGGGAGGCGATCGGGGTTTGTATAAATCTGGGGATGGAGGTAAAACCTGGGAAGCGGTCCTGACCGTTGATGAACATACCGGGGTCAATGATGTCGTGATGGATCCCAGAAATCCGGATGTACTCTATGCATCTAGCCTGCAACGAAGAAGACATGTCTACACTTATGTTGGTGGCGGCCCCGGTTCCGGTTTGCATAAAAGTACCGATGGTGGAAAAACCTGGACAAAGATCAATAAAGGTTTACCCAAAGTAGAGCTGGGTAGAATAGGGCTCTGTATTTCTCCGGCTGATCCGGAGATCATTTATGCTATAGTTGAAGCTGCTGAAGGGAAGGGAGGGTTTTATCGAACGACCAATCGAGGCGCCAGTTGGGAAAAGCGGAGTAGTTATTCGAGTAGTGGAAATTATTATCAGGAAATCGTTGCGGACCCACTTGAACCCAATACCGTTTATTCTATGAATACCTGGTTGCAGGTGTCTCATGATGGTGGAAAATCTTTTAAGAATGCAGGTGAAGATACCAAGCATGTCGATAATCATAGCATGTGGATCGATCCTGATAATAATAAACACTGGCTGGTAGGTTGTGATGGGGGCATCTATGAAACATTCGATGCCGCCAAACACTGGGATTTTAAAGCGAATCTACCCGTTACCCAGTTTTATAAGGTATCTGTCGATAATGATCGTCCTTTTTATAATATCTACGGTGGTACTCAGGATAATTTTAGTATCGGAGGCCCTGCAAGAGTAAATACGGCTCATGGAATTACGAATCAGGATTGGTTCATTACTCATGGGGGAGATGGCTTTGAAACTCAAATCGATCCCGACAATCCGGATATTGTGTATGCTCAGTCTCAGTATGGAGTATTGGTTCGCTATGACCGTAAGAGCGGAGAAGAACTGGGGATTCAGCCTAAACCTCGAAAAGGAGAAAATGCATATCGCTGGAATTGGGATGCTCCACTTGCCGTAAGCAAGCATGCTAAAGGACGATTATACTTTGCAGCTAATAAAGTTTTTAAATCCGATGATTATGGCAATAGCTGGCAGGTCATCAGTGATGATATTACCGGACAGATCAATCGCAACGAGCTTAAAGTTTATGATCGGGTAGTCAGTATAGATGCGGTTATGAAGAATGGATCAACTTCTCCTTACGGCACAATTGTCGCTTTATCGGAATCTCCTGTTGACCCTAAGTTGATCGCTATTGGTACGGATGATGGCTTGATCCAGATAACAGAGGACGGTGGAGACAACTGGCGCAAGATTGAACAGATACCCGGAGCGCCCGCTCAATCTTATGTCAATAGCGTTTATTTGTCCCGGCACGATGCCAATGTGATTTATGCCGCGTTTAACCATCATAAATATGGAGATTTTAAACCCTATATTTTTCGATCTTCGGATAAGGGAAAGTCCTGGAAAGCCATTAGCAGTAATTTACCGGAACGAGGATCGGTTTATGCCCTGGAAGAGGATCCTGTTGATGCTGGTTTGATTTTCTGTGGAACGGAGTTTGGAGTGTTTTTCTCTCCCGATGCCGGTGGGCGCTGGAAGAAACTGGCTAATGGATTACCGACCATTGCAGTTCGGGATATTGCTATTCAGGAAAGGGAAAATGATCTGGTGCTGGGCACTTTTGGAAGAGGCTTTTATGTAATGGATGATTACAGCGCTTTGAGGTCCATTGAAAATGAAGACAAACCAGTCGCTGCTACAATTTACCCCATTCGGGATGCTCTGGTTTGGGAGAAAAGCCTACCCCTTGGTTTACCCGGAAAGTCATTTCAGGGTGATAATTTTTACACTGCGAAAAATCTTGGTCCCGAAGCGATTATTACTTTTTATTATGATGAAAAACATCAATCACTAGAGGATCGGCGAAAGAAAAAGGAAAAAGCTTTAGTTAAAGAAGCAAAGGATACTCCTTATCCAAGCTACGAGGCTTTGAAAGCAGAAAAGGAAGAGCAAGCACCTAAGCTATTGTTTACCATTAAGGATGATTCCGGGACGATTGTAAAAAAGATCACTAAAAAAGTATCAAAGGGTTTGCAACGCTTCCATTGGGATATGCGCTATAATGACCAAAATCCGGTCAACCTGAGCCAGCCTTCCTTTTACAATCCTTTTGCCGGGAAGCGGGAAGGAACATTGGTTAATCCTGGTCGCTATACGATTGAAATGCAGCTCCTGAAAGAAGGGGGTTTGCAATCATTAGTTGCACCAGTCACTTTCAATGTGATTCCTTTAGACAATACGGTCATGCCTGCGGATAATCGTAGTGCAAAAGTAGCTTTCCAAAAAGAAGTTGCGGCTCTTGCAGCAGATATCCGGGCGAGCCAGAAAATGATTTCGGAAATGAATAACAAATTGCGATATATCAAAAAAGCAATTAAACTTTCCGAAGCACCAATGCTTGATCTAAACAAAGCGGTAATGCAATTAGAGGCTGATATCAGAGAAGTAAATAAACAATTTCGAGGCGATCCAATCAAACGACGTTTGGATATCGATCAGGTTCCGGGGCCCGCCGCCAGGATTAATGACATCGTCTATGAACAAAAATATTCTACTGCTGCTCCAACAAAAACGCATCGGGATAGTTATGCCATTGCCAAAGAAGAGTTTGCTCCTATTCAGGAGAAAATCATGAAATTATACAAAGAAGACATGGTCAATTTGGAAAGAATGTTGGATCAGGCAGGGGCCCCTTATACGCCCGGACGTGTATTGAATGATGGAAGCGAATAACCTGGTTTCATGACTTTGCATCTAAGCTGTGGAAAAGGAGTTGGTAAATTAGGCGGGATGGGAATGACCAAATAGAAGGGAGTGGCTGTCGGTCTTTGTAGGAGAGCCTTTATTTGGTCTGGATTTTTGCCTGCTTTTCATTGAAAAAAGATGAACTAAGAACTTGTTAAAAAACAGGGTTTTGTATTCTACTGGATACGAAACCCTGTTTTTATTTCCTGCCAAATCTCCAGCAGATACTCTTGCTAAATATAAAGCTAAATTTAATTTTCTGCTCTTTTTATATTGATCAATGCGCTTATCTTCAAAAGGGCTAAATGAATATTTTCTTTAATTTCCGTGATTTTTTTTTATATCTTTTCTCTGTTTATTAAGACCTTTTATCTAAAAAATAAAAAAGAATACTATTATCAGAATATTTTCAAGCTTTCTGTTTTCTGCAGATTAGTAGAGAGGCTTGTTAATAAATCTATGATAAAAAAAGTGCCAGAATAAAATTACTGCTATAAGAATTTCGTTCGCTCGAAATGGACTAAAAAATTAAATACCTGGAAACTATGCAGGAGGTTTTGAGTGGATACAAGGGATTTATTATACTATTTTTTTGGCTTTCTACCTACATGAAATAAATTCAAAAAAAGATACATCATTTATACTGTTTTTATTGAATTTATGTATAGAAATTTGAAAAGGATTGATAATAATAGAGAAGTTGTTTAGAGCTAAAGATTAAAATTACTTGTATTGTTTGGGGTTCAGGACAAAGCTCTTTTGAGTTTCCTACTAATAAAGTACGGGAGGAGAAAAAGCTACAGCATTGGATTTCAATGACTTGCGAATAAAACATCTATCCACTTTTAAACAACTTCAGAATTAAGAACCAGTCTAAAAATTATTGATTGATCTATGAAAACATTTTTTCTGCTCATTTTGGCTTTTTGGAATAAAACGCCATGATTGATCAAAAAATGCAATTTCTCGACATAGTAAATAAAGCTTAGAAAGGTTCTAAAAAACAAACATCAGAGCTCTGCCAGGTCCTATACCTAATTACTCCTGTTGTCTTTCAAAAGGTACTTGATTGTTATACTAACATTATTATCAAAAAATCTAATCTGGAAAAGGTTTTCTCTTTTCTGTATCGATTCCAATGAGGTTTGAAAAACGAATGCCTGCTTCAATAGCAGGCCCTGATTCTATTAGTATGTACTCATAATCGTCTAGCCCGGATTTAGCTGGGATTGATTGGTGAAAGTAAAAATTCAAATCACCTGACTTTGAGTATGACGAGATATTTGATTGTTTTTTAACCCCAAAAAATACCCGAATGAATAACCTAGAGTCTCTTCATACGAGGGAGGGATTCTATGAATATGTAATAAGTGAAGAGGGCATAGATCGATACAATGATGAAGACTTGCAATTTATTGAATCCATAAGAAATATATTGGCCAAAAAATATTCAAACCCCGGATTTGGTATACTTCAATTATCAATTGAATTATCCTTATCCTACCTTCAACTGTTCAGAAAATTAAAAAGAATAACGAATAAAAGTGCCAAGACCATCCTGCAGGAATATAGAATGCTGTGTGCATTGGAATTGCTTAAAGATGATAGCATTCCGCTTGGAGAAATTGCTGAAAAAGTAGGGTTTAATAGCCAGAGTAATTTCAATGTTTATTTCAAAAAATTCTTTGGCTGCACTCCTTCCGAACTCCAGAAGCTACAAACAGTGCCATTAGAAAAAACGGCTAATTATCCCGATAGCTTAAAACTTATAATTACTAATAATAAATACAGTAATTATTCAGTAAAAGAAAAACAATTATTCGATCAACTCTTTCAGGAAATTTGGGAAAACCTGAATAATGAGAACTATTCAGCTAAACAGGCTTCGCTTAATTTATTTATTAGTTATTCGCAGTTAAACAGAAAATTAATGAGGCTTTGCTCATTTTCTATTGGACAATTAATCCTGATGCTCAGACTGGAGCATGCTGCGAATCTCCTTGAAAACAATCAGATGAAAGTAAAAGAAATAGCATATAATGTAGGGTTTAAGGAAAGTTCCCATTTTTCAAAAGCTTTTAAAAAAAGATTTAAACGAACTCCGAATAAATACAGGAAAGAAAAAATAATTGCAAAAAATATAAAATGAAATAATCTCAAAAAAACATGCATTATTTATACTACTTCGCTAATAAATATGTGCATAAATTTGAAGTGTAAAAAATAATAATAAATAAAAAATCATGAACCCCAAAACATTACTTACCTATTATATTGGATGTTTCTTTTACCCTTGAGATAACTGCTTGTTGTTGTAATTATTTTAAAAGATATTTTAGTTATTTCATTTTTTCTGGGTTTTAAAATTTCTATTGAAGAGGTTTTAATGTCAGTTGATATGCGCTGTTCATGAAGGGATAATACTGCTTGTTATTGGCAGCGATTACAATGATTAATTATTTGCAAAACGATTGAAATGAGTTTTGAACATTACATAAAGAAAATCTGGTCCGAAATATCCGCCCTGCAAAAACACACAAAAGGCCAGGGGGTAAAAGTTGCCATTTTGGATGGTCCTATTGATACTTCTCATCCTTGTTTCATGGATAGTCAGATAACTTTTACCGGAAATAATATAACACCAGGTTTGGCAACCATGCACGGCACTCATGTAGCAAGTATTATGCTTGCCAATAGTGTTGATGAATTAAAAGGAGTTTGTCCGGAAGTAGAATGTATTTCAGTTCCCATTTTTAGAGAACATAAAAACGGAAATATTATTCCGAGTTCTCAATTCGAATTGGCACGAGCTATTGAAACGGCTCTCAATGCAGGGGCAGATATAATTAATATTAGTGCAGGAGAAAAAGTGCGTGCAGCCGAACCTCAAAAAAGGCTGGAAAAAATAATTGAGCGTTGTATTGAAAATCAGGTTTTACTTGTTTCAGCCGTTGGCAATAATGGATGTCCCTGTATTCATGTTCCTGCGGTGCATCCCAATGTTTTAGCAGTAGGAGCATTAGATCATCAGGGGTTCCCTATGGCATTTAGCAACTGGGGAGAACCCTATCAATTTAATGGAGTCATGGCTCCGGGAGAAGGGATCAGGGGAGCTATGCCCGGAGGGACTTATGCCGAAAGAAGTGGTACCAGTTTTGCCACCCCCATCGTTTCGGGAGTGATCGCTTTATTATACAGTTATTTTAAAAATAAATTGCATCCCGCGATTACGCCTCTTAGTATCCGGGAAGCGATATTGAATACATCCTACGATTGTCCGCTGGAATCAGTAGAAGAGGAGATAAGCTGTGATCGCTTTTTAAAAGGAATATTGAATATCTCCGGAGCAATGAAATATTTAGAAAGAACGCCAGTTCTGGCAAAAGACCTGGAAATATCATCTCCTTCTAACAAATTGAAATCGAATGTGAACAGGACCAAAACTGTTCGCGCTACTGATATCTCGCTCATTCCAAACTATACTCAAAAGCAGGAAAGTGCTAACTGGGTGGTTCCCTCGGAATACAGGATAAGAAAGCAAATAAGGCAACAGTTGGTTTATGCTGTAGGGACACTTGATGTAGATTTTGAAACGGATGCAGTATTGGATTCCTTTAAATTTTATATGCGGGATCTAATAGGTGAAAACGGAGAATCTTTTAATTTTCCGGACCCCTATAATCCGAATCAGTTGTCCGTTTATCTGAGCGGTCAAAGCGGGAGTACAGCGCTTAATAATATATACGAGGCGGGGCGAGTGACCTGGGTACTTAAACAAAATGATACTCCCATATATGCCATCAAACCAGCTGGTCCTTTCAGTGAAGAAGCATATCAATTATTAATCCGTTTTCTGAAACCTGTTGAGAAAGCTGAATCTGATCAGCCTGCCCATGCCCGGGTGAGCCTATGCTCAGTACCCGGTCATATTATTGGACAAAGCAAATTGCGGTCAGGAGCAATCATCCCAACTGTACAGCCGAATATCCGGGCGATGTACAACTGGAAAGTTATTGATCTGGTGGAACACGTTAGCCGCTTGCTTAAGAAAAATAACCGGAAGATGGATGAAAAACAAGTTCTGTATTTAATTGATCGTTTGGCGAATCGCCTGGCTTTTAAAATGGAAAATATTGGTTTGAGTGCTGCTGACAGAGCTTTGAATCATGCCGCCACTAATCTCTATAACCTTGGAGACACCTTTGTAAAAAAGCTATCCCACAATTATGAATTGGATGATATACAAATAGAAAGGAGTAAGCATTGTCGACCGGATTCGGATTGCCAGGATGTTATTATTTCTTTCTTTAAACCCTCCGACAGATTGGGCAGCTCCAGGCATGTATTCAGATTTACCATCGATGTAAGTGCTGTCATACCAGTAGCTGTCGGAGAGGTACAGGAGTGGTTCGATTACTAATAGAAAGTATATTAATTATTTTTTTAACCTAAAATTTTTATCATGAAAAACAGTAAAAAGTTCAACATGCCAGTACAGGGAAAATCTATACCTCGCTACGGTTCAACAACTAATTACGAGGCAAATGTAGAGGCTTCCATTAATTTTGGTTCTATTCTCAAAACGGCATTACCTATTGCCAAGACAGTTGGTCAGGCATTATTAAGTGCTATTTAATGTTCTCATTTAGGGATTGATTTCTTTAGAGTATTAATGGAATAACTTAAAGTGTTTTCATTGATATGAAGATTAGCAGGTCAAATAGTAAGTTTAATAATACAAGGTTTTTGAAATTATTATTTGCCTGTTAATCTAATTTACCTGTACCAGATGATAAGGGAGGTAGTATTGTTATGCCTCCGGAAATACAGTATTCGTATGATGATAATCTAAATATTCTTCATAAATCATTGTTTAAATATGAAATCTAAGAATAAACATAAATCATTTCTACTGCCAATACAGGGTAAAGCAATTTTACGCAAAGGATCAACAATGTATTTCCAGGAAGAGGTAGCTGCTTACCTCTCCGAAAGGGATATGGCCAGAGATATCCATTCCCGGGATCAAGCGAGAGAAATTAGCTGTTACAAGATTAATGCCGCACATGGTATTAATGCGTATTGCCGTGGAATAATGATCAATTCTATCTTTCATCATTAATCAAGTCATCGGATGATTACTTAACAGGAGTTGTGGTTTTTTGCATGTATTAATGGACCAAACATACATTCTAAAAAACTGTCCTGAATGCCAAATGAAATTTAAAAAGAACGAATTCAAGTACAATAACCCAAATGGAAAACCAGCGTGAAACACCAGGGAATTCTTTTTAATAAATAAGGACTGTATGCTAAAATCACAACTCTGGCATAAGGAACTTTAGAAGACTTGTTTTTGATGTAGAGACTATTCTATCAAAATTAATTGACGAATCAAAATTGCTGATGTAATAAATCTGTTCGAGGTTTATAAACCAAGTAATTAAATACTTTGAAAGTATAGAGGTACGGAGGTTGAGCTAAAAGATTTATTAGATTAATTATTTGTCTTACTATTTAAAACTTTAAAAATGAATAAATAATGGAAAATTTAAATGATAATAACTTGGGTGCAGTTGAAGCATCAGAACAAATTATAACACAGGAAAATACCCCAAGCGGACTTTCTGCTCCCGTTGTCGAGGAAGCGAGCCTGGCTATTGAACCTTCTACTATTGAACCAGCAAATGTTGAAAACCATCAAGTGATGCTTGCTCCATCTGCAATCGATGAGCCAGCGACACCTTCACTTGTAAAACCCAGTGCTGTTGAACCTTCTTGCGGATGTGGCGGAAAAGATAACGAACATCAATTAGTCTTTGCCATTGGAACTATTGGCGTCGACTTTGGAACAGATGCTGTTCTGGATTCCTTTAAGTTTTTTATGAGAGGAATCAAAGGAGAAGATGGTAAGGATGTCCAGTTCCCCGATCCGTATAATCCTCATCACCTACTCTCTTACTTTGAAGGCACCGACGGGCATAATCATATGTATGATACTTTAAGAGTAATCTGGACCGTCAGCCAAAATGGTACACCTATCTATGCTATAAAACCTAATGGATCTTTTAGCGAGCTCGCTTACTCCAGATTAATTGAATTTTTGAGACCGATAGAAGATAAAGATGATGAAATCCACCGGGTTGATCTTTGTTCTTTTCCCGGTCACGTTACTGGTTCTGTAAAACTGCGTTCCGGTCAGGTCGTACCTGTGATCACACCGAATATCCGAGCGATGTATAATTGGAGAACTGTCGATTTAGTCGCTTTGGTCAATTCAAAAATCAAGGAAATGAAAGATACAAAAGAGCGGGAAAACCTGACTAAGAAAGGCTTGAACTATCGAAATATGATAGAACGAGTGGCTAATAAATTAACCTTCCAATTACAAAACTTTGGAACGAGCTCTACCGATAGAGCTTTAAATCATACGGCCACTAATCTCTACAATGTAGGCCATGTAATCGCGAATAAATTGAAAGTCGGCTACGAATTGGATAGTATCCGGGTCGAAAAAAGTGATATCTGCCGACCGGATTCTGATTGTCAGGATGTCTTATTTACGTTCTTCAACCCAAGAGAAAGACTGGATACAGCCAAGCATGTCTACAGGTTTACGGTAGATGTAAGTAAAGTGATTCCGGTATCAATCGGTACAGTGAGAGACTGGTTCGAGTATTAATCATTTCATTTTTTAAAAATAATAAATCACTCAATATGAAAAATTGGAAAATGCCGATTCAGGGAGAACCTGTTCTCAGAAAGGGTAGCAGTAGCTTTTATGATGGGAACGTACAGGCTAGCAAAGACTGTGATGTCTGCTGTTCATTGTCTTCCTCTTGTCCGGGCTGTACCTGTTCTATCGTTTAACTCTGCCCGGTAATGTAAATCAATTATATTTTTTAACTAAATAATTTTTTATTATGAAAAACAGTAAAAAGTTCAACATGCCCGTACAGGGAAAATCTGTACCACGTTATGGTTCCAGTTCGAATTATGAAGCAAATGTTAATCCTTCCATTTTTGGAGCGATATTGCCGGTACTTGGAGGAATTGCCAAGACATTATTAGGATAGTATAGGCTATTCAATAATACGGACTTGAACTCTTGACTTTACAATTGCAGGTAAGGCAGACTTTTAACTAAACGGAAAAAAGAGCTGCCTGCCTGTATGGTTTACTTTTCTAAACAGAAAATTTAAGCCTTTCAACAAAATACTTTCAACGAAAAATAAGAAGATACGATAGTGATTTATGCCCTGGGCTGAGCGCAGATACTTTATTGATAGGAATACAATTGAATACTTTATCAGAACCAGTAATATAGGTTGATGATCTTTCGCTTGGTAGCTTATGATCCAAGCTCATTCAATTAAGTGAATGTACTTCATGCCGGACCTAAAGCTTCTTTTACGGAATTTACAAAATATAAAATTATGCCTATTAGAGTTTTATCGTGGAACATGTATTATGGAAATATAAATAATACAAGCCCTGCTCAACGCTTTGAGCAAATCCTTCGAATTGCATCTCAGAATGATGTGGATATTGTTTTTCTGCAAGAGCATCCCGGAATCACCTCAGGCTTTACAAATAATGCCGGTTTACTTCATTTAAACAATCCAATCCCTCCCAATTATGCCTATGCCGTATTTCCGGAAATGGCGAATCATATTGGGAACAGACTTTCTCTTTCCAACAGAGCTTATGCTATTGTATGGAAGAACACCTGCAATTTGAATGCAGTTGCTTATTTCAACCAAAATCATTTTGTAAACCATCCCGCACTGGGTTCGCATTTAAGATGTCCGGTACAATATCAAATCAGATATAACCGGAGAGACTATAATTTTTTTAATTGGCATAATGAAGTTGGCAATGCGGCTCAGGTTGGTCTAAATATTTTTACTCAACATCAATTACCGGCAAATACTGTTTTGGTTGGAGATCTAAATCTTACGGCCCATCAAGTAAATCAATTTGCATTTTTTAATAACTGGGATGATGTAGTTGTGGACGATGACTATATAGAAGGTGTGGATCATATCATGTCGCCCCTGCCATGTGTTCCGGTATTGGGAATGATATTGGATTTTGTAAGCGATGCCAATCATTTTCCGATAGCCGCGGATATTTAAAAAGATTCCAAAAGCCTTTGATAGATCAGAGCAGCCAGGAACTACTACATAAAGCAAGCATAATTTCTAAATAAAAACACTCATGATGATTACTGTTTATCGAGGAGACTCAAGAGCACCGGAAGTAATAAAATCAAGTGGATTTGCTGCGCAAAATCCAAGGAGTTTAGATGAAATACGAGCGGATTTACTTAGCTACTGTAAACCTCCTAAAAGCCCCCTTGACTTATCGCGCTTAATAATTAGCAGTCCGCAAAAAGAATATATTTCAACGGATCCGAGTGAAGATTGTGGGGGTTATTCGGGGAAAGGATATATATACAAAATAGTATTTGATGATCTGGAGGAAAGGCAATGGACCAGGGAGGTTCTTGGTGAAAATACGGAGGTAAAGGTTAATAACTTTACGCCAAAACTTTATCTGAATGCCGAGAGATTATCTGATGCAAGCCTTATTGCACTTCAGCATTATGGCACTATAAGCAGGGAGGTTACATTCTTAACGGCTATACCAAAGCAGAACATTACCCAATATAAGCGAAGTGCAGAGAAAGGTTTTCATGATATGTGATTACTGCTTTTGGGGCAGGACTTTTGAGCAATTGCGCTGCGAGGCTTTTGGGTTCTTTGCGTACGATTTATCGTATTGTCAAATCCCCGTAATTTGCCAGGATCGATAATGCCTGACCACTATTGGGCTTTTGAGTGTAAGCTTTTACAACCCGATTCCTCCCTTCTCTGGTATCGCTGATCACATTAATTTTTTTAGGAAGTGAAAGGGAACTATCCTGATTTCCTTCAAATTTTAAATCCAGAGCCCAGGCTGGAAGGTGCAAAAGTGCGGATCCGTAGTCCAGCTCCAAAGTTAATGCTTTCAAATTGGTTCCCAGTTTTTTTATCTCCAGATCACCATAGGAACTGTGGATAACGCCGGAATTGAGCAGGGTACCGATAATAATATCGGTACCTTGTGCCTTAAGATCAATCGTGGTAATTTCTTTGATTGTAATATCATTACAATAATTGAGCTTCAATTGTCCGTTTCGCCAGTGATCTACAAAGATCGGAGCATAAGAGGCGGAAATTTCGGTGTTTTTTCCTTTGATCGTATTAGCGGATAAAGAAGCATAATTTAGATCAGCATTGATGTTTTGCAAATTTTCGGCCAGGGTTACTTCCCCATAGCGAATGTTCATATGTAGTTTTGCCTTCTTGGGCAATTTGATGTGGATGGTCTTTTTGATATCTGATCTTTGCTGATCGAAGTAATTGAATTGCTGATATATTTCAAAGTCGAAATCCTTCATTTGCTCCTCTATTTTTTTCGTCATCTCTTTGATTTTACTTTCATTTTCTTTTTGCCACTTTTCAGCAGTCTTCTCGATTTCTTTCGCCTGTTCCTCGATCTGTTTTTCTAAACCATTGAAATTCATTTCTTCCATTTTTTCCATCCTGATTTCAATACCTTCTGACCATTTATTTATTTCTTCCAGCCACTGATCTGCTTCTTGTCTGGTAATTTGAGTCCCGTGCTTTTCATTCATTTTTTTCAAATAAGCATCCGGGTCTTTTTCATATTCTGCTCCATTAAAATCCGCACCTTTTCCAAAAGGGGAAGAAGGGATATCTTCCAGATTTAGACCATCCATGATATTGTTTACCATATTATCAACATCCAGGTTGAGGTTTGAAAGCTCGATATTGAGGTTGTCCAGATTCATATTCAAGTCTTCCATATTCAGATTGAAATCTTTCATATCGAAATCAAAATCGAAATCCTCCATGTCAAGGTAGGAACCTGAACCGGATTTAATGGTGATTTTATCCTGATCACCACTTGCATTATACTTCCATTTATCGAATAACTCGTCTGCTTTTTCCTTTGCTTCGAGTATAAAAGTGACTTCAACTTCATTTTTATCCCAGGTTTCAAATTTGACATTTGTATGAGAAGTATTGACATGAATACTTACTGTTTCGTTGACCTTAAACTTCTCCGTATGTTTTTTGCTGGTTTGAGCATGGGCCGCTGTAAAGACTAAGCCGTATACCAGCAGGAGATTAAATGTTATCAGATGTCTTTTTTTCATAAGTATCTTTTTTTGAATAGTTTAAATTTTTTTTAAGCCTTTGTAAAAGCTGTAAACGCAACTTTAAATTTTCAATTAAAGCCGTGATCGTCATATCATTGACACCGATTGTATTAAGCTCCTGGTTTAGGTTATCATATTCTTTTCCCAGCTCTTTAATTTTTGTCAGATAGGCATCTACCATTTCCTGTTCCTCTTCACTGACTTTTAAACTGGCTAACTCTCCTTTGATTGAGGAAATAAAGTAAGTTTCTACCTTTTTTAAATCGGGGGAAATATCCGAGAGGGTAAGCTGTTTTTTAGCAGATGCCTCCGGACTGATATTGGTTTTTGCGGGATTACCAGGTGCTTTCGAAGCATCGGTGGCGATAGTGGCCACTTCTGGAGTCGATTGCGAATATTTCCAAGCATAATAGCTTCCCCATCCGATACAGAGTAACAATAAGGAAGCTGCAGCAACACGCAGCCAGATTGACCTTTGTCTTCGATTCTTTTTTTGAGGAAGTTCCTTTTCTAATCTTTGTAAAAATCGGTCTTCATGCCCTTTCGGAAGCGAAGCTTGAGGCCGGTTTCGTTCCTGTTCAAACAACTTTCTGATATCTTTAGCCATAGCATTGATGTTTTAAAAGTGTTTTCAATTTTTGTTTTCCACGCAGCAACTTTGTTCGGGAGTTGATAATCGTTATATCCAGAATTTGGGCAATCTCATCGTGGCTATATCCTTCAATCAGGAACAACATGACTACGCGACGGTATTGATCCGGCAAAACGAGTATCGCTTTTTTGATCATTTCTATGGATATCGTCTCTTCTACTTCCCAATTAAATTCTTCGGAAGGTAGTTCTGCAAAAGAATTCTTTTCCACTTGAAGCCTTTTCTTTTTTGACTCCAACGTATCCAGACATTTATTGATCACAATTTTTTTCAGCCAGGCGCCAAAACTTACCTCTCCTTTATACTGCTCTATTTTCTGGAATGCTTTGATAAAAGCTTCTTGCATCGCATCTTCCGCATCCTGTACATTACCCAGAAAACGATGGGCAATATTAAACATAGCTTCACAGTATTGTTGATACAATTGAAACTGGGCTTCCCGATTGTTTTGCCGACACCGATAAATCAGTTCATGTTGAATTGTCTTATTCATTGCTGTATTCCGGAGCGTGTTTGTATTAAAGACGGTCAGAAAAGGAGAGCGTTGCAAAAGAAGAAAATAAAAGGCTGCTTTTACTAGCTGGTTTTGAGCTTTCTTTACAGCCTTTTATTAAACAGAAAGTATAATTTTAGATCGTTTTTATGAATATGGAAGAGCTATTTATTTTTTCGATCTGATTTCTTTTAAACTTAAGATTCTAGTATATTTAGAACCTGTTTGGGAAACTTCAACTCTTTAGAAACAGCACTATTCATTTATACTTCATTACAAGATTTTGTATTGTCCCAAATAATAATTCTGAACTTTAAGCCTGATATAGACTAAAATTGTCAGTTTTTAGCTTAAAGAACGATTCCCAAACAATCTCACATAGTTTTAAAAGTATTGATGTACTTTCTAAATAAGAATTTTTATTAACTCCTTAAAACATTAAATCATGGCAAACTCAAAAGGCAATGCCTATCCGCTTTGGATTATTTCCAACAATCAACAAGTACAAAGTGTAGATTCCAAACAAACTGTAACTAACCAGTCTAATGAAGGTTTCGCCCTGGAAATCGGTATTTCGGAAGATGGTACGGTTTGGGTGCTTAGTACCGACCCCGATCCCGACGGTGGTGGGGCTAAAGTGTTTTGGAGTAATGGGGACAACAACTGGAATGAAATCGCTACCTCTGATCCCGGAGGCATGCAAATTTGTGGTTATACCGGGAGTAGCTGTCTTATCATGTCGGGAAATGGTCAGCTAATGTCTATAGACACAGATGGTTCTTCTAATGTAATCTATGATACCGGTATAATTTTAGATTTTGATTATGGGAATGGTTTGATTTGGGCAATTATGGCGGAAAATGCTGGGGATATAGCAAGCCTCCATTATACCAAAACAAATACGCCTTTGTCCTGGACTAAAGTAGGAGATGATGTATATGATTTGCTTAGCTTAAGTGTTAATGAAGCAGGCCGGTGCTTTGGTGTTGAAGGCCCTAAACCCGTTTATTACGATACTGATGGTTCTACGGGAAGTGCCGGTGCCTTTGGTGATCATATTGCCGTATCTATTTCTGTTAAAAATGGCAATTTTGTTTTATCAAATGATGGAAAGCCCGAGGGGAACTTATTATATGAATGGACTTCTGAAAGTGGAGGCACTTACTCTTCTATGAATATACGGGCAGCAAAAATTTGTTCTACCTATTATTCAGCTTAATAGTTAATCGTTATTTATTTGCAAACCCAAATTTCTATCGTGGAAATTTGGGTTTACTATTAAAAAGACTAATGCTATTGAATTGCTCTCTTTTTGTAAGTTTAGCGTTTTGAGAGGGGTAAAATTAAAGGTATTGTGGAAAAGACAAGTTTGATGTAAGGCGAATTTCCGGGGGGCGGTTTTATGTAATGTTTTCTCCAAAATTGGATAATATAGTTTTTCTGAGTTAATTTTAGAGGGATTTTATCGGATTTACACGGGTAAAATTGCACTTTTAATAACCTCAAAAAACAAAACTTATGTCTAATCCAATTCCCCAACCTAATGCTATTTTGTACACTGAAGACATGCTGAATGCCAATATGGTGAGCGCAATAGCGGCTTCCGGCTTTACCACTGTCATAGTTGGTCTTTTTCATGTACATGATGATGGTTCACTGTATTACAATGATGACGCAGTTGATGCAACTACTGCTGCAATCATCAAGACCTTAAAATCAACATCTGGTTCCAAGGTGAAAACGGTACTCTTTTCAATCGGAGGCGGCAACTGGGCCGGACATCCGGCTTCTGTTTCTGATTCGGATTATCCGGCCATGAAAAAGACCTGGAATACTCCTGCTCCCGGAGCTACTAAAACTTCCAAGCAAAATATCCTTGATTTTTTAAAAGATGCTCAATTAGATGGGCTGGATCTCGACTATGAACCCGTAACCACACCTTTTGATACGGCTTTTATAGCGCAGATAACTAATGAAATATCAGCCAAGGGTTATATAATGACGGCGGCTCCTTATCAGGATATATCTGATTGGGAAACCGTACTCAAAAGTACCGCTACAAAGACTAAAGGTAGCCCCTCGGGGAATAATTTTTCTTGGTGGAACTTACAGATTTATAGTGGCGCTATGGGCGCAAATTACCCCAATTGGGTCAGTCATCTGAATAACATCAAAACAGAGATCGGACTGACTTCCTCAGAAATTGAAGCTTTTATTGTCCCGGGATATAAACCTGATTGTGGTACGATGGTTGGAGTATATATCTCTGAATTAAAGCAAAATTATCCCAACCTTAATGGTGGATTTATCTGGCGTTACAAATTTATTAGTAATTGCCTTTCTGCTCAGGCTTCTTCTATTTTGAATGCAGCAAAGGGTTGATATTTATCTTTATTCTTTCGGAGTACTAAACTGCTCCGAAAGAATTTAAAGCAAAATGTATAACTTCTTGCAAATATTTTCCAGAAAGGGAGGATATTGTTGCCTGATCAGGTTTTACAATGAAGGTAATATTCTTATCTTTATAGTCTTGATGCAAGAAGTCAATTTATGAGAAAAATTGCTTTTATAGTTCTTTCCCTAATAGTTTCCACTATTATAATTTCTACGGTATGCTCCTGTGAAAAGGATTCGGAATTGATCGATAATCCGATCCCCCAGGCAGATAATATCTTTACGAATACTGTGGACACGAGGTTTTTGACTGATACATTGAATCTGGCTCACATTATCCCGGATACGCTTACTACCTTTATTCTGATTCGACATGCTGAAGATGAAGATGTTGGTACAGATCCCAACCTTAGTACAGCGGGAATCGCCCGGACTCAAACTTTACTGGAAGCTCTGGAAGACATTTCCTTAAATGCAGTTTATTCCACTAGTTTTAATCGTACCGTTCAGACGGCAGAACCAGTTGCTATTGCACAGTCTTTGCCTATCGAAAATTATAATCCTTTCAACCTGGATCCCTTAGTAGATGAAGTTTTGGAACATCACTTCTCTGAAGTCGTTCTGATTGTCGGGCATTCAGACACTACGCCAGCTCTCCTGAATATCCTGGTCGGCGAAAATATTTACGAGCATATTCCCGATACAGAATTTAATAATATGTTTATTGTCTCTGTCCTGGCCAAAGGAGAAGCTCAAGTCATTCAATTGAAATATGGAGAATAAGGTGGTCTACTAGAGTTTCAATTATTGTTTAATGATTTTTTCTATTTTTTGGTAGCCATCCAGGTTCACCCGAATAAAATAAATTCCTTGAGCTAAGTAGCTTATATCAATTTCCTGATCCGTTGAAATGCCTTGCCGGATGACTTTACCGGTAGTATCCAAAATATCTACGCGGGCCGGAAATTCCGTTTTTACAAAAATGACATGATCCGTTGGATTGGGACTGATATCGACTTTTTGCTCACTTAGTTCTTCAGTAGAAGTAAATAACGTAATTGATTCGAAAGTTAAATTATCAATTGCAATATAATCGGTAGAATCCTGAGTGTCGGTGATTTCAATCTGTAAACTCGTCAAATCCACTCCGCTCCAGATATTCTCGGAAAAGTCTACAGCGATTAAATCATTGAAATTGGTAGAAGTCAGTTCGAAGGATTCTTCTACAGAGCTATTATCCATTTTGATACCGGTAAACCTGATCGTCCCGGTAGAGGTGAATTCTCCATCGGTATTGGCCACCCAAATACATTGGCTACCTGCGGTATACATTTGAAAAACAACATCTGAATTGACAGGTGCGACACTTCCGATAACTCCTTCTGATCCGCCATCGAGATATCCCGAGTCCATATAGCGGTTGAATCCTGAAGAGCCATCACAGGAGAAATTCTCAAATTCGCTGATGAGGAAGTCTTCGGTTAATTTCCATTCGAAACCACCAGCCATAAAACTGGTATCATTTAATTCTGCATCTTCGAAGTCGACGACAATCTGTGCTTTGGACAAAAAGGAGCATATAGAAAAAATAGATAATAGTAAAAATGAACGTTTCATAATAAATTGGGGCTTGATTTAAAAATTATGCTATTGTAGCTATATTAGAATTTGCGATATTCTGAATCTAAATATTCATTTGCTTCAGCTTCTGCAAATTTTGCATTTTCACTATCCCAGTGTAAAGTCTGATTAGGAAATCTTCCGGCAATGGTACCGAGTAAAATGGTTTCGGTAAGCCTTGCTGCATAAGAAAAAGGAGCAGAGCATTCAGTTTTACCAAGGCAAGCATCTACAAATTGATGATAATGATGTTTGCATTCTACCAAATAATCTCTGACAGGAGTCCCCATATCATTGGCTGTCTCAATTCCTGCAATTTCTGCGTCAATATTTTTATACGCCCCATCGACGATCACTTTAGGCAGGATCATAAAATGGGGCAGGTACAGTCGACCTTTTTCACCGATGAACATAGCCCCTTGATCGTGTAGTGCTTCTCCTTCCGGAAGATTCAAATCTTCGTGTGCCTCCGGCGCTCCCGGACCGTCCGACCAAATCCAGGTTAGGGTTTCGGTAGTGTATTGGGTACCCGGGAATTCATAGGTCACTACATTGTTTTCCGGATACCCGAAATTATTGGGCTCGCGACAGCTTGTAGTGATTGTTCTCGGAACGTCCAGCTCTAAAGCATTGTATGGTGTATCAAAAATGTGCACGCCCATATCGCCCAAAGTTCCACAACCGTAGTCAACTAGTTTACGCCAGTTGCCCGGGTGATAGAAATCTTTTTTATAAGGTCGTTCGGCAGAGGTCCCCAGCCATAAATTCCAGTCTAGTGTTTCTGGTATCGGATCACTACCTTCTGGTATTGGCCCATCATAACCCCAGTTTTTGGGAGACCAGGCACGTACTCGGCTGACTTTACCGATGATCCCGGACTGAATTAAATGAGTGGCCATTCGATAATCATAAAATGAATGTACCTGTATTCCCATTTGAGTAACCAGATTTTTTTCTTTAGCCATTTTTTTCATGGCTCTTGCTTCGCTTACATGATGACTTAGTGGCTTTTGACAGTAAACCGATTTTCCAAGTTCCATGGCCATAATGGAAGCGGGAGCGTGGCTATGGTCAGGAGTGGATACAATCACTGCATCAATCTGATCCCCCATTTCTTTAAGCATTATTCTATAATCCTTATAGGTCTTGGCATTGGGATGTAACTTTTGAGCTGCTGCGAGGGCATCGGCATCGACATCACATAATGCACTGACAACAACCATATCGTGAGAGGAGATATCCCTTAAATCTTCGGCCCCCATTCCACCTACTCCAATGTGTGCGGTTCTTAATTTACTAGGGGGAGAAAGTTTTTCTTGCTTTTCTTCAGCTTCATTGGCACAGGCGGGAAGAATGATTACACCAGTAGCCAGTACCGCTGCTTTTTTTAGGAATTCTCGTTTTTTCATTTTAATTGTATTTTTAAGAAGTCCCTCAATATACCCATTCAAAAATGGTTGGAAAAATTTTAAACACTTTTTCCTTTAGTAGAATAATAGGGAAATCACCCAACCATAGGAAAAATTAATTCGTAATAAAGTGTAGACAGGCATGTAAATCGAATCAAGACAAAATAAAAAAAAGATCAATGAAACAGTTAAATAAGCACCTTTTGACGTCCTGTTTTTGGCTATTTGGTTTAGCGCTAATCTGTAGCGCTTGTGATAAAGATGCGGATTTGAATCCCGAATCTATCAATACGGTCAACCCTAGTCACGGCTATATCTATATAGGTTGCCAAACTCCTCCTTATTATTTGAAATTGGATTCTATAAAAACGTATTGTGATCTTGGAGGAGCGCTGCCGGATACTTTACCCGTATTTACTTTGGGCGTCGGGATGACTACGGATACGGTATGTGCAAACTTTTTGGATGAAGGCTATGCAGATGCTAATGATTACGACGTACAGATTAATTATGATTCTACCTCGGTCGATATCCAACACAATATTTCAGATGCGGTGACAGAACCTATTCCCGAAGCAAATATAGGGGGAGATATTTATCAGGCTGGAGAATATCCTTATCTGGGTGGAATTCGGATTTCTACTAATTCAACAGAAGCAACGATTCAGGTAGTGAACGTTTATGTTGGGGGATGCTTTCATAATATGATTATTTGGTCCTCTGAGGATTAGTTTCACTGATTGAAGGTGTAGTAGTTGCTGCAAAATGATCTTTATATATTAACTGATTGTTGGCATCCCAAAGCTTAATATACTGTACTTCGCCATTACCCAGAAACCTAAAACGAAGACCGCTTATCTGGCCAATACTTTGCTGGTATTCGAGGCTATGAATTAATTGATCGTTTAAAAAGATTTTTGCCTGCCGGTTTTTAGTTTCTAATCGTAGTTTTTGCCATTTCGAAAAATCTACTCCAAAGGCTGAAAGATCATGGTTTTTACCACTTTGGTAGGCATCATTAAACATAAGGCCTATTTCACTGGTACAACCCGGAATAGCTAAAGGAATAATTATCGGGCCTTTCGAACCTAGTAAAAGTATCTGGCTATTTTGACAAACGCCATTGCCTTTGGTATATGTATTTCGAATCATAGTTTCACAGATCATATTATCTCCATTCAACTGATCGAAATCGCGAATATTGTGATAGGTTAAGATATGGGGAGATTCAAGATATGTTTGCAGTAACTCTTTTTCAACCTGATCCGAAATACGCAACATAGAATCCTTTACCAATTCATCTTCCAGTAAGTACCTTGGATTCGGAGCATTGGGAGAGGGCCCAAGCGTGGCCATCCAGCCGGTAGATTTGATATGTAAATCATGCTGCTTGAGTACATTGCCGTCTACAATCAGTTTCGCTCTCCAATAGCCAGGGTAATAATAAATTGATGTTGCTTCATGATGTTGGGGATCGATGCTAAACCTTTTGCTGGTATCCCAGTATTGCTGAATCTTAAAATCCGAAGCCTTGAGATGTCGAACATCATAATTAAAAACTACCGTATTGGGAATCCCTTTGGCAACAGGCTTGCTTTTAAAAACAACCTTTTTAATATCCGCTGTGGAAAAACTGTTCTCCTGATCCCGGTAAATAAAACTGATAATGGAAATGCATAGAATCGCAATGAGACTGATTATCGAAATTTTTAAAAAGCCATTCTTTTTTCTTTTGTTAGTTTTGGTATCAGAATGAATGGCTGTTCCAGCTTTGGTATCGGTATAATGAGCTTTAAAGGAAAGCCAGTTTTCGTATCCGATGAAACGAACCAGTGTATTTAGAGTATTGGTATTTGGAATGCTTTGGTATTTTATTTTTCCCCAGACTCTCTTTAAGGTTGTTCCGCTGAGCTGTACGCCGGTTTCCTCCATAATTTTCCTGCTTAGTGCTAAAAAGTCCTGGTTACTCCAATCCGCACTGGTCCCCCAGGCCATTCTTTCTTCGATCAGCGATTTGCAAAGGTCGAGGTAGATTTTATCATTTTGGAGTTTATCCATTGGTTTACTTATTTAACACATTGCTGTTTGTTCCTAAAGTTAAATAGTCTGAGGCAGATTACGAATTCGCTCGTGTTAAAAACGAAATTGAAGCAAAATTTAGTTTTGGCCAAACTTGTATCGTTTTGTACGGTCTTGTACAAGCCTAAATAAAGCTTTTAAACGATAAGTTCTCCATTTTGCCTGCAAAAAAGACTGAATTATGAAAACGTACTTTTTAAAAATCACCTGGGTTTGCTGTTTTATTTTGATCGGTCAAGTGCTATTCGCACAAATTATTCCTTTTGAAAAAGACCGCTGGACCATTAAGGCAAATAGCGTAATGCTTGAAAATTATAAAGGGAAAAATAGTGTTTACATTCAGGGAGGAATGATTCTGTTGAATGAAGAGATTTTCGAAAATGGAATCATAGAGTTTGATATTTATATGTCAGAAAGAGTTTCCTTTCCGGGACTTGCCTTTCGAATCAAAGATGAAAGCAATTACGAAGAAATCTATTTTAGAAGCCATCATTCGGGGCATCCGGATGCCTATCAGTATACCCCGGTGTATAATGGAATGAGTGGCTGGCAAATTTATCACGATTTGTATACCAATGACAATAATGGTTTGATCGGTTGGAAACCGGTTGATGAGGGAATGGGCTATAACGGGATACTTGATTTTGCATTTGATCGATGGATGCATGTCAAAGTTGTTGTGGCGGGAACGCAGGCGGAAATGTATTTTGATGGAGCAGAAAAACCGTCTGTATTTATTAAAGAATTAAAACAGGGAACAACGGCCGGACAACTTGGTTTGAAATGTGGTGCCGGGCCAACTCATTTCGCAAATTTCTCTTTTCAAAAAATAGATCAACCGGTTTTAAAAAGTAAGACGAATGCTAAAACTATTGCTCCGCTTCATATAATTCGACAATGGCAGGTCTCCAAGGCTTTTCCGGAAGAAGAACTTGTAGACAAAAAGGTTTTGAAAAAAGAGGATACTATTAATTTGACCTGGCAAAAACTTGAAGCGGAATCCGGAGGCCTGACAAATATTTCGAAATTACACAAGAGGGATAAAGAAGCCAATACTGTTTGGGCGAAACTGGAAATTGATTCGGAATCTGATCAAATCAAAAGCCTTGACCTTGGATACTCGGATAGAGTAAAAGTTTATTGTAATAACCGAATCATTTACAGTGGCAATAATGGATTCAGAACAAGGGATTATCGATACCTGGGGACTATCGGCTATTTCGATACCGTCCATCTGCCATTGAAAAAAGGCAAGAACACCATACTGGTTGCGGTATCGGAAAACTTTGGAGGATGGGCATTACAAGCCAAATTAGCAACTACCGAGGGGCTGATTATTCAATGATTTTAAAAACATAGGCTTGGATTTGAGAAGCAAGAATGTAAAAGGTATCCGTATCTATTTTTTAAAATAGAATGAATACCTAAAACCATCAGACTTTGATCCGGGATTTCTCTTGAAACCGGTTTCCCGAATCAAAGCCTGGTATTAACTACATTATTGTATATCGAACCAAAAGTATAACTGAAGCCCACTGAAATGCTTAGGTCAAAATTAGTAAGTAATTGTTTTTGAGTAAGCAGGATATCTTCGAGGGAGGCATCTCCTTTTTCGAGCGAAACCTGATCCTGAATCCAGTCAAACTCGATTTCGAAATCTACACTTAGGCCTTTACGGACGCGTATGGAAAGGCGATTGTCGAGCAGGACACGATACTTTGACCAGTCATTGGCAAAGTGACTGTATTCAAGGCTGCTTGTAATATTACCCCAGGGTTCTCGAAGTCGTAGCTGAGCCCGGATCGCTTGATCTGTGATTTTTTCGCTCAGCACTCCAAAGATGGTTTCTTCAAAATAATACTGGCGCCGCCAGCCGAAATGATAGGCAAGGGTTAGTTCTCGCCGGGTTACTTCGCTATATGGAAAAATGCTGTATTCGATTGCCGGGCCAAGACGTGTCCTTAGTTTGATATTCCTGAAAGTAGAATGATACAGTTGATTCATTAAACCAATAGAAAAATGTTCATTGAGACTTCTTACTACTTTTCCGGAAAGCTGGGCTCGAATTATTCTGCTCGTGACCGGATCCCGATCTGATCTTTCGATTTTCCGGCCTCGATAGCTGTATTCTATACCTTGCAAAATTTTCCAGTTTTCGGTGACTCGATTCGCCTCGAATCCAAGCTTGGTTCTAATCGTTTGATTTTGACTTTCTTTATTAATACTGGCATTTGCCCAGGCTTCCATCGACCAATAGTTCCAGGGGTCATCGTTTTGCTCTATCTGGATTTTTTCTTCCTTCTTCACAGAAACCCGCATATGCTCTCCCATCTTAGTGTGAACCTGGAAACCGACGAGTCCCAGTCGAATTTTATTTCTTAAACCTTTGCGAATTTCTGCACTCGTTGCATTGATCGCCGTTTCGTGTATAAACGTATTATTGACTATAGCCAATTGGCCAATTCCAATAAAGCGAAGCTGATATGATTTTCTATTGTTAGGCAGGGGGATTTTATTAATAATAAGATGGACATTGGCCTGGGCCCGGTCGCGTACAAAATCTACTGTCCGGATTTTGTCGATTAAATACATCTCAAAACATTCTGTTCGACAGTCGAGGAATAATTTTAATTTTTGGGTAGGGTCAATATCGGTTTGCGCACTTACAGAATTGCAAGTCATGAAATAAATGAAAAACAAAAATAATTTTGATCGCATTTGCTTCCTTGATTTAAAGCATATTTTTTGTACACCCATCTTATCAATTTTAATTATTAATTCCCAATAAAGAATTCTTTGAAGTAGATTGACAGGCTATCAGGTCAAAGCTCTGGTCAATTTCCAGATCTTCAAAATTTGTTTTTTGATCCAGAATTATGATGGTTGTTTTGTGTTTGATTTGATGGAGATACTGACAAATATTTTTCATGGCAGCTTTATCCAGGTTGTCAAAGCCCTGGTCGATGATTAATATTGGCTTCCGGGTAAGAAAGGCTCGACTGTATTGCAAAAGTTTTTTTTGCTGAAAAGAAAGATTTTGACCAAGCTCTCCAATCCGGGTATCAAGGCTGAGTTCCCGGGAAAGCCCAAGTTTTGAAAGCATATTGTTGGCGACGGGGCGTTTTTCTTTTTTTCGACTGTAGGAAATGGCTTCGAAAACAGTATTGCCCAATAAATGAAAATGATCGCTGACTACTGAAATGTATTTGCGTAGTATTTTTCTGGAAAGCTCCTGATAGTCTAAATCATCTAAAAAAATAAATCCACTACCAGGAAGATAACTGCCATTGAGTAATTTAACTAAACTACTTTTCCCGGTACCACCCTTCCCGTGAATGGTATAAATTCCGTTTCCGGGAATTTTAATATTCAAGTTTTCAAAAAGTAAATGTTTATTGGGAAAACGAAAAGAGAGATTTATAATATTTAGCGCACCGGATATTTTTTGAAGTGCTTCTTGCTGATCCTGTTTTTCTTTTTCCAATTCAAAAATGTGAATTAACTTTTTAAAAGAAATAGAAGCATTGCGCCATAAAATATTTACCCGGAAACACCGGCGAAAAACGGGAAGCAAAGTAATGGTCAGTAAGATCGCAGCAAAATATTGATCCGCCTGAATTTCCCCGGGACTATATTTTTTTAAATTAATAAAAACCAGCATCATTACCCCAAGCATCAAATATAGGCCCGCTGGAATAATTGCACTGATACCACTGTGGATACGCTGATAATTTTTCCCTAATTCGAGCAAGCGATCTGTTTTTTTATTGAAACGATTGGCTTCGATAACTTCTCTGTTAAATGATTTTACGGTTAGGATGGCCTGGAGGCGATGGCTTACAAATTTTAATAAACCCGATTTGGCATTTCTTCTTTTTAAAGAAGCCTGATGTAATTTTTTATTTAAAATAAAAAGGACAATGGTCAATACTAAAAGTACTGCAAAGATGCTTTGCGCTAACACTGGACTGATTTGATATAAAATAAAAATGGCCAGGGTAATTATGAGTACATCACAGATAAACTGCAGGCCACCTTTGGTTAATAATGATTGGATACTGTTTAGATCTCCACTATAACGTAATAAGTATTTTCCAATGCCCTTTTCTTCATAGGTTTCCATCTTTATCGCTAGCTGATGAGTAAATATTTTTTTTCTGAAAAAATGCAACTGTTTTTCACCAAGTAAAGCCATAAGGTATTTGCAGGAAAAATCTAAAATACCTTTCAAAAGCAATAGGGCGGAAAAAACAATTAAATAGGCCGTAATTTCTTTTTGTACCAAAAAAGGAATCAAGTATAATATCTGGGCACGATGTGAACTGATATCAAAAAGTAAATCAAAAGATTGAGCAATGTAAATAGGTAAAATTAAAGTAACGACATTCGCCAAAAAACAGATCAAAAAAACTATCGAAATTAAGCGAATATGGTTTTTTAAAAAAGGCCGGAGGAAGTAAATGATATTCTTCATGATTCTTAAAAAAAATCAGGCAACGGATTCGATACGGATCCCTTTTCTTGTGTCGAATGCCGTTGCCCTTACTTAAAACATTGCGTATTATAGCTCGCAATGAATGTCCAATACTATTATTTTACATTCTAATCATTTGAATCTTTACATCATATACCTGTACTTATACTGCGATGTCCAAATCTTCTTGAAGCAGAGCGTCCAGGATGATTGCATCTTGCAAACTTTCAAGATTGAGAATTGGTAAATTAATCTTTTGATGTACTTCCGAAATGAGTAGAGGGCTAGCGGTAAATAAACCAGCTACTGCAAATAATCGGTTTCCGCAAGTTGCTTCCAGAATTTGTACACCGGTCGGGACGCCCATACTATCGCCACAGGAAAAAATGATATGATCAACATGTGCCATGAAGAGTGGATGGTTCAACAGGATTTCTGTTTCTCTTTGATACAGGCCATCTGCAATTTCGATGATAATAAAATCCGGATTGTTTTTTTCGAGTTCAACCATAGCAGAAGCGAAAATGTCGAGCAGCTCCCGGATATGGCATTTGTAAGTTGAAGGAAATCCAAAATCGGAAAAATCCAAAACCCGGTCGGCACCTAAATCTTCTACAAAGTCTTTATCTTTAGAATAAACGGTTCCGGTTAGTTTTAAATAATTAACAGTGTGCCCTGCATTTTTTAATCCTTTAGCCAGGTAGCCTGCAGTAGTCGTTTTTCCACTATCCATACTCGAACCAACGGAAAGAATGATTCTTGCTTTTGAGTGTAAACTCTTAGTGAATTCTGTGTAAGGAGTATTATAAAATCGGGTATTGATCACTTTTTTGCCAGCATCTACAGCATAACCTACTAACTTCAATTCTGTCGGCCCGACATTGAGCCAACGACTGTGGGTAGTTTTTAAAATTCCAATTGCGCCGCCCTGTCCGAGAATATGGTAAGTTTCCTGAGGCTTGCTCGGTACGTATCCCTCAAATTGTCCGGTTGCATAGCGATTACCGAAAGGTGCCAGAACCCAATCCCCCGGATAGAGATTTCTGTTCTTACCAGAAGGTTCTTGCATCCGTTTATGTTTCCCGATTTTTATGACTTCAAAAACAGCAACATCGCCAGCTTGAGGAAGGTGTATATCATTTTTGGAACGATCAATTTCATACTGCCCAATGTACTGGGTCATTAAACTCTTTTTGATTTTTTTCATGATGCATTCTTTTTATTCTTCACGATTATTTTTAATTAAGACAAAAAATGGTTCACCCTGCTTAATGCAGGTTCATTCTGTAAATCCTTATGTATTAATTACATTCCTATAAGCAAGAAATAAAAAAAATGTGACGCTAAGCGTTTGGTTTTTTTATAAAAAAAATAAAAAGTAAAAGAATAAGAACTGCAGCAATCCAATATCCGTAAGAGGAGAAAGTCTTTGCTTCGGAAAACCGTTGATCGACTTCACCTAATAAAATAAAGTTTGCCCAATAAAAAGGATGTTGTAAATGTGGTTCTACCCGCTGGAGGTAATCGAGCTTGGCATGATGAATAGCGGCATCGTGGTAATCCCCGTCGTGAACATTTTGCAGGAAACTGGTCATGATGTGTAAAGAGCTGGCTTCGGAAGCACTCCATAGGCTTGAGAGAATATTGCTGGCTCCACTCAGCAAAAAAGCTTTACTCATTCCCTGAACGCCTTCGCCGTTATAAATTTTTCCACTTGCGGTATGACATGAGCTAAGGACCACCAGATCGGAAGGGATATTATGAGCATAGAGGTCCAGTGCTGAGAGAATAAAATCCTGACGGCTATCGTCGAAGATTATACAGGAGCGGCCAGGGTCATTAATGTCGACCAATCCATGTAGAGATAAATGAAGAATTCGGGCATTCGAAGAGTGCAGGCGAAAATTTTCCAGGTTGGCTTTTGATCCAATAAAGCTGCGGCCGTCAAAAATTTCTGATGCTTTATTGATCTCATCTTTGGAGAGCGTTAGTTGCCCTAAATCAGAATTTCCAAACAAGCGTTTTTGCACACGTAATTTCAGACCGAGGCGAGGACTGTAACTAGTGCCGAATCCACAATATGTCTCTTTAGGCGATACGGTTTCTTTTCTAAATAACAAATTAGAAGAATAGGAATAGGAAACCTGAAAGTCCTCTAAAAGATAAGTATCTTCTTTTCCTTTTCTTTGTACAAGTGCTTCGAATGAGACGGTATGCAATTTCCCATCCGGGATGATACAAATTCGATGGATATTGTCCGGGATTTGCTCGACCCCGCGTTTTAAAAGCTGATCAAAAAGTTTGGCCGCAGTATCTTTTGAAAAAATCGTTTCGGGATTATTGCAGTGACTGACAAAAGTATCCAGGCTTTTCTGAAAAGAGGCATCATTTTTAAATACGGTATAGAAAATAGCGTCTGAACTGATCCAGAAACTGAAGATGCTTTTTTCAGTATGAAAATATTCCACGACAACCATATCATCGGAGAGCTTTTCCTGAATTTCGGAAATAGCCAAAGGTTCAATTAGTGCATAACGTTTTTGGTAGTATTCGGGATATTTTGCTTCAATTTCTTTCCAGAAAAAATCTAATTCATTCTGGACTTGCGTATAATCGCGGAGCAGGGTGTCCCGCTCCGAACCGGAGGAAGGAATGAGCTCTTGCAATTCGTATAAGCGATTGGTCAGGTCTTCGTAGCGTTGCAAAATATCCGGAGCAGCAATAGCCTTTAAAGCATTATTTTGATTGCGTTCGTACTGGAGAATGATCGCTTTGGTCCGGCTGGAAAAATAGTAAGCCCGGTTCAGGTAGTTTTGTTCCTGAGTTAAATCAAATAAGCGAAGGGCTTGCTCTATTGCTTTTCCATAATACTCATAAATCAATTCGAAATAATCCAGTTTTGAATTCTCAAAATTGAGCGCTAATAAATTCTGCTGGATCAGAGAATCAATTTTCATATGTATTACAGAAGCTTTATCCAAAAGTTCAAGCTCTTTTTGTTGTTCGTATTTTTTTTGATAAATGCGTGCTTTTAAATCAATTAAGCGGATCAATTGCAAATCATCAAAAGAGATCAGATGAGCAATTATTGGACTGCGATCCTTATCGTAGCGCGCGTTAATGGAGATGAGGTTAAAAGCTTCCATCAGGATGGCTTCCGCCTTACTAATCTGATTATCCCGAATGTATACATCACAAAGATTTTCGTAGGCAATGGTAAGTGCGGTGTAAGACTCTACATTGGTCAAATTCTTTTTTCTTAATTCGACTACCTGCTCAAGCATCAGTAATGATTGGGGATAGTTCCCTTGCTCCGCTTCGATCATCGCGAGTAACTCCTGAGCAATGTCCAGATAGTTTTCTCCTTCGCCATTTTTAGAGATAATTGCTTTTGCTTTTTGAGCATACTCCTGCGCTAGTGGATAGTTTTTTAATTCAAATTCTACAGAACCTGCATTGAGGTACATTAGTGAAAGTTCGAATTCTGCGATATTTTCAGGATAGGCTTCGTATAGGGAAAGCGCCCGATCAATATAGCCTTTAGCGGAATTGTACCTTTTGAAATCAACGTTCATGGCGATCAGATGATTGAGAACATCGAACTGTTCCGTGATGGCTTGATCAGCGTTTTTATAGATATTTAAAGCATTGTTATAATATAGTTCTGCACGGAAAGCATCGTATACTTCGACGTAAAAATTACCAACGCCTTCATACTTTGTAGCCAGGTCTAGGGGAGGATAGTCTTTCGAATTTTCAAAAGTAGCTAAAGCTTTATCAAGCTTGGCTTTTGCTTTTTCTGTTTCGCCGATATACTGATAACAAACGCCAAGATTGTAAATCGTATTCGCCTTCTCCATTTCACTAATCGCTGTACAATCCTCCCATAGTGTCAAAACGGAATCCCGAAAAAGCGGTATGGCCTTTTGTTCTTCGAAAAGTAAATAATAGGTAACTCCGATTTTGTGAAAGATGCGTCCTTTTTCCCGACAGGGTAATTGTTGGAAAGCCGACTTGGAAACCAAGTCGGCAAACAAAACGATATTCTCCGAATAAGCCTCCTGGCTTATATTGTTGTTAATTTTTGTGTAATGTTCCTCGAAAAAAGGATCTTCGGAGGCTCGGCTCGGGAGCGGTATCAGTAGTATACAGAGTAAAAGCAAAAATTGAATTCTTGCAAAAGAATATCTTATCATACGTTGATTTGGATCGCCTACAGCTTCACCAAAGACTGGCTCGACAGTAAGCCTTCGGGAGTAGTCGCAAGGACTCGGTAAAGACCTTTTGGCCACTCCGCTATTTCAGGAATTGACAAGGTCATCGTTCCATTTGCCAATACCGTCTCTTTGGTATATAGCAATTGACCTAAATCATTAAAAACAGATATTCTAATTTCGGAATTTTTGTCTAAACTTAATTGTATCTGCAATAAATTTTCAGCAGGATTTGGATAAATTGTCATTTTATCCGTACTAAGTGCTTCTTGCGCCAGTCGGGGAATCGGACCGCCATTGCAAAGTGCTGCAAATTGTTCATAAGCCATCGCAAAATCAATAACGCCATTCGAAACGATTTTGTCAGCAAGCGAAGCGCTGTAAATAGCACTTTCTGTTAAGACACATTTGATTATATTGTGATCAAAGTCATCTTGCCGGGTACCGAGAATTGCCGCCATCGCACTAACTATTGCAGTGGAGTAGGAAGAACCGGTATTATACGTTAAGCCTGTTCCCATATCCGGCCCGGGGATAGATTCACCAAGGAAAGAAACATCAACGGAGGTTAAACCATAATTGGTAAAAGCACTCATTTGATCGTCACAGTCATTGGAAGCTACACTGATAATATTGGAATGCTGGTAAGTTGCTGGAAACGCTGACAATTCTGCATAGTCATTGTCTGTTCCTTCATTACCGGCGGCGGCGACGACCAGCGCACCTGCTTCTTCTGCATAGTGAATAGCTAAAGCCAATGGACGAAAGAGTGTATCGTTTCGATGGTTTAAGTAACTAAAGCTCATATTCAAAATATCTGCCCCTTCTTCTACTGCATCAACAATAGCTGGTACCAATGCAGAAACATATCCCTGTCCTTGCGCATCATGTGTTTTTCGAATATCGAAGCTGATATTACCATTAATATTATATGGTGCCAGAATATGATTGATGATTCCGGCAACTTTAGTTCCATGTCCATTTAGATCATCCGGTTCGAAATCATTATCAATATAATCATAGCCAGTATATCCTTGAATTTGAAAATGATAATCGGGATGGCCTCCGTCGGGTAAGCTGGCAATACCTGTATCGAGAATAGCAATCTTGACAGATTCAGTGCCTTGGGGGAAATCCCAGCTCATTTGATTAAAACACTGGCCAGGATTTCCAACAGGATCAATAGGCACTTGTACCGCGATATTGGGATCGGACTCACTGATCTTTGTTCGTTTCCGGGCCCTGCGGATATGTGCATTAATATTGGTTATGGTGCCTTCTGTAGGAGTCGTATAAGGAAAAGATAGGACTTCCCAAAGCCTTATACCGAGTGATTCCTCACTCCATACTTCTATAGAATTCATTTCAATAAGTAATGCTTGAATTTCTGCCTCTGTAGTTGTTGAGTCAAGTTCGACAAAATATAGTGTAGGGTGAACTTCCACTTCGTCATCCTCATCATCGTCGTCCTCGTCATCATCCTCATCCTCGTCGTCCTCGTCATCATCCTCATCCTCGTCGTCGTCGTCTTCCTCATCCTCACCGTCTAATTCGGGGGGACTAACTTCGGGGAGAAGATGCATATCTGTTAATTCAAGGCTATCAGTTGAAATATTGCTTTGCTCAGGGACTGAATCTTGTCGTAAAAGGAGCTTTGGGGAAATGAGTAGTTCTGAAGATACTTGATTGAGTTCAAAAGTATTTGCCTGCATATTCTCAAAGAGTAAAAACAGGATCAAACAAACTATTAATGAGCGCAGTGGAAGTCGGACATTCATAAATACAAATTTAGAATAGTGATAATTAACGGATTATATTGACTTTAAGAGTTTTTGAGCTTCAGTGTAATTCCATTCACCTTCTTTGATCTTTTGAAGCGCCTTGACAGCTGCTGTATTTTGCCCGTCTAACAGCAAAGTTAGAGCCATATACCAGTTGATTTCCTGTTGGTATCTATCTCCTTGTTCTTGAACTACAGCAAATTGTGTAAGAGCTTCTGCATATTCTTTATTTAATAAAAAACTTAATCCATTATAATAAGCATCCTGCTGAGTCGGGGTATCAATTGCAGAAAAGTACTGCGCAGCAGTTTTATAATCCTGATTATTAAAAGCTTTGATTGCAAGAATTCGATTGATAGTGGCATCTTCAACGCCTTTGACTGATCCGGGGTGGATATATACTTGTTCGTAGATATATGCCTCTGCCAAATGCTCTGCTTTATTTATATTCGTTAGGTAGATTGTTGCAATAGCAAATAAACCTATACCGATAACTGCGGCAGCAATCATTCGGATCATATGAATCCCGAAAATGGATTTTATTTTGGATGCTGGTTTCTTGGAAACGCCGTGTTTGTCGTAAAGAACCTGTATCCATTTCTGACGAAACTCTGCGTCGTTTTTATCTTTGATGATGCTCTTAAATAACTGATCTTGTAATTTAGAAGCATCTGTGCTGAGTATATTGTCGATTCTTTTCAATTTTTTAAATTTAAGTGGTTGCTAAAAAAATCTTTTAATTTGTTGAGACACCTTTCTTTTTGTTTTCGAATGGATATCGGCGTTTTGTCTTCTTGCTCTGCAATTTCTTTCAATTTCATATTTCCATAAAAATGCCAGGTGAGTAGAGATTTACATTTCTCACCGAGATTAGCCCAGGCTTTGGTCAGAAGGGCTATTTCTTCGTTTCGTTCTTCTTTCGAAATGGTAATACCGAGGTCTGGAATGGCTTCTTCGCCTACCGTTGAAAATTGCTTTTGCTGGCGAAAATAAGACTGTTTGACCATTTGTGTGAATAAGAATCGCAGATTACCATACTTCAGCTTCCCCTCTACAAAACGATAACGCAATTCCAGCATTGTGTCCATTACTGCATCATAAGCATCATCGTGCGCACTACCACATTCTCTTTTGAGGTATCTCATCGTTTCTTCAAATTGTTTGAGAAATACTCTTTCAAAAAACGCAGTATCATTGCGTTTCAGATCTTCCAGCATCTGCTGAAAGTCATCTGGAGATAGACCAAAATTTTTCTCCGGTTCCGGCTGCACATTTAAACTTGCTATTAGAGAGCTTTTTGACATTTTATTTTGATATTGGACATTCCTATAAGAAAGAAAACTAAAAAGTGTGACGGAAAATTTTAGATTTTTTTAAAACAATAGTTTTTGTGTCAATTCAGAGGGGAAGATATACGAGGTGAAAATGATATTTGGGTTCAAATTCATCACAATTATATCATTTATGAACCTTTATTCTGGGGTAGTTCTATGGTATCTTCTGTTGTGTGTGATGATTTCTATAAATTTTCATGTTATCCTCCTTTGAATTTAAGTCAGAAAATCATGAAAAGTTCAAGTTTGGACCTTAAGAATCACATGATATTCATTTTTTTTAAAAGTATCAAATATGCATCTATTTGCTTTGCTTTTAGAACGGTGTAAAGTGTTTTTGATAAAATAATGACAGAGAATGGCTCAGTTCGGGAACAAGATCCGTTTATATCCAAAGCGAGAGCCTTGAAAAGCAAGGAAATCCCATACGGATCATGCCGTCGTATGTAAAAGAAACGTGTAAGATGTATTCCTTAAAGAAGTTGCTGAAAAACATATTGGGCACTCTTAACTGCACCCTCCATATAACCGGGAAAGGCAGGTGAAGTCTCAGAACCGGAGAGGTATAATTTTCCATCCAGGAATGCTTGCTGATAAATTGGATGCCCGCCATTTTGGTGTGGGAGTATATGATTTTCGTATGTGGCGTAAGTGAAAACCTCTTTTCGCCAGACTGTTTCCTGATAATCGAGAAAACTTCGAACCTGATCTCCATAGTATTTCTCCAATTGGCGAAGGATCAGTTCGAGGCGTTCTGCTTTCTTTAATGAAAAATAAGAGCTGTTTAAAAAACCTTTTAATGCGAAGTATTTATTCTCATTATCTGCATGGTCATACATTTCCGGGATCGGACCTACATTGCTGACAATTGTTCCGCTAAAGCCAGGCGCTCTCCAAAATGCCTGTTGATAACTTAAGCTAATTTTAATAGACTCTCCCATCCAGGTATGGGTAGACTTAGCGATTTGCAGGAGTTCGGCCGGAAGCCTTGGGCGGATATCAATGCTTTGGACAAAGAGGTTTGGGGGGAGTGTAGCAATAACTTTTTTTGCTACAAAACGCTTTTTATCAGAAATAACCTCAAGCCTTTCACCATGTAACTCAATGGATTTTACGATTTGGCTCAAGATAATTTGATCCGAATCCAGAGATTGCGCCAAAGCATTAATCAAGGTAGCAGTTCCTCCTTTGATCCTGTAACTTGGTTCATCATTAGGAGGTAACTGGACTAATTGATGTGGACTGGTGGAAATGGCTTCGTAAATAGCATGTGTTCCCAACTTTTGTGCAAATTGTTCAATTCCCAATTCTCCCAACAGACTAATCAAAGCTTTATGCTTTTTACCTAACCAGGTTGCGCCCATTTCCTGGGGCGCTTGTCCTTGGAGATAGCAGGTATGGATACGACCACCAATTCGGTCTCGGGCTTCTATAAGCTTCACGGATACGGATACTTTTTGCTTTTTTAGTAAATAAGCCAAAGTCAGCCCGGTCAGCCCAGTTCCTATAATTAAAACATCTGTTGGTGTATTGTCCATGATTTATTTGTCCTTAATCTGCTGCTAAGATAATGCTATATTAAGCAAGCGAAATAACATAAAGCAGACAAATGGATGGAGGCTGGAAAAGTAATTACATATGATAAAATTGGTACATTTTAAATTAGTTTTGTAATTTCATACAAGGGTATTAAAAACAGGAAATTATTACTTTTAATCCTGAGCTTTATTTGCGAGATAAAAACTGATACCTGCCTTATTTTAAAAGTTTAGAGTTTGCACTTGTTGCTTTATACTGTGTTTTGTAGTGGCTTGAAACCCGTACAAAGATGATAGTGCCAGCACCCAAATCCGGTTTTTCAGATTACTTTTTGCGATGATGAACTTACCAGTTCGCAATACATAACGTTTAACTAATTCAAACAATGAACTTTAGAATCTTACACCCTTTTTTGATACTTTGTATCATCTTTTTAACCAGCTCCCTTCACTCCCAGCTTACTATCAATGAATTCATGGCGGATAATGAGACGACCATTTCCGATGAATCAGGAGATTTCGAAGATTGGATAGAAATTTATAATGGAGGTAGTTCTCCGGTAGATATCGGAGGCTATTATATTACGGATGATGCTACAGAGCTTACTTTGTGGCAAATACCTGACACTGATCCTGCTTCAACTACGATAGCTGCCGGAGCTTATCTGTTGCTTTGGGCGGATAAAGATACTGATGATGGCGTTTTACACATCGATCTTAAATTAAGCAATAATGGAGAAGATATTGTACTCGTTCAACCGGATGGAACCACGATTGTTGATCAATTAACTTTTGGCTCACAAAATACAGACGTTTCCTATGGCAGAACCTCGGATGGAGGAGGAAGTTTTCAACTTTTCACCAATCCTACTCCGGGGACTTCGAACGAAGCACCACAAAGCGGGCAAACTTTTCCGGTCACGGTAAAAGCAATTGTAGCATCGGTAAATGATGATGCGATTCAGTACGGAACATCCGGAGGCTCTGTAAATATTGATCATTTCGGGATGAAAATGACTGAAAGCTGGTCTAATCAAACTATCGGTGTACGATTCGACAATATTCCCATACCTCAGGGGGCGATCATCACTAAAGCAAGCATTCAGTTTGCAACTAAGAGCGAGGATCAAAGCACCGGCTATTCTAACCTGAATATTAAGGGAGAATTATCCGGGGATGCAGCTATCTTTATTGAAGAAAATAAAAACATATCCAATCGGGTACAAACAGATGCCAGTGTAATTTGGGAGCCTGCAGAATGGTTGATTCAGGGAGAAAGTGGAGACCGGCAACGGACGCCTGATCTGTCCGTATTACTTCAGGAAATTATTGACCAGAACTCCTGGCAAAATGGTAATGCCATAGCATTCATTATTACCGGAGAAGGAACGCGATCTGCTCATAACTTTACTTCGGGAAATCCTCCAAGCATACTGATTGAAGCTGAAATTCCTGTTTCAACTCAGCCCGTCGCTGATATTTATATCAATGAGATTACGCCTAATGGAACCGATTATACTGATGAATTCGGTGGACATGAAGACTGGATTGAATTATACAATGACAATGATTTTCCAGTAGCACTTGGCGGCTTATACCTTACGGATAATATTGATGATCTTACTAAATGGCAGATCAAAACACTGGAGTCTATTCCAGCCAATGGTTTTATGACCATTTTTGCCGATGAAGAACCTTTTCTGGGAGGACTTCATGCAGATTTCAAATTAAATGAGGATGGTGAAACCGTCGCACTGGTACAAGCTATCAATAATGAACTGATTATTATCGATTCTTTTACTTATGAAAATATTCCCTTTAAGGCTTCTATCGGAAGGATTACTGAAACGGCAACGGAGTGGACAATTTTTGGTTCGCCAACACCTTTACAGCCTAATGCCGGAGCCGCCGCCTGGCTGGATAAACCGCATATTGATCTGGATCATGGCGTATTTACCACAACACAGAGTGTTACAATTACGCATGTTGATCCGGAGGTCATTATCCGCTATACTACAGATGGATCTGATCCCGATGAAAATGACGAGGAATATACCGGGCCGATAACGGTTACTTCGACGCAAAGTATTCGGGCACGGGCATTTAAGAATGGGCATGCTCCCAGTCAAATCAGAACCAGGAATTACCTTTTTGATCCGAGTGAAACGCTTCCGGTCGTTATGATTACTACAGATCCGGATAATTTGTTTGATGATGAAATCGGAATTTATACAGTTGGAACAAATGGAATTATGCTTGGGAACTGCAGCAATAATGTCGTTGCTAATTTTTGGCAGGACTGGGAACGACCGGCTACGATTTCCCTTTTTGAAAAAGATGGCGAAGAGGCTTTTTCAGTAGATGCCGGAATTAAAATATCAGGGAACTGCTCCAGAAGATATGCTTTGAAGAGCCTGAATATTTACCTTCGGAATAACCGATACGGGGATAAAAATATTGATTATGAGCTTTTTCCAAACCGGGATTTTAAAAAGTATAAACGGCTAAGACTTAGAAACAGCGGCCAGGATTATCGTGGAACTATGCTCCGGGATGGAGTAAATCACAGAATATTGGCGGGAATCACAGATGTGGAATATCAAAGCTATCGACCTGCTTTGGTTTATATTAACGGAGAATACTACGGCATTCAAAACTTTAGAGATTTATACGGAGGTGATTATTTTGATGCCTTTTTTGATGTCAAGGAAGAAGACCTGGATTTGATTAAAAATCCGCGATTGGGTAATGATGTCAAAGAGGGGGATGACAATCATTATAACAACCTCTATTCTTTTGTACTGGCCAATGATCTGAGCGAGGTTCAAAATTACGAATACTTTAAAACCCAGTTTGATATCAATAATTTCATTGATTATTGGATCGCTATGATTTACATGGCCAGTTCGGATTGGCCCGCCAATAATTTACAAATTTGGCGCCCGCGGACAAGCGATGGGAAATGGAGACATATGTATATTGATACGGATGCGACTACCAATATTTACGGGACCAATTCTGCTACTGCTCCGACACGTGATACTTATAACAAGGTGCTGGATGCTAACCAGTCGGGCTGGCCCTATGATAGTAAATCTACCTTGTTCCTTCGAAAACTACTGGAAAACGAAACTTTCCGGGATGAGTATATTCAACGGACCTGCAGTTTTATCGAACTGGTGTTTAATGAGGAAAGGGTACACGGGATTATTAATGCGGCAAAAGATGAAATCGATGCAGAGATCGGTCGCCATACCGAACATTGGGCTTTCGATAATCCATACCTGGAAAACTATGAAGACTGGTCGAATAAGATAGAGAGCTATCGCAACTTTTTTAGCGAGCGGCCTGATTATTTCTACGCTTACATGGTTGATAATTTTGATCTTGGAGATACTTACGAACTGAGTTTCAATTATGATGAAAATACAAAAGGAGATGTCTTCGTTAACTGGAATAGTATGGGAATTCCTTTTAATTATACCGGCACATATTTTACGGGCATTCCCATGCGTATCAAGGCAGTAGCGGATGAAGGTTATATATTTTCGCACTGGCTAGAAACCGGGGATACGAATCCGGAAATTGATTTCATCGCCAACTTTGATGCGGTACTGACCCCGATTTTTGAACCGCTTGGAGAGTTTTGTAATCCGGATTCTCCGGACTTTCAGGATGAAGATGCTGATGGGGTATGCGATCTGGAAGATGAATGTCCCGGCTTCGATGATCTGCTTGATACTAATGCAAATGGTATCCCGGATGGCTGTGAACCTTGTTTCGAAGAGGGAGATGATGATCTGGATGGAGTTTGTAATGACCTTGATCAGTGCCCCGGTTTTGATGATAATATCGACAATAATAATAATGGTGTTCCGGATGCTTGTGAAGAATGCACAGATCATGATAATGATGGCTTTTGTGAGAGTGAAGACTGTGATGATGAAAATCCAAACCTTCCGGCTCTGCCTGGCAGCCCCTGTGATGATGGAGATGATTCAACGGATAATGATACGATAGCAGAAGATGGTTGTACCTGTATTGGTATAATTATACCATCGGATGGAGAATACTGCGAAGCTGAAGGAGATTTCCCATGGCATGACTGGATTGCCAGAGTTCAGCTAAATACAATTGATAATAGTTCCGGTAAATCACCTTATTCTGACTTTACAACTATTGGTACCACATTACTTCCAAATCAGACTTATGATCTCCATCTTACTACGGGCTATAGCTGGACCACCTATCAGGAATACTGGAAAGTCTGGATTGATTATAATCAGGATGGAATATTTAGCGAGTCTGCAGAACTTGCTTATTCCGGGACGCTCATTGCACCACCCAATGGCACAGAAACGGCAACGCTCAGTGCTATGGTAAGTATACCGCTTTCTGCAAAACCCGGAGAAACCCGAATGCGAATTGTAATGAGCCGTGATGCTGATTCGAATGCCTGTGGGATTAATCCTTTTGGAGAAGTAGAAGATTATAGCATTGTTGTGGGGAGCAGTGGAAATATGATGTCTTCGACTTTTAATAATTTTGAAAATAAAACAACACCATTAGCAGCGGATGTACATGTATTCCCCAATCCGGTGAAGGAAACCCTGCATTTACTTGCGCCTGAATATGCCGGACTACCTGTTTCGATCCTGATTTATAATCATTTGGGACAAATGGTATATTTCTCTGAAGAGACAGCGTTTCCATCGACCAGGATACAGATAGATATGCATCCTTTCTCCGATGGCTTTTATTATGTAGTGTTGAAAAATGAAGATAAAAAACGGTCCACAAAGAAGTTTATCCTGGAACGCAAATAATATTTAGGAGTCCGATTGGATTGGTAGAATAAGTTTAACCGGACTCCTGATTTCTACTTTCACTTTTTCACTGACTTGATGATTCTTGAGCATCCGATAATTCCGGATTGCCAAAATAAGCTATCTATTTGATGTGTTTAGCTGAAAAGCAATTCAGGCAAAGTTGAGCGGGATTGATCTATTTTATTATTCCATTTATCGATTCATAAAAATCTTGCCAGATCATAAGCGTAGCTTTAGTATACCTGATATTCAATGTTAAGTATTTGAATTTCAAAGTACGAAAAACGCAAACAAGCATTATGAAAGTAGTATTATTAATTTTTGCTGCCCTATTAGTGGGAAATCCTTCTACTGATGAAATTGAAAAAATCCTTAGCCAACACATCAAAGCGATGGGCGGAAAGGAGAAATGGCAGGACTTACGCTCATATCGGCAGGTATATTCAAAGGAGAATGGTTTGAGCTTGACGATTACTTGCAAAATGCCGGATAAAATTATAATCCGGTTTCAAAATGATCAATTAGATGCCAGCAAAGTATACGATGGAGCGCATGGGTTTATCCTTAAAAATGGAGAATACCTTCCGATGCGCCCGGGAGAAGCGATTGAGATGGCAGAGGAACCGCATTATTATTCCGATCTTTTACTGGCGGAGGAAATGGGATATAAACTTGAGTACCTGGGAAAGGAATCAATTGATGGAATAGTTTGCAATAAGCTAAAGTTAACTAAGTCTCCAAAAGATCAACAGACTTATTGGATCAATACCCAAACGCATCTTATAGAACAAACCGGAGAATATTCCGAAGATCCTGCACATGAAGGGATTTATTATAAAACCAGACTAAGCGATTATCGCAATGTCGATGGTTTAATGTTTCCCTTTCGACAGGCTTTAATTGCTAATGATGAAGCTCCGAGATATTCCGTTGTTGAAGAAATGGAAATTAATTTTGCGATTGCTAATGACGCTTTTCAGTTTCAACCGGATGCTACAAAGAACTTAATTCAATACTGGCAGGATCGTTTCGAAGATATTGGACTCAGTAGTTTTACCTTCGAGCAGGAAACCATTCGTTTTCGAAATGGACAAAAAGACAGCTCCATTTGGCAGGAAGCCGTGCAGTATCCCGATTATTTCCGAATCGATATCGGAGCAAAGGAAAAGCAAAATATTAATTTATACCGGGCAGATAGTATTTACATTTTACGGAATGGTGAACTCGTTAGAAAAGGATTAGAGATACAAACCTCTGTGTTAATGGAAGGGAGGCTCTATGATTTGCCGGTGGATTCTATGCTCGAAAAATTAAGAAGTGTAGGAATCAATACGGATGTTTTTGGGAAAGCTATTTACAAAGGGAGACCGGCCTATATCCTTGGTGCTTTAGCGGAGGATTCCAATAGTCCCCAAATCTGGATGGATGCGGAACGCCGGGTTGTACTTCGTAAAGTTAGTAAGTTGAAAGATGGTCGCATGCTGGATGCTCTTTATGATGAATTCCTGGAGTTTAATGGCAGCTGGATAGAAAGCTGGATTGAATTTTATATAGATGGAGAATTAATTCAAACCGAACGATACAGAAATATCAATACGAACCCTGCGCTGTCACCTGAAGTTTTTGATCCCCTTTTATTTAAAAATAACTTTTGGTATTAGGATCGATGTTCAAAAACGAAAGAAGTCATTGAGTTTATTATTCACCAATTCTTTATAGCTTCTGCCGATGGGGATAGTATGTGATCCAATAGTAATATCCCCGGCGGAGAATGCGGAAATTTTATCTATGGGGACTAAAAAAGATCGATGCACTCTCAGAAAATTATACTTTTGAAATTGTTGAACCATATTCTGTAAATGCCCTCGGGTGACCAAATAGCCGGATGTTGTATGGATTTTGCAATAGTCTTTCAGACTTTCTATGTATAAAATATCATCGATGTACACCCTGACCATTTTCTTGTTTTCATTAAAAAATAAATAGGGCCTGTGGTCTTGCTTTGGAGAAGGAGCAAGATCATTAATGGGGATTGATAATGAAGATGTTTGTTTATCCAGTTTATTGACTGCTTTTAAAAAACGGGAAAAAGTAATGGGCTTTAAAAGATAATCAACAACATCCAGTGCAAAAGCATCGATTGCATATTGATCATAAGCAGTGGTAAGGATAACTTTTGGACCCTGATGCAGGGATTTTAGAAAATCAATTCCTTTCAATCGAGGCAGATGTATATCCAGAAACATTACATCAATATGCTGTTTGCGCAAAACCTCCAAAGCCTGAAGCGCATCCGTACTGGTCGCTTTCAAATCCAGAAAAGGCACCTGGGCAATGAAATCTTCCAGTACTTCCGTTGCCAGCGGTTCATCTTCTACAATTAAACAATTTAAAGTCTTTTTAAAACTCATGAGTCTTTTTGATCCTTAATTCTACCGAATATAAATTATCTTTTTGAATTACTTCCAGCCTGTGATTTTTTCCATAGATCAGTTCGAGTTGTCTCCGAATATTTTTCAGACCTATCCCAAGCCCTTTGGTTTCGATATCTTCAATTTTTTGATTGCTTATTTTAAAAAATAAATCTGTTCCGTCAGCATCCAATTCGATTTGGATTTTCGGATTGGATCGACTTTCACTGGCCCCGTGTTTAAATGCATTTTCCACAAAAGGTAACAGGGAAAGTGGTGCAATTACCTGTTGGGGATTTTTCATTTTTACATCAAAAAATAGTTCCAGGCGATTACCATAGCGCAAATGTTCCAGCGCAATATAATCTTCGAGTACTTTAATTTCTTTTTCGAGGGGAATTTTATCCTGGTGGCATTCTTTTAAAATAAAGCGGATCAAGCCCGATAATTTTACGATAGAATCCTCGGCCTGTGGATCGTTTTTCCTGACTTGACTATAAATATTATTTAAGGTATTAAAAAGAAAATGTGGATTAGTTTGAGCTTTTAGATATTTTAACTCTGTATTGATTTTTTCCTTTTGAATCGCACTTGTTCTCTTTTCATGCTCGATACTCTTTTTTAATAATTTAATGGCAGAAGCCAGACCAAGAGCAGGAAGAATCTCGGTCAGACTATAAATAAACCTGGAAATGGCGAATACATTGAAAGAGGGACTTTCACCGTAAAGTAAATTAGACATCGGGCTCACCATGGAGCGATAACCAATTAAAGACAAAACAATGATGATCAGGAAATAAAAAATGAGTTTAAAATATTGTCGACTCTTAAAATATCTGGGGATTAAAAAATAAAACAAAAAATAAAAAGGGATTACTTTCCAGGGCAGAAAAGCCAGTTCGTTGAACCAATAACGAACAAAGCGTATAAAAAGTGGATACTGCATATCCGAAGCTGCGGCAAAAAATATTTTTGAAACTGCATATAAGAGACTAAAGCAGAGCCAGAAAAGTAAATGTTGGATAATTCTACCGGACATAGTGTAAAGTTCAAATTTTCTGCCGATATCCGATAGTACCTTGCGATGAATGGGAAATTATTTCACCTAAATAACCGCTTTATACCTTTCAATAGCATTGGTCCATACTTATAAGTGTTCTGTATGCTTTGATTTTCGCTTCTTCGCTTTTTAAAATCGAAAAAGGAAAGGGCACATAATTTTGGATTATTAGAAACAGACAATTTCTGCTGGTCCTTTGCTTGATGACTTAAAACAACCACAATCAGAGATTTAAGATTGTATCTGCATTGAATACAAATAAGCAAACCAAGCGGATCGATTGCCGGTTTTCAGTTTTTAAAATTAAAAATAAGATGAAATTATTTCCACTACATTTGATTCTCTTGATATTTCCGGTCTCTTTAATTGAGGCGCAAACTTTTGTCGAAGCTGCCGGCCCTGTATGTAATACGATAAGCGATAGCCGGAGCAGCAATTTTCTGGATATCAATAACGATGGTTGGTTGGATGTATTTATATCTAATGGCTTGCAAACCGGGCAGGCAGATTTTTTATATATCAATGATGGCACAGGGAATCTAATCGAAAATACAGAGATGGAAATTGTTACTGCTCTAAATCCCGCCGATGGCGCTAGTTTTGCAGATTTTAATAATGATGGACACATTGATGGCATGGTAAGCAGTTGGCATGGAGCAGAGGATCTGCTTTACCTCAACGATGGAAACGGTCAGCTTAATTATCATGCGAATGCCGGAATTGTATCGGGTAGTTATGCCGAGACGGCCACTTTTGGCGATTATGATAATGATGGTTGGCTGGATATTTATGTAACCAATAGTGGAAACACACAGAAAAATTATTTGTACCGCAATCTGCAAAACGGAAACTTCGAACAAATGATTGATCATCCGCTTGCAAATGAACTAAAGTTAAGCAGAGCGGCAATCTGGGGAGACTTCAACGGAGATCGCTATCTCGATCTTTTTGTAGCGAATGAGTCAAATGCAACAAATGATTTGTACTACGGTTCAGCTTCCGGCAATTTTACCAAACAACAAGAGGGTAGTATCGTTAACAGTGCAAAAAGTTCTATCACGGCCTCCTGGGGAGATATTGATAATGATCTGGATTTTGACCTCTTCGTTGGGAATAGCGGATATTTTGCGCCCGTACAGGATCAGATTTATATTAATGAAGGACAAAATTTTGAAGAGCGAGTAACTGGCGTAGAAGTAGAAAACAATGCCTGTACTTTCGGTTCTGCTTTTGGTGATTATGATAATGATGGTGATCTGGATTTATATGTAGCGCATGGATTTTGCAGTTCCAATTTAGCGAATCGTCTTTTCCAGAATAATGGAGATGGAAGTTTTACGGATGTATCAGCAATACTTGTAGCTAATGATGAGGTTTGTTCATTCGGGGCAGCCTGGGGCGATGTAAATAATGATGGTTTTTTGGATTTGCTGGTAGCCAACTGTAAAAACAGTAGTTCTGCTACGGAGCAAGCCAATAAGCTTTTGATAAACCAGGGGAATGATAATCACTGGCTAAAAGTCAATTTAAAAGGCACTTTGTCCAATAGGGATGCAATCGGAGCGAAGGTTTTTGTAAAAGCGACTATCGATGGGCAGGAAGTATGGCAGCTCAGACAAGTCAGCTCCCAAACCGGTTACGCCGGACAGAACAGTATGGTTTTGCATTTCGGCTTGAAAAATGCCACCAAGGTAGATAGTGTATTGGTACAATGGCCCGCGGGTGGAGATCAGGTTCTAACAGATATTGATATTGATCAAAGCATTTTGATTGAAGAGTCTATTGTCAATAGTACCAATGATGCCGCTCATGCCAATTGGATAGACCTGACAATCCTGCCAAATCCGGTTGCGGAAGAGGAACAGCAGGTTTTACTCGAAATCAAAAATCAATCTAATACGAGCCAAGGGGTAATAAATATTTTTGATTCGATTGGTGTTAAAATAATGCAGAGAGAAATCGCTTTACTCCCCGGAATAGAAAAGCAAAGTATTTTGCTGGACAAGCTTAAATTAGCTCCGGGGACCTATTTATTGACACTACAAATAGGTGCTGAACGAATTATAAAAAAAATAGTGATACAATAGTTTTCTGGACAAGAGACCAGGAATACACAAAGAGATATAGGGTTATACAGAAAGCAGGAGTGAAACCGTTTTAATATGTTTCAACTCAGGTGTTTTTGTTTTTTGCATTGTTATGAATAAAAGGGCTGTGTCCAAAATTATTTATTAATTCAGGATAACCCGACAATTCATACAAACCACATCCAGCGTATTTTTTTTACCGGGTATAGGTTCTACGCTGGTCATACAAAACTGCAAATACTGGGGCGGGATTACTTCCTGCCAGATTTCTTCAAGTTCCTTTAATCGTTTTTTCATATTAACTATTTCAAACTACCTGACTAAATACTTTCTCTTTTACCGGTTGCTGTTTTAATTTCTGATCAAAAGGCATACAAATATTTCTGATGAATGGAATACCTGCATCGCTTACCTTAATGCTTTTTTTATCAATAGTAATTAAGCCATCTGCTTCATAGGCCTGCAATTCAGACAAAATACCTTCGACTACCGCAGCGGGTAGCTTACAATGAGTGAGCTCCGTTTCATTCTGACACATCAGTCGTAAGATGTGTTTGCGTATATATTGATCTTCTGTACTAAGTTCATGACCACGAAGAATCGGGAATTGTCCGGCCTTGACCATTTGCTGATAAGACTCAATGCGTTTTTCATTCTGACTAAAAGCTGTCCAGCTATCGCTAATGGAGGATGCACCCAGACCAATCATTAAGCCGGTACTAACAGGAGTGTATCCCATGAAGTTTCTATGCAAGGTTCCATTTTGCTTGGCCTGGAATAAAGGGTCAGAAGTCAGTGCAAAATGATCCATGCCAATTTCCTGATAGCCGGATTCAACCAGCAGTTGACAACCTAGTTCATAAAGTTTTCTTTTGTCGACACCCAAAGGCAGATCGGACTCTGCATAAGCCCTCTGCCCGGGACTGACCCATGGTACATGCGCGTAGCTGTAAAATGCAATACGGTCCGGGCGTAGCTGATTGGTCCGGGCAATTGTTTGCTTGATATGCTTCGGGGTTTGTAGCGGAAGACCAAAAACCAGATCGAAATTAATAGAGGTATATCCGAGTGCCCTGGCTTGCCGGTTTACCCGTTCTATACTTTCATAGGGCTGGTGGCGATTGATGATTTTTAAAATTTCATTGTCAAAATCCTGTACACCTATGCTCAGGCGACGGAAGCCGAGTTGGTACAAGGTCTCTAAATGCTCATATGTGGTACTGGCAGGGTGTACTTCGAAACCAAGCTCGGCATCTGGTGCAAGATTGGCATTCTTAGTAATACCCTGAATTAAATGTTTTAGGTTTTCCGGAGCAAAAAAGGTTGGCGTTCCGCCCCCTAAATGTATTTCTTTGATAACAGGTTTTTGGTCGAAGATATCCAGATACAATTGCCATTCCTTGAGCAGACTTTCGATGTAAGGCATTTCGACTTTGTGGTTTTTGGTAATGCGTTTATTACAACCACAAAAAGTACACATACTTTCACAATAAGGCAGGTGAATATAGAGACTAATGGCCGGTTCTTTACGGAAAGCTGTTTTAACATGACTGATCCAGTCGGTGGCTTTTAAGGGATCTTTTTGCCAGAAAGGTACCGTTGGATAGCTCGTATAGCGGGGAGCCTGAACATTATATTTTTGCAATAATTCGGAACTCGTCATTGAGTAACAGGTTTTTCAATCGTAGAAATATTAAACAGATGATAGATAGGTGAATAAGCAATGATGATTGTGATGGCTAAAAAAGCACTGATAACAAAAGCCGTGTTCGCCCAGTACATCGGAATATCATATCCTAAAAAAGAAAAACCCAGAAGCAGGTCAATTGCAACGAAGCGAATGATCCGATCGGTTATACCAAGATTTTTTTTCATTTCGTGATGGTTTATTTGCAAACATAGATGAATCCCCCTTTATAAATGATGATAATGATCAAATTAAAAGATGATAAAAATCATTTTTATCCTGCCCCACTTGTGCGATTCTTGTACCATGAACCAAATATCCAGTGATAGCTATTTGCGGAAAACTTCCGGGCAAACAAACTGTTGCCATTGTGGAGATATTTGTGATACAGATGTGATTGTTCTGGAGGGGAAACCCTTTTGTTGTGAAGGATGTAAACTGGTTTATACAATTCTAAATGAAAACGGGCTGGATAATTTCTATAATTTAGAAAAACTACCGGGGGTATCTCAGAAAAACAGAACGAGTGAAAATTATGCTTACCTCGATGATCCGGACACTATTGCCAAGCTGATTGACTTTACAGATGGTACGCAGACCCGGATTCACTTTTTGCTACCCGACATTCATTGTGTGGCCTGTATCTGGTTATTAGAGAACCTGTACCAGCTTCATAAAGGAGTAATCCGTTCGAGGGTTGATTTTCTGAAAAAAGAAACCAGCATTACCTTTTCCAATCAGGATATAACGCTCCGTCAGTTAGTCGAATTATTGAGTAAAATTGGTTATCCTCCAAGGGTTAATCTCAATGATCTGGATAAGGAAAAAATGCCGGCAGTCAACCGCTCGTTTTATTATAAAATCGGAGTAGCGGGTTTTGCTTTTGGTAATATTATGCTCCTGAGTTTTCCAGAATACCTCGGGGTTAATATATCTGAAAGTCAAGACTTTATCCTGTTTTTTGGCTATCTTAATATCCTGCTTAGCCTTCCCGTGGTTTTTTATAGTGGTTGGGATTATCTGCGCTCTGCCTGGCTCGGTTTGAAGCAAAAGCAACTCAATATAGATGTCCCGGTATCTTTAGGTATTCTGGCGATCTTTTTGAGAAGTCTTTATGAGATATTAAGCCATAGTGGTGCCGGTTATTTGGATTCGCTGGCCGGCCTGATCTTCTTTTTATTAATTGGAAAATGGTTTCAAAAAAACACCTATAGCCGTATTTCCTTTGATCGGGATTATAAGTCTTATTTTCCGATTTCTTCCATGTTGAAAAAGGAGAACAGGGAAATTCCTGTAACACTGGATAAAATAAAAATAGGAGATACCCTTTGCATTCGGCACGGTGAATTGATTCCTGCTGATTCGGTATTGGTATCAGGTGAGGCAAAGATCGATTATAGCTTTGTTACCGGTGAGTCGGATTATGTTAAAAAACTAAAGGGAGATCAGCTATACGCCGGAGGGCGGCAAATGGGAGGATTAATAGAGCTGGCCGTTGTAAAAAAAGTCTCGAATAGCTATCTCACACAACTTTGGAACGAAGATACTTTTGAAAAAGAACGCAGCATCCATACCGTCAGTCGTTTAGCAAACAAGGTTGCGGGTGTTTTTACGGTTCTGATTCTTTTGGTAGCATCGGCAACACTCATATACTGGTTGCCAGTCGATACAGCTAAAGCAGTCAATGCTTTTACGGCTGTATTGATCATTGCTTGTCCCTGTGCGGTGGCACTGAGTATCCCCTTTACTTTCGGAAACCTCGTGCGCGTCCTCGCTAAACAAAATATCTATTTTAAAAATATAAATGTCATTGAATCTCTGGCTAAGGTGGACCATATTGTTTTTGATAAAACCGGAACAATCACGAGTTCGAAAGACAGTGAAATGGACTATAAGGGAGAGCCTTTGTCGGAAAGAGAAAAACACATGGTCTATACCCTGACCAGCCACTCTGCTCATCCATTGAGTCAAAAACTGAAATCGACGTTCGATTTTGAAAAGCCCTTGACCCTTAGCAATTATCAGGAAATAAAAGGCCAGGGGATTTCAGCTAAAGTGGATGGGCATGATCTTCGGATTGGTTCTGCTGTTTTTATTTTAAAGAAAACAGACAAAGACAGTGTAAAACAAAATCTTTTCATCGAAATAGACGGGCAATATAAAGGAGCCTATACTTATCAGGCTCAATATCGAAAAGGTCTGGCAAAAGTAATTTCTATGCTGAAAAAACGGGCAAAGGTATCTTTGCTCAGTGGGGATAACGACCGGGAGAAAGACAAACTCTCTCCGCTTTTTACCAATCAGTTTTTTAATCGAAAACCCGCTGAAAAACTGGCACATATAAAGCAATTGCAAGACCAGGGAGATAGAGTGGCCATGATTGGTGATGGACTTAATGATGCAGGCGCACTTAGTCAGAGTGAAGTAGGTATCGTGGTCACTGAACAAGCTTCCAATTTTACACCCGCCTGTGATCTTATCCTGGATGCCAGGCAGTTTGAATTGCTTCCACAATTAATTCGCTGGTCCGAACAAAGCATCCAAATTGTTTATGTGACTTATGTTATTGCTTTGCTCTACAATGTTATTGGTTTGAGTTATGCTGTACAAGGTTTATTATCTCCGGTGATTGCAGCCATCCTGATGCCCCTTAGTTCAGTAACGGTAGTTTTGATAGGGGTAGGTTTAAGCGGGTGGATTGTCTATCGAAACAAAGGATCTGACCAGGTATATCCCGGCCCTTAATCCACTCTTTAAACCCGCTTTCAGAAGCGGAGCACATCGACTGATATCAGGGGTTTTTATTCGTTGATAAAAATCATCTTCAGTAGTGATTATTATCAATCGGGAGGTTGACGCAAGTCATTCGAATAAGTTGCTGTCCGAGCTACCTTGCACTAAAAATAGATCAACATGTATATCATCCTCTTTTTAATCATCATAAGTCTTTGTATTGCATTGGGTTTTTTGCTCGCTTTCTTTTGGGCAGTAAAAGACGGCCAGTATGAAGATGATTACACTCCTGCGATGAGGATACTTTTTGAGGATCAAAAAACGGAAGAAAATGATAACAATTAAGCTTTTATTCTATATGACTTTTGCCCTGTTTTTTCTGGGGGCAATCCTCATTGCCGGAATATTAAATAGACTTAAACCAACTCCAACTTTTAACCGCTAAATCAATTTTACATGTCAACGAAAGTCGAGCATTTTGAATATGATAATGCTATCGTAAGAAAATTTGCACTAGCTACCATGATCTTCGGAGTTATTGGTATGCTTGTAGGATTATTGATTGCACTGCAATTGGTCTTTCCTGTGTTAAACTTCGAATTACCCTATACTACATTCGGAAGACTTCGGCCTTTACATACTAATGCCGTTATCTTCGCTTTTGTGGGTAACGGAATCTTTATGGGGGTATATTACTCCCTCCAGCGATTACTAAAAGCACCAATGTACAGTAAGGCGCTTAGTAATTTCCACTTTTGGGGCTGGCAGGCGATTATCCTGGCAGCAGCGATTACACTTCCCCTGGGGATTACAAGTAGCCATGAGTACGCGGAGCTGGAATGGCCGATCGATATCGCTATTGCAGTAGTCTGGATCGCTTTTGGTATCAATATGATTGGAACCATTCTAAAACGAAGAGAGCGGCACTTATATGTCGCTATTTGGTTTTATATTGCGACTTGGGTAACCGTTACAATTCTGCACGTTTTTAATAATCTCGAAGTTCCAGTAACTCTTTTCAAAAGTTACCCGGTATTTGCCGGAGTACAGGATGCCCTGATACAATGGTGGTACGGCCATAATGCGGTAGCATTCTTTCTGACTACTCCTTATCTGGGGCTGATGTATTATTTTCTCCCCAAAGCGGCTAATCGCCCGGTATTCTCCTACCGGCTATCGATTATCCACTTCTGGGCATTGATCTTTATATATATCTGGGCGGGGCCACACCACCTTTTGTATACTTCTTTACCCGATTGGGCACAGACCTTGGGAATGGTTTTCTCATTGATGTTGATCGCTCCTTCCTGGGGAGGTATGCTTAATGGATTACTTACCTTGAGAGGGGCCTGGGACAGAGTACGTAATGACCCTATTCTTAAGTTCATGGTAGTTGCAGTTACTGCTTACGGGATGTCTACTTTCGAAGGACCGATGATGTCAATCAAATCCTTTAATGCAATTACGCACTATACAGACTGGACGATTGCACACGTACACGTTGGTGCATTGGGATGGAACGGGATGTTGACATTTGGGGTTCTGTATTGGCTTATTCCGAAAATCTATAATACCAAACTTCACTCGGTGAAACTGGCGAATGTCCATTTCTGGATGGGTACGCTGGGAATTATCTTCTACGCTATTCCATTGTACTGGGGAGGCGTGACGCAGCAGTTGATGTGGAAACAATTCTCTCCTGATGGATTTTTGGTCTACCCTAACTTCTTGGAGACCGTTACACAGTTAATTCCAATGTATGGGATTCGGGCATTTGGTGGATTACTTTTCTTTGTAGGATTGTTTGTAATGATTTACAATATAGCCAAAACGATGTCCGCTGGAAGTTTTGCGAAAAGCGAAGCAGCTTCAGCTCCGGCTTTGGAAAAATATGTATCTCATAAAAAAGAACACTGGCATCGTTGGTTAGAGCGTCGCTCTGTATTATTTACCACTTTGGCATTAGTTGCTGTAGCTATCGGAGGTATGGTGGAAATATTCCCAATGCTTTGGGTAGATTCCAATGTTCCCAAGATCGCAACAGTAGAACCTTATACGCCACTCGAATTGCATGGTCGGGATATATACATCAAAGAAGGATGTGTGGGTTGTCACTCTCAGATGATCCGTCCTTTCCGTTCGGAAACCGAGCGCTATGGAGAGTTCTCCAAGTCCGGAGAGTTTATCTACGATCGGCCTTTCCTTTGGGGATCAAAACGTACCGGACCTGACTTGCATCGGGTTGGCGGAAAGTATTCACACTCCTGGCATTACAATCACATGATTGATCCCGAAAGTATGTCGCCGGGTTCGATTATGCCGCCTTATCCCTGGTTAAAAGACCTTGACCTGGATACGACGACTACCGCAGCCAAGATAGAAGTTCTGCAATTGCTAAATACGCCCTATCCGGAAGGCTACGCAGCTAAAGCAAACAGCGATTTGAGCAAACAGGCCAAAGAGATTGCTGATCAGTTGCGGGCGGATGGTATAGAGCAGGATCGGTTGGAGGCTAAGGAGATTGTTGCTTTGATTGCTTATCTGCAAAGATTGGGAACTGATATTAAAAAGATTGAAGAGCCAAAAGCTAAAAATTAAAAATTATGTATAAATATATTTTAGAATCCGTCGAAAACATCAACTGGCTGGCAATTGTACCGCTGATTATTTTCTTTCTCTTTTTTACCGTAACCATCATCCTGGTTATGCGCAAAAAGAAAAGTTTCATCGATAAAATGGGCAATCTGCCTTTAGAAGAGTAAGGTGAGCGGAGGATGTTTAGTACACATTTCAGATTTTAAATAAGAATAACAAAATGAAAAAAATAAAAATCTTGGGATTCTTTTTGTTAAGTCCCTTATTCATATTGGCAGCATCCGAAGGTTCCGATTCGAATTTTTATGCTGATCTGGGTTTAAATTTGATCGGGATCATCGGAATTATTGTAGTTGTCGCAGCAATTGCTTTGATTGTTAATCTACTAAATCAGGCGATCAAACTACGAGAGTTGCAAATTTATGAGGAACAAGGATTTGAGCCTTATCTGGAAGCCAAAAAGAAATCAGCACGGTCTTCCTGGTGGAGAAGAGTTACTAAAGCCATGACGGCTGCCGTACCGGTAGAAAGGGAGCAGGATATCCTTTTGAATCACGATTATGATGGTATCCGGGAATTGGATAATAGCCTTCCGCCCTGGTGGGTTTATGGATTCTATCTGACAATCGGTATCTCTATCTTTTACGTTGGATATTATCATTTTTCATCGAATGCGAAAAGCTCCGCAGAACTCTATGAGATTGAAATGGAGCAGGCCGAAGCAGCCGTGGAAAGATATCTGGCAACACAGGCGAATAGAGTGGATGAATCTAATGTAACCTTACTGACGGATGCTGCGGATTTAGGTGAAGGAAAAGATATTTTTGATACGTACTGTGCAGCTTGTCACTTAAAAACAGGTGGAGGTGCTCCCAATAGTGTTGGGCCTAACCTGACGGACAAATACTGGTTGCACGGCGGAAGTATTAAGGATGTTTTCAAAACGGTAAAATACGGAGTACCTGAAAAGGGGATGATTTCCTGGAAAGATCAGCTACGTCCGACAGAGATTCACAAAGTATCGAGCTATATACTTAGTCTACAAGGAACTAATCCGCCCGGAGCCAAAGAACCGCAAGGAGAACTATATGTACCTGAAGAAGACACGGAGAATCAAGATTCTGTAAAGGTGATAGGTTTGATCAATAATTAATCAATAAGCTAAGCTATTAGATCCGATGAAAAAAGAGCTTATAGAAGAAGATAAGGAGTCTTTTAGAGATCATATTGCTACAGTTAATGAAACAGGAGGGCGGATTTGGATTTATCCCAAGAAGCCTTCCGGCCGTTTCTACAATTTGCGTACTTATGTAAGTTGGGGACTCTTAGCGGTGTTATTTACTTTACCGTTTATAAAAGTAAATGGTGATCCGCTCTTTCTATTCAATGTGCTGGATCGGAAGTTTATTCTTTTTGGAATTGTCTTCATGCCACAGGATTTACATCTTTTTGCATTGGCAATGATCACCTTAATGGTGTTTATAGTACTTTTTACAGTAGTCTTTGGCCGCTTGTTTTGTGGCTGGGTTTGTCCACAGACGATTTTTATGGAGATGGTTTTCAGGAAAATTGAATATTGGATCGAAGGAGATGCCAATCGTCAGAGAAAACTCAACAAAGCACCATGGACCACCGATAAAGTGATTAAAAAAGTCAGTAAACACTTCCTCTTTTTTACGATTGCAATTCTGATTGCCAACACTTTTCTGGCTTATATTATTGGTTCAGATGAAGTATTGAAAATTATTGGAGAGCCTATCTCTCTGCACTTTGGGGGCTTTATGGCAATGTTGATTTTTTCAACTCTATTCTATTGTGTATTTGCTTTTTTTCGGGAGCAGGTTTGTATCGCTGTTTGCCCTTATGGAAGATTGCAGGGCGTTTTACTGGTTAAAGAATCTATCGTGGTAATATACGATTGGATTCGGGGAGAGCCTCGGGGAAAAATCAGAAAACAAAAAAAGAAAACTACTTTTCAGGAACTTCCAGTAGTAAATGCAGAGCCAGAACCGAAACTGGGGGATTGCATAGATTGCAAATTATGTGTACACGTTTGCCCTACGGGGATTGATATCCGAAATGGTACTCAGCTGGAATGCGTCAATTGTACAGCTTGTATTGATGCTTGTGATGAAGTAATGGAAAAGATTAACCGGCCTAAAGGCTTAATTCGTTTTGACTCTCATGAAAATATTGAAAATAAGAAAAATAAAATTTTTACCATAAGAGTTAAGGCATATACCGCTGCATTAATAGCGCTGATCGTTTTACAGGGATTTCTGTTTGCCAATCGCTCTGCAGTTGAAGCTTTGTTCCTCCGTACTCCAGGTACACTTTTTCAAACAACGGAAGAAGGGAACATCAGTAATCTGTACAATTATCAAATTGTCAATAAGAGAACAAAGACCATTAAGGATTTGGAGTTTCGTCTAAAAGGAAAAGAGGGGATAATCAAAGTTGTAGGAGAAATTCCGGTAGTGGAAAAACTGGAAACAGTCAAAGGAGCAATGTTTATTGAGATTGATCCGGAATTATTAAAAGGAAGAAAAAATAAACTGACTATAGAAGTATACAGCGAAGGCAAAAAAATTGAAGAGGGGACGACCAACTTTTTTGGACCGGGATAAGGCTAATAAGATAAGCTTGAGTTAAGATGCTGTTATCATAAACGTGCATGACGAGCAATACTCGAAGTGACTAATTAAATTTAAAATTATGAAATTAAACTGGGGAAGTGGTATCGCTATATTTTATCTCTGCTTTATGGCTATAATGATATTTATGGTGATCAAATCCAAACAGAATACTGTACATATGGTACAGGATAATTATTATCAAAAGGATTTGGCTTATGAAAAATTTCGAAAAAGTCGTGAAAATGCAACTTTATTGAAGTCAGAAGTAGCACTTCAATATCAGAGTGAGGCAGGAATTTTGGAAGTGACCTTTCCCGAGAGAATGCGTTCTTTAGTTGGTACGATTACTTTTTTTCGCCCTTCCGACAGCAATATGGATCAGGTTTTTAAATTAAAACTGGACGAGGAAGACAAGATGCTTATTCCAATCGATGATTCTTTCCCTAAAGGTCGCTGGCGCATTCAGCTGGATTGGGAAAACGATGGGCTGCAATTCTATAAAGAAGAAACGATTGTGATCTGATGGAATACTGGACGGCATTCACATTAGGCTTGTTTGGTAGTTTGCATTGTATAGGAATGTGTGGGCCTATTGCTTTATCTTTGCCGTATCAATCTTCGAGTACAGCCGGAACGGTTCTTAATATGTTGCTCTATAATACCGGGCGAACGCTTAGTTATACCATTATCGGACTTATTCCCGGAATACTCGGCCTGGGAGTATTTATCGGAGGGCAACAACAAAACCTTTCTCTGATCCTGGGTATTCTGATGATCGGGTTTGCCCTATTTTCTATTAATCCGGAGAAATACTTTTCGAACAATTTTTTCTACAATAAATTTCGAAAACTCTTTGCTAAATATATACATAGCAAAAAGCGTAGTGCTTTTTTGAGCATTGGCTTACTCAATGGATTCCTGCCTTGCGGAATGGTTTATCTGGCTGTTGCCGGATCCCTGATCCAGGGAAGCATCATCGCTTCTATGACCTATATGATGTTTTTTGGCCTGGGGACACTTCCTTTAATGTTAGGATTAGCACTTTCAGGGAGCTGGATAAATTTCAGATTTCGGCGCTATTTTCGAAAGGCTACCCCCCTGGTGCTAGCGCTTTTCGGTATTTTATTCATTTGGAGAGGGATGCAGGTGGAACTGCCTTCGGATATTAGTTTTTGGCTGGTATCGGGGATGCAGAAAATGTGCAATTGATTATTCCTCGTTATTCGATTTTCGTTATTCGAGTGTCGATTTTCGAAAATCGAATAACGAAAACCAAACTAATTCTGCATTTGTGCCAGTTGTTGTTTGTTGATAATCGTTATCATACCCTGCCGGTCAATATCGATCAATTTTTCTGTTTTAAAATCTGTAAGGGTACGGGAAGCGGACTCCTTGGTAGTACCAGCCAGACTGGCGAGATCATCTCTCAGGACATCTATTTTGTTATTGGTCGAATGGTACTTCTGGTGGAAAACAAGCAAGGCATTAGCAATGCGTTTGCGGATTGAACTATAAGCCAGGTCAACCAGGCGACTTTCTTTTTCCCGGATATTGGCACTCAGCATTTTGATAAACAAAGTAGAAAAATCGGAATTCGTATGCAGAAGTTCGTAGAAAGCTTCTTTGGAGATAAAACTTACCTGAGCGTATTCCAGAACAGCTGCCGATTCCGAATACCTTTCCTCACCTAAGAGGGCATTGAAACCAATAAATTCTCCCTCTTTAAATATCCCGGTGATCAGTTCTTTACCAAAATCATTGGTCCGGTAGGTTTTTACTTTTCCGCTGAGAATGTAGAAAAGCTTGCGGGGAATTTCACCCTCTTTGAAAAGAATGTCTTTTTTATGATAGGAAAAGAGCTCCCCTTTTTTAGCCAGTAATTCCAAATCTTCCAGGCCTTTTTTAGTATCTATCAGTGTTTTTACTTTCTGCTTGGTCTTCTGGTTTTGTTGGTCTGATTTTTTGAGTCTGATCTCAATCACATCGAGCAAATCTCTTGGCTCGAAAGGTTTTGTAACATAATCGTCGGCACCAAGGCTCATCCCTGTTCTGAAATCCTCTTTTTCTGCTTTTGCAGTCAGGAAGATAAAAGGGATCAGATTGGTTTCCGGCTTTTGGCTTAGGATACGCAATACCCCAAAACCATCCAGTTTAGGCATCATCACATCACAAAGAATCAAATCGGGCTTAGTGCTGATAGCTTGCTCAATACCTTCAACACCGTTTCCTGCGGTGACTACTTCATAGTCGGAAAGCGAAAGTATCTCTTCGATGTTTTCCCGAACATCGGTATTATCTTCTATTACTAAAATCTTTTTCATGCAGTATTGCTTGATACTGAGTTTTGAATATTTGCCCTTTTATCCACAGCAATCTGTTACCTCCATATGTTCAAAATCTTATCCCTGAATGGGTAGTTCAATACTGAAAGTACTTCCTTGCTCCGATTTGCTTTCAAATGATATATCTCCATCCATTAAATTGACATATTGTTTGACAATATTTAAACCCAATCCTGTGCCTTGAATATTGGTTACATTGCTTGCGCGAAAAAAACGGGAAAACAAATAAACCTGATCAGCTTCGGGGATTCCTATTCCTTCATCGCGGATTGAAATCCGGAGTTGCCCGTTTTCAATTTCGCTTATGCAATAAATCTTGGATTTGGGCGGAGAATATTTAATAGCATTCGATAAAAGGTTGAAAATGATATTTTTTAATAAATGCTGATCCAGAAAAACCTGCTGCGTATCCATATGATCTTCCTGGACAATCTCCTGTCCTTCCTTGAGCAAACCTTTTATTTCATCAATTACTTCTTCGCAAAATTCGGGGAAAGAAAACCATTCCGGACGTAGTTTGATCTTACCTTCCTCAAGCTTGCTGAGCGATAGAAAATCATTGAGGATCCCCGTTAGATTATTTACCGCTGAGCGAATACGAACCAAATGCTTGGAAATCTGCTCTGATGATTGTTTATTGTGCATCCCGATGAGCGAAGCAGAAGAGAGAATAGTACTCAAAGGAGTGCGAAACTCATGAGAAGCCATGGTAATAAATCTGGACTTCAATTCGTTGAGTTCTTTCTCTTTTTGCAAAGCTATACGGATTTCCTGCTCGGTAGCTCTCAGCAAACTTTCAACTTTTTCTCTTTCGTGTATCTCTGATTTCAGACGCTCATTGGAGTCGATTAACTTTTTCATCGTCTGGTTAATCTCTTCCGTTCTCTCTTTAACTCTTTGCTCTAACTGCTGGTTAAGACTTCTGATTTTCTCCTCCGCCTCGCGTTGTTCGCTGAGATCTGTTATAATACCTGTAAAAAAGGTTCTATTCTTGATTTTTATTTCCGAAACGCTTATTCGAATGGGAAATAATGAACCATCCTTGCGTTTTCCTTCTGATTCTCGCCCGATCCCTATAATTTTTTTTTGGCCTGTTCGAAAATAATTTTCCAAATAGCCATCGTGTTTCGAATGATGGGGCTCGGCCATGAGCATACTGATATTCTTGCCAATTAATTCTTCCGGCTGATAAAAAAACAAATGTGCTGCCGCCGGATTAGCCAATTGAATAATGCCAGATTCATCAATTGTAATGATTCCGTCAATTGCTGTTTTGAAAATGGCATTTAACAGTACAGCAGGCTCGAGAAAATCAGATTTTAAAAAATTCATATTATTTGTAAATGGATACACTTTTACAAATAAAGCAGATTAGAGCAATACTAATAATGACGAAAGTCATATTAGTATATGATTAAAATCATTTCCGTTAAATTTTAAAAACTGCCTGGCAATAATCAGGCGCGGTATTCCCCCATAATTCGCCCGCGCTCGTTTTGTTCTTCGAGCGTCCACACATCTGTGGCCCAGGTTTGTAACCACCGGTCCTGGGATTTTCGAAATACCTGCACATTAAGGCCAAACATTTTAAAAAAGGTTTGCTCAAATTCGCCAACCTTTTGATAGCTGTTCATAGGCATAAAACCAGAAGGACAAGTGGGATTGATTTCGCCAACAGTCAACTCATTATTGAGTATGCTCTTTTCGCTGGAAGCCTGACCCAAATTATACACCCCTGAATAGAATTCAATACGCAAGAAAGGATAACTCGCATTGAACTCTTCCTGAAGGGTTTTTAACTTTTTGTCCACTGATATTTCCATAATACAATCTTATATATGATTCAAAATTACTGTATTAATCCTTTGGAATGGGTGATAGAAATCATCCCGTCCCTTGAAGTTTCTCAATGTCCTGCGCGGGCTTTATGATTAACTTTGAAGTATAAACAAGGATTTATTAACTAAAAAAGACAGAACAATGAGAATAAATATTCAGGCTCCGTGGGAAATTAACCCTTACCTTGATAAAGTAATTAATGAGAAACTCGAAAAATTATGGACGTTTAATCAAAATATTATCCGTGCGGATGTTTTCTTGAAAAAAGGGAGTAATGTTGGAGAAGAAGATAAGCAAATGGAAGTAAGATTGCGAACCGGTCAGGGAGAGTTTTTTGCCCAGGCAAATGCCGATAATTTTGAAAAAGCAGTAACGATGGTCGCCAATAAGTTGAGAACTCAGCTTATCAAGAAAAAAGAATTAACTCAATAGATATATATAAGAATGGCGTTCTTTGGTAAAGTCATCTCGAAGTTGTTAAACTTTGGGATGGCTTTTTTTATTGGGTTCAAAAAAAGGGGGTAAAATCTTTTGATTTAGGGGGAAAGGAAAGAATTACTTTATCCGTTTCTTACACATAAAATTTGCTTCTCAGCTTTCATTATTCGAAAGCCGAGAAGCAAACAGTAAAAACAATCAATTTTGTTTTAAAATAAGTAAGGGAATTTTGGAAATCATTGCCATAGCACTGGTAGTACTTCTAAAAAGTATGCTATCCCAAAAACCATGGCTACTCTGGTACATCGCCAGAATATCGCTGGGATTTACTTCGATATAATTATTGATCGACTGCTCGACATCTTTTCCATAGACTTGTCTGGTTTCGATTTCCAGGGAAGGTACATTCTCTTTAAAAAAGCTGGAAAATTTGCTGAGCTTTTCATCGATATCTTCACTCACGTTTTTTGTGATGTGTATCAGACGGAGTTTAGGATTAAAGGGTGCCAGCAGCTTAAGTGTTTTCCAGATTTCGAAAGGGTCGGCATCCTGAATTTCGCTGGCATAGGTCATGGTGTTAATCCCTGAAAAAGTAGATTCTTCTGGAATGACCAACACTGGACACTTCGAACTTTTCACCACTCCCTTGGCAACACTGCCCATCAACTTTTGCAGGGTAGAACGATTGGCGCCGCGACTACCGATGACAATCAGATCATGGGCCTTTTTCTTGGCGATCTCACAGATCGCTATTACCGGTGCGCCCATTTCCGAATCATAAGATAAAATAGGCGCTTCCTTGAGCATTTGCTCCGTGGCAATAATACTGGTGTTGACAAAGGTTTTCAGCTGCTCTTTAGCAGCCTCTACTTTTTGTTGGGTGATCTCTGCGATATAAACGCCATATTCCAATTCTGTTCCCTCTAATGGAGTAACGTGCAAAACATCTATAGCCGCATTGATACGATCTGCCAAAAGAATCGCGTAATGGAGTGCATTCGCTGAAGCACTTGAAAAATCTACAGGAACGAGAATCTTTTTTAGGTCTTTCATCTTTTCTAATTTATCGGATCACTAAAACGGGAACGTCTGGTGTCCGGTCAATAAATGATTCGGTAACGCTACCGAGTAGAAAACTTTGCAAAGCAGTATGCCCCTGTGCACCCATTACTACCAGTTCAGCTTTGTGTTCCTGGAGATAGTCATTGAGTTGTGAACTGACATTATTGTACTCATTGATGATGACTTCCTTTTGGAGTCCCATGTCTTCCAGTGCGTATTTTTGCTCAAAATCTACAAAAGCCTGCATCGCCTGCTCCTGCATGCTGTTTCTAAAGACCTTATTTTGATCCAGGCCGATATAGTAATCCGTATACAGGATTCGAACGACATTCAAAGCCGTTATTTTAGCAGTTTCGGGTTTTAGAGCATAAGCGGCTTTCAATGCTCTGGCTGAATTTTCCGAGAAATCTACCGGAACAACAATATTTTGAATCTTCTCCGGAATTTCTTCTGGAATGAATAAAATATGACAAGGAGCTTTTCTGGTGATCCTTTTGGCAGTAATACCACTTCCTTCACTGTGCTTCTTCTTGCCAACAACCAAAAGATCTGCACCTTTTTGCTCAATCAGTTCCAATAATTTTTTGTAAGCATTGCCCTCTAAAACTTCAAATCCGGGCTCGATCGTACTATCCGAAAAGTATTGCTTGAACTTATTTGACAAAGTATCTCTTACTTTTTCCTGAATGGGTATATCGGATTGAAACATTTGCTCAAAAGCCATTTTGGAATTTTCCGGAACCAGCATATTGGGAATAATATGTGCCAGATAAAGCTTTTCCAGTCCGGTCTGTTGAGTTAAAAGCTGGGTATAGAAAATTAGATTGTCGTCTGTCTCTGAAAGGTCTGCGGCAATGATTACTTTTTTGAAGGAATATGTCATATGTCTTAGATTTTTACATTAGTAGAGCTTGTGATTCAGCTCATTTTTTAAGTTTAAAATGTTCTTTGGCCTGTGCAATCTTTTGTGCCTCCGTCATAGAATCGGCGGTTTCTACTTTAATATTGGTATCTCGAAAAGCATGAAGATCAGAAATACTTCGATACAATTTTTCTTTTAACTCAGCAGGCCCAAAAAGATATATCTGGCTATAATTATTGATCAGCGCACTGATTTTGTCAAAATACTTTTGTACTTGCCGGTTTCTCCTTTCGAGGTATTTTTTTTCAGAAATCTTATCCATTGGTCCCCAGGGAGTTTTTGACCTCGAACCTCCTTTAGGACGATAGTCTTCTATGTCAGATTCAACGGTTTGGACATTGGTCTCATCATCTTCAAACGTGATAATATTGGCGAACTTGGCGTCAAGCCATACTGCAACAAATTGATTCGTGTTCTTCATTTCAAATTCTTTTTTTTTCAAAAATAGGAGCTGCATGCTGTTTTTAACCTGACAAAAGTCAAGTATTGAGTTGATTTTTATCAGTAGAATCAAAGTATTACCTTAGCATTTTTGTAAGGATAAAATCTCTTGTCCTGCCTAATATAAATGAAGAATGAAAAATATATTGGTACCCACGGATTTCTCGGCTTGCGCCACCTATGCTACGGAAGTTGCTTTTGAATTGGCAGCTGTTCATAAGGCCTGTATTCATCTTTATACGAGGATTGATATTCCAGAAAAATGGCACAACATGAGTGATATGGAGAAGGAAGCCAATTCTGAAGCTTTGCAAAATACGCGCAATATAGAGGTCCTGCTAAATGACTGGAAGCGCAAAGCCAATGCGCAGGGAATAGCCATGAAGATGTATTATTCGGGAGGAAAGTTCCTGAAAAATGTTGAGCAGTATGTCGAAGAACAACAGATCGATTTCATTGTCATGGGCTCCTATGGTACCAGCGGAAAGAGTGATTATTTCATAGGGTCAAATACCCAAAAGGTGATTCGCATGGTGCATTGTCCGGTGCTGGTCATCAAAAATCGACCTGATCAAAAACCGATAAAAAAAGTGGTCTTTGCATCTAACTTCATTGAAAAAGAGAAAAGAGCCTTTCAATATTTGCTCGATTTTATAGCACCACTAAAACCCGAAATTCACCTTTTGGAAGTAAATACTTCTTCCTGGTTTGGGCAACCCTATATTTTGGTCAAATCTGCAATGGAAGATTTTAAGGAAATGTGTAAACCTTTGACCTGTAAAACTCATTTTTATAAAGACTGGAGCGTGGATGCCGGTATTCGGAATTTTTCCGAAGAAATAGGCGCGGACCTGATTGCTATATCAAATCAGGTGCGTTCTCCGCTTAAAAGAATTCTCTCGGGAAGTAATGTTGAAGCATTGGTCAATCATGCCGAACTTCCAGTATTGAGTATCGACTTTCCGGATAAACATTAAGCTGATGAAGAGCGAGTGTGAAGAGCTCTAATCAGATATCGAAAAAGGAATAAAAATGAAAGGTAAATTTAGTGAAATCATAAATGGTGAAAAACCGGTATTAATTGATTTTCATGCCACCTGGTGCGGGCCCTGTAAAATGCAATCCCCCATTCTGGAACAGCTTTCGGGAGAGGTTTCGGATAAAATAAGAATTATCAAAATTGACGTTGACAAGAATCAGGCGATTGCCCAGCGCTATCAGGTAAGGGGTGTCCCAACTCTTATGCTTTTTAAAAACGGGGAAATAGTATGGCGCACTTCCGGAGTACAAAGCAAACAACAACTATTAAATGTAATTGAAGAGAAAGCTTAATTTTCTCCTACCGGATTTTTGTAGAAAGCAAAAGTAATCAGATCGTGTGAAGTAATAATACCGATCAGGCGATCATCATCGACAATCGGGAGAGCATGATACTTATTTTCAATAATCAGATCAGCTACTAATTCAATTGGATCATCCGGGCCGAGCGTGACCGGATTTGGCGTCATTAGCATACCAGCGGTCAGCGTCTCAAAATATTTATCCGTCCAGGTTTTTCCACTGGTTTCGCGGATAATATATTTGAGCCGTTTTAACCAGTCGATCTTGCTGATAATCCCGGCGAGGGTTTCATCTTTATTGATGACCGGAATATGGTTAAAACTATTTTGCTCGAATATATTTTTTATCTCTGCAAAAGGAGTATCAGTAAAGACCGTAATCGGTCTGGAAGTCATTATGTTTTTAATAGGAACGTTGAGGCTCATTTCTCTTAGTTATTTATTAACCGCGAAATAGGTTTTGCTGGCTTCAAAATCTCCGAAAAGCATCATATAATTGAGATATGCTTTTTCCATCTCTTCAGCAGCTGTACTAATATGGCTTTTTTCAGCACTTTCTGCAATTTTGATATAGCTTTCAATTTGATTGCCCAATACTTGTTTGCGTTTAGATTCTTCTTTTTTGTCCATATCAAAGAAAGCGGCTTCCCAGGTATTTGCCTGTAATTCTTTCCATGCCGCATCCATATCGTAGACCATAAGCATAAAATCTTCGGACGATAGCTGACTGTATTGCGAATCTTTATTGTACTGTACCAGCAGATCGATCGTTGCTTCGAGATCCCATAAATAATCGAGGTAATACTTCATCCCTTCCCGCCAGCGGAGGTCTATCCATTCGTAACGCGCATGATCCAGCTGAACCAGTGCCAGATCCATCTCCTTGATAGATAAAGCATAAGCAGTATCATCGAGCCAGGCATCGATCATACTGAATGATCTTCGCCAGTTATGCGCATTATTTGCATGTTCTTCAAACTGCCTGTTGAGCTTTTCCCATCTGTGATTAAGTACGATGAAGGCTCTTTCTGCTTGTGCAGCATCTCCGGTATAAGTATAATAGAAAACAGGGATGAAAGCTTTGTCAAAAGCAATACTTGCATTTTCTACCACCTGTTGATCACTACAGCTAACTGCTCCGAGTATAAGGAGCAAAAATGCGATGGAATATTTCTGAAGTTGTTTCATATAAATATTTTTAGCTTGCGAAACCAGGTTTCTTAAGCGTGATAAGCAAGAATTGGTACCGTTGACCTAAGTGCAATTTGCTTGGTAAGACTTGCGCCGAACAAGGATTCGAAGAAGCCGCGCTCCCGGTTAACAGTAACGATCAGGTCGATATTATTTTCGGAGCTGTACTGCAATAAACCTTTTAATACAGAAGGTGCCTGAATGGTCGCGAGATTAAAAGAGAAATCAGGATCGCCGCTTTCGAATAATTTTTCGAATATTTTATTTTCGAGATGATCATAGGTTTCATCTTTCTTCTTCTGTACGTGTACAAAATGCAAGGCAGCCCCAAAATGCTTATTGAATCTCATGATACGCTCCAGCATTTCCTGATCGACAGACTCATAATTGCTAGAGTATAGAATATTTTGAAATGGACGGTATTTCATTCCTTTCGGGATTAGCAATACCGGACAATATGCTTTTTGAACGACCTCGGAAGAAACACTACCAATAAACTTGTCAACTGCATCATGCTCTCCTGTGGCTCCCATGACGGTCATCAGTACTTTTTCTTCTTTACTGATATTAATGACACTTTTTACCGGGAAACCATGGATCAATCTGGTTTTTACACTCAATTGGGTGGCAACTACTCCTTCCCCTTCTTCTTTTGGATATAGTTTTACAAAATCATCCAGACGCTCCTGTAACATCTCTTTGCGTCCCATCCCCGCTCTCAAAGCCATTGGTTCGCGATTATCAAAACTGCCTTGATAAACATGCACCACTTCGATACGGGCATCAAACAAAACAGCTAATTCACGAGCGTAGATGTATGCATTAAGCGAATTCATGGAAAAATCTATAGGAACGATAATCTTATTTTTCATGATAAAGTTTTTTGCGTGATTCGAATTTCATTTTGCCCTCCGAACGTCAGAAATCGAATGGCGTATTTCTGTTACAAACTTAAGTTAACTGGCTTTTCAGCATTCTGATTTTCGTCATGAATTTGATTGATTTTTGTCATTTTTCATTTTTAGAAAAATCTTCTTTAATTTCGGGCAGGCGATTGGCAACACTTCTGATCGGCTCTATTCAAAAAATCAAGGAGAGATAGAATGCATTTTTCATCCGGAAGGATAGAGGAATCTTATTGTTTTTATGCGATTTTCGCCGGATTTCGGGGATCGTTTCAAAGAGATAAAAAATTACAAATGCGTATCTATTTAAAACTCAGTAGCAACACCGAACTGGTTCCTTTCAATTATCAGAGAAATTTAGCTGGAGCTTTCCACAAATGGTTGGGACAGAACGAATTACACGACGATCTGTCTTTATACTCTTTGTCCTGGCTCGAGGGAGCAGTACCGACTAAACATGGCTTGAATTTTCCAAATGGCAGTGAATTTTTTATCAGTTCGCCGCTGGAAAATCTCCATACACAAGCTGTAAAGGGAATTTTTAACAATCAGCATATTTGCTGGGGGATGTATGTGAAAGAAGTGCGCTTAAGCCCCACCCCGGATTTTGGCAGAGTAAAGCGATTTTTAGCGCAAAGTCCGATCCTGATAAAGCGTAAAGCAGAAGGGGAGAAACATCAGCGATACTATTATCCGGGGCAAGAACATGCGGATGATTTTCTTACAGAAACTTTGCGGACCAAACTGCGGAAAATGAACTTGTCGACCGAGGTTTCAGTACGCTTTGATCCGGCGTATAAGAATGTAAAAATCAAGAAAATAAAATTTAATAATATTGACATAAAAGCTTCCTTTTGCCCGGTTATTGTGGAGGGGGACCCCCGGTCTGTACAATTTGCCTGGGAGGTGGGGGTTGGTAATTCAACAGGAATCGGCTTTGGAGCTTTGAGGTAGAAAAGGAAAATTTTTGCTTGAAAATAGTCGTCGATGATTTGTATTTTGGAATGGTTTAATTAAAATGTTCTTTGACAAAAATGTTGAAAAATCGTAGCTTTAAACGCTGTAAATCAGTAATTTATAGTTTTAAAGCTTTGGTCTTTTAATTGCACCTTTCGGAATTGAAACACCTCTTCAATATCTTCCATCCAGCAATTTTCTAAACTCTTAATTGAACCTCACGGAATTGAAACTCATTAATCCGATCTGAACACCGTCTTTTTTGATTACTCTTAATTGCACCTTTCGGAGTTGAGACTCCACATCATTCGCCAGTACCCCAATGTCAAATATTCTTTTAATTGCACCTTGCGGAATTGAAACTTGATGGATGATGTTATTATAGAAGTTGACGGTGGCTCTTAATTGAACCTCACGGAATTGAAACTTTTGCATCTGGTATTATACGTCGAGGTTGGGTTAACTCTTAATTGCACCTCGCGGAATTGAAACATTCCTGTGTTGCCGGTAATATTAACCTCTCCTTGCTTTTAATTGCACCTCGCGGAATTGAAACGTTTTTGAAAAATCTTCGATCGATGAATTTTATCTTCTTTTAATTGTACCTCGCGGAATAGAAGCCAATATCCCAGTATTAATTGTTAACAGCCAGTATAATCAAACTTTGAGCAATTATTAGCAATTATTGTCAAGAATAAAAAAGAGCCCGAAACTAATTTTGTCCTATTATTTAACTTAAAAATACAAGATGGAAGATATGATTCAGGTAAATTCAATTGGAAGTATTCATGTTGAAAAAGGAAGGTTCTACATCAAGCTAAAAGAGGAATACAAAAAAGGCTTGACAAGTATTGATGGATTTAGCCATTTACAAATCGTTTGGTGGGGACATTTGTTTGATAATCCAAAATACAGAAACCTGCTGGTCACAAAACAACCCTATAAAAAAGGTCCCTCCGAAATTGGAGTATTTGCTACGCGTTCTCAATTCAGACCCAATCCAATTTTAATAACTACTATCTTTGTCGAAGAAATTGATTTCGATAAGGGGATAATCTATACGCCATATATAGATGCTGAAAACGAAACACCTTTATTGGATATAAAACCATATCATTTGTACGAAAGGGTCGAAAATTGCGAAGTGCCTCATTGGTGCAATCACTGGCCTGCTTCATATGAGCAGTCTGCCAGTTTTGATTGGGAAAACGAATTTAACTTCTGACATTTTAGCTGTAATGACCAATAAGGAAACTATTCTTAAGACCATTCAATTTATCGAGTCGAACTTAAAATCGGATATTAGTGTGGCGGATATGGCAAGGGAAAGCTTTTGCTCACGCTATCATTTTATAAGACTTTTTCAAAGCATTACAGGCATATCTCCGAAAAAATACCTTCTCCAACGCAGGTTGACGGAAAGTATTTATCCACTTCAACACTCTGATGAAAAGATAATTTCAATTGCCTTTGATTATCAATTCAGTAGTCACGAAGTTTTTACCCGGGCTTTTCAAAAGCATTTTGGTGTTGCCCCGTCAAAGCTTAGAAAAGGGGAAACCATCCCGGCGCATTTACTGAGCCCCGCTATTAGTGAAGAATATATTTTTCAATCGAAAAAAGCGAGGAACCAGCCTCCTGATCTGGTCGAATTAGAAGAAAAGATTTTAGTGGGGCTTTCCTATTTTGTTAGCGGAAGTTTAAAAGGATTGGAACTGTCAGTGGAGTGGAACAATTTTATGAAGATGCTTGATTTAATCAATAATAAAATCACTCCTGAGCGCTATTACCAGATCCAGTATTGGTCCGAAAGTCAGGATATGGAAGGAATGCACTTTTTTATCGGCATAGAAGTGGAAAATCTAAAAAATATTAACCCACAATTTGTTATAAAAATTATTCCACAGGGGACTTATCTAAAATTCATTCACAAAGGATTGGCCAAAAATGTTGGTTTTACTTATCGCTATATTTATAACGAATTTCTTCCCGATACTGACTACAGGTTATCCATGCCATTCAATTTTGAATATTGTGGAGAAAATTATTTGTCTCCTTATAATGAACAATCAGAAAGTTATCTGTTTATCCCTGTAAATATGGAATAGGCATAGTGAAAGAGGCCACTTACAGACGATTGATAGATTTTTAAACATAGAAATGATTTAAAATTATTCGAATGGCAAAAGCCTTTAAATCGGTTAGATTCGATATTGCTTTATCCAGGAAATATTCGGGAGAAGAAATGCAATTAAGATATATCAGATTTCGATAAGCAGTCCTAAGACTTAGTTAAGTCAAAAAATCCGATACGGTTTAATAACAAACTGTAGTTGCTAAAATACAAACGCGAAAATTAATCCCCGCCTGCCGACACATTTAGACTTCGCAGAAATGAAACCTTTTTTACAAGGGAATTGTAATCTATCTTAGGATAGCCATGCTTGGCCCTGGGAAATAGAAAGGGATATCATTTAATTGCTAACAATCGATAATGCAAATGAACAAAAATATCTTAAAGAGAATTTTAGGCAGGTATAGAGATGAAGGGGTTTTCGAATACTTAACCGGATCTTTATCAAATGCTGATTTGAATAGCCTTTTAATTGCGGTGTTTGATGAAAGGGCGAAAAAAATAAAGCCGAGTGAATTATTAAAAAGCTATAAAACCAATCGATTTGTGCGCCCCGTTGAACTGGATTATTTTGAGTTTTATGATTATGAAAACCGATTGCTGAAATTGGCAAAGGAACAAGGATTTGAAATAAAAGAGTTTTCACCGGTTACCGCTATGGGGACAAGCTCAGTAGTGGGAAAGGTCGACCAGAAAAATGTATTGACTGCATTAAGAAATACAGAAGTCGTCTCGGATGTGACCAATGTAATTGCTTTATATCTGGCCGATAAAATAAAAAATAGAAGACCGGATTTTTTAAAGGTCTGTGCATCCCATAGACATATCAGGTGTCAGGTATTTGATTTACCAGGGTTCACCGCCCATTTTAAAATATTGAGTTTGGTAACGGGAGGTTTTGATAAAGGGGATTATAGATTTGAGATAGATTCCATGATCGATCATATCAATACCTATCAAATATTTTTGGAAAAGGCTTTGAATATAGCGGAGTCGGATTTACAGATCGAGCTTAAAATATTAGTAAATGAAAACCGGTCAAAACTGGTTTCTGTATTTGAAAAAATAAAAACTAAATTGCAAATATCAAAAGTTAACCTGGTTGAAGAAGCTCAAGCGGAGAATGAGTACTATGAAGCGTTTCGGTTTAAAATTAAATTATTGAAAAATTCCGAAGCCTATGAAATCATAGATGGAGGAATGGTAAACTGGATCAGACAGTTAATCGAAAATAAAAAATCCAGGATGCTGATCAGCGGATTGGGCATTGAATATTTGTACCGGATTATTAATCGAATGTATTGACCCTTCTGAAATCGAAGAACTAAAAGCGTGGAAACCCAAAAAAGTGCTTGCTGAAATAGGGAAGAGATAAATGACGATCCTTTTAAAAGCAGGTACTTGAATTTTGAGAAAAGGTTTTCTGATTGTTCCAGTCTATGATCCAGTTGATCACTTCATTTCTGTAAATTTAATATTAAGCAAATTTCAAATAGTTGTTAATCCAGGGAGATTATTATTATTCATTTGTTAAAAAACATCTTTTTGCAGAGATGCGGGATTTTAATAAATTGAGCCCGGAATAAATTGTAATAATGTATATGTGATGGCTGATGCCTGGAAGATTGAAACAAACAATAGACCGCAGAAGCCCGGTGATAATTAATAAAAGAAATGAATGAAATCTTACCGCTTTTAATAGGAGGACTTGTATTATTTCTATATGCCATCTCTCAGCTTTCAGAGGTGATGAAAGAAATCTCTTCGGATAGAGCGAAGAATACGATACAGAAATATACCTCTAATATTTTTTCATCATTACTCATTGGTACGCTGCTCACCATTCTTTTGGGCTCTTCTTCTGCGGTTATTATCCTTGTGATCGTTTTTATCAATGCCAGAACCTTGACTTTCAAACAGGCAATCGGCCTGATAATGGGCGCTAATATCGGTACAACATTTTCAAGTCAGATTATTGCTTTAGATGTAGGAAAATATTCCATCATCCCTTTGTTCATCGGATTATTATTTGAAGTGTTTGTAAGGAATAAAAAATGGAAAAGATATGGAAATGTTTTGCTGTATTTTGGAATGCTCTTTTTCGGACTTTTTATCATGGAGGAATCCGTATTGCCTTTGAGAGACAGCGAAGTTTTTGCCAAATGGATTGAGCGAGTGGAAGGAAATCCTTTGCAGGGAGCTTTAATCGGAGGACTAATAACGCTGATGATCCAGTCGTCCAGTGGTACAGTGGGGATGGCTATTGTTCTGGGGAAGCAACAACTTTTATCGGCGGCCGGGGGAATAGCCATTATGCTGGGGGCAGAACTGGGCACATGTTCAGACACTTTGCTGGCCACTATAAATGGAAGTCGACAGGCTTTTAAAGCTGGAATTTTTCATCTGCTCTTCAATTTAGCAACTATCATAATTGGATTATTATTATTTCAACCCTTTGTTGGGATAGTTGAAAAAATATCAACAACCGAAGATATCGGGAATGTGATTGCCAATGCACATATGCTTTTTAATGTTTTTGGGGTTGCTTTATTTTTACCGTTTGTCCATTTAATGGAAAAGGGCCTTAATAAATTATTACCGGATAAGGCGACTTCTGACAACAAAGGCTATGATGTCCGCGTTAACACTAAGCGTTAATCGATCTCGGGGTCAGGTATCTGAGTGGTTAACAGTTTTACGTAAATTTGACTATGCGAAGCAGCAAGGACTAAACGCGGATAAATGAAGCACCTAGGTATACTATTTGCCCTCCTGATTTTGGGCTTAAGCTCTTGTAGTGAAAATAATTCTGTAAACTATAATATTGGTCAAAGGTCATACAAACTAAAGGATACTGAAAGAAAACGGCCTTTGGAAATGGAAGTTTGGTATCCGACTTATGACGAACCGAAAGCCCAAACTCAAGATAAGAAGGCCATATTCAAGACCATTCAAAGCATTCCCGATGCAAATTTTGTTGATGGAAAATATCCGCTACTTATTGTTTCTCATGGTACAGGCGGGAATCGATTTTCCCTGACCTGGATGATTGAAAAAATGGTAAAAAAGGGATATGTAGTCGTCTCTTTAGGGCATTATGGGAATACAACATTTAATAAAGTTCCTAGAGAATTTGTGAAATGGTGGGAAAGAGCCATTGATATTCAATTCGTACTCGACAGAATTTTGGAAACCGAAGATCTGAAAAATTACATCGATGAAGAAAAGATTGGAGGAATAGGATTTTCGCTGGGAGGCTATACCCAAATCGCTTTGGCAGGCGGCTTGGTGGATAGAACCTACCACGAGGGAGATAAGGAAAACAAAAAAAGAGAACTGCCACCGGAATTTCCAAAGACAGAAGAAGTGATAGATTTTCAGAATGATAGCTTGATTATAGCCTCTTATGAAAAATACAAGGATCGGGTTAAGGATAATAGGATAAAAGCATTTTTGGTTATGGCTCCTGGGATAGGTTTTGGTTTCCACTCAAAAGAGCAAACTAAAAACATTAGCGCTCCACTGTTGATCATAGCAGGAAAAGGAGATACTAATACTCCCATAGCACACAATGCTTTAAACTATCATAAACTTATACCCACTTCAACGCTGCATTTGCTTGGGGACAATGTTGATCATTATGTCTTTTTGAACGAAGCAACTGAGTTTGGTAAAGGAGTAGCTCCACATCTTACAGTGGATAATGAAGGAGTAGATAGAAAGCAAATTCATGATGAAGTATCTGAGCTGACAATACAGTTTTTTAAAGAACATTTATAAAAGGAGTTATAGTAAATAACTACAGCTGCCGAAGTGTAAAATACGCATCACCTTCATTCCTTATGTCAGAACGATGATCGTAGTCTAAGTATTCAGCGATCGTATACTCACTTGAAGTCTTTTCTTGCATAGTAACTACCTTTTCAGTTTCTTAGTCAAGTTACTCATTTATCATCTAATGTTCAATTGATTCATTTTAACAATTAGCATTGGTGAATAGAAATATGTGAGTTTATTAATGTATGTTGGCAGCATTAAAGACTAAACCAAAAATTATACAAGATTCGAAAATTAGTATAAGGCATTAAAACGGCTTCAAATCTACCTTTGTGATATTCTTTTCAACAAAAAAACAATCAGAGATGAATGCGAAAGAATTTGGCAAACAGGGCTGGACTCCCAAAAGAATAGGAGATTTAAGTGGTAAAACCTACCTCATTACAGGAGCAAATGCAGGTGCGGGGTTTGAAGCAAGCAAGATACTTTTGAGCAAAGGAGCTGAGGTGCTAATGCTTAACCGAAATGAAAACAAGTCCAATAAAGCAATTGACGACCTTAAAAAACAATTGGGGGCAGCTACTAAAGTTTCATTTATTAAAATGGATTTGGCTCAGCTTTCTTTAGTGCGAAATGCCGCAGAAGAGGTGCTTAAAACAATACCCAAAATTGATGCCTTGATTTGTAATGCAGCTGTTGCACAAATTTCGAAGCAGGACTTTACCCCAAACGGTTTCGAAAGTCAATTGGGTATCAATCATTACGGACATTTTTTGTTAATCAACTTGTTATTTGACAGAGTCGAACAATCCAATGGAAGAATCGTGGTTGTAGGAAGTGAGGGCTATAAAATGGGATTGAAAACAATTCAATTCGAAGACATGAATTTTGACAAGAATTATCATCCCAATAATACATATTGCCATAGTAAATTGGCTCAGATGATGTTTGCCTATGAGCTGCAAAACCGAATAAAAGAAGCAAATAAGAGCGTCAGTGTTTATGTTTGCCATCCTGGCGCATCCAAAACATCTCTTATCAATAAAGATGCTTCTTTGATGACAAGGATTATGTGGTCTATTCTTTCAATTTCCCCAATGGTTCAATCGGCTGAAAAAGGTGCTTATCCTGAAATTATGTGTGCTACTGAAGATCATTTGAAAGAGCAGGCTTATTATGGCCCAACTGGAAGAAGCAACTGGGTAGGACCTGTTGGCGAATGTAAATTGGAACCATTTGTTTTGGATAGAACAGTCGCAGCTAAGCTATGGGAAGTATCAGAAAAGGCAACTAATTGTACGTGGAATTTTTAAATCTAAAGACATGGAAATATTAAAAACAGCAATAGATTGGGCAAAAGCCGAAGTTTTTTCATCAACATTTTTCATCCTTTTCGGAGCCATGTTTCTATTGGCAACCATAGGTTTTTGGCAATTAGGAAAAACCGAGATCGCTAAAGCTTTTGTATTCCCGACATTGGTAGCGGGGACTTTACTGTTGGCTATCGGGCTTGGGATATTTTTTACCAATAAATCAAGACTTACAAGTTTTACAGTAGATTATAATAGTGATGCCTCTGCTTTTGTAGAATCAGAAATTGCCCGAACTGAAAAAACAATGCAAGAGTATCAAACCATAGTTTTCAAAATTATTCCACTCATTATTGTAGTAGCTGCATTGTTATTTATATTTATTGACAAACCAATTTGGCGGGCAATCAGCACTACAACTATTGCGCTTATGGTGGTTATTATATTGGTAGACAGTAATGCCAATGCCAGAATTGAAGCCTATAATGAACAATTGGTATTAGTAGAAAAGGATATAAAAAATTGAGAAATTGATATGCGACATTTCAAAACACTTTCAGCTTATTATGATTACATTCAATTACCTCGCCCTGAACATCCAATGTTGAGTGTATTATCTGCTACAGGGGAAAATTTTCTTCCTTGTCCAAAAGAGAGTTCACCTCCGATAACTAATGATTGTTATTCCATTAGTCTAAAGAAGATTGTCAAAGGAAACTTAAACTATGGACGAACAAAATATGATTTTACTAATGGGGCATTGATTTTCATTGCCCCAAGACAAGTTTTGCAATGGGATAGTAGCGCAGTTTTTGAACAAAAAGGTTTTTCGATAAACTTTCATGAAGATTTTCTTAAAGGAACGGAATTAGCAAAACAAATTAAGAAATATGGGTTCTTTTCCTATTCCGCAAATGAAGCCTTGCACCTTTCACCAAGTGAAGAAAGGCAGATAGAATCCATTGTGAAAAATATTAAAATAGAATATCACAACAATCAGGATCAATTCAGTAAAGACATCATCATTTCTCAATTAGGCACCCTTCTAAAATATGCCAATCGTTTTTATGAAAGACAGTTTTTAAATCGAAAAGAACTATCGAATGATTTGCTAGAGCAATTTAACCAACAATTAGAAGAGTATTTTGAATCGGGAAAACTGCAAGAAATAGGTATTCCAAGTATAGAACAAATAGCAGAGAAGATGTCGGTTTCACAACGCTACCTTAGTGATACCCTTAAAAAAGAAACAGGCAAAACAACAACCGAACATTTGCAATTATACTTGATTGATGAAGCCAAAAATATATTATTAAAACCGAATAAAAGTATTTCCGAAGTAGCCTATGAATTAGGATTCGAATATCCACAATATTTTTCAAGATTATTCAAAAAGAAGGAAGGTTTAAGTCCATCAGAATATCGAGAAAAATATAGAATGAATTAAAAATAAAACTGCTGCCAGCAAAGTACAGAACGTCAATAGCCCGCACGGACATTCTACCGACACTTGGGAAAACAGCTTTAAATGGCGGGCTACTACGTCTGCACAGAGCGATAGGCTCAGTGTATTACTAATGTGAGCTGTTATGATTAAGCAAATCCGGAGTACCTTATTTCACATGAACCTTCCCGTATAAGTAATAGTATTTTTTTTGTTAAAAACTTAAGTATCGTGGAATACTTTCGGAATCCTTTTTACAATTTTGAATCTTGTAATATATTCGTCATTCAGGGATGCGTGAAAGAAGGTGGTATGGCTATTCATAATAGCAGACTTTAATTTTAGCCTTTATACTCTTGCAAAGCAAAAGCACTTCCTGATTTATACCATAGATCATTAGCAAATATTTAAAATACGATAAAATGAAATTCCTATTCTCTATCCTCCTGATCTTTTCTTTTAGTGTATTTTCATATGCTACAGAGACTCAGATTATTGTCAGGGCAAAAGCAAAAGATGCAAAGTTTATCGGCTCATCCCTTGGCGGAGCTTATGTAATTATCAAAAATAAAATGAGCGGTGAAATACTGGCTCAGGGAAAAACTCAGGGCTCAACAGGAAATACGGATTTAATCATGAAGACGCCAAGGGAAAGGGGTAAATCCATTGCAGATGACAATACCGCAAAATTTATGGCAGTTGTAGATATAGATGAGCCGGTGTTTGTCACCATAGAGGTATATGCGCCAATAAACAACAAGCAGGCAAGGGTAAATGCCAGTACGGAATTATGGCTGGTCCCGGGAAAGCATATTCTCGGAGATGGGGTCATAGTTGAAATTCCGGGATTCATCATTGATATTTTAGAGCCAAGAACGCATCATTATATTTCCCTGGCTTCTGTAGAGGCTAAACCTTTTAAACTTAAAGCCAATATAGTGATGATGTGCGGATGTACGATAAACAAAAATGGGATTTGGGATTCTGAGAAAATGGAAGTAAAAGCAATTGTCAAGTTAAATGATGAGTTGCTTACAGAAGTTCCCTTAAGCTTGGTGTCTACCAATTTATTTGAAGGAGAATTGACAATAGAAAAAGAGGGACAATACGAGGTTATCATTTATGCATACGATGATGCTTCGGGGAATACAGGAGTCGACAAGGTTAATTATGTGATCTACAAATGAAAAGGGCTATCGATATAATGAAAAAATGTTTATTTATAATTGTTTTGGGCTTATTGCAAGTAGTTTGCTACTCGCAAACGGATACAAAAGCAAAGCATAATATTGGAGAGCAGATCTTTTTACCGGCTCTTGAAATCGGGTATGTACATAATATTTCTGACATTCTTTCCGGGGGACTGATCCTAAAAACTTCTATAGAATACAGATTGAGAAATAATAATGATGTCTTTTTTCGACTAAACTATGATACCTATGATGCTGAATATAGATTGCAAAATCTAAATGGTTTGACCAATATCGTAAATGGAACGGTATTGTTTTCGGACTTACTGCTAGGCGGGGGATACCGGTTTGGGGAGACAAAATATCGCTACTTTCTTATGTTACAGCCAGGAATTAAGTTTTACAATTATCCACAAGCGACTCAAAGTGCTTCTGATATAAATATCAGGCAGGAAAGCAGAAATGTATTGACTAGCAGATTTACTTTTGGTTTTGAGTATTATTTGAATGAAAAAAGTGCCTTCTCGATTGATTTATTTCAAAATCAGGTCTGGGTGAAAAAAGACTTTTGGAATGAACAAGGTAGTGGAATAGGACTATCAATCGGTTTTACTACTGCATTGCTTTAAATGTTTTAGCTTATGAAGTTACTTGATCATATCAACAATGCGATCTTTTCGGATAAACAACAGATTACAGAAGAGGTTATTGACTATTTTGAAAAGAATCCGGATGAATTGGACCTCATAATAAACAAGGAACACTTCAATGCTTTATTCTTGGGAATATTTTTTACCGCAGGGATTATTATAACCTTTCTGGCCCGGACTGTTCAGTATTTTTATGGCGATTTTCTGGGGAAGTTTGTAAATACTGTTCTTCTCGATGTTCTATCTGAATTCGGAATAGCAATTTTCGGAGGTGCAGTAGTTGCTTATCTGATTGAGTTTTTGAACAAAAGACAATATCAGCGAAACCTAAAATTTCGTAGTCAGGTAAAAGCCCAATTGCAAAAAAGAAAAGAACAAAATGATGCAGCTAAGGAAGCTTAAATCGACCATTAGCTAAATATAAAATACAAGATATGGAAATCCCCATGAGCTCTTTCGTGATAATTGTACTCTTGGCTATTATTGTCATACTGTTAATGGATTTGAAATTTGAAATAAGATTTGAAAAGGACCTTAAAGAGGCTAAACAGTTGGATGAATTAAGTAATACTGAATACAAGGTATTGGAATTATTGGCATTCGGTAAATCAAATCAACAAATCGCAGAAGAAATGTTTATTTCAGTTACAACGGTTAAAAAGCATGTGACGACGATTTTTAAAAAGCTGGGGATTTCCAAAAGATCCGAAGCGAGGAAATTCAAGGGGCATTTTGAACAAAAAAAGCCTCATAATACCTGATTACTACTAAAATACTACTTTTTGTATACCTTTTTGACGGGACCTGCCTTTAAATATTGGATACTTTTGGCCAGACAAAAATATAAAATCCAATGGCCCTTCACTTTAAAATTTTAATGAGCACTTTCATAATGATGTTCAATATCATTATGCTTTATAGTCAAAATATTACGGACAATTCGGTTCATAAATTAATTGATCGTGCAAGGATGAAATTTGAACTACCAGCGGTAGCTGTTTCGTTGATGTCGGCAGATAGTATTTATGTTCAGGTAGTTAAAGGGACAAGAATTCATGGAACAGAAAACCTTGTCGAAAAGAATGATTATTTTCACCTGGGCTCCTGTTCTAAATCTGTATTGGCATTGATTGCGGGCAAGCTAATTGAAGAGAAACAGATACAATGGAATTCCGGGTTCTTTGATTTGTTTCCTGAACTCAAAGCTATGAGCCATCCCCAGTATCAGGCAATTACGCTGGAGCAATTATTTTTATGCAAAGCTGGAATTCAGGCTTTTACTTCTGCTGAGGAAGAATTTCCTCAAATTGACCCCAATGCAAAGAATCCGCAACTGGAGTTCGCCAGGTATTTGCTGCAATTTGAACCGAGTGCCAAAACTTCAAAAGAGGGTACTTTCGAACATTTATATTCAAATGCCAGTTATACCTTAGCAGCCCTGATGCTTGAAAAAGCCTCTGGCAAATCATACAAAGAACTTATAGAGCAGTACATTGCAAAAGAGCTGGACTTGAATGTCTATATTGGCTTTCCCAATACCTACAATCCTGAACAAGCTTGGGGACATATTATTTCTGGAAAGGCTATTGAAAAATATGCGCCGGATCATGAATACAAAATTCCTTATTTGCTGAGGCCAGCCGGAGATTTGAGCATGCCTTCCGGAGACTTTGCGAAATATGTTCAAATAAATTTGAGAGGTTTAGAGGGAATGGACAGCTTTCTTTTGAAAGAAACATGGCAGCGCATTCATTTTGGATTCCGGGGATTTTCTCTTGGCTTTGCAAATGGTCATATGGCAGGGCATCGGTATTCCGGAATGGATGGTTCAGCAGGGACTTTTTTCTGTCGGGCGATTATTGTCCCGGATTCTGATTTGGCTTTTATTATCATGACAAATGCCGGCTCGGGAGCAGGCGAAATGAAAGCTATTGACTGGCTTACTATGAAACTGATCAAAAAGCATTATAATTGGTGGTGGAAATTCTGGATGTAAATGAATAAAACGTTCTCTATCATACTTAGCTTCTCAATTTGCTGTGCTTTACAAGCACAGGGACCTACTGTAGAATCCATACTGGCAAAGTATCAAAAAAGCATCAAAGAAATTCATCGACTATCCTATCAGGCTAATCGCATAGATACTTTTCCCTCCGGAGGTATCTGGGATCATACCGGCACTGTTTTGATTGAGCGATTTAGACAGGATAGTATACTGGGCATTAATTTCTGGGGGAAACGAGATGATTATGCGAAAGAATATCTCTACTTTCAGGGATTTGGATATGAAATATCGACAAAGAAGAAAAGGTACACTAAAGAGCCAACGAGCTTTGGTTTTTTAGGATCGCCGGGCGGGCAGATGGTTTCAGTATACATGCTGTATGCAGAGGCCGGTCATGAATCAGTTAGACTAGAACAAGATGATAAATACTACATTCTCGCATATACCTTTAAGGATGATCCGGTATACGATATCCGAAATCGAAAACGACGGGTTTATTTAGACAGGGAGACCTATTTGCCTGTCAAATTCATAGAGACTAAGCTTCAGCATGATGACCGCTCTTTTAAGCAGCTAACGCTGACAAATATCAAGATCAATGAAGAGGTAGAAACATCAATTGCGGAATACAGATCGACAATTAATCATTTCAAAAACAAGTCTCCAATAAAGACAAAAAAAGAACCGAGCCTGGTAGGAAAAAAATATCCGTCGATACATCTTCCAAAAATTTCAGAACAATCAGTTACTGTAAATTTGTCTGCGGCTGATCCAATACTTTTGGTTTTCTGGGAATACTGGTGTGGGCCCTGTATTAAATCCCTGCCAGAACTGCAAAAGCTCAGTGAAGCGTTTGAAGGTAAGCTACAGGTCGTGGGAATCTCTTCTTCTAATCCTGTGAAAACTGCTCAAATAATGCAAAAACGAGGAGCAAAATTTTTGAACCTGATCGGGAATGATGAAGTGCTGGAAGCGTATAAGATAAACGCCTTTCCCAATTACTTCCTTATTGATAAAAATGGCCTGATAGTTAAAAATTATGAGGCATTTGACGTGAATGCTCTAACATTAGCAATTAACGAATTGCTGGATGAATAGAGCTCAATAATAAGAGTCTTAAAAAATTAATCTCTAATTGCTCAGGCTTTGTAAAGAGCAGTTTAAGATGGTTTTAGACCAAAATGGCACCTCATCAATTCAATTCAATATCATCAATTATGATGTAGTTAATAGAATTACATTCGCGGTCAAAAGTCCAATTGAATTTTACGGGTAAAACCGTTTCACTCAAGTCAATTCCGGAATCATCGGGGATTTGTTCGAAGCGATATGAATTTTCATCACCATCAATTTTTATTATCCAGCCACCACAACAAGGGCACATCCCTTTATCGCTTCCTGCGATAAAGCCTGTTGATTCGAATTCCAATTCGTTTGCTAGTTCATCATTGCTGCTACAATTGGTCATAAGGCTAATCGCAATGAGTGCTAAAAGAAAAAGTCCTGCTTTCATAATATTCTTTTGAGTTTTTAATTAGACAGACGTTCCTTTTATACTATAGGTTGGGTAAGGATGATGAATATTTAAACAACTCTGCCATAAAAGCTTTATTATAAAAAATGAATGACCTGGATGTAAAAACTTTTTATGGAGGAGATCACAAAGGGTATACAGATTATATTTTTCTGAATGATGAATCCTTTATTGAAAGTAACTAATCGTATATTTAGAACGACTTTTGAAGTCGAAAAAAGGGGCGGTTTTGGCAAAACTTATCTTGAGTCGCATAGTTTAGCTAGGCGACTCAAAATATCAAAATTCGAGTTCAAACAAATGTTTTGCGGCTCATTGGCCTTAGATTGAAAGAAGAGAATATTCTCGGGATCGATAGATCAAATACAAGCATATTGAAATTTTGGCTGATATGGGCCATATGGCGATTACTGGAAATTTGTAGCACATTAAAGAAACTCAATGAGACAAAGTTTGAATCAATCAAATGAGATATATAAAAAACGAATTAACACAGTAATAGACTTTATCAATGCCAATTTAGATAGATCTATTTCACTGGAGGAACTGGCTTCAGTTTCTTTCTTTTCACCCTATCACTTTCACAGAATATTTTCGGCTGTAACTGGAGAATCTGTTTTTGAATTTACGAATCGCCTTCGTTTAGAAAAAGTGGCTAAACTCCTAAAACTTTCCAAAGATTCCATCGCGGAAATTGCATACAGATGTGGTTTTTCTTCTCCTTCTACTTTGTCCAGATCTTTCAAGCATTACTTTGGAGTTTCCCCTAGCACCTATCGAAAATTCAAGAAAATTGAGAATAGCAAGATTTGTAAAGAGTTATTTCAATTAGATAAGTATCATTGCAAAGTGAATGAGGCCGAATTCAAAAGTGACTTCCCAGTAGAAGTAAAGCAGTTTCCTCAACGAAGGGTTGCTTTTATACGGGTACTCAACTCATTTGAAGAAGGTGTTGTTTTGAGCGTTTTTGAAGATGTTATTAAATGGGCAAAAAGTGTGAATTTGTTTCAATCAGAAACAATATTTGGAATGTCGAAAGATGATCCCAATATTACACCTAAAGATAAATATACTTATGAAGTGTGTATAACGATACCTAATGACTTTAAAATGGAATCGGATTACAAGCTCGAAACTAAAATTTTACCAAAATGCAGCTATGCGGTGACTACTGTGTCAGGGGATTTCAACAAAGTTGCAACGGCTATAAATTATTTATTTAATAACTGGTTAATCAATAGCATGTATGAACCTGAACATCTTCCAGGTCTTGAAATCTTCAGGAATAATGAGGACATTCTTAACTGGAATTATTTTGATTTAGATATCTGCATTCCTGTAAAAAGAATAAAAAAATAATAGCATGAAATACACATTATCAAATACAATAAATGGCTCATTAAACAACATAACACAGAAAATGACTAATCCAGATGGCGCAAAACAATGGACAGAAGGTTTGCAGACTATAGAACAAATCTCTGGAGAATATTGTAATGTGGGATCAAAACGAAAACTTCATTACCTGTTCAAGAATAAAGAATTGATTATTATCGAAACTATTTTAGAACAAAACCTGCCGACTCAAATAAAATTTGCTTATGACAGTGAAATGGGGCGAAATATAGTAGAGCTTATTTTTGAACAATTGCCTAATAATCGGGTAAAACAAACGAGTAACACTACTATGGAATTAAAAGGCAGAATGAAACTATTCGGATTTATCTTTAAACCAGTGTTTAAAAAACAATCAAAAAAATATATGACTGCATTTAAAAAATATGTTGAAAAATAGAATTATGAAATCAGTTTTAAGAAACATATTTGCCATAATCGTTGGCTTTATTATAGGGAGTATAGTAAACTACCATTTATTTCATTATGGATTTACAGTTTTTCCAGTAGATGCAGATATAAATGACATGGAAGCATTGGCTAAAGTATTTCCTACATTAAGTTTGAAGCATTATATATTCCCTTTTTTGGCCCATGCTCTGGGAACTCTTATTGGCGCATCTTTAGCTGCATTAATCGCTGCTTCAAACAAAATGAAACTGGCTATGGGAGTAGGGCTAGCCTTTCTAATAGTTGGAATTATAGCAGCCATTATAATACCTACTCCTCTGTGGTATAAAATATTGGATATTAGTTTAGGCTATATTCCTATGGCATGGATAGGTGGAAAATTAATCACTAGGAAGTGGTAAAAAACATGCTTACCCACATGGTTTCTATAATAATCCTGCATCACTGGGTCTTTGCGACAAGCTAGCCAGGTCGCTTCAATTATATAAGAACGCAAAATTTGATTTCCTCTCGGGTTCATATCTATCGTTTTTAAGTTTTCTCCACTTTGATAAATGCCAGTAACCACCCCAATAAAGGAAGCAAAAACCTCCTTAAATCTCCAATCTCACTCAAAAAAGCCGCAACTGTCAAAGGACCAATTCCAGGGATAGTCCGCATTAAATAATAATCTCTTTTGTGCAGTGATAAATTCCCATTTCAAATCAATCATCCAGTTGACGAAGGCATGGCTCCAGTTTGGATTATCGAATCGCTCAGGAACCTTTATTCCATGATAGAGAAAAAACTTTTTAATCGGATTTGATCCTTTTAAGGTCCCATTTTTTAATTGCTTGGCAATATTTATACAATCGATTTAGTCCGTTTTGAAAATATTCTGTTTCCCTGAACGTGGAACATCCGCAGGATTAACTACCAATACTTTCCAGCTATAGGATTGGAAAGCTCTCGCAACAGAGTAGGCGCAACATCCTGCTTCATAAGCACAACTTAGCTAATAGTCAGCATAATGTTAATCTACATATTTTTTGAAAGGATCCGGATCCGGAACAAATGTTTTGGTAGCCCCATCAAATAAATCCTTATAAAAATGAGCCTTCCAACTTTTCTTGTGGATGTCGATCCCAATGTATAATTTAGAGGGAGCAGTAACTATTTGAGTCATAATTTAAGCTTTTGGTAAACAATGACTTGAAGTTACAGCTTTTATATAGTAGCTATATGTCAAGCCACCCTAAAGGGGTGTCCTGCATATACACTGGCCGTTAGTGCAATTAGGCGCATAAATATTACAACTAGTGTATTACTTAAAACCCTGTAAATCAGTAGTGTATTATACTAATCAGACTAAAGGTAATTAGGAGAATTTATCAATTTTTAAAGTATCTTACAGTTGTTAAATATGAAATACCTCACTTCATTACTGGCGATAATCAGTTTAATCTCTTGTAATTTGCATGAAGAAACCACAACCAATTACAATACTCAATATTTTGAATTTCATAATAATTATTGGATTAATCTTCATCACTTTTTATATCAAAAGGCGGATAGTAGCCAATTAAAAAAACTTCAAGAAGACGATTTAAACTTTTTAGAAATTGGCGAGTATTCTTCAATGTTAAAGTTATCAAAGAATGAAAAAGAAGTTCTGGAGCAAGCTATAATATATTACCAAAAAAACCTTACTTCAAAAAGCCTTCGAAGAGATTTGAATCCAATGAGACTATGGCTACAAAAGAGACAAGAGTCTACAGAAATCATTGATACATCTTTCTCGAAAGAATTCACGGAGATACTCAATAAAGTATCACCTATTTATAAAAAGTACTTTTGGGAAATACATAAATCACATAATTCTTTAATCTTAAACAAGCATATATCAAATATTAAAGCAGTTGAAGAAGAGGTAATTAAAAAGATGGAAGTATTATCTCTGAATTCATGGCCTGATTCCACTAAAGTCAGAGTTGACATCACTGCTTATGCTAACTGGGCAGGTGCTTATACTTCTTCAAAACCCCAAATGAATATTATCTTGTCAACACTGGATCCATCATCAACAACTAATGCCTTTGTCGAAACAGTATTTCATGAAGGATCACACTTGCTCTATCTATATGGAAAAAGTCCGATCAGAGATAAATTTTACTATAAAAGTAAAGAATTAGATATTGATTTTCCAAGAAACTTATGGCATGCTAGCATGTTCTATCTATGTGGCAGAGTCACACAAGATGCACTTGCTGAATTGGGGATGAATCATGAAATGCTCATTGATGAAAAAAATATTTTTTCAAATTATAACACCAATATGTTTAGAACAATAAATGAAAGTTACTACTTAGGCAAAATCGAAGCAGATTCAATGATCGTTGAACTACTAAATAGCATAAATAAAAAAAGCCACTGACAAAGTGCAGAACGTCGATGACTGCTAGACGCGGCCACCGCGTCTGCGTAGAGCGTTAGCGGTAACCAAAATGCTCCCTTAATATTCACCATAAAAAATAAGAAACAAGTGAGAATTATATTAATAATCTTGATTTCTATCATGAATGCTTCATGTAATTCACAAGACCAAACAAAAATAGATCATGCTAAATCAGAGTCAAAAAAACTAGTTGATGCAAACTCAATTTTCAAACAATATGATGCAGGAGATGTAGTATACAAAGGATATTTGGATAATGCTGGAAACATGTGGTTTGCAACATCCCAAGAAGGCGTTTATAAATATGATGGTCAATCATTTACAAACTTCAATATTGATAATGGATTATGTGGTAATGACATTTCGACAATCATAGAAGATAAAGATGGATTTTTCTGGTTTGGGACTGAAAATGGATTATGTAAATTTGACGGCAACAACTTTGAAACTATTGCCCTCCCCAAATACCCTAAAACAAGTGAATGGTTAGATAAATATTATCCAATGATCAATCCTAATGCAGTCACAAATATCTTACAAGATAGAAAAGGGCGTTTTTGGGTTGGCTCCAACTGCGCCGGACTTTATCGATACGATGGACATAAGTATGAATATTATCTACAAGAAAGGGGAAATTTAATGCCAGATAGCATGTATCATAATTCCATATCTGCTATTGTAGAAGATAAAATAGGAAATATATGGATTGGGTCATTTTCGCATGGAGGTATTAGCCAATACAATGGTAAGGAGTTTATTCATCATGTTTTAAGTGACGGAATCGGAGATGGAATGATATCATCGATTTACATTGATAGTAAAGAAAGAATCTGGACAGGTACTAGAAATGGAGGAATCTATCAATATGATGGAAAATCATTTATCAGTCTTAAAAAATCTGAAAACGAAGAGAAAATTCCTATGGCCAAATTTTTTGAGGACAGTAAGGGAATATTGTGGATGTCAAGTTATGCAAGAAAAGGCATATACCAATATGATGGAGAGAAATTTATCCCATTTGAAATAGTTAATAGTGATAATTTGATTGATATCATGAGTATTTCGGAGGATAAAGATGGAAATATCTGGTTTGGTGGTAGATATGGAATCTTATGGAGATACGATGGTAATACATTAAAAGATTTCACACAATTAAAAAGAACGAAATAAATGGATCCAGCTAACAATGTGCATATGACCATAGCCGCTAGACGCACCTACGTCGTCTGCACAGAGTGTTAGCGGCAATTAAAAAAATTAACTATGAATTTTAGCACTATAGTCGGATTTTTAACTGTCCTGATTGCTTGCTCCGGGAATCAGCAAACACCGAATGGTGAGTTACAGATTGAGAGCGGTGCAAAACAGCAACAGTTACCGAAAAGTGGGCTACTGATTGAGAACAGAATTAACCGCGGAATTGACTACACGGACCCGAAGAGAATGGATTACAATATTAGATATATACCAATTACCATTACTAATGACAGTACTATTTCGATTCATGTTCAAATAGTTTTTTCAAAGGAATATAATTACCCACATTCTGGTAGTGATGAGAAGTTTAAGCTAATTCCATTGTCGAGTGAATGGGCTTTAGATGGAGTGGAAATTTCGGAAAGTATGATCGATGAATTACCTGTCTACATTGAAAATCCCGTTTTAAGTGAAACCATTGAACCTGGTGAAAAAATTGTATTGGCGATTGGATCGCTATATCCTAGGTCAACGAAAACAGCAGGGGTTCTTCCAAGAATGTTATTCGCACAAAGCGATACCGGAATTTTTCCTGACTGTGAATGGCTCATGGAAAAAGATCAATCATTAAACCAACAAATACCGATGGGGCTTAAAATTATATTTGGCGAAAGATGCATGATCATTCCCTGTGGTCAGGTTTCTTATCCTGAACGTTAGATTAAAAAATACCGCTAATGATCTGTATGATGTTCATGGCTGCTAAGCACAGCTACCCACATACACCAACCGTTGCATATAATTTCAATCAATTTTTATAACAAACATGAAAAAAAAGATAATATTTAAGTTGATAATAGTTTTATTATTCCTCTCTGGCTGTAAACCTTCACCAACAAATAAACCAACTTTAAATGATTATGAAATTGGTGAAAAATTGACTTTGAGATGGACAAGCTCAGTTGACGGTGAAATTCGTGGAGAAGGAAATGACGTTCGGGAAGTAGTGTATTTTAAAGGAGGGTTGGGGCTTTGGAATGGTTTCGATACACTAAAAATTTCTAATATTCTAAATAAAAAGAAAAGTGATACTCCATTTCGTGACTGGCCTTTAGAAGTAGGAAAAAAATGGAAATATGAATCTGAATGGACAAATGAATCTGGTGAAAAAGGAATAACTAGTCAAGACGTAGAAATTCTATCATTTGAAGAACTTAATTTAGCAGCTGGAAAGTTTATGACATACAAAATAAAATATGTTGGATATGTTGAAAATTATGAAGCTGGCGGAAAAGGAAAAGTCACGGACACTTTTTGGTATTCTCCCAAATTGAAATACAATATAAAACACATCCAAGAAAGCGGTGGTGGTTTTCGATATACGAGTGAATTGATTAACTACACAAGTGCTAAGTAAAAACTATACACAACAATGGCCATAATTCATTGTGGTTTTGTACTACAACAAAATAAAAGTATTAATCATCGGCTGATTTCGTTGTGGAATCATAGCCGAGACCGTATACACAACATAATAACAAAAAACTATTACAATTAATGAAAAAACAATTGGCAATTCTATTTTTGATCACTGGTTTGGCAGGGAAATGTTATACCCAAGAAAATAATGAAAATGTTTTTAGTAAAACGGATGCATATTTAGAAAGCACCATCGATAGTCTGAAGATTATTGGTTTAAACTATGCAATACTCATTGACAATGAAGTAGTGCACCAAAAATCATTCGGTTCGGCACATGCCCAGCTTAAGGTACCTATGACTATAGATAAGTCTTTTCCCGTAGCTTCAATATCTAAATTATTCAGTTCAGTTGCACTTCATAAATTATTAAGCATTCATAAACGAGATGTAAGTGAAACTGTAGAGGACTTTCTTCCAAACAGAAGCGACTTACCTGAATCTTGGAGAAAATTAAGTCTCAAACAGTTACTATCTCATACTTCTGGTATTCCGGACCAAATAGATTATCAGATTTTCTTAGCCCCGGATAGTGAAGAATCTGTTATTGAGGCTTTAAAGGATAAACCATTTAGTTCCAAACCAGGAACAGAATCAAAGTATAATGCAACAGGTTTTTTGCTGATTCGTGCTATAATTGAAAAATTGGCAAATCAGGATTTTGAATCATATATGCAAACTGAATATTTCGACAAATTCAATTTGAATTCGGCTAAATATGGTGGATTTAAAAAAGTTATTCCAAATAGGGTTACTTGCTACCAAAATGTTAATGGAAATTTAGAAATGTTCCCGCTGAATTATTCGCCACCAGTGTACGCTGGTGCTGGTCTGAATATCTCTATAGATGATTTAGTAAAATGGTTTCAAGCACTACAAGATGGACTAATTTTAAACAAAGACAAACTTAAAGAGATTTGGACACCGGTTAAATTAACAAACGGAAAGGATAGTTATTTTGGATTAGGATGGGAATCCTATAACCTTCAAGGTGGCTACAGAATGGTTGGTCACGGTGGAGCTGGAATTTCATCATTTAGACATTACTGGAATGAACACACGAATCAAAATATTACGGTAATTTTGTTGACCAATGGAGCCCATGACTGGAAAGTAAGACCTAATCAAATTAATTCGGTAATTGCCAGCATAATAATTGAAAATGAATAAATTACATTGTGTAACAATGGCTAGAAGTAATTGCTTGTTCTCGCCCACTTAGGAAATTTCTGCGGAATTTTCAGTTTAAAGTATACTCGTAGACTTAAGTACTAACCGACGCAACTACTCATAGCCGAGCCCTTTGGTAGTAATGTAGGACGGTAAAACGAAAAAAATGAAATACATTCTCTCTTTAACTTTAAGCTTGATATGCATTATCAGTATCTATGCCCAAAGTAAAATCACCAAACATCTTGAATTTGGAAAATATTCTGTCGGATATAAGGTGATCCACACATATGACTATAGCCGATCATACTTTTCAAAGTATGATTATTATGGAAACAGGACAGAATACCCAATTGGTAGACCCATTCAAATTTCCTTATGGTATCCATCTCAAAGAGGCAAAAAATCAGATGCGTTGCTTTACCAGGATTACCTTGGTTATACTTCATCAGAAATAGATTTTGAAAAGAATACAAAAAAAGACCGAAAAGCTGCGATAGATGCATTCATCAACTCAATAGACGGTAAGTTTAAGCAAGAACAATTAAAAGAACTACTTCGTAGTACAACATATGCTCATTTTAATGGGGAAGAACTTAGTAATAAGTTCCCAATAATTCTTTATGCACCTCCAATGAACACTTCTGCAATTGATAACAGTATCATTTGTGAATATTTAGCTAGTAAAGGATATGTTATATTATCCACAATGTCTAAGGGGGAATATACCCAACTTCATCAAAGGACAATAAGATCAGCTAGTGTTCAAGCAGAAGACTTAGCCTTCTTATTAAACTATGCACAAAATAATTATGCTAGTGATAGTATTGGAGTATTTGGCTTTAGTCTTGGGGGCTTGGCGAACATTATATTTGCTTCAAAAAACAAGTCGGTTGATGCTACAATTTCCTTAGATGGATCTATCATGTCACAGGGATGGTTGAACGATTTCAGGAATAGTGAACTCTACCATCCGGAAACCTTTACATCAAACTTGCTATTTATTGCTAAGAACCTAAAAAAACCAGATCAAAACCCTTCAACATTTTTAGATAGTGTAAAATATGCGGATAAAGCACTGATAAGATATGATATTGAAGAACATAGCTATTTTTCTGGTTTATACCTTCTATTTGATATGATTGATAATGAAAGGCTCACAAATACTCAAAAAGAAACTAATTATAAATTTTATGCAGAAATGACAGAATATGTCGGATACTTTTTTGACCAATACCTAAAAGGAAAGGAAAATTTCAAGGAATATGAGCATAAAAGTTACGATTTTAGTTTTAGTCTTGAGGAAGGAAACCGAGTACCCTTAGCTCCGAATGCAGTTAGTCAGTTGATTGTTGACAAAGGCTTTAACTATGTGAATACGATTATCGAATCGACATTGATATATGAAAAACAATATTTGAAGACTCTAGATTGGAAAAGTTTAGTACAAACCGCTAAAAACTTAAAAAGCAGTTTTAGAATGGACGAAGCAATCCAAACCTTATTATTGGCTGATAGAGTATTTCCAAGTTGGTATGTTGTTCATAACAATTTGGGGAAATTTTATTTGGAGAAAAATGACATCGCATCAGCTGAAAATCATTTCCATATCGCTTTGGAGGATAACCCTAAAGATGCTGAAAGTTTGAGCGCTCTAAAGCAAATGGGAAAGCAGGTCCCTAATTATCAAAACACTAGTATTGAAGATATAAAACCTTATCTGGGAAGATATGTTGTGGATGAACAAAGGCACAGGGAAATATATTTTAAAAATGGGAAAGTGTATCTCGAATCAAATTATTGGGATGAACCTGTAGCTCTTTGGCCCTACAGAGCAAATTTATTTTTAGTTGAAAGTGATAAGCCTGGATATAATATGCAAATCTTATTTCAATTTGACGAAAAGGGAGAAGTAGTTTCGATGAGTATACGGGGTTTAAATTCTGGTAGGATAAGCGTTCCGAACCAAAAGGAAAAGCTAAAACAGTAGCTTATATATTACACTACTGCTAACAATATGTCCTGTGAAAAGCAGTAAATAAGCTTCAATATAATATTTTATCAAAAAACTAATCCATTTTATTATTTTCTTTTTTATTGTATAAGACCGATTTCATAGGCTGTTTCCCTGAACGTGGAATATCCGCAGGATTAACTACCTATACTTTCCAACCCTGGGATTGGAAAGCTCTCGCAGCAGAGTCATCCTGCTCCATAAGCACAACTTAGCTCATAATCAGCAAAATGTTGATCTACATATTTTTTAAAGGATTTTGGATCAGGAGTAAATATTTTAGTGGTTCCATCAAATAAATCCGTACAAAAATGAACCTTCCAACTTTTTTTGTGGATGTCGATCCCAATGTATAACTTAGAGGGAGCAGCAACTATTTGAGTCATAATTTAAGTTGTTGGTAAACAATGACTTGAAGTTACTGCTTTTACATAGTTGCTAGAAGTAATTGCTTGTTCTCACCTGCTTAGGAAATTTCTGCGGAATTTTCAGTTTAAAGTGTACTTGCAGACTTAAGTACTAAGCCACACAACTACTCATCGCCGAGACCTTTGACAGTAATGTAGGACGGTAAAACGAAAAAAATGAATAAAAAAATCAATTGGATATTTCTAATATTAAGCGTCCTTGCTTCATGCAAAGGTCAAAATCAAATAGAGGAACCTAAAAATAATATTCAAACAGAAAGTGACTTGAAAGATAAGGCTATCCTGATAAAAACGGATACTCTAAGATATAGCAATGCGCCCAATAATATTACACGTACAATCATACAAGATAAAATAGGTAATATTTGGTTTGCTACATTCGAAGGGGTTTTCAAATATGATGGAACTTCATTTACTAATGTTACCAAAGATGTAAGTAAGAGTCGGTTTTTTTCTGTTCTAGAAGATTCTAAGGGTAATTTATGGTTCGGTTCAATTGGCTCAGGTGTTTATCGGTATGATGGTAAATACTTCCAAAATTTTACCACTGATGATGGACTCATCAATAATGAGATTGTGTGCATTTATGAAGATAAAGCGGGTAACATTTGGTTAGGGGCTAATGGAGGATTAAGTATATATAATGGCAATTTTTTTCAAAACTATATGATAACCGGAGATACAATTGTCGAAGATAAAACCGGAAAAGTAGTTCCGAATTTACAACGCCCGACAAATGAAGTGAATTCTATTATTGAAGATAAAATGGGTAAATTTTGGCTCGGTACAAAAGGAAATACTTTTATTTACGATGGGAAATCTTTTGTCACAGTATCGGAAAGTGGTAAATCATTTACTAATGTTCGCTGGATAATAGAGGATAAAAAAGGAAATATCTGGCTTGGAGGAAATAATGGTCTTTGGTATTATAATGGAATTACATTCAATAATGTTACAAAAGATTTTATAGGATATATCTATGAGGATAGAAAAGGAAATATTTGGACAAGTTCTCAAAAAATAAGTGGTTGGGCGCTTTCTTATTGCAAAGCAATGCCTATCGTGGAAGGCGTGAAAAGAACTGCTACTGACATAAAAACAGGGGAAGGGATGTTTTTTGGAATTACAGAAGATTCAACTGGAAATATTTGGTCGGGTACCTTGAATGGAGTGTGTCGTTATGATGGGAGTAAACTTGAATACTTTAGGAAATAAGAGTTCAAAATCCTATAAATTCTTATACTAATATGTATTTTAGAAAACTACCGGGAACAAAGTGCAATATATAGGCGCTAATCGCATTTATATCGTCTGCACCGGGCTTTCTGTGTTATTAGGAATTACAAGCAATGGATCGTACCAATACTTCGAATTATAAAATAAAATTTATGAAACAATCCCGGATTCAGCTGGCGGGGTCTATCCTGATGACTATTATCTTAATGCTGACTCAGCAAGCGGTTCAAGGGCAGAACAATATAAGTACAGGAACTATTCAGGCAGACCAGTTCAACCTCAGTTATGTGATTGAAGGAGAAGGAGAACCAGCAATTGTCATTGGAAGTTCCATTTACTATCCCAGAACTTTCTCAAAGAATCTGCGAAAGCATCTAAAGCTCATTTTCCTTGATCATCGAGGATTTGTTCCTTCGACAGCTAATGTTGACTCAACTGATTTTTCACTCGATAAAATAATAATGGATATTGAGAGGACTCGTCAGAAGCTTGAATTAGGCAAAATTATTATCATAGGGCACTCAGGACATTCATATATGGCACTTGAATATGCTAAAAAGTTCCCGGAAAATGTGACCAGTGTAGTCATGATAGCAATCGCTCCGGACCTGGGTGGATCAAATGAAAGCTTAATTGAAAGGACCTGGCAAGAATCTGTAGATCCGGAACGTAAAAAAGCAATGGAAGAGAACTTGCTTCGTCTTCCTGATAAAAAGCTTTTTCAATTATCTCCACGTGAAGCTTTTATCCAGTCCTATGTTCGCCTTGGGCCAAAAGCCTGGTATGATCCTCAATTTGATTCCTCACCACTCTGGGAAGGAGTTGAAATTAATGTAGATATGTTTACTTATATGTGGGGGCGTGTATTTCGGGATATTGACATTACAAAGGGCCTGGACAATTTCCATAAGCCAGTCTTTCTGGCATTGGGGCGTTATGACTATTTAGTGGCACCAGCTTCGACATGGGATCCTATTCGATCTAAATTCCACGATTTGACTATACGGGTTTTTGAGAAAAGCGGGCATACTCCTCAGTATGAACAAGCAGTATTATTTGATAAAGAACTCCTTGAATGGTTGGAGCTAAAAAAAGAATAATCATTTCGTAGATAAAACCTTGTTTGGAACCTGAAACACATAATGCAATAATACCTTACATCGTTTATTGATAAAGAAAAGCAATATAGAACCAGAGCTAAAATGTCAATAGTGCTTATGCCTACTATTGCATTTAATAAGCCCTTAGCCACCAACAAAAAATGAAACCCAATTATTACAAGGAAATAGAATATTGGAATAAGTACCTGCCTTTTCTTCCCGTGAAATACCAAGACTCATTTGAGACTCCCGATGAATCCTATTGGACCTGGAATAATGAAAAAATACATTTTGATTATAAGTATAGAGCGTCAAATAATGCCAGTGTAATTCTAATTCATGGCGTAGGAGGAAATGGAAGAATACTTAGCATGTTTGTCAGTTACTTAAACCAAAACGGAATAAATTACTATGCTCCCGATAATTTGGGTTATGGATTAACAAAACTGTCCAATAAGAAATTTGAATATAAGGATTGGGTGAACATGATAAGTGATTTTACCCGATACATCATACAAAAAGATAAGAAGCCTGTCATTTTAATAGGGATGAGTGTAGGAGGAATGTTAGCCTACCAGGTCGCATCAAAAGTCCGGGAAGTAAAAGGTATAATAGCAACTACACTGGCTGATCCAAGAGATAGGGAAACAATGATAGCTATGGCAAGAAATAAGTTTTTAGGTACGATTGGTTTGAGTATTGGAAAAATTTTCAAATTTCTTTCGGACGATCTTTGGTTGCCAATAAAATACTTATGCAAGATCAATTTAATGTCCAGGAATCCTGAATTTTCAAAAATCTTTATGGAGGACAAATATGCAGGAGGAGTTAATATTTCCATGAGATTTTTAAGAACATTTTCTTCTTATCATCCACATAAAGAATTTGAAGAATTCGATTCATGCCCGATTTTACTAATCCATCCAGAGAAAGATGATTGGACGCCTTTTGAACTGAGTAAAAAGGTCTTTGATAAATTGAAAGTAGATAAGGAACTTTATTTATTAAAGGAGTGTGGACATGCACCTATTGAAGAGCCGGGAATATATGAAATGGAAAATCATATCCTGGATTTTATAAAAATGAAAATTGTGACTAAGGAAGTATAACGTTTATATCGCCTGGGCGGCGATGCCATCTATACTAAGCGTTCTCGGCAATTGCGATGTCTGTTGCACAGGTTAACTAAAACAAAATATAAACAGATTAAAATGTAAATAAGTATATCAAACAAAAAATTTAAAAATGAAAATCTATTTAACGCTCCTGCTTTTTGTTTTTTCAAACTACTGCTTTAGTCAAGAAATTACAATCAAAGAAATCTTAGAAAATTCAGACAATTGCATTCGAAAAATCAATACTATATCTTACTGGATTGATTTTGAAATGAAATATTTATCCAGGGAAGATACTATGACCCGAAGATCAATTTGTCATTTAAAATCGGCTCCTAATGATTCTCTTAATGTCTACCATAATTTCGTTAGTCTTATGGGCAATCATCAACAAGTTTACAATGGGGATAATATTTTAAATGTAAATTTTAAAGACAGTTCTTCATTAATCATAAATACGGAGTTATATGGTTATGGCTTTATTAAAGGTAATACAAATAGGGAATTAATTCGATACAATTTATTCGAAGACAGTCTGTTTTTAATGAAGCTATCTGATACTTCTATGATGGAAACGATATTAGAGGAAACCGTTTTCGAAAACAGAGAAGTGTATTCCGTTTTATTCAAATACAAGGATAGTGATCAAGTAAGCAACCTTCAATCTACTTATTTTATCAGGAAGAGTGATTTTTTTCCAATTGGCTATAAGCAAACTTTGAATTTTCAAAATATGCTCCAATACAAGTCTTATTCTCTTTCCAATATTTCCGTAAATCCGTTTTTTGACGATAGGCTTTTTGATATAGATTATAATATTATTGATAAAGCAAAAACTAAAAACTATGTCCCTAAAGAAAGAGAACCCTTATTATCAAATGGATATAATGCTCCGGAGATTAATAAAAAAACTATTTTAGGAAAAGATTTTAGATTAAGTGATTATAAAGGGAAAATTGTTATTCTTGATTTTTGGTATCGGAGCTGCTATCCCTGCATTAAAGCCTTACCCGACTTGCAAAAGATTTCTTCAGAAACGGATTCAAATGAAATAATTATAATCGGAGTTAACCCTTTTGACAAAAAAGAAAAGATTATCAGTTTCTTAGATGAAAGAGATATCAATTACACCAACATCTATGAATCCAAAAGTGTCGCAACTGATTATAAAGTAAGTGCTTACCCTACTCTTTATATAATAGACAGAGAAGGAAATATTCATTCTTCACATGTAGGCTGGTCAGAAGAATTTTATAATGACATTATGAAAGAAATTAAGGCAATAAAGTAAAAGCCGGAAACAAAGTGCAGCGCCATTTATACTGGACATCCTCTGAAGATAAAACAAACCTTCTGCAAAAAGTATTCAACCTTCTGCAAATCTTATAACATACTCGGAAATTCAATTTGGAACTTTACAGCATTATCATAACAGAAAATTATGTCAGTAAATAAAAAATTGCCCGCAGTATTGATAACCGGTTGTTCCTCTGGACATGGAGAAGCCCTAGCGAAACTTTTCATAAAAGCAGGCTATCCTACCTATGCTTCAGCAAGAAGGTTGGAATCTATTGAAGGGCTCAAACAAATGGGAGCCCAAACCCTACGAATTGATGTCACCGATTATTCAACTATAAAAATAGCTGTAGAAACAATTGAAAAAGAACATGATTCGGTAGGGGTCTTGGTCAATAATGCTGCTATTGGTATAATGTCGCCAATGGAAATCATTCCGATTGAAGAAGTAAAAAGGCAATACGAAACTAATGTTTTTGGTCTCTTGGCAATGACACAAGCTGTACTGCCCGCTATGCGAAAAGCAAGAAAAGGGCGCATTGTAAACATTGGTTCAAGTGGTGGAGAGTTTACCACACCAAGTGGTGGTGTGTATCAGGCCACGAAGTACGCTTTAACTTCAATGAACGATGCCATGCGTGCCGAACTGGAGCCCTTTGGAATTTACGTTACTATGATTCAGCCAGGTGCTATTGCTTCTAAATTCGGTCAAAATGGAAAAGTTTTAGGGTATCAGGATGAAGGCCCTTATCAAGAATTGATGCTTGGGGTAAAAAAAGTAACCAGTGTAGCATTGGTAGAAGGTACACCAGGAACCTGGACACCGGAACGGGTCGCCAAAGTAACCTTCAAAGCAGCCACCAAAAGAAAACCAAGAGCTAGATACAGACCGGGATTTGTAGCTAAAGCATTAATCTATACAAGATTATTGATGCCTTACAGAATGTGGGATAAAATGTATATGAATTGGATGATCAAAGAAGGAAAAAAGATTAAAGCAAAACTAAACAAAGCTTGATGAATTTTTATCGACATACACAAAACTGGTTCAGTGGAGAACTATTTGAGGGAAAATTGATCCTGTTTTCGGGTGTTGCAATCATCATAATTGCTTTGTTGACTTGGAAATACGGTAGTACACCAAATGCGAAATCTTTGATAATCCCACTTCTATTTGTGGGCTTGTTGTTTTCTATAGGAACAGGCTTTATGATGTTGAATTATCCCAAAAGAATGGCAGCATCAGAACAGGCGTACAAAGAAAGTCCTAGAGCGTTTGTATTATCAGAAAAGAAACGTATAGAAGATTTTCAAATACTCTACAAATATTCTGTTGGTTTTGCAGCAGTGAGTTTTGTATTGACCGTAATTGTCTTTGGTTTTCTTGAAAACAGAGTGTTTCAATCTATTTGTATCGCCTTATTGTTCGTTGCGGTTTCCTTAATTGTAATCGACCATTTTTCAAAAGAGCGCGCCAAAATATATTATATTGAAATTCAAAAACAGCTAAATAGGGATAATGAATGAGATTCTTCGAATAAAATCAATTAGTGAAATTCATCGTTTACTGAATGTAGAAAAACCATTACATCCATTGGTATCCGTTTGTAAGCACATTCCAGAGATGAATTTGGACATCACCAATGTAAATATATGTTTCGATTTTTACATTATCTCTTTAAAATCAGATATAAAGGGGAGCATATACTACGGCAGAAACACTTACGATTTTGATGAAGGCACCGTATTGTTTTCTGCGCCAGGTCAAGTATTCAAAATTACAGGAGAACCCATCATTGATCTAAAAGGCTGGACCCTTTTTATTCATCCCGATTTATTGTCAAAATCCAATCTCCATCAAAGCATACAGCAATATCGATTCTTTTCTTATGATGTAAATGAAGCTTTACATATTTCCAATAAAGAAAAAATGATTTTGAGCGAATTTGTGGCTAATATTGAAAATGAAATTGCCCAAAACCTAGACTATCATAGTCAAGATTTAATTATACACAATTTAGAGTCTATATTAAAATATAGTGAACGCTTTTACGACCGACAATTCTTGACCCGAACCAACGCAAATAAAGACATCATCAGTAAATTTGAGAAATACATAATCAACTATTTTAACTCCAATGAATTAATGAAAAATGGAATCCCTTCCGCAAAACAATGTGGGGAAGCATTGAATATGTCGGGGCACTACCTGAGCGATTTGCTAAAAATAGAAACAGGTAAAACAATTAAAGAACATATAGATTTAAGACTTATTGACAAAGCAAAACACCAGTTGCTTAATTCAACTATTTCTGTAAAGTTATTAGCCTATGGCTTGGGATTTGAATACCCACAGTATTTTAGTCGGTTTTTTAAGAACAAAACAGGAATGAGTCCAAGCGAATATCGAAATTCGAATTAAATATTAACAGAGAACAGCTGGTGCGTCTACAATACTATTGGATTTTCTTAGAAAGATTCTTTAAATCTTTTACACTCCCTGGTAGTAGGTAGAGGGGCAGTGGTTATTTAATCTGAAATAATAAAATTAATATCATGGGCTTCTTTTACTGTTGGAACCTCTAATTTTAAAATCATTTTGTCTATTACTTTTGCAGGTACTTTAAATTTTCTATTGTGGTTTTGATATATTAATTTTTTATAGGGTACCTCAATATAGTTAATTCTTACTTCCCCTCCATATGAGGTAAATAAATTTATCCATTTATTCCTCATGTCACTTGAAATATTAGTTGCATTAAAGACAAAAGATTTTTGATGTCTCATATATTCTTTAGCTTTCTCTTTAGCCATTTGAACTACTTGACCATTTTTCTTTTTATCAGTAGGTTTAATATTGTTCTTCCTTCTTATTTGATCAAGAGACAGGATGGGTAGATTGAAATTTTCATCTATAAACGTATCTTTTCCGCTTCCAGGTAATCCAGACAAAACCTCTACTTTAAATTTTAAATCATTGTAAGGCTCATAATCTGGATACGATTCCTTTTTATTAAAAAATAGAAATCTACCATAATTAGATTTGAACGCTTTAGCTTTACCAAAGCAATCATTTTCTTTACACAATTCAATAAATAGATCAATCTTGAAAAGTAATTCTTCTTTGTCTTTACATATCCTTCCTAGTACATCTGCTTTAGCTAATATTGCGAGGTGTTTAGTATTTACAACATGACTAGCATAAATTACAGCTTTTTTTGAATCTTCTTTTTCGATTGCCCAAATTGGCAAACCATGGAGCCTAACAAGTTTGCATATTTGTTCTCGAATATAAAATGGTGTATCTAGTTCTCTATATAGAATACTTCTGGTAGTGAATTCTCCAAGTTTTGCATGTTTAGGTGATATAATTCTTAGCTGGCCGTTTATTTCTTCTTTGGTAGTTGTAGATCGCTTTTCAATATCATGAAATAATGCACTAGTTATTAGGATTTGTTTATTCTGTTCAGTTAATTCGATAAATTCTGGGAGGTTTAATAATTCATCAACTACCATCTGAGTATGTATAAAAACATCTCCTTCACTATGCCAGATAGGATCTTGTTCGACACCTTTCATGTCTTCTATCCATTTAAAATCTAAAGCTAAAGATTCTAAATCAATTCTTTCTCCAATAGTATATTTAGGAAATTTCCATCTCATTTTTTACTCACTTAAGTATTCGTAACCAAACCATTTATATTTTGCATAATCAACCAATGGGGCCGGTTTCCAATTTTTTGTCCAATGGACATCTGTCTTAATATGAGATTCCCGGACCAACTTAAATAGATTATTGAACTCATTGGGTTTAACAAGAATTTCTCCTTGATTAGTTTCAAAAGAATCACTATTTCGGAGTACAAATCCTTCCGAACAAGTTTTTCCAGTTATTGGATCAAATCCACCCAGAACTCCTCCAGTTTCCACACTATCTATCCATGACATCCCAAGGTTTTCTTCGAGCCATTTTTCTAAAGCTAGATTTTCATCTGATTCTTTATCGACGAAATCTCCAAGATTATTGAGTATCGTAATTTCTGGAACTGTAGGGAAATCAAAAAAAGAAGCATAAAATTTTACTTCTTCCCATGATAACCATTTATCTAATTCTCGGACGGCAAATACATAAAAGTAGGATTCAAGTTTAGAGTAACTTATGGAATGTACTCCATACATGTTTTCACCAAAAATCTCAATATCGCCTAAATCATTTTTAATTAAATTCCATCTTTCTCTTAGAGGTTTATCCCAAGGATGAACACTAGGAGCAGTATGAGATCTAGCGAATAAGCCTTTTTCATTAAAACAATTGTTTTGACCATCTAATTTTTCCGTTAAGACTAAATGCTCCATTTTGGAAAATGACTTCACATATCCGCTAGGCATGAATCTATCATCAGAGGTCGTTCCAAGACTAATCTGTGCATGTAAACTTCTACAATATTTTCTTGATTCATTCATTTATCAAATACTCATTTATCTATCTAATAGAAATTTGCAGATAGCAAATTGGGCTATTTCATTATGATAAACTCGATTTGATTAAAAACAATTCAGATTAGGTTAAAATATTTTCTAAATATTGAGACCAGGACTCCATTGCCACCTAACGTTCTGCACATTGTTCGATGCGGTTAAGGATTTAACAGAATGATTTTTTTCGTAAATAATTGATCTTTAACCAAAATTTGAATGAGGTAAATACCACTTTCAAAGTCCAATTCTATTTTCTCCTGTTTTGTGGTCATTCCTTTTTGCAGGCATTGTCCGTTTAGACTGTATATTTCATAATAAACCTGATCTGTTTCAAAGGTATAATCAAGCGATATATAATTGGTATAACTTGGATTAGGAATAATTGTCAGTGACTCTTTTTCAAAACTCTTGGCGACAGAACGAGTACTTGTAATGACTTTTTCGCAATCATAATCTTCAGGATTAAAAGAAATATTAAATTCTTCTGCAATATGCTCAATTATATATTCTTTGCGATTATTAGAAAAACTAATAAGTTTTGAAGAAATACTATTTTCCCAGCTTGTTATAGAATTGGGATAGTTCCATCGGCCTATATGCTCACTTAGCCCATTGATATATTGAGCCTTAAAATCTTCGACAATAGCATTGACTCTGCTTGCCTCAAATTCATTTCTCATCAGGCAAGCCATTCTTTGAGCGAATTCATCTTTAAACTCTTGAGATTCAATCAATTTCCTAAAAAGAAAAGTCCCGTCTGCCTGAGTTTGAACAGAACAGCCCGGGAGCTTAGAAATGCAACTTAAAAAGTTATAACTATTTCCCAAATATCCCCATCCTCCATCTATATCAAACATTATTTGTCTCCAGCGTCCTTTTGTGCCATAACTCCACAGCTTATTGTTGTATCGGGGCCAATCTTTATTATTGAAATAGACCTCTGCACAATAATAGTCAATGATACTCTGCATATCCAATAGTGTTTTTACGTATTGGTAATTTCCACTTTCAGATAGATCATTATCATTTAAAAAATTGTAGAGCTTCCATTTTCCTTCATTGGAGCCTTCTATTGTTCCCCATTCAGGTGGTAAATCCGGACGGTTACCTGAAAGGTGTATTACGATATTAATTGAATCTTTATCATAACCAAATTTTTTAGTAACATAATGTTGGTCAAAATACTCCCTAATGGTTTGCATGCCCCAATACTCACCATTGATAAAAACAATGACAGGCTTTGAGTCAAGGGATTCAAAGTTTAAATCTTCACAAACTTTTGCTGTACATTCATCTTTAAAGATGGTCTTATTCCAACAACTCATGGAGTTTCTAATTATCAGTTTATCAAAGATTCTATCGCTCTGGTCTGTAAAAAAAGGATAATTGATCTTAGGACTTCCATACTCTGAACGGGCATAAAACCGAAAAGATTTTTGGGGGAAATTTCGTCCTTTCCCTCCATGTATTCTTAGGCCTATTGATTGGTCCAATAATAATTTTCCATCAGGAGCAAAATACTGGAAATGTCCCTTTCTTTCCCATTCGATCCCTTTTTGAAAATAATTGCCTGTCCAAACAGTATTTGAAGGATCAAAATGAACTCCAGGTACGTAGATTCCAGTATCCTGATCAAATAGATTAGCTCGATCTGTTATTATTGAAAGGAGATGGAAGTCGTCAAACATGGATTCCATATTCTCATCAATAAAAATAGTTTTATGATAAACTTTAGAACTTTGCGCTCCATTATTAAAAGTCGCAGCTTTGATCACATGGGCATTAAACTGATCTGTGTTTGGTGCTGTCCAATAAGGACTGGTAGAAATATTTGAGAGCACATCGGGATGATTATCTAAAAATCCCAATTCAATACTTCCATTAAACAAAGATGAAGAAGTACTTGGATCCGAACCATCAATGGTATAATAAATAGGATCGCCATTGTTGGAGGACATCTCGAAAGTTAGGGGAGAGGTATAAAAACCGGAATGATGAGAGAAAGTAATTCCATTTACACTTGTGTTTGAAGCATGAGGGCTACTGAAAGATAAAGATTCCAGGTGCGTATCTCCATCTTTGGCTCTGCCATAAGAGATATCTGTGCTTAGAGATACCGGAGCTATCTGATCAACTAGTATTGAAGAGGGGGCAGTGAGTTGCAGCCATTCTCCATTGGAGTCTAGTTTGAAATTAGTATGCAAATTAGCCCCAGAAATACGATCCTTTCCGGAAGCGAATACCACTAAAAAACTTTCCGGAGGAATGACAACTGAGGGAAAAACCCATTTGAAAGGATCATCATAGTCATCAGAAAGTCCAAAGCCCTCTAAGTTTACAGGGCTTGTTTTAGCATTATAAATTTCAATCCAATCGGGATAATCATCATCTTCATCTGCTAAAGTGATACTATTAGATAACATGATTTCATTGATGAAGATACTATCGTTTTGGGCATGAATGTTAAAAGTAATTGCCAGAAATAAAATGGGAAGAAGCTTTAATTTTTTAAGCATTATACAGAGCTTTAAGAGTTATAAATTTTAAGTGTACCTTAAAAGTATAATTCCCCTAAACTCTATTCTGCTGCATAAATTTCCATCTTTAATAGTATCGAACAATGTCTATAAACAATAGTAGGAACAGTGATAAAACGAAAGTATAAGCATAAAGCAAGGCCTGGCACAAAACCGAAAAGTTTATGAATAGAAGTCCAGTACTACTTACTCGTGCATAAAACTGTTCCGTATCATAATGATTTTTTATTTTTCCGATTAGAGTATAAATAAGGGATATCGGCTAAACTTGATATTAGTTGAAATAATAATTTTTCAAGCCTCTTACAACCTTTTTCCTTCTCTTTTACAACCTTTTTCCAACTGGCTCCATCTACTCTTTTTCATTTCAAAATCTAAATTTGGATTATTATTAATAATCAAATTTTGAAGATGAAAAGAATTACAATTCTCTTATTGATCGGATTTTTTACCATGTATTCATCACGAAGTAGTGATACAAAAACTGGAAGATATTATGATACCTATGTCCAAATTTTCAACCGGATAGATAGTCTTTTACAGAATGACAATGGAAGGTTCTGGGATTATCCTCTATACGGTCCCATTATGTTTGTAAATCCGGATACAAGAGCGTTTATTGCTAATCAAAATGATATATCGAAAAGCTTTTTGAAGGTGGATGATTTGTATACCGGTACTCTGCCGCCAGAAACTATTATTGCCAATACGGCCCTTGACTGGGGCGGGAAAAAATGGGCAATGGTCCTGCTGCCATTACCTTCAGAGTATCATGCACAGAATAATTTGATTATACACGAATTGTTCCATAGAATCCAATCTGATATTGGCTTTGATGGTTTAGTGGAACATACCAATGAACATTTGGATGCGTATAAAGGAAGATTACTTCTTAGACTGGAATTACAAGCTTTATATACAGCTCTTCAATCCAGTGAAGAAGAAAAGATAAATACTCATATCTGTAATGCGCTTTGGTTCAGAAGATATCGACAGGATTCTCCAAAAATTATGCGAGGAGAAAACGCTTCTGAGCTGAATGAAGGATTAGCCGAGTATACCGGACTAATGCTAAGCGAAAGAAATGATGAAGAGATAAAGAATCATCTCAAAAATGCTATAAAGGTCTTTTATAAAAAGAAAACTTTTGTCCGGTCTTTTGCCTATCAGACTATTCCAGTATATGGATATTTGCTTGCTCAAAATAATAGCCAATGGCATAAAGAAATTACGAAGAATACTAATTTGTCTTCATACATTGAAAAAGCATTTTCATTGGACCACACTAAAAAATTATCGATGGAAAGTATTATCTCTCAAAATGATTATGGCTTTGAAAAAATTAAACTTGAGGAAGAAAAAAGAGAGAAAGAAAACATAAAGAAAATTGAGGCTTATAAAAAACTGTTCCTGGAAAAACCAACATTAAAATTGTATTTCCAAAATATGAATATTTCCTTTAACCCGAACAATTTAATCCCTCTTGAAAATATTGGGACCATTTATCCAACTTTAAAAATAACCGATAATTGGGGAATTCTGGAAGTCAATAAGGAAGCTTTAGTAAGTGCAGACTGGACACATGTAGTCTTAACAGAACCAATTGAAATTAATGGTAAAACTATTAAGGGAGAAGGATGGTTGCTAAACTTAAAAGATGCCTGGAAAATAACAAAAGAAGAATCGATTTATAAATTAAAAATGGAATGATTCTTTTGTATTATCAGATACAATCGACTAAGAGATGCTAACACAGCATCTCTTAAATATATAAAACTCAACAAGCCTTAAAATTAAATAATCTATTATATCGTTAATTTGAGTTTAAAGTTCAAATTTTAAAACATGAAAAACCTAAGAGTGAATATTCTTATAGTATTCTCTTTTCTTTTTCTGCTAGGAAATTGCGATAAAGAAGAGCTTGAAATTAATGATATAAACGATTTTGAAGTATATATTCAGGAGGAAATGGAAGATCAAAATATTCCTGCTCTTTCTGTACTAATTTTCAAAGAAGACGATATACTCTATGAAAACTATTTCGGAAAATCACAAGTCCAGCAAAATGTCTCATTGGAAAGTAATCATTTATTTTTATTAGCATCCATTTCGAAAGTCGTCACAGCAACAGCACTCCTTCAATTATATGATGAGGGGCTTTTTTCTTTAGATGATAAAATCAATGACTATCTTTCTTTTAATGTATCTATTTCAAATTCTACTTCTGATTTAACTTTCCGAATGCTCTTGACCCATACCTCAGGCATTGCTGATGGAAATGTATTAGACGATCAATATTATTACGGTGAAGATAGCCCGATTCAATTGGATCACTTTTGTGAAAATTATTTTGTTTCTACTGGAGCCTATTATGATGCTGATGAAAACTTTCATGATTTTGAACCTGGCAGTGCTTATGAGTACTCCAATATGGGAAATGCTTTAATAGGAGTATTGGTCGAACAAATTTCCGGAGTGGACTTCAATAACTACTGTAAACAAAACATATTTGTCCCTTTAGAAATGACTAATACATTTTGGCGATTAGATGAAATTAACCAGACTATTGTACAACCTTATAACTATGTAAATGGTGCGTACGAAGCTATCCAACATTATACTTTCACCGATTATCCAAATGGAGGCCTGAGATCTACCGGGAAGGATATGTTTAAATTTATAAGAGCTTTTGTTCAAGAAGGGATCTCCAATAATCATCTCCTGCTAAAACCATCAACAATTAATTCTATGATTACTCCTCAAGTTCCCTCTTTAGATTCTGAAGTAGGATTACATTTATTTCATTTGAATCCAGAAAATAATTTATGGGGACATGATGGTGGTGAGCAAGGCGTAGCTACAATTATGGCCTTTAATCCGACTACTAAGACTGGGGCAATAATTTTGACCAATCAGGGAGATGCAGATTTAGATGAAATATTAGTGGAGGCTTATAAGGCGGGGCTAAACTTTTAAAAACGCACCTGAAAAATGTAAACAGGCTTCGTCCCTAATTTTAGCACCTTTAAAGGAATTTATAGAGTATAAAAAGTATAAAATAGGTATAAAAACATGCGGATTTAGCGACAAGAATCGTCTATCGATTTTCGATAATCGAATTTCGAGAAAACGGCGAGAGACGAAAAGCAAATAGCTTCCCTGTAAATATCTAAATGCCCAATTGTTCTTATCCCCAAGTTGATCAGCCAATGCGAATAAGTTTTTGATTTTCCGGGATCACCCAAGCCCCAATACCTGATACCTGTTCCCAGGTGCCTAAGATTTGCTTCGTAAAGCAAACTAGGTTCAAAAATGAATGAGAAAATAAGGGATTACTACATTTCAAGGACAATGCATATCTGTCCATAAACCCTATGCGGAGCCATTTAGTTTCAAAAAAGCTACAAACCTGTTCAAATTTCAATTAGTTGTAACGGTTTAATTTGTTAAATTTGAAGTGGACAAAAACAAAGAAAAATGAAATCGATCAACTTTGGCAACAGGCTTCAATTATTACTATTTTATTTGGCTGTTTTTCTTTTTGGCATTAATGAGATTCCTGCTCAACTTGAAACTTTTCAAAAACTCTATCAAACTGAATATTTTACTCATTGCTATGATGTTGCGCCGACACTCGACCAGGGCTATATCATAACTGGTTTTGAGGACAAACCTGCTCCCTTTAATGTGCCCTTAGTGCCATATTTATGTAAAATTGATTGTACAGGAGAGGTGGAATGGATTCGCAAATATGGACAGACTACCGGCCTTGACAATACTGATCCAAGAGTTGCTACACTCAATTCAGGAGATTACATTATGATGAGTACGGTTCTGGAACAGGATTATGATATTTTGCTTGTACGAACTATGCCCGACGGGCAGGCAGTTTGGAAAAATGTGTATGGTGGTTCTGCAAAAGATGTGGGACGAGGTATGCTGAAATTGAAGGATGACAATATTATTGTTGTCGGATCAACCCTCTCTTATGGTACGGACGCCGGTTCCTTTTATTCGGATATGTACGCTCTGAAGATAAATAGCGAAAACGGTGATACCATCTGGACCAAAACTTATGGAAACCCTGAAGGTATTGATGATTTATTTGGGCTGACGGAAGCAGATAATGGCGAATTGACTTTTATTGGACGTAGTTTTTTTGATGATGGCATTTGGTTGAGTCTGATTCATACGGATGCAGACGGAAACATCATCTGGACAAAATACTACGGTAAAACCAATCACCATGCCCAGGGATTTGACATTATCACATTGGCTGATGGTGGTTTCGCATTCACAGGATTTACAACCTTGGCCAAACAGAGCTTTAATTCGATTTCAGATGTGCAAGTCATTCGCACCAATGCGCTCGGAGAATTGATATGGGCCAAAGTTTTCCATGGTTCATCGCCTGATCTCAGTGAATTGGGATCAACTATTTTAGAAAAAGATGATACCCTGGTCGTAGCCTTAGAGTCCTCCAGTTATCCAACTGCTCAACCGGATATTACCAAACAGCTACTTTATTTCCTGAATGCTGAATCCGGAGAATTGTTAGAAGCTAAATCATTTAATGGTTCAGGTGGACAATTTCCAATGATACGGAAAGATTGGACGGGCTATATTATGTCAGGTATGACCGACGAATTTCCTGGTTCATGGAATGACCCTATACTCCGAAAACTCAACGACAATTTTGAAAGTGGTTGTCAGGAAACCGATTGGACCTCACTTACCCAGACCGAAGAACCGACCTGGGATGTGGAAACGGCCAGCTATGAAATCAGTAGTGGAAGTTTTTTAAATGAATATCTGATAGATAGCCTGGCAACTAATTATGTAGATTCCACATTCTGTTTTACAGGGGAAATACCTGCTTCCTGTGAAATGATTTTATCCACAACAGAACAGGACCTTTCCACTTCTTTTAAAATATTTCCAAATCCAACCTCAGATGTTTTTACCGTTCAAATTTTTGAACCTAAAATAACAAACCTCAATATTCAAATTTTCAATTTGAATGGTCAGCAAATGAATACAATAAGCACTATTGCTGATTCCAGTTTTACGATAGATTTAAGTCAATTTCCCAGTGGAATGTATATTCTCCAAATTCATAGCGAGCAAGGTTTATTTGTACAAAAAGTGGTGAAAGAATAGATTGAAAATCAGAATTGTAAAAAAATCGGCAGTGATACCGAGTTTTAGCGGCAAGCGGAAAAATGAAATAAATACGAATCATTAAAAATGACTCTTTCTATAAGGAAAATCAATATACGGACCATCATAAAGCTATCCTCGATAGTATTTAGCCTGAGCTTATTTAGTATCAATGAAGTGCTGTGTCAAAGAGATAGTTCCAGTTTGGCTCAACTTATAAAAGAAACGAATGACTTATTCATCTATCGCTATGCTCAAGGGCTTTTACTGAGCCCTTATGAAATTCAGCAGCACCATAGGGACCGAACCATAAAAAACATTGAATGGGTAAATGCATTTGATTTATACAAGCTTACTTCATCAAGAAAGGATACCATTCCTTTTATTGTCAAAAATAACCAAACCATTGTTCAAAAACCAGATGAACGATTCAACTCAAGAACATACTCCTACTATAAGGACGGTCGTATTCATAAAATTTTTAGAGGCAATCACCTGCAAGACCTGTTTTTAAATGATGAGGATGGCTTTTTAATCCAACATGGCTTTGGAGGAGAATTGAAAAGAGCAAAACGAAAAGACAAGGTCTTTGAATGGTATAATGTAAAAAATGACAGATTGGAATTTATTACTTCTTATGACGAAGCGGACCGTCTTTCAAAAATTAAAACTTCGGGGCATTATTTTGGGCCTGGGGTTGAATACGAAATCGAAGAATACTCATGGCAAGGAGATCATTTAATGTTGAAGAACACGATTAGAAAATATAAAGAAGGAGATGCAGATACAACCTCTATTAAGTTTACTTATGACAACCTTGGATTAATTGCAAGTATCAGCTATAGAAATCACGGACAAACAACTTGGTCCATTACTCATTTTGATACTGAAATCCAGGCTACAGAGAATAAGCATCTAAAAATAACAATTGCTAACACAGACAAACCTCTCCTATCGATTACCTTTGACCACTATGATAATGTGGTAGAAATGATAAATCCTTATAATCAGCAAAGAAGAGAAATAGAATATAGGAAGAGAAAAAGGCGGAATTGATTACACATGCTTGCCTGTCAAACAAATCATTTGAAAATGACCAAACTTGAGATAATTGAAAATAGGGAGAAGAATATCAGATTGGAGATAAGCTCTGGTATTATTGCACTAATTATCAGTTTAGGCTTCGTTTTTTCAAATCATATCGCAAATTCTTATCAGATTTATTATGTAATTATCTTGTTTTTTATTCATCAAATCAGCCAGTCAATAATATTTAATAAATGGAACTTCAGTCCTGAATTTAGGAAAAACAAGATATGGTTACGAATTATAATTATTGCCCTCATCCTAATTTTGGCCCTATTTGATTTGGCTAGTATAAATTCGGATTTCTCTTATTATTTCAAGCTTGCACGTGGAAAGAAAGCAAATACATTTATTTCAATAGCGATATATTGTGGCATTTATTTTACCACGTATTTGATCGGACTGAAAAGAATTAAAAAGAAGAAAATTTTGTAATTGACGAAGGCTAAAACTACAATAACTCCATACACGGTTCTCGTGCTTGTACCAAGCCTTTAGCGGCAGGTAATAAAAAAGTAGATTTGCTTCAAAGGGATATTCACCTGTTTTGCAACAAAGAATGTTGATTTTACAACATCTTGCGAATATGCATCAGAATTAACCCACATCTTGCATCTGTAAATCAATTGTTTAATCTTTTAAATTTCTAATATCATGAAAATGATTTTAATGTTTATGATGTCGATCATGGCTACTTACTGGATGCCCAATGATGAGGCTCTAGCGGATGCAATTAAAACAGCAAAGGACTTTGTGGTGTTTGTAGATGAAAATGATGCTACGAGTTTGGAAAAAATCGTACATACTGAAATGATGCAGTTTGCCAAAATTGGTGATAAATTGATGCCGTTTAAAGGAAGTGACTTCGTCAAGATGGTTGCCGATAAAAAATTGGGCGGCACCCCGCGGGAAATTACCTTGAAAAGTGTTCGGCTGATACGGGGAGAGACCGTGGATGTCGTACTGCAAGCAGTTAGCCACGAGTATGACTTTATGTATCAAATTTCTCTGGCTAAAGAATCTGGAAAGTGGTTAATTGTAACTGTATTGTCTGATATAAAACCAATCAAAGAATGAGAATACTTGTTTTTTTATTGACCTTTTGCATCGCCTGTTCTCTCAATGCCCAAATGGAATTATCTTTGGGTGGTATGACCTGGAAATGCAACAGAGATGGCGATTTTTTAGTGATGGAACTACGCGCTCCCACTAAAGGTTGGATTGGAGTTGGATTTAATCAGGAGAATAGCATCGTCCAGAGTGATTTGCTTTTATTTCACATAGTCGATGGTAAAGAAGGAAGCACAGATTTGTATGTCAAAGGAATAGGCAACCCTAAAACAGACAAATCATTAGGTGGTAGTCATGACATTGAGATTATTGATTTTAGCGAAACCAAAAATGAGACATATATTAAGTTCCGTCGCTTATGGAAGGGAAAAGATGTATATGATTACCAACTAAAAAATGGAGAGGCCTTTTGGCTGATACTGGCATATTCGACCCATGATGAATTTGCGCATCATTCCAGAATGAGAAAGCATGAAAAAGTTATATTCAATGTAAAATAATATGATAAAGTTTAACCAAAAGTTCTGGTTTTATAATCTGATGGTATGGTCAGTAGTTGCCGTTTTTACTGCCACGCAACTATATTTAAAATCCCTGCAATCGGAACCAGTCAATCCTTGGTTAAATATTTTCTGGATACAGTTAGCTGTATGGTGGGTGTGGGCATTTATCACGCCCATCATTTTCAGGCTCGCAGAGAAATTTAGAATAGGGAAGGGAAATTTTTCTAATGCCTTCATTTTACTTCTTGCATCTGTCGGATTGGTATTGGTCTATCTGGGCATTTATACCATTATCTGGCTATTGGCAATTCATGGAACTGTAAACTGGGGGAGCTTTGAAAATTTGTATCGAGTTCTATTTGTCAACCTTTTTCATTGGCACTTTTTCATATGCATGGCAATTGTCGCAGTTGTCCATGCATATACCTATTATAAAGATTCGGAAACCGAGAGAATAAGAGGCATTCAGTTGGAAAAGGATTTGATTAGTAATCAATTGCGAATGCTGAAAATGCAATTACAGCCACATTTTCTGTTCAATACTTTGAACAGTATCGTTAGTGCCATTCACCTGCAAAAAACAGAGGTTGCAAGTGAAATGACAACGGGCTTAAGTGAGTTATTGCGCATTTCACTAAACGAAAACGGACGAAGCGTTGTATCTTTAGAGGAAGAGTTGAATTACGTTCAAAAATATTTGCAAATAGAACAACATCGTTTTAAAAATTTAAACGTAGTTTACAAAATACAGGAAGAGGCGCTTCAAGTGGAGGTGCCCAATTTCTTTTTACAACCTATTGTTGAGAATGCAGTTAAACACGGCATAGCTAGAAGTGTAGGAGCACAATTATTGCGGATAAGTGCGCAAATCGTTTCCGTGGATCAGTTACAAATTAATATCTATAATGAAGGCCCGCCACTCGTCCAAACAAAAGGAGGCATCGGGCTCCAAAATGTAAGACAAAGGTTATATTCCCATTATGGTGATACAGCTGAATTGAAATTATATAATTTGAACGATGGGGTTAATACCCAAATAAATTTGCCTGCTTCATGACCGATACCATTTCAGTGGCGATAATTGATGATGAACTGGATGCCCGTTCGCTGGTGAAGCTTCACCTGGAACGGCATAGCCACTTAAAACTGATCGGAGAAGCGGGGGATGGGGTGGAAGCTCAAAAATTATTGAAAGAACTGCGCCCTGATTTAATTTTTTTGGATATACAAATGCCGGGTTATAATGGAGTAGAAATCTTAAAACGAGCAGTCGAAATTCCCCATGTCATTTTTATTACGGCCTATGATGATTTTGCGGTTAAGGCATTTGAATTGAATGCGATAGATTATCTATTGAAACCCTTTACCGCGCAAAGATTTGACCAGGCTGTATCACGCGCCACCAATCGTTTGGCTACCCCTATCACAAAGGAAATTGTACATCAACTCATCGGTCAGTTTAAGTTGAAAAGTGAAAATACTTATCTACAACGATTAGCCTATAAACGTGGCAACGTTACGGAATACATTGACACTAATAAATTGCAGTTCATAAAATCGGCTAACCAATATGTTGAAGTCTATGTGGAAAATCAAAAATACTTGATCAGGCAAAGTTTAGACTATCTTGAGAAACAATTATCCCCGGAAGTTTTTATCAGAATACATCGTTCAGTAATCGTGCGCTTGTCTTTGATAAAAGCAATTCAGCAAGATGAATTCAGGCATTATCAGGTTATTTTGTATTCAGGTGAAACTTTACCGCTTAGCCAGGTGAGAAAACCATTATTAATAGCGAAACTGAATGCTGAATAAAGGAGGATATGATGGTCGCTAGAATATTGTGGCTAATTTGAAAATCAATAGAGGCGTAGAAAGAGCTTTGGCAAAGCAAATCGCTTAATGGGTGATATGGTTAATGAAAAAACAGGAACAGAAAGATATAATCAATGGAGAGGCTACATGTCAGTTAACCCAAATACTTCAAACGATAAGATTGCCAGCACCAGATTTGGATACCTGCGGTATCTGGACCTGGGGCCAAAAGATGGCAAGGTTCTTCTTTTTGTAACAGGAGGAGGAGCGAGCTTTAGAGCAGCCGCTGCATTCTACTGGCTGTGCGATGAAGGCTACAGGGTCCTGTCAATTAACAGACCGGGCTATTTTGACCTGCCCTTAGATGCGGCAAATAGCATTGAAGAGCATGCAGATATCTATTATGAAGTAATCCAGCATTTAGGGATAAAAGAGGATATCAATGTATTCGGTATTTCAATGGGAGGCCTTTCCGCTTTGTATTACGCTTCGAAATACCCCACAAAATCGTTGGTGCTATGGAGCGCTGTTACGGGAAATTATCAAGTGAATAAAGCCTCTGCAAATTCTCTATTGGGAAAATTAATACTGAATAAATCAGGGAAAAAATTAATTTCTTGGCTACTCAATAAATCCGCCATGTTTTTTCCTAAAATGACGATTGAGACCTTCTTGAAAACAGAAGCAGATTTGGATAAACAAGAGAGGAAAGCACTTGCTCGGGAAATAATGGCCGATCCCCAAAGTAAGCAAGAGTTTATGCAGTTCATGGACGCTTTGACACCAATGGAATCATTATACAATGGAATGATGGATGAAGTGCGTAAAGCCCAAAATCTTGAAGCAATGGATTGGACCAAGATCAAATGTCCAACTTATGCGGTGCATTCTACTATTGATATTGATGTAGGGATGGATCACCCAAAAAGGCTTGAGCAAATGATTCCAGACATTAGAATGGAATACGTCCGGGCAGGAGGTCATTTTGTTTGGTGGGGTGATGAGGGAAATGAAGTAAAAAAGAATACGATAATATTTTTGAATGAAATCAATCACCTGGAAACTACATCTAAAAGCAAGCTCTGAGCAGGTATTTGATCTGCTATCTTCTCCTGAAGGGATGATGAAATTTTGGGTTGAAAAAGCAAGCCAAAAAAACGATCAAATTCATTTTACTTTTCCAAATGGGCAAACCTATACTGCAAGAATTCTGAAATTCTTGCCCGGGAAAGAGTTTCACCTGATTTATTTTGATACTGTGGTGAAGTTCTATTTGAAGCCGCTTGAAAAGCAAGGAACCGATTTGATACTTCTTAATGAACAAATACCGGAAGATGATTTGTTAGAAGTCCATGCAGGCTGGGTTTCCGTTTTAATGAATCTAAAAGCAGTTGCAGATTTTGACTCTGATTTAAGGAACCATAACTCTGATAAGACCTGGGATCAGGGATACGTTAATAATTGAATAAAGCCATATAAAAGGGTATGTCAAAAAAGCCATACTTTCAATAATTCCAGCCCTTCTAATTTTATTAGGTTACAAACCGAAAGCTAAACTCAAAGCCGCATCTGGGATGAATTCTGAAATCGTAGATATTAACCTGATTTAATTAAGAAGTTATTTAAGAATGAATTGATGGTTTACGGTCAAACTCATTCTTAAACAACTTTTTTAATTCCTTCCAGGCTAACCTCTAACCAACTTAAATTTAACCGGAAGGTTGAAATACACTTTAACGGGTCTTCCTCTTTGCTTTCCGGGAATCCATTTTTCCGGCATATTGTTCATCAGCTTCACGACACGAAGTGCTTCCTCTCCGCATAGCGCTCCTATATCACGAAGAACGGTTGGTTCTTTGACCAATCCATCTTTATCAACAATAAAACGAATTACTACAGTGCCTTCTACACCGTTTTCACGAGCAATCGGGGGATACTTGATGTTTTCATAGATGAACTTAAGCATCTTTTGAGAGGCGCACTCTTTGCGTACTTCTTCGTCTGGTTCATTTTCACAACCCGGAAACCGGGGCATTTCTTCTACTATCTGAAAGATTTCTTCCACTTCCGGCTCTGGCGGCGGAGGTGGTGGCGGCGGAGGCGGTGGAACCTCCGCTTTTACTTTTTTAGGTTTAATGACCGGAGCTACTACTTCTGTACTGATGTCTATACTTTGGTCAACAAACTCTATTTCTTCTTCTTCGATAAACTCTTCTTCGGGTACTTCTTTGATCACAGATGGCGGCGGAGGCGGTGGCGGAGGTGGTGGCGGCCCTGTACTCCGAGGAGGAGCAATATCAAAATCCTCTTCCATCTCCAAAGCATCATCAGGAATTACTACTTCTTTTTTATAAGAAATAAGCCCCAAGGCCCCAATTGCCAGCAGTAGGGAAACCACAAAACCGAACAACAGGATTGGACTTCTGTAGTTAAAAATATCCACTTCCTGGTATTTATTACGCCCCACCAAGGGGGAGGAGGGAAGTTTTCCTTTATACTTTTCCTGGAGATTCTCTCTTGATTTTTTTGCTATAAAATAACGGGCAGAGTAGATAACAGCCAGAATGAAAACAATAAGTAATCCAATGAGTGTTAATACTTCTTTTGAGGTAAATGCTAGGTCTTCCATTTTGTAATGTTTTACTTTAAGTTATAACCATATCCCTCAAAAAGCAGTGATTTTTGTCAATGATATTGCTAATAAATGTCATGTAAAAGAAGCAGGTAAACAATTGCTTATCAAGTGTAAAAAACCGGGGATCGTTTGTTTACATTTAGCTCATAATGTAAACTGGAGAATAAATAAAATGTAAAAGAGCGTAAAGCATTATATGTGGTAGGGCTGAACATTAGTTAAATCTAATGCTTGAAATCCGGGGATTAATTAGGGCTAACCTTTTTGTAAAAAGGATGAATTGAGTAAGAAGTTGTAAATTGTACTTTATTTAAAACCTGTCCAGATTTTGTTTCTGTTGTTGAAGCACATTTTCGTAAACCAGGTAATTACTTTGATCAGATTTTTAAAACAATCCCGGAAAAATGCCTACGAAGAATTTGTTATTATTACACGGAGCTTTGGGAAGCAAGGAGCAGCTTGCCAGACTAAAGGATCTCTTAACGGATCAATTTATAGTTCATTCCCTTGATTTTGAAGGACATGGGGACCGGCCAAGTGATCAGGTTTTTTCCATTGAACTTTTCACAGAGAATGTAAAAGATTTTATATTAAAAAACGGGCTCGAGCAAACTAATATTTTCGGCTACAGCATGGGAGGTTATGTGGCTTTAAACCTGGCAATTAAGTATCCCGAATTAGCAGATCGAATTCTTACCTTTGGAACAAAATTTAACTGGACGAAAGAAAGTGCGGAGCAGGAAGTGAAAATGTTGAATCCGGATATCATTGAGCAGAAGGTTCCGAAATTTGCCGGGCATCTCAAAAACCTTCACGGACTTGAAAATTGGAAAACGGTACTGCATAAGACGGCCGGGATGATGCTTGAGCTGGGTAATGGCGCTGTTCTACATGCTGATAGTTTTGAAAGGATCAATCAGCAGGTACTTATTGCTATCGGCACCCTGGATAATATGGTGAGTATCGAAGAGTCAAAAAATATAGTAGCACATTTGAAAAATGGTCAACTAAAGATCATCGAAGGATTCAAACATCCTATCGAAAAAAATGACCCCTTACAGTTAGCTAAAATTATCAATGACTTTATTAATGGCTAAAGCAATTGGATTAAAGATTAACAAAGGCAATTATATTAATCTGATCCCGACTTCCGTTAGCCAAGAATTGATTCATATAACCCAACTCAAAACGTACATATTTATTAAGCTTATAACCGAGACCTCCGTAAAGCCGGTTTCGGTCAAAGCGGTTCCCGTCGTCGTTTATAAAAATTTCATTATAGGAAGAAAGGTAGTAGGTCCCATCACTCATCTCTTTATTGTTTAGTGGAATATTCAACGCGAGAAAATATCGAAAGCGAAGTCTGAAATTATCTTCTATAAAGCGTTGTTCAAAACGATAGCGATGCTGTACCTTAACGATACCAATGCTTTGTCTGGTAATGAATTGCTGGAAAATACGATGTTCATTAATATCGACTTTGTCATCCGATCCAGGGATATAATTCTGACTTAGAATATAACCATATCCCAGCAGGACATTATTATTGTTTTCTGTAAGATTATAGCCGATCCCCGTCCGAAGTAATAATTGTTCAAGATCGCCAACAGCATTATAGTTTCGATACTGTGCTTCGTTATGCCAGTTTACTTTGTTATTTATCTTTTTGTTGCCCAGGTAAATCAACCAATTACCCAGATCACTATCCTGTCCATAACTCACTGCTGGAAACAAAAACATCATTAGTGTAAAAAATCGTAGCATGATCTAAATTTTTATTTAATCGTTTTAGTGTCGGCCTAAGGGTCTTTGCTGATCTATGAAAATGTCTTTTCCGCTTATTGGTGGCTTTCCTTCCGGAATAAAAGAATCATGATAGATCAAAAAGTACTGTTTTCTCGACATAACAAATATAATCCAGGCAGATTTTAAAGAAACTGGTCCAGGCCCTCTATTTGATTGCAGGCGTTGAATTTTGTAAAAGCAGTTAATGCCACATTCAGGTCGGGGATTATCCGTTCTTTATTTTTTAAAGGCGTTTGCCAGACTAAATTTTTGACGATTAAAACCTTTTTCTTTCGATCCGCTTTCAGATCAATTTGTCCGACAAAAGCAGTTCCCCGAAGTAAAGGCAGACTAAAGTATCCGACCTTTCGCTTGGCAGAAGGAACATAGCATTCCAGCGTATAATTGAAGTTAAATAAGTCGATCATTCTTTTGCGTTGAATGATCAGATTATCAAAGGGCGAAAGGATTTTGATATATTTCTTTCTTCGCCTGGGTTTAAAATTTTCCAGTGATTCTCTTATTGCATAATAGACTTGTCCATCTGTTCCCTTGACCTGAACTTTGCTTATTTCCCCGGACTCTTGCAGTTCTGCCAGCAATTTTTCCTGGCTCTTTTTGGGGATAGTGATCAGGTGCCCGAATTCCCTTGCTTTCATAATGCCATTGGCCCGGAGATCTCTTAGGATTAAATATTTGTAGTAATCTTCTTCGGATGGCAGGCGGGTATCTATATCTTGTGGCAGTACATTTTCGGTAAGATCGAATACCTTTTGGAATCCTTTTCTACCAGTAACCATCAGCTCCCCTTCCATAAATAGTTGGCGCAAAGCCTGATTCACCGGATGTCCGCCCCAGGCATGATCGTATTGAAGTGTTTTGTCTTTGGTGAAATCCCTGCCCATTTTAGGTCCCTCGGCCTTGATCCGGTCATAAACATACTGCATCCATTTTTTGTCTCTCTTACGCCAATGACCTACTCCGGCTTTGACTTTTTCCATAAATACCAGGCTATATCTGAAATCTTTCATGGGCAAATAGCTGGCGGCATGCGCCCAGTACTCGAAAACCTTTCGTTTTTGTTCAAGCGCTTCAAGGTACTCTGGCCGGTAATCCGGTATTCTGGTATAAAGAATATGATGATGCGCCCGGGCGATTACGGAGATCGTATCTATCTGAATATAACCCAGCTTTTCAATAACCGCTTGCGTACCTTCAGTGCCCCTGTAAGTCGATCTGCCTGAGAGCAATTGATTATTCAAGATATAAGACTGCGCTTGCTTTAAACTAATATTCAAAGTGGGAAATTATCGGGTCAATAATAAATCCTGGTTGGACAGGTCATAAAACTATCTTTCCGGCAGGGTAAAGTAATCATTGCTCTTTTAATTCCAAAGTATTAATCTGAAAAAATAGCTTATCGAAAACGATTCTTACATTGAACCTTACTATTTCAATAAGCTGAGATTGTCTAAAGAAACCGTTTGCGCTCTTTTTCGTATACCTTGAAAATAGATGAATTACAATGATACGAAGGGGGCTCATTTTATTATTACTATTGACATGCTTTAGTGTATTGGGGCAGGAGTACTATGCCAATACTCGAAAAATTGATGTTGAGAACGGATTGTCTCATTATAAGATATTGTCTTTTTATCCCGAAGATAATGGTATGTGGATCGGTACGGAGGATGGACTTAACTTTTACGATGGTTATGATTGGAAATACTGGACTAAAGATAATAATGAGCTTTCAAATAAAGCGGTTAATTTCATATACGAAGATCAGGAAGGTCGTTTGTGGCTGTTTGATACCGAGAAAGTAAACAGGCCAAAGGATGTATTGGGCATTGACATTTTATCTGCCAGCAGAGATAGTATACATTCCTTTGAAAAAACGCTGGGGAGCAAAGCCCCATTCGAACTGGCAGATATTCAGCACTTTTTTGTAGATGCGGAAAAAGCCTTCTATTTTTTTGCCAGGGATCAATTTTGGCAATTTACCAAACACGATACATTTAGAAAGATTGACTTACCGGAAGGCTTCCATCCTAATCGGATTTTCCCGGACGGAACCATATTGGGAAGACTGAATAAGCGATTAGCGATGATTACGAAGGATCGTGGTCTGGTCTACTGTTCTGATGCTATTCTTAGTGAAGAATATTTTTATACAATTGGTAGTCGGGAAAAATTTTGGCTTTGTCAGGATTATAGAGCATGCTGGGTCTTTGAACAAAAAGAAGATAAGACTTATACTTCCAAACTATTTTTTACCCAAAAGGAATGGGAAACGATTTTGCTGCTCAAATATGATGAGAAACATAAGCGAATTTGGGTTACAGCAGATAACAAGCTTTATGCGATTGATCATCAAGGGCAATTACTCTATCAGATGGAGGGAATATCCCCCAGGGTAGCAGATATCGATGCGCAAGGAAACTTTTGGGCGGGCCGGCAGGGAGCAGTCATTATTCAGCTGCAAAAGAAAAAATTTGACCGCTATTTATACTGTGATGAAGAAGAAACACCCATAAAAAACTCCTATAAATGCCGCGGAATTATCGAGCGAGCGGGGAATTTATTGGTCAATACGTATAAGGGAATTCAGATCGTAGACCCTCAAAAAGGAACTCGGCAAAAACATCCCCTGGGAGAAATTCCCAATTTCTGTTTTCTGGAAGATCATAATGGACATATATGGGCCGGCCGGCATGGCTTGATTCAATTAGATGAAACAGGCACCGAGATTTTGCAGGAGTATCCTTCCAATACGATAGGATCAAGTATTTGGGCTATGTTTGAAGATTTGGAACATCGCATCTGGATTGGACATGAGGGAATCTCTTATTTTGAAAATGGTGTCATTCATAAATTTGAGCAATACAACGATTTCGAAAAGCTTGCGGAAGCCAGGGTTTTATTTTTTTATAAAGACAAAAATGGCGTCATCTGGATCGGTGCTAATAATGGCTTGTACCAGTTGGACCCGCAAAAAGGAATTGTTGCTGCCTATGGAAAATTTCAAAAGGGGAATTATTATTTGCCTTCCAGTAAATTTCAGCACATGTATCAGGATAGGGATGGTAGTTATTGGTTAGCTACGGAAGATGCCGGTTTGATTCGCTGGAACAAAACGAATGGAGCAATTCAGCAGTTTGATAAAAGTCATGGTTTTCTTTCCAGCAATATTTATTCAGTATACGAGGATGATTATGGCTATTTATGGATGAGTAGTTTCAAGGGATTAATTCGTTTTAACAAAAGCAGCGAGACGGCGATCACTTTTACCAAAGAAGATGGTATTTGTGATAATGAATTTAATCGTATATCACATTTTCAAACAGAAAATGGTAGACTCTACTTTGGTGGACAGAACGGAGTAACGGCTTTTCATCCTAAAGATTTTATTGATGATCAAAACCCCGAATATGCATTTGATTTGAATGTCAAATATACTTCTGTAATTACCAGAAAAGTGAAACAGGATACTATTTCAGATCAGTCCCAAATCAATTTGCAACATCTCAGCCCGGCAACCGCTGCCATCAATTTGCAGTTGGAATGTTCGGATATTTTTTGGACGGATAAAGTGAAAATACATTATATACTACAAAAACTGGATCGTTCTCAAAATCTTGTGATCGCTTCCAAGGAAAATGTTATATCGGGCAATCATCTCGAATTATTTGGTCTGAACCCCGGAGCTTATAATCTTAAGATACAGGCGATTCACTTAAATGGGAAGCAACTGGGAAAAACGCTGAATATACCAATATCGATCAGAATTCCCTTTTTTCATACATTGAGCTTCTGGATTGGTATTAGTATAATTTTGTTTTTGGGAACCTGGGGCTTCATCAAACTTCGTACAGTGCAGTTTCGCAAACGACAGGCCCAGTTACAAGTAATGGTGGAGGAACGAACACAGGAGATTCTCAATAATCAAAAGACGATTAAAAATCAGGCGGAGCAAATTGAAGAGATGAAAGACCAGCTTCAACGAAGAGATGGATTATGGCTGGAGCAATTCCAGTCTATCATCAAAGAACGTTTGGCTGATCCGGATTTGTATCTACCGGACATTATTGATGAAATGGACATCAGCCGAACCGTCTTTTATCAAAAAGTAAAATCTCTGACTCATATGACGCCCAACCAATATATTCAGGAGCTTCGACTCGTTAAAGCCAAGGACATACTGGATGAAGGAAGCGTAAAAACAGTCAAAGAAGTTGCACAGGCAATCGGTATGCGTAGACCCGCTTATTTCTCAAAACTCTTCAAAGACCGCTTTGGTATTCTGCCCTCTGCTTATTTCCGAAGTTCCAGTAATTAATGTTTTGGCTTTGAAGTAATCCTGGACTATAACTTCGAAATATGGACAAAAGGGGCCATCTCTGGACTATTTTCTACTAATCAGGACGATTGTGTACCTCTGAAAAAGCGGCCTTGGCAAATATTTCGCACTATCTCTTATCAGAATTTGTCACATAAAAAGGGTTTGACCTTTTATTTCTGTCCATAGAGTGCTGCTTATAAAAAGTGGCATCTACTATGGATTTTTTCACAACAAAACTGGCTTTGAAAAAGGCCGAATACTAAAGAGAAAATTATGCATTTAAAGTTTACATTTAAAATCTTAGTACTACTTCCCGTACTGTTTTTATCATTTGTTTCTGTATCTGCTCAGGAGGCTTTTATCACGACCTGGAAAACGAATAATCCCGGAATTTCCGATAGTACATCAATTAGGATACCAGTGAGTACTTCGCAAGAATATGCTTATGATGTAGACTGGAATAATGATGGTGTTTTTGATGAATTTGGTATAAACGGATCAGTGACACATGATTTTGGAACGCCCGGGATCTACACGATTAGAATCAGAGGGGCATTTCCGCATATCTTTTTTAATAATGAAGGTGATGAAGAAAAATTGATTGATATTGCCCAGTGGGGAGCGATTGAGTGGAGGTCCATGTACTCTGCTTTTCATGGTTGCAAAAATTTGAATATCAGTGCAATTGATGCTCCTGATTTATCTCAGGTGACAACTTTTCAACAAATTTTTGCTGGCTGTACTTCCTTTAACAGCCCGATTGGACACTGGGATGTGAGTCAGGTGGAAAGTTTCTATTTTGCTTTTATGAACTGTGAGGCATTCAATCAACCCTTAAATGAATGGAATACCAGTAGTGCGACGAATATGCAGCGAATGTTTATTAATTGCATCAGTTTTAACCAGGCGATTGATGATTGGGATGTGAGTCAGGTAGCCAGCTTTAGTGCTATGTTTCAGAACTGTAAGGCATTTGATCAAGCCTTATCTTCATGGGATATGTCGAGTGCTATTCATATATCATTGATGTTTGGCGGTGCAGAGAGCTTTAATCAACCAATAGGTAACTGGCAATTGGATAATATGACGCATATGCATGCCATGTTTTCCGGGGCCAAGGCATTTAATCAGGATATAGGCGATTGGGATGTGAGTCGGGTAACAACTATGAAAAGTGTATTTAAGGGCGCAGAGGCTTTTAATCAAGACTTAAATGACTGGGATGTGAGCCAGGTGACAGATTTGGGATGGACCTTTGCCAATGCGAAAAACTTTAACCAGAATATTAGCGACTGGGATGTGAGTCAGGTAACTAGTATGTCCTATACATTTTTCCATGCAGAAGCCTTTAACCAGGATATAGGGGATTGGGATGTTGGACAAGTGATGCGCATGGGGCATGCGCTTGATGGGGCCAAGGTTTTCAATCAGGATATTGGAGGCTGGGATGTAAGCAATGTGAACTATTTTGGTGCTATGTTCGCTGCTGCGACAAACTTTGATCAGGATATAGGGGACTGGGATGTGAGTCAGGCCACCGAAATGTGGGGGATGTTTCATGGCGTAACATTGTCTACTGAAAACTATGATCGCTTACTCATGGGTTGGAGTATGCTGGAACTACAGGATAGTGTTCAGTTCCATGCTGGTAATAGTATTTACTGTGAAGGCTGGGAATCCCGGGCCAGTATCTTATCCAATCACAGTTGGGAGATCACGGATGGAGGTAGTGATCAAACGCCTCCCGTGCCAGTTTGCAAAGATATTACTGTAGAGTTAGAAAACTCAGCGAAAACAGTAACGGCGGAAATGCTGGATAATGGCTCTTCTGCACATTGTACCGGAGTTTTATTCCATACGCCAAAGACAAATTTTACCTGCGAAGATATCGGTACGACAGCACATACTTTGACGGTTACAGATATGTTGGGAAATGAAGCTGACTGTATTTCGAATATTACCGTGATAGACGGATCAATTCAATTTACCTGCCCCGAAAGCCAACAAGTATTGGTCAATAGTGAAGACTGTCAGGCCGTAGTTAACTGGGATGAGCTATATGGCAATTGCACAACCAGCGTGAGCACCACTCACTGGAGTGGTGCTGTTTTTCCGCTCGGGACGACCACTGTTAAATACACCGCAGTAGATGCGGAGCTCGATACCATGCATTGTAGTTTTACGGTTACTGTATCCTCCGATCTTTCCATCGAAATCGATAGTCTCCAGCATCCGAGCTGTTATGGAGACTCGGATGGTGCCATTGCGATCACTGCACAGGGAGGTGGCGAACAATATATCTACGATTGGGATGTCGATGGGACGGGAGATAAAGATGATCCCGAAGATTTGCAAAACTTGAGTAGCGGAACTTATCAGCTTTTAATAACAGATGCGTTTGGTTGTACATCTGTCGAAATGATAACTTTAGTACAACCGGATTTGCTAATACTCGATTCTGAGATCAGTGAAAATGCAAATGGACAGCTAATTGACCTTTCGGTAAGCGGCGGTACGCCGGAATATCAATTTGACTGGGATAATGATGGGACGGGTGATTTTGATGATCCGGAAGATTTGGAAATTTCGGAAAGTGGAATTTATACTGTTGTTGTGAAAGATGCTAATGGATGTACAACAACACATCGTAATGAAGCCATTATTAATCATGTGAAGTTGCTTTTCTCCAATCAGGATTTCGAATTAAACCCAAATCCGAATCAAGGGATCTTTACCCTTGAGCTGGCAAATGTTAACACAAGTTCAAAAATTGATATTTACAATGCTCAGGGCAAGAGAGTCTATAGTCAGGATATTAACCAGCAGAAAACGGAGATAGCCTTAAAACAATTTCCTTCTGGTACTTATTTCTTGAGACTCAATAGTCAGCATGGAGCTATAGTTCGTCCCTTTATCATTTCCGGGCTTAATAAATAATTCCCGGTAGAGTGATTATTGACGAGAAATACAAAGGTTTGATTTCACGAATCAAAGTGATAAAACTCAATTGATATTCAGTACGCTGCGAAATTCTTTGCCTCATATTGGATTTATTACATTGAAATAAACGGAATCCTTTTTGTCAAATCGAATTGGCTTTCATTTACTTTCCCAAAGTAATTTCCTATGAAATTTTAAAATATTTGACAAAAAACTATAAAACACGCCGGCTTTTAGACTTACATCGGAATGATTTTAGAAATGATTTGGAAAGGTATAGGGGGATTTATTTAAACAAAAAGTATTTTTATTTTTATAATAAAACAAAAATGTTTAAATTTGATCCCCTTTTACTTATGTACTATAACCATATACAAATCTTTTATCATGCCTAAAATTAAAGTTCAAAAATCAATTACTATCAATGCTCCTGTTGATAAGGTGTTCAATACTTTGAATGATTTCCATACCTGGTCGGCCTGGTCGCCCTGGCTGATTTCCGAACCGGAAGCCACCGTTAATGTCAACGAAGACGGCAAATATTACGAGTGGATTGGTAACCGGATTGGTTCGGGAAATATGACGATAGAAAAAGAAACTGCACCCAATACAATTGAGTGTGACCTGACTTTCTTAAAACCCTGGAAATCCAAAGCAAAAACGAGTTTCCAAATGAATCCTAAAGGGGATAATACAACAGAAGTAACCTGGTTTATGGATAGCAGCTTGCCCTTCTTTATGTTTTGGATGAAAAAGACAATGACTGTATTCATCGGTGAGGATTATAAACGGGGGCTTAATATGCTGAAAGAGTATATTGAGGATGGAAAAGTAAAATCCAGTCTGGACTTTATTGGAAGAACGAATTACGAAGGTTGTAACTATATCGGAGTGAAAAGGGAAACGACAATGGATGCTTTCGGACCGGAGATGCGACAGGATTTTGAGAAGCTGATGACTTACTGCCAGAAAAATAATATACAGCCTGCAGAACTGCCTTTCTCAATGTACCATAAATTCGATATGGTAAAAAAACGAGTGAGTTATACGGGAGGTATGCCAGTAGATGCAGTTCCGGAGGATTTACCCGCTGAGTTTATAAGTGGAACAATTCCGGCAATACCCATTTACAAATTGAGACATACCGGCGCTTACAAGCATCTTGGTAATGCCTGGACGACGATGTATACCATGCATAGAAATAAAGAGGTGAAGCTCAATAAAAAAGTACACCCTTTTGAATTATATATAAATAATCCGAATGAAGTGGCAGAGGAAGACTTGATCACGGATATTTGTTTTGCTGTAAAATAGTTTGATCAGGAAAGTACTTGTTCATCCTTCACAGAGTGGATAAGTACTTTCCCTATAGTTATATTTTCTACCGGACAATGACCATTTTCTGTGTCAGAATATATTTATCGCTTTCCAGATTTATATAATAAATCCCGGCTGCCCAATCTTTAGTCGAAACAGGAAAATTATATTTTCCACTGGATACCCTGCCTTCAAAAATAGTGCTCAGTGTTTTTAGAGAGGCATCACTAATTTTCAATCTTATATCATCAGCATTTTGATGTATTTCGAAAGCAAGTGTTGTTTCCGAATTAACCGGGTTGGGCATTGGAGTCAATAGAGTAGCAAATTGATTTTTATGAGTTTCCTCCGGAGTTTTAATACTTGTCAATAAGGGACAATTTACATCTTCGAGAGAACAAACGCCAGTTATCATTCGGACTACTCCCGGATGCAAAGCATTGGGATTCGATAGCCAGCTGGGGCTCGAGCAATTAACCCACAGGGTATCTCCGGTGATACTGGCCGCAATACCATTGGGCTTTGAAAACCTAGCCTCCAGAGCCGGACCATCGGTATTGGAATAACCGAATGCGACTCCGGCTATTAATTCCTATTCTCCACTTAAAGACAATTTGAAAATTTGCCCCGTACCGATTGTTGCTACGAAAAGAAAACCATTGGAATAAGTGATATGGCCATTGCCAATATTAACAAAATTATTGACGGGCAAAGCTGTCAATGAACTTGCGATTCCGTCGGGCGTAATTTTAATAATACGACCATCGCTGAAATTGCAGACATATAGATTGCCATTCGGATCCCGGGTAATTCCATTCGGGCAATTGAAGAGACTACTATTGGCAAAAAGAGTAGACGTGCCATCCGGGCTGACCTTGCGGATTGTATTAGCTCCACAATTGCAGATGTAAAGATTATCCTCTTCATCGTGTACAATACCAATCGGTCCACCGCTCATACCTTCGGTAACCCAGTCGAGATTAAGTGTTCCATCCGGTGAACGCTTGCTCACCCGCGCTCCGGATGGATTCGACTGATAAAAATTCCCCTGACTATCGAAGCGGCTACCAGAAGCACCCGAAAAACCACTGGCGAATTCGGTGACTTCCCAGCTACCATATTCGATTTTGTAAACTTTGGTATTGACACTCGCAGTCCCCAAAGCTGGTCCGAAATCGCTGACATAGACATTACCATCTGGCCCAATAGTGACACCTCCGCTGGCATTGAGGTCCATTAATGTTTCTACTTGCAGGTTTTGGGCAAAGGTTTCGTAGAAGGAGGAAAAAAATATAAAGATTGTTATAAAAAGGTATTTCATTTTGATGAGCATTTTAGATTTTTTCAGTTGCTAAGCAGAGTTATTGGTTTATTCTATTTTGAAAATCAATTTTGAAGATTGAAATTCCCGATTACACAATTTAAAATAATACAAGCCCGGAAGTATATGAGAAGGGATACTCCAGCTTTGAATGCTTGATGCCGGGATCAGACTTCCCTGATAAACTGAAGCAATCTTTTTGCCTTGCATATCGTATAAATCCAGGCTTGCATTATCAACAACATAACTCACATTTATCCTTATATTTATTTTATCTTGAATCGGATTAGGGAAAAGCTCAAAGTCTATGCTTCCCGGCTTTTCAATTTCTTCCAGTGCAACAGGTTCGAGGCTGAAACAATGTACTGCAGCAATACCATCTGCTTGCAGATTTACCGCTCCGCCACCGATAATGAAAACGCGTTGCTCTAGCGTGACTGCTCCTGCAAAGTTTACATCTTCCGGCATAGGACTTAAGGATTGCCAGCTATCAGCCAATGGATCGTATTCAAGAATATTTGTGTTATTTTCATTTCCAATGATGTAAATCCTGCCGTCTAAAACTGCGGAGGAAATTCCCAGTTTTGTAAATGGCATAGCGGTGATCGATGTCCAGTTATTAGTGCTTGGGTCATAACGTTCAGCAGAACTCAAGCTTTGAACACCTCCGGATAAGAAATATCCTCCGAAGGCATATATTTTTCCGTTTACGACAGCTGCACTTAATCCCGATCTGCTGGTGTTCATCGAAAGGGCGGTTGACCAAACATTAGTAATGGGATCGTAAATGAAATGAGAACTCAAAGCATTATTAGCAGCGCCGCCAATAAGATGGATTTGCTCATCCAAAACAACTGTAGCTACTGATCCCAGGGAAACAGGGGTATCTTGTATAGCCTCCCAGGAATCTGTATCGGGATCATAGACATGAGCTTCATTAGTTGGAGCAAAGGGGAAAGGATTGAGTGACTGATAACCGCCCATAGCGTAAATTTTTCCATTGACGGCTTCCAGAGAACTGCGCCAAACGGGAATGGGATAAGCAGCAAGGCTACTCCAGCTATCATTACCTGGATCGTAACATTCAAAGACATTACTGATATTCCCTTCATGGTCTTTACCTCCCAGGACATAAATCTTTCCATTTAATTGGGTCGCTGCATCTGCGATTTCTTTACGAGCCGTTGGCATATCTGCTTTTTGTTGCCAGGTGATCTGGGCCACTGCATTTTGTAAGAATATGAAAAGAATAAAAATTAGACCGATATTTTTCAGAGGCAGAAGCATAGTTAATTATTTTTTAGAAATGAAGCTTTCATAAGAAACTGTTGCTGCTGCGAAACGGAAATATAATAAATGCCTGTGGGGAAATGTTGGATGTCCAAGTCGATAGTTTGAATATTTGTATGCACTCTTTGTTGTGTAAACAATTTGCCGGATGCATCGAATATGTCCAAAGTGATTTCATCAAGGACAGAAGTGCCAAAGTCGAAATTTATCTGAATATGGTCTTTTGCCGGATTGGGAGAAACCCGGATAAAACTATTGTGTTCGAGTTCATTCAGTGTATTAATGATACCATCGGGGCCAAAGCTCAGTCCATTGGGAATATTTAATCCCTGATTGACTAATGTCGTATCAAAAGAGCCATCCTGATTATAGCGGTTTACTCTGTTGAGCTGCCAGTCGCAATGATAATACTTTCCATCCGGGCCAATATCATTTCCCTCGGTACGAGCCATTCCCGTAATGAAATCTTCTATAAAGCTACCATCGCTATTGAATTTTTTCACTTCTCCAAGCGTCCAGTCAATGACAAACAAATCTTCGTTTTCGTCAACCCAGATACCAACCGGTCCTTGCAGAATTGTACTATTAATAAGAATGCCCAAATCATTGCCCTCCGGATCGAATTTTCGAACAAAACCGGAAGTACCATTATTCTGACCATTGCTCCAGGTTGTAACAAGGAGGTTCCCTGCTGCATCCCAGGCCATACCACAACCTTCGGGTACGTCAATCGAGGACCACTCGTCGATGAAATTGCCATTGAGATCAAAACGAACGATCTTATTCTGTGTACTGCCCCATTGAGTGACATAGAGTAAACTGTCAGCGCCAATGATCATTTTGGTAGGATTACTCAGGTTATATCCCTGTGAAAAATTACCCAGGAAATCTCCGCTTGTACCATCGTAGCGTTTGATGTTATTATTATTAAAACCGGTCACGATTAAATCGCCATTCACCGGGTGGAATAAAACTTCTTGAGGAGAACTCAGGCCACCAGAACCACTGGTAACAAATTCTTCTATAAATGTACCATTCATATCATAGCGAAGTACATTATTGCCATCGCGATTAGCTACATAAAAATGTGTTTGAGTGAAAATAGTACAGGAAAAAAATGAAAAGAAAAGGATAAAGGACACTTTCATTGGAAAGAAATTAGTCTCGGAAAACAGGAATAATTCGCACGTAAACCAAAGGTAGTCAAGTCGAGTATAGCAGGCTATCGCATAAATATGTGATTTGGAAAACTTTGTCAGCTGATTAGCAGAAATTTAATTTCTGAACGGGATACCCAAAACCTTCCCATTGAACAACATTTTTCAAAGCAGGGAAACCGGACTGAGATGTTCCACTTCAAGCTTAAGGCAAATGACTTTTAGATCAACTTATCCTTAAATGCTTTAGCTACCGCTTCGGCTTTAGAATGGACTTCCAGTTTTCGGTAGATATTTCGGATATGTGTGCGAACCGTGTCCTGGCTAATAAAAAGCGTCTCCGCTACTTTTTTATAACTTTTCCCATTACATAATTCGGAAAGTACTTCTTTTTCCCGGGGAGACAGGGCCCCGGTTTTCGATTGGCTTTGAAAAGACTGAACAACCATCCGGGCAATATGCATACTCATCGGAGCACCACCCTGATGAGCTTCTTTGATTGCGGATAAGATTTTAGCAATAGGGGTGTTCTTGGTTAAATAACCACAGGCGCCAGCGCATAGAGATTGAAAGACCCTTTCGTCATCCTGATGAACAGAAAACATAATAATCTCGAAAGAGACTTGTTGGGCTACAAATTTTGTGAGCCCTTCAATACCATTGATACCATCTGCAAGCGTAATATCCAAAAGCAGAACATCGGGAGCATTATTGATTAAAGGATCAAAGGCTGTTTCTACATTGTGAAACTTTTTTGTACAGGAAAAATCCGGATGTTCATCAATCAGCATCGCAACATGATCCCGAATATCTTTATCATCTTCTATAATCGCAACATCAATCATTCTGTTATTTTAAATTTTAAAAATTATCTCTGTACCCTTATCCGAGGCTGTGTTGATTTCCAGTTTCCCGCCTATTCTTTTAGCGCGGTTAATCATAGAGCCCAGGCCATATCCAAAGTCCTCATGGTTCAAATCGAATCCCTTTCCATCATCCATAAGAACGATTTGCATTTGGTTTTTGTATTCTTCTATTTTCAAAATTACATTTTTACAGTCTGCATGTTTTAAGGCATTGTTCATGGCTTCTTTAAAAATAAGCACTAACTGCCTTTTCCAATCCATATCCAACAAATGGGCTTTATAACGCTCATTGAATCCTTGCGCAGAAAAATGAATTTCGGTATCCTCAAAAAGTTGATCGCCGAAATCTCTGAGCAAAATAAACAGGTCCAGAGCAGAGTCTTTGGAAGGGCTCATTGCCCAGATGAAATCACGCGTAGAGTAAAATAATTCATTGGCATTGTCCTGAATTTTTCTTAATGTAATAGCAGTGGCCTTGGGAAATTTCTCCTTTTGTAACATAAGTGATTCTACAAACAGCGAAATTTTAGTTAGCCGGTGCCCCAGTTCATCATGAAAATCATCTGCTGCTTTTTGCCGGATTTCTGTCGCGATTTTTAATCGATTCAAACGGATACCTTGCTGGATTTTATAGATCAGCCACCAGGCAAAAATCAGGAATGCAAAAATCGCCAGGCCAAACCATCCGGTTTGCCAGAAAGGTGGTTCTACAATAAGTTTTATTTGCTTAATTTCTGAATTCAGGAATCCTCCCTTGTTCCCGGCGCGTACCTTGAAAGTATAATTGCCGGGAGGAAGATTGGTGAAGGTGGCAGAGCGTTGTTTATTGCAATACTGCCATTGATCACTAAAGCCATCCAACTGATAGGCATACTGAACATCTTTGGCATTGTCAAAGGTCGGGGAAACAAATTCGAAAGTGATAAAATCATCCCGGTGATTCAGGACAATTTGTTTGAGCTGGTTGAGCAAAGTATCAAAAGTAATACTTTGATCAAATTTTTTGAAATTACTAATAATGGGCTTGGCAAGCGTATCCTGGTGATTCCATTGATTAGGCGCTATTTTATTTAATCCCTCTGAACTGCCAAAGTATAAATTGCCCGCAGAATCAGAAGTTGCACTATTCATATAAAATTGGTTGCTTAATAAACCCGATGATTTTGTAAAGCGATAAAAAGTCTGATCATCAGGCTTGATACTGCGAATCCCATCGATAGCACTTACCCAAAGATTGCCTTCCGCATCTTTTTGAATTTCTTTGATGTTTGGGATAATCGGAAAGTTTTCGCTAATGGGGCGCATCGTAAGTTCTTTTAAATTGATTTTTAAGAGCCCTTTGCTAAACGTCCCCAGCCAGTAGGTTTTGGAATCATCAGGGAAAAAAACGTTAGCGGTCATTAAATCGAAATGCTGTATCCCCGAATTTTTATAATGAATCTTCTGGCAATGAATCTGCTTATTAACATCATCGAAAAAGACTAAGTCAACACCATCTCTAACATAACCAATCAGAAAAGTGTCCCGGGCTATCGGAAGAATACATTGGACGGTATTGTTTCGGATACTGTTTTCTGAAGTTTCCGTTTTAAAATGATAAAATTGTTCTTTGGAAGGATCATAGATAATTAAACCTTTATGACTGCCCAGCCATATTCGTCCGGATGGATCGGCGGTGATGCTGTGAATATAATCCAGTTCTATCTTTTCTTCATTTTTTGTAAACTGATCAAAATGACGATAGGTTCTTCCTCCTTCCTTTAACTGCGTAAAGCCCCGGGATGTAGCCACCCAAAAATCCCCGTTTGGACTTTGGCTAATATCATTAATGTTTGCGCCTTCGAAGGGATTGTTAGTTGCAGAGTAAGCGGACCAGGGGATTATTTCTTCGGAAGAAGGATAATAGCGATATAGCTTACCAAAGCTTCCCAACCACAGATAATCGGACTTGGTCATAAATAGTGCGCTTACGGGAAAATCGATCTGTGTTTTTGTGTTTTTAGCGAATACAGCAGAGATGGGCCATTGTCGATTAAAAACTCGCCATAATCCTTTGCCTTTGCTCCCTAGCCAAATTCCATTTTCCTGATCAATAAAAACTTTACTGACCTCCCAATGGTTTAATTTGCCATTCAAATCCAGAACTGATACCCATTGATGTTCATCCCATTTTTTTAATTGATTATCATCTGTAAAAATCCAGAGTGTTGACTCCCGATCTGTAAAGGAAAACCGGACGCCCTCTTTTTTTAGTGGAAACTCCTGCCAGTCCGGGGATGATTCAGAGGAAACCAGTAATTGATTAGAATGCTTAAGAAAGTATTTTTTATTTCTTTTTCGATCAATAGCAAATAATCCTCCTTTTCGTTTAAAGTTATTTTGACTGGGGCCGGAAATTGCTTTTTGAAAATAAATACCATCTCTGGAATAACAAACGGCACCGTATCTTGTCTGAATCCAGCTCATCCCTTCATTCGTATCTCTGCTGAGGGATATTACATAAGCCTCAAAAGAAAAAGTGTCTTTTTGTTCTGTAAAATAAGTCTTGGAAAACTGATCGGTCTTGACATCATAAAATAAAAATCCTCGATCCGAACTCACATAGAAACCCAGATCACTATGTGGGAATATTTTATAGATCATTTCGGGAATTCCGGGTTTAGTCTTCCAGTGCTGTAATGTATGGCTCTGCTCATTAAAAACAAAAAGTCCCTCACTGCTTGCAACACAAAGTCCTGTTCCCTCAACAAAATTCATATCCAGAATATGGCTTTGTTGCCCGGGAAAATCAAAGCTTTGAAACCGTTTGGTTATACGATTATAGCGAGAAAGAATGCCTACCGCGAGATTAACCCAAATATCTCCCCGGCGATCCAGGCAAATATGCTTGATGAAATTGGCGCCGATTGAAGTGCTGTCGCCCGGCTGATATCGATGCTTTTTGAAAGCGTAGCCATCAAAAGTATTCAAACCATGTTCTGTAGCTACCCAGATGAAGCCTTCATCATCCTGCAAAATATCGGTGATATCATTACTGGACAGCCCGTCCTCTACGGTCCAGTTGGAGAGGCTGTAATGCTGACCAAAACTCCCCGGACAGCATATAAAAAGTAAAGCGATCGTACAAAAAAACTTCATGGACTATCCCTTTTGCATAAAATCGGATGTGATTCAAATATCGTTTTTCTAGGTACGGAATGCTTATTTTTAAAAGTTAAAATTGCCAGCTAAACAGCAAAAATGGAGGATTTAAGCTGATTCCAACCTTTTTCCAACTACTTTCCAACCCTTTTCCAACCCAAAAAACTTATTTCTAAGGCTGAAGACTTTTAATTTTGAAATGTCATATTTTTAATAAAAAATTCAAATCATGAAAAATCGAAAATCATTTATTCTTTCAATATTACTGCTCATATTTTTGGGGACTTCATTTAATCTGATGGCACAGGGAGGCCAGAAGAAACTGGCGCAGGAGTTTGAATGGAAAGAGACGAATAAAAAAGAAACGATTAAGATTAATGTGGAAAAAGGAGCCGAGAAGTTGACGATGGATTTAAAAGGGTGGATTTCTGAAGGTTCGTTTAATCTTACTGTTTATGATCCGGAGGGCAATAAAACGGGTTGGTTTTCACTGGTCTCTTCGGGGGAAGGAGGGAGTCATGTACGTGTGGAGACTAATAACGACAGTAATTCGAATTCGAATACAAATACAAATACGAATACAAATGGCTCCGGCTCTAATGTTACGGTGACGACTACAACGACAACGACGAATTCATCCGATGGGGACTATGTGGTGAAACGCAAGAGTAAAAATAAAAGCAAAAGCAAGAAAAAAGATAAAAAAGGAAATTATAGTTACTCTATGACCGATAGTGATGATAAAAAATCAAAAGGTGTTATGAGAAAATCAATTAGCGATCCCAGCCCGGGGATATGGAAACTGGTTTTTGAAGTAGAAGACGCCACCGGAGAGCTGACTGCTATAGTTGATCAGGAATAAAAGATACCAAAAACGGATTTCGAAATTTGAACTATGTTCTCTATTTATGTACCGAAACAAAATCGCTTTACTCTGTTTTTTCTGTTTGTTGAGTATACCGCAATATGCGGCTAGTATAAAAGGACGAGTTGTTTTATCTGAAGATTGGTCGCCGGTAGTGTACATATCGGTGATTCAATCCTTTGATCATTTGTATACCGCCTCTTATGATTTTTTGAGGTATCAGGTAGAATTGGATTCTACGGGATATTTTGAAATTGATAGCATGCAATTATTAAGTGATGACCGTATATATCGCCTGCATGTTTGTAAAAAAGGAGATCCGGTATCGACAATTATGATCGGCGGGCAGGAGGAAAATTTTGTACATTTCATAATGAATAATAACAGCAGCATTGAGCTGTTAAAAAGCAATCCCAATGAAGGCTTGCAACATTGTGAGATGAGTGGCCAACCTTTTGGAAATGCTTTATCCGATTTGTTCGCTTTGCAGGAAAGATTGAACACGCGACCGGCCCTGCCATCTGCTCAAAACCGGGCTTTTATCAAACAACAGGTACTCACCGAGTTAAAAGGAATTGCCCGCTCATCATCCAGTGACATCATTCGCTTATTAGCGCTACATTTTATAAATGAGAGCTTTGTGACGATTGACCATCTGGATATTATGGAAATCGTATATAATGATCTTTCTGCAAAAAACAGTGCTAATCCTTACTTTGATGCTTTTGCAAAGGAATACAATTTTTTACTATATCAAAAAAAGAAAAAAACTCGAACCTCTTCGGGGGGATGGTTGCTTTATTTATTACTCATTCCAGTTATCGGCTTTGTATATTGGTGGTTGTTTAGACGCAACCCACAACTTCGGCGAAAGAGCGATGAGCAGAAAGTCCAATCACTATCCAATCAGGAAAAGAAGGTACTTTCCTTATTGAAAAAAGGAAAAACCAATAAAGAAATATCTTCTGAATTACATATCGAAGTCAGTACTGTCAAAAGCCATCTGAATAAGATTTATTCGAGGCTTGGGGTGAAGTCCAGAAAAGAAATAATTGATAAATAGCACTTAACCGAAAGGAATCTCTGGTTCAATGATTAAATTATCGATCTGATCATTTTCGAAGGTCATCGTTATGCGAAACGTTTTTTCTTTACAATACAAGACACCAATCAGATAAGATATCTTCCTATGTTCCTGACCTCCCTCGTGTCGAACATTGAAACGCTTTGGAGCATACTCATCGAAGAAATTTTGCAACTGTGATTTGATTTCTTCCGGATCATCAAATTCTTCTTCCAATAAAACCATAGAGATATCAGCAGCAAAATACTGAGACAGAGTGCTTACATTGCCTGTAGTAAAAGCTTTAACGATTTCATCATTTAAACCCCGCTTGAAGACATATACCAATGTAGTTACACCCAATGCCAGGAAAACAATAGCAGTTAGGATTACATTTTTCATGATGATTTGATTTTTGAAGTGCCAGGGAAGGACTTCATTACTCTTTTTGTTCTTCATCAATTTCTTCCTGGATTATTTTTATCTCGGATAAAATTGCTTTTGTGAGTTTGATAAAATGTTCTTTAAGTGAATTGATTTTGTGAGTGATGTCTTCCTGAGAAAAATTAAATTCTTGTTTTACTTTTTCTGAAAAACCAGGAAAATCTTCTTGCATTTTTTGCAGGATGGCTCCGTATCCCTGCCAGTCATATAACAATTGTAAAATATGATTTAGATGTTCGAATATACTTGTATTAATATTCGAAGTGCAGGGCATTTTACTAAAAGTATCTAACTCGGAGTATAGTTTGCTGGTGAGTGTGGAAACAGATTCGATGTCTTTCGTCTCTGATTTTAAAACTTGCTGAAGTTCTTTAAGCAACTCTCTAAAGCGATTTACAACACCTCGGTTGATGTCTTTTGCATAAAGGTGCTTTAAATGCATTCTGCTTTTATCAGAAGTCGTTCGAAATGGATTCAAAGGATGATTGAACTCAAACCTTTTGAATTTTTCTTTAGATACAGACTTCTTGATTTTACCTTGCATTTTATTTAATTGATCTGACAGTAAAGGATTTATCATATCGGGAGAAGTATGCTCTTGAGTTGGGTTAAAAACATACTTCTTCTCCCGTATGAATTATAGGTCAATGGAATGCGTATTTAGTTAACGGCTATAACCTTGCCTAACTCTTCTTTTTCTACTTTGACTTTGGGCATAGAGATTTCTAAAATCCCTTTTTGATAATTCGCCTTGATGGAATCAATGTCAATATTTTCCGGCAGCCAGAAAGATCGTGTAAAAGATTTGTAGTCAAACTCTTTTCGGGTGTAATTGTTTTTACTTTCTTCTTTCTCGGATTTACTACTGGCACTGATGACAAGTACGCCATTTTCTACTTCAATTTTAAAGTCTTCTTTTTTCATGCCCGGAGCAGCCACTTCCAAATTGAAAGAGCGATCATCTTCCTGCACGTTTACTGCGGGAATTAATTCATCTCTTTTCCAGCGACGATTAAAAAAAACATCGTCATCTTTAAAAAAGTCTTCAGCCCATTCTGCTAAAGCACTTCCGGGATAATTTTTGCTATTTTTTCGCCAGTTAATGAGTGACATGATTTTGGTTTTAATGATAAATAAATACAAATCAAAATTAAAAGTAGCAGGGCAATTTAAAAATGAAAAAAATCAACTATATTATTGATATTTGTCATGCAGGTAATTCCTCTTTCGCCATTGTTGGCTTGCTTTCAAGATAAGTTTTGATCAGATCAGGTACTTTTTCGAAAGCGGCAGCCAAACCAGTATGCGCCTTGGTGTTGATGAAAGAGATTTCATCATCTTTAGCAACCAGGAAACCAATTGGCTGAATACCCATACCTGCACCCATCCCTACGCCTTCGCCGTGCCCGCTTTTATCAGGCGCTTCTCCTTCGCCACCGCCAGAACCAAGCCCCATACCTATGCGGATTACAGGGATACAATCATAAGCACCCAGCTTGAAAGCTTTTCCAATAACAGTTTCGGTTCGGGCTTCACTTTTGATGAAGTCGGTAAGCTGCGTTAGCATTTTTTCAAATTTCAATTCCATGAGTTAAAAGTTTTATAGTTAAGGAAATAGTAAACTTAGTAATATCTTGTATAAGCGATTTTCGATTTTCAGATGGATATTTACATCCCCCCGGTAGTTTATACTCAAGTCTCTTTTTTTATTTTTTAAAAAATGGAAAACGGGATATAAATAACTGTTTTGAATATAGTCACCGGTATCGAGATCAATTTTGAATATCTTTATTTTAAAGGATTTTAAAATTCGAATTATCTTTTTTAAGGTCTTTTTCCTTGATCGGAATTTTCGTTTTTTCTTTGTAGCCTTTTTCTTTTCTTTTTTGGGGCGTAATAGTGAAAAATCTTTTTCCCAGAAAAATACATTCACCCTGATCAAAAAATCTTTTGATAAAAGAAGCAAACGCGCACGGGCAATACCGTACCAATGGATTTGATATATTTTTTTTTGACTGTTTAAAGTGATTTGAATAGGGCTGAATAAAATCCAGGATAAGCCAAAAAATAAAATTATCAACAGGATTATTAAAAACACCATTGAGCTTCACTTTGATTCAATGCAAAGCTAAGGGTATAAAAAATCTGAAAGGATGTTGAAAATCAATAGAGCAACTAAGATTGATCAATAGATAATTTGTTCTAGCCAGTCACCAACCAGATAGGCAACGACCGCTGCCAGCAAACCAAGCGATAATGTTTCGAGTATGCCTTTCCAGACTGGTCGATGGTTAACATAACTTTTGAGCCAGCCGATAAAAATGAAGGCAATTCCGGTAAAAACAAAAGTCAGCGCAAAACGGTTGAGGCTTAAGCTAAAGAAAAAATCATAGAGGTAGACACTAAGCGGGATCAGACCAATGAAGATAAAAGAGAAATAAGTGACTGCTCCGATTTTAAAGGGAGAACGATTATCCTTCATCATTCCCAGTTCATCCTTCATCATTTCGCTGACCCAGACTTCTTTATTGGATGTAATAACCCTTACGACATCATCCAGTAATTTCCCCTCAAAGCCCTTTGCTTTATAGATTTGTCTGATCTCTTCCCGTTCGGATTCGGGGAGGTGCTCAACTTCCCAATATTCATTTTGCTCGTGTTTGTGGAAATTATCTTTATCGGATTTAGCGGAGAGGTAGGCACCGACGGACATAGAGAATCCATCAGCAAGCAGGTTGGCAAATCCGAGAATTAAAATGATTCCGGCATCCAGGCCAGCTCCAACTGCGCCGGCTACCACTGCAAAAGTAGTAATAGCGCCATCTATACCACCATAGACAAACTCCCCGAGATATTCTTGAAGATATCCTTTATTCTCGGCCTGATTTTTCATTTGATATATTTAAGCTAAGATGTGAGTACCAGCATCGAAACCAAAAGCCTATCCTTGATTTTGATGCTGGTACTTGCTACTCGGGCAGCTTGCCTGGTATTTGATATACTAAGCAAAGGAATTGCTACCTTGTTCATTTTGCTCTGATAAGGTCCAATGATCGGTAGAAGTTGTCTGTAACCAGATATTACCAGACTTTCTAAAAACCTGAGCGTTTAGACCATAATCCTCTTTAAGTCGACCTTCAAGAGTACTCACTTTCTGATGGGCATTAATACTTAATTCTCCCGAACTTTGAACCGTTCGAATTTCGCCGATAGTTTTATTGGCATCAATTTGCGTTTTTTCTGTATTGCCTTCGCCAGCCTCATGTTGCTTGGTGTAAAATTCGATTTTCAAATTCTGGAATTTCGCGTTAAACTCCGATTGTATTTCACTAATCTTTTTGCTATCAGAAATTATCATAACTAAAATTTTTATCCATTCAATAAATTAAACTAGTTTCAAAGTTAATGGCCAGATGGTGTATGCCGGATGATAAAACTCAGAACTCTGAATGATTTTGATCAATTACATTTTTAGGGGCCGTTGAATTCTCGTAAAATAATCACAGACTTCAAAAACCAATTGTTCATTTAAAATCTGGTTAAATTGATAGTTATTGGGATTGAGTCGATACTGTACCGTATCTCCACTGGAAAGGTTTTCGACCAAAGTAATCTCTTCTAATCGTTCCAGATCGGTAGGAATGTTAGCTGCGGATAAAATCAGATCGCGGTCCGGGGTCATGCTTAGAATCAATACCTCCCAGTCATCTGTATTGAGCTGCTTATTCAATATCTGATGCCCTTTGAATTGACGCAGGACCTGATATTCACCGATTTCAAATAAAGTATCGCTTAACATCAAATCTGCAAAAATAGAGTCGCCCTTGATGATCACGGGAACAGGTTCTTTCATAAAAGAGACATACATCAAATCATCTTCTATTCTTACCTCTTTGTATACCTGGACCTCTTCTAAAGTCGTAGCAATGGAGTAGAGCTTTTCTTTATAGACTGTATTATTAGTTATTCGCACTGTTGCACTGTCTGAGGAGCAGAGAAAAACGCCCCGGTACATCATTGGGAAATTATTCAAAGTAAGGCCATCATGCGGCTGAGGTTCGGAAAAAACAACCGGAGGGGTACAGGCGCTTAAAAAGCTAAGTACCAGTACTATACTAAGAGAATAAGATAGATTTTTCATGTTTTTGCTGCCAAGTTCTTCATAGTTGAAAAAATAAGCACTGATTTTTAATAAACTAAAGATTGAGAAATATCATACAAGAGAATGATTAAAGTCAGAATAGCTAAACAGAATCCGGTATAACTTGGCCGAAAGATTATCTACCAATAAAAAGTAATGATATGAAAATTTTGTTTCCTACTGATTTTTCAGTTCCCGCGCAGAATGCTTTTCAGCATGCTCTTCTTCTAGCAACCAAATCTAAAGCTGAAATTACTTTGTTACACGTTATTTATCCGGTGGTGGACGCGGCAGAAATTCCTGTTTTTGCAGTAAGAGCAATTAATGATCAAATAGAAACAGCTAAGGAGTTAGCCGAAATATTTATTGATAATGGAAAGACCGAATTGGGAGAAGAACTGACTGAAGAACCCTCAATTACTACCAAAGTGGTTGTAGGAGCGCCTGTTTCTAAAATCAGACAAGAGGTAAAGGATATAGATGCAGACTTGATCATTATGGGAACACAGGGGAAACATAGTACGCTCGAGAAAATTATGGGCTCGGTTAGTACGGGAGTAATTGAAAAAGCTAATTGTCCGGTAATGCTGGTTCCCGAAAATGCAAAATTTAAGATGTTCCATTCCGTGGTTTATGCAACGGATGTTGAGGAAGCCGATCCTTTTGAAATCTGGAAAACCTCTAACCTCTTAGCTCCGCTCAGCGTTATTATCAGAGTATTGCACGTCAGTACGGGAAATGAATCAGATTCAAAACAGGAGCATTTTGAAAAATTGAAAAAGTATTTTGAAGATAATCCTCTGGGCTTGCAAATGCAGTTTTATAATCTCAGAGCATCGAATGTAGAGGAAAAAATTAATGAGTTTCTCTACGATTATGATGCAGATTTATTGGTAATGTATCGTCCGGGAAAATCTTTCCTGGAGCGAATTTTTTCGAAAAGTTATACTAAAGCAATGGCTCGTAAAACTCAGGTGCCATTATTAGTAATGAAGGATGTTGTTTAATAAAAGTCAAAAAAATATGGATCTTTCTGCTTCAGTAAAAACAATTATGTCCTCGGATTTGGTTACTGTTGATAGTACCACTCCGGTTAAGGTATTGAAGACCAAGTTTAAAAGACGCGGTATTCATCATATTCTGGTAGATGATGAGCATGATAATCTATTGGGAATTATCAGCACAGAGGATTTGTTGCGTACAGCTCACTTCCCGGCCAAAGAAGAATTGCTACTGGCCAAGCATATTATGACGGTTAGCCCGGTAAAAGTACATTTGGATGCTTCAATCAAATCTGCGATTGAGATTTTTTTGGATAATTACTTCAGAGCAATACCGATCGTTGATGCCGAGGAAAAATTGGTGGGTATTATTACCCCATATGATGTATTAGCTGCACTGGATGGAAGATTAGCTATCGAAAATTTCTAAAAATGAGAAATATACTCTTAAGCATTGTTTGTACGGTATTCCTGGGGACTGTCCATGCACAGGATAATTCGATGCGTTTCTTTGCTGGCTCAATATTCGAGATCGGCCTTAATTCGCAAAACAATGCTACTATCGGCGGAGTACTGGGTTTTGCTGAGAAAAATTATTTTTTTGGGATATATGGTACAAATACCTTTTACGATGAAATATTGGTAAAAGAATCATCGTACCAAAAGTCTTTAGGTTTAGGAGGTCTTATGATTGGCTTTACCCTTCCTTCTGAGGAACGTGCACACCTATTTGGTTCTTTAAAACTTGGTTGGGGAGAGGCACGTCTTTCTGACTATTATGACGACAACAGTATCAGATCTTATAAGAACGCTGTCTTTGCAATTAACCCCGAAATTGGAGTAGAAGTTAGAGTAACCTCCTGGTATAGTTTTGCGCTTACCGCGAATTATCGACTGGTAGAGGGGGTTGATAATTTGCCATCTATGGGGGATTATGATTTTGAAAACTATGGTTTAGGGGTCGTTTTTCGCTTTGGGAATTTTGCTTATTAAAAATCATTGGCACCTAAACGCTGTTTTCCAATTGACTGTCCAAATTGTTTCGCTTTATCTAAAGCAATTTCAATATTTGGAGTATCATCCGTTATGCTTTCATCGTTTGGACGCATCAACCAGTAAGCTTCCGAACCGATTAGTCTCCCCTCTTTAGCCGCCAATTTCTTTTCGAGAATTTTCTGTGCGCGATCAGTGGTTCCTGCACCGAGCGTAATAGCGATTACCGGCTTGTTCTCCAGATAAATATGATTTCTGATATAATTGCTAATGGCCCAGTCGGGAGCGAAATTATAAGTGTTTGCGCAAAAGACATATAAATCGAATTCTTCCTTTATTTTATAAGCCGAGGAAACGGTCATTACTTTAGCCGACCAACCCTCAGCACTGAGGCCTTCGGCGAAATTAGTACAGATTTGTTCGTCAAAATTATAGAAAGGATCCGGGTCATAAATGATCAGGGCAGTATTACTTTCTTCCGCTGAGCCGAATTGGTTGATTTTTTCATTACTGCTGGACTGTACAACTAAAGTAAGCGCTATCCAGAATAAGGCAAGTCCTAAGGCTGTTTTTAAAAAAATCATCTTCCTCTTTTTCTTTTTCATTTCCTGTTAATTAAATTGATTGAACTAAAGCGATGAGCCAGGAGTGAAGAATGAGATACCTGCCCAATTTATTTATCACTAAATAAAGGTTTAAATGAACATAATTGAATGACCTTTGTCATGTGTAATGTTGACCTGTGTCATATAAAATGAAACTGGCTTCAGATAATTTTGAGATTGTTTTTGAATTTTATTGATATGAATCAAATAACCAGGTGGAGAGAAAACTTTTTACAACTCGTTTGTATATCCACAATTTTATGTAGTCTAAGCGCTTGCAATAAAAAAACTGAAACGATTAAACCTCGTCTCAATGATTTAACGGAATCGATTTATGCTTCGGTGACCATCCAGCCCGAAGATATTTATACTGTTTATTCCAGTACTTCGGGCATACTTGAGGTTTTGACGATTGAGGAAGGTGATGCGGTTAAGTCCGGACAAATGCTTGCCCGGATTAAAACGATTGTACCAAGCTTGAATATCGAAAATGCCAATCTGAGCCTTGAATTGGCAAAGGAAAAATACCTGGGCCAAAGTAATACATTGGCAAGTATTAAAAATGAAATGGACCAGTTGGCGCAGCAGATTCAACTTGATTCTATTAATTATATTCGACAGATGAACCTGTGGAAACAAAATATCGGTTCAAAAGCTGAACTGGAAAATAGAAAGTTGAAACTTGAAATCGGGCAAAAACAAAGAGCCGGCCTGTTTAAAAAATACCATCAGGCAGAAGTAGAACTGGAAAACCTGTACAAGAAATCTCAAACCAGTTTGAAAAAAGCAAAAACCGATCTAAACGATTATACCATACAATCCAAAATTGACGGGAAGGTGTACTCGCTTTTTAAGAATGAAGGCGAACGAATCAATCCTCAGGAACCTTTAGCCAGTATTGGTAAGGAAGAGGAATATATTATAGAAATGCGAATAGATGAGGTAGATATTGCAAGGGTCAAAAATGATCAGAAGGTTCTCATTACACTGGATGCCTATAATGGGCAGGTCTTTGAAGGGCATATTACCAGAATTTATCCTCAGAAAGATAAACAGACCCAGACTTTTAAAATCGAAGGTAAATTTGATCAAATCCCGGAAGTACTTTACGCAGGGCTTTCCGGGGAAGCTAATATCATTTTTGCTCAAAGAAAAAATGTATTGACCATTCCCCTGGAATATCTGATCGATCAGTCTAGAGTCAAAACAATTGATGGCGAGGTGAATGTTCAGACCGGAATAAAAACAATGGATCGAATTGAGATTATAAGTGGTTTGGATACGGCTACTCAAATTTTAAAACCTTAAGCAGAATGACCAGGATGAGCCTCATTTTTGATATTACCCGGACACATCTCTTGTCAAGGCTGAAACAATCCTCGATTGCAGCATTGGGAGTAACCTTTGGTATCGGGACCTATATCATCATGATGAGCTTTATGACTGGATTGAATGGTTTGCTGGATGGACTGATCCTGAACCGAACGCCGCACATCCATATTTATAATGAGATCAAACCCAGTGCGCAACAGCCGGTGGATTATTATCAGGCTTTCCAGAATAGTATAAATGTTGTTCATTCGATCAAACCTAAAAAGAGTCAGGTACGTCTTCATAATGCATTGCCATTAATGGCACATTTGAAAAAGGATACCCGTGTTAAAGGCGTAACCCCACAAGCGAATGCCAGGGTATTTTACCTGGCAGGATCGAATGAGCTAAACGGAATAGTTAACGGGATTAATGCCCTGGAAGAAGTTCGGCTTTTTAATTTTGGAGATTATATTATTGGCGGAACGCCTCAGGATTTAATAAGAAACAGGAACGGAATTTTACTGGGTGCAGGTATCGCCAAAAAAATGTCTTTAAAAGTTGGAGATCGAGTGCAGGTGAGTACTGCTACCGGAGGAATTTTTCCGCTCAAAATCGTCGGACTCTATCAAAGTGGATTGGCAGAAATTGATAATGTACAAAGCTTTGTCAACCTGAAAACGGCGCAGCAATTGTTGGGAGAAGGCTCTAATTACATTTCCGACCTCAATGTAAAACTTTGGGATATGGAAAATGCGGTAGAGATGTCTAAAAACATTAGCAGGCAATTCAAGCTTACGGCGATTGATATCAAAACGGCTAATGCACAGTTCGAAACCGGTACATCCATCCGGAATATTATCTCTTATGCAGTATCAATCACCTTGCTCATTGTGGCGGGTTTTGGGATTTATAATATCCTCAATATGCTGATCTACGAAAAAATGAACGATATCGCTATTTTAAAAGCGACCGGATTTTCGGGTACGGATGTACAGCTCATTTTCATCAGCCAGGCAGTAATTATTGGGATCCTTGGAGGAATTATTGGTCTTTTGCTGGGCTATGGCGTTTCGGTTTTGATTAGCAATACCCCTTTTGAAACAGAGGCCCTGCCGACGATCGAAACTTTTCCGGTCAATTTTGATCCGGCTTTTTATGTCATTGGGATTGTGTTCGCTATGCTCTCTACTTTTTTAGCGGGTTATCTGCCTTCGCGTAAAGCAAAACATATTGATCCAATCGAAATCATTCGTGGTCAATAATTTTTAAACTATGGATTTTATACTTGAGGCCAGAGCGGTCAATAAATACTTTCGGAATCCGGTGCTTTTTCATGTGCTTAAGAATATTTCCTTTGGGATTAATGAGGGAGAGTTCGTATCTATCATGGGGAAGTCCGGTTGTGGAAAATCTACCTTGCTTTATATCCTGTCTACTATGGATACGGACTACGAAGGAGATTTATTTATTAATAAAAGAAAATTGACGGGCTTAACAGGACCTGAACTGGCTCATGTCCGGAACGAACAAATCGGCTTTGTCTTTCAGTTTCACTACCTCCTGCCTGAATTCAGTGTTTTGGAAAACGTTATGTTACCCGCGCGGAAACTTGCCCGGAAAAGTCCCAAGCAAATCCGTATGGACGCTATGGAAAAGCTGGACTTACTGGGGATAAAAGATCAGGCTCTGAAAAAGGCGTCTATGATTTCTGGTGGACAAAAACAACGTGTGGCTATTGCCCGGGCTTTGATCAATGATCCGAAAATAATTATGGGGGATGAACCTACCGGAAACCTCGATAGCAAAAACTCTCTTAATGTTTTCAATATCTTTAAGCAATTGAGCATAGAACAAAATCTTTCCTTATTAGTGGTTACACATGATCTGGATTTTGCCCGTAAAACAGATCGCATTATAGAAATGGCAGATGGAGAGATTATTAGTTAAAACATCTCGGTCCCGGGGGTGATTTTACTAAACATGAAGGGACTTCAAATCACAGTGCCGGTTCCGGAGCAATAATGTCATATACTCCCCGATAATATCCTGCCACATCGGTTGAAAATGGAAATAAGCAGGTTAATAACTTCTATAGATATCGTCAAACCAGCCATTAGAAATTGAAATGATATCAAGGCTGTCTTCTGGATTCACTAATTTGAAATTAAATTCGCCTGAACAAATATTTTCAACAGTATCTAACTTTGTAATGCTAATTCGGGCATTAGAAAAATCTTTAACAAAAAACTCTTTTTCAATTCTTTCTTCATCAGGGGATTGAATTTCTAAAGAATATTTGATACTAATGGAATCCAGTTCGTCCCAATTAATAAGTCCTTCGTTATTTACAGGTTCTAGCAGGATATTAATTCTTTCTCTTCGAAAGCCCCATTCTGAAACCTTGAGAGCGCTGATTTTTAATGAATTAGGGCCATGGATGTAAGTGCCGGATTCATCATAGATGATATGTAGTTTTTTTGCGGTATATCCAGCATTATCTGCCATCCAGGCTTCATCATCTAGTATACAAGCAAAATTTTCTTCACCACTTTGAGTAGCATTTGGTAATTTGTCAACTAATTCGATACGGTCATCACTGCAGGAGTTGAGTATTAAAAAAACGATCGAGAGCATTAATATTTTTTTCATAAAAAAAGTTGTCGTGATTGGATAGTTAAAATTAAAAAGACTCCCATTCCGAATAATGGCTCTTTTTAATTAAATCACATTTTTTTTAATGAACTATTAATAAATTTGTTGTTGCTTACTTCTTTGCAGGCTGGACTATAGTATTTCAAGGGATGAATCCGGATGATAAACCTCCTTAACAAGAAAAATAATCAGTCTTTAATTCAAGAAGTAATTCAAATGCAGGTGGGATGATGTGTTTACCTGTACCTGAATGGGCTCAGAATCAGCTTCCCTATTTTAGTGTTTCTAGCAGCCTTTGGGATAAAACCAAACATTAGGAAAACCTTCATCATCAAGAATTTTCATCCATCCGTGATAGGTCTTTATTAAATGGTGTGGTTCTTCACAATAAACACTATTGTATTCTTTTATGACGACTTCTGCCCAAAGTCCCTTTGTCTTGCCCGTTGGCTCAATTTCAAATTGATCTCCTTTTACCGTAAGAATCCGGGTGGCATTGATATTTGGCTGTTCCCGGATATTCATTCCATAACTCATGGTAAAAAACGTTCGATTGGGGTCAGACATAAAGCTTATCCACGGCTGATAGATAAAACCTTCTTTTTGTAATTCTTCTATAGCAATCCAGGAAATTATCTCTCCTTCTCTGTACATTATTTTAAGATGTCCGTCTCGTTCTTCATGGACAATTAATCCTTGAATTTCATAACCAATAGATATAACGGCTTCATCAGGAATATGCATGCGAGGCCCGCCAAACTTGCCATCTCGCCATATAATCGTTCGAGTACCAGGGGCATAAATATTTTCTTCTACTCCAAGGCTTCCTTCTGTTTTTCCATTTGGAGCATCATAAACATTAATTTTTCCATTGCTATCATAAGGTAGGCTCAGCACGCCGATACCCCATGCACTATTTTGAGCGGGTAATAATATAGGCAGGATGAGTAAGAGTAGTAGTATTTGAGTTTTCATCATTTCTAAAATTTGGACTTAGAATAGATATGAGAAGAGGAAAGGTTTGAACCTCAAATACACCAGTTGATAGGTCTATGTAATACATTTATTTAAGCAAGCGATATGCCAAATAGTTGAGAATGCTTTTATGAAAGAAATAAGTATCAAGAACCGCGTGTATATTAATGTTTCACCGGCTTGTTATAGAAGATTTATTAAAAGAGTCCCGTTAGAGTTTTACGAAAAACTGCTTATGATCAAGCAAGTATGAAAGCTATTATTCAGCTATTCCAAAGAATTTTCCTGAATTTTAAAATAACCCTTTTCGAGCCGTTTTTGGAAAAAATTATAGCTCATTTGAATAGGAATATCCACAAAAGGTAATTTGACTTTTACTAGGTCAGGTGTTGCTTCCAAAATCTTGACATTAACAGATTGAATTTCCATATCGAACTGGGTTTAATTGGATGCTTAAATACCAGGCGCATAATAATATTCGCTGGATGATTCTTTGAATACTCCATTGAGCATTAAGCTGCCTCCCGAGTCGAATTGATATTGCAACTGATTATTGATTTTTTAAAACTTACCGCTCTATATATTCAAAACGCTACTTTGGCTTTTATTATTCAGAACAATATCACTTTAACAATCATCTCCTGGTTTTCGTGAGTTATTTTAAGAGAGGCTGCTTCACCCGGGAGATGTAGGGAGACTACACCTTACAAGCATAACAATATGTCTTGGGTTAACATCCACTATAGCTGTGGTATCATGCTTAAGGAGTCTATTATTGTAAACGTTTTAAAGCAGCCAAAGTTCTCTCTTTGACTACTTCTTTCCTTGGGAGAATCAAGGCTACTTATCATCAGTGTAAATTGTTCCGGCCCGGGGATTGTTTCCTGTTCAATTATTGAGGCTAAATGCCTATTGAAAGATGAATAGAAAAACTCTCTTTGATATAGATTGTTTTATTTTTTTCTTGTGTCTTGTTTTTAACTTCGCTTTTAATAGCAATGATGCTATTGGATAATCGAATTTGGAAATTGCCTTTTTATATTCAGAACAATGCTTAGAGAGCTAATTAGCCTTGGGTTTCAATGGCTATGCCACTGTTTTATAAGTATAATCTGTTCGGAAAATAGTAGTTTGCAGCTTCTTCATGCTAAAACTTAAGACATGAAGGCTATAAGCGTTTTTTAAGGATAAAACAAAACCTGATAAGCTCCTTAGGGACTTAAATGGATTTTCTAGTTGAAGTTGAGACCAGGGTTCATTTTCAACTAAAAAATAAAACTAAACGAAATATGGTTCTTGCGGGATTAAATATAAATCTCTACGCTTTTGTGATAATGGGCTTTGTTATCATATTATTTGGCAGTCTTTTGCGCTATCTCAAACAGCCCTACATCGTTGCTTATATTTTTGCCGGCATCTTATTAGGGGATTATGGTTTTGAGATCATCACCAATAAAGACCTGATTGATGCTTTCGGAGAGATTGGATTGGTGCTACTGTTGTTTTTTATAGGAATGGAAATTAGCTTGCCGGATCTGGTAAAAAACTGGAAGGTTTCGACTGTTGGGACACTATTACAAATACTGGTAAGTATTGGCTTTGTAAGTCTCATTGGGCTGTACTTTAGCTGGCCTACTGCGCGAATTATTACGATAGGTTTTATGATTAGCCTCAGTAGTTCGGCGGTAGTAATTAAGCTATTACAAGATACAGGTGAGATTAATAGCTCGGTTGGACGAAACGTGATCAGTATTTTGTTAATGCAGGACATCCTCATTGTTCCTATGCTGATTACAACAAATTATCTCGGAGGACATGCCCCAACTTTTCAAGAGTCTATTTTGCAAATTATAGGAGGTGTGCTTATTATCGGGACCATCGTCTGGATATGGAGAAAGAAACATATTACATTGCCTTTTGGGAAGCGATTTGAAAAGGATCATGAGCTACAGGTTTTTGCGGCGATGGTAGTTTGTTTTGGTTTTGCCATCATAACTGCATTTTTTGGCCTTTCCGCGGCCCTGGGAGCATTTGTAGGCGGGATGGTCATACACGCTGCCCGTTCAACCCAATGGTTTCACGAAAGTTTGCATTCTTTCCGCGTGATGTTTGTAGCGGTATTTTTTGTTTCGATCGGAATGTTAATCGATTTGAATTTTATTGTTGAAAACTGGAAAATGGTACTGGCAATTATTGTCATCGTATATCTGAGTAATCATTTTATTAATGCGGCGGTTCTGCACTATTTTGGAAGAAACTGGAAAAAAAGCTTTTATGGAGGTGCCATGCTCGCGCAAATAGGAGAGTTGAGCTTTGTCCTTGGCGCAAGTGCTTTTGCCGCAGAAATCATTACAGAATTCACCTATCAATTAATGATTGTGGTGATTTCCTTAACACTTCTGATTAGTCCGTTTTGGATATCACTGACAAAGTGGATGCTCGGTAAAAAATGAAAAAAACAATAGATCAGAACTAATCCAAAAATGGTTGACAGGCTTTGTACAGCGCTCGAAAAATCATTTATTAAACGATATTTAAAATATGGGGATTAAAATCACGAGCCCGGTTAACGGTGAGATCATAACAAAAGACCTGGAAAAAATGGAGGATGATGAAGTCCGCAGGATTATTGAATATGCGGATATGGTCAGCAAGAAATGGCGAACTGATCAGCTTGATTTCAGGGAAGGTATAATGCGAAAAGCAGCTAATGTATTAAGTACAAATCGGGAAAATTATGCACGTCTTATCACCCAGGAAATGGGAAAACCAATTTTGGAAGCCAAAGCTGAAATTGACAAATGTGTCTGGGTTTGTGAGTACTATGCGGAGCATAGCCGTCTGTTTTTACAACCGGATATCATCAAAACATCTGCCAGGAAAAGTATGGTAGTATATCAACCCCTGGGGCTTATTCTGGCTGTTATGCCCTGGAACTTTCCCTTTTGGCAAGTTTTCAGATTCGCGGCTCCTGCTCTGATGGCTGGCAATGGGGCGGTTCTGAAGCATGCCTCCAATGTCCCGGGTTGTGCCATGGCGATTCAGCATATCCTGGAAGAAGCTGGCGTTCCGAAAGGACTTTTTTCTACTTTGTTGATTGATAGCAAACAGGTAGAAGCTGTTATCAGGCATCCGAAAATAAAAGCGGTAACACTTACCGGAAGTGAGCTGGCGGGAAGTGCCGTTGCTTCCCTTGCCGGCAAGCATATTAAGAAAACGGTACTTGAGCTGGGCGGGAGTGATCCTTACCTGATTCTTAAAGATGCAGATATAGAACATGCCGCAGAAGTGTGTAAAAATAGTCGTCTCATTAATTCCGGACAAAGTTGTATTGGTGCAAAACGGATCATTGTGGTCAGGGAAGTATACGATGCTTTTTTAGAAGTATTTACAAAAAAAATGCAATCGGTTAAACTTGGTGATCCTTTCGAAACCGATACGGAAATCGGTCCTATGGCTAGGTTCGATCTACGGGATGAATTACACGAACAGGTTTTAAAAAGTATTAAATCCGGAGCAAAATGTATTCTTGGGGGAGCAATCCCTGCTTTGCAAGGAGCTTACTATCCCGCTACCATTCTTGTGAATGTGGGCCCGGGAATGCCCGCTTACGAGGAAGAGTTATTTGGTCCTGTAGCTGCAATAATCAGAGCTAAGGATGAAGCGGATGCGATTCGTATTGCCAATGATTCCGAGTTTGGACTTGGTGCAGCTATTTTTACGCAAGATTTGGAAAGAGGAGAGTATATTGCCCGGGAAAAAATCGAAGCGGGTGCTTGTTTTGTGAATGAACTGGTAAAATCCGACCCTCGATTACCATTTGGCGGGGTCAAAAAAAGTGGATACGGCCGGGAGCTTTCCAGGCTTGGAATCAAAGAGTTCGTAAATGCCAAAACTGTTTATATAAATGCCTAATCAGTATTAAAACTACCTGGACAGGTGAGTTATAGAAAGACTATGAAGTTCATTTTTAGCCATATTACTACTATTAGTGATATGGTTTCCTTTTTATATTGGGATATAAAGTTTAGAATATAAAAGGTAATTACAACTTTAATGAATAAGAATATTATGTATATCATCATTTTTATCAGCATTATCCTGGTCACGATCCTGATTGCTTTTTTGATTAATCGGTTTTTTCGTCGATTGATTAAAAAGTCGACAGAAGAAATGAAGAACGATCCGACGAATTACCTCTTTTTGAGGCATATCGTAACGGTTCTTATTTATATAATCGGCTTTAGCATTGCTATCTACTCTGTCCCGGATTTACGTACCCTGGCTAGTTCCTTATTAGCAGGTGCAGGTATACTGGCAGTAGCGGTTGGCTTTGCGTCGCAACATGCACTTAGCAATATCATAAGTGGAATTTTTATTGTGATCTTTAAACCATTTCGTGTCAATGATCGCTTACGAGTCCGAACATTGGATGGTATTGTTGAAGATATTACTTTGCGCCATACGGTAATTCGTGATTTTGAAAACAAACGCATCCTGATCCCGAATGCAGTAATCAGTGATGAAGTGATCATTAATTCTGATTTTGCTGAAGATAAAATTTGTAAATGGATAGAAGTAGGGATCAGTTTTGATAGCGATATTGATAAAGCAAAGGAAATTATGAGATCGGAAGCGATGCATCATCCACTGGCTATTGACGCCCGGACACCCGAGCAAATTGCAGCGGGAACTCCGATGATAACAGTTAGGGTACTTAGTCTGGGAGAAAGTTCCGTCAATCTGCGAGCCTGGGTATGGGCCAAAGACTCTCCCGATGGATTTGTACTCAGTTGTGATCTATACGAGAGCATAAAAAAACGTTTTGATCGGGAAGGGATCGAGATTCCATTTCCGCATCGCACCTTGTTTCATAAAAATAATTGGACCAGCACCGGGAAAGAACAATAAGATAGAAAAGGGTTTTCCGTCCGGTTCTGTTATTTTTATCGGAAAGCCAGCAACGAAAGTAAGCTGGAAGAACCGGATAGAAGTATTCCCGGAGGGATGAAAAGCGAATAGAACAGCTGAATGCTAATAATCATTAGCAACTCTTTTACGATATATCAGCACAACAAAAGTGTCAGGTATTTGGGTTTAGATGTTCCGGGCCCCTCAATGCATAAGACCCGATACCTGAAACAACTTGGTGCCTAAACCCCAATACCTTTTTCATGGAACTTTAAAGCGCTTAATATTCTATAATTCCTTTTAGAGATGCTAAAATCCGGGATAACTCATGCTTTGTTCTATAGAGAGAAAGCGACCAGTCGCTCGAACTTCTTAACCCGGGCATTAATTTCCGAAGCGCGCAGGGATTTTAATCTTCCAATGCTAAACGCTTCTACGCAAAAGGAAGCCATAGCTGAACCATAGATAACAGCGCGTTTCATGTTTTCAAAACTGGTACTGCCCGATTTGGCAATATATCCCATGAATCCACCGGCAAAGGTATCTCCGGCACCAGTTGGATCATAAACTTCGGCAAGGGGTAAAGCCGGAGCATAAAACATTTTATTGTCGGAAAAGAGTAGCGCTCCATGTTCTCCCTTTTTGATCACCAGAAATTTTGGCCCCATTTTATGAATTTCTTTAGCCGCTTTTACCAGAGAATATTCTCCGGACAACTGGCGGGCTTCTTCGTCATTGATGATCAGGATATCTACTTGCTTGATAGTTTTTTTCAATGAATCGAGTGCCACATCCATCCAGAAATTCATAGTATCCATAGCAATCAATTTAGGGCGTTTTCTCATTTGCTTGATCACTTTCAGTTGGATTTCCGGTGTAAGATTCCCCAGCATTAAATACTTGGCGCTGCGTAGACGAAGCGGAACTTTAGGCTTGAAATCCGCCAGTACATTGAGGTCGGTAACCAGTGTATCTCTTTTATTCATATTATCATGGTACCTCCCTGCCCAGTAAAAAGATTTTTCTCCTGGCTTGATTTCCAAACCATCCAGATTAATTCCTCTTTTTTTCATGTATTTCAGTTCTTCTTCCGGAAAATCATCGCCCACAACAGAAACGATTCCCTGATCTTTTGTGAAATACGAAGCGGCCAAACTAATATAGGTAGCAGCACCACCTACAACCATGTCCGCTTTCCCAAACGGTGTTTCAATACTATCAAAAGCAACGGTTCCAACCGTAACTAAGCTCATATTCTTAGGGTTTTAAAAAGTTCAAAAAAAATATGCACAAAGATTGCACTTTTTTTTTGAATAATATATCTTTGCACTCGCCTTATGAAAGATAAGGTATTAAATATGCTTCCTTAGCTCAGCTGGTTAGAGCATCTGACTGTTAATCAGAGGGTCCAAGGTTCAAGTCCTTGAGGAAGCGCATCAAACCGCAAGTTGTCTTTTCTGACTTCTTGCGGTTTTGTTTTTCATTTTCCTTTCGTACTTTTCCAGCTTAAATGAAGCCTTTTCCCCATTGATAAAAATCATCTTATTACTTGATCAAAATCAGAGTTCCTGCTTTTTTCAAAGGCTTATTTTGTATTAAAAACAATGGGGCAGGAAATTATAAAAGTAGATAATTTAAAATGTGGTGGTTGCGCCAATTCTGTTATTAGAGCGTTTCAGGCTGTAAAGGATGTTTCAACTGTAAATGTTGATCCCGAGTCAGGCACAGTTGAAATTAACTATGAAAAGGCGGGGCGACGAGAAGAATATATCAAATTACTTTCTAAATTGGGATATCCCGAAGCAGGGACATCTACTCTGTTGCAAAAAGGGAAATCTTATATCAGTTGTGCGGTAGGCCGAATTAAAAAATAAAGCTTTCTCGTTTTATATGACAAGCCTGTTATCTGAACTATTTGAAATTTCATTTTTACTATTATGAAAAATATACTCCTTCCTACAGATTTCTCTTCTGTGGCCAAGAATGCATATCTCTACGCTAGGGACCTGGCTACTTATATCGATGCTCAATTAAAAGTAGTCAATATTTGCTATCCGGATAAGGATACGATCGGAGGTTTTATTCCTTCCACAGATGATTTAATCAAACATCAGCAAAAGCAACTGGATTCGTTCGTAGGTACTGTTCAGGAGACCTCACTGGAGGGAGTTGTTGAAACAGCGATGGTAGAAACCGAGGTGATTATCGGTTTTCCAAAAGAGGAAATCCAGAAACTTTCTTCGCAGGAGGAAGTGGACTTAATTATAATGGGAACAACGGGGAGTGGGAGTAATCGAATCAGCAAAATGATTGGAAGTGTTTCCAGCGGCGTTGCTCAAAAGGCAAATTGTCCGGTTTTGCTTGTTCCACCGGAAGCTTCATTCGAAGGAATCAAAAATATGCTCTATGCTGGTAATTATGAATCTGCCAAAGGACAGGTGTTGAATGATATTTCGGAATTAGCCGAAAAGTTTGAAGCCGATATACATCTGGTACATATAGCTAAAGAAGCATCTTTAGGCACAAATCCGATTCAGGAAGTAGTGCTTGAAAGACTATTTAAGAAAGTTGCTCCTGAGCTGAAATTTGAATTCCATACAATGGCCAGCGAAAAAGTTTGGGAAGGTTTGGATAAATATGCTCGGACGAACGATATAGATCTTATAGTTCTGGTCACCCGACAGAGAAGCTTTTGGGAAAGCCTGAGTCATAAGAGCCTGACCAGAAAGATGATCTTCTATAGTGAAGTGCCACTACTGGTTATGCATACGGATAAATAAAACTGTTTTCCTCTTTTAATCATATAAAATCAGGCAATGAAAAAAACAATAATTGTGCCTACGGATTATTCTGATAATGCTTTAAACGCTTTGCATTATGCAGTAAATTTTGCGAATCAATTTGATCAAGCTACGATCCATTTATTACACGTTTTTGCTGCCCGAAGTGAGGTGGGAATTATGGCAAGCGTAAATATGTTTATGAAAAATAATATTGACAAGCAGTTATCTACGCTTGTCGATGAAGTAAAACCTGGACTACTGGAGAGTACCAGGCTGATCTCAAAGGCAATAGAAGGTTATCCGATCAGTACAATTTGCCAGTACGCAGAGGAACAGCAAGCTGATTATATCATTATGGGGACAAAAGGAGCCAGTGGTTTGAAAAGTGTTTTTCTCGGAAGCAATACCAGCGGGGTAATGAAAAAATCTAAACATCCGGTTTTAGCCATTCCTACGGATTATCGGTATCGTCCTCCTTTAAATATAGCTTTGGCTATAGATGCAGAAATTGTAAGCACTGAAGACGTTCTGATGCCAATGATTGAAATTGCAAAAAAATTGCGTTCGAAAGTAGAAGTCGTCCATGTGAAAGGCGTCAAGGAACTGGCAGTCATCGATGCGGGAGTGGATATTTATCTATCTGATATTAATCACTCATTTCATGTCGTAAGAGGAAATGATGTCAATAAAGAGATTAATCAGTTTGTCCATGAAAACAAAATGGAAATGCTTTGTATGATTCAACGACGCCATAGCTTTTTCCACAGACTTGTTTTCGCCAGTCTGACCGAAGAGGAAATGTTTAATTGCCAGGTTCCTTTGCTGGTGCTAAATGACCGTTGATTCTTCGTTCCATATCAACAAGGGAATCGTACTGTGGTATATCATTCGCTTGCTGAGACTTCGGTGAAAAATCTTTTCCAAACCCGTTCGTTTTGGAATACTCATAGCCAACAAATCTATTTGATATTTATTGATAAAATAGTCAAGCCCTCTGATCGTAGACAGGTCTCTGATAATAGTAATCTCTGCTTCGGGATTGGGCTCTTCTTCCATCCAGGTTGGATTGTATTTTTCTTCTTTTTCAGTGCTGAAATCCCGGGGTAGCGGAAAGACAAAGACGCGGTTAATACTTGCATCAAATGGAGGCGTGAGTTTTTTGAGAAATCTGAATAAAGGTGTATCGTATTCATCTTGCTCGGTAGCAATGGCTATCTTTTGAAAGGCTGAAAAACTGGTTTCCTCGGGGACTATGATTACCGGGGCATTTACCTTATTAATGATAATGGTAGAAACACTGCCCAGCAGATAATCCATAAGACTGTGTTTTTTACGTGTTCCCAGAATGATCAGGTCAATTGAGAAATCTTTACATATCCTGTTTAAAGTTGGTTCCAGTTTTCCAATTGTAGCTATCTGGTTTATTGAAATTTCGTTTCCGGAAGATGGCATTTTTGAATCCATTTTCATTTTCTCTCGAGCCTGTGCTATAGCTTTTGCTTTTTCTGCTTCGGTATCTAATGTTTTTCTCGGGGAAATGATATGTAGTTGAAAAATATTTCCAGGTAAAGCCTTTGCTAATGAGCAGCTGTAATCATAAGCTTTAGCAGAGGCAGGTGAAAAATCGGTTAAAACCAGAATATTCATAATTTAATTTTTTCTGTAAAATCCGAAATTTTCTATTTTATAAAGGTGATGATAATTAGTAAGACAATTGATAAATATCAGTTTTTTTACTGACCTAAGTCATTCATAAAGTGGAGCAAATGATTGAACTTTGAATTAGTTGTAGAGGCGTATTTAAAAAAGAATAAAGCGCTGTTTTTAATAACATAAAAAAGATTCTCAAAATGTATACTACTAAACTTTCAGAAATAATGACACCCAACCCTGCTACGGTCAATTCAGATGACAATTTTGAGATAGTTGATTATCTTTTTAATAATAACGACTTTCACCATTTACCGGTGGTGGATGCAGACAGCAAATTGGTGGGGATTGTAAGCAAATCGGATTACCTTACGCTTTGTGATAGTTTTTCGATTTTTAAAAGTAAAATAAGTGAAGCGCAAAATCATCGCTTGTTCAAATCAATACTTGTCAAAGATGTAATGCAAAAAAATATTGCTAAGCTCAATCCTGAGCATAGTGTAATGATAGCGGCGGGATTTTTTAAAGAGAATTTATTCCATGCCATTCCGGTCGTGGATGCAGAGAATAAATTAGTAGGAATTGTAACTACATTTGATCTGCTAAACCTGGCCTATGCAGAACCCGGGGTTAGTAGCAAAGTCTAAAGAAAAATACTTTTCATTGGTGGTAGGCTAATTAGAGACGCTTGTAGCTAATTAGCCTTTTTCTTTGTCTTAAACCAAGCCCGGTCCTCGTATTTCGATTCTCGACTTTCGTTATTCGAATTTTGTTATTTTAGGCAGTAGGTATCAGGCCTTAGGGAGTATGATTTATGTTTTTCGGGATCCACCCAATTCCTAAAACCTGATACCTCTTTAAAGCTGCTAAAATTCGGGATGATCTATTTATTCGGAACTTGAATACGATACATGGGCATGGATGCATCAGGGAAAAGAACCCCCAAAGTGCTTATGGCTGGTTTTTTAGTTAGATAGACCTTAAACAATTGATTGCTTGCACTGTCCATTAATTCGCCATTGGAATAAAACATAGGGCTGGGCGTAGTCGCACCACCATAAATATAACCAATGAGATTGCGATTATCATCACCGAGTTCATCCAGGTAAATAATCCCGTTTTGCTTGTTGTTGGCTGGTAAAAATAAAGCATCTTTACCTCTGGTGAGATAAGCTTGAATCTGGGAAGTTTCGATCTGTGTATACCCATCCGGGAATCGGGTAAAACTGGTCATTTCTTCTACCATGTTCGGAGCGTATTCCTGTTCATCACTACACAGATAATCATCGCAGCCTCCCAGGAAAACAGTATGCATTTTATTGTTTTTCTGGTCGTAAACCGGGATGATGGTACTGTGATATTGAGGAATTTCTGCTTCCGGTTGTGCATGGGTGCTGTAACCAAAATCAAATATATTCATCCAGCTTAACTTATTGACACTTTCTATTTTTTCATTATAAAAAATGGTTAAACCTTGTTCTCCATCCGGGAAAACCTGTGCAATTGCCTTAGGGTAAAGAGACAGGAAATGCTCATCAAAAGCCATCGTTTCGATATGCTTCAGATTGAAATCTTCTCCTTCGGAAATTTTGAAAATCGAACATTTACCATAAGGACTCTCATCTATGATTAATTCACCTTGTTCATTGAAAGTACCATTTAGAGTCTGTCCACCGACTAGAAAAAACCTTGAATCGACCACGGAGAGCGTAGCGTTCATCGTTCTAAAAGATTCGTCTTCAATTTGATCGAAATAAGAACTAATCTTTTCCTTTTTGATAATAGCATTGATTAGCGCAGGGACTTCAATTCGGGTAAGGTAGGGAAATGTTCCAAAAGCTTCTGATTCGGCCAGATACCCCATACCGCCAACAAGATATAGATAATCGCCTACTTGTTGACTCGCAGCAAAGCAAGCTGAAAGATGTTCTGGTTCTTCAATATCCATTGCGGCGTATTCGTAGGGATAAGACCAAAATTTTGAATTAAGCGGATCAATGACCAGAAATTCGTAATTGGGATGACTGGAAAATGTATTCTCACCAGTAATTCCGCCGATTATCAGCCATTTGCCATTGTGCTGAGCAAAAGCATAAGAATGCAATGCCGGTAAGTCAGGAATATTATAAGGGACAATCTCCAGAGTGAAACCGGATTGTGCAGAAGTCCGAAGAATAGAAAATTGAACCAGGAAAATCAATATTAAGTATCTCATCTTTTTTAAGTTAATTGCAAATAAATAACGTTGAGTTAATGAAAACCAATAAAACAGACTGATCTCTGTCAGGAAGCGATAGTTAAAGACTTATCATTAGTTGAAGCGGGCCTCTTCCCGAGGATTGCTTCCAGATCTTCTTTTACTACAACTTCTTTTTGAATCAGTAATTCAGCTAATTCCTTCAAGGCTTTTCGATGCTGGGCGAGGATCGTTTTGGCTTTGGCATATGCAGAGTCAACCAGACGTCGCACCTCAAGATCAATTAATTCGGCAGTCGCTTCACTGTAAGGTTTTTGTAGGGATTGCTCGTATTGTCCGCTACTGTCATAAAAACTGGTATTGCCTAATTTATCACTGAAGCCATAATAAGTAACCATCATATAGGCTTGCTTGGTAACTTTTTCGAGATCATCCAAAGCACCGGAGGAAACCTCTCCGAAAACTAATTCTTCAGCGGCCCGACCACCAAGAGCGGTACACAGGCGATCCATGAACTGAGCGCGGGTATAGAGCTGTTGCTCTTCGGGTAAATACCAGGCCGAACCCAGAGATTTACCGCGAGGGACTATAGAAACTTTCATAAGTTCATCCGCATGTTCCAGAAACCAACTGACGGTAGCATGACCTGCCTCGTGAAACGCAATGATTTTTTTCTCTTCATCGGAAATGATCTTGCTTTTCTTTTCCAATCCGGAAATGATCCTATCGGTTGCCTCCATAAAATCTTTCATTTCGATGGCGTCTTTTTTGCGACGGGCGGCAATCAGCGCAGCTTCATTACAGATATTCGCAATGTCCGCTCCGGAGAAACCGGGCGTTTGCGCAGCAAGGACTTCAACTTCAATATCCGAAGCTAATATCAGGGGTTTCAAATGTACTTTAAAAATAGCCAGCCTTTCTGTTCGACTGGGTAACTCGAGATAAATATGTCGATCAAACCGGCCGGGGCGTAAAAGCGCCTTGTCCAGAACATCGGCACGGTTGGTAGCGGCCAGTACAATTACGCCGGTATTTGTACCAAAGCCATCCATCTCTGCCAATAACTGATTCAACGTACTTTCGCGTTCATCATTAGAGCGCATGGAAAGTGCACTCCCGCGAGCCCGGCCAATGGCATCTATTTCATCTATGAAAATGATACTCGGGGCTTTTGCCTTTGCTTTTTTAAATAAATCGCGTACTCTGGAAGCTCCGACTCCGACAAACATCTCTACGAATTCCGAACCGGAGATATGAAAAAAGGGAACCTGTGCTTCACCGGCAACCGCTTTTGCCAAAAGGGTTTTCCCTGTTCCGGGAGGGCCAACTAAAATGACACCCTTGGGAATTTTTGCGCCGAGCCTCGTATAGAATCCCGGGTCTTTCAAAAAAGACACAATCTCTTGCACTTCAACTTTAGCCTCTTCAAGACCGGCAACATTATCAAAAGTGATTTTATTTTTCTTGGTTTGGTCAAAAAGAGTCGGCCGGGATTTGCCAAAGTCAAAAGGAGAAGCGCCCCCTCGACCTCCCATTCTACCGGATAAACTGAACATATAATACCATAAAAGGACTATGATAACCAGAGGTAACATCCAGGCCAGAATGTTGCCGATCCAGTTGGTTCGAGTAATATATTTTATCTCCGGAAGATTGCTGAGTTGATATTTTTCCTGAACGGATGCCAGTTTGTTTTCAAAAGTTTCGACAGAGCCTATCGTAAAATAAAACTGAGGGCCGCGTGTCTTTTTCAGCCATTCGGGATGTTCTTCCTGGGCAATCTTTTCGCTGTTGAGGAATACTTCTACCCGCTCTTTGTTGACTACTTCGATATGGCCTACAAGATCCTTGGATAGTATTTCGAGTTCGAATTTAGACCAGCTTATCTCTTCCGGGCTATTCCAGTAGGTAGAAAACTGAATTAAAAAGAATGCCAATAGCAGGATATAAAACCAGTTAATTTTTTTACCCAAAGGCTTCTTAAGGTTATTTTCTTGTTTATCTTTCTGCATCGTACTAGTTTTTATGGCGGAAGCCGGTCTGCGAGATTAAACTTCATTTATAAACAAGGCAAACAGACTCGAATGAGATCAAGTTGCTTGCCTGTTCTTTATAGATTGATTAAAAAATCTCTGAAAAACTTTATGAGACTTCAATAGTTTTACCTTTCTTTTCTTCTTCTACCCTGGTTTTAGGAATAGAGACTTCTAAAATTCCTTCTTTGTAGTTTGCTTTTATATTGTCAAGATCAATATTTTCAGGCAACCAGAAAGAACGTTTGAAGGAACGGAAATCGAATTCCTTTCGAGTGTAATTATCTGTGGTATCTTCTGTCTCCGTTTTTGTTTCGGCACTGATTAGAAGTACTCCATTTTCTACTTCAATTTTAAAGTCTTCCTTTTTCATACCGGGAGCTGCGACCTCAAGGTCATAGGATGTTTCATTTTCCTGAACGTTAACTGCGGGGAGCAATTCGTCTCTTCTCCAACGACGATTGAAAAAACCGTCATCATCTCTGAAGAAATCTTCAACCCAATTCGTCAAAGTTGTTCTAGGATAATTTTTTCCGCTTTTTCGCCATTTTTCAAGTGACATATTTTTCATTTTTTATGGTTAACAAATACAATTCAAAATTAAGTGGATATACTTTATAATGAAATGGAATTTGTCAAAGCAGATATTGATTTTTGTCAAACCTGCATTGGAACTATTGATAAAAAACTAATAAAAAAGGACGGGTATGTAATACCATTTTTGACATGCTACTTAATTTGGAAAATGGGCTGTCATAAAGCGGGCTATAATATTAATATGCATATCAACACAGTAGCTTTTGATGACTCTGTGACTGGCATGATCCAATAGAGCTCTGGTATTTCAATAGAAACACCAGAAGCTAACGTAATGTTAATCAGGCTTCTTTTAAAAAGAATGGTATTATTTTATAATCATAGTGGGGATACTATTATTGGTATCCAGTATTTCTTCCGCGACACTTCCCATTAACAGGCGATGTACATTGGAATGTCCTTTGGCACCAAGAAATAGAAAATCACATCCGTTTTCGCTGGCATAATTCATAATAAAGTGGCTGATACCGGGTTGTGTTTTCTCAACCAATGCGATATTGATCTTTTCCTGATATTCGGGGGCATTGCTGTGGAGAAAAGCCTTAAAGCCATCCATGATATTGGCTTCTATACTCTGTTGAGATAATGCGCGCACCGAATCTGATTTAAAATAACGAACACTAGGCGCTCGATAAATATAAAGACAAGTAATTTTGACCGAAGCATTCAACTGTTTATGAAAGCTCACTGCATTTTTCAGGGCACGTGCCGAGTTTTCAGAAAAATCAACCGGAATCAAAATATGCGAAATTTTAGCCGGGCTATCCTGTGGAATAATTAAAGCCTTGTTTTGGGTTTCCCGGGCCAGATTTTTTGCTAAAATTTTATGCTTGTTATTGGCCTTGCTTTGACCAATGACCAGGAGGTCGATTTTTAATTGTTCGGCACTTTTAAGTAACTCTTCTAAAGGATCGCCTTCTTTTACATCGTATTCCACATAGATATTCTCTTCCTGCGGAAATCCCGTTTTTACTCTGTCTTCGATTCTTTGGATGATCTCTTCGTCGAGTGCGTACTGGCCCGAAGATACTTCCACCTCTTTTTCATAGAGCGCCTTTATCAAATCAAGCTTGGGCAAGACGTGTAAAAAATAAGATGCGGTAGTTGGGATCTGGCTTACAAAAAAATTGAAATATCTGAGTGTTGAACTATCCGTGTCATCAAAACCAAGCCCTACCATTGCTTGCACGATGTTCATAGGAGTAATAGAAGATTCCGTACTCGTAGGTGTATTTTGCTGTGCCATATCAATTTATTTTTTCTAAAAAAAGTATGGTCAAAGCTAATGAAATACCTTTTTCGGAATGGTGACAAAACTCAGGCAGAGAATTGATATTTATCATTCTGGCAGGTCGGGAACGGTTTGAATTTGTTACAGGTCTGGTCAAACAAAAGCCCTAATACTTGTGCATTAAGGCTTTAGTTTAAATAATGAGAAAAGCTGTAAAAACTTTAAAGGTTTATCTTACTCGGGGTTAAAGTATTTTTGTTAAACATTACTTGCGGCTGCTTCTTGTTCTTTTTCCATTTCGAATTGTTTCAAGGCTTCAAGAGCTTCGCAACCATATATTACGGCTGGTCCGCCACCCATTAAAACAGCTACACCTATGGCTTCCACAATTTCCTGCTTGCTTGCACCAGATTTTATAGCATCGTGCGTATGAAAAGCAATACAGCCGTCACATCGACTGGTAATAGCAATTCCTAATGAAATCAATTCTTTGGTTTTTGTAGAAAGCGCACCTTCTCCACAAGCAGATTTATGCAAAGCATTGAAACTGTTCATGGTTTCTGGAATTTCTGCTTGTAAGTCTCCGATGAGGCGAGAAAGTTCTTGATAGTGATTCGGATAATTTTTCATTTTTTTTTATCACAAAAGTATCGGAAGGCCTGCTTCAAATAAATGAGCAAATTCATTTTGAGATTTGATATTTATCAATGGAATTCCCCGGAAGAATTTCGGGGAAAATAGTGCCTCTCAGCGAATAGAATAAAAAGCAAACATGATAATTGTCACTACTATAAATGACCAGGATCATGTTTTTTGACTTGCCGATATGTTTTATTTGTTTTTAAATAGAACAAAAGTTTTATGAAAAAAATCCTAATTATTGAAGATAACCCGGAAGTGAGAGAGAATCTGGAAGAAATTCTTTCCCTTTCGGGCTATGATATTTCCACCGCAGAAAATGGAGTTGTAGGAGTGGAAAAAGCGCTGAAAGAGAATCCGCATTTGATTCTTTGCGATGTAATGATGCCAAAACTGGACGGCTTCGGGGTTTTAAGAATTCTCAATCAGAAACCCGAGACCAATGATATACCTTTTATCTTTTTAACTGCAAAAGCCGAAAAAAATGATTTTCGGGTCGGAATGAATTTGGGGGCGGATGATTATATTACCAAACCTTTTGAGCACCTGGAGTTACTGGAAGCCATAGAAACCCGATTGAAAAAAACAGAACGTCTGGACAAGGCTTTTAAAGAAGGGGTAATGCAAACTAAAACCCTGACGGATGAACAAAAAGGTCAAAGAGAGTTGGAAAAACTGGTGGAATCCAAAGAATGCAGGTTTTATCACAAAAAGGATATCATCTTTCGCGAAGGAGAGATGCCAAGGCGCTTATTTTATGTAGCCAAAGGAAAAGTGAAAACTTACCGGACCAATGATTTTGGAAAGGACTTTATAACCGGAGTCTATAATCCCGGAGATTTTATTGGATTTAATGCGCTGCTAACGGAAGGTAACTATCAGGAATCTGCGGCGACTATGGAAGATGCCGAAGTGTGTTTTATTCCCAAAGAAGAATTTATGGAATTATTGAGTGGAAGCCGGGATTTTACTGCCCGGTTTATCAAAATGCTCAGTAATAATATTGCGGAAAAAGAAGCGCAGTTAATTAACCTCGCTTACAACTCTATAAGAAAACGGGTAGCCGATGCTTTGGTTGTGCTTCATAAAAAGGCCAGTGCTATCGGAGAAACCAAAATTAATATCTTGCGTGATGATCTGGCGAGTATGGTTGGAACAGCTAAAGAATCCGTTTCCAGGATGTTAACCGATTTTAAATCCGAAAAACTCATTGAGATCGAACCTAATGGCTTGATCACTATTTTGAATGAAGAAGATCTGGCCGCTATTCCGAATTAACCCAGAGCCACATCCAGCGTCATCATTAATGCGAATCCAAGTAATGCTGCGATTGTAGCTAAATCCGTATTTCCTTTCTGCTGGGATTCGGGAATGAGTTCTTCTATGACTACAAACATCATTGCCCCTGCGGCGAAAGCCAGTGCATAAGGCAAGATGAATTGCATGCTCAATACTGCCAGAGCGCCTATTATTCCGGCCACTGGTTCAACCATTCCGGATAATTGTCCGTAAAAAAATGCTTTCCTTCTGGACATCCCCTCTCGCCTTAGCGGAACGGAAACAGCAGTGCCCTCCGGAAGGTTTTGTAAACCAATGCCAATGGTCAAAGCAATTGCTGCTCCGATTGTTGCAGAGGGCAGACCGTAGGCCACTGCTCCAAAGGCCACGCCGATAGCTAGCCCTTCGGGAATGTTATGCAGGGTGATGGCGAGTACAAGCAGGACACTTCTGCGCCAGCTGGTGGCCGGGCCTTCGGCCTGATCCATATCCAGTCCCGGATGTAAATGAGGTAAAATTTTATCCAGTCCCGCCAGGAAAAAACCTCCGGCCAAAAATCCAATTAAAGCCGGAAGCCAGCGGGGTAAATCACTGATTTCTTCGGCCAGTTCGATGGAAGGGGCAAGTAAGCTCCAAAAGCTTGCGGCTATCATTACACCGGCGGCGAAGCCCAGCATTGCATCTAATAAACGCTGGTTAAAAGACTTGAAGAAAACTACCAGTGAAGCACCTAAGGCGGTAACACCCCAGGTAAAAAGCGTAGCCAGAAAAGCTTGCCATACCGGACTCAAGCCAAGAAGGTGTTCGGTAATTGTTTGCATTCATCTGTGTTTTAAGGCAGGTTTGATCTTTCATCCAAATAAAGAGACCGAACTCAAAGCCCGATCTCTTCAATTATTAATGATGCTAGAAATCTCAAAATTGTGAACTTCCCTGAAACCTCCGTTTTACTGTACCTCAGGAATAATAGTTCCAATACCTGTATCAGTGATCGTGATTCCTGTATAAACCCGGGGCCACCTCATTCTCAATGTTTTTAACGCATTCTTCCTCGCAATACTAATATCCTCTCCGGGACAGATCGTGGATTGGGCATATATAGCTAGCTGAAAATAACATTAGAGTGAAGCGGAGTGATTTGACCGGGTTTTTATTTTTTAATTAAATGATTTATGAGGCAAGTATACTAATTCCTGGATCGAGTTCCTATGTGCTAGATCAATGCAGCGCTTATTATTCATCAATGGCCTCTTTTGATAAAAATCAATGAGTAAATTGATAAACAATAGTTGAAGAAGTATGGAATGGAAGTATCTTATCTGTGGAAAGGGAGCTCCCGATTATCTGGATCAGTTTTATTAAAATCCAAAAAGCAACATGCAGAAAAAAATATCATTTTCAAGTTTATTAATAGCAATACTTTTACTGAGTCAAGCCTGTCAGAAACCCGAAGACAGGTGTACCTTTGGATACGGCGAAATAGAACGACAACCGCTTTTTTTGCCTCCAATAGAAGGTATTGAATTAAACATAGATGCTAAGGTCTTTTTGAATTACGATAGGGCTCAAAAAGTAGAAATTGAAGCTCAGGGAAATGTATACAATAATATTGAAAGGAAAATACAGGATGGTATTTGGGAAATTGATTTTGAAAACTGTATGTTAGCCCATCAGGCGATCAATATCTACATATCTCTTCCGCAATTGACTCTTGTAGAGAATAATGATGAAGGAGAAATTTATACCGAAACCTTATTTGAAAATCAGGATGAAATCACTATTAGAAATAATCGTTCGGGCTACATTTCCCTTAAAGCGGAAGCACAACAATTAAATACCGATCTGAATGCTTCCGGTAATATTAAGCTGTTTGGCACAACGAATTATAATTATATTAGTCTCTCCGGTTCTGGAAATATAAGGTCTTACGATTGTATTAATGCTAAAGCGGAAGTCCTTTTAAGCGGCAGTGGTGATGTGCGGTTGAATGTTACCGAAGAATTAAGCGGAGAAATATCCGGTAGTGGTGATATTCTCTACATTGGAAATCCGGTGATCGATATTCTGGCCAGTGGCAAGGGAGAATTGATCAATATGAATTGATCATAAAAAGACTTTTTCCCGGACTGTATCATGGTTCTTCCGAATCGTGAAAGAACTTTTTTGGAGCGGGCCGTACAAAGAAACGATACGAGATACATCTCAATATCTTCAATAGCCCTGCTGACAGTATCATGTACTTCTACCATTTTTAATTACTGTCAGCCAAGGCTAAATCAATGCTGTCGGCTGCTGCTTTATGCATTTTATCAGACATTATCAAAATGCTTTTCTGCCTCTTCTTCTGCTGCAAATCGCTCTTTTAAAGCGAGCATAAGGTCATAAGGGGTAACGATTCCGACAACTTTATCTTTGGGGTCGACAACCGGCATCGCTCTGAAGCGGCTGTCCAAAAAGTAATCCAGTACTTCTTTCAGTGGAGTCTCCGGGCGTATTTTAAGAAGACTTGCAGTCATGATACTTTTAGCCGTTAACTCTTCATCGCCTTGTGAGAAATGATCAGTTCTGCCAAGATCAACCGGGCTAATCATACCCTCCAGGATTCCCTCTTCGTTTTCTACCAAAATATGATGCAGGTTTTCAGTTTTGAACAAACTTCTCAATTTATTAACCGGCGTATCGGGTGTTATCGCCACAAGTTCGGTAGTCATAATTGTGCGGACTTCTTCTGTGTAATGCATAATAAAATGTTGTGATGTTAATAAAATTATTTTCTGATCACTGCACAGGAGGAATAAAAACACTATTCTATAATGCGCAGTAATTTTACAAATCGAATTAAAAAAACGGGAATCAGGCTAAAAGTGAAGATCATCCCGAATACTTCCCAGGTAATTGGTTGCAAATTCAAAACTTCCCGCGTTAGTGGAATTTCATACATTACAAAAGTGACCAACACACAAGTAAGCAAAGCCATCCAGATATGTACATTCTGTGTTACTTCGTTTTTGAAAAAGGATTGATTTGCTCCGGGCAGATTAAATACATGCCAGAGTTGTACTAATATGAGCGTATAAAATGTATAATTGTTAGCCTGAACAGCGTCTACACTCAAATAATAGGTAGCATAAAAAGTAAGTCCTAAAACAGCCGCCGCCATTGCCATCGCATAAACGATAATGGATCGCCACATCCTCGAATTAATAATCGATGCTTTGGCTTTTCTGGGCGAATTCTGCATTACCTGATTAGACGCTTTATTCATTCCCAGCGCCAGAGCCGGGAAAACATCCGTAACCATATTTAGAAAAAGGATTTGTAAGGGCAATAAATAGGAGTTGAAACCGAAAAGCACAATAGTTGCCACCACGATAATCTCACTCAGGTTACAGGAAAGAAGGTATACGACAAAGTAACGGATATTTTGAAAAATGCCGCGTCCCAGCTTTATAGCCAGCGCAATAGAGGTAAAAGCGTCGTCTTCCAGAACCAGGTCAGCTACTTCTTTAGCCGCCTCTGTCCCTCTTTTCCCCATTGCGATTCCAATGTCGGCTTTTTTTAATGCGGGTGTGTCATTAATCCCGTCACCGGTCATTCCAACTACAGACTGTTTTTCCTGAAAAATCTTTACGAGCCCTAATTTTTGTGCCGGACTAACCCTTGCAAATATTTGAGTATTCATTAGCTCGGAATGCTTTTCCTTGTTCAGCAGATTTCCGGGTTTTAGATTCGAACCATGTACCACCTTCGCATGATCCGATTTGACCAGGCCGGTTTTTTGGGCAATATTTCGAGCTGTTTCAGGATGATCTCCGGTAACCATGATTACCTTGATGCCAGCTTCCTGACAAGTTTGAATGGCTTCTTTTACGCCGGATCGGGGCGGATCGAGGAAGCCTACAAATCCGACAAACGTCAGATTATGAAAAAAATACTCTTTTTCTTCGTCGATTTCACTGTAGGCAAAGCCCAGTAAACGCAAACCCTGTGCTGCCAAACGATCTGCTCTTTGCAACCAGGCTTTCTTATCTTTAAAATTTCTTCGGCCTTCCTGGCTTAGTACATAATCGCTTTCGCCTAATACTACCTCCAGGGCTCCTTTTATGCAAACCAGAAAATCGGGACGATTTCCATTTTTATGCAATGTACCCATCATTTTCGCATTGCTGTCAAAAGGAATTTCCCGCAAGCGGGGGTAAAGCATTTTACTTTCCTTGAGATTGATATGCGCCGATTGAGCAAAATTCAGCAAGGCAATTTCAAGAGGATCACCAATGTGTTCACCAGCCTGATCGTCTAAAGTCAAACTGGCATTATTGCACAAAGCAGAAATCTTTAATAATTGACCATAAGCAAAAGTGTCTTGTACATATTGCTCGTTCTTCTTCTCAAATTGTATATGACCATTTTCGAAAAGGACATTTGTATCTGCGAATTCAAAGCCCAATACGGATACGGATAATTGATTCTCCGTAAGCGTTCCGGTTTTATCAGTTAAAATAACCTGAGCTTCCCCGAGTGTTTCTACTGCACTCAGTTTTTTTACAATAACCCGATGTTTAGCCAATCTCAACATACCTTTTGCCAGTACTATTGTGGCTACAATCGGCAAGCCTTCGGGAATCGCAGCAATCCCCAAAGCAATAGCGGTCTTGAGCATTATATAGAAATCCCTGCCCTGAATTATTCCAAGCACAAGGATAATTAACATCAGCACTAAAGTCAACCATAATAACTTCATGCTGAATTCATTCAGTTTCTTTTCGAGCGGTGTTACCGCCTTGTCGGCACTATGAGTCAGTTCACTGATCTTTCCAAGTTCCGTATGTTTTCCAGTAGTAAAAACAATGGCTTTGGCATTGCCCATGCTTATAATAGTTCCTTTGAATAAAAGATTAGTGCGATCTGCGAGAGTTACCTCACCTTTCAAAGCTTCGATTTGTTTTTTTACCTGATTACTTTCTCCTGTAAGTGCTGCTTCTTTTACACGTATATTATGTTGTTCTAAAATTCGACAATCAGCCGGGACGACATCCCCCGCTTCAAGAAATAATAAATCTCCCGGGACTAAATCAGTCGTTTTGACCTTTTTCAAAGATCCATCTCTGTAAACATTTGCGGAAGTCTGTGTAAGCTTTCTTAATGCTTTCATGGAGCGACTGGCCTGCCATTCCATGAAAAAACCAATTGCTGCATTAATCAGGATGACACTGAGAATCGCGAAACCTTCCAGCCACTCTTTAAACAAAAAGGCGAGTATCGCGGCAATTAACAATACCCAGACTAGTGGGCTGATGAACTGGTGAAGGAAAAGGCGGATTAGAGGCGTATCTTTTTGTAAAGTCAATTCGTTTCTGCCCCAGGTTTCCAAACGCCGTTCCGCTTCATTTTGACTAAGCCCTTTACGGTCACTACTCTCAAGTAAACTGACTATGTTCTCCGGCGGAATTTGCCATGCTTTTCTTATAGGGTCGGGCATGTTTTTATGATGAAGTTCTTTTCAAAAATATCGTATTGATTGGCATACTAAGATGATCGCGGTCAAGCAGCAGAATGATAAAGATCATTCGGGATGATAGTAAGTAATGGAAATAGCTTATGCACACCGACAGTTCCCACTGCTGATTCGTTCGACGGAAAATTTAATCCTGACAAAGCTTATTCTATCGGATGTATCTTTATTGTAAAAGTAGCATCTGCAATTATGACGAATAGGCGAAGGCTGGAGATGCGCTACAATTCGATTTTGCTTAATAAAGGATTGAGAGCCTTGTTATATTGGTTTAAAAATCCCCATGCTTGATAATTGAGTAAAGCAGACGGAATGCCAGAAGGCCAGATAAAACAAAGCCGGAAAAGCCGAGCAGGGAAATATTGAAAATATAAGGTGGAACTTCTGCCGTAACAATCCAGGATGAACCAAGGATCAAGGCAGAGAGCAATAAAGTAAAAGATATTCTGTTTGAAACGGTTTCCATTTTTTTCAGGAAAGGAGTCAGCCCTTTATGCTCGAACTCTACATGGAGTTTTCCGGATTTGATCTTATAAAACGTTTCGCGAATGTCTTCGGGCAATTCTGTGACCAGCTCAGAAAGTTGTAAAAACGATCTGAGGAACTTTCCTTTGAATTTTTCGGGTGCAAACCTTTTCAGCAGTAAGCGCCGTGCATAGGGATCAATATTTTTTATGATATCATATTGAGGGTCTAATTCAAGTCCTACCCCTTCGATAATCAGCATGGCCTTGATCAACAATAGAAGATTGGAAGGAACTTTAATTTTATAATCAAAAAACAAAGCATTTAATCCTCTTAATACTTCGTCTGTATCAATATTCTCAATAGCTAAAGATTCGTAGTTAGCGAAAAATTCGACAATATCCTGTTCCAGCTCTTGCTCGTTTGACAGGTAGTTATCTTCTGTAAATTCAATTAGTGATCTTTTCAAGCCCTGTATATCCCGACTCGAAATAGACAGCAAAAGATCAGCGATACGTTCCTGATCTTTTTCCAGGACAAAACCCATCATCCCAAAATCAATGAAACAGATTTGACCGGTTTCCCGCATCACAAATATATTCCCCGGATGTGGGTCCGCATGAAAGAAGCCATGTTCGAAAACCTGCTCGAAATAAAGACCAATTCCTTTTAATGCAAGATCCCGACCGGTAAGGCCGGTGTTTTTTTCGATGGCTTCTATATCTGTAATTTTAAATCCGTCGATATACTCCATACAGAGTACCTGATTGGTCGTATATTCTGGATATACCTCGGGAACATAGATGTCGGGATGTCCCGCAAACTGTTTCTGGAAGCGAATGATATTAGCGGCTTCGGCAGTGAATTTTAATTCTTTGAGAATGCTGGTCTCAAACATCTTTAATAATTCACGAGGTTGGAAAGCCTGATATTGTGGGAAGTAATGTTCAATAATTCCTACCAGGCTTCTCAGGATGGCGATATCTGCTTCAATATTGGAACTGATATCCGGCCTTTGTATTTTCAGAACCACTTCGCGACCGCCGATTGTTCGGGCTCGATGTACCTGAGCAATGGAAGCTGAAGCAAGCGGATTATAATCGATGTATTCAAAATAATCTTTCAATGGACGTTTGTACTCCTCTTGTAAAATCTTTTGAATCTTTTCTTTGGGCACTTCCAATGCCTGATCCTGAAACTTGGTTAGCTCATGGATTAAATCCTCGGGTAAAACATCAGGTCGATTACTGGCAACTTGAGCAAATTTTATAAAAGTAGTACCCAATTCCTCGCATACCATACGGATGCGTTCATAGCGGGTGTACAACAATACGGACTTGCCGTCCCGCAAAGGAGCAAGTTTGCCGGTAATCGACTTGAATCTGCTGAGTGGAGGATGCGATACTATATCTTCAAAGCCATACTTGATCAGCACACCAATAACCTTTTGATAGCGTTTCCAATGACTCTGAGTAGCAATCGTTTCCGGTTCCCGCATGATTGATTTACCTTGAAGGGTTCGTGAGATTTTAGGTTTAAGAGCCAAGTTTCTTATAATATTTCTGAAAAAGCATGTTTAAGATGATTGAAAGACTGAGAGATTTCTTCCATGAATCGCTCGACGCTGTTCCCATCCAGATTGTTTTCCCGATCTATGATCTGGATAGTCTTGTCTAGAACTACTTCCAATTCATTTTGTGGCCGTGAAAGCTTTTGCCGGGTATCATATTCGCTCAAAGCCAACTGAATACGGTAAACATCAAGGGGATTTCTCAACTCGGTCAACTGGCGACTGCTGCGTTCAGGAGAGTCGCTGATAATTTCTCGGAGCATGTATTCTACTTCGTGGATCAGTTTCAGCGTTTGTTTTCGGAAATTATCGAAAGATCGTTTACTTTTTGCTTCTTCTTTGCGAAGAACAGAACTCAACTCACTTAGCTTTCGTACTAAAGTGATGCGCTGGTCTTTGTTTTGGGCGTCTGCTTTTTCGAATTGAGCCTGTTGTTGCCTGAAAAACTTTTTGAGATTTTTACTTTCCTTTTCCCAGGCATCTTTTGCTTCCGCTTTACCCAATGAAAGTTGTAGCTCTAATTCTTCTATCATGCCTTTCCATTGATTGAGTTTGGACTTACCAAATTCCATGAATTCTTTTTTCGTATCCATTTTATTTTTTTTATTATTTGAAACTCTTAATTAATTAGGGCCAAGATGCGGCCTTTGTTTATAGCATTAAATGTTGTTGATCAAAAGAAAATATGATTTTTATCAATTGTGAAGCCGGACCTTTCGGTTCGTCAATATTGGGAATATTAATTTTTTGTAAACAAATTTGCCTCTGATCTCCCGAATGAATTAAACCATGAAAAAATCAGATGAAACCGAATGCCAACCTTGTATGTTATAGGACCAGTTAGTCCCCAGGTCTTCTATTGATGATAAATATCAACAGCAGGCTTGAATTAAATCAGCTTTAGATAAGAGGCAAGCTTCTAAATTGGCATTTAATTTTAGAATGCAATGGTTCTTTGAATTGAAAAATGATATTTGTAGATTGATTAATAATTTCCCAGGTACGCTCTAATTAAAGAAAACAAAACCTGAAACTTCATACCCATGTTTCTGACATGAATACACTGGTAAAAAATATTCGAAATTATCTGGATGAAACCGGAAAGATTTCGCTCTTTGCTTTCCGCTTTTTTCAACAGGTTTTTCGACGACCTTTTGAGTTTAAAGAACTGTTTCGCCAATGTTATTTGCTCGGCTACAAGTCTTTATTTTTGGTGGTTACGACCGGGTTTATTATGGGGCTGGTATTGACCTTACAGATTCGGCCGACAATGATCGAATTTGGGGCAACTTACTATATTCCTCAAATGGTCGGGATTGCTATTGTTCGCGAAATAGGACCGGTTATCACGGCTTTGATCTGCGCTGGAAAAATTGGCTCCAGTATTGGAGCAGAACTTGGGTCGATGAAAGTTACCGAGCAGATTGATGCAATGGAGGTCTCGGGAACCAATCCATTCAAATATCTGGTAGTAACGAGAATACTGGCGAGTACGCTTATGCTGCCTTTATTGGTCATCGCAGCGGATGCCATTGGATTATTCGGTTCTTTTTTGGTAGAAGCGACAAAAGGGGATATCAGTGCAACGCTTTACTTCAATATTGTCTTTGATAGCCTGGTTTTTGGAGATCTTATTCCCGCTACACTTAAATCCTTCTTTTTTGGATTTGCCATTGGATTGGTGGGATGTTATAAAGGTTATTATTCCGATAAAGGGACGGAGGGCGTCGGACGTGCCGCGAATATGGCAGTAGTGTTAGCAAGTTTACTTCTTTTTGTGATTGATTTTCTGGCGGTATTAATTGCGGATATCTTTTTTGAAATTTAAAAAAATGATTCAAAACGATTCTACAACAAAATCCGGGAATGAAGGGGGAAGACCTGAAATACAACCTTTGGTACGTATCCGAAACCTGAAAAAAGCATTCGGAAAAAACCTGGTATTAAAGGGCTTTAACCTCGAATTATACCCCAACGAAAATGTTGTAATTCTTGGGAAATCCGGCTCGGGGAAATCGGTCCTGATTAAATGCCTGGTTCGCCTGATCGATATTGATGAAGGCGAGATATTCGTACTGGATAGATCGATACCTGACCTCGAACAAGAAGAGCTGGATCATATTAGAACAGAGGTTGGTTTTTTGTTTCAGGGAAGCGCCTTATACGATTCGATGACGGTAAGAGAGAATTTACAGTTTCCACTGCGTCGGCATACGGATCGACTGCAGGGGCAGGATGAAGAAGTGCTCATTATAAAAGCCCTGGAAAGTGTCGGTCTGGAAGATGCGATTGATCTGATGCCCGCAGAGCTTTCCGGGGGGATGAAACGGCGGGTAGCACTTGCCAGAACCCTGATCCTCCGCCCCAAGATAATTTTGTATGACGAGCCGACCACTGGACTTGACCCCATCACTTCTAATGAGATTGTCCAGTTAATTTTAAAAATTCAAAAAGACTTTAATACGGCCTCTTTGATCATTACGCACGATATGGATTGTGCCCGCGTGATTTCCAACCGAATGATCATCCTGCAGGATGGAATCAATTATGCAGAGGGAACTTATGAAGAGTTATCCCAGTCGAATGATCCGAAAGTCAAAGCTTTTTTCAAAGAAGTAAAAAACAGGTAAAATGAAAAGAGACAACTTTAATACGGTCAAACTAGGAATATTTGTAACCATCGCTTTTTTACTCTTTACCGTAGCTGTTTACTATATCGGTAATACACAGAACCTATTTGGGTCAACGCTCAAAATATCTTCCATCTTTAATAATGTAAAAGGTTTACAAGTGGGCAATAATGTTCGCTATGCGGGGATCAATGTTGGCACGGTTAGCGAGATTCATATTATTAATGACTCGACTATTCAGGTAGATATGGTAATAGAAGAAGAGCTTTCGAAATTTCTAAGAGAAGACGCTATCGCCAGTATTGGTTCTGATGGTTTGGTGGGAAATATGATTGTTAACATCAGCCCCGGGCAAGGAGGGGGAGCGAGTGTGAAAGAAGGCGATGTGATTCCCTCTTATGCGCGTAAGGAAGCAAGTGATATGATGAATGTTCTGGGAAGCACAACGGAGAATATTGCATTACTCACTGTCAACCTGCTGGAAATATCGGAACGCATTAATTCAGGCGAAGGAAGTGTTGGTAAATTAATCAATGATCCGGTCATGGCAAATGATTTTCAACAAGCGATACGCAATTTAAGATGGAGTACAGAGAATATTGGTCAACTTAGTAAACAATTGGAAGAGAGTGTCAATGAAGTCGGTAAAGGGCAGGGTTTAATGGGCTATTTACTCACGGATTCTACATTGGAAAACCAAATCAATCATATTGCCGAAGGAGTAGACAGCCTGATTAGAGACCGGACACAACCCATATTAACTAATCTGGAAACTTCAAGTGAAGACATTACAAAGATTACGAACAAACTGAATAATATGGTCGAAGAGTTAAACATGGAAGAAGGATTGCTTGGTGTTGCTTTAAAGGATTCCCTGGCGGCTGAAAACTTTAAGCAGACCCTGCGAAACCTCAATGAAGGAACGGAGCGGTTTAACGAAAACATGGAAGCGATGAAGCATAATTTTTTGTTTAGAAGATATTTTAAAAAACAGGAAAAGAAACGCAAAAAGCAGTTAAAAGAACAAAAGAAAGAAAACGTGGTGCAAGACTAAATCATCCATCAAATACCACTCTCTGAAATGGAGTTGATGAAGATCAATACCTGGTCTGTGAAATGACAACTCTTCTTCTAAATTAAGATGCGAACTTTGAACTAAGATTTAAACAAAAATAGTGTTATGAACAGTTCAGAGCCTAAGCTTATTCAATTCTTCCTGTTTTTATTTTTATTCGGAGTTTTCCTCAACGCTAATGCGCAGACGGATAAAGAATTGCTCCGTGAACTAGTGACGGAAGAACAAGAAGCGGTTAATGCATTGGTCCTTTATCCGGAGGAAGTGCGGAATGATATTTTCATTGCTGCTCAACATCCCGAAGCATTGATTAAAGTAGAAAGTATTCAACGTCAAACCAGTAATTCTTTTCAGGAATTGCTGACATCCTATCCTCAGGATATTCAGGAGTTGATCTGGGATTTGACTCGTTATCCCAATTTGATTGAAAAAGTAATAACTCCCGAAAATCAATCAAAAGCAGCTTTAAAACGCATTCTTAAAAACTATCCTGAGAAGATTCGGCCACAAGCCAAAAAGGCGGCACAGGACTATCTTCCGTTATTGATGAGTATCAGTCAGCTTAACGAATCTGCTGAATCTGCCTTTGAATCCATCCTGCTCGAATACCCGCCACAAAGCCGGAAAGCCCTGCGGCAAATGATTAAGCTTCCCGAAGTCTTAACCATACTGACCAGCAATATTCGCCTAGTTGTTTTGGTAGGAGATATTTACAGCAAAGATCCGGAGTGGTTACATTACAAAGCGGATAGCCTCAATCTGCTTCTTGCCAGCCAAAATGCCAGGGAGCTTGAGGACTGGAAAGCGAGCTTGGAGAATAATCCGGAAGTACTGGAAGAGCTTAAAGCATCCGGCGATACCTATAATGAACATTACGATTATGATGATGACGAATATCAGGACTTCATCGATGATCTTTATTACGATGCTGAAGAAGATGAACCGGCCGAGGTCATTGTCCGTCACCATTATTACCATAGCTATCGCTATTGGTTTGGTTATCCATACTGGTACGAGTATCCGAGATGGCGCATTTATCCTTATTGGTACGATTGGGGGTTTTATATTGGTAGGAATAATGCGGTAGTTGTAATTGGTTTGCCTTCCTATCATTTTACACAATGGTATTTTTACCATCCGCATCACCATGCTTACTGGCCTCATTTATCCGCTCATTTTGTCAATCATTATTATGGGCATCGCAAGGTGGGTAGCAGTATTGTGAGTAGTGTAAGAAGCTGGAAACACCAAAACAGATCAGTCATCAATGATCAATGGCTACAAGATGATAAAAACCTGGTCCGGAGGTTCAGGGAATACGGGAAGTTCGAGACGGAGAGATTGAAACACAATCGGAAAAAACCGGAGAAAGCTTATTCGCAATCCGAGTATGCGGATCGATACAAAAAACGCTATCCCGAATTATCAAAAACCAGAAAGCAAGTAGAAGAGGTCACTAAAGTTCCCAGGAATCAGCAGGGGAAAGAGTTTACTAAATCGAGAGTAGACATCCCCTCAAAAGAGGTTCCAACGAAGACCATTCCGAAAAGAGATAAAAAGCTTAGAAAAAAAGTGACTGTTCCAAAAGTGGATAAAGCAAGAGATTATCACAAAAATACCTGGGAAAAACCCAAACGAACAAGAGTGATAAAACCCAGACAAAATAAAGCACCAAAAACGTTTAAACCCAAAAAAATAAAACCTACAAGGAAAAAACAGAAACCAACTTAAAGGCAATGAATATTCATTAGCTGCTAAGTAAAAAATGTAAAAATAAATTCATAGGCAAAAATAAACCGTATTGTTATGAAAGTTTCAAATAGTATAATCATAGTCCTGATCCTCTTTGTCCTGTCCGGTTGTACTACTAATTATTGGGTCATCAGTGATTATGAAAGAGAAGTTGATTTTAACATGTACAAAACCTATGAAGTGTACAATCATGCCAATGGATTTCCGAAAGGAGCGAATCCAATTAATAAACAACGTATCGAAAGAGCGATAAAAAAAGAGATGATAGAACTGGGTTACGAAGCATCGGAAGAACCCGATTTATTGGTTTCCTGGTACGTCACAGTAGAAGATAAAAGAGTGATGGACGTTTATCGGGATTTTTACCACAGATGGGCCTATTATGCCGTAAATGTTTACGAATATCAAGAAGGGACATTGGTGATTGATATGATCGACCGGAAAAAAAATGAGGTAGTATGGCATGGTAAAACTTCCGAAAGGGTCTACGAAGGAATGCCGAATGTAGATAAGAAGATTAAAAAAGCGGTGCAATCAATGCTCGAAAAATATGCTAAAGATGTGAAGCTGAATAAAGTGTACGCTTCAAAGTAGCACGGCGTTCAGAATGTTTAAGATTGTATAGTTACTTATGTATAAAATATGAAAAATATCCAGTTTTTATTGTTAGCCATAGTGTTCCTCGGGGGATGGATGGCCTGCCAGAGTTCAGAACCATTAATGGAGGAACAGATTAAAACCTTGGAGCATTCAAGCTACCAGACCTATCAATTATTGGAACACGAGGATGATTTATCTTACGGGGTCAATCAGAAAACCCGGCAACAAATTGAAAAGGCAATCCAAAGAGAATTATTAGTATCGAAACTTAAAATGTCAACCGAGCCCGATCTATGGATTTCCTATTTTGTAAAAGAGTCTTTATTGGAAAAACGGGAGCATAATTATGTCGGTTACTACAAAAAATGGGGTTTTCCACTTTGGACAAATGTAGATAATTATGCGGAAGGAACCTTGATTATCGATGTGATTGATAGCAAAAGCAGCGAGATCATCTGGCACGGTAAAAGTAAAGCGAAAATCACGGATCGTATAGAAAATGCGGAGCATCTAATTCAAGAGAATGTACAGACTATATTGGAGAAGTTTCTTGTGGAAACAGGACTCAGGCGGGAGAATACGGCATCGGTCCGGTGAAAAAATAATTGATCCAGAAGACGCTGTAGCTTAAAAATTCAATCGCATGATCTGTTCCGATCTTTTTAGCAAACAGCAGGTAAGAAAAGCTTCATTCACCGGGGATTTCCTTTATTATGGCTTGGGAATTTCTACGTAGAAAGTCGTCCCTTCTCCCAATTTGCTTTCAAACCAAATCTTGCCATACATCAAGTCGAGATAGCGTTTGACAATAGTAAGCCCGAGGCCCGTACCTTGAATATTGGAAACATTATTGGCCCGGAAAAACCGGGAGAACATATGTTTTTGATCCTCTTCCGGAATTCCCATCCCTTTGTCGGCAACCTCAATGCGAATTTTATTATCCGTATTTTTGGAAACTATTTTAATCGGCTTATGCTCTGGAGAATATTTGATGGCATTAGACAACAGATTAAGTAGTACATTCTTAACCAGATTGGTATCAATGCTAATGGTATGATCTCCCTCGTGATAATGATCAATGGTTTGACCTTCTTTTAAAATAACCTTTAGCTCTTCTTTAATATCCTCGACATAGCTTTTAAAATTAGTCGTTTTTAAAGAAAGGCTTACTTTACCGGATTCAAGTTTTTCGAGCGAAAGAAAATCATTCAGGATAGCAGTTAAGTTTCTAACCGAAGACTTGATTCGATCGATATGGCGATATTGTTTATCAAATTGTTCCTTCTTGTTGTATAATTCGATTAGTGAGGCAGAAGAAAGAATAGAAGAAAGGGGCGTCCTGAATTCGTGAGAGGCCATTGAAACAAAACGGGATTTGAGTTCTCCAAGCTCTCTTTCTCTTTCAAGTGCTTTCAATAGCTTTTGTTCACTAATTTTTAGCTCCTGAGTCCGTTCCGCCACTTTTTGTTCCAGTTTATCAGAATATTCATGCATTTTGCGTTCGTATTCTCGCCTTTCGGAAATATCCAGGATGATAGCTACGAAGACGGGATTATTTCCCAAATTTGCGTATTGTAAATGCACCTCTACAGGGTAGGTACTCCTGTCTTTTCGCTGATGAACGCTTTCGAATAAAAGTTTGTCGACTTTTCCTTCTTGCAAAGGGGCGATCAGGCGCATAAAATCTTCTTTACTATACTCCGGCTTGATATCAACAGGAGTCATCGTTTGCATTTCCTCCAGCGTATAACCTATGTTTTTTAAAGCCCCTTTATTAACTTGAACAAACTTGAAGTCTATACCATCAAATATAAATATCTCATTTAGCGACTCCTCTACAATTTTTGAGATACCTTCTTTATAACTTATTGCTTCTCTGAGGTCGGTAACATCCTGAAGCAGGCCAAAAACTTTTACGACAGTATTATTTTCATCCAGTTTCACATCTCGCTTTCCCTCGACATATCTCAATCCCTGCGTTTTGGAAAGTATCCGGTAACCAAAATTGATTCCCTTCTTTTCTTCTTTTATTTTTTTATAAAAACCCCTTACCAAATCCACATCTTCGGGATAAATATGCCCGAAATATTTTTCCTTGGAAATGACTTCCGAATCATTTTCAAATCCAAAGATTCGATACATTTCTTTTGACCATTTATACTGCCCGGTTTGAAAATCTATCTCAAAACTTCCCGTACGGGCTATTTTTTGGGACTCTTCCAAAAGCGCTTGACTGTCTTGTAGCTTATTGAGCATTTGCTGCTGGGCACTATTATCACTTACATAGGCAATGACAAACTGATCTCCATTGAGGGCCATTGAACTCAGGCTTATCTTAACCGGAAACTGTAATCCGTTTTTTCGCAAACCGTATAATTCCAGATTGGCACCCATAGCTCGTGGGACCAGGTTTTGCTGATATGATTTTCTGTATTTAACATGCTGTTCACGAAAAGATTTTGGAAGCAGTTCTTCTACCTTCAAATTGATCAGGGCGCCATTTTCATATCCAAACAACTTTTCAGAAAAAGGATTAGCTTTTATAATATTCCCCTCAAAATCAACCACAATAATACCTATTGTCGCCTCCAGAAACATAGATTCCAGCATTCTAATGTCGTCCATAATTTTACTCTAAATGTCTACTTAAGTAAGTTCTCAATCGTATCCAGTAAATGGTCCACTTGAAAAGGTTTTGTAAGATAGGCATCAGCACCGGAAACCTTGCCTTTTGCAATATCTCGTTCTTGTGCACTGGCTGTCAAAAACATGAAAGGAATTTGTTCGGCTTTGAGAATAGGATTTAGAGTTTCAAAAACTTCATAACCATCTTTGGCAGGCATGGAAATATCACAAATGATTAGATCAAATTGCTCATTAGTAGCTTTCTCAATACCAATAGCCCCGTTTTCTGCTATTGATACCTGATAATTGGCAAGTTCAAGAAGCTCTTCCAGATTCTCTCGAATATCATCATTATCTTCAATGACGAGGATTTTATGCATGTTTTTCATTAATTGGCCTGTACCTGTAAGAGTGCGTTTAAGATTCGTATTTGATGGCAAAAATACTGGATTTTTGGTTCTGAAAAAAGCCGAAACCAAAGTTTAAAAACCGCCTGCCCTCCAGAAGGGATGTATTTGCAATTCTAAAAACGAGATTTAAACATACTTTAACGTAATATAATCAAATAATTCAAAAAAGCTTTTCAAAAGCTTGTCTTATTATTTAAGATAACTTCAAGTGAAAAAGTTGAGAAATTATAAACCGGCCATTGATAAAAGTCAATTGAACTTTCAATAAATGAGAATAGCTTTGAATCATAAAGTAATAGATTAAATTAAAAAGTTATGCTCAATTATACCCTTGATTTCAATCAGATAGATATTAAAAGCCTGGCAAAGGTGGGAGGTAAAAATGCCTCACTGGGGGAAATGTTCCAGCATTTAAGTGGGAGAGGAATTAAAGTGCCGGATGGATTTGCCATTACGGCGGAAGCTTATTGGAAATTCATGGAGGAAAATTCTTTTGTCAATGTACTTAAGGATATTCTGGAAAAACTGGACAGAGAAAAGTATTCTAATCTTCACATAATCGGACAAGAAGCCAGAACACTGATTAAAGAAGGGGTTTTTCCTTATGATTTGCAAATAAGTATTCTTTCTGCATACAAAAATCTGATTGAGCGTTTGGGAGATGATTGCTCCCTTGCCGTTCGAAGCAGTGCGACCGCAGAAGATTTACCGGAAGCCAGTTTTGCTGGACAACAGGAAAGTTTTTTAAATATAAAAGGAGATGATCAACTATTGCAGGCTTGTCAGGACTGTTATGCTTCTCTTTTTACTGACAGAGCCATTAAATATCGGGAAGATATGGGCTTTGATCATCTTGAAGTCGCGCTTTCAATAGGAGTTCAGCAAATGGTGCGATCTGATCTGGCCTGTGCCGGTGTTGGCTTCAGTATTGAACCGGATAGCGGTTTTCGGGATGTGGTGGTACTGACCGGGACCTGGGGCCTGGGTGAAAATATAGTTAAAGGCCGCGTGGAACCGGATGAATATACCGTTTTTAAACCCACCTTAAATTCTAATAAGCAGAGTATAATTTCCAAAAAACTGGGCAGCAAAAAAGAAATGCTTGTGTACAGTGAAAGTTCGGAAGAGAATACAATCAATATTCCTACTTCCGTAAACAGGCAAAATCAATTTGTCCTTTCAGATAAAGAGGTAGAGCAATTGGCTAAATGGACCGTTGTAATTGAAGATTATTATAAAATGCCAATGGATATTGAATGGGCAAAAGACGGTGTGACGGGTGAACTTTATATCGTACAGGCCCGACCGGAAACCATTTATGCAAATAAAAAGATTCGCGCATTTACGATATTTAGATTAAAAAACAGGAGCAGGCTTATTACTTCCGGGACCGGATTGGGAAATAGCATTACTGCTGGTAAAGCGAGAATTTTAAATACACCGGATCAGGCGCATCTGTTACGGGAAGGAGAAGTATTGGTCACTAAATCAACCGATCCGGACTGGGATCCGATTCTGAAAAAAGCAGCAGCAGTTATTACCGATACAGGAGGACGGACCAGTCATGCCGCTATCGTCGCTCGTGAACTGGGAGCAGTAGCTATTGTCGGAACAGGAGATGGTACCGATACAATAAAAGATGGTCAAATGGTGACCGTCTCGACTGCGAGGGGGAAAACAGGGCATGTCTACGAAGGCCAGCTCGAATGGGAAGAAAAATCCGTAAGACTTGATCAGTTGCCGGCAATAGAAACAAAGACCATGTTGATTCTCGGTGATCCCGACCGGGCCTTTCATTATGCAGCACTTCCGGTCGATGGGGTCGGTCTGATGAGGCTTGAATTTGTTATTAACAATAGTATCCGTATCCATCCGATGGCATTGGCGAAATTTGATGAAATTCAGGATATACATGTCCGGGAAAAAATAGAGATACTAACCCAAGGCTACAAGATTAAAACGGATTATTTTATCGATAAGCTTTCTCAGGCCGTAGCTACTATTGCTGCTGCTTTTTACCCAAAGGATGTCATTGTTCGAATGAGTGATTTTAAATCGAATGAGTATGCGAATCTCATTGGAGGTGAGCAATTTGAACCCACAGAACAAAATCCGATGCTGGGATTTCGGGGTGCTTCGAGATATTGCCACGAAAAATACAAAGCCGGTTTTCGACTGGAATGCGAAGCGATGAAAATAGTGAGGAATAAAATGGGACTAACCAATGTAAAATTGATGATCCCTTTTTGCCGTACGGTTGAAGAAGGCAAAGAGGTAATTGACCAGATGGCTGAATACGGTTTGGAAAGCGGAGAGAATGGTTTGGAGATTTATACCATGATTGAAATTCCCAGCAATGTAATCCTGGCGAACAGCTTTGCCGAAATCTTTGATGGCTTTTCGATTGGTTCGAATGATTTGACTCAATTGGTACTGGGTTTGGATAGAGATAATGAATTGATCAGCAATTTATTTGATGAAAATAATCCGGCTGTTAAAAAAATGATCGCAGAAGTAATACAAGTAGCAAGAGAACAGGGAATCAAAATCGGCTTATGTGGACAAGCTCCGAGTGATTTTCCGGAGTTTGCTCAGTTCCTTGTCGAAGAGGGAATTGATAGCATTTCTTTTAATGTCGATGCATTGTTCGAAGGGATTAAAAATATTGGTATAGCGGAAATAAAAAATCTGGTTAAAGTTTAGTAATCTAATTATTAGGATCAATGTACTGTTTTTAGATCGAGAGGCTATGTTTAAATATTAAATTATTCTTGAATATGTCATTTGGCCTTCGTATCTTAAGGGGCAGCGAAAGATTTGCCTTGTGGCAACAGGTAATACTAGCTTCAAAACCCTAAAAAACAAAGCATGCGCCATCCTTCTGGCAAAAAACCAGATTCCAAACATAATCACGATCCTCGAAACGAAAACAGTAAAAGTACCGAGAGTACCCTTACACCTGCTTTTGAAGATCGTCGTCCCGGGACAGTTGCTCAGCGCAAACTACAGGAAAAAGCGGATGAGTTTGTCAAGACTTCAACTATTCAAAGACAAAAAAACAATACGGGCTTACCGGATCAACTTAAATCAGGCATTGAAAATTTGTCCGGTCTATCCATGGATGATGTTAAGGTGCATTATAATTCAGCTCAGCCAGCGCAGATCAATGCCCATGCTTATGCTCAGGGAGCTAATATTCATCTTGCTCCCGGGCAGGAGAAGCACCTGCCCCACGAAGCCTGGCACGTCGTTCAGCAAAAACAGGGGCGTGTCCAACCGACTGGCCAATTAAAAGGCAATATAAATCTTAATGATGATGCAGGTCTGGAAAAAGAGGCCGACAAAATGGGAAATCAGGCTATCCAGCAGAAAACTTCGGGAGCAACACTACAGAAAAAATCAAGCTCAGCTGCAAGAGCTGTAATTCAAAGAAAAGTCAATAATCTCAATAATTATTTTCATAACAATTATGATAATTACCTCGGCCCAGATGATTCTCCGGCCCACAAAATTGATCAGGAAGTAAAGGATTATAATAACATCAGAGCAGGGCATGCTAAACATGATATATATGTTAGCCAGATCGTAGATTTAGAATCCATTCAAGGATTGGAAGCTCAGGCATTTCAAGAAATAACTCAAAGAATAAGAGCCAGAAAAACACAGAGAGAACAGAATAAAAGAGTTTTTGAGGCTTCTAATCGTTTGGATACTCAGCGAATAAGTCAAATTGATCAGAGGCTGGAGGCAATAGAAGAGGAATTAGACTCTGCAGAAGACACTGGTGATCTGGTGAGGGAACAGCAGGCTTTAGGAAGAGAAAAACAAAATCTGGAGCAAAGCGTCCATGCAAGAACCCAACAGATTGCGGTACTTCGGATTGAAATTGCAGTATTGGACAACCAACTCACTACTGACCTGGGGAATGACCAGGGACAATTTCATACAGAGGTCGGAAACGAAATTATTGCAGTCAGGGGAGAAATACAAAACAGCGCTTTAACTGCCAGGTTGCCTTCGATTGAAAAACTCGGGACAAGGTTTTATCAGGATAGAGCCCCTAAAAAGATCAATGCACTGATTCAGAAATTAAATGGAGCGGGAAACCCCAATGAGAAGTTTCCAATTGTCATGGAGCTGGATGAGGCTATTTATAGCTGGAAAAATACTTATACTTCCGGGGGGCATTTGAAAGTGAAATACAGAGGCCTTTCGGAGAATTATGAAGCCCGCTTAGCGACGGTTAAATTAATCGAGCATCAATTGCAGTTTACGCGAAATGCAATACTGCAAAATGTTTTTGGAGGTGCTGCCGCTGCCGCCGGAGATGGTGGCGGACTTGGCCGGGATATTATGAATTTTGGAAAAGAAGCCGGAAGTACACTTGCTGCACCCGGTAGAGGCTCTCGTTTTGCCGGAGGTGCGGGTAGCTCGACCGGACTGACAGGTGAACTAAAAGAGACTGGGAAGATCGAGATTCCGGGCATCTGGTCTGAAAGCTTTAGTCCGGAACAGATTTCCAAACTAAGCGAATATCTCAATGCCGCAGGTGCCGGCGTAAATGGCTTAGGGCAGTTTTTCCGTTTAATGGAAATAGCCGACAGCTGGAAAACTTTCAAAGCGAATAAGACAAAGTTGAATGCTTTGATGCTCGCTTTGAATATTGCGGATGTAGGAGCCACGACGGCTGCGGAAGTGGTGATGGCGGGAGATAACATCACCAAGCTTAAAGAGGGTAAAAGTCTGGATGAATCGACTAATTGGTCAAAACCCGGTTGGGAGAATGCTGCAGTTGTGACCACCGGCCTTGCCCAGGGTGTTTTCGCCCTCAAGAATTTGGCGCTGGGAATTATCAGTTTGCGCAAAGCTTATCAGCGGAAGGGCATCGATAATGATAAAATGTTTACCCATAGTTTGCAAGGCGGTATATCGCTGACTAAAGCTGTTATTAGTGGTATGCGGACTGCGCAAAGTGTTTATAAAATTATCCATGCGACCGTACCACCTGCTTTATTACATGCGATCCCTTTTGTTTCCCTGGCGCTGGATCTTATTGAATTGATTGAGTCGATCTATAGAACTGCTCAGGGTTATAAACAACAAAGGGCAATGGAAGAAAGGATGGCAAAATTCGAAAATTCTGCACATCCTGGTTTTTTCAGGCATCTTAACGATGACCGGATTGCCCGTAAAGAAACCCGGGGAGTCTTTGCGCTGGGCTTTGGAGCTACCCGTAAGAGCTATCGGCGATTCAACCCCTGGGTAATGCATGAGATTGATGCACGGGGCGCCGGAGGTCTGCAAATCGATATCGATGGACAAGGTGCTACCACTAATCTGAATGCTACAGATGTTAAAGAAATTAAGGAATACGAGTACCTGAGCAAAATGCAGGAGATTAATCAGAAACGCAAAACGAAAGGTGGTTTGGATGCAATTAAGACATTGGTTAATATGACCGGAGATATTCTTACCTTAGCACATGTTGCCGCTATTGGTGGTGTTGCACTGAAATCATTGACAACGGTTGGCTCTTTGACCCATAGTGGCTCTAAATTGGCGCAGAAAGCCTATCGAAACTATAAAAGGTCCAAATTAGAAGATGAGCATGGAGGGATGGGAAGTTTTACGAATGTTAAAGCATATAATGATGCTGTCGGAGGTCGTGAAGCGGTTGATAAATCCACCAAGCAAAAAGAGACAGAATATTTCCGCCATGCAACCTACATTTTAGACCGTTTAACTACTATGGCCGTTGCAGGGCATGGTCCTGCAAATATTGATAATGCCGTCGAGGTTTTTCAGGATAATAAAAAACTATTGAAGGCCACCGGCGTGGATTATTATGATTTTATAAATACTTCAAATGTGGATGATCAGGTAAAACTCTTAATAAAATCAATGAAATCCGGCCGCTAATTTTTAAAACAAACTTATTATGATATCCGAAACGGAGCAAAAACGACAATGGGTAGATTTAGAATTTTTACAAACGACGATTAATAATGCGGGAATAAAAACTCAACTTATTCCGGCCTCTGAAGAATTTCCTCAACCGGTACTGATCGGTTCGATGCCGGATTCTTACCAGGGACCGGAAGCAGAGTTTCAATTGACTTACCTTGCCATTGAAGGGATGTTATCGGAAGTGACACTTTTGCAAATCCATCTGTACTTAGCAAAAGAATTAAAAGAAGAAGAGATCAATCATAAGGACTTGTTTTATGCAATGAATACGCGCAGCTTGCTCGGGTATTTTGGCATGGAAGAAGGACAGTTGTTTTTTAGATATGTTTTTACAAATCCCAGATATAATCCGCCTAATGAAGAGGTGTTTATGGAAACCCTGGGTTTGTGTTTTGGAAATTTTGGAAATTTTGCCAATCTGATTGCACAGCTTGATCAGGGAGAAAAGAGCAGAGCGGAACTCATTCATAGCCTTGAGCAGGAATAATTTTATGAAAACACCATTAAAATTTGACCAGCAAATAAAAGAAGCTCCGGTAAACCAGCTTCAAACTAAACAGCAAACGTCTCGAAAGGTTTTTCCTGCTTTTGAAGATAGTAGAACGGAAGCTACCGCTCAGCGTAAACTTCAGAAAAAGGCCGATAAGAGCCTGGTTTCTCAGCGAGCTATTCAATTACAAAAAAAAGCAAATCAATTTTCCGCCAAGCAGGCTATTCAGAAGCAAGAAAACAAAACCGGCCTTCCGGATAATTTAAAATCCGGGATCGAAAACCTCTCCGGCTATTCGATGGATGATGTGAGGGTACATTATAATTCTGATAAGCCTGCGGAATTAAATGCACATGCCTATGCTCAGGGTACGGATATCCACCTTGCTTCCGGGCAAGAGAAACATCTGCCCCACGAAGCCTGGCATGTCGTACAGCAAAAACAAGGAAGAGTGAAACCGACGATGCAGATGAAGGAAAAGGTAAATATTAATGATGATCAGGGCTTGGAAAAAGAAGCGGATATGATGGGAGCCAAGGCAATGCAAATGAAATACGCACCTAATTCTGTCTCGGAAAAGGATAGTAAATTAAATGCCAATTCTAAAAATAGAAATACAACAATACAATCAAAGTCTCCCGTTCAATTAATTAAATATAAGAATACCTGGCGGGGAAGAGAGGGGAATTGGAAGACATTCTTAGGGTACTGGGCAGACGAAAAGGCCGAAAATAAATGGAGGGATATTGAAAAAGCGCTAAATGCGGTTAAGGAATTATTCGATTCTAAAAAGGCAGAGATCAATAGCCAGGAGAAAATTACAGAGATACAAGCCAGGATAAATAAATTAGATAGCGAAACAATTCCTTATTCGGAAGCTGATTCGACACTTAAACAAATTCAGGATATAAAAGCAGAGATCGAAAAATTAATAGCAAAAAAAGGAAAGGAGACAACTAAAGATCAAGAAAATACTATAACTGTTAATCATAATAATCCACCCGCCGAAGAAAAGGAGAAAGAGAAGGAAAATAAAATAAAGGATTTGGAAGAGGTTGAAGAAAAGGGCAGAGGCCATTTAATGGAAGAAGCTGTTACCGGGTTTGAGGAATTAGGTAGAGCATCAACTGAGATAAGGGAGAAAGACGAACGTAGTGAAATAGAAAAAAAACAAAAAGAAGACTTACAAAGAATTCAAACAGAAAATGCGGGAGTTGCTGCATTTATCGGGAAACATTTGAATACATCATCTGATAAGGTATCAGATCATAAGAAAGAAATAATAAGAAGGTGTCTTTACCATCCGAAATCTATTTTTAAAAACAACAAAGCAGTTATTGTAAAATATCTTGATTTGGGAGCTCATATTAGTAGTAGCAAAACCACTAATGTAGTAGGGGAGGAACATAATCAATATCCAACTGTGATTGATATGATCCGGGAGCATTCTATAACTGGCGCTATTCATGAACGATTTAAAGAATCCATGCCCTTTGATAGTAAAGTAGCCAGAAAAGATAAAAAACTAGTCGATATTGGAAATGAGGTGACGGTGATTAATAGTAAAGCTAAAGAAAAGTCAAATTTAGGTGAAGATGTAGGAGCGGGGGAGTCTATACTTGGCTTTGCCGCCTTTGGAGGCTCTTATATTGTGGAACAATATGATCAATTTATTCAGGCTAGTACAGATGCGGAAAAAGAAGAATGCTGTTCAAATCTTAAAAATCATTATAAAAGACAATTAAGGACAACCTTATTGGTAGCAATAAAATACGTTTATGGACAAGGAGCGGATTTTAGAAAAGCTCAATTGGAGGAGGACAAATTAGATGATAAAGATTATTTAGAGAAAAACGCTAATGAAAAAGCTAAACTTATTCAGGAATTATTATACGAAATTATAAAGCTTCCCGGCAATTATAAAAATTTGACAAACTATATAAACAATATTACAATTGGTGAAAAAAGCCAACAACCATTAAGTTTATTGAGTGAACCTTATACTCACTTGTCTGCAAAAGCAGCTAAAGGGCTTAAAAGGGATACAGATTGGGAAATTCTAAAATTCAGAGATCAGTCAATGATGCATATCATAGAACGAGGAATTCAAAAAGGAGTCAAACTGCTAGGCTATGGGAGAACACATGTAGAAACGGTTAAACATTATAAAGATAGGATTGATGGACATCAAAATCTTAAAGTCTATTTAGAAACTATAGATTTTATCAAAGATGTTTGATTAAAGAGACATGAATAAATATTTGTATAGTCCTCAGCATAGATAATGCTTCTTGAAAAAATATGAACCATAGAATTATAAATTTATCAAATTAGCAGCGTTGAATAGCAAAATATGAATGTTTAAATACATGTATTAGAGACTGAAATTTAATATTAATACGCATAATGATATTTTTTCATATCAAAATACACATAAATTCCTTTTTTTAATTATATTTGAAACGCTAAGCGGGAATTCTACCCAAACAAGTGTACTACCGTGAAGCACTTTTTAAGATAACTCCAAAAAAACCTTTCTTCCAATGATCGGAAGTCTACTGGATCTTGTGGTCCAAGAACTAAATAGTGTAATCTGTCGAAGATTAGGGATCAATCCCGCTACTTCTCAAAAGGTAGCACTCTCTCCGATTATAGAATCCGATGGCTCCTTGGCGGTCAAAGACAAAAACCTTCTCCTGTTTAAGTTAATCAATATCGAAATGGATCCGGTAGCCAATGGGCCGCAGCCAACTGCCGGTTTTCCCGGAAACGGAAGCTCGCTTATTAAGGCTTCGCCTATCTACTTGAACCTGAAAGTTATTCTTGCAGCTCATTTCAAACCCGAACAAATCAAAGAAGGACTGGATATTCTTACAATGGGAATTGCCCATTTTCAGGGAAAACCTGCCTGGAATGCTCAAAATACACCCGGATTTCCGGAAAGTGTCAATAAGCTCCTGTTTGAAATGGAAACGATTGATTTAAACCAACTCGGACATCTCTGGGGGGCAATCGGAGTGAAATATATGCCTTCTGTTTTGTATAAGGTAAAAATGATAACTATTGATGACAGTACCATTAAGGAGTTTATTCCTTCGGTCATAGAACTTTCTACAACAGTTAATACCTCAGAATAATGATTACTACCTCTTTCGAAAAAATATTACAGCTGAATATCCAACATCAGTATTTCTCTGATGAAGGTGCTGGAGATATTTTCAAATTCGAAATGATGTCAGTACTATCAGATTATCCGGCAAAATTGAAATTACAGCAACTTTCCAATAGTTGTTCTCTATTTCATGAAAAGAGCTTTTCTGCTATGTCGGGACTTGCAGATCACATAAGTGATACCGGAGATACTAATGGATATACTTTTAACTTTCCTATAAACATACTGGATTCCAGTTTTTTCAATTATACGAATCTTGATTTTCAAGCCGAAAAGGTATTATACATTAGATACAATAATGCTCCGGTATTAAAAGCATCGGAAGGCGAATGGCTGGATATCAAAGCCAAACAGTTTGTATACCCCCTGGCTGCTGAGGATATGGAAAGGCTTTCTGCGATAAAACTGGAAAGAACAAATGGCCAGACAATTCCTGTTGCTCTTCCTGAGAGACCTTATGGCAATGGAATCCTTGTAAATCTTTTTGGAGAACCAGATGATGCTTATCAACTTGTGCTAGATTTTAAAAATCCGGATAAGCGTCAGACTTATAGCTTCTTTTGCTCTGATCGTCTGGTACAAGTACCGCCTAATATAATAGTGGGGGTTGACAGCAAAACTCAAGACAAGAATCTCTCTCTGACTTTGTCTTTCGACGCACGTCAGGTTTATCTAAAGTATTTCTTTTTAGGGCTGAAAAAAGATGAGGATTGGAATACTGGTAAAATCAGTAGTTTTAATTTTTCGGGACAAAATATCAACTTCATCAAAGCAACTTCCTCCGAGGTGTTGGAAAATGGACAGTCGGCTTACACGGCTGTATCGGATCATCCCGTTCCTTTTCTACAACGCCCAAACTGGAATATAAAATACAGTTCCGACCAGATTTCTCAAGGCTTTCAACTTCCGTATCCCAGTCCGGATAATACACTGAGGATAGAAGAAGAACCCGATGGCCAAATCAGGTATCTTTCTAACATTTATTGTTATATCTGATCTAAGGGAGAATCAAAATATGAGAAAACAAATTAGGGAAAATTAAGGCCAATACATTTTGACATTGATGTATTGTCCGGTTTGAGTTATGCCTTTACAAAATAGGAGGTATGAGCTATAGGGTTTCAGTTTAAGTCTGAAATTTGATAGATCTACCTTATGACTGAATTATATTAAAATACTAATTTTCACAAAAAATAGAATGACCTAAATTATTTTTTATCATGATGAATGCTAATAACCCGCAAACTCCCGGTATTTATACCGTTGAGAAAAATGCCTTTCCAAATTCCGTTGCAGAAGTACCAACTGCAATACCTGCTTTCGTCGGTTATACGGAATTCGCTATAAAGGATGGAAAACCATTGAAGACACCCTTGCTAGTCAATTCCATGGCGGAGTATACTCAACATTTTGGAGGTTCTTTTCAAAACCAGTACCCCATCAAATTGTTGACCGTTTCCTCCGATCCGATTACAAAGGAAAAGGTCATTCCTCCTTACGATTTTGAAGTAAATGATAAATACTACGAAATCCTTCAACCTGGCTCCGGGATGATGTTTTACCTTTATAATTGCCTGGACCTTTTTTATCAAAATGGTGGAGGGCCTTGTTATATTATGTCCATCGGAACATATACCAAGGAAGTTGAGGCAACTCCCCCGGCCAAAGGTTATGTGTCGGTTCCGAATGTTCCGGACAAAGATCATTTCCTGTCTGGCTTGGAAGAACTTCCCAAGATACAATTTCCTAAACCAACCATGATCCTTACCCCGGATTCTCTCTTGCTAAGTTCTACAGATTACTTCACTGTACAAGAGCAGGTACTCATGCAATGCGGTGAATTAAGAGATCGAGTGGGAATGATTGATATTTATGATGGATATCAGGGCTTGGACAAAGGAGTGATTAGTAATTTTCGAAACAGCATTGGAAATAATTACCTGAAGTACGGAATCACTTATTATCCATTTCTCGAAACAACGGTCGTTGATGCTACTGATGTGACCTATGCCAATGTGGATCAGGATAGTACTTATGCTAAAGGGCAAGGCGGCGTAACACTTGCAGAAATCTTTATCGGAGAACCTGCTTTACCCGCTCTTAAAACCATTACCCAGGATTTGCATAGCGTTGCTAACCTGACGGCTACGCCATTTATGAATTTTGCGGGGGCACTTCCCAGTGCATTACCGGATACGGCAGCAGCAGCACCCAGTGTACAATACCCTTCCTGGTCCTTATCGTTCAATGCTTTCCCGGCCAGTGATAATACTACCGAGATTCTACAATGGCAAATGCGGGTCGTCTTCAGCATGGTTTGGACGCTTTATACCCTGGGGCAGAAAAATGAACTGAAGTTTCCTGAAGTTTCCATCGCTAATAAGACGCTGCAAAGTGCGGTCAAGAGTATGACTAATGTTCAGGGTAATCTGGTTTCTCAATTGATCAACCTCTACGCTTACGATGCAAATTACAAACCGAGTGATGATACGAGTACAACTAGTATTGGCGTATTGACACCGGCAAACTTTGCCAAAATAGGTGTCACACAAGATATAATCAATAATACCCCTAAGCTAAAGACACCTCCGAATCCTTACGGCCCCACTCCGATGGCTTCCGGAGAATTATTCAATATTGCGGATAATGCGATTAAGAGCGCTTTTACAGTTGCTTTGAAATCCATATATCAGGTTGCTACGGCAGCTCAGACTTTATTGAATCAGTACAATTCCTCTTTGGAAAATAGCAATGCTAATTATAAAACGCTTATGGTTGCACTTGCCAAACACGCCGGGACATTACCTCCGAGTGCGGCGATGGCCGGCGTCTATGCTTTGGTTGATAATACCGAAGGGGTATGGATCGCTCCTGCGAATCGAAACATTAATTCGGTGATTGCACCTACGGTTACGATTAATAATGATCAGCAGGCTTCACTAAACGTAGATGCCTTGGCTGGAAAATCAATCAATGCAATCCGCTCTTTCTACGGTCGTGGTCCGGCAATTATCTGGGGGGCGCGTACCTTGGATGGAAATAGTCAGGATTGGAGATATATCAATGTTCGCAGAACAATGATCATGATCGAACAGTCGATTGCCAATGCTGCTGAACAGTTGGTTTTCCAACCGAATGATTCCTCTACCTGGAATAATTGTGAAGCAATGATTGATAATTTCTTACACAACTTATGGTCAGAAGGCTGCCTGCAAGGAGCTGCCCCTTCAGCAGCATATAATGTCTCCGTAGGGCTTGGAAAGACAATGACACCACAGGATATCCTGGACGGAATCATGCGGGTAGAAGTTAAACTGGCCATCGTTCGTCCAGCAGAATTTATCATTATCACTTATGAGCAAAAAATGGCAACTTCATAATAATACCCTTGTGAAGTGCTATGTCCGTTTTAGTATTTAATTAAAAAATAAAAACCAAAAAATATTTTCAGTCATGGCAAAAAAAACTGGAAAACAGGAAAATGCAATATGGCCAATGCCGAAGTTTTACTTCAAAGTGTCATGGGGAAGTGCAACCATAAAATTCTCCGAAGTAAGTGGCCTGGATACCGAAACCCAAATCATCGAATACCGCCACGGGGATAGTAAAATATTCTATCCAATCAAAATGCCCGGTATCGGAAAAGTAGGGAATGTGACGATGAAACGTGGCGTGTTTGTGGGGGATACTACCTATTGGGATTGGTATTCTCAAATCAAACTCAATACTATTGAAAGACAAACCGTCGTCGTACAATTGCTAAACGAAAATGGAAAACCAACGATGAGCTGGACACTTAACAATGCCTGGCCAACTAAAATTACCAGTACCGATTTGAAGTCAGATGGAAACGAAGCAGCAATCGATACGATCGAGATTGCCTACGAAACGCTGACTATTAAAAACGCAAATAACCCTTAAAACCAATGGCTTGATATGTCCGGCAAAACACTCCCTGCCGGGCATGTCATTGGTTCTAAACGACATAAAATGATTAAACTATGCCGACTACAAAAAATTACTATCCGCCAGTCGGGTTTTATTTTCAAGTAAAATTTCAAGGAGGAAATATCAATAGCGAAGCCAGCTTTAAAGAAGTATCCGGACTTAGTGTCAATATCTCACCCGATGAAATAAAAGAAGGAGGAAATACCAGATTTGTTCACAAACTACCTGCTACTCCCAAGTATTCCAATCTGGTTTTGAAAAGAGGTTTACTAAAAGATTCTGCCCTGCGAAAATGGATAGAAAAAGGGATCAATGAATTTGAATTTACTCCCATCACGGTACTGGTTCAGTTGTTAAATGACAAAGGGGACCCTACAATGGCCTGGAAATGTACGAATGTCTGGCCGGTAAAATGGGATATTTCAAATTTTAACTCGATGAATAATGAACTTGTCGTAGAATCTATCGAACTTGCTTATGACGCTTTCGAAACAATGAAAATGTCATAAGCCTATTTATAAAAATTGTAGTCATGCCAATCGAAATCAGAGAAGTTGTCATCAAAGCAAATTTGGAAAAATCTTTTTCCCATAAAGACTCGGACGAAGTTGTGAAGGAGGAACAAATAAGAGACTTGAAGGAACAAATTATGGCAGAGCTGATGGAACAAATCACGGAAAAGCTTTGGCTGAAAAAGGAAAGATAAGCGACCATGAAATTTGCAAAACTAACCATCAAGGCTTACGAAAAGCCTGAGGATACTTCTGTAAAGAAAACCTTCACCGCATTGATCAATCCGGAAACCCTGTCTACGGATTACCGGATTATTTATAATAACAAACAGGCTTCCGGGACTACTGTCCCTCAATTAAAATTCCAAAATATACAATCCGGGAAAGTTAGTTTCACCTTGATCTTTGATGGAACCGGACTGATCTCTACCGCAAAAGAATCTTATCGCAAAAAAACGGTTCCTGAGCAGATTGATCAGTTCATTAATACGACGATCAAGTATCAGGGCAGCATTCACCGACCCTATTATCTTTCTCTGATATGGGGGAAATCATTGTTCTTTAAAGGCTTTCTCACTGATCTTTCCATCAAGCATAAACTATTTAAACAGGATGGGACCCCCATTCGCTCCGAAGCGAATGTAACTTTCCAAACTTCCGATAGCGCTGCACACGCCGCTCGTAGAGCGGGTAAAAAATCTCCGGACATGACGCATATTCGGAAAATTATGGCTGGAGATCGTTTACCCAATATGTGTAATAAAATCTATGATGGAGTTAATTATTATATTCAGGTTGCTAAACACAATCAACTGAATCACCTTCGTAGTTTAAAACCCGGAAACAACTTAAGTTTTCCACCAATTATAGATTAAACAATTTACTATGGCAGAACCTGATGAATTATTAGTATCCACTAAAATCCTTATTGCAGGCAGTGAACTTAAAGAATCCTATGATATCTATGAGTTCAAAGTAATAAAACCGGTTAATAAGATTGCAACCGCAATCGTTAAATTACTGGATGGTTCAGTAGCTAAAGAAGACTTTAAATTGAGTGATGGAGATGAACTGATCCCCGGTAAAGAAATTGAAATACAAGTGGGCTTCGGTATGAAAACAAAGCCTGTTTTTAAAGGAGTCATCACTGCACAGAGTATTCGGCACACCGGGCATGGTGGAAGTATGTTGATTATCGAATGTAAAGATAAAGCAGTGAAGATGACTATCGGTCAAAACAATAACGTTTTTACGGATTCGACAGATAGTAGCCTTATGCAAAAACTAGCGGGTAATCATGGCCTTGCAAATGATATTGCTTCTACTTCGAATACCTATCCTCAAATTGTACAATATTACGCAACGGATTGGGATTTTCTGATGTCCAGAGCGGAGGTAAATGGCCTGCTGGTTACTACCGATAATAATAAGCTTACTGTAGCCAAACCCGCTTCGAGTGCAGCCCTAGCAACATTTACCTTTGGAGATAATATTTTTGAATTCAATACCAAAATGGATGCCCGCTACCAGTTATCAGGAGTGAACGCCAGTGCCTGGGATTATAAATCACAAGCCATAGTCGACGCTTCCGCTTCCGATCCCTCCCTTCCGGAACAGGGAAATATTACCGGTAAAAAATTATCCGAAGTTGTTAATGACAAACCTATTCAACTCCAGACTACCGGAAATCTGGAAAATGGAGAACTAAAGTCCTGGGCAGATGGAAAACTATTGAAATCCCGACTGGCCCGGATACAAGGGGAAATAAAAGTAGAGGGAAATGCTAGTCTTGAACCTAATAAAATCATCTCCTTAAAAGGTATGGGTAAAAGGTTTAACGGAGATGCGCTCATCTCCGAAGTGATCCACGAAATGAGCCAGGGTAACTGGTATTCGTATATCAAAGTTGGCTTTGATCCGGACTGGTTTGCCAAATCCAGATCGATTAGTGCCCAACCTGCTTCTGCACTTTTACCGGGGATTAGAGGGCTTCAAAATGCAACCGTAAAAAAGATTTATGAAGATCCAAAGTCGGAAACCAGAATACAGGTGGAAGTGCCTATTTTTAAAAATGCGGAATCCACACTATTATGGGCCCGATGGGTACAGCCTTATGCTACTTCAGGCGCCGGACAATTCTTTGTGCCGGAGGTAGGAGATGAAGTGGTATTGGGTTTTCTTAATGAGGATCCCCGCTTTCCGGTAATACTGGGGAGTTTGTACAGTAGTCAAAAAGCGCCGCCCTATACCCCGGCTGAAGAAAACCCGATCAAGGCTATCGTAACAAAAAATCAACTCAAAATAGAGTTTGATGATAAAAATAAAGTACTCACTATTACTACACCTGGAGAGAATAAAGTTATATTTAGTGATAAGGATCAGAATATTACTTTACAGGATCAAAATAGCAATAAAGTCGTTATGAGTTCTTCAGGAATTGAAATGAATAGCCCTGCTGATATCAAAATAACAGCTCAGGGAAATGTAAATATCAGTGGTACTGCCGGAGTGAAGATCAGTTCGGATGCTTCGGTTGAGATTTCCGGTACGGCGGGGACAAAAATCTCCGGACTGGAAGTTAAAATATCAGCAGATACTTCTTTCTCTGCCTCCGGAGGAGCTGAAGCCAGTGTATCCGGTGGCGGACAACTTGCGCTCAAAGGTGCTATGGTTATGATCAATTAATTCGACTTAGAATTAATAACTTGCTTATATTGGGGAAACAAACTTTTTGAAAAAAATTATTGAAGCATTTCGCATTCAATGAACTTGTTTAAAAAATAAAAATATGCCTCCAGCAGCAACATTAACCAGTATGCATACCTGTCCTATGGTTACAGGTATTGTTCCACATGTGGGCGGGCCAATTATTGGTCCGGGAGCCCCGACCGTTTTAATAGGTGGATTACCCGCTTCCGTAGTCGGTGATATGTGTACTTGCGTAGGCCCTCCCGATACGATTGTCAAGGGCTCGGCAACTGTAATGATTATGGGACGGCCAGCTGCGTATATGGGAAGTACGACTGCCCATGGAGGAGTAATCGTCATGGGAGTACCAAACGTAATGATAGGTGGCTGATTCAAAAAAAAATATTATCGGAACGGGCTGGTCTTTCCCTCCCTCTTTCAATCTGCATAGCAGAAAGGTAGAAACAGTAAGTGGTGAGCGAGATATTATTCAAAGCCTGAATATTCTTTTCAGTACTCGTCCGGGAGAAAGGATTTTGGTACAGGGCTTCGGATGCGATATTGAAGCAGCCATGTTTCAAAATATGGATGTAACAGAAAAAGCGGTCTTGGAAAATAATATTAAAAGAGCCATTATTAATTACGAGTCGCGTATTGAACTGATCAAGGTAGAAGTGGATACCAGTCAGGTCCTGGATGGAATTGTTTTTATTCAAATCGAATTCTCTATTGCGACGGATAATAGTCGGCATAATATTGTTTATCCATTTTTTATCAGAGAAGGAACGCTCATTCCCAAAGCATTTTAAAAGTGAAATCTGATATCTGGAATGAAACAAACACTTTTCTCCACAGGCACACTTCAAACTCAGCGCTCCAATGCTGCGTTGGCTCCGGACTATGTTGCTGTGGATGAAAAGACCATTGGGGATTATCTGGTATTTGTAAAAAACTACAGCAGTTTAATCAGGTATTGGAATCTGCAAAATTCACCCGAAGGAACCTGGCAGGCTTTTTTTAACGAAGATTTAAGCATCCTTTTAGCTTATATCAACCACATTGATATTTCTGTTTTTCCACAAAGACATGATAAGATTTCCAAAGCCTATCAGGATACAGCCGTTGGGATGGAAAAAGAATATGCGCTGATTGATTTATTATTGCTGATCCTCGATATCAGTGCGCTGATTCAGGACTGGTATCAAAAAATCAATGAACAGTCCGCTCTTGATGGTAATGATAATCTTATTGAAGGAACGATTAAGGAATTGATCCAGAGTAACATTTGGCAGGGTTGTAAAGAGATGGAGCTTAGTTATCGTTATATGGTTTACTCCTTTCAGCAATATCCGGATATCACTGCCGGGAAGGATCTTTCCGGTCCGATAAAAAAAACGACACATTTTTACGAAAGCATACTTGAAAAAGAACAGAAAGGGAAGGATGCTGATTTTGATTTTAGTGATTATCAGGGGTTTTATAATTATTTAGATGAAGTTTATCAAAGTGTTTACGGAGTCGTAAATCTCATCCAGCAGGCAATTCCGGATTTTCTGGAACAGTCCTTGGAACAATCCAATCATACACCGCATATCAGTTTGGTACTGGCTTTTTGGAAAATGCTAGGGGAAAGCCAGCAGTTAATGAATCAATTTACAGCGAAGCATCTGTCTTTTTATTATCTGGATGTGCTGCAACAAAAACATGCGGAAGCGATTCCGGATCAGGTCCTATTATATTTTAAACTTAATCCTTTTCAAAAAACGGCCTTTCTTCCAAAGGGTACGGCCTTTGTAGCGGGTAAAAGCCCGGAGGGAAAGCCATTACTCTATGACTTGGACCGGGAGCTTGCGATCAATCAGGCGCAACCCGTTTTTTATAAATCACTTTACAATGGATTAGCAGGACAGGAACATATATTAAGTGATAAAGCTTTTTTAATGTATGCTGCCCCGGTAGCAAATTCTAAAGATGGTCAGGGCGCAAAGTTTTTAAAAAAGCCCGGTTCCTGGCCGCCTTTTGGCAGACATCCGGAGCCAGGAGATACTTCGGGATTGGCGAAAATGGGATTTGCAATTTCTGATTCTATGTTTTTTCTTTCCGAAGGAGATCGAAGTATTAATATCCGCTTGAAATTTAGTGAGGATACTATCGATTTTTTAAAACAGGAATTCGTCAAGATCGGAATCAATGATAATGATTTTTGGGAAGCATTGGTCCTTTTGATCCACCGCAGTTTCACCTGTGAGTATACGGCTCAAAAGTCCTGGGAAAGTCCGGCCTCTTTCCATACCTGGTTGATGACCATTGATCAGGGAATCGGTATTAGTTTTTTTATAAAAATCAATAATACGCAACCTGCTGTCAGTGCCTATAATCCTAAGGTTCACGGAACGGCTTATTCAACTTCTGATCCCATTATTAGGTTTTGGATCAACCAAAGTGTTAGCATTAAAAAAGAGGAACTTTCCAAACCGATCCAGAACAAGCTTTATAAAAATATAAATTCAGTTAACTTAAACCCTTATGCTTTATTATCGCAACTAAGCATTGATACAATTCCGATTATCGTTTCGGCAGTGGGGGTTCAGGACTTTTCTATACAAAATGATTTTTCTAAACTCAATCCTAAAAAACCTTATAGCCCTTTTGGAGGAACGCCAATTGTCAACAATCATTTTTACCTGGGGAATAATGAGATTTTTCGAAAACCCCTTGATTTTTTGGGCTTAAAAATTCAATGGTTTGACCTGCCTAAATTGCCCAATGGCTTTTGTGATTATTATTATGATTATAATCTTTTTCAACCGAAGAAACCATTTTACAATTCCGTTTTTAAATGGAACCTTGATCTCTTAACTCCCGAAACTCAAATTGCCAATAATAAATGGCAACCTTTGGATTTTACCGCTCAGGCATCCGGCCTGAAAACGGAAACCGAACATCCTCTTGACCCCGCTGATCCCAATGCCGCGCAGGAACTATTCACTGGCTTAACTTCTGCTCTTGCTATTCCCCCGCCCCCACAGTCGCTGACTCCTGAAACTGCTCAAAAAATGTTGGATAAACTTGGCAAACACTACGGAGACAACTGGACGAAAAACAGCAGCCCTCCGAGGCCCAATTCCCCATCGCCTCCAGAAAGGACCACCGGTCCTGCTGATCCTCCTAAAGAATCAGCCTCCAAACCTAAGAGCAGCGTCAAGCCTTCGGTTGTAAAAAGTTTACTGGATAAACTCGGCAAACATTACGGAGCGAACTGGGCGACGAATAGTCCTTCTACTTCCGCTGTAAGCAAATCTGCGCCCGCTTTAAATACGGATACCGCAACATCAATTCTGGATAAGCTTGGCAAACATTATGGTGAAAACTGGGCGACGAATAGTCCAAATGTAAACGAGGGCGTCAATCCTCCGTTGATTATTTACAAAGGGAATAATTTTCAGGGAAAACCGGTTATTGCCGATACGGAGTTCAAACCGGCCCTTGATCGCATTGATCAATATGCTGCAAAGAATAAAGTGAAAGTACACGTTACCAGTTCTTTCCGTACCAGTACTCAGGTAAAAGGAGCAATTGTAAAACCGGCTACCCGGTCCAATCATATGGTTGGGCACGCCATTGATATGAATTTAATTTATAATGGGGATCAATGGGCAGATTCCAAGTATCTCAATAAAGCTAATGAAGATTTATGGGATCCGGCGGTGAAAGGATTTATTAATGATATTAGAAATGATGGGGATCTTCGCTGGGGAGGAGACTTTGGTACACAGGACCCGGTACATATTGATGATGGTCTGAATATTAAAGACCCCAAAGCCTGGGAAAAACGTTATGAGCTTACTCAGGCTGCCTGGAAAGCAAAGCCTTTTGAAAATGCAGAGCGCCCGGGAACCAGTGCCCCTGCCGACTCATCGACAAATCCACAGGCTGCTCCTGATCCACTCACCATTGCTCAGAAACTGGCGAAAAATATTATCACTCAGTTGAACCCGCCGGAGGAATCCCAAAGCTCTGCTCCTGATACCAGCGCAAGTGCAAATGCTGGCTCGAATCCAACTGTAACTACAGCGCCTTCTGATACAACAACGATTCAGCCTAAGTCAAATGAAAAGCAAAGCAAATCTGAACCGGATGCATCGCGAGTAGAGCAATTGAAGGATAGTATTTTCCAATGGCAATGGAAGGGCGGTCCATCAGAAAAAAAACCGGGAACTGCAACAAAGCCGGAAACAGAAAAAGATAAAGAACCACCACCATCTAAAGTTGAGCCACTTCTGGAATTACTGAAAAACGGGGAAGGTCAATTATTTGAAAAAGATAAAAAAAATAGTTTTCTCAAAGCTTTCGAAAATATTGCTAAAGAAAGGAAAAAAATACACGACCAGGGCGATGGCATATTAAAGACTGCAGCTCATTTGGCTAATGAAAAAAATCCTTTGCTTTCAGATGATGGAACAGATGAAAACATTAATGGATCCAAAGATAAAAAAGCTGCCCAGCTAAAGGATGGAGCAAAGTCTGAAGAAACTACTACGGACAATCCTGAGCCCGGGCAAGCTGCAGCTGAGAAAAAATCGAAACAAAAGGCCGATCCAGCGACTTGCCCCTATAAAAATGAAGGTGAACTACGAGCGGAATCCTTACTCTTAATTAATGACTTCGCCAAAATCAATTGGTCAAATCTCGATCCTCCAACCGCTTTTTCAACAAAACAGGTATATGATGATCAAACTAAAGATGGATACTTGCGCTTTACCTTGAACAATCCCAATTATGCTTTTGGTAATGCAGAATATCCCGATATTATTGCTGCAGTGGCTAATCATAATATGAACATCATTGCCAGCAAAATAGAGAAGAGCATGAAGTCGGCAAAAACCAATGGGGGAACTGAAAGCGGAAATAATTCTCTGCAAGCCAAGCTAAAAACTGATATGGCTGCAATCAACCAGTTTTTGGGGGATAATTACTTAAAGCTTGCTAAATTAGTACCGGGGAATCATATTAAAGATAGTTATAAAAAAGCCCAGGCAGCAGCTAAGGTAATTGATGGGATACTGGCCAAACCCTCGATTGATGATGCTATGGATACACTGGAAAAACAGTTTAAGATCGTAATGGATTTTCTTTATGCTTCCGGTATGGTTATTCACAAATTATCCAGCTTTTTTCCGGAACACAAAGGGAAAACAAAATTTTTGGGTGGCCTTTTTAAATCAATTTTTGGCCACTTACCTATTATCCAGCAAGCTACTAATTTACTAGCCGCAACTAACCCGCTTATTGGTGCTGCTGTTGGTCTGGCAAAAAATATTACAAAGAAAAATCAATCCAAGAAAAAGAAAACGAGTATTATTGATGACTATAATGCAGCACTCACAGCTGTAAAAGGTGCTATGAGTCTGATTAAAGCTTCGAATCAGGGAGTACTCGGAGGAGAATCGGATATCATTCCCAAAACCACTTTACTGCCACCTAAGCCACCGTATCTGCCAAAGATTGCAAAAATCACCGCAAACTATAGCGCGCAAAAAACAATTGCTTTTGAAGGTCAGCAGAGCAGCCAGAGGCAGTTTTATCATATTCACCCTTTTGGAATTACCCTACCTGAACTCAATCAGGGAGCACTAAAATTAATGCCTGAGTATACCGAACAGGGTTATTTCTATATTGCACTAAACCAGGTCAGTACACCTGAAAACCTTACACTCCTGTTTGTCGTCAATTCGAACAGTGGGAACCGGGATTTGCCTTTACCTTCCATCCAGTGGTCTTATTTGGAGCAAAACCAGTGGATTGATTTTCCGGCTATTGCGGTTAAGGATGGTACAAAAGGCTTTAGTCAGTCCGGGGTGATTATTTTTAGTTTGCCTTATATTGATCCTTTTGTGAGCGGGCTGCTAACTCAGGATACAGAATCCCTGTACTGGTTGCGGGCAACGGTATCGCAAAATGCAGATGCGGTTTGTGAAATAGAACAAGTTTATACACAGGCGGGTACGGCTACCTATGCCGGAGCTGATCTTGACCCTGCTCATTACAAGAAAGCGCTTGCCGCAAACAAGATCAGTAAACCATTGATCCCCAATGCGGGAATCGCAAAGGTAAATCAGCCTTTGCCTTCTTTTGGTGGAAGAGCAAGTGAAAAGAATAGCGGCTTTTACGCGCGGGTAAGTGAGCGATTACGGCATAAGGATAGAGCGGTCAATGCCTGGGATTATGAGCATCTGGTTTTACAAAAATTTCCGGCAATCAGTCTTGTCCGTTGTCTGAATCATACTTCACTCGATAGCGATTTTGCTCCCGGAAATACGGCACTTGTTATTCTTCCTGATTACCCTTCGGAAGCGACTATTTCTCTGGCGCCCAAAACTAATCAGGGACTGATTGGCCAGGTAACAGATTTTCTAAAACAAAGTGCCGATCCTTTTTCCAGAATACACGTTCGCAATCCGGCTTATGAATTCCTGCAAGTTCAATTGGAAATTGTTTTGCAAATCGGGCTTGATCCGGGGCATTATCTTAAAGTACTCAATGATGCCTTAATCGAAAAAATTACACCCTGGCGAAAGAATTTCAAAACGGCAAATCCTTTTAAAAATAGCATTAGCTATTATCATATTTTGGAATTTATCGAACAACAAAGTTATGTAAAAGAGGTGGGTAGCTTTAAGCTTTTATTGCTGAAATCTCAAAGCGATCCCAAGGGGAAGTCCATCGAAAAAAGCTTCGATCCAATTGAACCGGAATATCCCTGGATCATTATCAGTTCTGTCGAACAGCATTTGCTTAAAGCTATTAGCGAACAGGATTTGATGCGGATGATGTCTGATCGTCTGACTACAAAGAGTACCGAAAAAGCAGCTACCTCTGATAAGCTTATTGCAAATATTGCAAAGGATACGATTACTGAAAAAACTGAAAGCAAGCCCGTTTTAAATGCACTGTATATTGGTAATGATCTTTATAATACAGATGAAGTTTTTAAAATTAAAAAATGAGTGAATCTGTAGAAAATATCAGTATCCAGGGACCAGGTGAAGCGCTTCATCCTTCTCAGAACTTCCAGAACCTTCGCAACCTGGGATTGGATGCTATTATACAAACGGGGAGCGACCAATGGACGGATTATAATGAACATGATCCGGGAATTACTATTCTGGAATCATTGGCTTATGTATTAACGGACCTGGCTTATCGTACAGACTTTTCGATTACGGATATTCTGGCTCAGCAACAATTGTCTTATGATCAATTAGCCCGGCAACAATTTTATACTGCACGGAACATCCTGACCGGTAACCCGGTTACGATTAATGATCTTCGCAAAACAATCATTGATCAGGAAGGGGTCGATAATGCCTGGCTCGTTCCTAGTGAAGATGCGATGAATACTTTTGGCGGTATGCTTGATGTTCTGGTAGCACCTGCGCAAACTTTTGCCGATGAAAAAGAAAGAAATTTATTTATTGAAAAAATAGAACGGACTTATGCTACCGGTCGAGCCTTAGGACAGGATATCGACCAGATCATTATTCAAAATCCTTCAGAACTTCTCCTCAACCTTGAATTAATCATTGAACCCAAAGCAGTAGCAGAAAAGGTGCTGGCTGAAGTACTTACCGAACTAGGGATCCAAATATCGAATATAACCTATTTTTTGTCGCTTGAAGAAATGATAAAAAAGACGGATTCGGATGTAAATGAAATTTTTAACGGCCCTGCACTGCTCCACGGATTTATTCCGGATGATCATCTGTCTCCGATGAGGCAGGAATGGCGAACGGTCGATCTGATTCCTTTTATTACAGCAATTGAAAATGTCGTATTGGTACAAAGTCTGGGCTTGCGGACTGCTGCTCAACAAGAAGAAATACTGATCAAAAATAAAGGGACAGAACGAGATGGTACAACGCAGGGTAAGTGGTTTAATCAAATAAAAATTGACAAGAATGAATGTTTTAGGCTGGCACCTGTCAAGCAACATGTTTTTAATATAAAAAAAGGAGATACACCCTGCGAACTGGATTTTTATAAATTATTATTTGAATTAAAAAAAGCAAAGAGCCAACGTCGGGAACCCAAACTGTCTCCACAAAAAAGGGACCTGGCAATACCCCTTGGTCGCTTTCGGGATATTGAAAACTATATTTCTATTCAACAAGAGTTTCCGCAAATTTATGGCTTGGATCCACTCGGGCCGCCGCCGGAAGCTTCAGAAATGCGGCTTGGTCAAATAAAACAATTACAGGCCTATTTACTTGTTTTCGATCAGGTTTTTGCCAATTATCTCGCACAACTGGCTAATCTCGGACAGCTTTTTTCCTGGGATGAGGACATTAGCCGAACCTATTTTTTTCAGGGGCTGGAAAAATCAGTAAACCAACTGAGTAATTTGCTGACAGATCATCCCGCAAAACCGGGGATTGCTCCGATCCTGGAAAATTACAAAAGCAAATTGGCACTTTTTAGAGAAGATGAGTCAACTTTCCTGCAAAGGCGCAATCGTTTTTTGGATCATTTATTGGCTAGGCTTGGACAAGACTTGAAGGCCTATACCGAACAAATCAATAAGCTAAGCCTAAACGAACAATTAAAGATCAGCCTCGAAACCAAACTTCGGATTTTGAACCACTATCCGGTATTAAGCGGAAAAAGAGGAAGTGCTTATAATCCCTATATTGAAAATATAGAAGATTCGCTTTCAGGTGTTCGGCAATGGGTAGAGACACTATTCGATATGGTACCGGAGAGCATGGATACTTTGCATTTTAATACGCGTTTTATTCAGGATCAGTTTGATCCAAAAGTCAATAGTAAACACGTCTTTAGCCAGTATGTGCTGGCTACGGATGATGGTAGCGAAGTCGATCTGAAGGAGGTCATGCGTATTGGCGGAGATAAGGAAAATTACCGCGTGGATCATATTCCGGATAAAGGACATCATATATTGCTATACAAATTAGTCGACCCTAATAAACCGGCAAAAATTTATAAGCTTACGGATGTATTTCAAAATCCGGAGAAAACGCTGGAAGTGATTGATGAACTGGCTTTCTTGATAAATAAGTACAACCAAACCAGTGAACGTATTTACCTGGTTGAACATCTTCTGCTTCGCCCGACGGAAATTGAACCTTATTTCGGACTGGAGCTTTTGGATGAAGAGGGCCAGGCTTGGATGAAGACAAAAGGTTGGTATCCGAAAGCACCTTTGAGCCAAATTGATGAAATTCCCGACCCTGAACAACAGTTTTATTATTGTATTGAGAAAAAGAATCCTTGCGAAAAAGAAATACCGGATAAAGAAAAATCTACCTCCGGAAATCCGGTTACAAAAAAAATCCAGGCAAAGTTTGTTTTTAAAATTAGTGAAACTACCGACTTGCCCAAGCGCTATAACATCGATCTGCGCTTTGGAAGCCCGGGCTCTATTGTCGAGATGGATAATCTCATACCTTATGATTCCGAAGAAATCGCGCAGAAAAAAATTGATTCCTGGATGGAAAAATTAGAAAAGCAGCTCAAAAATACTTCGGCGAAAAAGCAATTGCCACTTTGGAAACCAATCTTGCAACCCTGGACCTCTTCGCCTGCGGATGCTGTCAAATATAAATCCATTTTTGCAGATCCCTATTCTTTCGTTGTAACTGTTGTCATTCCGGATTGGCCGATTCGTTTTCAGGATAAAGGTTTCAAAAAAGCTTTGGAGCGGATCATTAGTAATGAATGTCCTGCACATCTCTTTCCCAATATTCTCTGGCTGGACAAAATTAGATTTCAGCTTTTTCAAAACTTATATCAAATGTGGTGGACCGCTTACCTGGAGAAAGAGCCAGATGCTTATTGTTACCGCAAGGACCTGATGGAATTTATTATGAAAAATAGTTTTAAATCACAACCTAAATAAAAAACGGACCTGTGATTGTTTGATAAATGTTTTAAATGTCTCAACAGCATCATAAAGTATTTCGACTTAAGGTAGACTATACTTTGCCGGAAGAAGAACCGGTTGCCCCTGTACAGGACAGGATGAGTCGTTTGATTCATCATAGCCTGATCAGAGTTCTGGATGATTTGTTTTCCGAACTGGGAAATACGGAGCTTTATATCAATATCGATCAATTGGTACTGGATGTCGGAAAAATTAATATTGAAAGACTGGAAAAAGAATTACCCGAAAGACTGGAGGAAAGACTGAGAGCTCAGCTACCGCTGCTCATCCGGCAGAATATGCCGGTTTCTTTAACCAAACGATCTGCAGCGAAAACAAAACCGCTTCTGCTCGAAATCCTGATTTTTTATTTGAAAAAAGGAGCTTACCCCTGGTGGATTCCGGATTCGGTTTCCAGAGATTCGCTCGAACTTTTCAGAACACTTTTTCAAGATAAAAGAAGCCAGCTAGAAGAGGCTTTGCCCGAAATGCTTGGAACAGAGTGGAGCAGAAAAAGAATTGTAATCCATTTTAAAAATCGGGACCTGGAGAAAATTGTTCAGTTATTAGAACCCGGAAATAGCAAAACGATTATTGATTATAATAATGCATTAGAAGTACAACATGAAAAAGCGCCTATAATTCCGATGCAACAAAACGATTTCAGGAACTTGCGGTGGGAATTAATACTTGAATATTTACACGAAAGCAGAGGAACGGAATTCAATCAAAAAAGTTTTCTTAAGCAAATACTCAAAGGGCTTGCGCTAAAGTTTAACATGACTTTTAGCGAATTGCTGCTTTCTCTGAAAGACGTCGTGAAAAAAATTAGCATGTATTATAATCAGGTTCATTCTTTGCTGAGGAACATTTTAGAATTATCCGGAGAAATTGAAAAAAACGAAGAAGAAAATAAAAGCAACAAAAACCGTGATTTACTAAAAGGTTTTCAAGGGGAAGAAAAGGAAATAGCCGAAGCTTATCTTGCCATCATCCTTGACGGGGAGCGCTACGAAAATATTAAAGTACACAATACCTCAGTATGGCTGAAGCTAATTGAGAAATTATGGATTTCTGATGCTTCATTAGCTATTTTGTTTATAAAAAAGTTTATTGCAAAAGGAAAATCTCATCAGCATTATCTGATACAATTGCCTGGATATATTAAGCGCTCTTTACTCTCTGATATGCACGCCGAGATTGCACAGGAATTATGGTCTTTGCGAAAAGACCTCACTTTGATCTTAAAAGAAAATAAAGATAAAGCTTTGCGAATGCCCGGCATTGAAAAAATTATTGACCGGATTTATTTCCAGTTGCTAGTTCTTCCTGGTTCTGTTGCCGATGCCCGCTTGGTGACTTATCGCATCCTTTCGAATGTGACTTTAAAGAAGCAAACTGATTTTTATGTTTTTATAAAAACGCTCTTTAAGGCAGTGCAATATTTTGAAAATAGTTTTCAACTGCAATCGGGACTGGGGGAACATCTGAGAAATATAATTGGAGCTTATCGTGGTTTAAGTGCTACTGAGACTATTGTACAGGAAACTGAAAACTGGCTCTTTGATACTCAAAAAGAATCGCTTTCTGATTATCTTCAACGCCTGGCAGCTGCGGTGAAAAGCAAAGAAGCCTTAGTGCTACAACCTGCATTTTTTAAATCTTATCCTTTGTGGTTATCCGAATTAATACGTCGTTGGAGTGATGACCAGCAACAATCGCTTTTTAAAAAAATCTGGCCGGGGATTTCTGATTTTGCAAAAATATGGATGGAGGATTTGCATATACTCCTTACCCTTCTCTATGAAGAACAACAGATTAAAAGATTTCCGGCTACCCTTCGGGTTCAACAAATTGTCTGGTCCGTTTTTTTCGAATCTGGTGCACTTGGCCCGAGTCGACTTGTCCTCATTCGGGAAAGCCTGAGTAAATTGGCTTCCGAAGTACTGGTAAGGGAATCCCGCTTTTTTGAATTGGTTTTTCGGATGAGTCAAAACAAAAACATAAGCCTTGGACTTCAGCAAAATTTACCGGGCCTTTTGCAAAAAGCCATGCAATCGAAGTTGTTTATATCATCGTCAGCAACAGGCCAAAACCGTTTAATTCGAAAATCGGAAAAACAAAGTTTATCGGGACTGGAGATTATTAATACTTATTTTGAAAAGGAAATGTTGCCCGGCTATATGACATTATCTGAGTTTAGAATGCTGGTTGATAAGGTGCAAAAGGAGCATAAAATTGCTTTCCGTTTCCTTATTTTAAAATTGATCAAAGCAGAGCTTACCCGACAGAGAGTGGCCTTGTTCTTTTCAAATCAAAAAAATGCGGAATTGGTCGATTTATTATTCCCGCAAGCCGGAGCGATAGCGCTTTTGTTTTTTACTAAACATCAGGAAACTCAGGCAAATACTCAGCAGATACAATGGAAAATATATTGGGCGATAGTTTTGGAAATAATTGCTGATGCCTACCAAAATGGTTTTGATTTTAATAGTTTTATAAAAAAATTATTGGCAAAAAGTATTCTGCAATTTTCAGTTCAACCGCAAGTATTGATTAATCAACTACTGCAAACAAAAAGTGACGGGGGGGCCACCCTTGTTCCTTTACTTCAGGTACTTTTGAGCAGCGAATACCATTTATATACTTTAGCGCATAAGCTGGAAAATTCAGATTTAAAACGCCCCGCTGAAAAACAACTGCTGGAAGATTTTTCTAATCTAAAAATACCGGAACTGGCAGGCTGGGCAATGCAGTTTTTGCATGGCTTAGAAGTAAATTCTAATATCCAGAATTCACAAAGACTCATGACTTTTAGTCGCTTTATTATTGATTTATCAATTAAAAAAAGAAAAGAATTTTGGGAAGCTTTTACGGATCAGGCTACCTTACAGCTTTTTAGACAATTGCTCAGCAATAAAGAAGTGGATCAGATCATTGATGTTGCGGTCTTGTTGAGACAAGTAGAAATTGAAAATCAAAAAAGCCGGACCGGTTTTTTCCCCTTTGAGCTATCTGATCTCTTACTTCACGCAATACTCAATGACCGGGGGAGCTTTTCGAATCAAAAAAACTTTATTGTTAAATTGCTTAAAGACTGGGCAAGGGCACATAATCTGATCTATTCCGATTTGCTTGAAACACTTTGGCCCCTGATTTGGAAATTAAGTCCGGCATTTAAGCATCATCACTCGCTCAGTATTTTTTCGGAAATACTACAGGAGGAAATAAGTGCAGATCGACTCGAAGTGTTGTACCTGCCACATGAAGCAGGAGAAGAGGATAAAGAACGAACAAAAGAAACGTATAAAAAACTTTGGGATATGGATGAAAAGCAAATAGAAATGGACGATATATGGTTGATTCAGAACGCGGGACTTGCTATTTTATGGCCCTACTTCAAAGTTCTTTTCGAAAGGGCCGAATTAATGGAAGAAGGCGAATTTACCGATGATAAAAGCAGACAGCAAGCGATATTGCTTTTGGAGTATTTGGTTACCGGTGATAAAGTTAACCCGGAAGAGCATGTCCTGGTTTTTAACAAAATATTATGCGGGGTTCCGATTGCTGCACCTATTGTCGAAACCTTGGAAATTGATAAAACACTCGAAGAACTTTGCGATGGTTTGTTGCATGCGGTGATTCAACACTGGTCCGTTTTGGGAGATACTTCTATAACCGCTTTCCGGGAATCCTTTTTACAAAGAGATGGGCAACTGGGGCAGATTGAAGATTATTGGCAACTTGAAGTAGAAACCAGGGCCTTTGATATATTATTACGGCAAATTCCATGGGGCTTCAATCCCGTCAATTTGTCCTGGGTAAATAAAACTGTAAAAATCAACTGGGAAAAGTAATATTCGATAACAAAAGGGGTAAAATGACAGCACTTAATCAATATATGCTTTGGCTACAAGCTTGTTTGAATCAAAGGATTAATCATTACTTTGAAGGCGAAGAACAAAGTATCATACTTCCTGCCGAACCGAGCCTTGAAGCTACAAGTCCGATAGAAGAAGTATTTACTCGACTTCAACTTGGGAAAGAAGAAAAATTAATCATATTGCTAGCACTGGCTCCGCATTTGCAACCGCATTTACTGGATGTTTTTTTTACAAATAATTCGGTTTTAAATAAACCTTTTACGGAGTTTGGTGGAATTCGCGGGAAGCAACATGCTGGTTTCCTGCCAACGAAAGAGACGGCAGTATTTTTAATTGCCGGAAATGATTTGTCAAAAAGGGTAAATGTAATGGAGATATTACATCCGGATCAAAGATTGTTTAGTGAACAAATTTTAGAAGTCAACAGCTCCGAGGCGGGGGAACCGGCTATGAGTTCTGCGCTCAGTGTCTCGAAAATATTTTTGCCAAAAATCCTCTGGAACAAGGAATATATTCCACACTTCGGAGCGGACTTTCCGGCAAAAAGAGTAAACACGAACCTTGACTGGGATGACCTGGTGCTTGCACCATTCGTCATGGAAGAAGTGATGGAAATAAAATCCTGGGTAGAACACGAACAATTAATTCAGGAAAGATGGGGTTTAAAAAAGATGGTCAAACCGGGTTACCGCGCTTTGTTCCATGGACCACCCGGTACGGGAAAGACCCTTACCGCGAGCCTATTGGGCAAAGCACTGGATAAAGAGGTTTATCGGATTGATTTAGCGATGACGATTTCCAAATACATTGGTGAAACTGAAAAAAATCTGGCAAAAGTATTTGATCTGGCCGAGTATAATGACTGGATTTTATTTTTTGACGAAGCCGATGCTTTATTTGGAAAACGTACTATTACGCAATCTTCCAATGATCGATATGCCAATCAGGAAGTCTCCTATCTTCTGCAAAGAATTGAAGACTTTCCGGGGCTTACTATTTTAGCTTCTAATTTTAAAAGCAATATTGATGATGCCTTCGCCAGACGTTTTCAGTCTATGATTTATTTTCCGGCCCCGGATGTTGAACAACGATTGCAACTCTGGCAAAAAGCTTTTGCGAATGGACCGAAATTGGCAAGGGATATCGACCTGGCTGAGTTGGCTCAAAGGTATGAGCTTAGTGGAGGTGAAATTATCAATGTACTCCGCTATGTTGCTATTCAGGCTGCGCGTAACCCGAAGCAAATTATTCATTCGAAGGATATCATAAAAGGGATACGTAAGGAATTTCATAAAAACGATCGAACATTGAGCAGCTAACAGAACCATTTTCAACTTTCTAACTAATCACATAAAAAAAGCCCCACGATCTTTGTCAGGAACGAGGGGCTTGGGTTTTATAGTGTAGTCTGAGAGCTTGAATTATAGAACAGCTAGGGGTTTTAGCTTGCTGCAACTGCGCTACCAGTGTACGAAGCACCTTTTTGAGCAGCGGTAAATTCTGCTTGCAATTGTGCAACTGCGAACGAAGCTTTTTGGGTTTCGGTCTCTAGTAGAGAAAGTTTTAATTCTACTTCCTCCAGTCTTTGATTAATGTTATCTGCTTTAACTTTTAGTAAAATATATTCAGACGAAAGTCGACTTATCAGATTAATCATCATACTCTGATAAGATTGACACTGCTGATAATAACTCTTGGTCCTGGAATCAATTTGCAGTGTACTGACTAAAGTCATAAAAGCATCTTTCGTCGCTTTGGTCGAAGTGTTCAAAGCCGTTTGGCCTTTGGCAGAAGCTACCTGAACGGAACTAATAAAAGGGTTCGTCCATTGGGTCGAAGGGTTGGTATCCTTTTTATTATATTCAATAACAATATTCAGAATATCCTCTATTCGATCCAGTCCGCGTTTACCTACAAACTCAGTAGCTTCGTACATTTTGATGGCCGTTACGGTAGCCGTTTGTACCATTTCACTGGTTATTTGCATGCGTTTTGCGAAAAAGCCACTGATGATATCTATTTGTTTTTGTGCTTTTTCGGCTTCTTCCAGGCTGCTTTGTGCTAAGGTAGCTGCCGCCTGAGCACTAGTGTACTGATTGCTCAGCGTATTTTTAGTAGCAGTTGCATTATTGAGCTTCATCTGCTTTTGGCTCAAATTACTTTTTGCATCCGCTAGTTTGGTTTTAAGGTTATCGATGAAATCAATGGTTTGCGATGTTGCATATGCATCATTGATTGAACCTGTATTATTTGTATCTGCCATTATTTTATTTTTTTATTTCTGAAAAATTAGATGAACACTTATTATGTTTTTGCATAAACATTAGTAAATCCGGAATGAGAAATACCGGTTTCGATCACATTGGTCAGAGTTTCTAAAGCATTATTGACTGCATCGAGTTTCAACATATCATAGTTGAATTCTTGCTTGATCGAGATATATTCATCCATTTCATCAAAATAATTCGTTGCGTTTTTATCGTAAGCTTTGTAGGCAGCCTCGTAGTTGGCCTTGGCATTGGCTTTCATTCTGTCCAGTGAATCCAAAGCTGCTGATTCCTGTCCGGTGAGTAGCTTGCTCAATGAAGTATTCAAACCGGCAGTGGAAGAAGCTAGTGTTACGCCTTCCAGTTCAGCACGCTTGATAAGCGGTTCGTTTTTACCCGTTGATAAATAAATAGCATCTGCCAGTTTACCCAAATCGGTAAGATAAGGATTCGGGTCATTATAGATGAGCTTCTTGATTTCATTATAAGTAAAACCTGGTTGCCCTTTCTTAACTGGCCCGGATGGTTCCGTGTGATTGCTTTCGCTTTCAAATGCATCGACAATACTTGATAAAGACATTGCAAATTCCCGGAAAGCTACAGCCGTAGAAGTAATCTCCTGAGCAGCAGTCAGTGCATTCTGGCTATTGGTAGGAATAAAAGCATTATAATCTGTTTTCAGCTCATCGACCAAAGCAGATGTGTAATCTGAAATTCGACTGATTAACTGATAATCATAAGTTGTGCTGATCAAATGCCCTTGAGCGCCATATTCCGGAAGGTCATTGAATGTTTTGGCAATTGCGATTTTTACAACTTCCTTAATGGCATTTTCCAATTTATCTGCCGTTTCTTTTTTCGCTTTATCGGCTGCGCTTGGATTTTTCTTGGTATTGTCTACTCCTACGATTTGGTCAATTACATATTTGATTCCATTTTGAGCGGAATAAGATGGTTGAGAGATTGTAATAACAACCGAAGCAATAGCGTTCTTTTTATCTTCTACAGTTACTAAATAATCCCCCGCAGATAAATTACTGGCCGTATTGGTGGCCCCTGTATTATTCGTTCCGTTTCTGCCACTTGTGGTATCGCCTGATGTTGTATTTTTCCAGGTAACTTTATAAGGCTTGGTTCCTCCTGTAATCTCTACCTGTGCAGCTCCGTCACTTCCTCCGTTGATGGAAACATTCTTCAATTGGCTGCCATCGGGAGATATTGCTACTTTCAGTTTTGATTTTGGATAAATAGTTGCTTTGTCAGAAGTGACGGTATTGAGACCATCGCTTACTTCTACCTGATAGGTTCCTTCGGCTAAACCAGAAGCAACACTCTTCGTACCATTGGGAACCGCAGCACCTTTATCATCGATCCATTTATAGATATAACCCTGGCTCGGTTTATTGCCACCACTAACATGTGCCGTTAATGTATCTGCATCATTATCAATAGTGATAAAAACGGATAAATTTGCAGGGGGAGCAACTCCGGCAACTTTATTAGACATCACCGTTGAAGGTGGAGGATTATAAATATTTTGCATCAAAATAGTCTGCAAATTACTGTAGAAAAAACTAGCGTCCGGTTGTGGAAATAAGCGAGTTACTTCTTGTTCTAATGCACCAATTAATTCTTCTTTTTGAAGATTCGTAACTGCTATTGTTTTGGGGAGACCACTGATCGACACCTGAATCCACTGACGAATAGATTCCTCATCATTTTGTTGGTATTTGTTCAATGTAGAATGTAAATAGTCGAGGATTTGAGTCGTTAGTTTCTCTATGTCAGGCCCCTGCTTGCTAATGGTTTTGAGGTAAGTAGAAATTTGATCCTTGGCCCAGGCGCCGTAGCTTTTAAAAGTATTATCCGAAGGTAGATTTGTACCTTTGAATATCGCGGTATTCATTTGAATGAACAAACCTTCCTGATCCTTTACGGATAGATAAGCTTTTGATTCAAAAATGGATGAACCTACCCAATCTATGCCGACCTCCGCTTGCATCTTGCCAGCCGGAATCGTCATACCTTCGAATACTACTTTGAAAACGTTGAGTAGATTTGTTTCCAGCTCATCCGTATTGATCTGAGCTTCGTCCTGAGCGGCTGTTTTCTGGGACAGTACCTGTTTGATAATTGGTCTGAATTCCTTTTCGTAGCTTTTGCTTCCATTAGAAGTTTTTGATCCGGACCAGGTAGGACTTATAAAATAGGGAGAAGGTCCTCCAAATTCTATTGATTTTGCAACCAGATTGCCTTCCGCTTCAATAAATTTATTGAGCGCTGCGCTTTCTGTGGAAGCATCCGTTGTAATTTGAGTTTGAAGACCATCAAGAATCTTAAATAAATCCTGCTTGAAAGCACTCAAAGTACCATCGGCAGTTGTAGGTGCGGTACTCTTGGATTTCGATTTCGCCATTTTTTTGAGGTTTTATGATTAAAAATGCTATTGAAATTTTTAAATTAAAATAAGACATACAGAACCCTGTGAAAACCCGAAAGCTTTCAAAAAAATTAAATCGTTTTCTCATTAAAAAGGACAGGTGATTTTTGATATTAAACCAACAAAAATTGCTTTGATAAAAAGCCATCTTGTCGGAATAATAAATGTTACCTGACTGGTTCCTGAAAAATTAGAGATGCATATTAATGCCCGGTTGGAACATCAAATAAAGAGGATGCTACTGTAGCCTTCACGTGAAACTTGAAAACTGCCAGTACTTGTTTTTCAGGGTTGTTATTCCTGTAAGCGGAATTAACGCGCTATTATTTGCGCTCCTAAATATAAAGAATCTTCTTAATACATTCAAAATAATACATGATAATAATTCACAATATTTATTTTTTTTATTTTGAGACTTATCCCGTAGAAAAAATGTGTTTATTTTTCTAAATTCGAACAACGAACAATCCCTTTACCCAAAAAACAATTTCAATATTATGGCTGGCGGGACAATACTCGATCAATTAGTTAAGGCTGGGACGGTCGAACAGATTCTAAAAAAAAATAGCACGGATCAGGATGCTGTTAAAGCACTCAAACAAATTTTATTTGAATTGGGCTTCGACGAAGTTAAAAATCTGCAAAGCAATGAAATCGACGGCAATTATGATGACGAGACCATCGCAACGGTGAAATCTTTTTGCAATAAAAATGATATTACGTCTGATGGAGAAAAGATTACAGAAGAGATTGCCGAAATGATTTTAAAACGCTATGAAAGCCTGCCAGATATGCTCCAGCTTCATCACGATCTTGTAAATGGTAAAATCAGTGAAAAATATTTCGAAGGCTCTCCGGATAAACAAGCTATCGCTTCTTTACAAAGATTATTAAACGATCTGGGATTTGGGAAAGAACTCAACTGGGATAAAAATAGAAATAACGGTGATTTTGGAAAAGATACTCAAACTGCTATAAAAGCTTTCCTCGAACAAAAAGTAGATAAGGTTGCTGAAAAAGTACCTGTTATTAAAAAGATAGAATCATTTTTTGATGGCTGTGGAAGTAAATTGAGTCACCTGATGAAAAAAGGTGGGCTTAGTACCATTTTAAAAAAAGGCGCCCCTCCGCATGAAGCGATTAAAGAACTCCAACAGTCTCTTCATAAATTGGGTTTTGGAAAATTATTGGGAAAACCTGTCGAAAAACTGGATAATGTATTTGGGGATAATGTCGTCAATGCGGTAAAAGATTTTGCGGAAAAAAATGGAATTAAAACGGATGGGACTAAAATTACCCAGGCGATTGCCGGTACCATTCAGGACAAGCTTAAAGACTTGCCATTTTTGCATCAATTGCAAAGGGATTTCCGGGAAGGAAAAGTAGCGAAAAAATATTTCAAAGGTTCAAAAGATAAAATTGCTATCTCCGCATTACAGCAGGTCCTGAACGGGCTTGGCAAAGGGAAAGAACTCAATTGGAATTTAAAAGGAAACGATGGGATTTTTGATGGTAATGTTGCTAAAGCTTTGAAGTCTTATTTAAACAAAGGCTTTTTCAATGGCGCTATTAAAAGTGTAACGCCTCAAACCATGTTTTCAATTATAAAAGATGCGAGTAAAAATCTGGGCCCTGACTGGGCGGATCATGTAAAACCAATGCAGGGAAATGATAATTCCGTCCTGACCCGTTTCGCTGCATCCAATTTTATAGGTATACATGTGATCACGAATGTAGCGTTTGTCCCGGCACTCGAAAAGATTAATGGCTATGCAGTCAAGAATAAGGTCCAGGTTTATGTGACAGACGCTTATCGGCGAGGGACAGATGTCCCCGGAGCTATTGTTCCGCCAGCCGAAATGTCTAACCATAAAGTCGGACATGCGATTGACATGAACCTCAAATATGGCGATGGGAAACTGGCAAACTCCGTTTATATGCATCCCTCTAATCGGGATAACTGGGCAGAACCGGTTAGGGGCTTTCTGGACGATATTATTAATGATAGTACACTGCGTTGGGGAGGGGAGTTTAAACGAACGGACCCGGTACATATTGATGATAACCTTAATCACACTGATCCGGATGAATGGCATAAAGAACGTGAGCTGACTATTAAAGCCTATGATAGTAATGATATTAAGGATTGGACTCCGAGCTAGAAGCTCAGGGTGCTGATCAATTGAAAAGAAATCTGTTTGGTAAAAGAATAAGTTACCAACCCTAGTTGAAATCGAGGCTCTATACTAAGATCAACATTTCCTATCTCGAAATATTTTCGGATACTGGTATTAAAGCCGAAATCTATTTCATTTTGTCCTTCCGGATCATAATCACTAAAGGTCTCATCGGGATAAAACCTGGCTTTTGCATCCAGCTTTATTCCGGTATAAAGACCAAATAAATATTCCAGCCCGGATCGCTCCCCTAATTCATAAGCCAGTTGAGGACTAATTATGATAAAGTCAAACTGATAATCTTGTTCCCGGTTTCCACTGTTTTTCTTAGAATGCGTGCCTTTTCGAATATAATACACATCATTAACCAGGGACCAACCATTCTTTAAAAGTGTTGCGACCTCCAGCCCTAGCAAATAGGGACTAAACTTATACGTCCAGGCATTAGGACTATAAACCGAATTGGCGGATATACCGGCTATAGGGCGGAATTGCCATTTTCGACTTTGTCCTGATAAATTATTTAAAGAAAAGAGGCACAAAAAGCTTATTCCATAAATCAATGCTTTCATATTTTTTTTAAAAAACTTTTAAAGGTCTGGTTATACCTCTGCTATCTCTGGTATTAACTAATGTTTTAAAAAATCGGGAATCTAACACGCATCTCTCTTTCGTGGCCCTTTAAAGCTTCGAAAGCTTTGATAGCCGGGCTGTTGAATTTCAATGGCCTGGTCTTTTTATAAAAATACGAGTTAAATTTTTAGATCAATCCTTGAATGCATTAAGGTAATTACATAATGATCAAAAACTGCTATCTTGCTTTCTATGACAATTAGCATTAAAAATAAACTTTTAATTCTATTGCTCTTTACTTTTTTTCTTGCGCCTGCTCAGGATCAAAAGCCGAGTAAAGAAGAAGTACTGAAGAGTATTATGGATATTAATGTATCGGAAGAAGAGGCAATAGAGATTTTATCAAAGTATTATCCCGAATTACTGAATCCGGTCATGCAAGCCAAGAAAGATTACGAAGCGGCTGATCAGGTTCAGGATAGTGAAGATACCGGGCTGTATTTTCAAAGACTGGGAGAGCGATCACTTATACGTAAGGATTATGACCAGGCAATTATCTATTTTGAACGATCAATTTTGAAAAAGAAAGCTACTCAGGACAACAGTGAGAAGCATCCCGATATATCACAATCCTATCGGGGTATTGGGAAAGCCTACGAAGGGAAAGGGGATAGGGAGGAAGCTTTACGTTCTTATCAGCGAAGCCTTATTTCAAATGCCCGGGATTTTGACGAGACAGATTTGCTACATAACCCGGAAGTCTCCAAGCTTATCTCTAACACACTGGCTATTCCCGTTTTTGAGGCTAAAGGAGATTTACTGCTGAACTCCCAAAATGAAAACAATCAATTATTGGCAGCCTTAATTTCATACGAACGGGGGATTGAAGTGATTGATTTGATTTGTAAAAAATATACTTCGGAATATACTCAGCTTCAATTGAGCCAGCAAATTACTGGCCTTAGTGAAAAAGCAATTCAGGCCGCTTTGCGTTTGTATCAGGCAACTAAAGACACGAAATATAAATACAAAGTATTTTCAATTGCGGAAAAGGGGAAAGCCATGGTACTGGCCAGTAGTTTACTCGAAGCCGAATCCAAAAAACTAAGTGAAGTTCCCCCGGACATTCTGAAAAGAGAACAAAATTTAAAAATTCGTATTGCCCGGCTTTCTCAAAAAATAAAAAATAACACTACGGACCAGGCAAAAGCAGAAGAACGCTTGTTTGCCTTAACACAAACACTCTTCTTCTTACAAGATTCTCTTAAAACCTATTATCCGCAACAAGAGTATTTGAAGTTTGCGTCACCCGGTATCGCGATGGATAGTCTGCAACAATTTTTGGGACGACAAAATGCTGCGATGATCGAATATTTCTTTGGTGAAAAATATGCCTTTGTTTTTACTTTGACGGCAGACCAGTTTCAAATCAATCGAATTGAAAACCGGGCCGAACTCCGGAAGAATATATTTGCACTCCGGAAAAATATCCAGTCCGATACCTTTAAAAAAAATGCAGAAGCTGCTTTTCGATTTTTTGTAGCCAAATCGACCGCGATTTATAGCGATGCATTAGAAAAAGTATTATCGCCGCTGGCTGAGAATATCGAATCGCTAATTATTGTTCCTGATGGCGTATTATGGTTATTGCCTTTTGAGTTATTATTATCCGACGCTGTGGAAGGCAACAATATTGACTTTAGCGTGGAGCATCTGCCTTATTTGCTTAACAAGTATTCGATAACCTACGCTAGTTCGGGACGTATACTATTACAAAACTACCAAGCAAATCCGGGACAGTCCGAGGTTCCTTTTGCCGGATTTGCGCCGGAGTTTGAGGCTAATGAACTGGCCTCAAGATCATGTATGTCGGAAGGAGCAGTACTTGGACAACTCGGATTCAATCAAAGTGAGTTAAAAGGAATAGAACCTTATTTCACCGGACAAAATCATTTTGGTGCCGAGGCAACTCGTCAGGCTTTTCTTCAATTAGCCCCCAAAGCTGAAATTCTGCACCTTTCCACCCATGCCTGCCTGAATAAAGAAGACCCGATGGATAGCCGGATTTTTTTTGCAGATCAGCAATATCTGACTACAGAGGATATTTATTCGCTGAACACTTCCAATAGAATGACGGTGCTGAGTGCCTGTCAAACCGGACTCGGTCAGGTATACAATGGTGAAGGGATGATCAGCCTGGCCCGGGCTTTTGCCAAGGCAGGATGCCCGAGCGTGACGATGAGTCTGTGGCCAGTGGCCGATGAAGCTACGGCTGAAATTATGATTGACTATTATAAAAACCTGGATGATGGTATGAATAAAGGAAAGGCTTTGCGATTGGCAAAACTAAACTATGTTCGTAATCAGCCTAAATCAAAGCAACATCCTTATTATTGGGCGGCTTTTGTACATATTGGTGATTTTTCCCCGATTCGAAAAGCCTCTTCAGGGAATTGGATCTGGTGGGCTGGATTAGCCTTGATTCTCTTTTTAGCTGGTTTCTTTTTTGTAAAACGCCGTTAAGAAAACGTCAATATGCTCTAAAAAAATGCTTTTTTAACCAAAATCAACGTTTTTTGTAGAACTCTCATAATAAGCCCCATATCAAAGGACGAAAAACGCATAACAAAACCATGATCCGTTTTTTACTCATTTTACTATTGCCCCATTTTCTTTTTGCACAGGAAGAAGATCATCAGGGTTGGCTGAATCCAACGGTTATGGTAATTCCTTTTGCCAAGGAGGGCGAGCAATTGCGAACGATCTACGAAAAAGAGGATAAAATCAATCTGAGAATAGCTGTAACAAGTGTAAAAGAAGCTTTCAGTCAACAAGGCATTTCCACAATTGATTTCCGGGCCAAAATTAAGCAGTTGTCTATGGATGAATCTATGGCAATTAATAACCAGACTTCCGTTAAACAAAGAGTGATAGAATTGTCCGGAGCAGATGTATACGTCGAAGTAGAAGCAACTGTTTCCGAGTATGAGGATGGCAGCTCTGTTGCGGTTACTGCCACGGCATATGATGCTTTTTCGGGACAAGTGCTCGCCACTAATGTCGGAACGACTAAAAAGTATTACACCTTCAATTTTGAAAAACTTACGCAAAAAGCCATCGAATCGTTTATTGATAATTTTACAAAAACGATTCAGGAAAAATTTAATAAAATTGTAGAAGAAGGCCGTACCATAAGCCTGCATATCGGATTCGATGAAAATGCTGACACGGACCTTGATGAAGAAATGAGGGATGGATTGTTACTTTCTGATCTGATCGAAAGCTGGGTAGAAGAAAATGCTTATCGCAATCAGTTCCACATTCAGGGATTAACGGCAACTTCAATGATTTTCGATAGTGTAAAAATTCCGGTCAAAGATGAAAAAGGCCGAAACTTTCGAGCGACCCGATTCGCTGCCCGTTTGCGGAGTTTTCTGAAAAAGCAAAACCTGGAGGTGACCCGCGATGTTGTCGGAACAAAAATATATATTACTATAAACTAAAAGGATAAAACCAAAGCCGTATCGGTCATCCAGTTAATAGACTTGCCGGCTGCAAACTGAATTTGAATGATATGAAAAGAAATATACTTTCTATCTTGTTATTACTGCTAGTATTGGGGGCTGATCTCCGGGCGCAGGATGAAGTCAGGATCAGGGATTTGGATATCCGGATAATGCCCTCCAAGCTGGACAAAAATCTTCCGACTACTATACAGTCTAAGCTTGATCAAAAAGTCATTGATATCTTTACCCAGAGAGATATTGTTAATCAAAAGGAAAGCACTTTTGCGGTGCATCCTTTGTTGATATTAGTGGATACTAAGAATATAGAGGGACTGGTCAAAGAAGTTAGTGTACAATTAGAACTGGGTTTATTGGTAAAAAATATTTTCTCTGGTCAATACCTCTTGATCTTTAGCCACAAATTGAGTGGAACAGGAAGCAATCAAGGGGCGGCAATCAACCGGGCGATTAGCAATATCCGTCCTCAAAGAAAAGTCTACACCAATTTTATTGATGATCTTTTACAAAAAATTCAATCCTATTACAGCGAGGAATGCAATAGTATTATCGCTAAAGCACAACGAGCAGCTCGAAGTAACGAATTCGAAAAAGCCATTACCCTGCTTTACGTATTACCAGAAGATTCTGATTGCCGGATTTCCAATCAGGCTTTACTCGATCAGGTTTATATGGATTACCAAAGACAAAATTGTCAGGCATTAACCCAAGAGGCTACTATCGCTACTCTTAAAAAAGACTTTAAAACGGCGATAGAACTGATTGCTCAGGTTGATCCGGCTTCACCCTGCCAGGAGGAAGCCAAAGCACTATTAAAGGATATTAATGCCAAAGTAGATGAACAAAGTGCTAAAAAAATGGCCTTTTTAAATAAAGTATATAATGACAATGTCGAGATAGAAAAAGTACGTCAACAATCGATGAAATCAATTAGTAATACATATATCGAAGGCATCAAAAAAGATTGATGCTGAATGGCCAAATTGCGAATCAAAATGCTCGACCGAAAGCGACTCCAAAAAGCGGGATCAGGAACTTTTTATCATTGTCCTCGACAAAATAACCGTATATCGGAGTCAGGCCGATTTTAAAGAAAAATTTCCCGTAGCGGGGATGCAGGCGATACATGATAGTGCCGGCAGGAAGCCATTGTTGATTAATCGTTTTAGAACCAAAAGTTTCTCCATTGGGATAATTAACATAAGTTACTCCAAGGCCTAATTCCAGAAAATGACTTTTCCCTTCTTTGCCCAGAAGAATGTTAAGGTTTGCAGGAACCATGAGCCAGTCTCCGACATAACCAATTCCGATTCGGGCTCCGAGCCCTTCGGTTTGCTGTTTGAAGCGTCTTTCGTAATTGAGGGAATAAATAACTCCAGAGCCTAACAGCTCCAAATATACCGTTTGCCCACGTCTTTGGTAGGTTTCCTGGGCATTCGATTTATTAACTAAAAAGCAATAAGAAAAGCAGAGTAAAAGAAAAACTCTTTTCATAGCTCAAAATTTGAAAAATCACTATTTATCTTCTATAGACACCGTAACACCTGTTAAAGAGACCCCAAAATAAGGAATTGCTTCGAAGCTGTTCATAATTTTGTGATATTTTAATAAATTTGAAAACTGACTAATCTAAAAACACCCATCATCTTTTTCCGAACTTTAAATTAGTTTACTTAAATGAAGTACCTCTTTATACTTTTGATATTCTTGTGTACGGCGAATCTGCAAGCTCAATACGATACGATTTATATGGCTATATTGCCCTTTAAGTCGAAAACCAAGATAGGAGAGGCATTTGTTAAAGCAGCTCGACTGGATGCAATTAAAGCGATTAATACCGATTATCGAATACACCGGGTGGATCGCTCTCTGACCGATGCTGTTAAGCAAGAAAGAGAATATCAGAAATCAGAAGATTTTTTGGATGGCCGTATTGTAGAACAGGGAAAAGCAGTTGGAGCAGATTACGTAATGGACGGAGTTTATGATCATAATACCAAAGACTTGATCATTAATATTTACGAAGTCAGTACCGGTAATCTGAAATGTTCTACCATTCCTAAAGAGATTATTGATTTGAAAGAAGTAAAACGCAAAGGAATTTCCAATTGGGTAAATCAATCGGATTTGATTAGTTATGATAAAGCAACGAAAACAAAATATGCCGGAGAACGCTGGTTTTTCCCCTCTCCGAACGTTGTCAAATCAAACGTTAAGAAACTGCTTTTTGACTGCTTCCCGGAAAAATCCTGGGCGGTTTTGCGACCTACCAGCGAAAGCAAAAGCAAGGTTAAAGAACTTCTGATCGCAGCAGGTAGCCGAATGGGGCTTACCCGGAAAACTTACATAGACATCCTGGTTGTGATTAAGGAAGAAGTAGATGGTGTAACACTGGATCGACTCGAGTCCGTCGGTTGGGGGAAAGTAGAAAAGGTAGAAGGTGAAAACTTCTCGGTTGTAAAAGTGGAAGCCGGAGGTAAAAACATGAAAAAATACCTCGCAGAAGGGAATAAGCTTCGTTGCCGTTTTGTGAAACAATGATTTTGGTTTAAATCAGTTCAATAATCAATTAGCTTATGCGATCTATTTTATGGATATTATTCTTATTGACCGGACTTAACTCTTTTGCACAAGTAAAAACTTTTGATATCGGAGTCCTGCCAACGGAATATGCCGAAGGAATGCCTCCCCTTGAATTTCTGGAAATTGAAGAAAAGATCATGGAGGAAATTGATAAAATTCCCCGGTATAATCTGGTGAAGCTGCCGGAAGATTATTATGAAGTAGAAAAGAAGACAGATTTGTTTTCAGAGTTTGAAGCAATTCGCAAACAGGGAAAAGAAAGTAATGTGCCCTATCTGCTGCAGATCGTATTCGGAGATACAGAATGGTATTCTGAGCAGGTGGAAGTCGTCGTAGAAAAGGCAGTTGTTAAGGATGGAAAAGAAGTCAAACCGGCAAAAACAAAAAAGTATTGGCATCATGCGGCGACTTTATGGGTGACTTTAAATTTGTATAGCGTTGAAACCGGAGGATTGGCGGATAGTGAGACCTTCAATTCCGAAGTTGCCAGTAAAACGACCCAGTTTACAACCGCAAGGAAACCTAAACCACAGCAGGACTTTCAAACAGCGGTGACTAAGAGTAAGGGTATTTTGCTTAACCGTTTGAAAAGTGGTATAAAAAAACTGAGTCATCTCAATGCAGATTTGCTTAAAGTCATTGAAGAAGATAAAAAAGGCATTCGGGTTGTACGTGTCCAGGCGGGCCAGTTTCATGGGCTTAATAGTAGTGATCGGCTTTATATGTACTACGAGAATGAGCATTTAATCAACGGACAGAAAATAATTAGAGAAGTGCATGCCGGTAATTTGATAGTGACAGAAACCAAAGAGTTCAGTGCATTATGTGAAGTGAGGAAGGGTAAAAAGCGCCTTCAGCAACTTTTGAAAGAAGGGAAAAAAATTAAATGTAACTTTGAAAAATCCTATAACCACGGATTCTGAATTTTGATAAAATGAAAAAGCTTTTTTATAAAATAGGTTTTTGGGTACTACTGTTATTGGCAGGGCAGGCTGTATTTGCGCAAAATGCGAAGCCCTCCATAGGGGTATTAAAACTAGATGCTCAGGATTTGCCGGCACACAAGGCGGTAAAAATCAATAAATGTGTAGAATCGGCTTTCTATAAATCCAATCGTTTCGATATTGTGACCCGTCAACTAAGAGCATCGATTGATCAGGAGCGTGAACTCCAAAAATCAAACCCCGATAATATCGCTATTCTGCAGGGAAAAGCAGTTGGAGCGGATTATATTATCAGAGGGAAAGCGCGGGAATACCGGCAGCAGGTATACAAAAGTAGTCCGCAATCCAGAGCGCCAGTTAGAACTAGCCAGCGGTCTGTGAGTAGAACCTCGCCCCGCTCTTCCAGCACTGAGACTAAGGAGAAAACGGAGCAAAAAACAGAAAATAAATCTTCGAAAGTTTATACAAACACTCCGAAAAAAACTTCTGAATCAAAGACGGACAGCCCTCGTTCTACGAGTAGTAAGCAAGCTTCTAAAATACCTAATACCAGTCCCAGGACCAGTACTTCTAAAACCAGAAAAGTTCCCAAGACTCAAAAACCTGCTACCTCACCGCTACGAAACAGCCCTGAAAAAGAAGAAAATAATACTTCTGAAGCATCCAAAAAAAATCAAAATGCTCCCTTGTCAGCGGAGATTGACCGAATATATACCAGTACGAGGATTAGCTTTACTATTGAGCTTATTGATGTTAAGACAGGGGTGATCATTAAAGAAGACACCTATGATGGATCAATTAATCGCATCAATTATTTTGTACAAAATTTTGTAAAAAAAGCCTTCCCTTTTGAATTTCAGATTTTGGAAGTTTTGGAAATGAAAGGAGATAAAAAAGCTAAAAATCTTCTGGTATACGGTGGCGAAAAACAGGGCCTTCGTGCGGGAACGTACCTGCGAGTTTTTGAAGTATCAGAAGAAAATGTAGACGGAAGGATTTTGAAACGCGAAGTGCAGATTGGCAAATTGTTCGTTATGAAACTGGATACCGGCGGAAACTTTTCTCTTTGCCGAATTACCAAAGGAAAAAAAACGATCCTCGAAAAGCTGAATCAGAATGTTCGGATGGTATGTCGATAAAAAGTAGGATATGAAAAATTATTTTTTGCTGTTATTAAATTTTTTAACGCTTACTGTATTGGCTCAAAACAGTATCCAGCCTACTGTAATGGTTATTCCTTTTGCCCGGGCAGATCAGGATTTGCGGGAAGTTTATGAGCATCAAAATAGTGGCCCGGTTCGGGCGGTCATCAGCAAGGTTAAAGATCAGCTCGATCAAGAGGGGATTCGAACTACTGATTTTCGGGCAATTCTCAAACAGTTAAAAAATACCGAAGTATTTACTTCCGGGCAACAGACTTCCGTTAAACAAAGAGTAATTGAACTTTCCGCAGCTGACATCTACCTTGAATCCGAAACGCAAATAGTACGGACGCCAACAGGAAATTCGGTGACGGTGATTCTTACCGCTTATGATGCTTTTACCGGAAGATCCCTAGTTAATAAACTTGGTCATTCCCCAAAGTTCTATACTGAAAATTTTGAAAAACTTGCTGAAAAGGCATTGGATAATTTTCTTAAAGCGTTTACTCAAAGTTTGAAAAATGAGTTGGAAAACATGCTGCTCAATGGCCGAAGTATCGCTATGGATATTGGCATAGCTGAAGGGGCAGAGATTGATATGGATTTTGTGATGGAAAATTTTCAGGGAATACTATTATCCGATGCCATCGAAGGCTGGCTCGAAGAAAATGCGCTCAATGCTTATTTTCACATTCAGGGGATTACCGCTACCAAGATGATTATAGATGAAGTTAAAATACCTATGATTGATTCGGCTACGCAAAAGAATTATCGTCCTTCCAAATTTGCTGCCCTTCTTCGAAAATTTCTCCAGTCCCGGGGATTTGAAGTTACCCGTGATGTTCAGGGAGGAAAGATATTTATTACAATTAACAATCTCGCCAAAAACTAAAAAAACTCATATTGCCAGAGTATAGGGAAGGAATAAATACTATTTTGAATTTGCAGTTACATTAATTCGAGTTCTCTGTGAAACTTTGTGTCTTCTCTGCGATCTCTGTGTCCAAAAATTACCGAAACAAGAAGTAAAATCCAAATTCAAGGAAAAGCATTTTGATAGAATTCTTTCTACCCTAAACTAAGAAGTCTATGCGCTTGCAAGTATTTCTTTAATATTTGATTTATTTATCATAAACTATGCTATTCCTCTGTTCCACTATCTATATATAAAAAATATCCCTATTTTCACAAAAAACAATACAGCGAGAGAGATGAAAAACATTATCATTATTAGCCTTACTTTGTTGTTTAGCATTGCCTGCAGCAAGAGTACCCGGTCCTTGACAGCTCAGAAAACGCAGAATGCTGATAAGACTAAACCAAGCATTGCCAGTCAGCTAAAAGAAATGGAACTCAACAAAGGCTTTTTTGATTTTTACTGGGATGAAAAAAAAGGAAAAATACTATTGGCGATTGATAAACTGGATATGGAGTTTTTATACGTCAATTCATTGGCTGCCGGTGTGGGGTCAAATGACATAGGTCTGGATCGGGGACAATTGGGCAAAGAGCATGTTGTCAAATTTGTTAGAAGCGGGCCAAAAATTTTGATGGTTCAGATGAATTACGATTACAGGGCCCTTAGCGACAATGCGGCAGAACGGAAATCAGTAGAGGAAGCCTTTGCACAGTCGGTACTTTGGGGCTTCAAAGCAGAAGGTGAAAATGAAGGCAAGATCATTGTTGATGCTACGGCTTTTTTATTGAGGGATGCACATAATGTAATCGGAAAACTTAGAAATACTGATCAGGGGAATTACAAGCTGGATGCCAGCCGTTCTGCTGTTTTTCTTCCCCGGTGCAAAGCCTTTCCCGGGAATACGGAATTTGAAGCTACGCTTACCTTCGCCGGAAGCCCCAAAGGAGATTATATCAGAGATGTGACGCCAAGCCCGAATGCTGTGACTGTACGGCAGCATCATTCTTTTATTGAATTGCCGGATGATGAATACGAACCGCGAATTTTCGATCCACGATCCGGTTATTTTGAAATTAGCTTTCAGGATTATGCTACGCCTATTGATCAACCACTCATCAAAAGGTTCATTACCCGCCATCGTTTAAAGAAAAAAAATCCCTCCGCGAAAATGAGTGAGGCGGTCGATCCCATTGTCTATTATCTTGACCCGGGAGCGCCTGAACCCGTTCGTTCTGCTCTATTGGAAGGCGCGCGCTGGTGGAATCAGGCTTTTGAAGCAGCGGGATACAAAGATGCTTTTCAAGTGAAATTACTTCCCGAAAATGCCGACCCTATGGATGTGCGTTATAATCTTATTCAATGGGTACACCGGGCTACCCGGGGCTGGTCTTATGGGGCAAGTGTAATCGATCCGCGTACCGGAGAGATTATCAAAGGGCACGTTTCTTTGGGCTCTCTGAGAGTGCGGCAGGACTTTTTGATTGCCCAGGGATTGATCGAAGCTTATGAAGAAGGGAAGGAGGTTTCACCGGAATTGGAAAAAATGGCTTTGGCCAGATTGCGACAGCTTTCTGCTCATGAAGTGGGCCATACCATCGGCTTGGCACATAATTTTGCGGCAAGCTATAATGATCGGGCTTCGGTGATGGATTACCCCCATCCTTATATTATTTTACGCAGAGACGGGAGCATGGATTTTTCCAGTGCTTACGATACAAAAATCGGAGCCTGGGATAAAAGAGCAGTGCTTTATGGTTACCAGGATTTTCCAAAAGGGACAAATATTAAAAATGCCCTTAATGATATTCTTTTAGAAAATAACCGCTTGGGTCTAAAATATATTTCCGATGGGGATGCCCGGCCTTTGGGAGGCGCGCATCCTTATGCGCATTTATGGGATAATGGAACGGATCCCGTCCAGGAGTTCAAAAGGCTGATGGTGCTGCGGCAAAATGCGCTGGAAAATTTCAGCGAAAATAATATCGCTCCCGGTATTCCGATGGCGAATCTGGAAGAAGTACTGGTGCCTCTTTATCTTTCTCATCGCTATCAAATGGAAGCCGTTTCAAAGTTAATTGGAGGAGTGGATTATGAATATAGAGTCAGGGCTGATGGTCAGAAGAATCATCAAATTATTTCCGATCAAAAACAAAGGGCTGCTCTGGCTATTTTGCTAAAAAGTTTGAAACCAGATTTTCTTAAACTTCCTGATAATGTTTTAAAGATCATTCCACCTAAGCCTATTGGCCATTATCGAACCCGGGAGAGTTTCAAATCCAGGACAGGACTTACTTTTGATCCTCTTGCTGCAGCTGAAAGCGCTGTTGCTGCAACCCTAAATGCAATCCTACATCCACATCGTGCTAATCGTCTGGTTCAACATAATGCCCTTGAATTAAGTGACCTGAGCCTTCAGGAAGTGTTACAACAACTTAATGGTCTCGGCTGGAACCGGGAAGGGAACAGTTATGAGGCTTCTCTTGAAAGAATGACGGATCAGCTGATTTTGGACCGGATCATGACCTTGTCTATGGATCAAAGAGCGAGTGAAGAAACACAGGCATTGTGTATATTATCCATCGAAAAATTAAAAAAACAGCTCAAAGAAAGCAATGCTTATTCCGAACAAGGCCAGGCACATGTCTTGCTGGCTTTGCACAAAATCAGGCAGTTTGAAAATAATCCTTCTGAATGGAAGTCAAAATCTGCTTTAAAGATGCCTGCCGGCTCGCCGATCGGCTCCCCTATTGGTTGTTCACACTGATATCAGTTTTATATAAAATTTTTAATAATGCCTTATTACCAATACCTTAGAAATGTTTCCGAAGTTGAACAGCTTCGTGCGACTGCGGGTCTTTTAAGATTAAAAACTGCGCTTGAAAAAGAGGTCCCAAAGAAAACGATTTCGGAAAACTTATTGATCGCTACCTGGAATATTCGCGAATTTGATAGTAAAAATTACGGCTATCGATCGGAGGAGGCTTTGTACTATATTGCCGAAATTATAGATCATTTTGATGTGGTTGCGGTACAAGAGGTAAATGAGGATCTTAGGGCACTTAATCGCGTGAAAACAATCCTGGGCTTTTCCTGGAAAGTAGTGTTTTCTGATGTTACCGAAGGGAGCCTGGGAAATAATGAGCGTTTGGTATTCCTTTACGATTCCAGAAAATTATTTTTTACCGGATTAGCCGGTGAAATTATAATCCCGCCACAAAAAGTAGAGGGAGAAAACGGAAAAAGAACTTATGAACCCGCTACGCAACTAGCCAGAACACCTTTGATCCTCGGCCTGCGTACAAGCTGGTTTAAATTCATGATATCAACGGTGCATATGGTTTATGGAAAAGGGGTTAGTGATGATCCGCGACGGGTTAAGGAAATTCGCTTATTATCGGATTTTCTGGCTAAAAGAACTAGGGATAAAAATGCGCATTCGAAGAACATGATTTTATTGGGAGACTTCAATATTTTTAAGCCAACAAATCAGACTTTTGAAGAAATCACCCGAAATTTCTTTATCCCGGATGCCTTGCAAAATCTTCCGAGTAATGTTCCGCAAAATAAATTCTATGATCAGATTGCTTTTCGCGGAGATGTGCCTCTGGAAGATATAAAAGCGGGAGTATTTAATTTTTTTGATCATGTCTATCGTCTTGAAGATGAGTTAGACTACGCTGAACAGATGCCGGCAACCTATCGCAATAAAGAAGATGCAGAAAAGAAAACCAGATACTACAAAACTTATTGGCGAACGCATCAGATGTCAGATCACTTGCCAATGTGGGTTGAACTAAAAATTGATTTCAGTAAGGCTTATTTGCAAAACCTGGAAAGCAATATTTTGGATAACGGAGATCTCGTACCCGGAATGCCTATGGGTGCTTAAGGCATCCAGGACTCATTTAAAACTAATTTGCTGCTAAAAATGAAAAAGTACTTTTTAAGTCTCTTGTCTTTTTACCTGGTGTTTAATACTATTCTGGCTCAGGAATATTTTCCCGAAAGGAATCATTGGGAAGAAAAAGCGCCGGGTGAAATGGGATTTGATCAGGATAGTTTACAAAAGGCAGTTGACTTTGCTTTGGCTAATGAGTATTCCGGTGCCAAAGATTTGCGGATTGCTATTCTTGAAGGCTTTAGAAGAGAACCTTTCCACTATCTGGCGGGAAAGACTAAAAAGCGTGGAGGCGCTGCCGGTATTATCCTGAAAAATGGATATATCGTGGCGAAATGGGGAGATATCAATCGCGTGGATATGACTTTTAGTGTGACCAAGAGTTATCTTTCCACAGTATGCGGTCTGGCTTATGATGAAAAACTGATCAATGACCTGTATCAGCCCGTTGCTGAAATGGTTTGGGATGGTACCTTTGATGGTTCGCATAACAGTAAAATTAGTTGGGATCATTTATTAACACAATCCTCGGATTGGTCGGGCACCTTGTTCGGAATGAAAGATTGGGCGGATCGTCCTCCCTCGGAAGGTGGACTGGATGACTGGAAATATCGGGAGCTTAAAGTTCCGGGGACCTTTTTTGAATATAATGATGTACGGGTAAATGTACTGTCTTATTCGCTTTTACAAATTTGGCGCCGACCGCTTCCTATGGTTTTAAAAGAAAAAATTATGGACCCTATTGGCGCATCGCCAACCTGGCGCTGGTATGGTTACGAAAATTCCTTTATCAATATAGATGGTGTACAGATGCAATCGGTTAGTGGTGGCGGCCACTCCGGTGGAGGACTTTTTATCAATACCCTGGATCACGCTCGTTTTGGTTTACTTTTTCTTCGACAAGGACAATGGAAAGATCAGCAACTAATTTCCAAGGAATGGATCAAAAAGGCCAGGCAGTCTTCCAGCGCTAATGAAAGTTATGGTTATATGTGGTGGCTTAATAAGGGTAGTCGAAAATGGAAAGGCTTGTCTGAAGACATTTACTATGCGGCAGGCTTTGGAGGCAATTTTATCGTCATTGACGAAGCAAACGATCTGGTAATTATTACCCGCTGGCTCGAACCTCGAAAAATCGGAGAGATGGTCCGTCTGATAAATGGAGCGATTAAATAATTTAGATTAGTAAAACCCAAATTTTACTCGAACCGAGTATATTTTATACTTGCATGCAGTTTACTAAGCAGTAATAATGTCTTCTCTGCGAAACTCTGTGCCTCCTCTGCGAAACTCTGCGTCCAAAAAGCACCCCTTGATAATAACCCAAAACTATCCCCGGCTTTTACATCTCTTTTAATATCTCCTGAGCTTCCTGATATTTGAATTCGCCTTCCTGGATACTATCCAGAATTGTACTGGCACTTCCAAGATCACTTTGTTTTAGGAAAGTCATCGCCAGATACCATTGTGCCTGATCTTTATAAAGGGGATTAGTAACCGAAGAAAAAGTTTGAGAAGCTTTATCGAAATTATCCAGCTCCAATTGACATATGCCAATGACTAACTGCAATTCAGCATTATCTGGTTCGGCTATCAGCAACTGCTTGAAAACAGGAAGTGCTTCCTGGTATTTTTTGTCTTTGTAGAGCTGAATAGCCTGACTTATTTGTGTTACGGCTCCGGCATCTCTCACTGTAATTTCTTCAGCGTAGGGTTGATAATAGCTGGCGTACAAATCAACATTGGACATGTTTTGATAAGTAGTCAGCATATAAATCAAAGCTCCAACAGCAAGGGCAATAGCGGCGGCGGTACTCCAGCGCAATATAGAGCGAATTTTTTTCTTTCGAGCCAGTGGAACTACTTTGGTTTCTGTGCTTCGTTTTTCATCGGATTTAAGTACTTCCCTCCTGATCTTTTTTAATTTTGATCGCATCTCATCTTCTCCCAATTTATTCGCTCCGCGATGGATATAAGCCTGTAACTCGATTTCTTTTTTAAAATCAGCATCGCTATTGAGCCTGGATTCAAATGCTTCCAGCTGTTCACCTCTAAGCTTTTTGTTTAGATACTGATCAATTATTTCCTGAGTAAATTCCTGTGGCATAGTGATGTGGTTTTAAAAAAATTACAAATACGTTTCGAGACACTGCTTCAAAGAAGAGTCTGTTTCTCCACGTGATAATACCATCTCTCTAAACCTTTTTAAACAACTCGATTTTTTATTTCGTGCTACTTGCGGTGTAGCATAATTCATTAATTTCGCAATCTCATCAGCTTTATACTGATCGAAATAGGCATATACAATTATTTTTCGGCAATCCTCCCCCAGTTTTTTAAGATAAGTAGTAAGCAGACTGGCACATTCATCAACTACCAAAAAAGCTTCGGGATTATTATCCAGTTCTACAATTTCATTGTGCATATCCTCCAAACGATCGCTCCTGCCAGTTTTACGTAAACGCTTTAACCACAAATTCCGGCAAACGGAATACAAATAAGTCTTGATTGCACAGGTCAGTTGAAGACCATTTTGGACTTGTTTGTAAAAACTAATCAAACCATCATGAAAGATATCTTCAGCATCTGCCACAGAGCCATTATTATTCAGAATCATCCTTTCAATCATAGAATAAGCACGACGATAGACCTCTGTCAGTGCCCGGTCCCTTGACAGTTCATCCGGTCCTCGCAAAATTTCCAGCAGTTCTCCGTCTTTTTTTCTAAGCATCTGCTTCTATTTATATCTTTTATCCTTAAAACATAATTGCAAAATAGGGAGAAAACCCAAACTATAAAAAAACGTGTGTATCTAACTGCCTACTACTCTTCTTATCCAAGCATTCCCTTCACTGCCTCATAGTCCCCGGGGCTATTCACATTTTTTAGTTTTTCGGCTTGTACAGATTCCAAAAGCTCAATTTCCGAGTTGATCAGCACTTTTCTGGGACAGGAATACCCCTGTGCTAAAAACTGCAAAAGAGTAGCGTAGCTACGAGGTTCCCAGATCGTGATAAGCGGATCGGGAAAATTGGTTGCTGGATTCAGAAAAGCACTTGCCTGTTTTGAAGGATTCCTTCCGGAAAGTAACTCGCTCAGAAAAGCGGAATCAACCAAGGGTAAATCGACAGCGATAACCAGCCAAGCTACATTGGGGTTTTCGCGGAAAGCAGAAAGGATTGCACCGAAGGGCCCCAGACCAGTAAAAGTATCTTTGATAATGTTGAACCCTGGAAATTTACTCACCTGATCTTCGCGGCAGGAAAGGTAAACTTCAGCGCAGTGCTGCGCTAATAAATTATGTATATATTCAAATTGTGGTGCTCCATGATAATTCAATAATGCCTTATCCTGTCCCATTCGCTGACTTTTCCCTCCGGCTAGGACGAGTCCGTAAACCGGAGCAATTTCATTTTTTATCTCTGCCAATATCCATGTACTAATCATTTCAACATCAGAAAGCTTATAAATTGGAATCGCTTTCCAGTTTTCCAGATGTGTTTTCAGGAAATCGTGAATCTCTGATTCCCCTTCGGCCAGAAGAATCAACTTTACATCGGTTAATCTGTCTAATTTTCGCTGTAAAGAATCTTTTTTCTTTTGGTCGATTACCACAATTTGCTGCTTTGCTTTAAAGTGATTGCCATTGACAAGTACCGCATCCTGAGCATTGAACCACTGACGATATTGGAAAGAGTCAAAATTATTCAAAGTATCAAAACGATGGTAGTCAATCATATCCATATAGGACAAGCCTGCACCGCTATTCAGTGCATTTTTGACTTCCGTATGTGCAGCATCGTCGGCACTTTTATGATCCGCATCCACATAACCCAGGTTAAATTGTTTTCCTAATCGTTCAATAATAGCCTGGCTGAGTCGCTGGATATTTCCACAATTTGTCCCGATAATTGCCCACTCCTGCCTGCTAAAATTTCCAAAATCCGGACGTACCAAATTAGTATGCTTCTGATGCTTTTTCATATATCAACATTTTAAAAATCCCAGATACTTTATTTTTCTTTTATTCCTCCTTCAATTCAAAATCCCGCTTGCCTCCTGTTTTCTTGATCAATCTGGTTTCCTGAATAATAATGTTATGCGAGAATGCTTTACACATATCATAAATCGTTAAAGCAGCTATACTTGCGCCAGTCAGTGCCTCCATTTCTACACCGGTCTTTGAAGTCACACTCGCTTCACATTCAACAATTACCTCTTTGTTCTGGTTTAATGTTATTCTTACCTGGCAATTATCCAAACCAATAGGGTGACAGAGCGGGATTAGTTCGCTGGTCTTTTTTGCAGCCATGACGCCAGCGATAATAGCCGTTCGAAAGACCGGTCCTTTTTTCGTTTGAATATCCTCATTCACTAGCTGCTCAAGAATTTTTTCTTCGAGGATTACCTTGCTTCTGGCAATAGCTGTCCGTTTAGTGACTGCTTTCTGGCCAACATCAACCATCGATGGGTTGCCTTTCTGATCTAAATGCGTGAATTTATCTTCCATCAAAACTAAATTAAGCGCAAAATTTTATACTATATATCTTTCTTTCCAGTGCCTCTTGTTTGCCATTCCAAAGATAAGAATATCCAAGCAATAATAATTTTCAATATTTTTTGAAACTTTTGAAAGAATGTAATGTTTTATAATTAAAACGATGAAGCTATCCTTTAAATATCCATCTGAATTAAAGCTTAAGGCTTATCTGAAAAAACAATCCCTTGCGAATTTTAACTATGATCAACAATATGGGACGAGGAATCAGGAAGTAAAAGGCTATGATAATGATCTGAATAGTATTTTTCTCGGCAAAGGGGAAAAAGTGTGGAATAATGCAAAGGTGGCCTTGGAGCACTGGCAACAATTTCCTCCGGGCTGGACGAAAATTTATAAAAATGCAACGGCTCTTGAGGCTGGAAATACTGTCTTGGTTTTATTTAAGCTTTTCGGTATATGGTGGTCAAATTCGGCCCGTATTGTCTACACGCTTAACGAAGAACATACCTATGGTTTTGCCTATGGTACATTGACCGGACATGTGGAAAGCGGAGAAGAATGCTTCTGGATAGACAAGGACGCTGAGGATCATGTTTACTATCATATCAAAGCTTTTTCGAAGCCTGATTTCTGGGCGGCAAAACTGGCTTATCCTTTGGCCAGGGTTTATCAAAGAAAATTTGTTAGAGAGTCTATGGCGCGTATGAAGAAAATATCCGCAATACCCGCTTCTGAAAACGTATCCTGAAATTCAGACTATATCCAAGTACTTTTATATTAAAAAAAGGACCGGAATGCGAAGCAACCTTTTAAATATACTGGCAAATTAAAAATTCGACATTGAATATAAAGTTATGAAAACGCTATTATTTCGTTCTCCTGTCTTAAGTGTGTTTATAGGTTTTGTCATTTGGGGGCTTAGTTGCATCAACTTATTATCTTATTCGTTTTTTGCATTAAGTCATGTCCAGAGCTTATTGATCGCTGCGCCGCTTTGGATTATTCCATTAGCTCTTTTTTTGGATAGAAAACCTTCTATTTTGCTTTGGATTTCTCTAGTGAGTAGTCTGCTTTTTATGATCAGTTATCAATTTGAAAAAGGCGGAATAGCGGCGGGTCTGATCATTCCCTGGTTAGGCTTGGTTATTTATTTAGCTTTCCGGGCGTTTCAGCAAGGTTCATTATCAATGAATATCATTGATATGACCAAACTAGCAGCATATTTCTACCTTCCGGTGGGCGCAATTTGGGCCTTTGTTGATCGTTTGGGCATACCCGTTTTGGGCTACGATCCGACAATTATTCTTCTGACTGCAGTACATTTTCATTACGCCGGATTTATGCTACCTATGGCAGCCTTCTGGTTGGCTAAGGTATATCCGCGGAATTATTTAAAATACCTTAATCTTGGAATTATTATAGGTATTCCGTTGGTAGCAATTGGTATTTCGGCAACTCATTTTCAATGGCCAAGTTGGATCGAAGTCGCAGGCGTTACTATAATGGCCTGTTCCGGAGCTTTACTCGGATTATTTTATGCTGGCTTTGGACTTATGCAAAAGAGAACGCTGCCGAGAATCCTTTTTATCATTGGCGGACTTGCTTTATTCCTTGGTATGGCTTTGGCTTTATGCTACGGATGGCGTCATGTTTTTCTTATTGAGGTATTGACAATTCCCTGGATGTATGCTATACATGGAACTTGTAATGCACTGGGCTTCGCAGTGCCAATTGTTATTGCCTGGTTTATCCGAATGAAAAAATTGCCTTTTATTTTTGTCGATGCTAAGGCTTCTGAGAAGGTGTAAGGCTTTCTGCCTGAAGTAATTTTTTTATGATAACAATCTGCCCCAGGTGATAATAGGAGTGATTGATAATGACCATTAGATTTCTTCGATAATCTCCATACTCTTCTTTTACAAAAGCTTCTTTGAGTTTTTCCTCCGGCATTTGCTCCACTAATGTAGCAAAATCCTCAGCATCGCTCCACATTTGATTGCGAAGCATGTCCCAATCATCTGACGATTCAATAGGAGGAAGATCAAAACTGTATTTATCCTGAATGTCGAGTGTACCCCCTTTGAGCACTTGTACGAGCCCCGCGACATAGTAATTGATATGAAAGACAAGCCCTGCAATTGTATTCAAATCACTTATCTTGGTCGTAGCTTGTTGCCAGGTCAAATCGGATAATTCTGCTTTTAAATTCGTACCTGTCACCCATTTACCATAATATATCTCTCTAAACTGTTTGGCAATTTGTATCGTCAGACTCATAGTTTAATTTATGGATATGTTGTAGAATGTATAAAGATAAAGTTACTTCAAAAGGCTAGAAGAACTTGGGTCGTTTCATTTCAGCATTACTTAAAGATGGACCAGTTCTTTTTCTAGTTCCTCCAGCGTTTTCCCCTTTGTTTCTGGCATCATAAATATTACCCAGAGCAATTGGAAAATCATAGCAATGCAGAAAAACAGGAATAATGGCCAGGGGTTTTTACCTACAAGTCCTATGAAAAATGGAGTGAAGGCAGTGATTAATGCTGCAAATACCCAGTGTGTTCCGGTGCCCCAGGCTTGCCCGCTGGCGCGGACTTCGTTCGGAAAAATTTCAGAAATGAATACCCAAATTACTGCGCCCTGTCCGATCGCATGAGAAGCAATGAAGATCAGGACAAAGGTCAGCAGCAAGATTGAACTTGCGGCAGCATAATAGGCCCATGCCACTACCCCAAGACTAATGATATATCCAATGGAACCAATCAACATTAATCGCTTTCGGCCTGCCCGGTCAATTAAATAAACACCAACTAGGGTAAAAATCAAATTGACTACCCCAATGCTGGTAGATTGTAATAAAGCGTCTTCGGCCCCAATGCCCGCAGCCTTTAGTAAGCGCGGAGCATAGTACAATACAAAGTTGATCCCCGATAATTGGTTAAACATGGCCAGTAAAAAAGCCAGTATCAAGGATTTAGTATACTTGCCTGAAAAAACATTGGAATGTACCCTTTCCCGAAAACTTTCTTTAATAGCTCTTATGGCCCGGTCGACCTCTTTCTTTGGGTAGACATTCATTAATACAGCTCTGGCACCGCCTTCATCCCTGCGCTTGTTCATTAACCAACGGGGACTGTTCGGGACCCCAAGAACCAAAAGCGTATAGACCAATGCCGGGATGGCTTCTACCCCCAACATCCAGCGCCAGGCATTTTCTTCTATCCATTTTCCAATAAAATAATTGGATAAAAATGCGATTAATATTCCGAAAACGATATTAAACTGATAGGAAGCGACCAGACGCCCCCTTTGTTTTGCACTGGCAATTTCAGCGATATAAGTAGGAGCCGCGACGGATGAAGCACCTACTCCTACACCTCCTATGAAGCGGAAAAAAGAGAAAACATAAGGATTCCAGGCCAGGGCAGAACCCAATGCTGAAACGAGATATAAAACCCCAATCCAGAAGAGCGTTTTTTTACGTCCAATTCGATCACAGGGGATTCCTCCAAATAAAGCTCCTATTACCGTTCCCCATAGCGCCATTGACATTATAAACCAGCCGTGGAATAATTCACTGGTATTCCAAAGCGCCTGAATAGCTTCGTCCGCTCCGGAAATAACAATCGTATCAAAGCCAAATAGAAAACCCGCTACGGCTACGGTAACGGACCAATAGAGCAGCTTGCGTTGATTCATCGTCGTTTTGTTTTTCGGAAATTAGAAAAAATCTCCCGTTTTCTATAGCTTCTTTTCTACAATTCCCTCGAAAAAGTTTATGCTGTACAAGAATCCCGCAGTTTGTTTTATTAGTTGTCCTTTTGGATGAATATTAAATACAGGTCTTGAAAAAAGGTCGGTAATTCGATTGAGCGGTAAATGTTGAGTGCAAATGAACAGTAGAAATGATTTACTGTCAGGACGGGCTCAAAAATTTATTTCCAACATTCTAATAAAACATCCTTAAAAGAATTCTTCCCGGATATCTGAATAATACTTTTATCGAATGATCAATACCTTCTCAGTAAGTAAAGTCCCGATTTTGAAAAAGTAAATCCCTGGACTCAATTCGCTTAAATCCAGAGAGATGGGAAGATGATTTGGAACTAGACGTTTGGCACTTACCCTACGTCCTAATGTATCGTATACCTCAAGAATTATTGGATCGCTTTCCGGCAAACTGATTTCTACTGTAAACATTCCCCGGGACGGATTTGGATTGACTTTTAAAAATGCCCTGGGTGCTTCCTCTTCTTCAACTAAAACGAGTTCTTCAATAATATACTCATGAAATTCGTATTCGGCTCTTTGCGGATGCAGCATCATAGCATCTGGATTTTGTGCCCGGATATAATACTTAACATGGTCTCCTGTATTAGAATAGGGTACTGCAGCTCCAAAAATACCATCTCCAGCCAAGCCATCATTGTGCAAGCCATCATCGTACATTGGAATTGCCTGAAAATGCGAGGCATACTTATTCTTTGTCACCATTAATTCTACCTGATCTCCATTTTCCACAAAAGCATTAACAAAGGTTGGTAAACCACTCACTGGATTTTCCGGCAAATGTTGGACTTCACTGATCTGGGGAGGACTTAGGCTAATCTCCGGATGATTGAGTAAATAATTTTTGCGTTCGATGGCAGTAGATAAAATCCCGGCTACTTCCAAACCAAAAAAATTGGTTGTTTCAAAGGTATTACTTTCAAAAAAGAGAGGACCCAGTCCGAAAAAGGCGTTCCAGTCTGTCAATGCTGCCGATTCAATGCTTCCCTGTAAATATTCAATTTCTTCCTCTAAAGCTTCTATATCCAGAACTTCCTCAATTATCGTTCGAATATGCGCCAAATATTGTTTTCGATAAAGGGGATGATTTCTTACATAATCCAATAAAGGACGATTCTCTTCGACGGGATCATTTTCCAGAAAGATATCCCATTCGTATAAACCTTCTTCCCCAACTTGATCATTCCCAATCAAAATGCCGATAAAGCTTTCACTAACATCCCAGGGAATCATTTGAAAGAGTCCGTTTTCGTGTTGATACAAATAATAGTTATGAATAAAAAGGCCATTATAAGCATCGTAATTGGCGATGGTAGTAGAAACGGCCAGATACCACAGGGCCCGGTCTATGTTTAAAATATTTTCCAGATTTTCGGCTTGGTTGTTGAGAACGTCCAGTAACTCAAGGAGAGCAGCCCAACCTGTTTCTGATTTTAAATCATATCGCGTATAATAAGCACTGCTGTCTGAGCCATACCAGGCCAAATCCGGAGAGGTCCAGGGATCAGTAGAACCAAATTGAGAATTAGGGTCACATTTGAAAAGTACCCCTTTTTTATAGTCAAAATGCTTGTCTAAAAACTGTTTATTGATCGACTCTGTATTCGGATAAAGTCCGATGTATTCTTCGTCGATATACACGTTGAGCCAGTTCGCTTCAGGAGCAGGCATATAATCGTCGTAAATCGAAAAGCCGAGTACATCTCTGAGCATAGAAGGATCAAAAATCGCATTGGCTAATTTTACCTTATTAAAACCCAACAGATCCTGATCCTCATTATTATCATTCATATCTATGTTGAGCGGGAGTTTGCGATTATCCGATGAGTTGGCAATATAAAAAGTTGCGTTACCTTTATAACGAATCGCCACATCCTCATAAAGAATACCATCCATCTCCAAATCCGCATTTTCTCTTAATCCATTTTGTGCGAACCAGTTGGCTACTAAAGTCTCATGCCAGTCGGGATTATCAAAAGTGATATAAAGGCTTCTTAAAGTATCCTTATCATACAGACTTTGTGCCTTGATCATACCATAGCAAAGCAAAATGAGAAATAATAGAAAATACCTTTTTGAAGCAATCATAATTTAACGGATTGAAGACAATGTTTTTATAATATAAGGCTATTTGGCTTAAAAAATCAAAACTTTTTGATAATCTTAATAACTATAGATTAAACAACTTCGATGAAAAAGTCTTAATTTAAAATCGAGAACGCCCATGTTTTATTTTGAAGTATGCCAAAACTTCAGCATCAATGCCTATCATCTTAATTGGATCAAAAAATGAGAGCGAATAGATTTTTCTACCTGATAATAACCATACTGATAGGCTCGGGATGTACTGATCGTTTGCCGGATGATATTCGCATAGCATATGAAGAATTACCCACAAAGATAGATTTTAACCTCCATGTAAAACCGATATTATCCGATCGTTGCTATGCTTGCCATGGACCGGATAAAAATACCCGAAAAGCGGACCTGGAGTTACACCACGAAGAAGGAGCTTTCGCTGCACTCAAAAGTGGTAATGGTTATGCTTTTGTTGCGGGCAAGCCACATAAAAGCCAGGCTATTCAACGGATGCTTAGTGATGACCCGGAATTACTCATGCCCCCGCCAGAAAGTAAACTTACGCTTAATGCCAGAGAAATTGCCACCATTGCAAAGTGGATAGAGCAGGGTGCAGAGTGGAAAGCGCATTGGGCATTCATTCCGCCAGCGTCGATACCCCCTCCTGCTACTGCTGGAAAATGGTCTCGCAATAATGAGATTGACGACTTTGTACACCGGAAATTAGAGCAACTAAAAATACAACCCGAAACGGAAGCTGGTAAAGAACAACTGCTCCGTCGTGTGACGCGTGATCTTACCGGATTACCTCCAACGATATCGGAAATCGACGACTTTCTCGAAGACAATTCTCCTGATGCTTTTGAGCGAGTGGTAGACCGGCTTCTGGCATCTCCGGCCTATGGCGAAAGGATGGCAATGGACTGGATGGATTTGGCGCGTTATGCCGATTCCCACGGAATGCATGCGGATGGTTGGCGAATGATGTGGCCCTGGCGGGATTGGGTAATTAAAGCTTTTAATGAAAATATGCCCTATGATCAATTTGTTACCTGGCAGCTGGCTGGTGATCTGTTACCCGAAGCAAAGAAGGAGCAAATACTGGCGACCGCATTTAATCGAAATCACACGATGACGGCTGAAGGTGGTGCAATAGATGAAGAGTTTCGACTGGAATATGTTTTTGATCGTACCAATACTTTGTCTACCGCTTTTATGGGGCTTACTATGGAATGTGCAAGATGCCATGATCATAAATTTGATCCTTTCTCTCAGGAGGAATATTTTCAGCTCACCGCATTTTTTAATAATATAAAAGAACTGGGCATGACGGGAGATGATGGCAACTATGGCCCAATGCTCCTTTTAACGAGTGAAGAGACAGATAAGAAATTGGCAGATATCCGTGAAAAGATCAAAGCGCAAGAGGCAGTTCTGGAAATCAGCAAAACGCAGCTTGTGGCAAATACCAATTTTATCAATAGTCTCCGGGTCACTAAACCGGATATTTCTTTTCCCCTTGAGCATTTAAAATCCGGAAAGGATAAAGAAGTGCTCGGCTGGGAGATTTCAGGAGCTTATGTCGATCATAATAAAAAAGGTTTTGCTACTGAAGGACTGGACCTAGTAGACGGACATTCTGGAAAAGCTTTTTTATTTGATGATGAGTATGATGAATTTTATATTAAAAATGTAGGAGCAATCGAATGGACCGAAGCTTATTCGCTTAGCCTTTGGATAAATACGAGCAAAAAGGACTCTTCCAAAACCCAGGTATTATTGGGGACGGCAGGAGATAAAAATAATTTTTGGCGGGGCTGGGATTTTTATTTAGATGGACAAAATCGACTCAATGCAAGGTTGATTCATTCTTTACCGCATAATTATATCCATTCTTTAGCCATTGATCAGGCTATTCCTCTGGATACCTGGACACAGGTGGCTTTTTCGTATGATGGTAGTGGAAAGGCAAAAGGCATCAATATTTATATCAATGGTAAAAAACAAACCTGTAAAGTTGTTTATGATCGATTGTATAAATCGACCTATCCGATTTATCCCGGTAGCCATACCCGGCACCAGCGTCCGATTTTAGTTGGAAAAAGTGGTAGAAAATTTACCGGAGAAAATGGCATTTTCAAGGGAATGATTGATGAGCTTAATCTTTTTAAAAAAGAATTATCCGCTTTTGAAATGGCACGTATTGCGAAGACGGGAAGTAATGCTGAACTGGAAAAGGATCATCTTTGGAGACAGAGTAAAATTTATAGAAAAACGATTGATCAGATAAAATCATTGAATGAGCAACAACTGAGTCTGCTGGATACTGTTCCGGAAGTTATGGTTATGGAAGAAATGCCGGAAGCTCGCCCGGCCTTTGTTTTCAACCGTGGGCAATATGATGCTCCGGCTTACGAAGTAGAGGCTGCGACACCTCAAAAAGTTTTGGCCTTTGGTCCGGATTTACCCAAAAACCGGCTTGGACTTGCTCAATGGTTGTTTAGCCCGGAGCATCCGCTTACCGCCCGGGTTGCTGTTAACCGGTACTGGCAAATGTTCTTCGGTTATGGATTGGTTAAAACCCCTCAGGATTTTGGCAATCAGGGAAGTTTGCCGGTTTATCCGGAATTACTGGATTGGCTGGCGCTGGACTTTCAACAGTCGGCTTGGGATTTGAAAGCTCTTTGCAAAAAAATAGTAATGTCTGCCACTTATCGACAAGCTTCGAAAGGGAGCCAATACAAGGTAGAAAATGACCCCGAAAACGATTGGTTGAGTCGTGGGCCAAGTTATCGAATTCCTGCAGAAATGATTCGCGATAATGCACTGGCCACTTCCGGTTTATTAGTTAGAAAAATCGGGGGGGAAAGTGTAAAACCTTATCAACCGGATGACCTCTGGTTTGATCTGGGGAATTTTTCACATAAACTTTTGCATTACAAAATGGATGAAGGAGATAAACTATATCGACGAAGTTTGTATACTTTCATTCGGCGTACTTCACCGCCTCCCAACATGACGACTTTTGATGCGCCTAGTCGCGATGTGTGTACAGTCAAAAGAGAGATTACCAATACACCTTTGCAGGCGTTGGTCTTATTGAATGATCCGCAGTTCGTCGAAGCATCTAAAGCAATGGCAGAAAGAATTCTGCAAGAGGGCGGTACGGAACTTGAACAACAATTAACTTTTGCTTTTCGATTGGCTACCAGTCGCAAACCCAATAGTCGGGAACTCAATATTTTAAAAGAACTCTATGATAAAGAATTGGATCGGTTTTCTTCCGATAAAAAAGCGGTCAGGGAATTACTTGAAGTTGGAACGTATATAACAGACGCGGCCCTGGAGCAAACCTCACTTGCCGCTATGACGACCATTGCGAATACCTTGCTGAATCACGATGAAGCTTATACAAAAAGATAATAATGCATTGTCATAAACAACATAAAAAATATAGTCGACGGGATTTTCTGACTAAAACAAGCCTTGGGCTCGGAGCGGTTTCTTTGGCTTCCATTATCAATCCACTCAATCTTGCGGCTAAGCCTTTGAATGCTCCGGAATATGGAGGTGTTCTCGGCAAACCACATTTCGTACCCAAAGCAAAACGGGTGATCTATATCCATCTAAGCGGCGCTCCTTCTCAGCTCGATCTTTTCGACTACAAACCTTTGCTGCGTAAAATGAACGGACAGGAATTACCCGAAAGTATTCGCAATGGTCAACGCCTTACCGGAATGACTGCCGGACAAGCTTCCTTTCCCCTTGCAGGGAGCGTTTTTGATTTCAAACAATATGGACAAAGTGGGACCTGGATAAGTGAGCTCATGCCCTATACCTCGCAAATCGTCGATGAACTTTGTGTGATTAAATCAATGCATACCGAAGCCATTAATCACGATCCGGCGATCACATTTATTCAAACGGGCTCTCAACTGCCGGGGCGGCCTTCTATTGGTTCTTGGCTGAGTTATGGCCTGGGAAGTGATAATGAAAACCTGCCTTCCTTTGTTGTCTTAGTGACCAAGGGTAAGCAGGGACAGCCGCTTTATTCAAGGCTGTGGGGCAATGGCTTTTTGCCTTCCGAGCATCAGGGGGTGCAATTTCGGGCAGGTAAAAATCCGGTACTCTTTCTCTCTAATCCTCCGGGCTATAGTACGGAGGCGAGAAGGACACAATTGGATTATCTTCAGCAATTGCAGAACTTGCAATATGATCAAACCGAAGATGCAGAAATCAAAGCGCGAATTACTCAATATGAAATGGCTTACCGAATGCAGACCTCGGTTCCGGAAGTAATGGATGTTTCCGGCGAGCCGGAATATATTTATGAAATGTATGGAAAAAGGAGTAAACGACCCGGTTCATTTACCGCTAATTGTTTACTCGCCAGACGACTGGTTGAACGAGGGGTGAAATTTGTACAATTGTATGATCAGGGATGGGATTTTCACGGTAATCTACCTAAAAATATTCGAATCAAGTGTAAAGAAACAGATCAGGCTTCAGCAGCTTTGATTATGGATTTAAAACAAAGAGGTTTATTGGAAGACACCCTGGTAATCTGGGGCGGAGAGTTTGGCCGTACCAATTATTCGCAGGGTAAATTGACTATTGATAATTATGGCCGGGATCATCATCCATCTTGTTTTACCATTTATATGGCCGGTGCGGGTGTTAAAAAAGGATTCACTTATGGCGAAACCGATGAGTTCGGATATAATGTTATTAAAAATCCCGTGCATGTTCACGATTTTCAGGCGACTTTGATGCATTTGCTGGGCATTGATCACGAACGTTTGACTTATAAGTTCCAGGGACGTCGTTTTCGCTTGACCGATGTACATGGTAAGGTCGTCAAAGATATTTTGGCTTAAGGTTTTAATTTTTTAGCGCTGATTTCATACTTTGCACATGCTATTTTTAATAAGCTGTGCCTTCTGGTAAATGAAGCCAGCCTAAAACAAAAATTAAATCTTGAGAAATATGGATCAAAAGCAATGGTACGAATCCTTGTTCGAAAATTATGGTGAAAAATATGACAAAGAAAGCTTCACGCAAGGTACTTTGGGAGAATGTGATTTTATTGAAAAAGAACTAAAATCGGATAAGAGTTTAAAGATACTTGATGTGGGATGTGGAACAGGAAGACATTCAATTGAACTTACGAAACGAGGCTATAATATTACAGGAATTGATTTGTCTGAAGCTCAGCTCGAAAGAGCCAGAAAAAAAGCAGCAGATGAAAATCTGAAAATAGATTTTCAGAAACAGGATGCACGTAATTTGACGTTTAATGGCGAATTTGACGTTGCTCTTATGCTCTGTGAAGGTGGATTCCCCTTAATGGAAACCGACGAAATGAACTATGAAATATTGAAGAGTGTAACGAAGGCCTTAAAAGAAGAGTGTAAACTAATTTTTACAACTCTTAACGGCTTATTTCCTTTATTTCACTCTGTCGAAGAATTCCTGGCTGCTGAATCGGAAGAAGAGAATGCGACCTACCGGAATAATACTTTTGACTTGATGACTTTTCGGGATCATAACATCACTGAAATTGAAGATGATTCGGGCAATAAAATAAAGCTTAATAGTAATGAACGCTATTATGTCCCCAGCGAAATAACCTGGCTGTTAAAGTCATTAGGCTACAAAAGAATTGATATATATGGAGCAAAAATAGGCGCCTATTCAAGAGATGATAAATTGACAACTAATGATTATGAGATGCTTGTAATTGCTGAAAAATAATAAAATAAAACACGTAAAACAGATATTTGAACACGTATATCGGACAAAAAGCCCGCTACACTATAATATGCCAACTGATCTGAAGCTTAAGTATATAAACTACAAATTTATCTTCATTTTTTAAAAACGACTATGGACTTCGGAGGATTCATCGGACGCTTTCATCCGCTATTGGTTCATTTACCAATCGGTTTGCTTTTACTGGCTGCCATATTTCAATATTTTGCTAGAAAACCCAAATACAAAAAGCTGGATAATGCCATAGCTTTTACTTTGGCTGTAGGTGCTGTTTTCGCCATCCTGTCTTCTGTAAGTGGCTGGTTATTAGCTAACCGCGGGGCTTATATTGAACGTTCGCTATTTTTGCACAGATGGCTGGGAATTGGAGTAGCAATTTTGGCTACTCTGTGTTGGTTAATTAAGACGAACAGATTAAAAACAGGTAAAGGACTTTTCAATGGTCTTGTGATTTTCATGATCCTGGCGATTTTTGCGACCGGACACTTTGGAGGGAATATGACTCATGGAGATGATTATTTGACCGAGTATACACCGGCTTTTGTGAAAAACATCTTTCATAAAAAAGATACAGCTGTCAGTTATCAATTTGGAAAAACGGCAGACATAAAAGTTTATGATGAGCTGGTCCGGCCGATGCTGGAAAACGAATGCTGGAAATGCCATAATCCGGATAATCCACTGGGCGGTCTGGACATGTCTACAAAAACAGCTTTTACCAAAGGAGGATTGAGTGGCGCATTAGTCGAAAACGGGGATGCTTATGCCAGTTTATTATTCGAGCGAATAGTATTGCCCGTTTCAGATAGAAAAGCAATGCCTCCGGCCGGACTCCCGCTTTCCTATAATGAAATCAGATTAATTGAATGGTGGATAAATTCGGGTGCTTCTTTTGAAAAAAAACTGGGCGCTTTTGAATTGCCTTCGGATATTAAAAATCTCTTGCAGAAAGAATATGAAATTAGCTTTCTTGAGAAATCTTTGATTGAATCTCTGGAAGTGAGCCCGGCCCCGCAAACAGAGATCGATGCTCTTGTGGAAAAAGGTGTGGATATCAAAGCCGTTTCAAAGAATAGTAATCTCCTTGAGGTAACACTTTCAGATAGTGAAAAGCTTGAATTACTGCAGGGTTTAAAGGAACAAATTACCTGGCTGAACACCAATGGCGCGGATATATCCGATACAGCAATGACCTCTATTGCTTCCTTTGTCAATTTGACTCGATTGCGCTTGAACAATAATCCGGTTACAGACAGGGGATTAAAAGAAATCGAAACACTGCCGGTCTTGGAGTCTTTGAATCTGGTTAACACAAAAATATCGGATAAGGCTTTGAATTCTATTAAAAAAATGCCCTCGCTTAAGACTTTATATTTATGGCAAACCGAAATCAGCGAAGAAGCGATTGAGCAATTGAAAGCAGAAAATCCGGAACTTGAGATCATAAAAGATTTCCAGTTTGAAACAGCACCTTCGGAATGATTTTATAAGAATGCCTGTGTGTGGATAGTAAATAGTTCTCGGGAAGCAAAAAAAATACAGAATTCTTGTCCAGTTCAAAAAGATTCATTCGTCTAGTATATGATAATGATTTTTTAATGACAAAACTTGTAAAAATGAAAGATTTCATGATGCTTTTTCATAGTGAAGCAAATCCAAATTTTGAACCATCGCCAGAAGAAATTCAAGCAGAAGTAAAAGCTTGGCAGGATTGGATGGGAGGGATTGCTGCACAAGGCAAATTAAAGAATCCGGGGGAAGCTTTAGGATTCGAAGGGAAAACCATGCATGCTGATGGAGCGATTACTGACGGACCATACGCAGAGTTAAAGGAAATGATAGGAGGTTTCATAATTGTGACTGCAGAATCAATTGATGAAGCGATAAAACTGGCAAATGGCTGTCCTGCATTAAGTAGTGGAGGAAAGGTAGAGGTTAGAGACATCATGGTATTCGAAGGAATGTAAATTTTAATGGTTAATAACCAATTAACAGAAACTTTTAGAGCTGAGTACGGCAACCTGGTTGCTGTACTTTGCCATTTCCATGGGATACAGAATATACAATTGGCGGAGGATATTGTGAGTGATACTTTTCTCCATGCTATGAAAGTGTGGTCGCATAAAGGGATACCTGATCATCCCAAGGCATGGTTGAGGAAAGTTGCTGTCAATAAATTCAGAGACTACTATCGTAGAAATCAAACGTTTAAAGAAAAGGTAAAGGGCAATTATATTCAAAGCCAGAAACAGGTAGAGGAAATTGTTTTAAATGAACAACTCATCTCAGATGGTTTGTTAAATATGATCTTCGCTATTTGCAATTCCACGCTCAAAATCGATACACAAATCTGTTTGGCGCTAAGATTATTATGTGGATTCAGTATAGATCAAATCGCCGCTGCTCTTCTTACCAACAAAGAGAATATCAACAAAAAATTATATCGAGGCAAACAACAGCTAAAAAAGTATAAGGATAGTTGGAATCAGCTAAACCCTGATGATTATATAGTGAGAATTCCTCCCGTTTTGAGGATTATTTACCTGCTTTTCAATGAAGGTTACTACAGTAGTGTCAGCGATGAAAACATTAGACAAGATTTTTGTTGGGAAGCTATGCGATTAGCTATATTCATGTCGAAGCAAACATTCTTGCCTCAAAAGGATACCTTTGCATTGATTGCCTTGATGTGTTTTCATGCATCAAGATTTGATTCCAGAACAAACTCAAATGGTCAATACATACTTTATCTGGAGCAAGACAAGAGCAAATGGAATTCAGAACTGATCAGGAAAGGGGAGTATTATCTTGCTAAATCCGCTAATGGAAACAAAGTGTCTAAATATCATTTGGAAGCCGCTATTGCTTACTGGCACACAACAGAAGCTCCTGATAAATGGAATAACATCCTGCAATTGTACAATAAACTTCTTACCCTGGAATACTCCCCTATGATTGCGATGAATCGAACGTATGCCCTTGCTCTTGCCAACTCCGTTCAGGAGGCCATTACAGAAGCAAGGAAGCTAAATCTGGATGATAATTATTATTATTTTTGGCTTATGGCAGAGCTGTTCCGCCTGAACAAAGAACCAGATAAAGAAATCGAATATTTGAATAAAGCTTTAGATTTGGTCAGTAAAAATGCTGAAAAAGACATCCTCAAAACTAAATTGGAAAAAGCCAACCGAGAACTAAGAGCAAAATCTTAATGCCCGCTAAATGTGCCTACCGCATTTGTCCAGAGCGTTTTCTGTACGATAAGAGGAAAATACAAGTTAATGGAATAGCGATCTATTTTTAAACAACTTCTCTTAAAAAGATTTACGTGGATTGAATTAATAAACTATTTTTAATAAAAAATGACATGAAAATAAGTCTATCTACGATCGCATTTTGCATTTTCCCATTCCTGGCCCTGGCTTGTAGTTGTTCGGGACCTACTTCGTTTTGCGCAACTATCAATTCAAGTAATAATGAAAATATTACCATAATCGGAGGTAAAAAAATTAGTGAAACGGACTACACAATGGATATAGAGGTTATAAAAGTATATCGGGGAGAAGAAAGTCGTTCGAGGATAACGGTATTAGGAGATACAGGTGCTTCCTGCCTTGTTTATACTTCACAATTTGAGATAGGTGAAGAATTAATCCTTGCCTTGCACAGAGATAGTGAATGGGATGAAGTAAATGGAGAAGATAACAAATACCTTTTGTCTATCTGTGGATTGCATTATGTAAGGTGTAATAATTTTATAAATCCATTCACGGGAGAAATAGAAGATATAACAGCATGTTTAGGTGATGATGTTTGTATGTGTACTAAAACGAAATCTATTTTTTATCCTAACCCGAGCAATGGAATGCTTTATTCAAGAATTGATCAAATTGATGAGTTATTGGAAGATATTATTTACGTCTATAATGTTTCAGGACAAATTGTACGAAAAATAAGAATTTCTGATCAGCTTTATGCCAATGGTATTTTAGAAATAAATCTATCCGATTTATTGGCAGGAGTATACATCATAAAGCATAGCTTTAGAAAAGGTTGTGGAGAAACAAAGGGAACAAAAATAATTATTCTTTAAAATCGATGAAGGTTACTATAGAATAATTTTTAATAAAAAGGTACTGTACAGAATCCTGTGTTAAACGTCGATATCTACTAAACGTGTCTGCTGTATTTGCACCGAGTGCATTATACGTTTCGTATCCAAAAAAATGAAATAATGAAAAAGCAAAACAGAAGAAAGTTTTTGAAAAATACAACGATAATTAGCGGACTGGGATTGGCGATCCCGCATTCGTCTTTTGGTATTCTCCACAAGAAAAGACTAACTGGTGCAATCGTTGGACATGGAGGTTTTCGCTATCATGTTGACAAAGACTGGGGGATTCAGGATAGTTCTAAAATACCGGTGAAAGATTGCCATGAGATGGTGCAGGATCGTAAAGGGCGCTTGATCCTGGTAACCAATCATACCAAAAATAATGTACTTATTTATGATCGTTCCGGAAAGGTATTGGATACCTGGACCTTGAATGCTTCCGGAGCGCATGGCCTGACGATTACCGAAGAAGGAGGTGAAGAATTTCTCTTTATTACCGATTCGGATAATCATAAAGTTTATAAAACCACACTCGATGGGAAAGTGATTTTTGAGCTGAATACTCCAGCCGGGATTAAGGGCTATACAAAAGAGAAAACCTTTAATCCGACGGAAGTGGCTGTCGGGCCCAATGGAGATTTTTACGTGGCGGATGGATATGGTCGCAACCTGATCATTCGCTACAGCTACAAGGGAGAATATATTTCTCACTTTGGAGGGAAAGGGCAAAGAACAGATCAATTTGATTGCTGTCATGGAGTAACTTTAGATAGTCGGGATAAAAGCAATCCAACGCTTTTGATTACTAGTCGAACCGCGCATGAATACAAACGCTTTACCCTGGATGGACAACATCTCGAAACGATACAATTGCCCGGTTGCTGGAATTGCCGGCCGGTGATTAAAGGCGATTATTTATACTTTGCTATCCTGGTTACGGAAACCTGGGGCAGCTACGATGGTCTGGTTGCAATACTGGATAAAAACAATAAAGTAGTTTCGTTCCCCGGAGGTTCTGCTCCTGAATATATAGACGATAAATTACAGGCCCCTTCCTCAGATTATGAAACCTTCCTGAATCCGCATGATGTCTGTATTGATAATGATGAAAATATTTATGTGCCACAATGGTATTCAGGGAAAACCTATCCAGTGAAGCTGGAACGTATATAAATTTTTATGATCAAATGAAAATGCGGAAATTTTAATTTGAACAGGGCACAAACCACCGACCTGGCCCTGGCTTCATCAAAAAAACACAAAAAATTATGGAATTTCCGTACCTCCGGAGTCTTCTATATGAAACAAAATCTAAATTCATGAAAGAAGACTTTTTACACTATATCTGGAGAACCCGGCAATTTGATCATGCAAATCTAAAAACAAGCGAAGGACAATCTATTTCAATTATTCAGACGGGAATTCATAACCATGATGCAGGCCCCGATTTTTCGGATGCCCGGATACGTATTGAAGATATGCTCTGGGCCGGAAATGTCGAGATCCACATAAAGGCTTCGGAATGGTATCAGCATCAACATCATCAGGATTCGGCTTACAATAATGTTATTTTGCATGTAGTGCTGGAAGACGATAAAAGAGTTCTTCGGGCCAATGGCAGGTCTGTTCCCTGCCTGGAACTTAAAAAGCGGATCCCTTTCAGAATTATTCAGAACTATCGGAAATTAAAATCAGGTAATTTGTGGGTTCCCTGTCAAAATCAAATTTCAAGAGTCTCTTCCATTAGTAAAAATCTTTGGCTGGATCGCTTACTGGTCGAGCGTTTGGAAAACAAAACTAGGGATATGATAACATTACTTGAAAAAAATAATTATGACTGGGAATATTCCTTTTATTATTTTTTGGCCCGTGGATTTGGCCTGAAAGTTAATGCCGAGCCTTTTGAACAATTGGCGCAGTCACTACCATTGAATATTTTGGCCAGGCATCGGAATAGTCTTTTCCAGTTAGAAGCTTTGCTTTTTGGCCAGGCTGGAATGTTGGAAAAAACTTTCGTGGATGAATATCCTCGACGCTTGCGAAAGGAATATGGTTTTCTAAAAAAGAAATATCAACTTCAGTCGATTAATGCCGGATGCTGGAAATTTTTAAGAATGCGACCGGCTAATTTTCCAAGCATCAGAATTGCTCAATTCGCGATGTTGATCTATCAATCGAATCACTTATTTAGTAAAACGCTGGCTGCAAAAAATATCAAAGAGCTGGAGAATATGTTTGAGGTGAAAATCTCGAATTACTGGCAAACCCATTACCTTTTTGATAAACCATCAATCAAACGGGACAAGACTCTTGGAAAAATGAGTATCGATCTTTTGATTATCAATATTATCGTACCATTCCTGTTTTTATACGGAAAATTGAAAGCCAATCCAATGGTACAGGAAGCTGCACTTGATTTATTGGACAATATAAAACCCGAACGAAATGCTATAATCGATCAATGGAAAAAACTAGGTTTTTATCCGGTATCTGCTTACCAGACTCAGGCATTGATTCAATTGAAAAATTATTATTGTGATAAGAAGAAATGCTTAAGCTGTAGTATCGGCCATGAAATATTAAGAGCCTAATATTCTTCTACCCATTTGATATAAAAATCAATTTGCTCTAATGCATTTTCAATTAATAAATTCGGAGGTAAAGATTTGAGGATTTGGCTGGCCTTTTCGAAATGATTCAACATTTCACCAAGCAGGGCTTCCTTTTTTTTAACGCCCGGAAGGCTTCTGGATAAAATTACGGCATAATTGATATGCGAATAAGCCAGATTCTCTTTTTGATGATCATAAAGATCGATGTACTGAGTCGCTTTTTGACAGGTTTCAATAATTTGTAAATGAATGGATTTAATCGCTTCGATAGAATCGGTAAGCTCCAAAGCTGCAGCCCGATCATGTAATAAACTGACCTGATCCATATAGCTGTGGCCGAGTTCTTCTTTATTTTCCTGAACCGGGTTGTATGAATATTGATCCTGTATATTTTTTAGCTTTCTTTCAACAGGGCCAAGCTGAAAATAGACTTCAATACTGTCCTTGAAACTGAAACAGGAAACAGCAGACTGCAAATGGGCTTTTACATAAGGATTGGTCTTGCGAAATATTGCAGGACTTATTGGGCAATCGAGAAGTTGCCACATTGGATTGCCGGGCAAATGGGACAAGATCATCTCTTCTGGTGAAATCATGAAATAACGCGCTGCCTGTTTGTCTTGGCTGCCACTATCCCAGGTTAGATCAAATAGATACCACTGATTGTCAATTTCTACGGCACTCCAGGCATGGTTCATCGACGTAATATCCGCTACTCCACTTTGTTGATTCTTTATATAGCCTTCTATCACCTCGCTGCGAATGCCCGCTTTAGCACACATTGCTTTAAATAAACTGGCATAACCAAAACAAACGGCTTGTCTGCGGTTTAAAATATCCTGATTAGAGTGGTTGATCCTTTTCCGCCCATTCTTATAAGCAGAGTTATCGTAAGCGATATTGTGGATGATCCAAGTGTAAATACTTCTTATTTTCTCAAGGTCGGTCTTAAGATCTCCGATCAAATATTCGTTTAACTTGTCGAAATCTTTTTGGACAGACTTGGGTGCTTTACGCGCACGTATATCTATCTTCCTAAAATCCTGAGCAAATACAGAAATTGAAAACAAACTGATGAAAAAGACTATGACATACTTGAAATACATTACCTAAAGATAACGTAAAAAAGTCCGATAAAGTCTTATCACTCAAAATTCTAACAGAGGGAGGATTTACAAATTGAGAACTAATCTTTCAAAAAATTTCTAATCAATACCGGTAACAAAAGCAAGTCGGCCAGCACCGCACTAAGTAAAGTCACACTGATTAAAACACCAACGGTAACACTTGGCGGATGGATTGAGAAAAGCATTACTAAAAATCCAAAAAATAATATGACAGTGGTCAGGCAAATTGCTTTTCCGGTTTCCATAAAGGTGACATGTAAGGCAGATTCAATGTCCATCCCTTTTTGTCGGGAGAGTTTATACTTACTTAAAAAGTGAATAGAATCATCGACGGCAATACCGAAAATAACAGCAAAAATAATGGCAATTCCGGCTTCCAACTCAATGCCCAAATAACCAAGGATGGCACCTGCTAACAGCAATGGTAAAATATTCGGGACCATTGATATGAGTACCATTTTAATATTTCTAAATAACAAACTCATTAGAATAGCGACAATCAAAATAGCTAAAGCCAAACCTTCCAATAGATTGCGCCGAACATACTCGGCATTTTTATCCAGTATAAAACTCGTCCCTGTTTCTCTGAATTCTACTACTGTAGAATCGATATTTTCTGAAATCCATTGATTGATATTAGCGGATAAATCCTGGACTTTATCTGCACCTAAATCCAAAACCCGGGAAGTGATTCTTGCTTTCTTTTTATCTTTACTCAGTAAAATATTGGTGTTATTATCGGGGACTTTGTCTACCATTTTTTTGTACCGTCTGTACTTGGCCTCTGTTTCAGGAAGTTTGTAAGCTTCTTTTTTGTTACGGCCATTCATCTGGTTGATACTCTTGTAAATAGCCGTTATCGAAGTGATTGATCGAATTGGAGGAATTTGACTGAGGTGTTGTTCTAGCTTGTCAATTTCCCGGAGAACCTTATAATTATCTGCATCATATCCTTCCTGGGCAAAAACGGCGTATTCCATGGGCCGGAAGCCGGCAAAAGCTTCCTCGAAATACATGAAATCCCGAGAGATTTTTTTACCACGGGGCAGATTACTCTCGATTCTATAGTTAGTTGTAATAATAGAAATGCCATAAAGGCAAAAGGCTAGGAATAAAATGCTTCCTATAGCGATAGCACGGGCTTTTCGTTTTGAGTAATCGTACATCTTTTGCATCAATTGCTCCCAAAATTTTTGACCTTTACCCAGCTTGATTAATTGCTCCGTACTCATCATGGAGAGCAGAGCAGTAGTGAAAAAGATTACAGTAATATAGGCAATGATTACTCCAATAGCAGCATTCATCCCAAAATCCTTAATCGGAGAAATCCTGCTGGTCATTAGAGTCGCGAATCCGACTGCGGTAGTCAAAGAAGTCAGCAGAGTTGCTAAACCAATTTCTTTGATTGTAATAATGATTGATTCTTTTCGACTTTTCCCCTTTCGAAGCTCATCGATATATTTTGACATGATGTGGATTACATCAGAAGTACCGACAATAATCATCAGCACCGGATACAGTGCCGCCATTACATTCAGCTCCAGGCCAGTAAGCCCCATAAAACCCATGAAAAGGAGCAATCCCAAACCGATGGACGAAAGCGAGATGGCAATCCCCCAGGGTCTTCGGAATAACCAAAACATCACAATAAAGACCAGAATACCTGAAACAATTGAAGAAACAATCACTTCCCGCATTTGCATGTCTACCATTTCTTTTTGAAAATAGGATGGCCCCAAATAATGATAGTCCTCGAACTGGTATTGTTTAACCAGTGAATCCATCGCAGTGATCAATACGTCTGATTCTTCTAGCATGACCTCGTCTTCGGTTTTCAGGGCAACTACCAGAGCAGTTGCATCTTCATTAATCAGCGTATTGACAAAGCGTTCGTCACTGAGTATTCTTTGTTTATCCTTTTCGTATTTTTCCGGTTGATCTATATGAATAGCCGGTACCGTAGTAATGGCAAAAGGCGTTTTCAGAGGATAGGAAATCATTGTAAGTGACTGTGCTTCCTTGATGTAAGGCACCTGCCGGGTCTTAAGCGTGAAATCGTGAAAGCTTTCCAGGAAAGATTGTTCGAACACCCCTTCCTTACGCTCTACTGCAATCAATAGAAAATTGATATCTGTTTCAAAATCCTTGATGAATTCCTGAAAAAATTCCAGTTCTTTATCTCCTTCTGGGAAAAACTGATCCAGGCTAAAAGCAAATTTTAACTGATATACATAAAACAGACTTATTAATGATAAAATCGTAAAAATAACAATAGATAGTACCCTGAGTTTTCGCATCTTTCCTGTCAATGGTGTTACTACAAATAACCTTCAATTTTGCTCTTTTGTTTTTAAATATGCTTTGTTTTATAATTGGACAGGCAGGATCAAATTATATAGAGAAAGTAAATCCTCTTTCTCCGGGATAATTTTATTTTCAGCAGGTTTTCCGGAAAATAACCGAAGAGCGCCAAAAAAGAGGCAAACAATGCCAAAAACAGGTTTTTGAAGGGCTATATGAATAACTAGCACGATATTTACAGATAAAATATACCTAAGCGAAACTAAAAATCGTTTATACTCCTGAAATGAAGTAGTTTGAGGTTTCACGATATTTGCAAACTACTCGTTTTAGGGGATTCGATGGAAAAAATGGCTACTTTAATTCCTAAACCATTTTGGAATCGGTATATTTCCGGAATACTTTTTTGGGATGAAAAAAATATATTTATCTATTGCTTTACTTTTGCTGGGTTTAGCTGCTTTGAGCCAAACTGCCAAAGGTGATATGATGATGGATAATATTGTCCCTAACCCGGGCTTCGAATCCTATTCCGGTACACCTATCGGATGGTTTTACAAAGGCAAACATTTTACGGATGTGATGAAATACTGGGATTCCGCTACGGCTGCTTCCCCGGATGTTTTTGGACCTAAAGTTAGAGTGCCCGCTCACTGGGCTGCCAAGGGCTTTGGCAAGCAAAAAGCGCATTTAGGTAAATCAATGACCGGAATCACTGCTTATGGCTGTGAAGAAGGCAAGCCACATTGTCGAGAATACATCCAAATTCAGCTTAAAGAACCTTTGGTGCTTGGGCAAGGTTATTATGCAGAGTTTTATGTAAGTCATTTACCTCGCTCGATCCAGATTAATAATCTGGGGATTTTTTTCTCCAAGAAAAAAATTAAAGTAAAAACAGATGCCTTGTTGAATTATAAGCCGCAAATTTATGCAAAAGAAGTACTTTCTGCCCCGGGACACAGCTGGGTGAAGGTTTCAGGGACCTTCATTGCGGATACAGAAGCGGAATATCTGCTGATAGGTAACTTTTTTTCCGATAGCCTTACAACTAAAAAAATCCCCTTTAATAACTGCCTGAATTATGCTTATTATTACATCGATGACGTATTGCTAAAGAAAACGAAACCCTTTGTAGAAGTGCCGATCGAAGAGGACGATCTCTGTTGTATCAGTGTGGAAGAAGGAAAAATTATTCAGCTCAAAAATATTTTCTTCGATACAGATAAAGCCGAATTATTACCTCGCTCTTATGTTGAATTGAATAAATTATTGAATCTGATGCGAGAAAATCCGACGATGGTAATTGAAATTCGCGGGCATACCGACATTCAGGGCGAACACGATTACAACATATATCTTTCCCGGAAAAGAGCTAAAGCAGTAGTTGAATTTTTAAATGGGAATGGGATTAATCGTTCCCGTACCCGCTATAAAGGCTTTGGCAATACCCAACCCATCGCTACCAATGAAACGGAAAAGGGGCGTCAAAAAAACCGACGTGTCGAATTTCTGATCATCAAAACCTGACTGAGCCAATTACCGGCGAAAAGCTCAAATCCCGGTATTAATCTTTCCGGCTGGTCTCCACTTTTGTTCTTACAATTTTGTAGTCTTTGCACCATATAGCAACTTGAATTATTTGGGTATATTTGCTGTAATTTTATGCAACAAATAGAGCTTAAATATCTCTCCGCTATTGAGAGAAAGGCTGTGTAAGAGTTATTGGAATGTTATTACCCTACTTTAAAAAAGATGAAATAGAGGCTGGTTGTGATGAAGCAGGCAGGGGCTGTTTAGCCGGACCGGTATTCGCCGCTGCGGTAATTTTACCTCCTGATTTTACTAATGAGCTGCTTAATGACTCCAAAAAACTAAGCGAAAAGCGAAGAAACTTGTTGCGGCCAATTATTGAAAAAGAAGCTATTGCCTGGGCCGTAGCCAAGCTTGATCCCGGGGAAATTGATCGATACAATATTTTATGGTCTTCCTTTCATGCCATGCATCGAGCCGTCGATCAATTAGCAACCAGGCCGTCTTTATTACTTATTGATGGTAATCGTTTTTTACCTTATTTGGGGATCAACCACCATTGTATTATTAAGGGAGACAGCAAGTATTTGTCTATTGCTGCAGCATCGGTACTGGCGAAAACCTATCGCGATGAATTTATGGAAAATCTGGCTTTGCAATTTCCGGAATATGGCTGGAAACAAAATAAAGGTTATCCCACCAAAGCACATCGGGAGGCCATTCAGCAATACGGAGCTACAGACCACCACCGAAAATCTTTTCGACTGTTACCTAACCCAAGTTGCGATACATGAGAGGAAATAAGGAGAATTTTGATAGAAATCTTTGATTTCGCAACAAAATTAGACGCATTTTCTCTCTTCAAGAATG
>JANQLV010000032.1 GCA_028280415.1 Saprospiraceae bacterium
GATTGAGTTTTGAATGATTGAGTTTTGAATGATTGAGTTTTGAATGATTGAGTTTTGAATGATTGAGTTTTGAATGATTGAGTTTTGAATGATTAGCAAAGTTATTCTATCGCCAGCACATTCCAGCATTCTTAGATTAGAACATTCTGGTATCCAGACCAGGAGTCCGTTTTATAAAACAAAAAAGCGTCAACCACAAAGGGATCAACGCTTTTGAAGTTTATATTTTCTTTAAAGCAATTATCTCGCGAAAGACACTGCTCGTTTTTCTCTGATCACTGTAACTTTCACTTGTCCGGGATATTGCATCTCATCCTGTATTTTCTGAGAAATCATAAAAGAAAGGTCATCTGCGTATTGATCCGAAACTTTTTCACTTTCTACAATTACCCGAAGCTCGCGTCCTGCCTGCATGGCATAAGCTTTTTGTACGCCTTCGTGAGCCATGGCCAATTCTTCAAGATCACCAATTCGCTTGAGGTAACTTTCAAGGATTTCACGACGTGCACCCGGGCGTGCCCCGGAGATCGCATCACAGGCCTGGACAATGGGAGAAATAATATTGTTCATTTCTACCTCATCGTGGTGGGCACCAACAGCATTACAAACAATCGGATGCTCTTTATGCTTTTCACAAAGTTTCATACCAAGAATTGCGTGTGACAGTTCGGTTTCTTCTTCCGAGACTTTTCCAATATCATGCAGCAATCCACCTCTCTTCGCCATTTTGATTTGTTTCGGGCTCAGTCCCAGCTCTGCAGCCATAGCTGCACAAAGGTGCGCAGTCTCTATGGAGTGTTTCAGCAGGTTTTGCCCATAAGAAGACCGGAAACGCATTCTACCGACCATTTTAACCAAATAAGGATCAAGACCATGAATATCCAGTTCGATTACGGTTCGCTCTCCGATCTCGATAATTTGTTCATCCAGCTCTTTACGGGTTTTGGTAACTACCTCTTCGATACGTGCAGGGTGAATACGACCATCCGCTACCAAGCGCTTTAAAGACAGACGACATACTTCCCGGCGAATAGGGTCAAAACTGGATATTACAATTGCTTCCGGAGTATCATCTACCACGATTTCAGCCCCGGTAGCTGCTTCCAAGGCCCGGATATTCCGTCCTTCCCGGCCAATGATTTGCCCCTTCAGGTCGTCCGAATCGAGGTTAAATACAGATACGGTATTTTCGATGGTATACTCCGCACACATTCTCTGAATGGTTTGGATTACAATTTTTTTCGCTTCTTTATTTGCAGTGATTTTTGCCTGTTCGATGGTGTTTTTCACCAGCGCCATCGCATCGGTTTCGGCTTTTCCTTTAACGGCTTCAAGTAACTGTTCCTTTGCCTCGGTTTCGCTTAATTTTGCAACTACTTCCAGTGCTTTAATATGCTTTTCGTTAGCTGCATCTAATTCCTCTTTCTTTTTTGCAACGATTTTCATTTGCGTCTCCAGGTTTTCTCGAATCGTTTTTGTCTCCGCTTCCAGTTGTTCAATTTCTTCTTTTCGATTGTTGAGTTTAGCTTCCCGGGACTGAAATTTCGATTGCTTTTGTTTCAGCTCATTTTCCAGTTTCACCACTTCCATCTCCCGTTCTTTCAATTCTACTTTGTGGGTGGATTTGTAACTTTCAAAATCCGATTTCAATTGAGAAAAGCGATCTTTGGCTTCCTGGATTTTCTTTTGTTTAATGGCTTCATTTTTACTATCTGCCTTGGCGACAATCCTTTCTGCTTTAGTAGTAGCTTCATCGGTGATTCTATTCGCTGCTACCCGGGCTTCTTTCACTACCAAATCGGCTTTCGCATTCATCTCTTCTGTCTTCGCCTGCTGATTTTTCTTGAGCATCATCTGCACCAGCACATAACCGATAACCACTCCTAAAATAAGTCCACCAATCAACATTCCAATTTCCATAATCGTGTATTTTTTACATTATAAATAAATAAGGTTTCACTCACTGCTACTTCTTTAAGTGCAGCTGATCGGAGTTACTCAAAATTATGCAAATGTCGAGTGTAAACTCCTGAGGTTCTGAATCAGAACCTTTATAAATGTGGAAAGAAAATCGCTGATTTAGATTCTATTTCAGCAAGTGGTTTAGCAGTTCGTCTAATTGATTAATTTTTTCCGAAATAACCGGATCAAAGCTGGGGCTACTGTTTTCCCCTGTTTTGGATTTATGCAGATCAACTGCATAGGTTAACAGAGCCATTGACAAGCAATCCTGCTTATCTTTTTTAGTATATGTGAGTTGAAAACGATTGACCTTCTCATTGACATCCTTTACGATTCTGCGGATAGCATCTTCATCACCGACTTTAACCTTTAATGGATAAGGCCGTCCAGCTATTAAAACCGTAATGTTAGTCATATCTTTCTCCTCCATGGTCAATTATTTTGCAACCACTCAATACATTTATCAATTTCAGAGATGTATTGTTCAATCTCCTTTCTCAGCTTTTTAGAATATTCCGGATCATCTCCCCTGTTCGAATCAAGAGCCACTTTGGACTGCACCACTTTTTCTTCCATTTGTCCAAGCTTTGCCGTATTTTGCTGCAGCATGGACTTCAAGTTTTTATTCTCTAATAAAAGCGTATTATTTTCATTTTGCAGACGTTCCAGCCTAAGTGCCAATTGTCTGACTTTCAGTTCTATATTATTAAGTTTATCTGTTAATGATTGTAATGTCATACAAAACAGGGCTGTTTCAAGGGATTTTAACGGCGAATAACAGCACCAAGTTTCCCTTCATACGTTTCAATTAGTTTGCTCATGATCTTTTCCACCTCTTTATCTTTCAAAGTCTTTGTCGGGTCTTCAAAAATAAAACTAACTGCATAAGACTTTTTATTTTCTCCAAGTTGCTCTTTATTTTCGTAAACGTCGAATAAATTGACTTCTTTTAAGATGCTCTTGCCTGTTTTCTGAGCAACTTCTGCAATATCCTGAAAATTAACCGAATTATCAATAACTAATGCCAAATCTCTCCTTACAGAAGGATATTTGGTTAATTCTTTAAATTCCACTTTATGTTTTTTGAGACCTTGTAAAAGGTTATCCCAGTGGAAACTAGCATAATATACCGGTTTTTTCACCTCCATTTGCCGTAAAATACTTTTTTTCACCATTCCGAAGGTCACCAGCTCTTTCGGTCCGCGATGATACTTCAAACCAAAAGCAAAAGTATCATTCTGTACCGCTGATTGCTGATAACGCATATACCCCAGACGCTCCAGCACATTTTGGACATAAGCCTTCAAGGTGTAGTAATCAACCTGTGCTTTGTCATGCTCCAGCCAGCTTTCACTTGCTTTTGCACCGGTAATAAACAAACTATAATGCGTCTGTTCACGATAGCCGTCTTCCGTTTTTTCATAAGTTTTTCCATATTCATACAGCCTTAGATCAGCATTTTGACGATTTTGATTATGGACAATAGCTTCTAAACCACTAAACAGCATGGTTGGTCGCATCACATCCAAATGACTGTTTGAAGTATTATTTACATATACCAGCCGTTCTGAGGGTATCGGTAGTATTTCATTGAAATACTTGGATTCTGTCAGGGATACCGCCATAATTTCACTAAAACCAGAGGCAGAAAGAAAGTTACTAATCGTATTTTTCAGCTTGTGAATATCCGGTTTTGCCCCGATGACAATGGTGCTTTTTAATTGATCAGAAATAGGTACTTTATTGAACCCATAAATTCTAAGGATTTCTTCAATTACATCTACTTCTCTAATCACATCCACTTTATTCGTCGGAATATCAATAGTTAAACTTTCAGCATCCTCTTTAAGGGTATTCATTTCGAGTGCCGTCAAAATATTTTTTACCTCTGAAACAGCAATATCTGTCCCGATGAGACGATTAATTCGATCATAACGCACTGTGATCTGTCGTTTTTCGATTTTATTCGGATAAAAATCAATCACTTCCGAAGCAATTTCTCCCCCGGCCAGTTCCTGAAACAGCAGTGCAGCTCTTTTCAAAGCATATAGCGTAATATTCGGATCACTTCCTTTTTCGAAACACATGGCGGCATCGGTACGAAGATTATATTTCATGCTCGTCTTTCGCACCCATTTCGCATTGAAGTGAGCAGATTCCAAGAAGATATTAGTGGTCTCCTCCGTTACACCGGAATTAATTCCACCAAAGACACCGGCAATACACATTCCTTTTGATTCCCCATCACAAATCATCAAATCTGTAGAGCCAAGTTTTCGTTCTACTTCATCCAGCGTTTTAAATATGGAATTTTCCGGCAAGGTCTTTACAATAACTTTAGCCCCCGCTATTTTATCAGCATCGAAAGCGTGGAGCGGTTGTCCAAGTTCATGTAAAACGAAATTGGTAATATCCACAATATTATTAATTGGCCGCACTCCAATCGCATTAAGTCGGATTTTTAGCCAATCCGGAGATTCCCCTACTTTTACACCTTTGATCATAACACCAGTATACCGCGGACAAGCCTCTTCATTTTCCACGACAATTTCAATGGGCAGGCTGTGATTATCTACCTTAAACGCAGATACATCCGGCACATTTACCCGGCCATCATGGCTATGGTTAATCTTAAGCGCAGCGGCAAGGTCTTTGGCAATACCAAGATGAGAAGTAGCATCCGAACGGTTAGGTGTCAATCCAATATCATAAACGACATCGTTTTCGATTTTAAAATATTCACTGGCGGCCATACCGATTTTTGCCTCTTCCGGCAGGACAATGATGCCACTATGGTCATTCCCAAGCGCCAATTCATCTTCAGCACAGATCATTCCTTCTGAAACTTCTCCCCGGATTTTCCCTTTTTTGATCTTAAATTCTCTTCCTTCGGCATCGTACAATACTGTTCCAATTGTGGCGACCACTACTTTCTGACCAGCGGCAACATTGGGCGCTCCACAAACAATTTGTAAATCCTCTTCTGCGCCTACATCTACTTTTGTCAAAGAAAGTTTATCAGCATTGGGATGTTTCCCACATTCTTTTACCTGTCCAATCAGGATACCTTTCAGACCACCTTTTATACTTTCAATTTCCTCCATTCCTTCTACCTCCAAGCCAATAGCCGTCAATAACTCAGAGGTTTCTTCAGAATTGAGATTGATATCGAGATAATCTTTTAACCAGTTTAAAGAAACTTTCATATCTATTTATTTAACATTTTACCTCTAGGAACGATAGCCTATGGAAATAGATTCCTTCAAGAGTGTTTAAAATGCAAAGATAGATTTTTTGTACAAAAAGCCGGATTAGCAATTATGGAAAGTATCAAGAGAGTAGAAGTAAATGAGAAGAGGGGATCAGCGCTAATGGCCCTGATCCCCTCTTCTATTTTTAAAGTGAAAAGTACAGGACTAATCCGCTATACTTGTCTGAGTAGCCTGCAATACTTCTTTGCTACTTTGAGAAAGGTGTACGAAGGCAATAATTTTACATTTAGTCGGCACCCAATCATCCGGAAGCGTAAAGGTATAAGACTCTGAAAAAGAAGCTCCGGTAGCCAGGCCGGGAGAAATCACATCACCATCAAAAGCGGTGAGCGTTTTTCGAAGTACGTGTTTGTGGACATAATCCATATCCAGATCAGGAGAAGAGTCGGGAGTAAGTTGCGCATCCACGATACCACTTTCTTTGATCATAATAGTCAGCCGGATTTCCTCATTGATATTTTCCTGCGCCTGACCATTTACATTGACAGTTAAAGAGCGATTGGTTGAATTATATTCATTTTCCATAGCCAGACTAACTTTTGCCGTTTCTTCTTTTTGTTGAGCAATACGTCCTGCCCAGGCCCCCTGTCCGACTAACTGATAATCAGCTTCGCCATTAAAGACCTTCCGATCGATGACTGCCGAAGGATAGGCTTCGGGTAAGCCTAAAAGACTGATAATTTCTTCTCCTTCGTCAGTACGAAAGTCATAATTACTTTCAGGATACGGTATTGCAAAAAATTTCGCATGTATAGATATGGCGATCAGGCTTTCTCCATGTTGATTCAACAAATTTTCCAACTCCACGCTACCTCCCGGGCAGGCAATACATCTAACCCCCGTAAACTCCTCAATCAAAACTCGCCTGGCTTCAGGTGGTAAAGGTGGCTGTTCATTATCATCACAACTCAAGCAATCAATGACCGGCATATTTTCATTACAGCTTAGGAAAAGGATTCCAATAAAAAGCAGAAAGAAAGTATATTTTTTCATAATCAGAAGTTTTAATTGATCTGGTATAGTAACTTATCTTTTTAAAAGGTTGAGTTTACAGACAATTTGATCCCGCTAAATGCTGGCTCCAAACGACAGATTCCTCCCGTACAAACAATTCCTTCCACTTGTTTCACATAACTCAGTGAAAAGCGATTGGATCTGTAGGTATAAAAAATATCGAATCGCGGATAATGTAATTTCCTCTTTTTTCCGTTCTCATCAAAGGGAATTTCCTCTTTTGTGGGGTTTGGGGCGATATTATACATATCGGAGACCGTAAAAGTCCAGTGCGGAGCCATAGTAAATTCAACCAAACCGAAAACCCAGCTTCCAAAATCCTCTTCTGCATCCATATATTGTGCTTCGAAACGAATCGCTTTCTTTTTCGAAATTTTATACAGAAAATCCACGTAAGGTATGATCGTCACTACATTATCTTTACCGATTTTTTCTTCATAAATTGCCTGATTGTACTCCTGATACTGAAGTCCTCCAGTAATCTGCCATTTACGCTTGTATTTGTAAGTTATCTCCGAATAATATTCATTATACAAAAGCTGGTCGTCTAAATCCGCGATATAAGAAGCATTCAGTCCAATCTGAAATTTTCGATTGAAAGCATAGGTAATATCAGCTTGGAAAGCATTTTCACCTAATTCCTGAGTAGCAGCCTGGTATCGCGTAGTGAGGCGATAAGTGTTAAAACGCGTCATTGGAGGCAGGAAATTAATGGCTCCCTGGTTCAGCGTTACAAAGGGATTGGTCCGGAAGGAAAAATTTTCCGTTCGCTTAGCTTCGAGTGTCACGCCCAGACCTTTGCCTGCATAACTTAAGGAAGTATAAAAAACTGTTCCCCTTTCAAAAACCAGTTTTCCAAGCGTAGTGGTTGTATCATTGATTGTACGTAAAGCCCGGGGATTAAAAAACTGCTCTCCCGTTTTAAAAGCACCTTCTACGTACCAATTGAAATTACCCGCTACAAGAGTATTATAAAACGAAAAAGCATAGGTATTGTACTTTGCGCCGATACTGTCTTCCACTGAATAGCTGTTGATTGTACCAACAATTGTACGCATCATATCGTCATCCAGTGTCTTGGCAACTACTCCAAAGCCCGGAGAAAGCGTCCAGTTTTTCTTTTCATCTTTAGGCTGAATGAAACCATCTATGCTCATTCCTTTGATAATCGTACCATAAACATCAAATTGTCTTTTTTGCTTCCCGGAAAAAACCTTTACCTGCCAATCCGGTGTGACATCATAGGTCAAACGAACACCGAACAAGGCATTATCTATCAATAATGGCCGTTGCTCAAAAGCTCTGAAGATGATCCCCGATCCAATCTCATCGTATAAATAACCTGCAGAAATACCGAGTTTATTAATCTTCTTTTTCACAAACCAACGACCTATCCCCTGATCGGTATAAGAAGACTGCGGGTCGAGTAGATTAGAATTGTTAAACATATCAAAGCGCACACCAACCTCAAAACCTTTATAGGAAGCATTGAGCAGCAACCAGGTATCTGCACCGTAAAGTTGCCGATCATACTGAGGTGTATTAGCTGCGCCTATAAGCGTATCTCTCATAAAGAAATTCCCCTGAGCCTGAAGATTTCCAGATATTCTGATTTCATCTTGTGCGTAAGAAATCTGACAAAGCATTAAAAATATCACACCGAATAAAGTAAGTACCCGTTTTTTCATCCAAAAATTATTTAGTATTGCTATCGAATCGCCGGAACATCAATTTTTGCGATCAGGATGCGTTAAATCTAAGTTAAACGAAAGAGAAAAGTGACCTTAAAATATAGAAATCGTATAAATTACGAAGACATTTTCTCCCTTTACCCGAAATTAGAGTGTTTTTTGCAGACATAAAAGATATCACAGACGAATCTATATAAAAGTCCCAAAATAGCGTTTTTGCGAAAAAATTAAATATTTATTTTAAAAATCTAATAATATTATGAAATTCCTTAAGTTAATTACTGCTGCGCTTTGCTTGTTGTTATCTACTACTACTTTTGCTCAAAAAGATGTGCCAAACCTTGTTTTGAAAACTTTAGATGGTAAATCGGTTAATCTTACGGATTATGCTAAAAATGGGAAGCTTACCGTAATCAGCTTTTGGGCCACCTGGTGTTCGCCATGTAAAAAAGAATTAGACGCTATTGCGGATTACTATCCGGATTGGGCGGAAGAATACGATATGGAACTGCTTGCCATCACTATTGATACCCGCAGAGCACTTGCTAAAGTCCCGGGGATTGTAGCAACTAAGGGTTGGGAGTATACTGTACTCAGCGCCAACGAGCAGGATGCGCAGAATGCATTGAACTTTCAGACAATTCCACAAACATTTATCATTGACAAGAACGGAAAGATCGTTTGGGACCATTCCGGTTATTTGCCCGGTGATGAAGAAGAATTGGAAGAGGAAATCGCCAAACTTTCCAGAAAATAGTCTCAAGAACTACTGTTAGTAGCCTGTAGTTTGATTAAATTAAACTACAGGCTATTAACTAAACTCCCATCAATTTTTCTTCTATTCTTTGTATTCGTTCCAATCGTCAAGAATCTCATTTTGTTCTTTTAATACCCGATCCTCCGTTTTTAATGCTTCCAGGAAATATTCATTGCGCATTAAAAAGATCATGCTTATAACTAAAACCCAAAAAGTCAGAAGCATTGTTAGAATGATCAAATATTTGCTACCTCCGATCCTTTCCCTCGTTACAAAATCGTAAAACATCCAATTCCCCAGCAAAAAGACAAGAATCAATATAATAATCCCGGCTATCGGAAACCACCGAAACTTAAGTATCCCGGCCAGGCCGACAATCGTTAAAGCAAAACCCGTCAACATTACCAAAACCAATATATCTATCCCGCTGCTATCATAATAATAGGTTATCATTCTGATAAACTCCGGTATTGTAATTCCATCAAGCAATACGCCTACACCAAAAAAGAGCAAGCCAATTGACCTTACAATGTTGAAGTTATTACGCATAGAAGGATATTATTTGTGTAGCTTAGTACATCAGGCTAATTCTGATAGCTCTAACCAGCGCATTTCTTTTTCATCAATTTCCTGTTTGATTTGTCCCAATTCAATGGAAAATTTTTGGATTTCTTCGGAGGACAGATTTGAATCATTAAATTTTTCGGTAAGTTCTGTTTTTCTGGCTTCCAGTTTTTCAAGTTCTTTCTCCAGACGATCAAACTCCTTGCGCTCCATATAGGTAAGTCGCCGCTTCTCTTCTTCCGATTTGGTTTTTGCCTTTTTCTCTTTTGGTGCTTTTTCCTGAGTTCTATCTTCCAGTTTTTTATTCGCCCGGTACTCCGTATAGTTCCCATTATAATCGCGGATTATACCATCACCTTCAAATATAAACAGATGATCAACCAGTTTATCCATAAAGAAACGATCGTGGCTTACGATCAGAACGCAACCCGGAAAATCCATCAAAAAGTTCTCTAAAACATTCAACGTCAGAATATCCAAATCATTTGTAGGCTCATCCAGGATCAGGAAATTGGGATTTTGCATCAATACGGTCAACAGATATAAACGCCTGCGTTCTCCCCCACTCAACTGACTTACCAATACCTGTTGATGCTTTTTATCAAATAAAAAACGCTCCAATAACTGGCTGGCGGTCAGTTTTTGTCCCTTTTCCAAAGGAATATACTCGGCTATATCTGTAATTACATCAATAACTCTTTTATCTGTAGCCACCTGAATACCATCCTGGGTATAATGTCCAAACTGGACCGTCCCTCCAATGGTCACCGTGCCACTATCGGGTCGGATTTCCTTGGTAAGGAGTTTTAGAAAAGTAGTTTTACCAACGCCATTTTTTCCAACGATCCCTACTCTTTCATTTTTTTTGAATTTATAAAAGAAGTCTTTGATCAGGACTTTATTACCATACTGTTTCGTTATATAATTGACTTCCAGGATTTTACTTCCCAACCTTGCACCTTTAATATCGATTTGAATTTCCTGCTTCTGAATTCTGGCAGATGCCTTTTCTTTTATTTTATCAAAGGCATCTACCCTGGATTTTGCTTTAGTTCCACGTGCTTTGGGCATACGGCGAATCCATTCCAATTCCCTTTTCATTAATTTACGAGCTTTTTCAACTTCCAGGGCTTCATTTTCGAATCGCGTCGCTTTCTTTTCCAGAAAATCGGAGTAATTTCCATTGTATTTATGCAATGTTTCCCGATCCAGCTCGACGATAAAAGTACACACTCTTTCCAGAAAATAACGATCGTGTGTCACCATAAAGAGGGTTAGACTGGCTTGTCGAAGATACTCTTCCAACCATTCGATCATATCTAAATCCAGATGGTTGGTAGGCTCATCAAGAATTAGAAATTCCGGTTCATCGATCAACAGTTTAGCCAGGGCGAGCCTTTTGCGCTGTCCTCCGGATAATGTGCCTACTTCTTTATTGAGTTCTGTAATGTTTAATTTGAAAAGTATTTCTTTGATTTTGGCTTCAAAATCCCAGGCTTTCAGATCTTCCATCCGAGTAAGTGCAGCCTGCATATTTTTTTCATCCTTGGGATACAACAAAGCTTCTTCGTAGACCCGAATAGCTTTAATTAAAGGATTTTCACTTTCAAAAATGGTTTCCATCACAGTCCAATCATCAGGAAAATCCGGTTCCTGTCGCAGATACCCGACTCTGATATCCCGATGCATCAGAACTTTGCAATGCTCTCCTTCCCCTTTTTCTTCTCCAGCGATTAGTCGAAGCAGGGTCGTTTTACCCGTTCCATTTTGAGCGACTAGCGCTACTTTATCCCCTCTGTTAATATGCAGATTAATATCCTTAAAAAGGACTTTATCTCCATAAGTTTTAGTCACTTTCTCTAAAGTCAGATAATTCAAGTTAAAGTCAAATTTTAGTTCTACGAGAAATAGTTTGGTAAAATAAAAAGACCTTCCAAAATTAACACTTTGAAAGGTCTTTTCTTTTATAGTTTATAGAAAACTAAATTTATTCTTTCGCGTATTTGGCTTCATCCATATCCTTCAAAATAGAAAGTACTTCATTGATATAGATATCTTTTTTTACCGATTTCACCCATTCTTTATTTCTCTCGATACGGGATTCATCTGCATTAATATGTTCCATATCCGCTTCGAGGTTTTTAACACTCAAACCTTCAATCTCTTCAAACATATTCTCATATTTTTTGGATTCTTCCTCTAAGCGATTCATTTCCTTAGCATAAGCTTCCAGATTGAGACTGTAGTCTGTATCTTCTCTGGAGTCTTTTAAGCGCTGTGCATTTTCAAGCACTAATTGGAATGTTTTATCATTTTTAACACGCCTCTCACTAGCCTTTCTCCAGTTTTCTAATCCATCAAGGCTGGTAACGCTTTGCCCGTAATCTATCTGGTCAATTTTATTCCACTGCATTGGAAAATCGTGATCGCGTTCTCCTACATCAATAAAGTGGTATCTGTCTGGAAGAATGATATCCGGTTCAACACCTTTCAGCTGAGTAGAGCCACCATCAATTCTATAGAATTTCTGAATAGTCAACTTGAGATTACCCAAAGGCTTCACCTCATTATAACCACGGATCGCACGATCCAGATCAATAAATCTCTGTACGGTACCTTTTCCGAAAGTAGACTTGCTTCCAACGATCACCGCACGGTCATAATCCTGCAAAGCAGCGGCAAGAATTTCAGAAGCAGAAGCACTAAACTGATTAACCATTACTATCAGTTTTCCATCGAATTGTACGCGATCATCGTGATCTTCCAGTACCTCCGGAGATTTTCCTCTGCCTTTTACTTGAACAATCGGGCCCTCTTCAATAAATAAACCCGACATTTTTACGACATCCCGAAGGGAACCTCCACCATTATTCCGCAAATCAAGAATAATACTGTTTACATCGAGTTCCTTAAGTTTATCCAGCTCTTTTGCTACATCTGTAGCACAGCTTCTTCCTCCTCTTCTATTGAAATCTGCATAAAATCTTGGTAATTTGATATATCCCACGTTTTCGGCTTTACCGGGAAAATCGAGAATTAACGATTTAGCATATCCTTCATCGGTAATCACAAGGTCACGAGTGATTGTAATATCTTTGATTGCACCGTCTACTTTTTTTATGGTCAGGGTAACTTTAGTCCCTTTCTTACCGCGAATTAATTTGACTACATCATCGATTCGGAACCCGGTTACATTGACTGCTTCTTCTTCATCTTCTTGCTTAACTGCTGTGATCAAATCTTTAGCTTCCAGTTCTTTCTGTTTCCAGGCAGGGCCTCCGGGAACGATTTCACTGACTTTCGTATAATCCCCATCCGTTTGCAGTCTTGCTCCGATTCCTTCCAGAGCTCCAGACATGGAAATATCAAAATTCTCTTTGTCTTTAGGAGCGTAATATCCCGTATGTGGATCATAAACATTGGTCAATGCATTTAGATAATCACTCAGGCGGTCGGATCGACGTAGTTTACCCAAACGATCGAAAATATCATCATACATATCAAGTACTGACTCTCTGGCTTCTTTTTCAAGCTCCTTATTCGATTTTTTCTCTTCTCCTTCTTTGAGCTCCTTCTGAGCTTCAAGCTTATCAAAATAGCGCGTCAGTGTTTCGTATTTCAAGGACTTTCTCCAATTGTCTTTCAATTCTTCATCATTTTTGGGAAAAGCTTTTTTATCACCGTCCAGTTCGATCATTTCGCTTTTGGTGAAGTTAAAAGGTTCTGCAAGTAGTTCTTTATAAAAGCCTTCTACTTTCTTTATTCCAGAATTGAGCACTTGCTCGGAAAGGTCGAAAAAATCATAAGTACCGCGTAGTGCTTCATTATCCAGTTCAAGCCTGTATTTAGCTAATTGATCCACGTCTTCCTGGACAAGCCATCTTCGGCCACCATCCATTCTATCCAAGTATAAATCATAAGCTCTTTTCGAAAAATCATCATCCAGTTCAATCGGAGCGAAGTGTAGTTGTTCCAGACCGCTAAGCATCGTTTGCATCAAGACTGTCTCTTTCTGCTCGTCACCATAATTTGGCAAAATAAGGCCAAGCGTAACGACAGCTGCGATTAAGGAAAAGAATATCGAGCCTCTCACTTTCATAATATCTTCTATTTTAAATTTTAGGAAAAGTAGTGTAATTGTTGAGGAAAAATCATCAGAAGAAACCTAACCTCTACTAATATACCTTAATTTATAATAATTGTTCGGCTATTATCCTGCCAAACTATTTTTTTAACGTAATTATAACGCCTTTTCGATTAAAGATATTTAACCTTCGATGAATTTAGCAAATATTATTTCCTTTGTAAAGGATAATTTCGACAGATCGTCTTTAAAAGGACGGAATTGGTAGCAAATAAAAGCCGGATACCAGAGGCTTTCACCCCCGATATCCGGTCGATATAATGTTATTTGTTATTATCGATGTTTAGATGAAAGGCGCAATGACAAGCGCTACCACTGACATTAACTTCAATAGAATATTCAAAGATGGTCCGGAAGTATCTTTAAAAGGATCACCTACGGTATCACCAACAACTGTCGCTTTGTGGGCATCTGAACCTTTGTAGTACATTTTACCCTGAATTTCGACACCTTCCTCAAACATCTTCTTGGCATTGTCCCAAGCTCCACCGGCATTTGACTGGAAGATCGCCATCAATACCCCACAAACTGTTACACCAGCTAAAAGACCTCCTAGCATCTCTCCTCCGCCTATGAATCCAACTAATACGGGCGAAATTACGGCAATCAATCCAGGAACTACCATTTCACGGATAGAGGCAGCAGTGGAGATCGCTACACATTTATCGTATTCGGCTTTACCATCCGCCGCTTCAAAAGTTTTCTTGTCTGCATCTGACCAATCATCAAAATCTTTACCTTCGTTTTTGTTCATTACCTCCAGTGCATTTTTCAACTCAGGGATAGATTTAAACTGACGACGTACCTCTTGAATCATATCCATTGCAGCACGTCCCACAGCATTCATAGAAAGAGCAGAAAACAGGAAGGGTAGCATCCCTCCTACTAAAAGCGAAGCCATCACTTTAGGATCGGTAATCTCGATTTCCAAAGTTCGGTTACCAACTTGCTCATAAGCAGCGATAAAAGCGGCAAAAAGTGCCAAAGTCGTTAAAGCAGCAGAACCAATCGCAAAGCCTTTTCCGATTGCAGCAGTAGTATTTCCAACGGCATCCAGTTTATCCGTTTTTTGACGAACGTCTTTAGGTAGTTCTGCCATCTCTGCAATTCCTCCGGCATTATCCGCAATCGGGCCGTAGGCATCAACCGCCAGCTGAATACCGGTATTCGAAAGCATTCCCACCGCAGCAATAGCAATACCGTACAGACCGGCAAAATGGTGTGCGCCAAGAATGGCTGCGCCCAGAATAAGAATCGGAATTGCAGTAGATTGCATACCAACACCTAGACCGGCAATAATATTAGTTGCAGATCCCGTCAAGGACTGATCTACGATAGATTTAACAGGCTTCGTTCCTGTACCAGTATAAAATTCAGTAACCAGACCGATCAGCAAACCGGCTGCCAGTCCAAATAATACCGCCCAGAAAACTCCCATTGAAGAATAGGTTTTTCCATCAAGTACCCACTCTCCGCTGGGCAACATCCATTTAGTAACAAAGAAAGTTGCTACTAACATAACACCTGCCGCAATAAACTCTCCGGTATTCAAAGCTTTTTGTGGGTCTCCGCCTTCACTTACACGAACGAAGAACGTTCCCAGGATCGAAGTAATAATCCCGATTCCAGCCAGAACCAGGGGCAATAATACTCCGGAAAGACCGTCAAAATTATCTGCCCATGCTCCATTATTAATGGTTGCATCACCAATAAAAACAGCTCCAAGTACCATGGTTCCGATAATCGATCCAACATAAGATTCGAAAAGATCAGCTCCCATACCTGCTACATCCCCTACATTATCCCCTACATTATCCGCGATAGTCGCAGGATTAAGCGGATGATCTTCGGGTATACCTGCTTCTACCTTTCCTACCAAATCCGCTCCTACATCAGCAGCTTTTGTATAAATTCCTCCTCCCACACGTGCAAAAAGTGCGATAGAAGATGCGCCAAAAGAAAAACCAGTGATTACTGTAATTACTTTATTGATATTCCAGCCATCCATACCGCTGTATAATAAAAACAAGCTCCCCAGTCCCAGTACGCCCAGACCAACAACTCCCATTCCCATCACAGCACCTCCCGAGAAAGCGACTTCCAATGCTTTTCCAAGACTAGTACGTGCAGCATTCGTAGTACGGACATTAGCTTTGGTGGCTACCTTCATACCAATGAAACCTGCCAAAGCGGAACAGATAGCTCCTAATACAAAAGAAAGTCCAACCAACATGCTTGAACCAGCTTTTGTTCCACTCCAAACCATCAAAGCCGCTACCACTACCACAAAAATAGCAAGTACACGATACTCCGCTTTCAGGAAAGCCATTGCACCATCAGCAATATTTTTGGCAATATTACCCATTCGATCTGTACCTACATCTTGCTTAGAAACCCAAGATGATTTCCAGAAGGTATACAATAACGCCACAACTCCTAAAACAGGAATGACATAAGTAATTGTTTGACCCATTTTTTATTATCGTTTTGTTTAAAAATATCTATCTTTTATAGATGAAATTAAAATCTAAAACCGCTTGGTTTTACAAAATTTATTTTACGGAGGGCAAAAGTACGGGAATTTTATATATTGACCAATAAAGGAGCTAGATTATTCCAGCCAGTTTACCTTTGAATCAATAGGGCTTCGTTTGGCCGGCAGGTCCGGACCTTCATAATTTCCCATATAAAAAAATCCGAGGCAGCGTTCTCCTTCTTCCAATTGTAGTAAATCCTGAGCGGCATGAATGGATTTAGGACTACTCCAATAAGCTCCGATACCATAAGCCGCACTCGTCAGCCACATATTTTGTACAGCACAGGCAACAGAAGCAATTTCCTCCCATTCCGGTACACTTTCCGCAGGGTCCCTGCGCATACAGATTGCAATTACACAGGCACATTGCAAAGGTTTTTTAATCGTTTTTTCGTATTTCTTTTCTGAGAAAAGTTCCTCAGGCGTATGTTTTTTGTAAAACGCTCCCTGAAAATCGCTTAATTTTTTTAGATATGCTCCGGATAATACTCTAAAACGCCAGGGTTCTGTCAGGCGGTGGGTTGGTGCATAATTAGCATTTTCCAGTATTTCTTCAATAATATCTCTGGAAATTGGCGTTCCACTATACATTGGGGGATAAATTGAACGCCTTTTTCTGATTAATTCACTGATTTGATTTAGATGCATGTATGTTTAATTTTTATTTCGGCGAAAATATATTTGCTAAAACTATTAGAGGTTTTTCCTAATATATTTTTTAACCAAATAAAAGTAAGTTTGTTCTAAATATAGAATATTTCGAATTTTCAGAAAAAATTGAATTTTATTTATTTTCCTCTTATCTTAGCTCTAAAATTCATCTGTTATGAAAAAAGGTGCAAAACTCATCCAGATTGATTTCGTATTACAGACTGTACTTGGTGTAATTTATCTAGTTTCCGGAGTATTAGGATTTGGCTTTGCCGGTGTATGGTTTATTGCTTTACTTGCACAATTGGCACTGGGAAGTGTTCAATTATTCAGCGCACTGCTTTTTCTTTTTTTGGGTCATAGAGAAAACGATAGAATAAAACATATATCTGCGGCAGTAGTTTGTCTGACTTTTTTGGGCGTATTGGTTGCAAGCGGGTTTTATCCGACAAATGCTGCCGGTAAAATCATTCCGCTTGTTTTCGTCATCATCATTCCGTTTATTTTGGCTATCTGGTATTATAATATTACAATTAATACGAAGAATTATTTTGCCCAATCAAACAGAAATGAGAAATATGCCGAAGTCGAAATGGAGGATATTCTGGATAGTCAGGAATTAGGATAAACAGCAAAAAAGTAAACTGTAAACACCTTGTTTAATGAATAATAAACCATGATCTGAATAATATCTTCTTATCTATTCTTATTTTCGAGCAAGGATAAACCATTAATTAATATTACGCTAATTATGATCAGTAAATTCAGAATGAAAATCGATTTATTGGGGCAGGGTATACTGATAATTGCGGTAATATTATTGGCTATTCTTGAAAAGGGTCTGGTCTGGACGAATGCCATGATCATTATATTGGGACTTTGGCAGATCATTAGTGCCATCCATCTGCTCCTAGTTTATCAACACATTAAAAAGATTTCTTTTCTCAAAACCATTTTAGTGTTGTTGATCAGTTTACCCCTCTGGATCAAGTTTATAGGCATAATGGCTTATATTCCAGTAGCGGGTGTACTTATTTGGTATTTAATTCAAACAGTTGCCGAAACCAGAATTGTTTACCGGCGGCCACGTTCTTTTTGGGATTTATGAAATTCCAGTTTCATGGGCTTGGGCTGCAAAGCATAAGCTTTAATTTTGCTTAACAGGATATGCGGATCGAATGGTTTGGTTAGAAAATCATCCATCCCTGCCTGTATCGCTTCTTCCTGTATTTCTATAACGGCAGAAGCCGTAAGTGCTACAATTGGAAGCTGCCGAAATTTTCCCCCCAGCTTTCGAATCTCTTCGGTTGCTTCAATCCCTCCCATTACGGGCATTTGCAAATCCATGAGAATGATATCAAAAGGATCTCTTTTCACCGCCTCAATTGCCTCTACTCCATTCTCAGCAATTTGCATTTCAGCTCCCCATTTAGAGATAAATTTCCGGGCGACCAATTGATTTACCCGATTGTCCTCAACCAAAAGGATTTTTATACCATTTAAACTGTTTTCTACCGAACGTTTGAGCTGTTTATTTCTTAGCTTCTCAGAAGATGGTTTAATTTTGCTCCGTTTAAATTTTAACGAAAAGTAAAAATGAGAACCTTTACCAAAAACACTGCTTACATTTATTTTACTTCCCTGAAGCTCCAGCAGTTTTTTAGTAATCGCAAGCCCCAAACCGGTTCCGCCAAACTGACGCGTAGTACTGGAACTTGCCTGCGTGAAATTCTCGAAGATACTATTCAGTTTTTCTTCCGGTATACCAATCCCGGTATCCATAATTGAAAAATCAATCAGTGCTTCTTCTCCTTCCATTTTCCGCAAAGTAGTCTGAATAATGACATGGCCTTTTTTGGTAAACTTAATTGCATTTCCTATTAAATTATTCAGAATCTGATACAGTCTTACCGAATCTCCAAGAAGAAGGTCAGGTATATTCTCATCAAATTTATTCAGCAGCTTGATCTCTTTATCTTTTGCTTTGATCGACAAGGCATGATAAATTGAATCCACGACATGGCGGAGACTAAAACTGATACGTTCTAGTTTTAATTTTCCAGATTCAATTTTACTAAAATCCAGAATATCATTAATAATTGCCAAAAGATTTTCCCCGGAAAACTTAAGCGTTTTCAGGTTTTCCAATTGATCTTTGCGAGGATCTTCCTGCAACAAAAGATGCGTCATTCCTATCACCGCATTCATTGGCGTGCGGATTTCATGGCTCATGGATGATAAAAATTCTGCTTTGGCCTCCGAAGCTTTGATCGCTTCTTCTTTTGCTTTGATCAATTCAATCTCAAATTGTTTTCGCTGAGTAATATCGCGGGCAATACAGACAGCTTTGACAAGGCGCTTATCCTTAAAAGTCATATTTACTTTCTGACCGATCCAGATTTCTTTTCCCGATTTATTCAAAATTGGAAACTCATAATAAGCCCGCTCTTTACGATTTTTGACCTGGTCGTACAACTGTTTATGCAGAGTAGGTTGATGCTTTTCTTGTACAAAGAAATTAAACGTATAGTCGGCTATTTCCGATAAATTATAGCCTCCTATTTTTTCGAATGCCGGATTAACATAGGTAAATCTTCCGAAACCATCCAATACATAAATTAAATCGTCTGCATCTTCAATAAATTTGCGATACTGCGCCTCGCTGATGCTCAATTTTTTATTCAAAAGTTTTTGCTCTGCTACAATCGTTTGTAGCTTTTGATCCGTGATATTTTTGGATTCCAAAATTTCGAGAATTACCCAATAAATAATCAATATGGGGAAAAGAGATCTGACAGGAGTAAAAAGGAGAATCCATTGATCGTCCTTTGGGCCTAAGGCTATTTCATAAGGTACAAAATCATAAAATTTAAACGTAACCATAGTGAAGACTGCAATTACGCATGAGAAGAAAAATATAAATCCCCACTGTCTTCCCAATACAAAACTGGCAATGATAATCAAGGCGATAAACCATCCGCCAATCCCCATCGGGTCAGGTCGCCCCAGTAGAAAATAAATCTGGGTGAGGTTAAAAAAGCCAAGGATAAGGCTGAATTTCGCTGTCAGTCTTACAGACTCTGTATATTTCAGTAAAAATGGTATTCCACTCATTAAAAAGAGTGCAAGCACAGTACCCCAGAAAGCTATTTCATGCATCCGGAACACAGAAGGCAGTGAAATGCCGATGCTTAGTATTGAAAGTAAAGCAAATACATAAACCAATTTAATCTTCGATTTTTCGAAAATGTCCTGAGTTTTGTCAAGGTAGTCCCCGATAAACCATCGTTGAATTTGCTTATAACTCTTTTTCATGTTACTACGTGATCTTTCTAAAAATAAGAGAAAAAGACACCAATGATTTTACAAAAAAGAGAGAAGAGACATGAAAATATGCACCGAATAAACACAGGTCCGTTTCCAAATCTGCATTAAATCGATATTTATATTTAATCTTAATATATATTCAAATATCAATTATACTGCCAAGTCTTTATCTCTCAAGAACTTAACAATACTTATGCTCAAAAGAGATATTTCGACACAACTAATAATTATTTTTAGATTAATCTAAAAATAATTATCTTTATTCCCCTGTTTTATGTTATAATTCGCATACAAAATTCTGTATCAAAGCCCGGACGAAAAGATTATGAAAAGATCAATCACGCTATTTTTAATTATTTTCCATATAACTTGCCTGGCACAGGAAAAACCCAAAGTACTTGCTACTGCGTCTATGATTTGGGATATGGCTAAAAATATTGGTGGAGAACATCTCGACATTCAATGTATCGTTCCCATCGGTGGAGACCCGCATCTCTACGATCCAACGCCCAAGGATGTCAAATCAGTCGCCAATGCACAACTTATTCTGAAGAATGGTCTGACCTTTGAAGGCTGGTTCAATGAACTGATCGAAAATTCCGGAACCAAAGCAAAAAGCGTAATAGTCACTGAAGGGATTCAGCCCGTCCAAAGTCTCACTTACGAAAATGCCACCGATCCGCACGCCTGGATGAATGTTACAAATGCCTATACATACATTAAAAATATCAAAAAAGCTTTTATTGAATTATTGCCGGAGAAAACAGCTTTTTTTGAAAAAAATTACCAAAATTACCTACAGGAGCTGAAAAAGCTGGATGCTTATATTCTAAAAAAAATACAATCTATCCCCGAAGAAAAAAGAGTCCTTATCACCTCTCATGATGCTTTTCAATATTATGGCCGACGCTATGGCATCCAACTGGAAGCCATCCTCGGAGTATCAACGGACGCTGATGTTCAGACTTCAGATATCAATCGCCTTAATAAAGTTATCAAAGAGCGTAAAGTACCCGCCGTTTTTATTGAAAGCACCATCAATCCCAAGCTGTTAAAACAATTGGCGCGGGATAATAATATAGCCGTCGGAGGCGAATTATACGCAGATTCTATCGGAGATAAAGAAAGTGATGCTTCTACTTATATTGATATGTTGAAGCATAACACAGACACAATCGTCAAAGGGCTTTCGGCGGAAGTGAAGACTGAACAGGAGAGCAATGAAAAAAAAGACAGCAGTGGCCATAATATCTGGCTCTATGGATTAATTGGTTTACTGTTTATTGGCGGTTTTATATTTGTTGTAAAAAAATTAGATAATGCCTAGCGAGGTTTTTGGTATGCCATGCTCAAAAATCGAACAAGGAATTACGAATAAATATGTATTCAATTGAAATAAAAGGACTTTCTGTTTCTTACGAAAAGAAAAGAGTATTGACTAATATTTTCCTGAATCTCGAAAAAGGAAAAGTACACGGGGTTATTGGCCAAAATGGGGCGGGAAAATCTACATTATTCAAAGCAATCCTGGGACTCATAGATATTAATACCGGCAACATTTTGATTAATGGTCAGGATCTAAAATCTCAGCGGAAAAAAATCGTCTACGTCCCACAAAAAAACGATGTGGACTGGAATTTTCCGGCAACGGTTTTCGATATTGTGCTTATGGGACGCTATCCTCATAAAAAAGTGTTTAGCAGACTTAATAGCAAAGATAGAGGAATTGCGATGGAAGCACTTAGGGAAGTCGGTATGACTCATTTCAAAGATCGACAGATCGGTGAACTTTCGGGAGGTCAGCAACAAAGAGTTTTTCTGGCCAGAGCGCTATGTCAAATGGCCGATATCTATTTACTGGATGAACCTTTCGTAGGTGTAGATATGACTACAGAGGAAAAAATTATTCAAATCCTCAAAAAACTGGCTGCCGAGGGAAAAACCTTATTAGTGGTACATCATGATTTATCAACTGTTGAAAGCTATTTTGACAAAGTCATTTTGCTGAATCAACGCTTAATTGCCCACGGAGATACTGCTACTACCTTTACCCAGGAAAATATCTCAAAGGCTTATGGTGGTCAGTTGCCAATCCTCCACAAAACGGGAATGATGGAAGACTGAAGATATTATTCTGCACTAGAGCAGCATATCCAATTATTTAATTCATCACTAAATTAAGTCCGAATCTGGCATTTACGTTCCGGCTATCATAAGGCTGGAAAGCCGCTATAACATTATCCGTTACTGCAAATATTTGTACCGGCCCCAGTTTCACTGTGGCGTTGAGCCCAATATTATCATAAGTTTTATTGCGAACGGAATACACTGTGCCAATTGAAATTATTTTGCTAATATCCATTGAAGCACTGGCAGCAAATGCCGGATATAGTTTACCGCGATACAATTCGGAATAGAGCAAAGCCCCTACATTGAATAAGTCATTTACTTCATAAGTCCCACTCAGGTAAAGTTTACTGGCCAATGAAGTCGTATAGGCTGAGGCCGTTTCATCAAAGTTAAAAATGTCCGATAAGGTATCGATTGTTTCTTCGAATGAAATGGATTCATCATTTACAATATCTGAAATATCCAGTCCCTCATAGGTGTAATTGCCTTTACTGGTATAATTCACCGGATTGCGATTCCATCTGATAAAGCCAAGGTCAACAATACTGGCCGCAATATTAAGTTTTCCCAAGTCTATATCTGCTCCCAGATCCAGTGCAAAACCCAGATTTGAAGTAAACAAATTTTCGAAAGAAGGATCACCAAAGTCCAATTCAAAATCTCCATCCTGATCGTACACCAGGAAAGAAGAACTATTGATACGATAATCGGTATCAATGGTCAATTGATATACATCAGGATCCGTGAACAGGGTCGCATGCGTCCGTTCGCTGGAGGCATCTCCGATACCTGTCAAGACCTTAAGACGCGCTCCGGCAGAAACATTCAGGAATTTCATTGCAGCACCAAAACCAAACTCATTATAAGCAAAAGCCTGAAACTCCGGCCCAACTGCTATCGTTTGCCCGATGAACTGACTATTTCCATTCCAGGCCAGTTCTACCATATTTTTTGAATAATCAATAAAAGAATTAAGCTTTATAGCATGATTAAAACTCAATCGAAGTTTTTTCAATCCGAAGGAAACACTAACTGTCTCCAGTTCAACATTCGTAAAAAGCTGATTATCGGATGAAAGTCCATTCAGTACCCGGTCAATATCCAGTACATTTTCACCATTATTACTTCTGACAACTACATCATTGTAGGAAGGTCCGGTATGAGAAATATTAAAATACAAGCTGGGCAAACCAACATGTAATTTATTTTCGGTCATAAATGCCGGATTCGTTTTACTTGCCTGCCAGGTATTTTTCAAGAAATGAAGGCTCAACTCTTGTTGTCCGAAAAGCGTAACAGCAAGGGAAGACAACAATAAAACAGAGAGGAGTTTTCTCAACATTTTTAGGATTTTTAATTTTTGGGAAAAGTATCCTTGTGCAGGATACTCTTTTGATTTATGCGATAAATCTCATCAGTATCTAAATAGCCTGTTCCAAAGATTTTTCCAAGCTGTACTAAATCCTGGAATTAGAAATTTAGAGCATATCGGTATTTTGAAACTTTATCTGTTAATCCGTAGTACCAATTTTCATACCCATTCTAAATTCAACTTTTTGATCAGAGAATATTTTAACGGTATCATTTCCATCATTGGTAGTAGAAAATGAGGCTTCGACAAAAGCTTTAGCAGCTGTTCTTATATTCTGATATTGTGCCTGATTGAAAGTTGAAAAAGTCGTTTTTTCAACCCGTTCTGTCACCAGTCCTGCTCCATCGACCGGCGCTGCTTCAAGGATTAACTCGCTTTCGGTAGTAAACAGAGAGTCCAGAATATTTCCGGCATTATCGGCAAAATAAACCTGTAAACCTACTTCGACCGGAATTCCATTATCCGCAATCAATTTAAACTCAACAAAATCAATATTGTCCCGATCTCCAAAATCAATATCAAAAGTATCCCTGGCCGCAAAACCCACTGCTGTACCATGAATCGGCAGCTCTACTTCAACCTGTACCTTAAAAAAGCTGGAATCCGTGAGAAATCCCCGAATAGCCGTATCCATATCCGGATTGGGGATAGCATCCAGATCATAATCAACCGATACGGGACCAGCACCTATAATCTCTGTGATATTGGAGTTTTCATTATCAAAATAAAAATTGGTAGCTTTCACTTCTCCTACTTCATCCAGTGTTGGGTAATCAAAATCTATCCCATTATCAATAAAGGAGCTTTCCAAGCCCAGAGAATCTCCATCCACCGTGATAATAGACATAATATTTGTCTTGGAGCGTACCGGAAATCCGAAGGAATTCTCTACTCCAATCAATATCCGCGGCTCTTCAAAGAATACATCGCCTCGCGTCCAGTTTTCAAAAAATTCAATCTCAATCGTATCTCTTGGCAATTCATATAATTCATTCCCTAAATATCCTTCGACATAAGAAGCCTGAAAATCTTCAAAAACTATAAAAAAGTTGGTCAAAGTATCCGGATAAGCACTATCCTGAAGGAAAGCTTCATAACGTACATATATACTGTCATTGGTAGGAAACAAGGTATATCCGGTGACATCGATCGGATCGAGCTGGCCACCAACGGTCTCCGAAGCCGAGTGTGTCCGGATATGTTGAAAAGCTTCGCCGTCTTTGATTGCATTTGGAATAGTGAGCTTAACCGTGATCGGCTCATCGTGTTCGATCTGATATCCCCATTTAACCAAACCACTTTTCAAAATCGCAAAATCTACGTCAATATTATTGGGCAGATTAAATTCCAGTCCGACTATTGTATCAAACAGTGGCAAAGGGATGCCATCAACGGCTGCTAATCCATTGAAAATATCCGTACTCGACCGGGCTGTTACATTGCCTTTATAATTCAGTTGAATCAGGCCATCGGGTAATATAGTGATAAAAGTTTCCTCATCGAATTTCTCCAGAACGTCCTCAAATGAGGCTTCCCCTTTAAAGAGAGGAATAGCGAATTCTGCATCACTATTGCTGACTTCCAGATTATCCAAATCATCCAAACGATTGCAGGATGTCACAAAAAGCGAAGAAAATGAAAGTGACAAAACGAAAAAGAGTAGTAATGATCTTTGCATCAACATTATAATTTTCCTACGATCAATGATAAATTTAGTAGTTAAGCTATAGATTCAGAAAAAGGATGTTCGTTTCGACCTGCTGTATAACTACATTTCGGTTGAGATTATTAAACATTCTGGCCTAAAAACGGGAGTTTAACTACATTTTAACAAAAATATAGACTTATTCACAAGAAGAACGACTTAGCCTTTGCGTTTGAAAACTCCAATACAAACAGAATGCATTTGTGTCACTTAGGAGTCAATTGATTCAGCTACTTTTTAAATTACACGCAATCCGGAGGATAATGTTTAAACTTCAAAAACCTGTCCCAGTTGCGGGATTTCAACATTTTCATAGCCCTTATTATACAACAGGCTCCTAAATGTTTTTTGGCTGGGTAACTCTCCGTGTACCAGGAATAAGGTTTTGAGCTTATGCTGATTTTCCAAAAATGCAATGATTTCATTCCTGTCCGCATGAGCAGAAAAGGAATCCATGATTTCAATTTCGGCCCTGACCGGTTTAATCTCTCCAAAAAGCTTAATTTCCTGAATTCCGTTGCGAAGCATTCCTCCGGGAGTATCAGGGGAGCAATATCCAACAATCAGCAAGGTGTTTTTCTCCTGATCAATACTATTATACAAGTGATGACGCACGCGTCCGGCATTCATCATTCCGGAAGAGCTGATAATAATACAGGCATCTTTAGTATGATTTAACCTTTTAGAAAGCTCAACCGAGCGTACATAACTCAATCGGTTGAAACCAAAAGGATTATCATCTATTAAAAGATATTCATTCAGTTGTTCATCGAAACACTCGGGATGTGAGCCAAATACCATTGTTGCATTAACTGCAAGAGGGCTATCCACATATACCGGGATATGTGGCAACAAGCCTTCCGTTTCCATTCGGTCCAACATGTAAACGATCTCCTGAGTGCGTCCGACACTAAAAGCAGGTATAATCAGCTTCCCCCTCTTTTCTATACAAGTCTTTTTTATGATCTCCAAAAAGCGTTCGGATTCGGCGGGTTTGGCAAGATGATCTTTCGCTCCATAAGTTGATTCACAGATCAAATAATCTACCTCGGGCATTGGTAAGGGGTCACGAAGGATCGGACGATCGGGGCGGCCAATATCACCGGTAAAACCAAAAACCGTTTCTTTATCTCCTTCCTTGATTTTCAAAGTAACCGTCGCACTCCCGAGAATATGCCCTGCATCCCTAAAAAATACTTCTATATCATCGTTTAGACGATACCATTTTTCGTAAGAGACGCCCATAAACAACTCCATAGTATCCGCCACATCTTCGCTGGTATATAAAGGTGTTCTGATTTTCTCTCTCCTGCTTTTTTTCTTTTTCTTCAACTGCCGTCGATTCCAGTACTCGGCATCCCGTTCCTTAATTTTGGCACTATCCAGTAGCATAATCGCACATAAGCTGCGTGTTGCATGGGTACAGATAATATGCCCACTGAAACCGTCTTTTACCAGTTTAGGCAATCTTCCACTATGATCGATATGGGCGTGAGAAAGAATTACACAGTCTATCTCCCTGGGATTAAAATACCATTTGGCGTTAAAATTTTCCATACTCTTGGTACGCCCCTGATAGAGTCCGCAATCCAAAAGGATTTTGAAACCATTATCCAAAGTGATCAAGTGACAACTTCCGGTCACTTCCTGCGCAGCACCACAAAATTTTACCTTCATTTAATGTTTGTTTAATCGCTTCGAAAAGCACCTATGCCTTGCGAATATAACAAAAAAGAATGCAATGACCCTTTTTCATTTTTCTAAAATAAGGATTAGCAAAGGCAGGATTAGTAATAAACGTTGAGTCAGTCATAGTAGGAAGAGAAGCAAATAATGTAAGATTCCTTTTTATAGCAAAGAGGTTTCGTTTGTTGTAAGTAATTAAAAAAAGCAAATTACATTTTTAATGGCTTTAAAGATAAATCATTGATTTCCAGATATTCCAACTATATTTTATCTATTATTCTCCATGTACAAAATCCAAAATTAGCTTCCCTTTGTAAAACAAGCATTCACTTTATGTCTATTAAAAACAAAAAAGCCATGCGGAATGAACCTACATGACTTTTTAAATATTTATTTATTCAATTTTTATCGAATCTTTAAGCCTCCGTATCGCAAGCGCGCTTTTATCTTGCCAGCATTTTTACTGCCTCGATGTCCTCTGACTTCATGCGTATTACTTCGGTTTTTATCATAACTAACTTCCATATTATCCGGATAGCGGATGGTAGAATAATCTGCTATGGCATCCAACTGGAAATTTGCACCATTATCCATATAAACTTTACAATCCGTATACTCACATTCAAATGAAACCATCTCAAAACCCTGTCTGAGGTTCTCTATCTTGATTCCACCATATCGCATTTCACATTCGGCATTTTTGTACAAATCCTGTATTGCATAGTCCGTATACTTTGAAAAAGCTCTGAAATGATCTACCTTTTCGATTTTAAAATGATCATATTTCCCTTGATTGGAAAGTTCCTGTATCTCCCCGATATCATAGGAATCATATTTAGTAATCGTTTTTAGCTTATCCGCACCTTCAATGTATATTTTTGAGTATTTACTTTCCAGATTAACTTGATTTGCTTTTTTAACCTTAAGTTTACTATACTTGATCACTATATTTCCATCTCCTATTTCGCCAACTGTAGCATTTCCATAGCCCAAATCAATTTCTGTTTTTCCGCCTACACTGCGTAGGTTAAAATTGCCATATTTTACTACCACCTGAGCATCTCCTCCAATGGCATCAATTTCTGCATCACCGTATTTATTCCTAAGCTCCAGGCTGGCATTTTTAGGCATACTCACTTCATAATCAATCTTGAAGTCTCCCTTACTATTGCTCCCCCACCAGTTTGATTTTTGGGATTCAATGGTAGTTTCGGCTCTTACCGATGAGCCTGTATTGGAAAAGTCAACATTAATGCGATCAAAGATATCGTTAGCGGTGGACTCATTTCGGGTTTTCACAGTAATCGTAACATCTATTTTCACTTCGTTTTTATTCCAGGTAGTCAGGTTAATACGTCCGTATTTATTGGTTAAAGCGACATTTCCGTCACTGCTGATATTAAAACTCTTTTTAATCGTCTTTGTAAACTCCTCTTTTACAGTGGGTAAACCAGTATCTGCATAGGTCGCCGGGGCGAAAAATCCTATCAATAAAAGTGACAGGAAGAGATTTTTAAATATTAACTTCCTCATCTTTGGTATTTTTAACTTGATTAGTAGATCTTAAGGATTCCAGGACTCTCTCCAGGATATCCAATTTAGTTTGGTAATTCGTTATCATTGTATTAATAATTTGCTCCTCTGCACCCTTTGGAGCTTCTTCCAGTTCGCTACGCAGTTCATTCATAAATTTATCCAGTTGCGCCATATCTTCTTCCAGGGAAGTATCATAATTATAACTAGCCAGTTGTGCCAACTTTTCACTTACTTCAACTTCATAATACTTCTTCGCTTCAGCGAATTCAGGGAAGCTCTCTTCAATACTGGCAATCGGAGTACCAGAAGTCATCTGCTTACCAATATAAATACCAGTACCAAGAATAATGATTATTGCGGCGGCAACCCGGGTAAAATACCAAAGAGAAATACGACGTGGAACTTTATTGTTTTTATTGAGTTGCTCCTGGATTTTACCCCAGGCCATCTTAGGTGGTTCTTTATCATCAAAGGCTGCTTGCCTGTTAATGATAAATTGTTCAAATTTATCTTTATTCATCATCTTTTGATTAGTCTTTATTAATTCGGGCTTTTCAATTTAAAATTGCTTAGCCTTTTTTAATTCTCTTTTTATCTATAACGTATCAAACGCCACTAGCTGATCCTTCTGATAACAGTAAAGCCCTTACTTTCTTTTTGGCCCGGCTATACTGAGATTTAGATGTGGCTACAGATATATCAAGTATTTCCGAAATTTCCTGATGATCATAACCTTCAATTAGATATAGAGAAAAAACCACTCTGTAGCCATCCGGTAATTGGAATATCGCCTTATTGATCGCTTCAACACTGAGTGGTGAATCATTCGATTCCTCTTCACTAACATTTGCTATACGTTCATCAATCTCTTCAAAATACAACCGTTTCTTTTTCAGAAAGTTGATGCAATTATTAACCACTATTCTTTTGATCCAGGCTCCAATTGAAGATCGAAACTGGAACGAATGCAGTTTTGTAAAAACATCAACGAAGGAGTTTTGCAGCAAGTCCTCAGCATCCATTTCATTTTTTACCATTCGCAGGCAGATATTATACATTGCTTTGGAGTAAAGCTGGTATAATTCGAACTGGGCTTTGGACTGGCCTTTTTTGCAAGCCTCCACTATTTCCCGGTGTATCTCGTTGTATTCCAATTTGGCTTTGTAGCGTTTAAATGAAAGACTAACAAATGTTAATATGGTTGCATGAGCACAATAAAAATAGGTAAAATACCTATTCCGGATACTTATTTAAACGAAAAAAATCACAGGAATATTTATTCAAATCCAGAAAATCACTAGCAAATTCAAGGATTCTGAGGGGAGTTAACAAGCTTTTTGTTCTTAATTACCTTGAGTAATGAATTCTTTTTGTATTGGAAAAATCAAATAAAAAGCCCCTAATTGTAAGCAAACAATTAAGGGGCACTTATTTTCGAATTCGATTAAATATCACTTATTCTTCTTCAGAACGAGCTTCGCTTTCCTGAACTCTAAGTTTTTTATCATCCACATTCTCGTTCAAAAATTCGTTGATCGCATCAACTTTATAATTCGTAATAATTTCACCAAATTCATTGATTTTGATATCCAGGCCTTCCAAATCTTTGTGAACATCCGGTTTGTCAATTTTTGTTTTTTTCTTTGCCATAATGCCGAGTTTGGTAGAATTCAAAAATGATACGATAACAAAGCCCTAGTTCATGGATTTAATAGTATCAAAAGATGAATAAGCCGTTCTCAATCTGGAATCGACTTCCCTTTGTCCCAGGACTTCAATCATATCAAACACCGATGGTCCCTGCATAGTTCCTGAAATGGCAATTCTTAATATAGGCAATACTTCCCCAAATTTCAGCCCCGAATTATTAATAAAAGATTTAATGGTATTCTCCAGTTCTGCACTGATATAGGGTTGGGTATCCCGAATCTGATCTGCTAATTGGTTAAACAAAGTTACTCTTTCAGGCTGCCATCTTTTGCGGATCGTTTTTTCATCATAAGCTTTTACCGCTTCGAAAAAATAATAGCCCTGCTCCAGAATCTCTGGAAGCAAGCCAATCCTTTCTTTTAATAATTCACAGACCTTTGCCAGATAAGTATCCTCCGCTTGATATCCTTTATTAGCCAAAAGTGGTTTCACGGTTTCGGCGAGTTCCTGCCCCGTCTTCGCCATCAGGTATTGCTGATTATACCACTTTGCTTTTTCATAGTCAAACTTGGCTCCGGACTTGCCAATGCGCTCAATAGAAAAGGCTTCCGCCAATTCATCCAGTGAAAATATCTCTTGCTCTGTCCCCGGGTTCCATCCCAGAAAGGCCAGGAAATTTAACACCGCCTCGGGATCAAAACCAAACTCTCTAAACCCTTCAAAAGAATCTTCTTCACTGGCTCCTTTCCACGAAAGGGGAAATACCGGGAATCCGAATTTAGCCCCATCTCTTTTACCGAGCTTTCCCTTGCCGGTAGGCTTGAGGATCAATGGTAAATGAGCGAACTGTGGCATACTGTCTTCCCAGCCCAGAAAGCGATACAGGTAGACGTGATGAGGGGTACTCGACAACCATTCTTCTCCGCGAATGACATGTGATATTTTCATAAAATGATCATCGACAATATTTGCCAGGTGATACGTAGGCATTCCATCTCCTTTCAGCATAATCTTATCATCCACTTCATTACTGCTAAAGGTCACTCGACCTCTGACCAAATCATCAAAAGAAATCTCTTCGTCTTTTGGTATTTTTATTCTGATCGTATAGGGCACTCCACTTTCCAGCCTTTGCTTTACTTCATCTTCAGAGAGCGTCAAACTATTTTTCAATGATGTTCTGGTACTGCTATCATATCTGAAAATTTCCTTGCGACTTTCGTATTCTGCTCTTATCGCACTTAATTCCTCTGCTGTATCAAAAGCATAATAAGCATAAGCATTATCCACCAGTTGTTGTGCATACTGGCCGTACATATCCTTTCGCTCTGATTGTCGATAAGGCCCATAATCACCTCCAATCCCGGGGCCTTCGGCAGGCAAGATCCCACACCATTGCAAAGCTTCCATAATATATTCTTCAGCTCCGGGCACATAACGGGTTTGATCCGTATCTTCAATACGAAGGATAAAAGTTCCTCCGGTTTTTTTTGCCAGCAGGTAGTTATACAAGGCTGTCCTTACCCCTCCAATATGTAAAGCGCCGGTAGGACTTGGAGCAAAACGCACACGAACAGGATTCATAAGTTAATTGTCTTTTTTAATTTGATTATCTATCTAAAATAATAGCACTATTTTTTAATAATTATAGCAGCATTTCACAGGGGCTTTTCGTTATGATAATGAATTTCCAAACATTGACAATTCTTCGAATAGTTCCCCTTTATTTTGGGTTACAAATGTAAGTAATTTTATCCCGATAAGAAGATGATTTTTTCAACAGAATAATCTATTCTTTAGGGAGATTTAATATTGATCTCAATTGTATTCGCTTAGCAAGTGAGATTTTTCTTAGAAGAGGTTGTAAATTTTTGAACATATCACAAAGACTTTAGACGCCAAAATTCCAAACCGGTTAACAACGCTAAAACAAGTCATCAGAAAATCAAAAATCATCAGCCCGAATTTCGTTACACTGTTTTAGTTTAATTTAAGAGATGTACCTAGTAAAAACGCCTAAATTTATCCAAAATCTCTTTCCTAATTTTTACTGGAAAGCACCAACCGATGAAAAAATATTATACCTCACTTTTGATGATGGTCCTATCCCGGAGGTAACGCCCTGGGTTTTAGAACAACTCAAACCTTACCATGCCAAAGGCACTTTCTTTTGTGTCGGAGATAATGTAAGAAAGCATCCGGAAGTCTTCGAACAGGTACTTGCCGAGGGACATGCCATTGGCAATCATACCTATAATCATGTAAATGGCTGGGGGACAGACAATATCAAATATTTTCACAATGTGAGAAACTGTGCCCGTCTGGTTAAATCCGATTTATTCAGACCTCCTTATGGCAGACTTATGCCCAAGCAGGCTCAGTTTCTGCAAAGACATTATAAGATCATTATGTGGGATGTTTTGAGTGGAGATTTTGATCCGGAAATCTCTAAAGATAAATGTTTGCATAATGTAATTTCAAAAGCCCGCAAAGGATCAATTATTGTTTTTCACGATAGTATAAAAGCTTTCGAAAAGTTGCAATACGTACTTCCAAAAGTGCTTAAGCATTTTCACGCCGAAGGCTACCAGTTCAGAGCTTTGGAAGCAGAAGCGTTCCAACAAATGAAAAGAAGAAGATATGTAAAAACGGCTTGATCAAAATTAGGCAATGTTTAATATGTTTATAAAAGTTATAAAGCCTCGGATGATCATTCGAGGCTTTTTTCATAGGTGATAGTTAAATCTTTTTCCTTTACAAGACACTTCTTTAATAATCTGTCTCTACCCGGTTACCTTTTTTTGGTTGATGTTATCATACCTAAAAGGAAACTCAAAATCCAGTTTCCATCTGAAGTAACTAATCAACAGGTATTAACCGTCTGTGTGCAGTTACGTCTTTGATGAACGTTCAAATTAATTCGGTTCCGGGATCTTATTTATTATTTAACACGGAGCTTATTCTTTACTGAAAAGATTTTGTATTTAGCTAATACATCTGAAGTAGAGGATTTGAGCTTATTAAACCTTATTTATTATGAAGAAGTATCTTTCATATTTAGGTACACTATGCCTAATACTTTCTTTTGCCAGTTGTTCTATGCAGGATAATGAAATCAAACCAGCACTTAAAGAACAAAGTCCTGATGATGTGATAACAACAAAAACCAGAGTACCATTTTGTCCATGTAATAAATCTGTAACCATCGAAATAACAGCAGATGGTAACATAAATGATGCAGGAACTGCAACTATCTTTGCAATTAACCCTGATACGGGAATTCCATCACCTTGTCCCGGGTTTACTGTTAACTATTCCTATAACTCCGGAAACCCTATAACTGTCACGGGATTTGTTGGAGGGCATACTTCCGGCTTGGAATACGCTGTCCAAAATTCCGAGAATACGAATGCTTTTATGAAAATTGAATTAACAACTCCTGATGGAGTGTATGAAACACCATCGGGCACTTCTGAACAACCTGGAGATCTCATCGATACAGAAATCGGATATAATTGTTTCCCCTTCGGAAGCTAAACTATTGCTAGTATTCTAAAGGCCCTTGGGCTGATTTATTCAGCCCGGGGATTTATTTATTAAATTCCATTGAGTCCTTTAACATCTGTCGGATCAGCCTCGGAAATCACCAGTGGAATATCTTTGCGGATATCTTTGCGATCCAGATCATTTAATTTTGCATAACTCTTGCCAAAGCGCAATTGCGATGCCTCCTCCCATAACTCATTATAAGCGGCCTTAACCTCATTATACACTTCAAGATACTTTCGATAGGAAGTACTGCGATCATTTTGTAAAGAAACAATCGCCTTTCGGGGGTTAGCCGGGAGTGTTTTCAATCCCTGCGGATTCATAATAAATGTTTTCGTGGTCTCTCTGATAGTCTCAACAGATGCTTCGCTTTGTTCAACCAGTATTTGATCTTTAGAATTAACCAGAATGTTTAGCACATTTCTTCTAGGGATTTCCTGCTCGGTTATATCAGGATCCCAGGGTGGTAATTTTACTCTAATCCCGGTTTCTTCCATAATCTCTGTAGTGACTAAAAAAAATATCAATAATAAAAAGGCAATATCAGCCATCGAACCGGCACTTACAGAAGGACTTGTTCCCTTGCGTCGTCTTAAACCTATCATATTTTTGCATGTTTAAATAAGGTGAATAAATGGTTTCGACGACTATTTTTAAGATGAGGAAGTTTCTATTTTTGGCGCATTGGACCTTGGTCGAACATTTTACTAAGAAAATCTTAAAGAATTTGATCCTTTAGGCTTTTTTGATAAATTGCTTTTAAACAATAATCAATATGATGGAAAATCCTAATAAAAAATATATGAAAGGATTTAGCGAAAAGGGTATGTGGACAAAGATAAAGCGATATGCTGGTAAAACCGGGCAAAGAACTGTTTATACCGTATTATTGCTTTATTATGCTTATAAAAGAAAAGACACGCCACTTTGGGCTAAAAATATTATCATCGGAACGATAGGTTATTTTATTTCACCTATCGATGCCCTGCCTGACCTTACTCCTATTTTAGGCTATACCGATGACATTGGAGTTTTGAGTTTTGGACTGGTTACAATTGCTTGTTATGTTAATGAAGAAGTAAGAACACAAGCCAAAAACAAGCTGGGTACATGGTTCAAGGAATTTAATGAAGAAGACCTCAAAGCCATAGACCAAAAGCTGTAATTTTAACATTTTGTTGTTAAAATCACTAAGACACTGAAAGTCAGTTATTTGACCATTAGTGTCTTTTTTAATTTTTTTCATCGAAAAAAATCTGACTTGCCTATCCCATTATTTTTTAATACTATTGTATTAGTCACATGCCTTAGAGAAAACAATCAACACCTCCCGGTTAGTTACTATTTTTAGCCCCCTGTTGCTAAACACAACACTACTTTTTGATGCAGAAAAGTAGGCAAAATGCCTATTATTCATACTTAAAAAGAGCCTAAACTACAACAAAAAACAACACCATGAAATATGCACCGATCAATCCTGATCTGTTTCGGTTAAATAGGAGGCGATTCACTAAACAACTGAAACCAAATTCAATTGCCATCTTTCAGTCTAATGACCTGATGCCGCGTAACGGCGATCAATTCTTTCCTTTTCGACAAGATTCAGCACTTTTTAGTCTCTGTGGTTTAGATCAGGCAGAAACCGTATTGGTGCTATTTCCGGATTGCGTCAAAGAAGGCTTTCACGAAATCGCTTTTATCAAGAAAAGTGATCATTATTCCAAATTGTGGGAAGGACACAGATATAGTAAAGAAGAAGCCAGGGCCATATCGGGCATCCAGAAAATTTATTGGCTGGATGATATGGAAAATATTTTGCATGAACTAATTCTGCTTTCGGAAAGGATTTATGTAAATAATAATGAAAATGATCGCTTAATTACAGAAGTAAGTTCCAGAAATCTGAGATTTACTAATAAACTAAGAGCACGTTATCCCGGTCATGAATACCATCGATCACAGCCAATTCTTAAAAAAATGGCGATGATCAAATCCAAATATGAGATCGAACTTATCCAACAATCCTGTAGTATTACTGAAAAAGCTTTCAACCGAGTCCTGGAATACGTCCGCCCGGGGGTCATGGAGTATGAAGTCGAAGCAGAGATTAGCCACGAATTTCTGATCAACCGAGCTAACGGGCACGCTTATCATCCAATCATTGCCAGTGGAAAAAATGCCTGCGTTTTGCATTATGGTGCAAATAATCAGGAATGTAAAGACGGAGAGGTTTTATTACTGGATTTTGGAGCGGAATATGCAAATTATGCCGCCGATCTTACTCGATCAATTCCGGTTAACGGGCAATTTACGCCACGACAGCGAGCAGTTTATGATGCCGTACTACGCGTTTTATACGAAGCTATTCAAATGCTGGTCCCCGGAGCGAGTCTTGAAGAATACCATCAGGAAGTTGGAAAACTGATGGAAAGTGAATTATTGCAACTCGGCCTCCTGGATAAAACAGATATCAAAAATCAAGATAAGGACTACCCGGCCTATAAAAAGTATTTTATGCACGGGACATCCCACCATTTGGGGCTGGATGTACACGATTTAAGCAATCGCTATGCCCCGGTACAGGCAGGCATGGTTTTCACCGTCGAGCCCGGAATCTACATCCCGGAGGAAAATCTGGGCATCAGACTTGAAAACGATATTTTAGTGACGGATAATGGTCCTTTTGATTTGATGGAAAATATACCGCTGGAAGCAGAGGCAATCGAAGATATAATGAATGCCAATGTTTTGAGTTAAGAATAGTCTTTAGTCATTTTTATATGATTTAGGCCCTTTTTGTGTTTGGACAAAGAGGGCTTTTATTTTACCATATGGATTCAGCGGGAGCTCTTCGGTAGATACCTTGGAGGCCACCAGCCCGGCAGCCAGAATGGATGCTTAAGTTAAACTGGAATTTTTATCCCTTGAAACTTTATAAACTAAGCCGGGTGTATATCATGAAGTAGTTTAAAAACAGATAGATGGCTTATTTGCAAAAAAAGAGGGATAAAAAACCATCGTTCTTTATCCCTCAGCAAAATGACTTAAGTGTTTATTCTTGATATCCCTGTACCAACAGAGATATATTATTATTTAAAACTTCGATGAATCCTTTTTCGATAGAGAAAGTCCTGTTCTGGCCTCCTTCCATTTTCAATCGAACATTGCCAGCTCCAAGTGCTGAAACCAGCGGAGCGTGGTTTTTTAGTACTTCAAATTGTCCTCCGACTCCCGGAACCTTTACAGAGGTGATGGGACCTTCGTAAATTTCCTGATCGGGTGTTAAGACAGTAATTTTCATAATCAATTGTTATTGTGATTGATAATTGATTAATTAGCAGCTTCCGCAAGCATTTTCTTACCTGCTTCGATTACTTCATCAATACTACCTTTCAAGTTGAAAGCAGCTTCCGGATATTCATCCACTTCACCGTTAAGGATCATTTTGAATCCACGGATCGTTTCATCGATTGGAACAAGTACTCCTTCCAAACCAGTAAATTGCTCTGCTACGTGGAATGGTTGAGAAAGGAAACGCTGTACTCTACGCGCACGAGAAACAACCAGTTTATCTTCTTCAGAAAGTTCTTCCATCCCCAAAATGGCGATGATATCCTGTAACTCATTATATCGCTGAAGAATATTCTTTACTGCTTCCGCAGTATCATAGTGCTCATCGCCGATAACTGCAGGATCAAGGATACGAGAAGTAGAATCCAGAGGATCCACCGCCGGGTAGATACCAAGAGAAGCAATTTTACGACTCAATACCGTAGTTGCATCCAAGTGAGCGAAAGTTGTAGCCGGAGCGGGATCCGTCAAATCATCCGCAGGTACATAAACCGCTTGTACAGAAGTAATCGATCCTCTTTTGGTAGAAGTAATACGCTCCTGCATTAATCCCATCTCGGTTGCCAGTGTTGGCTGGTATCCTACCGCCGAAGGCATACGTCCAAGAAGAGCCGATACTTCAGAACCAGCCTGAGTAAATCGGAAGATATTATCGATAAAGAAAAGGATATCACGACCTCCTGTAGGATCACTCAAATCACCATCTCTATAGTATTCAGCGATTGTCAATCCGGAAAGCGCAACTCGCGCACGGGCGCCAGGAGGCTCATTCATCTGACCAAACACAAGTGTAGCCTGAGATTTTTCCAATTCTTTTTTATCTACTTTGGAAAGATCCCATCCGCCTGCTTCCATGCTATGGTTAAATTCTTCACCGTAACGGATTACATTAGATTCGATCATTTCACGAAGCAAGTCATTTCCTTCACGTGTACGCTCTCCTACTCCTGCGAATACTGAAATCCCCTCGTAACCTTTCGCAATATTATTGATCAATTCCATGATCAATACGGTTTTACCTACACCAGCACCTCCGAAAAGTCCAATTTTTCCTCCTTTGGCATAAGGCTCAATCAAATCAATTACTTTAATACCTGTGTAAAGCACCTCAGACTCTGTAGAAAGATCTTCATACCTTGGTGGTTTACGGTGGATTGGATAAGCATTTTCACCTTTTGGTACTTCACCGATACCATCAATTGCTTGTCCAACAACGTTGAAAAGACGACCTTTGATCGCATCACCTACAGGCATAGCGATAGGTTTTCCGGTATCAACTACGTCCATCCCTCTGGTAAGACCATCCGTAGCATCCATTGAGATCGCACGCACACTATCTTCTCCAAGGTGACGCTGACATTCCAGTACCAGTTCTTCACCATTTTCTCTTTTGATGGTAAGTGCATTCAAAATCTCAGGTAACTTAGCATCTGGACCTGTAAAACTTACGTCTACAACTGGTCCGATCACTTGCTTTATTTGACCGATATTTGCCATAATTCTATTGGAAAATTTAATATTTCTTAATAGGTTTTATAAAAAACGCTGCAAAGATACACCTTTTTTCTTATTAGAAAAGAAATTTTAAGCTTCTATTGCAATTATATATCTTCACTTTTGAAATCATCCTAAAAACGATTGAGGATGTAGGCAGGTTTTATCATTAGCCCTTTTATTTTTCAAAAAAGTAGTTCATTCCAAACCATCTAATTTTTGGTCACTAATCCTAAAATATCTATCCTTTTACCAGTTAAAAATGCAATGCCTTATCTGAGTGCCTGTTTAGATTCCATTCTGCAACAAAGTGAGACTAATTGGGAATTATGGGCCATTGATGATCACTCGACAGATGAAAGTTACAGGGTTTTACAAGAGTATGCCTTGAAGGATAAGCGTATCCAGGTCAGAACTAATAAAGGTCATGGTATCATCCTGGCACTTCGGCTTGCTTATTCTTGTAGTACGGGAGCCTTAATCAGCAGGATGGATGCCGATGATTTGATGCCGCCGAAAAAATTGACTTTGCTAAAAGAAGGTTTATTAGCCAAAGGCCCCGGACATTTAAGCATCGGCTTAGTCGAATATTTTAGTGCCGATGAATTGGGTAATGGTTATATTAATTATCAAACCTGGCTAAACAATCTGAGTCTCCGGGAAAAGAACTATAGTGATATCTATAAAGAGTGTGTTATTCCCTCTCCCTGCTGGATGGTTTTCCGGTCAGACCTAGATGATTGTGGGGCTTTTCATCCGGATTTCTATCCGGAAGATTACGATCTCTGTTTTCGTTTTTACCAAAAGGCTTTGAAAGTTATTTGTATTCCACAAATTCTCCACCTTTGGAGAGATCACGCTTCTCGTACTTCCCGCAATGATCCCAATTATGCAGATATTCATTTTTTCGAATTAAAAATCAAATATTTCCTGCAACTGGATTATAAAAAAGATAAATCCCTAATACTCTGGGGAGCAGGCAAAAAAGGTAAAAAACTCGCAAAGCTGCTGAACGATTATAAAATACCATTCCACTGGATCACCGATAATTCCAGAAAGGTGGGAAAACATATTTATAATACAAAAATTGAATCGACAGAAATCGTAAAATACGATACTTCACAACAGCTGATTATCGCTATTGCTGCGCCGAATGATCTGACGGCAATTACCCAAAAGTTAGAAAATGCTCAACTGTCCAAGTCCTCAGATTATTTTGTTTTTTGCTGATCCTTTTTATCGATTCGAAAGCATGGGGCCTTCCCATTTTTTATATCCGGTAATCCATCAATATTTTGAATAATAATTATAAAAGAATTCTCCGAAAGGCGTATTATTGGGAAGGCTTATAGCCTGGTCCTGTTTGGAGACAAAACTAGTGATTAAACACTCCAGTTAAGATGGAAAATATCTATGCTTTGGGATGAACTTGTAAAAGTAGCACTTATTGGAACAGATCGATCAAAGCTTTCGGAAGGCAGCCGGAAAGCCTTTTCTGGTATGGGAATAGATATATCAAAAGCACCAGAGCATATTGTACTGGAAAGCGCTGTTTTTTTATCCTTATTAAAAAAATCAACTACTGCTTCTAAAACATGGACCAAACCCTTACCGGAAAAAGCACCTAAAGAGACCGGGAAACAATGTTCTAAAAAATCACGCACTCACCTGAGGCTGATTCTAAAAGGAAATTATCCTGACCTTCTTCCGGAATTTGTAAGTCATCTGGTCCGAAACAATAAGTTACTACCACTTGATCTCATCCCAAGTTTGTTAAATCAAGCTATTGCAAACGAAGAACTCTGGGAAACACTCCATCCTGCAATCGGCCAGCGTGGTAAGTGGCTAATCAGACAAAACCCGGAATGGGAAGTATTACTTTTCAAACCCGATGAGCGTATCTGGGAAACCGGTAATCGATCTCAAAGACTCCACTTACTCAAAGCTTTACGGGAACAGCAATCCGGGAAAGCTGTTGAATTAATTCAGTCAACATGGAAAGAAGACGATTTGCAAAGTCGGGTACAGTTCGTAAAAATGCTTAAATTCAAAGCCTCTGTGGCCGATGAAGCATTCCTGGAAGAATGTTTGGACAACCGCCGCAAGGAAATTCGAAAAGCTGCTGCCAAAGTGCTTTCGACTATTCCCGAATCCAGGCTTTGTCAAAGAGTATTTGAGCAGCTAAAAACCTTGATTTCACTTAAACAAAAATCAAAGAAAGGAAAATTAAATATAAAGCTACCGGAAGAACTAACAGATCAGATGATCAGAGATGGTATTGATCCTTCCAGTCGCTGGTTTAAGGGTGGAGTCAAAGCGAGCAGATTAGGACAAATGATTGCTGTAGTACCTCCATCTTTTTGGGAAAGCTATTTTAAAAAGACTGTTTCTGAAACCTTGCAATTATTTGTAAAATCCGAATGGTCAGAACTCATCCTACAGGCAATAACCGAGGCGACAATCAGGCATAAAAACAGCCAATGGACAGAAGAAATCTTGCTTTTCTGGCTGGATAATTTTCAAAAAAACCACTGGCAATATTTTAACCCCTTACAGCTTTTTGATGTTGTTAATGAAGCGGTTTTCAATAAAGTAGCATTAATCAATATTCAAAAGAAAAACAGTTTACTCGACGAAGAATCTCCCTTGACTTTATTACTAAGAAGTGTAGTTTTGCCCTGGCAAGATACTTTATCTAAAACTTTTATTCAGGCAATGCAAGCATGGATTGCCGGAGAGACTTCACATTACTGGAGTGGCTGGCATCTCAGACCCGTTCTAAAAAAAGCAGCATTACATACAAATCCTAAACTGTTCCAACAGCTTAGCCAGGGCTGGTCGTCGAATTCCTATGCCTGGAATAGCTGGGAAAAAGAAGTTGATGCTTTCTTTTCTATTTTAAAGTTTAGAAAGGATATGATTGAAGAGTTAGAAAAGAAAAACTGAAAAAGTTACAATCATGGCGAAAAAACAAAAAAAAGAAAAAATTCTACGTCCACATGCGGAGGATGCCTATGCCGCCGAGTTGGAAAAACTCAAAAAAATCGATAAGCGGCAAAAGCCTGCCAATTGGCAAATGTCTCCCTGGGCTGTAGTTACTTATTTAATGGGGGGGACACTCGATGATGGTACAGAAATAGAACCGAAATATTTTGGTAATCAACGATTGATTGAAATAGCCGTAGCTACCCTGGTTACCGATCGGGCCCTGTTATTGGTCGGTATTCCTGGAACTGCCAAAACCTGGGTTTCGGAGCATCTTTCCGCTGCTATCTGTGGCGATTCCAAATTATTAGTGCAAGGTTCTGCCGGGATGAATGAAGATGCCTTACGCTATGGCTGGAATTATGCTCAGTTGCTTTCCAAAGGGCCTTCTGTAGAAGCTATTGTTGCCAGCCCGGTGATGAAAGGCATGCAGGATGGAAAGATCGTCCGGATAGAAGAACTTACAAGAATTCCTTCCGACGTACAGGATGCCCTGATTACGATATTATCTGAAAAAGTACTTCCCGTACCGGAATTGAGTACGGAAATACAAGCTAAAGAAGGATTTAATCTCATTGCTACGGCTAATGATCGGGACAAAGGGGTAAATGAACTATCCAGCGCCTTGCGCCGACGATTCAATACTGTAGTCATGCCACTGCCAAAGACTTTGGATGAGGAAGTAAAGATTGTAAAAACCAGGGTTGAGAAAATCGGACAAGCACTGGACATTCCTGCCCAGACCGCCTCCATTAAAGAAATCCAGCGGCTAGTTACTATATTCCGGGAACTCCGGTCCGGGGTTACTTCGGACGGACGAACCAAGCTGAAAACGCCAAGCAGTACCCTGAGTACAGCAGAAGCTATTTCAGTGATTAACAGCGGCCAAGCCCTTGCTGCGCATTTCGGGGACGGTGTACTCAAAGCCAATGATTTAGCCGCCGGTATTACGGGAGCAATTGTCAAAGACCCCATACAGGATAATATGATCTGGCAAGAGTATCTGGAAACAATAGTCAAAGAGAGAAAAGACTGGAAAGACTTATACCGCGCCTGTAAAGAGATAATCAACTAACATGCATAGCGTTTTAGGCATTCGACATCATGGTCCGGGGTCGAGCAAAAGCATGCTCAAAGCCCTTGCTTCACTTCAGCCCGATCTGATTTTGATCGAAGGACCTCCCGATGCGGATAAACTGATCCAGGATGTTGAAAATATCCATTTAAAACCACCTGTTTCCATTTTGGTTTATGATCCAAAAAACCTGAGCGAAGCGGCCTATTTTCCCTTTGCAGTTTTTTCTCCCGAGTGGCAGGCCATGAAGTTTGCTTTAGCAAACAACATTCCGGCGCGTTTTATGGATTTGCCTCAATCTCTACACTTTGGTATCAATAAAATGAAACGGGAAAAGACTCAGATAGCCATTGATGTTTTGCTGGAAAAGGAATCAGAATTATCCGATGCAGAAAAAGAGATGCAAAAAGACCCCATGGCTTTTGCGGCAAAAGCTTCCGGTTATAATGACAGTGAGCGCTGGTGGGATGCCATGTTTGAAAAAAGTGATAACCCGGAAAGCATTTTTCCGGAAATCATTGAACTTATCGGCGCCATGCGTAAAAATCTCCCTCAAAAATCAAGAAGAGCGGAAAGACGCGAAGCTTTCATGCGCAATACCATTCGCAAAGTCATCAAAGAAGGCTTTCAAAATATCGCCGTTATTTGTGGGGCATGGCATGCTCCTGCCCTACAAGACCTGCATCATTATTCGATAAAAAGGGATAATGCTTTTTTAAAAGGAATAAAAAAAGTGTCTACCAAAGCAACCTGGGTTCCCTGGACGTTCAACCGCTTATCCACACAAAGCGGATATCGATCGGGAGTAATTTCTCCTGCTTATTATCAACTGCTTTTCCACCATCCGGGAAATATAGTCCTTCACTGGATGGTAAAGGTGGCACAGCTACTCAGGCTTGAAGAATTAGACGCATCTTCCGCACACGTTATCGAAGCAGTTCGTTTAACTCATGCCCTTTCAGCAATGCGGAATCTATCCGTTCCGGGACTGGATGAAATGTTTGAGGCTGCAGTAGCTATTTTCTGTGATGGTTATTCATCCAAGATGGAACTCATTGAGCAGAAATTAATCGTTGGGGATGTTATTGGTACGGTCCCTCCGGAAATCCCGCTTATTCCACTCCAGCAGGATTTGGAAAAGACCATTAAGTCCGCGCTTTTAAGCAAGGAAAAGAATTCTACAGATAAAAAAGAAAAAGTACTTGACTTAAGGAAACCGAAAAACCTTCTGGCAAGCCACCTTTTACATCGTTTGAATCTTCTGGGAATTCCCTGGGGAACACAGCAGCAAATTTCAAAACGGGATTATGGTTCGTTCAAAGAAATCTGGGAACTACAGTGGTTACCCGATTTTGCCATTAATATTATCGAGGCCGGAATGTGGGGGAATACCGTTTATACTGCTGCCAGTAATTATGTAATGGCAAAAGCCCGGGAAGTTCAAATTTTGCCAGAATTGACCAGCCTGGTTCAGGCCACGCTTAATGCCGATTTATCCGAAGCCATACAGGAGATTGTCATTCATTTAAAGGATCTTTCCGCCTTAACGAAAGACATCCATAATTTAATGGAAGCGCTCCCGGCTTTGGTCAACGCTATCCGGTATGGGAGTACCCGAAAAATGGATCTTTCAGCGATCAGCCATGTCATCGATAATATCATTCCCCGTATTTGTATCGGTTTACCTAATGCTTGTAGTTCCGTAGATGAAGACATGGCGCAGGAAGTATTCCAGCGAATAATTGCTGTTAACCAGTCTTTGAATATTTTAAATGATGATGCTTATTTAAAATCCTGGTACGAGGCCCTTTTTAAAGTCTCAAAAAACTCAGGCATCAAGGGATCGATTCGTGGCGGAGCTGTTCGTATTTTGTTTGATAAAGAATATTTCGATTTTAATGATACCGTTACCAGTATGAGATATGCCCTGTCTCCCGCCAATGATTCTATGGATTCGGCTCAATGGCTGGAAGGTTTTTTATACGGCAGTGGATTACTGTTAATTCATCAACCTGCACTTTGGAATATACTGGATGAATGGATTGATGATCTTCCTATGTCTCCCGTTTTTGAAGAAATACTTCCGCTTCTCCGGCGTACCTTCTCGGCCTTTTCTGTTCCGGAGAGACAGAAAATGATGCGTCTGGCCCATCTTGGCAATGCTGACCATTTGGAAAAAGCAACAAGTACTGAAATAGATTATGATCCCCAAAAAGCTGCTCAAGTGTTATCAGCAGCAAAAACGTTATTGGGGCTTTAATTTTCTAAGATTAAAGAGAATAGAATTTACTCTTCTTCGGTAGGATCGGCATCGGGCAGTTCTTCATCATCAGATAGCGTTAACCAAAAATTATTGACACCAAGTCCGGGGGTACATTTGACTTTTTGCATATTGATGAGTTCAAGTAAAGCCAAAAAAGTAACAATGGCGTGGATTCTCGTTTCACATTTTCCAAATAAATCTTCAAAATCCGTCTGCTTACCTTTTTTTACCTTGGTTAAAATAAAAACCTGCTGCCCGGGAACGGTATGGCTGTAAGCATAAACCTTGTGAACGGTTTTTCTCTGACGATCTTCCATCCGGGCCATGATCCGCTCGAAGGTTCTCATCAGCTTGAAAAGCGTTAAAGATTCCAGTTCCACATCGACCAGGGCTTTTTCGGCAATTTTCTTTAACTCTTTGCTTGTATTCCCGCGCGGATTTTTATAAGAACGATCCTCTTCCAAAGAACGCATCTCATCCAGAATGCTCTTATAGCGCTTGTACTCCATCAGCCGGGCCACCAATTCCTCTCTGGGGTCAATTTCATTGCCTTCTTCATCTACCGGTTTCCGGGGAATCAACATTTTGGCCTTGATCCGCATCAAGGTAGCAGCTACCAGAATAAACTCGCTGGCAAGGTCAATATTCAAGGATTCCAGATGCCGGATATAATCCAGAAAATCATTGGTGATTTTAGCAATTGGAATATCGTGGATATCTAATTCATCCCTTTCGATGAAGAAAAGCAAAAGATCAAAAGGCCCTTCAAACTGTGGCAAGATGATGTTATATCCAGCATTCATAGCTCACAAAGATAGAGAAAAGTTTAGTATTTTGCGGGCAAATGAAGCCGCGATTTGTATTGGTGCTTTTAGTGTTAAATATTTAAAACAACATAGCTTGGCAAAAGGAAAACTTTATCTAATCCCTACTCCGCTTGGTCCGGATGCCGTAAGTACGATTCCGGAGTATGTAATTCAAATTTTGCATCGACTGGAATACTTCATCGCCGAAAGGGCCAAAACAGCCCGGCATTTTATTAAAAGCACTAAACCCATCAAGGCTTTTAGTGAATTACACTTTTCGGAACTCAACAAGCATACTCCCCCGGAAGCAATAGCCGATTTCCTTGCCCCTGCCTCAAAGGGCTATGATATCGGCTTACTTTCAGAAGCCGGCTGTCCGGGAGTGGCAGACCCGGGAGCAGAAATCGTTCGAATCGCCCATCAGTCAGACATTGAAGTCATTCCTTTAGTTGGTCCTTCTTCTATCTTACTGGCTCTAATGGCTTCCGGAATGAATGGTCAGTCTTTTGCTTTTCAAGGCTACCTTTCCCCAAAACCTTTTGATTTAGCTAAAGATTTAAAAAGAGCGGAACAATTATCCGTTAAACTGAATCAAACACAAATTTTTATAGAAACACCTTATAGAAATAATAAATTCATAGAGCAGGCTTTAAAAACATTATCTCCACATACCCGACTATGTATTGCGGCTAATCTCACTTGTGAAAATCAATATGTCAAAACGCGTACAATCAAGGCATGGAAAGCCAATAAGCTTCCCGATTTGCATAAAATTCCGGCAATATTCTTGATTCAGGCCAATTAGGCACTGAAGTAAATCCAATAAATCTTTTCAGTTTGTCAATTAAGTGTCCAAATAATTCAGAAAGTACTTCATTTTGGATGTATAACAAACTAGCGAGTTTTGTCGTTTTATACTAACTTTGTGGACTTGTGAACAAAAGGCTAGCTAAATATGCCTACAAAAACCTCAATCGTGAAGAAAAGTATATTCACTTCAATATTTGTATTTGTATTTTTTGTACTCCAGGCTCAGATGGGATGGGAAGCAGGTGGATGGCTTGGAAGCTCTTTTTACTTTGGTGATCTCAATACAGAGTTTAACCTCAAACCCGCACTGGCTGGTGGTTTAATCGGAAGATATAATTTTAACGAACGAGTCTGTTTAAAATTTTCGGCAAACTACGGTTTTGTCAGTGCTCACGATGAGGATTCTAAAAACACCTTTCAACAAACCAGAAACCTACATTTTCGTTCTCAAATTTTTGACGGAACGGCACAACTGGAATTTAATTTTCTACCCTATATCCACGGAAGCAAAGACAAGTTCTATACACCCTATCTTTTTGCGGGGCTATCTGTTTTTCATTTTCAGCCCCAGGCAGAATACCAGGGTGAATGGGTTGATCTTCGTCCCCTGGGAACAGAGGGTCAATTTAGAGGTGACGAATATTCTACTTTGCAGGGAGCAATGGCTTACGGAATTGGTTTCAAGATTGACCTGAGTTATGAATGGAGCCTGAATTTTGAATTGAGTTCCCGCCGACTCTTCACGGATTATCTGGATGATGTGAGTACGGTTTATCCCGACTTTGATGATTTGGAAGCTCTACATGGTCAAATCGCTGTTGATCTTTCCGACCCTTCTATTCCCAATGCTGAAGGTATCAAATTAGGAGAGCCCGGCAGACAAAGAGGAAGCTCAAATGCCAATGACATTTATGTTATGTTTGGTGCCGGTTTGGTCTACTATTTTGGAGATGTTCGATGTCCTCCTTACTCCAGATAATTTAGCTCATAATATAATTTGACTGTTGGCAGCCTTGTGTAAGTTTACCAAGACTGCCAACTGCCTGATAGAATGAGATCACTTCTCTGCTTTAATATCGGAATCGCTTTGGAAAGAACGTGCCAAGTCAATTAACCTGATAAATTCTTCCCGATAACCTTTCTCATCTTTCCCTTTGCCCTGAATAGCTAAAGCTTCTATATTGTCATAGGTAGCGCCTCCTTTGTATTTCGAATCACGCAAAAGCATACCGAAGCCAGCAACAGCTGCCGAGAATTTGAAGTTTTCAGAAGCTTCAGCCAGGTCTTTGCCAGTATCCCGGGTCGTCAACTCAAAAGGAATACTCGTATCACTATCCGGATGTTTATATCGAATTTTAATCGTCATCAAATCAGGATCATCGCCCGCTGAATTTTTGATCTTCCGATCCTGATATTTCAGGTCATCAACACTGGAAGTCATCGTAGATTCAGAACCTGCAGGGATTACTTCATAAAGAGCCGTCACTGTATGTCCTGCGCCTATATCTCCCGAATCTTTTTCATCATTATTGAAATCTTCATCATTTAATACGCGATTTTCATAGCCAATCAGGCGATACTCTTTTACCTGTGCCGGATTAAACTCTACCTGTAATTTTACATCCTTGGCAAGGGTGAAAATTGTTTTTGTAATTTCATCAACTAATACTTTCCGCGCTTCGTCAGGATTATCGATATAAAAATAATTTCCATTGCCATTATCCGCAATTTTTTCCATTTTGGCGTCTTTCAGATTACCTGTGCCAAAGCCAAGCACGGATAAGAAAATACCTTTCTTGCGCTCTCTTTCAATAATCTGAACCAATTCGGCATCACTACTAACACCAACATTAAAATCGCCATCGGTTGCCAGAATCACACGATTGTTCCCTCCTTCTATAAAATTCTTCTGTGCTATCCCGTAAGCCTGAGCTATCCCCGCTGCACCATTCGTACTACCGCCTACCTGCAATTCAGCCAGGGCATTACGCATTACTCTTCTCTTCGTTCCCGGCATAGACTCCAATACTACTCCGGAAGCACCTGCATAAACAACCATAGCAATTCGATCCTGATCTCTGATTTCTTTGATCAACATTTTCAGAGCCTGTTTGAGTAAAGGCAGTTTATTAGGTTGATCCATTGAGCCGGATACATCGATCAAAAAAACGAGATTGCTCGGTGGCACTTTGGTCATTGGCACCTCTTTGGCTTTTAAACCAATATGTACCAGTCGATGATCCGTATTCCAGGGACAATCAGCAATTTCCGTCGCAACTTTAAAAGGATGTTCTCCATCCGGTTGTTCGTAATCATAATTGAAATAATTGATAAATTCTTCGATCCTGACCGCATCTCTGGGAGGCATTTGCCCACTAGTCAAAAATCTTCGGGTATTGCTGTAAGAAGCATTGTCTACATCGATTCCAAAAGTAGATAAAGGCTTATTAATTGCCGAATGAAAATCATTTTCAACAATCAGATCGTATTGTTCTGTATTATGTGACTTTTCTTCCGGGTATCCAATTGGAATCTCAGAGTTTGGTACTGCTTCTTTCGGAGTTTTTGGAGCTACGACTTTATAATCAGTATCCGTTTGAGTCCCCGTACAAGCGGCAAAAAATAATAAGGAGAGAAACGCTAGAACTTTAAATTTCATTGTTGTTGATTTTAAAAGTGAAGAACATCTAATGTCTTTTAAGATGTCCGATTTAGTTTTTTTGGTGTAAAACAAAAGCCATAAGGTCTTAAAGCCTGATTTTATTTTTGATACAAGACATTTTTAAATACCACAAACGAAGAAAACATAATCTGAGCCAGGTATTATAGCAAACGAGGACGGGTACGAAAATTGAATATCTTAATGCGATTTTGTTATAATCGAAAATACCAAACTACTTCATTTTGAGTATAGAAATCAAATTAAGTACTTTTACCTTGAAAAGCATTATTATTCGGATTAGCAAACTGTATTTTTCTATAAAACCAGCCACTATCCATGATTATCCAGAAAGAATTTTCGCTTCGCGCTTACCCGAGGGGCTATCATATCATCACTGACGAAGTATTAAGCGAACTCGCACCGCTACCGGAAACCGGTATTTTTACATTATTCATTAAGCATACTTCTGCCGGGCTGACCATTAACGAAAATGCAGATCCTTCTGTCCGGACAGATTACGAAAATATATTCAATAAGATTGTACCGGAAAACCTTCCTTTTTTAACACATACTCTGGAAGGGCCCGATGATATGCCTGCACATATTAAAGCCACTTTAGTAGGATCGTCGGTTACCATTCCAATCACCAATAGCCGCTTGAACCTGGGAACTTGGCAAGGCATTTACCTTTGCGAGTTTAGAAACCATGGCGGTCATCGAAAATTTGTTGCAACGATTTATTCATAGTATCACCATCAAATCATGGATGCACTTTTTACCGGCATTAAATACGGGCTCTTTCTAACCATTCTGGTAGGGCCATTGGTATTTGCACTGGTACAGGCTGCAGTAGAGCGTGGTTTTCGGGCAGGCGCAATGATCGGACTGGGAATCTGGATAAGTGATCTTCTATTTATTCTCGGAGTGTATTATGGTTTTAATCATTTAAAAGCAATTACGGAATGGACATATTTTGAGTTAACAGTCGGAATTGCCGGAGGAATTATTCTGATCACAACGGGGATTATTACATTGGCCGGCAAAACGCCAGATATTAATGAGCAAAAAAAAATCACCGGCACTTATCTCGCACTTTGGGTCAAAGGTTTTTTAATCAATACCTTAAATCCCTTTACTGTTTTCTTTTGGGTATTGGTCATGACAACGGTTGTCGCCGATAATAACTATAGCGAACTAGAATCCTCCTTGTATTTTGGAGGGATATTGGGAACGATCATAGTTACTGATTCTTTAAAAGTCTTAATGGCTAAAAAACTCAGACATTATCTGGAAGTCCATCACCTAATTTGGGTAAGAAGAATTACCGGAATTGCTTTAATTATTTTTGGAATTGTGTTAATTGGAAGGGTACTTATTTAAAGGTTTCATTAATATCTTCAGTTATTTCAAATGCCAGATATTTGCCAATAATAATGGCTACTATGGTAAAGGATTTTGCAATATGCTAAACCGGAGAAATATCTCCAAATCCTACAGACGTCAACGTAATGTAGGAAAAATTTCCGATGGCCCGCGCTATGGATTAGTTTTCTACTTTTTTTACTCCGAATAATACTTTGTACATCACCGGTACAAATAATAAAGTGATAACTGTTGCGAATAATAATCCGATCATAATTGAAATCGCCATCGGTTCCCACATTGCTCCTCCCCCAAGGTAAAGAGGAATCAATCCCAAAGTCGTTGTAAAAGTAGTTAGCAAAATCGGCCGAAAGCGCTGCTGAGCAGCCGCTACAATTGCATCATAAGGAGCTTTCCCCAGGTCATCCATTTCAATTTTAATACGGTCTAGCAGTACAATGGCATTATTAATAACTATCCCTGCCAAAGAGATGACGCCTAAAAACGCCATAAAGCCAAATGATGATTGAAATAATAACAATCCCAGGATTACCCCGATGATCCCTAAAGGAATGGTAGATAAAACGATAAACGTTTTACGGAAAGAATTAAATTGCAAGACGAGTAATAACAAAATAATAAAACCTGCTAAGGGTAACTTTTCAATTACGGCTCCCATTGCTTCTCCGCTTTGCTCCGATTCTCCACCCAAGGTAAAGGTATAACCAGGCAACCAGTTTTTCGACTCCTCTTCAAGCCAGGGGAGTATTTCGTCCGTCAAATCAGTCGCTGTAAATCCATTAGCGGCATCACAGCTGATAGTCATATTACGATATAAATTCCGGCGAAGGATTTTGGGGTATTGCCAGTCCGGTTCTATCTCGGCAACCTGTACAAGCGGTACGCTATTACCACCAGAAGATTGAGCAATTATATTTACACCATCCAACTGATGTACATCCATTTGCTGACTACCAAGGTTCCGCATAACAATTGGAATATTATCATCTCCGTCTCTAAACGAGCCTGCATTGGAACCATCAAGTGAAGCAAGCAGGGAAAGTGCAATATCCTGATTTGTCAGCCCCGCCCGGTTTCCTTTATTGGGATCAATATCAACTATTAACTTCTTTATCTTGGCGCCCCAGTTATCGGAAATATTTTTAGTCCCTTGTATACTATTCATTTTTTGCTTGATTAGCTCACTGATGCGATAGAGTTCCTGTGGACTATCGCCAGTTACTCTGACCTCCACATCAGAACCACCACCTCCTCCGCCAGCCAGAGGGCCAATTGTCGTTTTAGCATTTGGAAAATTTTCCAGGCAAAACTTATCCAATTTTTGTACAACTAAATTATTATCTTCAAAAGAAGAAGTATTGAGCAACATATGCGCATAACCGGAATTAGCTTCTCCGGGCTGATAGCCCTGATCATAAGATGATGGCCCTTCGCCAACAAAAGAAGACCAGTCTATAACTCCTGCTTTCCGGTTTGCATCAACCAGTAATTCCGCCCGGATATAATCCTCAATTTGAGCGACAACTTCCAGGTTGCGTTCAATCTTTGTTCCAAGCGGCAGGTTCATATCCAGAGTGATCAGGTTTCTGTCGCTATCCGGAAAAAAGATAAACGGAATTTTGCCAAATAGTGAAAGACTTCCTATAAACATCACTATGATCAAGCCTATTGAAGTGACCGGAAAGCGCAGAGCTGTTTCGATTAGTCTTTTATACAAAGCGTTCAAGCGAGCAAACATTCCAGTATCTTCCGCTCCGGCTTCCTTTTTTTCAACTTTTATAAAACGTTCTCCAAAAAAAGGAATCATACTCATAGCCAGCAACCAGGATGATAATAGCGCAAGACTTATCACGACAAAAAGTGGCCCCATAATTTCGCCCATCGTATTTTCCGCCAGATAAAAAGCCAGGAAAGCTGCAGAGGTCGTCAGAGAAGAAACCAATAGAGGAATAAGTAATTCTCCACAGGCCGCTATTGCCGCATTAAAGGGTTTTAAACCCTCTTCCATTTTTACCATCATTGCCTCGGAAACTACAATCGCATTATCAACTAATAAACCCAGGGCCATAATCAAGGCCGCTAATGAAACCTGGTTTAACCCTACCCCTGCAAGATACATCAACCAAATCGTCATCACCATCGCCATGGGAATCAAACTTGCAACTACCATCCCGGTTCGAAATCCTAAAAATAATAACATGACGATCAATACGATTCCGACGGATTGATAAACATTACTCAGGAAATCAGATACTTTTTTATCAACATATCGATCCTGCGCCGCCATCCTGCCAATGTACATTCCTACAGGTAAACTGTTATTGTACTCAGTTACTTTTTCGTCTAGTAACTGGCCAAGTCTAATAATATTAGCTCCTTCTTTCAGGGAAACGGCAATGGCTATTCCCTCCTGCCCGTTAATTCTAACCAATTTTTCGGCAGGTGATTTATACGTTCTGGAAATATTAGCGATTGCCCCGAGCTCTAGTTTACTTCCATTGGGTAACATAAGAATGGTTCTTTTCAAATCTTCAATTGATTCAAAATTACCTGTTGGTTCCAGTGCAATTCGTTCATCACCAAGACCTATCTGTCCTCCGGAGAAAACAATATTGGTTGTCGCTATAAAATTTTGAAGCATTCCGGAGGACAGTCCCAATTCAGCTAAGCGGGCATTGTCAAACTCTACATAAATTTGTTCTTCAAGTATTCCTTTTAGTTCTACTTCCGCGGCATCATCCATTTTGACAATGTCATCGCGAATATGTTCGGCCTGATCTTTTAATTCCGTATTCGTATATCCGTCTCCGGTGAGTCCCAGCATAATTCCATAGACCGTTCCAAAACCATCATCATTAATATTAGGCGGCCTCGAACCATCGGGCAAGCCTTGAATACTATTCACTTTTCTTCTTAATCTGTCCCAAACCGGTTGTAAATTCTCTTTTGAAATATCCGGTTTTAAACTCACCGTAACAATGGACAGGCCAGTTCTACTTTCACTGGTTACATCATCCAATTCCGGCAATTCCTGAGCGACCTCTTCTATTTTTTTTGTAATTAATTGTTCTACTCTTTCCGGTGAAGCACCGGGGAACTGAGTAACGACCGTTGCTACCCGAATAGTAAACGGAGGCATACTATCCCTGGACAGATTGTTGTAAGAAGCCAATCCCATGATCAAGATCACCAGTAAAACCATTAGCGTGACTCGCGTATTTTCTAGAGCTAGTTTTGTCAGGTTCATTTTGTTTTTTTAGATAGGTAAAAAATTTAATTTTGAGTGATCGGTTTGGCTAATCGATTAGTTTTCCATGAGTCGTACTTTCATGCCATCTAGCAAAGTATTCAAACCCGCAGTTGCGACCAACTCTCCATTATCAAGACCTGATTTAATTTCAAATCCGGAAGTCGTTAGTTTTCCGATTTGAACTTTTTTCTTTTTAATTATGTAGTGATCATTTTCTTTAAAAAGACTAAAAACAAAATTGCCATTATTATCTTCTCCTACCGCCGCCGCCGGAGCAACCATTTTTTGTCCATTAGTACTTCCATTGTCAAAACTGAAACGAACATCAGCAGCCATTCCCGGACGAATCTCTTTGGCCGGTTTATCGATTTTTACAGTGACCGGATAAGTAGAGCCCCCCAATGAGCTAAATCCAACTTCAAATACTTTACCGACGAAAACCTGATCAGGGATCGAAGAAAACGAAATATTGACAGGTTGATTTTTTTTCACTTTAGAAATATACACTTCGGGAATCCCTACGGAAATTTCCGGATTGTCTACAGCACTGATTGTAGCAATTGGACTTCCCGAGCCGACTAATTCATTTTCTTCCACCATCACCGAAGTAATCACTCCTGAAAATGGAGCAGTAAGTGTGGAGTACCGCACCTGGTTCTGAGCAGACTCTACTTGTTTCTCCGATGCGCTAGCCTGTGCCAGCGCAGCATTATAAGAAGCTTCCGCCAGCTCAAGCGCGGATTTAGCTTGTTCGAATTCACTAATCGAAATACTATTATTTTCATACAGCTTTTCAATTCTCTGATAAGTAGCCCGGCTATTGATCAATTGAGATTTAGCACTTTGAATTTGTGTTTCCGAGCTTTTATTATTGGCTACCGATTGCTGATATTGCACCGAATAATCCGTTTGGTCTATTTTCGCAATAGTTTGCCCTTTTCTTACCACATCTCCGACCTTTACATTTAATGAAGTTATAGTTCCACTCACTTTAAAGCTTACTTTGGATTCCTTGCTGGATTGGGCCGAACCAGAAAAAGTTTCACTTAGAGCATCACCACTCATCATCACCTCACCAAATTTGACCGGACGAATTATTTCTGTTGTCATTGGTTTTTCTTCTTCACCACAAGAAGCAAGTAACAGAAGCAGAAGTGCAATATTTAAGAGCTTATGATTTTTCATTTTTTTAGTTTTGATGCATAAGAAAATATCCTTTGCAGGAAGGATTCATTCAATGTTTGAGCCTGTTATTTTTGATTGAAATGTTGTTGTAATTTATTAAAGAAAACATCTTTTTCGGTAGGTGTTGCCAGGAAATTAAAATAGCCTATTGACCTTTCCAAAAGGAGGAAATCCTGAATAAAGGTATAAACAGCATTCGTTGCATTTAACTCCGCAGCCAGGGCATTATTTTGCGCATCGATAAGCGTAGTGACATTGACCTGACCAGCCGAATAGGCATCCTGAACAATTCGAAAATTTTTCCGGGAAGCTTCTGCCGCTGTTTTTGCCAAACCCATACGGGAATACGAAGCTCCTACGTTTTCCAGATTCGCCCGTACCAATAATTCCAACTGGTTTTCTGCATTCTTACGAGTATCCCGGATTTGTAAAACATTAAGTTTCGATTGCTCGATTAAATTTCTTCGATTATTTCCCTGAAAGATAGGATACGAAAGCCCCAGTCCAACCTCCCAGGTAGTAGCTTTGTCCATTGGGGGTAGCCCTTCAGGAATATCAAATCGCCCCAAGACCCGGTTTGCGGATCCGTTTATTGCCAAAGATGGCAAGTACATCGCTCTTTCCCTGGATAATTTTAATCGCTCCTGCACTTTCATTCCCAAATCAATCTGCGCTAACTCCGGTAGGTTTTCGAGCGCATATGCTACCAGAAAATTGGAAAATGTATCTAAGGCTCCATAATTATTAATAAATTCAACCCGGTCATCAGTAACCAAAAGCATAGATTCGGTGATGGTCGTCTCCGTCACTTCAAAAGGTTCATTAATCGGTCGGTTTAATAATTGATTGAGTTGAAATTTTGCCTGGCGCAAACTCGCAAAGGCATTATTAAGCTCAATATTTGCACTGGCCAACTCTGCCTCCCATCGATTAATATCCGAAGCTCCCGTGTAACCAATAGCCTCCTTCGCTTTGGAAATATCGTAGTTTTCTTTATTTCGCGCTACATTTTGTTGCTGGATATTCAGATTGTTTTTTGCAAATAAAATATTCATGTAAGCATTCGTCACGTCTACTACAACATCCAGTTGAGTTTGAAGCAATTGTTGCTGCTCACTCTCCTGAAGCATTTTCTGAATGGCAATATTGGCAAGTACAGGCTCTGCAAAAACAAGTTGTGACAACTGGCCGCTTAGTATCCAATTGGCTCTTCCCTGAGCCCCCTGACGGGTGAGCGTTGTTAATTCATCTGTCATCGCCAGACTGGTTGAAACGTCCACCTGGGGGAATAGGTCCGATCTTGCAATATCCACCTCTGTACCTGCAATACTAACATCTGCCTGTTCTACTCTGATTTCCAAATTACTTTGAAGCCCTTCGGCGATTGCTTTTTGAAGACTTAGCTTATTAGATGTATTTACATTGTCCAGATTGATCAAAGTCGCTTTTGACATGGTTTCAAAACTTGGATAAACGCCAATTTCACGTGCCGTTTCCATATTGATCAAAGCATTGTTGGAAAAGCTTTGAATTTTCACGGAAAGGTCCGCAGCAGCTTGTCCTTCCGCAATTTTCATTACCGTTAAAGCAACCCGGCGCGGTATCTTTCGAAGGTTATCCCGGATTTCGTAACCGATCAGCGCTCCTTCATTCAGATAATCTTCTCCAAATAAAGCTGCCGACGGAATTTTATTATTATTTACAATTTCAAATACCGTCTGAATTTGAGCAGTATCGCTCCCCAAATAGGGTAAGGCATAAACCGCCACTCTCTTATCCTCCATTTCTTCCAGATGTTTATTGATATCAGAAGAATAGAAAATATGATCTACATCAATATCTTTATCTGCCAGATAATTGGCAAAGAGTTGCTTGATAAAAATAGCTTCTCCTATAGTCCCTTTTTCAGTTAATACTTCCAAATGTTCAAACGGATAAACATCGTACAACAAGTCTAAATCCCGCTTAATATCGAAAGGCGATTCGATATAGGTGAAATTGGAAATACCCGATGCTCCCTGATCTGTTTTCTTTAAACCTTGAAGTTGTGCATCTAAAACAATCGCAGCAATTGTAGGCTTAGGATATTGCCCAAGTCCAATGGCATAATTGGAAGACATAGTCCCTAAGGCGATCAGGACATCGTTCTCAGCGTAGGCAGCCATAAAAGTTCGTTCAATATCTTCATTATACTGAGTGGTATAATAAGATTTAAAACCAACATCGAATCGATGCTGAAGTAATATCATAATTTCTTCCCGAAGGCTTTCTTCATAGCGAATCTCAAAATTATTATCCGGAGCCTGATCACTAATGATCGCAATATTGATAAGGTTTTGGGCACTCAGCGAATGAAGAATAAAAAAGAAGAAAAAGGAAAGGAAGTTTCTCATTGTTTATGCAGGTTAGATATTTGCTAGATAAATTCGATGCTTTATATTGCAAAAAAGAATGAAAATTCTTTTCTAAAAATCATTGTCGAATGGCATCCCAAACCAAAGCAAAACTATCTTCGGTCATTTTATCCGTTAATTTGATTTTACCCGTATTGTGCAAATCAACCAACTTTGTTGTCGTACCATCTACTAAAGCGAAAATCAGCTTTACCTCAACGTGATCTTTCAGAATCATGTTCTTTTGACCAGCTTTAAAAATGTCGAATACATTTCGCGTAATAATATCGATTTCTTGTACATACTCCCTTTTGAAATATGGGGATTGAAGAAATTGATTGATAAATGAAAATTCTCGTCTTTTATTGATTTTTATCTGAATTAAGAGCTTGTAAACTTCAAAAACCCGTTTTTTAAAAATCAAGTGATCCGGTGTATAATCTTCGAAATGTTTGACCAAACCTCTTATCGTCTCAAAAAATGTAGAGACCACCAAATCCTCTTTGTTTTTAAAGTAAATGTATAAGTTTGATGGGGAAATTTGTACCTTATTAGCAATTTCAGACATTTTGAGTCCAGCCAAACCTTTAGAGTAAACGATTTCAAGACTCGTGTCCATTATTTTCCTTTCTTTAGCTACATCCTTCAATCTCATGCAGGTAAATATAGAAATCTTTCCATAAAAGAATAAATATTCTTTTAAAATATACATCATTCTCTATTCCTACAGGGTTATGCTACTAGTGGTTTTAAGGTAGTTATTTTTGACCAATAGCCAATAGTGAAACCCCAAACGGGAATTTCCAATTCTTGTCCAGCAGCCATTTTTCTTTTTTAAAGATCCAGTAAAACAATCGATTGATGAAATCACTCGAATTGAATTTCTCGAAATCTGAACCCGTTGTCTCAGTATGTTTCTTTTTAGGTAGTATTTTCGAAAGCAATCTAATCAAAAAAATCGGCGGGAACAAAATACTATTAAAGTAAGTTTGATGTAACAATTGCAGTTTTTGGGAGGAAATTATTTTGTTTAGCTGGCTTGCCGTATACCGGCGAAAATGATGATTCACCTCATCGTGATGACTCCATAGAAAATTGAATGCAGGAACCGTTAAAAAGATAAAGCCTTCCTTTTTTAGGACCCGGTGAATTTCCCGAACTGCCAAATGATCATCCTCAATATGTTCTATCACATCAAAAGCGCAGACCAGATCAAAAGACTGATCCTCAAAAGGCAAATCGGTCAGGGAAGCATTGATAACCTCGATGTTTAAATCATTACGCAAAAATTCACAGCATTCTTTATCGTACTCCAGAGAGGTGACCATCCCGTATTGCTCCAGCATGGTAGTCGTCGCTCCGGTTGCTACTCCCGCGTTTAAAATTTTGAGCTGCCGCTCCTGATTCCCCGCTATCTTTTTAATAAGCATGGATTCCAATATCTCCAAACGCGCTCTAAACCACCAGTGGTTTCTTTCCAAATGATAATACTCCTTATAGTATTGCTGATCCATGCTCTTCCTTGTTTTTAATATGGCTCTTTACCAGATAAAGCGGACGGTTTTTGACTTGAAAAAATATCCGCAATATATACTCTCCCAGAATACCAATCGAAATAAGCTGCACCCCTCCGAAGAGAATAATTACGATTATAGTACCGGTAAATCCCTCAGGGACTACGCCAAAAAATATTTTTTTGATCAAGGTATAAATCAAATAAACAAGACTAACTGTAACTGTCAAAATGCCAAGATTCGAAATAAACTTAATGGGATACTCACTAAAATTGAAAATACCATTCAAGGCAAGTGACAGAAGTTTTCTGATCGTATATTTTGAATCCCCCTCTTGTCTTTCTTCCCGCTCATACTCCACTCCAATTTGCTTGTAGCCCACCCAGTTGCGCATACCTCTCAGAAAGCGACTTTCCTCTCTCATGCGGATCATATCATTTACTACTCTTCTACTGATCAAAGAGAAGTCACCGGAATCTACAGGAATCTCTAATTTGGAAATTCGCTTTAAAACTTTATAAAAAACCTTGTAGGCAATAATTTTGAAAAAGGATTCTTTTCGTTTCTTGCGGACAGCGTAAATAACATCATAGCCCTTTTTCAGATAAGGATAAAAATCTTCGATCAATTCGGGCGGGTCCTGTAAATCGCCATCAAGAATCATCACTGCTTCTGTAGCATCCACGTAATCCAGGCCCGCAGTCAGTGCAATCTGATGTCCAAAATTTCGGGATAAAAATATAGATGTAAAGCGATCGTCCTGCAATGACACTTTTCTCATCAGCTCTGCTGTATTATCCAGGCTCCCATCATCTATCATAATGACTTTAATGGATAAAGGGGATGCCTCCATAACTTTTGAAAGCCGTTCGATCAATTTATCGAAAACTTCTTCTTCATTATAAAGAGGAATGAGCAGATTGATTTGTGGCTCGAGATTATTCATAGCTTATTTTGCCCAGAGGTTATATTTTAAAATACACCATATTGCCCGAAAGCCATCCCGCCAACCAATTTTTTTCCCTTCTTCATAAGTTCGGCCATAATAAGAAATGCCTACCTCATAAATTCGCACGCCTCTGATCCGGGAAACCTTGGCTGTTACCTCCGGTTCGAATCCAAAACGTTTCTCATCCAATTCCAGATTTTTGATCAGCTCCGCTTTGAATAATTTGTAGCAGGTCTCCATATCTGTCAGATTCAAATCCGTAAACATATTGGAAAGATTGGTCAGCCAGCGATTTCCGATCGAGTGCCAGTAAAACAAAATCCGGTGCGGTTTTCCTCCCATAAATCTCGAGCCGTATACCACGTCGGCATGTCCATCAAGGATCGGTTTCAATAACAAATTATATTCCCCGGGATCGTATTCCAGATCAGCATCCTGGATAATGAGAAAATCTCCGGAAGCCCTTTCGATTCCCGTGTGTAAGGCAGCACCTTTCCCCTGGTTCTTTTGATGATTGAACAATTGGATGTTCAAATCCGGATTCTCTTTGATGTATTTTTCCACTACTCCCTGCGTATCATCACCAGAACAATCGTTGACGATAACGATCTCCTTTTCTATTCCCTCAATCAGCTCAACCGCTTTGACCTTATTCAAGATCAGATGAATTGTTTTCGCTTCATTATAAGCAGGAATGATAATGGATAATTTTTGTTGCATGGATTGCAAATATAGGAATTATAATGCTGCTTATTCCACATTTATTTTTCACAAAAAAACCTCCGACAGCTATAATTCTATAGACAAACTTTAACTTGCAGCCTCAAACGGCTTCTATAAATGAGCAAAAAAGAAAAGGCAATCATATTCGCACTTCTAGGGCTAATCATATATTTCCCGATATTTTTGCACCTGGATCATGGAGCCTTGTATCGCTGGGATGAGGCTACTAATGCGCTTCATGCTTATGAGATGTTACAAAATGGCAATTATCTGCGTCGCTTTTTATTGGGCACTCCTGAAACCTGGGAAACCAAACCGGTTTTACTGATCTGGTTGCAGGTGATTTCGATGAAAATTTTTGGCTATAATGAATTAGCTGTTAGAATGCCTTCCGCCATCGCTGTTTTATTTACCTGCGGAATTATTTTACGATTTTTCATTAAAGACTTGAAAAATTTCTGGGGAGGGATATTCTCTGTATTAATCCTGCTGACATCAAGCGGTTACCTGCGAGAGCATGTTTCCCGAACGGGTGATCACGATGCACTACTAATCTTTTTTCTGGTAACCGGACTCATTTATTTTTATAAATTTCTGTACGGAGAACCCGCAAAACGAAAAAGATACTACTGGATTTTTGTATTTACATTAGTGGGAGGTGTACTTACCAAAAGTATTACGGGTTTGTATTATGCTCCCGGTTTACTTCTTTTTACAATTATTTCGAAAAATTTTGTCTCCACAATCCGCAAAAAGTATTTTTGGTTGGGGGTACTTACCTTTTTTGCAATTATCGGAGCCTACTATCTAAGTGTAGAATATTTTTATCCGGGCTATCTGGATTTGGTTTGGAACAATGAACTTTTCCCGCGTTTTTTTAATACTTCCAATACTTTGATCTTCAATCAAATGCCAGAGCCTTATCACTTTACTAAAATCCTCTGGCGGGCGGATTTCAAATGGTACTTTTGGCTGATATTTTTAAGCTTGTTTCTCATCTGGCAAGGGAAAGATTTCCAGGCAAAATCTTTCATTGGATGCATTGCAACCTGTGCGCTGGTATTTCATATTATAGTTTCCAAAGGAACTTATAATTCCTGGTATAATGCCCCTATTTTTCCCTTATTAGCGATAATCAGCGCTACGGGTTTAAGTATAATTTTTAATTCTGTAAAAAATAATTTACAACTCAAATCATGGAAAAGTCATAGTTTTACGGCTTTATTTTGTCTCACTTTTTTCTTTGCACCTTACCAGGAAATCCTGTTAGAAAAATGTTACTTCATAGATAAATCAACTAGTGATGAGATTTACGGAGATTATTTTAAACGCCTGCGAGAGGGATCTCCCGATTTAAAAAACTTCTTTGTTTATTATGAAATACTGAATAGACATTTTCACTTCTATGAAAAAGTTTATAATGAACAATATGCTTATCAAATTAGATCCTGTGGAGCTGGTGTCGATATTCTCAATTGCCCGGAACAGCGGCGTCCCAAAAACGGAGATCATATTATCATCTGTAATCCAGACATTCAGGAAGTATTTCTCGAAAACTTTGAAGCGGTAACGGCCGGAACGTATAAAACCTGCAGGCTTTTCAAGTTAAAAGGTCCAAAAAATTCTTCCGATCAATAGTATTTGGTTTAAGCCATTTGCATATTTTGAAAATGCGCTACTTTCTTATTCATATAAGCAAACCATAAGGGCGGTATGAGTGAAAGCAACATGGAAGCAGGGTATCCGAGTGGCAGTTGAGGGCTTTCCTCAAAATGCCGGAGTATTTGATATTTTCTCGTCGCTTTATAATGATGATCCGAATGTCTGGTCAATTCATAAAGAAAAATTCTTCCCAGCTCATGATTTGAATTCCAGGAATGGATAGGTAATACATTTTCGTAGCGGCCGGAAGGCAGTTTTTTTCTTCGCAAGCCATAGTGTTCTATGTAATTAACGGTCTCCAGTAGCAATATTCCAACCAGGGCAATACCAATTGCATAAGGGATCATCGCCCAGCCAAATATCGCACCGACCGTAAGCAAATAGATCAACTGAACGATCTGAAACCAAATCATCTGATTATCGGTACTCAAAACCTGTTTGCCTTTACGTTTCAATAATTGTGCTTCCAGTTTCCATGCACTGAGGTAACTTTGAGTAACTGATCGAAACCAGAAAGCATAAATACTTTCCCCCGATTTTGCGGAAGCCGGATCTTCATCGGTAGCAACATTCTTATGATGTCCCCGATTGTGTTCGATAAAGAAGTGCATATATAAAGCAGAAAGTAATAATAGTTTGGACATAAATTGTTCATACTTTGTCGTACGATGTCCCAATTCATGTGCTACATTGATCCCAATCGTACCAATCAAAACACCGACATTCAGTGTCATCCCTACCCGCTCGAAGCTTGTCAAACCTCCCCCTTGAATCGTTGTAAAATAATAGCCAATCAGGATGTATAGGATTGGAATATTCAGATATAGCAGGATATCAAAAAAGAGCATTTTAGTTCTGGAATCTTCCCCTTCCGGCTTATGATTCTCTTTTGAATAAGGCAATACCAGTTCCAACAATGGAATGATCCCAAAAGCTACATAAATAGCTCCCAATGACCAGATGCCGCCATAATAAATCCCCAGAAAAGCACTCAGTGGTGCTATATAAGCCAATAAATATTTCGCATCTCTAAGCATACAGGTTTACTAAATTTTCTAAAAAAATCTATCATTATTTTGAACGATCCCCATTCGCCTGTGTATAAGAAAGCGGCTAACATATCTAAATATAACGAAAACGCAATATGAAAGAAATATATTTCACCTTAATTTTTGTGTTCTGCCTTGGTTTTTCAGGCCAGACTCAAAAGGCTGAAAAAATATATTCTATCACAAAAGTCCAGAAAAACTATGCCTATTATAGCGAACAGGCTGCTTTATGGGAGGCAAAAGTCAAAAAGTCTCCCCAAAATGCCGAAGCCTGGTGGAATTATTATACTGCAGCCCGGATGAATAATATTACAGCCGGTGATCGTGCAAAATACGATATCAAATCTATTGCCACAGATTTAAAAAGCCATTTACCCAATACTTTCGAATATCATTATGTCAGTTTCGCACAAGGCACCAGGGATTCGGAAGCCTATGGGCATCTCAGAAAGGCTTATGCTATTAATCCCGATAGATATGAGTCCTGGGATAGTTTTGTCACAAAAGCGGAATTAGAGGGGGACTATAAAACGATGAAAACATTTTTGAAAAAATTGCATGGACATAAAATGTATTCCCCCGGAATTGCTTCCTGGAATTATAATGCTTTGATTGGCCTGAAACCAAATGCACTACTAATTACCTGGGGCGATAATGATACCTATCCGCTCTGGTTTTTACAACAAGTAAAAGGAGTCCGGCAGGATGTAAGAGTAGTAAATGCTTCTTTGTTATTTTATCCGGCCTATCAGGAAAAAGTTTTCACAGAATTAAATATCCCTGCGTTTGATAAAACACTGGAAGCAATTGGTGATTATTCCAAATACAGAGACCTGCTCATCATGCACGTTCTGGAAAATGTTTCGCGGGCCGCTTATATTGGTATCAGTAGTCCGCAAAGCATCAGGGAAAAGCATGATGAAAAGTTCTTCCTGGTAGGTTTGGCTTTTGAATACAGTACTAATGATTTTGATCATGTCGCAGTCCTGAGGAATAATTATGAAAGGCTTTTTCTAAAAGATTATTTAAAAGAGAATCTGAATAATGACTTTTGTCAATCAGTAGTTGACCACATGAATCAACAATACATTCCGGGTTTTGTAGTTTTATATAAACATTATCTGCTCAGTGGGGAAAATAATAAAGCCAAAGAAGTGAAACAATTACTGCTATCTATCGGAGAAAAAAATAAAAGAACTATGGAAATCAACGATTTTCTGGCCAGGTTCGAAAAAACAACTCAAACTAAATAATCGAGTATTCGAAAGCATGATCAACTTTAGAAAAAAATATAAACAACTCAAGGATGAAGAACTGATGCCTTATGTTGTCAGAGGAAATGAACGCGCTTTTGATGAACTATATAATCGTTATAGTTCTAAAATGCATTATTATTTCTTTCGAATGCTTGGGCAGAGCCAGGATCGTGCGGATGATTTTACACAAGAGTTATTTATCAGAATTATTGAAAAAGGAGCTTATTTTGATACGAAGCAGCGCTTCTCCACCTGGATTTACGCCGTAGCCAGTAATATGTGTAAAAATGAATATCGCCGGATGGAACGTCGACCGGAGCAAGCCCTTCCCGAACATTTTGAAATAGCAATGGCCAGAGATGGTCTGATACTAGATTCTGAAACAGACAAAGAATTATTCAGGCAACATTTAGCAAAAGCATTGGAACAATTGGATTTCGCTCATCGCCAATGCTTCATCCTGAGATACCAACAAGACCTGGGGGTAAGAGAGATTAGCGAGATCATCGGCTGTCCGGAAGGAACCGTAAAATCAAGACTGTACTATACCCTCCGAAAATTAGCGGCGCAGCTGCATTTTTTTCATCCAAATTTTTCAAAAAAAAAGAAACATGAAGCGCAAACTAGATAAATTGGAAGCTCTTTTGGTTAATAAAAGCTATTCAGAATTATTGCCAGAAGAAAGAGAGTGGATAGATCAAGAATATAGTGCAGAGGAATACGATGCTATGCGGCATACTATGATTGAGAGTACTGTGCTTTTTGAAAAGGGATACACTCGTCCTAACCCCGAAATAAAATCAAAGCTTCATCAAAGGCTTAAGCAAAACCATGAGCCAGCCAAATTAGCTCCATTGTTTTTATACAGGATTCCCGCCTGGCAAGCGGTAGCTGCTTTTGCCCTTTTGTTGTTTTTTATCCCTCAAATTCAAAGTAAGCAAGTCAATGATCCTGAAAAAGTGTTTATCTATCGAACGGATACTGTTTTTAAGGAAATTCCAGTAGAAAACATTATTAGTCCAATCATTGATACTTTAACCGGAATTCCAAAGGTCAAAAAGATTTTCAATCGCACCAATCGATCTCCATTGAAAAGCAGTACCGTAGTATTTAGTAAGGATGCAAGTCTCAGTGCCAATCTATCGAATGATATTTCTGAATATTTTGCTAATGCTTACGATTCCGTTTCTATTGAGCGGATCATTTCGCGCTATCTAAAAGATTCTGTAAAAAGCTATAGGGTTGATGTCGATACTGAGTTTCAAGATATGGGCAGAGTCTATTAAAAAACGTAAGGTTTAAATGCCCTGCAAAGCAGTGCTCATACAAATAAGAAGGGATAAACCGACAAAGAGTCCGTATCAGTTGATACGAACTCTTCCTCTTCTTAATTTGGGTTGGCAGCGACCTACTCTCCCACCTATCGGCAGTACCATCAG
>JANQLV010000037.1 GCA_028280415.1 Saprospiraceae bacterium
AAAGCGGCTATCAAAATAACGCTTTTGGAGACTACTTCAAAAAGTGATGGGAAATCTCCATTTTTCCCTTGACTAAACTTATCATAGATGTCCCCGGAACTTTCCTGAGAATTTTCAGGGGCAGCATATCTAATTCTTATTAATTAGGTAAGCTGCCCCCTGAATTTCACATTTTCATGATATGTATTTTTTATATATTGATACAAAACTGATCAAACTTCCTCCAAGAGCTATAAGGCCTAAAAAAATATAAAAACTTCCTCTTTTCATTGCGTCATCTCCTGTTGCATAAATATTGGGAAAATGGGATAAAATTTTCTTATCAATAAAGCCTCCCTTAATACCATAACCTAAAAAAAACACTGCAAGCCCCAAAAAAAACAAACCAAAAACAATCGGAAGAATAATTTTATACATGCTTGTAGTTGAAAAATAAGAGATTTATTTTCCACTCCCCTGTAAAACACCAGCAGAAACTCCACTCCCCTGAAAAGTAACATCTAAAATACCAGCAGAAACTCCACCAATTGTGTTTCCAATGATGTCTTGACCAAGTTCTGTAAAAATTGGCATTCCTTGTTTGCTTGTAATCCCGGCAACACCGCTGCCTAAGCCACCACCAATCCCTCCAGCAAGAGCCGAGAACCCGGCGGATTGCCAGTCAACATTTTCAACAGAGGTCCCTGTTACCAATTGGGTTCCGACATTTCCGGCAGCACCTGCAAAAGAACCCATCAGGGTACCGGAAGCCCAAGCATTGAGTCCAGGAATTGGAATAGTTGATAGAACTCCCGCACCACCGCCAACTGCGGAACTCCTTGCAATATCTTTCCAATCACCGCCACTTTTATATGCAGAATATCCACCAACTATTGCTCCGATACCACCACCGATAGCCTGTGCTATCCATTTCCCTTCAGGGTCTATGAACATCACCGGATTATTTAGAACATAAGCATACAAATTCACATCCCCGCCGTCAAATCCGATTGGGTCTTCAGCTATGAACCGGCCTACAGCCGGATCATAGTACCGGGCTTGCATATAATACCAGCCATTGTCCTCGGTCATAATCCCGTACTGACCCACAAACTTGAACGGCTGGACAACGGTTTCCTCCTGGTTGGCAATGGTACCGAAGGGTGAGTAAGCGTACTTATTGGCGATGGTCTTATTGATATCGGTGAGTGCCACGGTATGACCGGTGGCGTCAAAATGATAGGATAATTAGGGTCAGAGTAAAATTATTTTTCAGATTTCCGCCATCCGATCGGTCGACCGCGTTTTTTTGCTCTCACCCGTCGGCCGGTCAAAGCCTCAATTTCTTCTTTGAATTGATTGTTGCCCACAACCATACCTTTATTGGTAGCCGCTCTGATTTGCTCTAATATTCGTTTATCTGTGACGGAACGGAACAATTCACAGTAATTGTGTTGACGCTCTTTCTGACTATAACCCAACATCAAATAATGATTATGGGGTATACATAATTCTGACGCTTTACCCAAAGCATTGATCCGAAAACTTGACCATTTATACTCTGCAGGGTCATCAACCATCCCTGCTCTTACAGGATTAAGCTCAATATATCTGTAGACTTCTAACAGATAATTGTCCTCCTGAACCAGACAGGACTTATACCGGCCTTCAAAAAGGGTTCCGCTTCGTTTGTAAGCAAAATTGAAATATCTGACATAACGGCGCCCAAGTGCCTGCATCATATTGGACACGCCACCTTCCTGACGGGGTGTACACAATAGATGAATATGGTTGGTCATCATCACCCATGCATGGATATCCACGCCGTGTTTTTTTGAATATTCTTTCAGCCAACCGGCATAAGCTGCATGATCATCATCTGATGCAAAACATGCCTGGCGATTATTTCCCCGCTGGATAATATGAACAGGGATATTTTTAGGAGTAATTCTTGGTAATC
>JANQLV010000071.1 GCA_028280415.1 Saprospiraceae bacterium
TAGGACAACCTAGTCCAGGAGAACCAGCAGGTATTGGCCCTGTTGTACCGTTAAAGGTCTGAGCCATTGCTGATGTTCCAAAGAGCATCATGCATAGCATCAATAAATTAGTAAAATTAAATTTTTTCATGAGATCTACTTATTAAAAAGTTAGATTTTAAAATAGATATAAACGATAGTTCAATTTCGATATGGATTTATATAAAATGCGGTGATTTACTTTGCTTAGTCAGAAAGTAAATCGGTCCCAGCGTCAACAAGCGCCTGGGCAATAGTTTTAAAGTTCGGGTCCTCATTAGAACCGTAAACTAATCCTGAGGAATGTACCGTTGGTAAATACTCAGGTCGAGCTTGCTCGACAGATTGAGGAACTTCCAGTCCACCATCTGTAACATTGAAGAAAACTCTCTTGAAGTAGCGCAACTCCAGAGCAATGTTGTACTTCTCTGTGTCGTTAGTCGCTTGTGCAAAATCATTCTCCAGGGTTTCGATTTCTTGCTTTAGCAACACAACGGCTTCAGTAGGAGTCACCCACTGAGCTGAAGCACTAACCGATCCCAGAATCATGAAAGCAAAGAAAGAAAGTGCCATAAGCATGGACTTTCCACTCAATTTGAACTTCGTCATGAGATTAGATTTAGTTGTTAAAAAATAAGGTTTAAGCATAGATTAAATAATTATTACTAGTGTAAAAATCCATTTTAGTACAGGCATAAAAAGCCTAGACCGTGCGGCGGAGTTTTATTGCCACACAGTGCCGAAATCGAGAATTCAGAATTATTCTGTAATAAAAGCCGGAGTTAAAAATAGGTGTTCAATAAGTCTAATTCAGTGTGCGAAGAAGGCTCATTGAATTTCTTCCGGTAAACTGCATATCTAGCAGGTTTATGAAAATAATTCTAAAAAAACAGGGTTTTGGGTTTTGAAATTTATCATCATACTTTAACGACAAGCCATTGCATGTTTGCTTATGACAAACAAAAGCTTCCTTTCGGAAATTTCAATAAACGCGGTTAGTGGGATGTGTATGCTTGACAGCTGTAGAACAACTGATATTCTTACACTTTTTTAAAACGGTTTGAGGGATGTGTAGTAATTAAGAAAGGTCTAAGGGATGAGTTTCTTAATATGTTATCATGGAATTTTTGCGATGATATTCGCTATAAAGTTTTTACTTTTTAAGGGTTCGATTATAATTTGTTTATGCATCGTAAAGATATCTAATTATCCTTACCGAATACAAATATACTAGAAACTTTTAAAGTTTTTATACCAAAAAGCAGGTATTTTTCTATTTATTAAAAAAAAATTAATTTGAATTTGGTCCGGATTCCATTTCTTCTTATAAAGAGCGCTCCCAAAGCACCAGAGGTCAGAAAACAAAAAGCTTTCTGACCTCTGGTCTAAATATGATACATCAATGTTAGCTGAAAGCCTTTATTGAAGTTCTTCTCCTATTAATCTATCTGAATCCGTATTCTTTTGATAAAACTCAATACCGCTGTCATTATTGGCAATGATTATAATAGGATTTTTACTCTTCCTATTTAATACTTTTACATCTCTTACATCTTTGTAGGCATTTAATCCCGCCGAGCTTCCTGGAAGTGGTTCGAAATTCCCTTTTCCATCTCCGGCCAGAATAATTCCGATGCCGGCATCACTACGCGTTGTTTCCACCTCCCGTTCATAATAATTACCCGCAGCAAGAATATCCAGATGTCCATCATCATTACAATCCATCGCTACTGCTCCAAAGATGGGAGAAACCTGTGCTTCATTTGGCAGCTTTTTCATTACAAACAGGTTTCCTCCTCTGTTTTCCAAATAAATAGATTCAAAGATTTTTACTTGTTTTTCCACTGCGCCATCTTTTCTTTCCCCCAAGACCTGATCTACAGTTGCTACAGAGAATTTGCCATAAGACGGAAATTCTTTTTTAATAAAAGGCAATTGTTGAGAAGAACACTCCCGGCCTCTCACCGGATAACATACTCCATCCTGATCATAATAGGCAAGATATACATCATGCGTCCCATTACCATCAAAATCTTTTACAAATACTTTGAATGGTTCATCTTCCGAAGCTTTGTATTTAATGTTCAATCCAAGGTTTCCGATTACATAATCCTCATCACCATCGCCATCAAAATCCGCAGCACTAATGGTATTCCACCAGCCATTGGTATTTTCCATGCTCAACTCAGCTGTAATATCTTCCAGTTTGCCTGATTCGTTTTTATAAAAAGTAATGGTCATCCACTCCCCTACTATTATCAGATCCAAATCATTATCTCCATCGAAATCCGTCCAGACCGCATCCGTTACCATGCCAAGGTCTTCAAAACCGGGAGCGGAAGTTTTGTTTGCATTTTCAAATTTCCCCTTATTATTCTTCAAAAGATAACTGGTCGTCGAATAGCCGTAATGACCAGGTATTTGTCGACCTCCTACAAACAAGTCTAAATCGCCATCACCATCATAATCCGCAGCTTTTGCTTTAGAACTACTATTGAGCATTTTAGGCAAAGCATTCAATGACTTCGAAAAATTGCCTTTTCCATCATTAATATAAAGACGATCCTGTAGTGCCAAAGCGCCTTTATCAAAATCATTCCCTCCACTGGAAACATATAAATCCTGATCGCCATCACCATCTGCATCAAAGAACAAAGCACCTACATCTTCAGAAACTTTGTCCGTCTCCCAGGGATTAGATGCTGATTTTTCAAATTTCCCCGAAGCCTTTTGTAAATATAAAGCTCCCGCCTGCCCTGATGGACCACCAATAAAAAAATCTTCCAAATCGTCTCCATTCACATCAGCTACATCTACGGAAGGACCAAGACGAGACATTCTGTGCGGTAACAGGATTTCTCTGGCAAAATCATCAAATTCATTTTCCGAATGTTCAAAATCAACCCCCAAAGCTTGAGCATCTACAGCTTTCATTAAACTATTTGAATGCTGTTTGGGGTAACCGATCTCGGATTTAGCGTCCGCATGATCCAATGTTAATAACTGATTAACGGATACATCTTTCAGTTCCATTCCTTTTCCATCCTGCCAGCGAACGATTATTTTATCTATCTTTTGAGCTGCTCCTACCCCAAAGTGCAATACTTCTTCATTCCGGGAGAAGTAGCCGCGCATAGGGGACACCTCTTGTACCTGCATCTCATCACCGTGATAAATCCATGCTCTGGCTCCTATAGACTGTGTATTCAGTTTATCTCCGTTCAGCTTTATTCTCAAATAATTATTTAGTTGTAAATCAACTGCTTTATTTTCATAGAGCCCTGCGATATCATTCATATGATTCATAATAATATCAACATCTCCATCTCCGTCAAAGTCTGCGTAGGCCGCTCCATGTGTCCAGGTCTTTTCTTCCAGTCCCCAATCTATCGACATGTCTGCAAAGGTCAGATCGCCATTATTTCTAAAAACATAATTATGTAACTTCACAGAAGGCGCAAGGTTAATAAATTGCATTGGATCCAGTTGAACAGGCATACCTTTTGAGCGCATGTCATTAGCCAAAGAATCCATCAAGGCTTTACGACGGCGGCGATAATCATTATTTTTAATATCCTTGACCAAACCATTCGTCACTACAAGGTCTTTCAGACCATCATTATCATAATCGGCGAATAAAGTTGCCCAACTCCAGTCCGTATTGGAAATACCTGCCATTTGGCCAATTTCACTGAATTTACCATTCCCGTTATTGATCTGGAAAGCATTAAACATATATTGATGGTGATAACCAGCTTTGGCAAGTGCCCAAAACTTCTGCGGATTCATACCACTCATATTCGCTTTAAGTCTTTGATTATCAGCAGCAACCATATCAGCAACATAGATATCCATCCAGCCATCATTATTGACATCGGCAATATCTACCCCCATACTAAAAGTGCTAATATGACGCATAGCATCATTGATCACATTAGTGAACGTCCCATCTCCATTATTTTGATAATAGACATCTGGCTCTTCAAAATCGCAGGCGATATAAATGTCCGGCCAGGTATCATTATTAATATCACTAACCGTTACAGCTAGTGTGAAGTTATAATTCGTAATGCCCGCCTCTTCCGTAACGTCCGTAAATGTTCCATTTCCGTTATTTTTGAAAAGTCTATCCGTATAGGTATAGTCTATTTTCTGAGATTGTACCGTTTTTTGCAAGCGGGAAACCGGTGGCTGGTTACCAACATACAAATCGAGGTGTCCATCTTTATTATAATCGAAAAAATTAGCCGTTGTAGCGTATCCCATATCGGCAATACCGTACTCCTTAGCTTTTTCTGTAAAGGTTAAATCCCCGTTATTAATATAAAGGCTATTAGCCCGGTTTTCAGGCTTATCCAAAAGATATTTACAAACATAGATATCCAATAAGCCATCACTATTAACATCCGCCATCGTCACTCCCGTGGACCATTTGCCATCGAATACGATCCCTGCTTTTTCTGTAATATCTTCAAACTGCATACCTCCTTTATTGAGATATAATTTGTCAGGTTTCATATTACTGGTAATAAAAAAGTCTGGCAGGCCATCATTATTGATATCTCCAGTCGCAACGCCTGCGCCCTGATAAACCACATCGTAGCGAATGTGATTATAAGTGAAATTTTCTACCAATAAATTATTAAAAGTGATTCCAGACTTATCTGAAGGTACTTTTTCAAATAATTTTACTTTGGTACTGTCTTTACTTTCGGTGACTGGTGGTATTTTGGAATCTGTGCATGCAGAGAGCAAAAGCATAGCTACCAGAACGGTATTTTTGATATGATTAAGCATAGATTACTAGTCTTTTTGGAATTATAATTTCATAAAATATATGCAAATATAGTTCTTTCCTGAATGTTTGCATATAGCTATAGTAAAATGATATTCGTTAAAATTTAATAATAAAATCAGTTTATATGCTTATTTGATGCAAATTCAATGCCCGAAAAGTAATTTATTTTGATTTTAATCCTGATGAATGATAATGCCTTCATTTCTAATATTTCTCTCCATAAAATAAAAAAGCCCCCTTCTCCCTACAGGGAGAAAGAGGCCATCCCAAAAACCGATTTCAAAGCATTCTTAAACCGGCTCTTGAGCTAGTTTTATTTGATCTATCGAGTATTAGTCGATAAGGATCATCTTCTTAGTAGCTGAGTCATTCTCAGTATCTAATTGGTAGTAAAGTACACCAGCACCTGACAATTCAGCTCTAGAGATTTCAACTTCGTTGTAACCTTGAGCATAATCAGAGCTATATACTCTAAGTACTTTTCCAGATACATCGTACACAGTCAATGTAGCCGTACCAGCTTCTGGCAAGTTGAAACCGATAACAGTTTCAGACTTGAATGGGTTAGGCTGGTTTTGGTAAAGTTCAAACTCACCAGCAACTACTTGTCCGTTGAAAGCCAATCCGATGTTAAGCTTGTTAACATTGTTGTCATAACCTTCAGCAGCAGTGTAACGAGAATTGATGTTGATAACATCGCTCAACTTAGCATTTTGAGTAGCAACGAAAGTTACAGAGAATACAGTTTCGTTAGACTCAAGGCTTACAGCGTCAGAGCTGTTCCAGCTAGTAGTGATAACTCCTTCAGAGATCATGTTCATACCGAAGTTCTCAGCATTCAATCCAGCAATCTTACCTTCAACATCAACAACTTCAACAGCATTCATATCAAATCCAAGAGTGAACTGGTATCCAAGTACAGCATTGAAGTCTTCAGCGTTGAAGTCAACAGTGTAAGTTTCACCAGCAACCATATCCTGATCTTCGATTCCGAATACTAGATCACCGTTAGCGTTACGATCATCACTAGAACCAGCAGCGATGTTAGCGACAGCACTTCCATTAAGGTCTCCAGTTTTAACAGCGATGAAGTCAGCGATTTCTGTACCTTCAAGACCGTTTACAGTGTGAGCCTCTGGGAAAGTAGAAGCAAATGGATCCTGTGGATTAGGGAACACGAAGTCCGCTTCAACGAATCTCCAAGAAGTGTTATTCTGGAATTCAGTATCGATGAATAGGATAAGTTTTCTAAGTGCAACCATATCCAAAGTAGTAATGCTACCAGAGTTGTTGATATCAGCAGCAATCAATTTGTATGGAGAATCAAGTTCAGTGATTCCCAAGATGTGCTTGCTCATCAATACGATATCAAAAGTAGTAACACCATTAAGTGGATCGTCATTCTTCTCTGGAGTAACAACGTAGTTAGCACCAGCGATAAGGTTATCGAACTGGTAGTCTCCACCTACACCAGTCATCTCGCCATCTGGAATACCAGGAACATCTCCTTCAAGGTCAACCATTACTTCTTCTACGTAATCAGCTTCTTCGTTTTCGATTCCACCCGCGATACTAGCGCCAGCAGGACCGTTACAGAAAGGAGCAACGTTATCCTGAACTAGGATGTATGTTGATACATATGCCCAGTTTCCGTTTACGTCTAGTATCCACACATCTACTGTC
>JANQLV010000073.1 GCA_028280415.1 Saprospiraceae bacterium
GACAGTAGATGTGTGGATACTAGACGTAAACGGAAACTGGGCATATGTATCAACATACATCCTAGTTCAGGATAACGTTGCTCCTTTCTGTAACGGTCCATCTGCTTCTATCGCAGGTCAGGTTGAAACAGAAGAAGCTCAAATGGTTGAAAGTACAATGGTACAATTGACAGGTGGAGCTCCAGGTGTACCTGAGTTCGAAGAAATGTTGACAGGTGACGACGGTCTTTACGGATTCCCTGGTCTTGCTTCTGGCGGAAACTACGTTGTAACTCCTGAGAAAGACATCAACCCACTTAACGGTGTATCTACATTTGACCTTGTTAAGATTAGCCAGCACATCTTGGAAGTTGAGTTATTACCTTCTCCATATAAGATCATTGCTGCTGACGTTAACAACGACGGTAATGTAACTACATTTGACTTGATTCAACTACGTAGATTGATCCTATTCATCGATACTGAATTCCAAAACAACACTTCTTGGAGATTTGTTGAAGCGGACTTCGTATTCCCGAATCCACAGGATCCATTTGAAACGACCTTCCCTGAAGTATTTACTGTAAACGGCCTTTCTGCAGCTGAAATCGCTGATTTCATCGCTGTTAAGATCGGAGACGTTAACTGTAGTGCTTCTCCAAACTCTCTAGTTGGAGGTAGCGAAGATCGTTCTACTGGTGAATTGACATTGAGCGTACAAGACGAAGCATTGAAAGCTGGTGAGACTTACACTGTAGATTTCACAGCTAAAGACTTCGAAGCAGTTTACGGATACCAGTTTACTTTAGGATTTGATAGCGATGCTGTTGAGTTCGAAGGTATCGAAGCTGGTACTTTGACTAACTTGAACGATGCTAACTTCGGTATGGCTATGGTCAACGAAGGTATTATCACAACAAGCTGGAACAACTCAACTGCTGTTTCTATGGATGCTGATGCTGCTCTGTTCAGCGTAACATTCACAGCTACTGCAGATGCTCAATTAAGCGATGTTATTAGCATCAACTCTCGTTACACGAAAGCTGAAGCTTATAACAACAATGGTCTGTTGGATGTAAATGTTGAGTTCAATACTGAGAATGGTGTTTCTGTTGCAGGTGGAGTTTTCGAACTTTACCAAAACCAGCCTAACCCATTCAAAGATGAAACTAACATTAGCTTCAACTTACCAGAAGCTGGTTTCGCTACTTTGACTATCTACGATGTATCTGGAAAAGTACTAAGAACTGTTGAAGGTGATTTTGCTAAGGGTTACAATGAAGTAACAATCAACCGCAGCGAGATTGCTGGAACTGGTGTTCTTTACTACCAGCTAGATACTGAAAATGATTCAGCTACTAAGAAGATGATTCTTATCAAGTAATTGAATTGATACTGATTGTGTGGAAGGGAAAATTCTTTGTTGATTTTTCCTTCCTCATTACAATCAGCTCTAAAAATATCTGCTCAAGAGCCGGTTTAAGAATGCTTTAAAATCGGTTTTTGGGATGGCCTCTCTCCGTGCGAAGTTGGAGGGGGGCTTTTTTTATTTTATAAAAATAGCCCATCAAATTCTTATAAAGTTTTTTAAATTGCCATAAGTTTTTTTAACTTTATGTAGAAATAATAAACAAGCAATTTACGCTCATCTACCTCACAATCATTATAATATAATTATACCGTTTGAATAACTGAAAGCACCCTTTTGGATAGCTTTTTCCCCATTCATCGATTTTAAAAAACCTACTAGATATATCTGCGAAAATTAATTTGCTGAATAGTTTATGTCTTTAAACTATCTGCTGATTTATTATCATATAGTGAGAAAATAAATTTTGATCATCTGGAAAAAGAAGGGTTAAGTTTTCCGAATTTAAACATATACAAATGTTAGAAAAATCTACAATTAAACAATTTCGCAAACCTAAGCTAAATAGCTTATTGATTTTGCTGAGTTTGCTATTTAGTACTACTCTGTTAAATAGCCAGACAAGTATCGAATGCCTCTATCCATTCGTACCAACAGATTGTACACCATGTATAGATCCGAGTGAAAACATGGTCAACATTACCTCGGATTGTAATGCCGGATATAATTTGACAATTGGCGATCCGGTTTTAGTCAGTGGTTTTGGTAATTGCCCTGGAGCAACGTATTCAGTGACTTATACGGTCAATGATAATTGCGGTTCTTCTGCTTCCTGCTCCCAGACCTGGGTAATTCAAAACAATGGCCCGCAAATTGAATGTCCTATGGATTTATACCTTGATTGCGGTAATCCTAACAATGATATTTACATTGATTATTGGTTGAGTTCAGTAAGTGCCACATCGGATTGCCCGATTATTGGCCAAAATGTATCAAATACTTATAACCCTAATTGGATCAATGGTGCATGTCCAAGTGGATTCCAAACTGTTACTTTCTTTGTAATGGATGAATGTGGTCGTTCAAGTACATGTAGTGCTACTGTTTTTGTACTGGATCATGAAGAACCAGTATTAGTAAAACCAGCCGAGGATTTACTGGCAGTTTGCAGCTATAATACACCGCATGATTTCGAAGACTGGCTTAACTCGCAGGGCGGCGCGATTGCTGAAGATCAATGTTCAAATGTTAGCTGGTCAACGATTCCTGCCAATCCCCAATTGCCTTTGGCCTGTGATGAAATAGAAGTTACATTTGTTGCAACAGATGGTTGTGGCTGGCAAGTTTCTACTTCTGCAACATTCGAATTAATTGACTGCCATCCACCGGTTATTACAGAACAGCCAGTGGATATGACCATTGAGTGCCCCAATGATATTGATAGTGCCCTCAATGATTGGTTGAGTAATAATGGGGGAGCCATGGCAGAAGATGCTTGTGGTACGAATATTTTCTGGATGACAGATCCTATGAATCCGGAACTGAGTGATGATTGCGGAAATACGGGAAGTGTAACGGTAGTATTTATCGCAAAAGATGATTGTGGAAATGAAGCTATGACAGAAGCTGCTACTTTTACAGTAACAGATAATACCCCTCCGGTATTTACTTTTGTTCCGGATGATATAACACTTGATTGTAATGATGATCCGGTATTTGGAACACCAGTAGCAGAAGATGCTTGCGGGACAGTGACTATTACCAGTGAAGATACGGAAACGGGAAGTGATTGTGATGGTACGGCAACCCGTACCTGGACCGCAACGGATGAATGCGGTAATACGGCTACAGCATCGCAAACTGTTACATTTAGCGATACCACACCGCCAACCTTTACTTCTGTTCCGGATGATCAAACCATTGAATGTGTTGATGATGTAAGCTTTGGTACACCAGAAGCAACGGATGATTGTGGTATGGTGAGTATTTCGTCCAGCGATAATACAGAATTAAAGGTAGAAGGTGGTTTTTCAGGTGATCAGGAAGTCCCACCATCTGGCTCTGATGGCTCGGGAATGACAATGGGGACCTATAATCCGGGAACTGGCAAGTTGATGATTGAAGTATCTTTTTCAGGATTATCTGGAAATACACAAGCGGCACATATCCATAGAGGAGAAGAGGGAGAAAATGGGCCGGTTGTATTTGTCTTACCAATCCCCACAGATGTTACCTCTGGCGACTTTTCTTATATGGTTGATTTGGATACGGATCAGGCGGCAGATTTGGAAGATGAAAATTATTATATTAATATTCATACCGAGGCATTCCCCGCAGGGGAGATTAGAGCCCAACTTTTTGTAAAGGACTGTATAGGTTCTACTACCCGTACCTGGACTGCAACGGATGATTGTGGAAATACAGCCACTGCTTCTCAGACCATTTCTTTCTCTGATACCCAGGCTCCTGTACCAAGCGAAATGCCAGATGATATTACTGTTTCCTGTGGTGAAGACGTAGTATTTGCAGATGATCCGACCTGGACAGATAACTGTGATACGGATATCTTTATCTCTATTGAGGATTTGACGGAAGATGATCCGGATTTTTGTATCGTATATGTACGGGCCTGGTCGGCAATCGATGATTGTGGCAATTTAGGAACGACAAAACAAAGAATTTTCGTAGAAGACAGTGAGCCACCAGTGTTTACCTATGTTCCTCCGGTACTGGATATTGACTGTATGGTACCTCCATTCGACTTCGAAGAGCCAATTGCGGAAGATAATTGCGGAGAAGTGACGCTTACTTATGTCGATGAAGCGCCGAATGGAAGTATTTGCGATATTGGTGCAGCTTATGTAAGAGCTTATACGGCAACGGATGATTGTGGAAATACCGCTACGGTTGATGTTGTGATCTGGGTAGATCCTGACCAGGGACCTCCGGAATTTACTTTTGTTCCTGAAGATCTTACTTTCTTTTGTGCCGATGGTGATCCACAAATTCCAGATGCAATAGCTGTTGATGATTGCGATCCGGATGTAGTAATCACTTTTGAAGATGAATTTAATACCGACCCGGAGGATTGCGGAAATGGTTACGGTTATGATATTATCCGTACCTGGACGGCAACCGACCATTGCGGAAATCAAACGACTGCGGTGACTCTGGCATGGGTTAAAGGTCCTCTTTCTATACTTCCTCCGGATTTTGGAAATAATGGAAAATTTGAACAGGATCAAAGCCTGGAAGGTCAATATGACTTTGAAATAAATCCGAATCCGGCTACTAATCATCTGAATGTATTATTCAATTCTCCAATTGAACAACACTCGGTTATTAGAGTATATGATATACTAGGTAAAGAAGTAATGAAGCATTCTGAAAACGCTGTTACGGGTACTAATAATGCCCAACTGGATGTGAGTAAATTGCTTCCCGGAACTTACCTGATTTCTCTGGAATCGAACGAGCAAATGGTGACGAAAAAGTTCATCAAACGTTAAATTTATAGCCGTTTTTACGTTTAGTTTAAACCTGCTAAACGGCTAAAAGAAAGGAGTTTTATTCAATAGAATAAGGCTCCTTTCCTTTTTTTTAAGCAGCTTTTGAAAAAGCGGTAAAAAAAAGGAAAAATATGACATTATTTGACAAATTTATGGAGGTTTTCTTTGAAGTTTTTCCTTGTAGTTAAGAATAAAAGATTCTGATTTTTGTTTTTGTAAAACACTGATAAACAGTTGTTTATGCTAGCTTTTACAAAGCTAGGGGAGATGTCTTATAAAAAATAAAGATAAAAATATCTAATTTGTTAAAATTCAATATTAAAAATACCTTTTTTGGGGTATAAGTACTATAAATATATAGTTTATATTTGCAATGCGTACTGTTATAGTACGTTGAACAAAGACAGATTATAATTCCAATACCGAAACAACAAGTTATATGATAAGATAATCCACTTTCCCTATTTACTAAGATGCAGAGGATTACTTTTACATGAACATTTTCAACCAGCATTTCTAAAATTCCAGATATTTACTATCCTCTTCATTTGGAAAGTTTAACCTTATTTATTCGTACATAGTTTTACTATGTCCATCCTTATCATTTAAGTCGTTTGAATTTGATTGTCAGTGTGGCTGATGACGAATTTATCTGTCTGACTTAACAAAAAAGTTTGAATAAAATCTAATGGGTTGTGGTCGTAGAAGAGCAGAGGGTTTCAGCTTTTTGTATACTGATTTGACTAAAGAATTGGGTAATTATATTAATGGTAACTGTTTAGAGATTTATTTTAAAACGGTTTTGGGATAGTCCCTCTTCACTAAAGTGTGAAGGGGGATTGCTTTTTTAGCATATCCCCCTTTATGGATCGATTTTACTTTTAAAAATTAATATTTCTTAACGCATTACTGATAATTTTCCAGTAGCTATTTTCCCGGATTTTGAGACAGCCTGATAAACATAAATACCGGATGCCCAAGTTTGGACAAGAATACTTTCCATACCTGTTCCGGCATTGAGAAAATAGCTATCCATCAACTGACCATTCATATTAAATACATTAAATTCAATGGACTCGTCAAGTGATGAGTATTCGATATTAATTTGCTCAAGGGAACTGTATACCGATATATCCAGGTTTGAAGGTATCTCTGGAATCGAATTGGGTCCCTCAAAGCTTGAAGAAACGAAGCCATTAAAATTCTCTCCATCTACTGAAGTAAAATCTCCGGCAAAATAAATCTCATTTTGAAAGCTTACCGCTGCAGTCACCCTGCCATTAAAATCTGCACCTTCCTGGTAATATTGCTCCGAATTTGTAAAAGGAGTATTCACAATATAAATTCCTCTGCTCCATGTTCCAACGACTGGTTCGAATCTTAAATTACCATAATAAATAACCCTGTCCTTGAAAGGAATAATACCTCTAATGAAATCATCCTGATCAGTATCGATCGGGAAAAAATAACCTATATCTTCCCATAAACCATTTCCAAATACACTTGCAAATGAAAAATCATCCAGCATGGATCGCTCACCGGTAAATATAAAACCATCGTGAAGCAATACCGAACCGATTATTTCAAAATCGTGTTCAAATCCGACGGTCCAATTATTTTCCGATAGACTCCAGTAAGCCATATAAGTGGTCTCCAAATGATTAATATCGGGATTGCTGGAAGCGACAGCAGTTTCATTGAAATCACCGGCAACCAGGATATTATTTCCAATATGGGTAATATCTGTAACTTCACCATCAACGGAGAAATCACCATCATAGTTTATAGCGTCAAGATTACTCAGACTAATCATCGCCAAATCGTTGATAATATATTCCTGGCTGTTTTCTAACTGAAAATCTCCTCCGATAAACAAATGACCATAGAAGTCGATCGTATTAATAGAACCTTCAATACTGGAGAAATTGAAGCCATTCCACTCACCGCCTTGATAATAAGCCAGATTTATTATTTCAGGATGATCATTTACATAAAAATCTCCGGCTATATATATTCTGCCGTTTTCCGTAACAATCATATCTTTGATTTCTCCGCTTATACCATTTCCGAGACCAGACCATTGACTGCCATTCCAGGCAGCAATTCCATTAGCGGCAGTTCCATCTATTTCTGTAAAATCACCGGCGATATAAAGCATTTGATCCTGGTAATTTCCCATTACATTGATTGTACCATTAGTACCGCCACCATTACCGACCTGATTCCAGTATTGTTGCGTAGGAGGATAGCCCGGTTGTATCCAGGCTAATTCGTCAAGTGTAAAACCAAATGCTTCTGCCCATTGACTGAGTTCGGGATATATAATATCTAATTCACTGACATAGGCATAATTATTTTCTTTGGAAATCTGATTCGCAATATCTTCGAATCCGGTCTCGATCATTAAATATCCTACGGCACAGGCTGTGCCAAAATTATCAATAAAATAAGGTTGGCGCTGGGGGTGATAATGATTGACCGGGAAGCATTCATTCTCGTAATAAGTCTTTAAAATATCCAGTGCCTGCTGGCGTTTTTCCAACTGATCATGGCTCAGATTATGATCCGTTGAATTTCTCAAATACAGCTCTACCAGGTATAAATGTGTACGAATGCGTTGAACATCATTTTCGAAAATCAAAGAATGATCCAATGTACCGGAAAGCTCGTATTTTTGCCACTCTTTATTAACCTCTTCAAGATGATTAATCAGCTTTGTCTCAAAGCCGGGGGCAATAGATGCCAGTAAATGAGTGTAGCAATAAAAGAAGAATAGAAAAATAGTAAATGATTTTTTCATAGCGAAACGGTTTGTGAAATTGCAAAATACAATTTCGATTAAAAAAAGAAATAATCATTCACAATGGATTTTGTCTAAAGTTCAGGTCTTTAAAAAGCATTTCAAAGTATCTGAGGGGTAATTTTTGTAAAATAAGAAGCATATCTCTTATTCGTGCAATCCGGATTTGAGTATGGAAAAACAAAAGACACAAATCGAATTATATATTATCTTTGCGCCGTGGCAAGAATATTGGCAATTGACTATGGTACCAAAAGGGTAGGGCTGGCGGTTTCTGACCCCTTGCAGATTATTGCTAGCGGTCTGGATACGATAAGCAGGGATGCTGTTTTTGATTTTTTAAAAAAATATATAGCCGAAGAAGAGGTCGAGACAATGGTTATAGGGATGCCAATGCATCTTGATGGGCGACCCGCTCAGATAGCTGCACAGGTTGAAGATTTTATAAAAACATTTAAAAAACTTTTTCCGGCTATCGAAGTTGTTACTCAGGACGAGCGATTTACCTCGGAGGATGCAAAAAAAGTGATTTTGCAAAGTGGTGCTAAAAAGAAAAAGAGAAGGGATAAAGCTTTAGTAGATAAAGTAGCTGCCGTTTTGATTTTACAGGATTATATGGAATCGAGAAGAAAATTATTTTAACCCTAGTTGTGATAAATGAGCGGAAATAATTAAAGTCGAAAATCGAATTAACGAACCACGAATTAACGAATAACGAACATAGAAAAAATGATTTTACCTATTTATGCCCTGGGTCAACCGGTATTGAAAAAAGTAGCGAAGCCTATTGATCAGGATTATGAAGGATTAAGCGAGCTGATCGACAGTATGTGGGAAACCATGTATCATGCGCATGGAATAGGATTGGCAGCACCGCAAATTGGGAAATCTATTCGCCTTTTTATTGTAGACACGGTACAGGCTATGGAGGAAGGCAAAGCAGATGAAGGGATTAAGCGCGTTTTTATTAATGCACAAAAGCTGGAAGAGGCTGGTGACCCCTGGGATTACGAAGAAGGTTGCCTGAGCATACCTGATGCCCGTGGGGATGTCAAACGGCCACCCCAGGTAAAATTGCGTTATATGGACGAAAATTTTGTTGAAAAGGAAGAAGTCTTCACCGGGATCAATGCCAGAGTAATTCAGCATGAATACGACCATATTGACGGAATTCTTTTTATCGAACATTTGAAACCACTTAAAAGAAGATTACTCAAACGACGTTTGGAGAATATCCGAAAAGGAAAAATAAATTGTGAGTATAAAATGAAATTTGCCAGATTGAAATAGTCTCGTATTTCGTATTTCGTATTTCGTGTTTCGTGTTTCGTGGTTTGATAGAAGAGGATGAACACTATTTTCTACCGAAATCGGCCGGTATCTCTCCCCATTCCCGGGTCTTCCATTTCAGGATTGGATTTTTATAAGTATTATTTTTCAGCCATTGTTCCCCTCGTTTAATCAGCTGAAATAATTTTTCATTGACAGGGGAGCGTTCCAGTTTGGTTTGTACTTTTTTATTGCGTACCCAGGACATCGCAATTTTCGAATCGGAGTAAATAGGTTTCGTAAAAGCTTCGATTTTCTGAAGATAAGCCAGGCCGTGAACCAGCGCTAAAAATTCTCCGATATTATTGGTCCCTTTTCTAAAAACGCCGATTCTGAAAATTTCATCCCCGGTTTTAGTATCTACTCCCCGATATTCCAGATCACCCGGATTTCCACTACAAGCAGCATCTACCGAGATGCTATCCCAGTTAATTTCAGCTCTGGCCGCTTCGCTCAGTACCGGCTTCGGACTCTTCTTTCCATCCCCTGTTTTAATAAAATCGGAAAAATTACCCCGGAATGCCGCTTCTGCTGCTTCTTTTGTTTTAAAAGATTTGTACTTGGCATTCGGATATCCCTTGATCTGCAATTGACATTTTGCCCAGGAATCGAAAACGCCAATATTATTACCCTCCCAAACCACATAATACTTCTTTGCCATAAAAATCAATCAATTTTAAATTTCCATAAAACTAAAAGATATATTTCAAAAGGGGAAAATACCAGTGTCTTATTAAGTTGTTCGCGAAATAACTTCCCCATCATGTATTCTGTTATTTTGCGGCAAATTGACGAATCACATATCCATATACCCCTTTCAAACAGTCAATTAGGCACTTCACTTAAATAAGGTTACTTAACACTCAATTTTCGCATCATTAATACAAAGAAAACAATCGCGAATTAAATAATATAAAACTAAATATCTACTTTTGTTTTGAATCAACGCAGAATGATTAGATGGAGTTTATTGATACACATGCCCATTTGTATGTGAAACAGTTTGATGAGGATAGAAAGGAAATGCTCGAAAGGGCGAGGTCTCAGCAAATCACCCGTTTTTATCTACCTAACATTGATAGTACCTCAATTGATGCAATGCTCGAACTGGAAGCAGCATATCCGGAGGATTGTTTTGCGATGATGGGAGTACATCCCTGTTCTATAAAAGCGGATTATAAAGAAGAGTTGAAAATAGCAGAAAACTGGTTGAAAAAAAGACCATTTGTAGCTGTAGGAGAGATTGGAATTGACCTGTATTGGGATAAGACCTTTGTAAAAGAACAACAAGAGGCTTTTAGGATTCAGATTAACTGGGCCAGAGAACTGGGGATACCCTTTGTCATTCATTCCCGTGATTCACTGGATATGACTATTGACATAGTGGGATCGGAGCAAGATGGAAATCTTAAAGGTATTTTTCACTGTTTTGGCGGAACGGTCGAACAGGCCCGAAAGATTATTGATCATGGTTTTTACATGGGAATAGGAGGAGTACTGACTTTTAAAAAGTCCGGACTGGATATGACTTTAAAGACAATTGATTTGGACTATTTGGTATTGGAAACGGATGCTCCCTATTTATCTCCAACGCCATTTCGGGGTAAACGCAATGAAAGTGCTTACATACGCCAAATTGCAGATAAATTAGCATCTGTAAAAGAAATACCTTTGGAAAAAGTTGCCGGGGTAACTACTGCAAACGCTTTGAAAATATTCGGGGAATAAGCCCTTTTTCTGCAAAAAAAGGGCAGATAACGGATTTGAAGCAGAGAATGTTTCATTTTTGTTAATAAATATTAATGTTTCCCGGCATGTTTATGCAAAAAATTTTGAAAAGTTACTTTAATTTACAATTTTTGTGTCTATGGGAATTAAAAGTATTCCCGGTTAATTACATTCACGTCCATCCAGTACTACCAAATAATTCGATAGGATGTAATAAACAGGACTCAAATCAGGAGAGGTGCTCGAGTGGCTGAAGAGGCACGCCTGGAAAGCGTGTGTGCGTCAAAAGCGTACCGAGGGTTCGAATCCCTCTCTCTCCGCTAGTGGTTTTAAGAAGGACTGAGATTACCATATCTCAAAAATCGTAAAGGAATCAAGAACACATTGATACTTGTCACAGTTACAAACGGATAGATAACAGGCCCGGGAAGTGTAACTTCTAAAAACAGACTTCTGATAAAAAACAATAGTTTTGTTATAAAGGTCAAACTTTGAAAAACAAACATATTTTCTAACTAACAATTTAAAACATTCGTAAAACCTTTTTGATTATGCGAAAATTATTAGCACTTATGCTTGTCTTCGGTATAGCGATGATCTCTGGAGCGACCGAACTTATGGCGCAGGAATCCGCTGGAGGAGACAGTGGATACCAAATTTTGAAGCAGTATTTCATCGATGGAGACTGGAGATTTATGAGCTTCGTATTGATTTGTTTGATTTTAGGTCTGGCATTCTGTATCGAGCGGATTATTACGCTTAATATTGCGAGTGCTAACACAGACAAATTGCTAAGAAGAATTGATGAAAATCTTAAAGCCGGAGATATGAATGGCGCTATGGAAGTAGCCAAATCTACGCAAGGGCCAACGGCAAGTGTTCTTTATGAAGGCTTGAAAAATGCAGACCAGGGACCGGAAGCAGTTGAGAAAGCAATAGTTTCTTACGGAGCTGTTCAAATGGGTAACCTTGAGAAAGGATTAGTTTGGATTTCTCTATTTATTGCTATTGCACCGATGCTTGGGTTCATGGGTACGGTAATCGGTATGATCCAGGCTTTCGACGAGATCGCCAGAGTTGGAGACCTTTCTCCATCAGTTGTTGCAGGTGGTATCAAAGTGGCACTTTTGACAACGGTATTCGGTCTTATCGTGGCTATTATTCTACAAATTTTCTACAATTATATCATCTCTAAAATTGATAGCATTGTAAATAAAATGGAAGATTCTTCTATCGCTTTGGTAGATGTAATGGCTTCTAATAATGTATTTAAATAACATAATCAAAAAGGTCTGATATGTATAAATTTTTGACAAAAAACGGGCAAACGATCTCGTTTCTCGTAGGCTTGTTGATTACCGTTGTTTTTCTGGCATTAGTTTTCGGAGGCTTAGAGAATTTCAATGCGCTTGGTGAAGAAGAAGCCCGCGAATCCAATTTGTTTAATTTTGGAATCAATGCGGCAGTTGGACTGATCATAATCTGTGCAATCGGAATGATCGCCTTCATCTTTATTAACGTAATCACAAACCTTAAAGGCAATCTGAAGCTGTTAATCGGTTTGGTTGTTATATTTGCTTTGTTCTTTATTATGTTCGGCGGAGCTACTTTCGAGGCTGAAGGAACATTACTGGGAGATTTGCTTAGAGATAAGAATATTTCTTCAGGACAAAATGGTTTTATCGTTGGAGGAATCTGGACGGCAGTCATTTTGACCTTGCTTGCTTTTGCATCTTTCATCGTATTGGAAATTGTAAATTTCTTTAAATAATTCATTATGGCTAGAAGTAGTAGAAGTAGAATGTCCAATGAGATCAATGCAGGTTCGATGGCCGACATCGCATTCTTGCTTTTGATCTTCTTCCTGGTTACTACTCAGATCGTTGAGGATAAGGGAATTCGTGTTGCCTTACCACCTTGGTCTGAAGAAGAGCCTGATATTACTAAACTAAAAACGCGTAATGTGTTCTCCGTATTGGTAAATGCTCAAAACCAGTTACTTGTTAGAGGTGAAATCGCCAGCATAGATCAACTTAGAGAAAGAGCAAAAGAATTTATTGCTAATCCTACTAAACGAGAGGATTTATCTGAAAGTCCGAAAAAAGCAATCATCTCATTAAAAAATGACCGGGGTACGAATTACAAGACCTATCTCAGCGTTTATAATGAATTGAAAGCTGCATATAATGAACTCTGGAACGAGGAAAGCCTTCGAATGTACGGTAAGCCTTATTCTGATGAGCTTCCACTGAGTATGCGAAAGGCAGTACGTGAAAAATTTCCGCTTGTTCTTTCGGAAGCTGAACCTACTGCATTTGGAGAAGAGTAAATACAGGTGTTTAACCTTGTCGAAAAAACTACCTTTATTGCTCAATCAAAAAAAATTGAATTATGTCTAAATTTCAGAAAAAAAGAGGAAAATCATCTCCGGCGATCTCTACCGCTTCATTGCCGGATATCATTTTCATGCTTCTGTTCTTTTTCATGGTAGTGACCGTTCTTAGAGATTCTGAATTAAAACTCAAAATCGTTACTCCGCAAGCGACAGAATTGACCAAGCTTGAAGAAAAATCACTGGTTAATTATCTGTACATCGGAAGACCATTGGAAAGGTTTCAGGAAGAATATGGTACTGCTCCAAGACTGCAGCTTAATGATAAATTTTCTACAGTGAACGATATTCCCGTATTTTTGGAACAACACAAAGTGAAAGTTCCGGAGAAAAAACGTTCCCGTATCACTTCTTCTTTGAAGGTAGATGGTGAAGTTACTATGGGAATTGTTCAGGATGTAAAAACTAAATTGCGTAAGTCCGGACAGTTAATCGTAAATTACTCTGCTAAACAAAAAAGCGATTAATTTTAATTACGCTTTAAAAAAAGCCGAATCATCCATCAGTGATTCGGCTTTTTTATTAGAGCACATTTTCCTTATCTCAATCGATCCATTGAGCTGACCAATTTGCTATCTTTATTGATATAATACTGAGCTAGAAGCGCAAAAACTAAAAATGCAATTGGCAGTGAAAAGCCAATGATATTTTCACTATCCTCTCCTTCCTGCAATCCCGCAGAATTATTCATATAAAAAACGATGACCATGATAAAACCAATGATATTGGCAATAATCGCCAGCCTTCCTAAAAGCAATTGACTTTTCCGGTTTTTGAATAAAAAGATGCTAATGAAAGCCAGGCCCCCGGCTATACAAAATAGAGCCAATAAGGCAATACTGTCATTTATATCATAAACGCCATCCTTATAAAGCTCCGAACTTTCAACCGGGGAAGGAGTGGTTCCAAAAGGAAAAGCAAACAGACAAAAAGCGCAAGCTGCTGCAAGTAATAAAAATATGGATTGTATTCTTTGAATCATAACTGTAGATTTTTGTGCACAAATATAAAGTTTTAGGATTTCAATTAACCGGATTTTCAGACTGCAATTCTCCTGAAGAAGATAAAAAGATATAAACATCATTATGGCATGAGGTTCGGCTACTGGTTCTTCTTCGATCAAAACATCGAAACAATATCAATATCACTAATTATCCCTATTCGTGCTGTAACAATTTCAGTTCTGGGCATTATCCCTTTTATAGCCTTTCAGTGTATATTTTTAAAAATAGATATACTGTAAGATAAAAGGACAGATGGATACTAAGATATGCGAATACTTATTATTTTTGTTATCCAACTACCCGGAATTCCTCTAACCTTATAGTCATATATCTATGGAAGGGAAAAGCACTTCTTTATTTAGCCATTGGGAAAAAACTGTTTTTTTTGACAAAATCGACCTGGTGATTATCGGGGGAGGGATAGTCGGAACCAATGCCGCTATTCGATTGAAGGAATTACATCCCGGTTGGAAAATCGTCATTCTTGAACGAGGTACCTTGCCATTGGGGGCAAGTACCCGAAATGCCGGTTTTGCCTGCTTTGGAAGTATGACCGAATTACTGGATGATCTGGAAAACCAGAACCAAAAGGAAGTCTTTGACCTGCTTGAACGCCGCTGGAAGGGGCTGCAAAGGCTAAGGCAAAGAGTCGGAGATCAACAGCTGAATTATTATAATTATGGCGCTTATGAGCTTTTTCATGCCTCGGAAGAATACGAATTCAAACAGTGCATGGACAAGCTTGAAGCTTTCAATCAGGTTTTAAAAGAGATCACAGGTATAGAGGAAGTATTTGAAGTAAAAGACCAACGAATTAAAGACTTTGGCTTGGCAGGGATAAAACATCTGATCTATAATAAAGCCGAGGGACAACTCAATCCCGGCAGGATGATGCAAGAACTTTGGAAGCTTGCCCGGTCCATGGAGATTGAAATACACTGTGGGGTAGAAGTAAATCAACTTCAAAATCATGATGGTGGCGTAAAGCTATGGTGTAATGAACGACTTCAATTTTCCGCAGCACGAGCATTGCTGGCAACCAATGGTTTTACCAAAAGACTCTTTCCCCACCTGGAGGTCTTGCCCGCCAGAAATCAGGTATTGATTACCAAGCCTGTTTCGGCGCTTAAACTAAAAGGCTGTTTTCATTATGATAAAGGTTATTATTACTTTCGCAATGTCGGGGATCGCATTCTGTTAGGTGGAGGAAGAAATCTGGCAAAGGAGGAAGAGCAAACTGACGAATTTGGGCATACAGATATCATACAAAATAAGTTGAAACAATTGCTGAGTGAAATGATTCTGCCGGACAACCCCTTCGAAATAGATCATTGGTGGAGTGGTATTCTGGGTGTAGGCCCTAAAAAAGCACCAATAGTAGAAAGAATTGAACCAAATATATTTACAGCTGTACGTTTAGGAGGGATGGGGGTAGCTATTGGTACGCTGGTAGGCGAACAAGCGGCAGAGTATATTACGGATATCGTATAAAAAGACACGTTGGTAATAGAAATTGCGTTATAGATACGATGGAAATCAAAAAAATATTGCGGGTACTTTTTTTTATGATTTTGGGCTTGGGCACACAGGCTCAGGTGATACCAATTGAAGAATCTCCCCCGGATACAGCCAAACCTCAAAAAGTGATCGTTGAGCATTCCAATATTTTTCAGGGATTTGTTGACGAAGAGGGTAAAGAGACACACTATTTGAAAGGGGAGGTAGAGATGCGTCAGGGAAGCACTTTTATGTCCTGCGATACGGCTATACTTTTTGTAGAAGAAAATAACGTGATCGCCTATGGAAATGTGTTGATTCAACAGGGTGATTCACTGGCAGTTTATGCGGATTCCCTTTTTTATAATGGGAATGAACGGGTTGCGGATTTATTCCGTGACGTTAGCCTGAGTAGTAAAGAACAGCAACTTTTTACAGAGTTATTGAAATACGATTTGAAAACCAAGGTAGCTACCTACTTTACCGGAGCTACGCTTACAACGGACTCCACGCAACTGACTAGCCGGAAGGGCTATTTTTATGTGTCAAGAGATGAGGCCTATTTCAAGGATACGGTATTTGTCGTGAATGAAAAATTCTCAATGGTTTGTGATACTTTAAAATATAATGTAAAAACCAAGGAAGCTACCTTTCTGGGCCCCACCAGGATAGATCAGAATAATAGTAAAATCTATTGCGAACGCGGCACGTATAATACGGAAACCCGTAATGCTGTACTGTACGAAAATGCACAATTTATCAAGGAAGATCAGCAGGGGACCTCGGATACTATTATCTACGATGGGAAACTGAAAGAGCTGATTATGAAGGGGAATGCCAAGTTCCGGGATAATGATAAAAAAGCGAGTGCCGATCAAATTGTATACGAGGAAGAAACGGAAATTACCCGTATGGAAGGGAATGCAATCTATGATAGCAAGACCCAGCATATTGAATCGGACATTATTATTTATAATAAAAAGGAAGCAACCTATAATACCATGGGCCGTTCTACAGTCGTCGATGGCTCTAATATTTTACAAGCCGATAGTATTAATTTTGATGATGAAAAGGGGCTGGGCTATGCCCAGGGGAATGTTGTCTGGGTCGATACTGCTGAGCAAATTACAATCGTCTGTCAGGAGGCGGATTATGAGAAAGAAACGGATTATATATTAGCGCGGGGAGGGCGTCCGTTACTAATTACCTTGATTGATGATGATTCGCTTTTCCTTAGCTCTGATACACTCGTTTCTTTACGGGAGAATCCCGAGGATAGCCTCCGAACACTTTTTGCCTATAATGATGTACGCATTTTTAAAAATGACTTGCAGGGAATTTGTGACTCTTTGGTATACAGTACTGCGGATTCGGTGTTTTTCTTTTATCAGAATCCCGTAATCTGGTCGGATAGCACCCAGTTTTCTGCTGATACCATGCAAATACAAATGGTCAATAACAAAATGGATAAAATATTTTTACAGGATAAATCATTTATCATAAATTCGCCGGACGAGATATTTTTTAATCAAATCAAGGGAAGAAGTATTACAGCTTATTTCATTAATGATGATTTGAATAGAATGAAAGTTGAAGGCAATTCAGAAACGGTGTATTATACGCTTAACGAGGATAATGCTTATACTGGAGTTAATAAAACACTTTGTAGCGAAATGATGCTTTATTTTGCTGAAAACAAGGTTCAGAATATACATTACTATAACAAGCCATCCGGAAATTATGCTCCCATTGATAAAATCAATCAAAGCGAATATATTCTGGACGGTTTTAAGTGGGAAATAGATAAAAAACCTAAATCATTGGAAGATTTGTTTTAAGGTATGAAAATAATCAGACGTTCAATTTATTTGTTATTGTTTTGCCTCCTTGCTGCTGTCTCTGCTTTTGCCGAAGATTCTTCTGCGCTGAAAGCGGCTGAGGAAGCCTATCAAAATGGTAACTTTGCGAAAGCGATTAAAGAATACGAGCAATTATTAGCGGATGGTTACAAATCTTCTGACCTACATTATAATCTTGGAAATGCCTATTACCGCGCCAGGGATTTAGGTCGGGCAGTACTCCATTTGGAAAAAGCAGCTTTGCTGAATCCCCGGGACAAAGATATTCGACATAATCTGAAAGTAGTCAAAAAAAATATTCCCGATCAGATCGAAACGATTCCTCCTTTTTTTATTCAACGCTGGTGGGATACTCTGCAAGCCTTATTCAATCCGGCCTTATGGGGCATTATTGGTTTATTGATACTTTGGGCGGGCATTGGAGGTTTGATTGTCTGGCTCAGAGCGGATAGTCGCCAAAAACGCAAGCAGGGTTTTACCCTGGGAGTCGCTGCCTTATTACTATGTATCCTTCCTGTTTCTATCGCTTTCAGCACCATAAAAGAAATGCAAAATAGCCAGCGGGCGGTTATCCTGGTATCCGAAACGAGCCTCAAAAGTGCTCCGGATGAAGTAAGTGAGGAAATTTTGCGATTACACGCCGGAATCAGTCTAAGAGTGCTGGATGAAATCGGTGAATGGAAAAAAATCCGCCTCAGCAACGGGGAAGAAGGCTGGTTAGAAACCAAAGTTTTGGGATTTATCTAAATCCAATACCGCATAGCAAATAACTTTTCAAAGTCAGTTGATATACAATTATTTTTCTAATATAGAAAAACTAGGCAGTGTTTTTGCAAACGATACTATGAGTTTCCTGTAAAACAAACATCTATCGTTAATTGAAATGAAAGCTTTTAATAAATTTCGTAAAACACTATTTGAAAGTTTAAATTCTTCTGAATATGTTTTTTTAAGTCCCATTCCACCGGAGAATGCTACTAATTACATTGAAATTCTTCTCCAGGATAAAGAATTACAACCGATTATTGATCACCTCAAACAGTTACCGGATCTGAATAGTGTTACTTTAACCAGCTCATTCCAGTGTTCAAAAGTGATGCTCAAATTCAAGGACAATGCGGAAATGATCATCAATTTTGTACATCAATTTGCTTATAAATCTCTGATTTATCTGGACGAAGAAGAGGTTTTGGAAAGAAAGGTAAAGGATGGAGATTCGTTTTGGATTCCCTGTGTCGAACATATATTTGAGCATTTTATATTGAAGAGTTTCCTGAACTTTCAGGGAATTGGTAAATCCGTCTTTCAATATTTTAATGAATTTCACATTCTCGTACAAGAAGATTTACTGGATTATTTTAATATGAAGTACGGGACCGGTTTTTCTAATATTTATCAGCTCACGGATTTTAATGATCAACAAAGAGAACAAATAGTTCATTATCTCAGACAACGTCCAACGAATAAACTAATGAAGAAGATTAATACCCAATGGCACAGTTTTCTGGGAGCGATGAAACAAGCCCGGGTGGTTTAAAATCGGGATACGCAATTGTTATTTAGCTAATTTTTGATGATTTACCGGCACGTTTTTTCCCGGAAAGGTATATGCCGGGATAATCTGGCTGTTCTGGCCATTCAATAAGCAACACCTTCTCTCCTTTTAGCACAAACGTTCAACAAAACCTTCTGCTGATCCAGAAAGCTTTTACCTTTTATTGGTGATAGAATCTTCTCTGCTCATTCCATTAGTTTGTTATAGCAATAATGCTTAGATCCCGTTTGATAGTACATCGAGGTGAAAAACAAGAGATGTGAAGGGAATAGGGGAGAAGGGACTTGAAAGTAGGGCAAAAAAAAGCCCTATCTGGGAGATAGGGCTAACAACAAAAAATATAAAGCTATGAAAACTAAAACTATTTTATTCTTCCTCTGTAGAAGCATTGGCTACTTTTCCTCCGTCCAATTCATCTTGCCATGCTTTTAATTTATCCCATTCTCCGGCAGCAGCCATCTCGGCTTGGGCTGGCCATGTAGTGGGATCGTGTGCTTTGTACCGGTTACCGGCAGCGGCTAAAATCTCTTTAATTTTTGCTGCTTCAGTACTTGCTAATGCTGCAAAGGTACTAATTCCTGCATTATTTAGCAATTCTGCGATCTTTGGACCGATACCTTCGATTTTTTTCAAATCCTCCGCTTCAGATTTAACAACTTCCTCTGCTTTTGGTTCAACGACCGGTGCGGAAGATGCAACTTTCTTAGCAGGTTTTACTTTTGCTACTGTTTCTGCAACTTCACCTGCAGGAATTACATTAACAAAAGTGCGGTTTAATCTTTTCTTTTTAAAGACAACTGTACCGCCAGTTAGTGCAAATAGAGTGTGATCCCGACCCATTCCAACGTTTTCGCCTGGGTGAAATTTAGTACCTCGTTGACGAACTATAATACTTCCGGCCTTTGCTGCTTGTCCACCGAAAAGTTTTACTCCTAGATACTTAGGATTACTGTCCCGTCCGTTGTCTGTACTACCTACTCCTTTCTTATGTGCCATTTGTAACTATTTACAATGATTAAAAATAAGATGTAATGATGAGAATTGAAAGTGTTTAACGAAAAAATTGAAAAAATTTAACCTTTAATGCTATCAATCTTCAATTTAGTAAAACTTTGACGATGTCCATTCTTCTTTCTGTAACCTTTTCTACGTTTCTTTTTGAAGATGATCACCTTATCTCCTTTTTGGTGCCCAAGCACCGTAGCGCTTACGGAAGCAGCGCTGATTACCGGCTTGCCTATTGAGGTTTTACCATCATTTTCAACCAGATGAACCTGATCAAAGCTGATATTGTCACCCTCGGAGGCTTCTAGCTGGTGGACGAAGATCTCCTGACCTTCCTCGACTTTGAACTGTTGACCAGCTATTGTTACGATTGCGAACATTTAACTATGATTTTTAATTAAAAAGTATTCAAAAACAAGAATATTTTCGAAATTGACTGCAAAGATACATTTTATTAGCATAAATACCAAAGGAAAAGCGGACTAAATAGACCTGTTTTATGATCCCAATGAAGAATTTATTTAAAGTTTGACTTCTCGCAGGAAGAGTAAATTTTGTTCTGAATAAGGCATTTTTGCCGCTTGCAGCTGAAAATGAAATTTTGGAACAACTCTAATAAAAGCTCGAACCACTAAAAGCATAACTGGCCTTAAATGATATTTCTCAATCTAAATCTTTTTTTCAATACGATCCCGTCTCTGATTATGGTCATTTTGATCTCTTTTCCCACCTTTCCTTGTAGCCTTCGCGCTAAGCCACTCATTGACATATAACTAACCGGTATCCAGTTGAATTTTTTGATCCGGTCTCCTCGCATAAACCCGGCTTCTGCAGCAGGAGAATCGGGAACGACAAAACTGATCGTATAAGTATTCAAATCTGCGCCACTTGCCAAAAAAACCAGTCCACTACGATCAAATTTGAAACTGTTTTTGAATTTTTTATTGGGTTTTAAATACAGTTTTTGACGATAATAATCGATGATTACTTCAAAACGACTCAGTATTTTATTGCCAATTAAACCATTTCGATTATTCAAATCTGTAGAATCCAGGTATTGATAGAGTTCATGGTAGTTTGCAATCAGATTGTTAAGTCGTAAATTTTCACTAATGCGCAGTTCGTGAAAACGACCGATAAAGCCTTCCATTGTACCACCTAATCCACGGCCAATATTCGCTCTCACAATCTTATCGGGCAAATCGAGCGCCGGATGCGTATCCGTGTACAATAATAAAGTTAGACTAGCGCCGGAATCTATTAGTAGGCGGATATTTGCAGTGGAATCCCGGGGGAATAGTTTGGAATCGACATCTATATAAGGTTTGTTTTTGTAAATACTGATTGGGATTTCCTCGTGATTTTTAGGAGCTTTGAAATGCTGTGGATCATAAAGAGTAATCAATTGTTTTTGATAATTGATCTTCACTACATAACGTCCAAAGAAATTAGCTCCGATTATTCCGTGTACTTCAATTCCGGTCAGGGCTTCAAATTCAAAGTAATCATCTCCCATAACTAAAAAGTCCTGCCGGGGGTTTTCTACCGGACCTACTTTGAGCCGGACATTTCGGGCGAGATAGGCGGTAAGGACAGTCGACATATCTGCTCCCATTATTTTAAATTCCTTTTCATAATGCAATCCAATCATATCGGCAATTTCTCGCTTGGTAAGTATAGTATACTCTGCGCCGGTATCGAATACGAATTTTAGAGGTAATGCATCATCGAATTGAATATTTATGATAATGAAATTGTTTTCGAAAGTGAAGGGAATATCAAATCTCTTCTTCTTGGTGACAAGGTGTTGGGAAGCGGTTTCACTACAGACCAGGCTTATTAGTAAAAGTAGGAGTATTAAACGCTTCATGTTAATGTTTATGCTTCTATTAATCAAAAGACAATATACATCATAATATTTAATCAACTTGTCGTTTGTCAAGTATGATTATAAATGTATCAAACGGCTACAGTTTGTCAGATGTTTATTTGAAAAAGTTAATTTTATATATGTTAAATCGAACTGAACTACAGCGACTTGAAATAACCATAATAAAATATTTTATTTCAATAAAATAAGAGAATAATTTATATCTTTGTTCGTGTTTTATATACAAACTACCAATCTGAAATCTTGATTTTCTTTTTGAAAACAGAATTGTTCAATTTATTATTTAATAGTGCTAGTTGTCATGACTTGGTAATTAGATCATCTATCTTTTAGAGATTTTGAATTAATCCTTTTTCACAGTTTTCCTGAAAAATTTCGCAAGTTTTAATTTTCTGTAACTGCCATTTGAGCTAAGCCTGTAAGGAATTTAGTCAATTGGTTTTTTGTCTATTTTATTAACCAAATCTAGTATTGTATGAAACTTAAATTAGACTTAAGGTATTCGTTCTTACTCTTGTTGGTGATGATTGGGACCTTATCGATGGCCCAACGCACGATAAGCGGTATAGTAACCGATACGGAAACTGCAGAACCCTTGATTGGAGCTTCTGTAGTAATAGTTGGGACATCTAAGGGAGTTATTACTGACTTTGACGGGAGATACTCAATCGATGTTCCGGAAGATGCTAAAGCATTACAGTTTTCTTACACCGGCTATTCTGTGATGGAGGTTGAACTGGGAACTTCCAATACCCTTGATGTCCAGCTATCGGCTGGAACGATATTGGACGAAGTAGTGGTGATTGGATATGGGACAGTAAAAAAAGAGGATGCGACCGGCGCAGTTCAGACGGTAAGTCCGAAAGCGTTTAACAGAGGTGCAGTCACTTCTGCACAAGAATTACTTTCAGGTAAAGTTGCCGGAGTGCAAATCATAACGGATGGTACGCCGGGAGGAGGTTCAACGATCCGTATCCGGGGTGGTTCTTCACTCAGTGCTTCTAATGATCCCTTGATCGTGATCGATGGTGTACCGCTAGCTCCCGGAACTGTCAATGGTGGACGAAACCCGCTAAATTTGGTTAACCCTAATGATATTGAATCTATGACCGTACTCAAAGATGCATCTGCTACTGCTATCTACGGTTCGAGAGCTTCAAACGGGGTGATTATTATTACGACTAAAAAAGGAAAATTAGGCAAAAAGATTTCTGTCAACTACAATGGTAGTGTTGGTATCAGTCAGGCTGTAAATACCGTTGATCTGCTGGACGCAAATCAATACCGTGCTTTGATAGAAGAACGCTTCCCGAATGCCAATGATCCGGCACGAACCCTGCTCGGGGATGCCAATACCAACTGGCAGGATGAGATTTTGCAAAACGCACTTTTTCATGATCATAACGTCAATATCTCTGGTGGCGTAGCCAATATCCCTTATCGGGTATCATTGGGTTATACCGATCAGGAAGGTATCCTGAAAACAGATGAGTTTAACCGAACCACCATAGGGGTCAATCTTACCCCCGGCTTTTTGGATAATCGTTTGCAACTCACTGCCGGACTTAAAGGTAGTTTTGCAGATAACCACTTCGCAGATCGCGGAGCCTTTGGTAATGCGGTGAGATTTGATCCCACTCAACCGGTATTCGTAGAAGATCAAACTTACGGGGGCTATTATACCTGGCTACAATCCAGTGGAAATGGTGAGCCGAATAATTTGGCACCTACGAATCCTGTAGCGCTACTGGAGCAAAGAGCTGATGAATCTACTGTCAATCGGTTGATAGGAAACTTTCAGGCGGACTACCGCTTTGCATTTTTACCGGAGCTTAGAGCTAACCTGAATCTGGCTTATGATCGAAGTAAAAGCGAAGGTACCGTTAAGGTATCCGAAAAGGCAGCTTTTGCTTTTGATCCGGTAGATGGAAACGGAATAGATAATAGTTATGAGCAGACGAGAGAAAACTCTTTATTGGAGTTTTATCTGAATTATGCAAAAGATTTTGGAAAGCACCGGTTCGACATCATGGGAGGTTACTCCTGGCAAAAATTTGCAAACGAGAGTTCTTTTAGAAATTCTAATATCACGGGAACAGAAGTGGAGGAAGGAGTAGACAGTGATGAGCTATTTTTATTATCTCTGTTCGGGCGTCTGAATTATACCTTCAACGAAAAGTTTTTACTGACTGCTACTTTAAGACGTGATGGTACTTCCCGTTTCTCTCCGGACAATCGCTGGGGATGGTTTCCGGCTCTTGGCTTAGCCTACAAAATCATTGATGGACAAACCGGAGTGCTTAATAATCTTAAGCTAAGGCTAGGCTATGGTCTTACCGGACAGCAAGATGTGGGAGGTTCATATGTATCACAAGCCAGATATCTGGCGAGCTTCGAAAATGCACAGTACGGGTTTGGTAATGATTTCATTATTACGCTTAGACCGGAGGCTTACGATGCAAACATCAAATGGGAAGAAACTACTACTTATAATGTCGGACTGGATTATACCTTATTCAATAATCGTATCTACGGAGCCGTTGAGTATTATATTCGCGAAACCAAAGACTTGTTGAATACTATTGATGTTCCCGCTGGAAGTAATTTTAGAAATAGAGTTACGACCAATGTTGGAGATTTAGAAAACAGAGGGGTAGAAGTATCGGTAAACATAGTGCCAATCCAGACAAAGGATATGTTGTGGGATTTTGGATTTAATATCACCGCAAATACCAATGAAATTACCAGACTTACAGCTACGGATGATCCAAGCTTTATAGGCGTTCCCACTGGAGGAATCGATGGTGGAGTAGGAAATAATATTCAGATTCATCAGGTAGGCTCTCCAGCCAGTTCTTTCTACGTGTACGAGCAAATCTACGATGAAACCGGAAATCCGATTGAAGGTTCTTATGTAGACAGAAATAATGATGGTATGATTTCTCCGGAAGATTTATATATCAATGAAGATCCGGCACCGGATGTATTCCTGGGTTTCACTTCTACGTTTTCGTATAAAAACCTGGATTTTTCTTTTGCCGGCCGGGCTAATTTTGGAAACTATGTTTATAATAATGTGCTTTCCAGCCAGGGGATCTATGATAATCTGTTCCAGTCCACTTTCTTTACCAATAACGTACATGCACAAACCCAACAAGTCAATTTTCAACAGCAACAGCTTTTTAGCGATTTTTATTTAGCAGATGCCTCTTTCCTGAGGTTTGATCACATTACTGTTGGTTACAGCTTTAATAATTTGTTTAACGAAAAGATTGATCGAATTAAATTATTCTTGACGGTACAAAATCCATTTGTGATTACCAGTTACGATGGGGTAGACCCTGAAATCAACGGGGGGATTGATAATAATATTTATCCAAGAGCAAGAACTTATTTGCTTGGAGTAAACTTGAATTTGTAGAACGTTTAATTAATGCCGAAGAATGAATGGATTGATTCTCAAAACATTTAATCATCGGTATCATTTGAAATTAATGGCATTTTAGAGTTATCATCATTTTTTGATTTAAAAACTTTAGAATAATGAAAATATTTAATAAAATTTCTTTTTTGCTATTCGGGGTATTACTGGCTTTCCCGGCTTGTTTTAATGATCTGGATACGACTCCGACTGATCCGGATGAATTGACTTCTGAGGTGGTTTTTAGAAATGCGGAAGCTTATCGCCAGTTTATTGCAAAAATTTATGCCGGGCTAGCGCTTAGCGGTCAGCAAGGCCCTGCCGGTCAACCGGATATAGATGGTATTGACGAAGGTTTTTCAACATACCTTAGACAATACTGGAAAGCTCAGGAATTATCAACTGACGAAGCTGTAATTGCCTGGAATGATGGAAATATCCACGATTACGAGCAACAGGATTGGACCTCTGCCAATGAATTCGTAACTGCTATGTACAACCGCATCATGCTACAGGTAGTGTATTGTAACGAGTTTATCAGAGAGAGTGAAAATGACAAATTGGATGATAGAGGAATTTCCGGTACTATCCGTGAAGAAATGCCTTTCTATCGGGCAGAAGCCAGATTTTTACGTGCTTTGAGTTACTGGCACGGTTTGGATATGTTTCGTAATGTTCCTTTTGTAACCGAAGAGGATAAAATTGGTGCTTTTTTTCCGGAGCAAACCAATGCAGTTGATTTATTCAATTACATAGAGTCTGAATTATTGGCCATTGAATCTGAATTAGCTGCTCCCGGAGCGAATGAATACGGAAGAGCAGATCAGGCCGCTGCCTGGATGTTGTTGGCAAAACTTTACCTCAATGGAGAAGTATACAAGGGGCAGTCTTATTATGATCAATGTATAACTTACTGCAATAAAATAACCGGAGCCGGTTATAGTATCGATCCGGAATATCAGGGAGTTTTCCGTGCGGATAATAATGAATCCCCTGAAATGATTTTCCCGGTAGTTTTTGATGGAGAATTTTCCAGAACCTGGGGTGGAATGACTTTCGTTATCCATGCTGCTATTGGAGGCTCTATGGTTCCTGCTGATTTTGGTATAGATAATGGTTGGGGTGGGACTCGTACAACCAGTGCTTTGGTTGCAAAATTTGATACGCTCAACGATGGACGGGCCATGTTCCACACCGATGGGCAAACGCTCGAAATCGAAAATGTAGCCAATTTTACCGAAGGCTATGCAATTACTAAATTTACAAACTTGGATCGCAACGGAAATATCGGTTCGGATGCTACTTTCCCGGATACGGATTATCCGATGTTCCGCCTGGCTGATGCTTACTTAATGTATGCCGAATCTGTTGTACGTGGCGGTGCAGGAGGCGACCGGGCAACAGCTCTGGGATATATCAATGAATTGAGAGAAAGAGCTTATGGTGATGATAGTGGAAACATTACGGATGGAGAGATGGACCTGCAATTTATTATTGATGAGAGAGCCAGAGAATTATACTGGGAAGGCCATCGGAGAACGGATTTGATTCGCTTCGGTCAATTTAGCGATACCGATTATTTATGGCCCTGGAAAGGAAATGTAGCAGGGGGAGAATCCCGGCCCGCTTTCTATGACGTTTTCCCGATACCTAACGCGGATATAACGGCTAATCCTAATCTTAAGCAAAACGATGGTTATTAAAAATTATAATAAATAAAACTCAATATGAATCATCCCGGATTTTGGTTTATATCCCCCGCGAAAATGAATGTTGCATAACCATTTATTGCTTCGTAAAACGGGTATGAGGTTTTAGGTATTTGGTGACCCGGAATACCTAAAACCCAATACCAAAAGCCTAAACCAATTTCGTGGAGCTTAAAAACTTTTGGTATTCTATAATTCTCTTTAATGGCACTAAAATTCGAGATGACTCATGTTTGTTAAAGGCATCCAGGAGTATGGTCTTACCTACTCCTGAATATCCCTAAACTTTTCTCCACATACGCCAGGTCATTCGCGCACAGATTCTGTGGTGCAGTTTTGGACAATAAGTCTTGCAAATTAGCTCTATCTCACTGGGCTTGATAGACGGACTTTGTAATAAATCATTCGGAATCTCAACATTGATTAAATCTTTTTCTGCATCCAGATTTTTCAGACCAAAAGTTCTGATCGTGAGACACTCTATATCCTTATTGATCTTTTCAACATCAATAATATAAGACATCGCACCAATGGCATCCTCGTGGTGAATTTTATTAATATGCATCGTATCGAGGATTTCATGATCGATAGCAAAACGCAGGTCTCGACTGGCTGATCCGTGGATCATAGGAATGATAAAACCACCACAGACCACGAGGCCCTCCATCCCGTAACGCGCATTATTGATATGCAACGGGTGGGTGTTTTTATACAGTGTACTGTAGGCAAGACTATTACTTAAGCCCATTGGTCGGGTAATGCTGTGAAAGATTAATTCATCTTTTTCAAACTTTGCCTGGTTTTGCACTAAGGGAGAATTTATTTTCTTGACTTCCCGCAAGATTTTGTGCCGGAGATAGTGGTAAGGCTCTTCTTCAAAAAATGCATAATCCCTGTGATGCTTCTGTGGCTGTCCGGGGCGGATATTTATGGGATCGATAAAAGGGAAAAGCGAGTTCCGGTTCATGCTGACAACCCGTTGATTATGTTGATTAATCAAAAGCATCCGGGTTTTAAAAATCGTATACTTTTTATTCGAAGAAGTAACGATATCATCCAGAATCATTACTGATCGCAAGGTGTCACCAGGATATGCCGGCCGCTCGTAGATTACATTGCTGATCCCCAGATGAAACAGGCTGGATTCTGAAAAATTCTCAACGACCAGGCAGAGTCCCAGATTTACGAGATTTTGAAAAGGAATCAATCTGCCTTTTAAACCTAATCTTTTACAAAATTCTGCACTGGTTTCTAATGGATTCCCGGTCTGAACCATACTCTGCCAGGAAGTAATCCAGGATTCGTCGATGGTAACCTCATAAGGACTGTTGATGATCTGTCCCGGGAATGCTTCCTTATAATCTAAACCGTAACGAATAGCCCGGCCTTTTCTCGAAGATACTTTTGATCTCATTGGTTGATATATTCTTTTTTTAAGTTCCGTTTTTATCTTTTTTATGATAGGAGGTGCTACAAATTCATCGTCGATGATTTGACATCCTCCTTTATACTGATTTAAAATATGCTCGTATTTATTTTTTTTATCAGGGCTGAGCCCAAAAATAGAATTGATTTTTTCCTGTTGTTCAAAAGTCAGAGCTACTTTTCCATCCAGCCCCATTTTCATACTATCCAGCGCATCTTTTTCCAGACCGGGAATATTCTTTACATCTTCAAAGGGCGTATCGAAAGCATATAATCCGGCTTCTTTTGCCGCACTTAAATAGAGCATGCGTACCGTATGAAGATTGAGCATATTTCTTTGTGCATGCAATGCTCCGAATAAATCTGCATGGCCCAAAAACATTGCAATATTCCGCGGAGATGCTTTGGCGATTTCATTAGCTTTATTCAATGCTTCCGGGGTTTCGATGATCGGGAAAAAACGAAAAGTCTGATCTGGTAAACCTAGCTTTTTTTCCATCTTGCTGATTTTGTGATCATAGGTTTTTACATCATCCGGACTCCTTAGCATTGGTAAGGCAAAAGCATGAATTTTCTTTGTATAGCGGATGCCAAGATCTTTTTCCAGTTCTGCTGTTTTTTCCAGCTCATTAAGTCGAACTACAATGAAATGATGATCCAGCGTATTCAGGTTCGCATGCTTTTCGATGAGCATTCTGGCCAGTGGTTTTTTATCGACCGGGCATCCATCTTCCAGGTCCAGAGCCAGCCAGTCCATTTCCCGGATATACGGGATACGGGCGAAGGTACGTTCATTGAAGGTTTGCAAAAAAATACATGATCTAAAACCTGGTTGGCGCGTATTGGTATGCTCCAAGGTGTCCAGATGATTTGTAATCATATAGCTTTCTATAGCCAGTGCTTTAATTCTGGCGGCATACACGCCTTCTCTGAAAAAGGACCTTTTTGTCAGATCAATAATGCTGGAGGTAATAGTGTCGATCCTGCCACGCTCTTCGACCAGACTCAGATCATCACTACCAATTAATAAATCCGTTTTTTGAACGAAGTCCAAATGCAAGTCTTCGGTTTTGAAACAATTTCCAGTACCAGCTTTATTGGCGCTGGAAATAGTGACCAGAACTCCTTTTGTCCAGGCATACGCTGCCAATCTTGTCATAAAGGGATCTAAATTCATAAAAAAGGCAATAGTGCCATTAGATTTTGTGAGAAAAGGAAGTTTTTGAACCGCTGGATGATCATGGTTTACATTTTCAATGAAACCAATTGGCGTGTGAAACTTGAAGACATCTTTTTTGAATTCTGAGGGCGTAAGTTGGTCGAAAATATTCGGAGTTGCTAGTATTCCACTCGGCTTTGTATGGGGGCGCTGTTTTAATTTGTATAACTTATTTACACCTTTGGTTGTGATAGCTAAGATTCCATAACCTAATTTTGAAGGAAGCACAATGACACCGTCTTTGATAAGTATGTCAAAAACTCCCTTCACTGTTTTGTGTACAGCAAGAGATTGTAACATAATTGAAGCTTTGAGGATTATACAAAACCCCTTGATCTATAATCAAAGGTAATAAAAAATCATAATATGATCTCTGAATAAACTGTGCTTATTTTATATTGAATGGGATATGCATTATTGCCAGAGTAAAAGCAATATTTTTACAATTCTTCTATTTGAGAGCGGAAAGTAGAAGCAAGTTATTCGGTGTAAAAACGCCTAATTTTTCGGTACTGTTATAAATACAATAAAAAAACTTTTGGTAAGAGCGATATATGCTTGAAATAGAACTATAAGGTAATCAAAATTAATTCCATTTTCACCTTTTAGACTACATTTTTGAATTTTCTTAACAGCCTGGAAGATGAATTCCGACTCTATTATTAAAATCCTGTATTCATTAGCATAAAATAGAGGGCCTAATCGTTCGGTTTTGACTTTTAGATGACGAAAATGTATTAATCGCAGAATTATTTCCTTTTCAAGACATAGAATATCTAAACATTTTAGAAAGCGGCTTGAAATACGCCTTTGCTTTCCCTGCAATGTTAGTAGAGAAAGATCGATTTTTATAAGAACCGATTTTTGGCCTTTAGAGAGTTATTCTTTGGGAAGTTGATCAAGTTGTTTTAGAATTTCTTCTGCTTCTGCCCTTTTCAGGTCACTTGCTTTCCTATCCGTATGAGAAAGCTGATAGGATTCTTCCATCAATTTTTTGTACTGCTTGTTAAGCGTTTCTCGCTTCGACTTCTTTTTAAATAATCCAAACATGATATCTTTTTTTATTAAACCTGAAAAGACATAAATGGTTTAGACCATATTCTTAAAAAAGAAATTTGTTATCAGATAAATTTTGCATTTGGTCGAGCAAATATTATAAGCTGCCATTATTGGCCTTATCTTATAAAAAATGTAAATATTATGGCCTTTTCAACACACAATATTGTATCGGTAAAAAATAACCAGGCACTTCGCAAGAAGATTAGCTATTTTAAGAATCAGAAAGCAACCATCAATCGAAGCCAGCGTACAACTTCTGAGTTTAATACTTTTAATCCTGTGAAAGATGCCTATTCTCTGACCCAGGAACGTCGAAGGAAAATGTTCAGAAAGGGGATTTTACTTAGCCTGATCTTTCTTTTTAGCATTTTTGTTATTGCGCTCGGAGCGGTATGGTTGATGGCTTGATTGAAAATTTTCAGAGAGAGCGGGATTTTTTTCAATGAAGCGGTATATTTGCAGAAAAATTTAGATAACGTTTAATACTTACAAAAATGGGAAGAGCATTTGAAGCCAGAAAAGCGTCGAAGTTTGCGCGATGGAACAAAATGGCCAAGGAGTTTACTAAAGCAGGTCGTCAAATCACTATAGCAGTAAAAGCTGGTGGTCCTGATCCGGAAAGTAATATCGCTCTTCGCCGGGCTATCCAGAATGCTAAATCCGTTCAGATGCCCAAAGATCGGATCAATGCCGCCATTAAAAAAGCTTCTGATAAAGATACCAGTAATTTTGATCAGGTAGTATACGAAGGAATGGCGCCTCATGGTGTAGCCGTTATTGTGGAAGCCGCTACGGATAATTCAGTTCGAACAGTGGCCAATGTTCGCTCTTATTTTAGGAAAAAAGACGGTTCACTCGGTACGCAGGGAATGCACGATTTCATTTTTGACCGCAAAGGTGTTTTTTATATCAAAAAAGAAGATTTTGGAGAACGGGATCTGGAAGAATTTGAACTGGACTTTATTGATTACGGGCTCGAAAAAATAGAAGAAGAAAAAATAGAAGATCAGCCTTTCATTCAGGTATACGTAGCCTTTGAGGATTTTGGGAAAATGCAGGAGGCCCTGGAGCAAAATGATATCAAAGTCGATAAATCAGAATTGGAACGCATTCCGAATCATACCAAAGCGCTAAACGATGAGCAGGTAGATGATGTACTTGCTTTGATCGATCTGATGGAGCAGGATGATGATGTGACCAACGTTTTTCATAATCTTGCATAGTCTGATCCTCCTTTGTCTTCACCTCAATATCCTCGTGTTGGTATCGGTATAATTATCGAAAACGAAAAAAGTGAAATCCTGATAGGCAAGCGCAAAGGCAGCCATTCTCCATACTATTCCATACCCGGAGGTAGCCTTGAAATGGGAGAAACCTTTGAAATGGCCGCTATTCGGGAGGCTTTGGAAGAAACTGGTTTACATATTCTTGATCCAAAAGTCATTAATGTAAGTAATAATCTTCGAACCTTTAAAGAGTCTGGAGTCCATTTCATTTCGGTTAATCTTTACACCAACCGGTTTAGCGGTATTCCCAGGGTTATGGAACCCCTTAAATGTGAAATGTGGCAATGGGTCAGTCCGCAGAATTTACCCATGCCACATTTCGATGCCAGCGAATACGCTGTAGAATGTTATTTAAAAAAGGATTTTTATAGAAAACTCTAGACAAGTTCTAATGGCTCTTATTCCAGTTTAATGGGTTCATAGGTTTTGAACAAGGAATATTTAACCTTCTCCACTTCTTCCTGATAGGCTGCCCAATCCTTTTCGAAAAACGCATTGACTTTGTCAATTACGATCTTTGCTTCTTTCTCGGCTTTTTTAGTAGCAAAGCGGGCCATTTGATTGGGCGGTCCATCAGAAGCCCGGATATAACCACTTGCGGAAAATAAATGTCTGTTTAGCGTGTTCGGATTACGCTGAATCCCTTTCAAATCGGGCTTATCTGTAAACAAACCCTGAAGCATGCTGATGCTATCCTGCACAGACTTTCCAAGTTTTTTAATCTCCTTTTTCGTACTATCCGGAGCATTGACTAATTGTTCATTAACCAGCTTGATGGTTTTTTTCGCAGATTTTAACCGATCGAAGGCCATGGTAGCTTTTCTAACCAATTCAAAAAAATCATCCGTTGCTTTCTGCTGAGCCAGCATTTCCTGATTGCTAATATCGAGCCGTGGATCAGCAAGTACCTTTACATAAGTAGAATCTTTATGGTCCCCAAACGTAGCAGTTACTTTGTATTTGCCTGGTAGTACTGATCCTCCACTGGGAGGATTAGCATCGGGCCTTCGATCGCGATGGGATGGATAACTAACGCCGTTGCGATTCAGTCCCCAGTACAGACGAGTCAGGGCCGTATCCGGTTTTACCGAATAATTGCGAATCGTATCTCCCGCCTGATCGTAAACGACTATATGAACCTTCTTCCCGCGCTTTTTCTTGGCTTTTTTAGGTTGATCTTCTTTACCTTCTTCTTTGGATTTTTCATCTTCTTTCTTCTTTTTTGCTTTCTTTCCTTTTCTCTTTTTCTCTTTTTCTCCCTTTGCTTTTTTAGCGGGAGGTTTTACCCACATCCCGATCGAAGCACCTCTACTTTTATTACTGCCAATAAAATCGCCATCGGCTGCAAACCTGATTCCGTCTACTGATCGATAAGAAGCCAGATAAACGTCGGCAGCATCAAATAAAGCAAATTCCCGTTCAAGTACCTTCCCCTGCGTTTTTGCAATTTCTCTCAATGGACGAATGTCATCCATGATCCAGGCTGCCCGGCCAAAAGTACCAATGATCAGATCGTGCTCGCGGGGGTGAATTTTCATGTCTATGGTAGAAACCGAAGGAAAAGCTTTCCATTTTTGCCAGCTTTGCCCTTTATTAATACTGAAATAAAGCCCATAGTCCGTGCCGAGGAACAGTAAATTGGGCTCGACCAAATCCTGGACGATTGAATGGCAATGCCCTTTGACCTGTTTCCCGCTAACTAATCGTTTCCAGCTTGCACCATAATCAGAAGTGTGAAAAACATAAGGCTGATAATTATTCCGGCGATAGTCATTGACCACCACAAAGACTTCTCCTTTTTGATGGGGAGATACTTCAATTTGCGGAATCCAGCTTCCTCGTACAAAACCGGGCATTTCAGAAGCGAAGTTGGTCCAGTTTTTACCAGCATCTCTTGTCAATTGCAAGTTGCCATCATCCGTACCGACCCAAATAACATTCTTGTCGTGAGGACTCGGAGCAATCGCCAAAATAGTCGTATAGTTTTCTGCATTGGTTGCATCAATCGTCAGGCCACCACTTATATCCTGTTTTTGTTTTGAGGTATCATTGGTCGTTAGATCCGGAGAGATGATGGTCCAGCTCTGTCCCAAATCTTCGCTTTTATGGACGTACTGGCTACCGTAATAAATCCCGGAATTATTAAAGGGGTCTTGCGCTAATGCTGCATTCCAATTGTACCGCAGTTTTTCACCTTCCGGATGATAGGGACGGATATACTGAGTATGTCCGGTTTTTTTATCAAAATAGGCAATATTACCACCCTGGGACATTGCCCATCCATATCTTGGATCATCTTTATTAATCACTACATCAAAACCATCACCAAACATTACCTCCTGCCAGTCCTGATTACGAATACCACCAGACTTCCAAACGTATCCCGGGCCGACCCATGAACCATTGTCCTGCATACCACCGGCAATATTATAGGGAATAGACCAATCATAATTGATGTGATAAAATTGTGCTACCGGAATGTTATCAATGAAATCCCAGTTTTCTCCGCGATCCCGGGAGATATTAAGGCCACCATCATTTCCTTCAATGATGTAATTTGGATTATCCGGATGAATCCAAAATGCATGGTGATCCGGATGCACTCCCTTTCCATAGTCGAGAACGGTTTTAAAAGTTTTTCCCCCATCTTCACTTTTCGAAACATAGGACCAAAGATTCCAAATGCGGTTTTCATTCTGTGGGTCAACATAAATTTCGGAATAGTAGAAAGGACGGTTACCAATATTCTTTTTGGAAACAAGCGACCATTTCATACCTCCATCAGTTGATTTGTATAATGCATTTTCTTTGGCCTCTACGAGTGCATAAACAAGATTCGGTTTGGATGGAGCTATAGCCAGTCCAATACGTCCGAGATCACCTTTAGGCAAACCTTCCTTGTTACCAATTTTTTTCCAGTTTTCGCCGCCATCATGTGTGATATAAATAGCAGAGCCTTTACCACCGGAGTTAAAAAACCAGGGTTTTCTGCCATGTTCCCACATAGCTACAATAAGCTTTTTGGGATTGCCGGGATCGACAACCATATCCGCCACTCCGGTTTCCTGATTGACATAAAGAATTTTTTTCCAGGTTTGGCCACCATCGATGGTTTTATAAACCCCTCGATCTTCGCTTGGCCCCCAGGGCGAGCCGGTAACTCCGGCATAAACGATATCGGGATTATCCCGGTCAATAATGATGCGGTGAATAACCCGGGTATTTTCGAGTCCCATCTGCTTCCAGGTTTTTCCGCCGTCGATACTTTTAAAAATTCCTTCGCCGGTATTCATGGAATTACGGGGATTACCTTCTCCCGTGCCAACCCAGATTTCGCTTGGATTTTTTTGATTGATTTTGATAGAGCCTACCGATTGAACCGGGGCTTCATCGAAGATGGGTTCCCAGCGGACCCCCCCGCTTTCAGATTTCCAGACACCACCGGAAGCAGTTCCGACGAAGATACGCTGATCATTGCTTAGATCAACATCAATACTGGTTACCCTTCCACTCATTCCAGCCGGGCCGATATTACGGATTCGCATTCCGCGTTTTAGGTGATCGAGGTTAATTTCCTGAGCTGACAAACTTAAGGAGGTAAGCAAGCATAACAGGACTAAGTAGGTTTTTCTCATTGTTAAGTTTTTAAAAAGTAGAGTTTACTGAGTATGTTTTTGAAAATCTCACATTAAGCAAATAGGACGGCTCGTGTATGGCATACCGCCTGCAATAAAGATATTGAAAAGATAGCTGCTTAAGAAATCGAAAAGAAAAACTTTGGAAAATGGAAAGCCAGTGATAATTTTTATTAAACCTCGAACCTCGAACCTCGAACCTCGAACCTCGAACCTCGAACCTCGAACCTCGAACCTCGAACCTCGAACCTCGAACCTCGAACCTCGAACACCGAACACCGAACACCGAACACCGAACACCGAACACCGAACACCGAACACCGAACACCGAACACCGAACACCGCACACCGAACACCGAACACCGAACACCGA
>JANQLV010000021.1 GCA_028280415.1 Saprospiraceae bacterium
GTTAAACCATCTTCATAAGATAAGTGCCAGATGAGACAAATGCCATCACCAGCACCGTCGAAGTTAACTACACCGGGCATAGGCGGAAGTCCGAGGATAGTACCTTGCTCATCGGTAATGACCCATTGGGCGTTAGCCCCGGAGCTTCCACTTAAGGTGATTCCAGAGACATTATCTTCGATACCATCTCCAACGCAAAATTCGAAAGGTCCACCTTCGAGGGTCCCTCCTTCGACATCACAAGCCGGAGGATTCCCTCCGTTTTCATCACATATAGTTGGATTTGCCTGAGCAGACCAATCATCCGGACTATCGCCTTCGCCATCGTATTCCAGGGAACTATTAGCATCAAAAGCGGGAACAAAAGTACCTTCTGTCCAGATACCGGCTGCAGCAGCTACGGAAGCTCTCTGATGGCCACTTGAACCCCATTCGACATAGTCTACAATAGCGTTTGAACTACCAAAGCTGTTGGAGGAGTATAATCCCATTTCACCATCATTGGCAGCAATAGTATTAAAGTCATCAACGGCTAAAATCTCTCCGGACCCCAACATCACATCACCACAAATAATATTAGAGTTTCCAATCCGTTGGTAAGCGGGAAAATCGCATAGCCAATAGTCAGAAATATCAACTGTGCTGTTCCCCAGGTTTTTCAACTCAACCGTTCCTCCTGGAAGTATTTCGTTGATTACAACCTGAGCATTTAGGGGAAAAGTACTCAACCAAACACTCAAAATGAATAGGAATGTTTTTTTCATAATGTTGTCTTTATTTGATTAATAATTAAATAGTTAGTCAGTTTTTGGAAAGCGTTTGCAAGGTAATTTTTAAGTATCCCCAGGGCATAACGAAAATATCACAAAACTATCACGGGGCTTTTGGTTTTGAACAGCCCACGACAATTGACTACCTTTACGGCATTAGATTATTTGGGAAATTGGACTTGATCCATAATTGATATTGATTTAGAATGATTAAAAAAATTGTAATTACAGGGCCTGAATCTTCAGGGAAAACAACACTTGCTCAGCAACTGGCTCAGGAACTTTCTACGGTATGGGTTCCGGAGTATGCGAGAACTTTTATTGAAAAACTGGATCGCCCTTATGTGGAGGCTGACCTTTTAGAAATTAGTCGCGGACAACTTTTGTTAGAAGAAGAGAAAATGAAACAAGCTAATGAATATTTGATCTGTGATACAGATTTACTCACCATTAAAATATGGTCGGAAATTAAGTATGACAGATGTGCACCAAGTATTTTAAGAGAAATTGAACGAAGGAATTATGATCTTTACTTTCTAATGTATCCGGATATTCCCTGGGTTTTCGATCCTCAGAGAGAAAATCCTGAAAACAGGGAAACTCTTTTTTCAATATACCGGAGCAACCTGGAGCAATACCATAAAAAATATTATGAGATAAAAGGAAGTGGAGAGGAAAGACTAAGCACTGCGCTTAATTTACTTAGCAATGACAAGGATTAATCAAAAACATATCCCGTAAATTACTATCTTTGCAGCCTCTTTTGGGGTGCCTACTGGAAATAAACTTCCAAGGCTGAGATTATACCCATCGAACCTGGCCGGGTAATTCCGGAGAGGGAAGGGACAGCTGCTTAATAGGCCTGTTCTGGGTCATGAAGTAAGGGGAGTACCTTACCCCAAGGTAACTCTTATTATTTCAATTGTTAATTTTTATTTTTCATGAAAAATTTATTTCTATTGCTAGTATTTCAGATACTAAGCTTAGGAGCAAGCGCACAATCCTCTATAGCTGGGAGAGTGCTGGATGTGGATGGTAATCCGATTGCGGGTGCGAATGTAGCAATTTTAAAAACTAATCTAGGAGCTACTAGCCAAACGGATGGCCGCTACGAAATTAAAGCTATTGATCCCGGTGAATACACCGTACGGTTTACTTATCTCGGATATCAAACGATTATTCGTAAGGTTTCTATTCCCGAGACCACTCCGTCTTATGTTCTTGATGTACGGATGACAGAAATGCCCATTGAACTGGATGGGCTGATTCTAAAAGCCACACGTGCAGATGCCAAGACTCCTATTACCTACACTAATTTAAACAAAGAGGAAATTGAAAAACGTAATCTGGGACAGGATGTTCCTTTCCTTTTACGCTGGTCGCCTTCTGCAGTAGTTACATCCGATGCCGGAACAGGTATTGGCTATACCGGTATCCGGATTCGTGGAACCGATCCCACCCGGATCAATGTAACGATCAATGGTATTCCGGTTAATGATGCAGAATCGCATGGGGTGTTTTGGGTAAACATGCCGGATTTTGCTTCTTCTACCAGTGATATTCAAATACAAAGAGGTGTAGGAACTTCTACTAACGGAGCCGGTGCTTTTGGAGCAACGATCAACCTGAATACGAATAAAATCAGCTCTGAAGCCTATGGGCGGGTTAGTACTTCGGTTGGTTCTTTTAATACCTGGCGAGCCAATACTACATTTGGTACCGGGCTGATCAAAGATAAACTGGCTTTTGACGGCCGGATATCCAGGATACAGTCTGATGGTTATATCGATAGAGGTAGTGCTGATCTGGAGTCTTTTTATCTTTCCGGTAGTTATTTAGGCAAGAAAAGTTCCTTTCGCCTTAATGTGTTTAGTGGTCACGAAGTTACTTATCAGGCCTGGAACGGTGTACCTGCTCAATATATTAATGATGAGGACTTGAGGACATTCAATTCGGCCGGAACTGAAAAAAGCGGGACTCCTTATGATAGAGAAGTAGATGATTATCTGCAAACGCATTACCAGGCTTTTTTCAATCATCAGTTTAATCGAAATCTTAATCTCAATATTGCGGCTCATTATACTAAAGGGAAAGGCTATTTTGAGCAATATAAAGCAAATGAGAATTTGACTTTCTATGGGATAGACTCTATTCATGTAACGGAAGCCTTTTTTGGAGGCAATACTGACTCTCTTTTAATTGAAAATTTTATTGATAATCCGGATATCAGTGTCGATCAGAAACAAATAATCGGGACTCCCGGAAATGATACATTAATTAGAGCAGTCTACAGTTTTAAACAATCAGATTTGATTCGAAGACGCTGGCTGGATAATGATTATTATGGTACAACATTCTCTTTAAATTATACTGGCGACGATCAAAAACTGGATTTGACACTTGGAGGAGCATGGAGTCGATATGATGGACGTCATTTTGGTGAAGTGATCTGGATGCGCTATGCGGCGGATTCTGAAATTAGAGATGTATATTATGATAATGATGCTGTAAAAACAGATTTCAACATTTTTGGGAAAGCTAATTATCAATTGACTAATGCGCTGAATGCTTTCCTTGATCTTCAAATGAGAAGAGTGACTTACGATTTTGTTGGTATTGATAATGATGGCCGAAGCGTGGAACAGGATGATCAGCTTATCTTTTTTAATCCTAAAGCGGGTTTATTCTATGATATAGATGAGTACAAAAAACTTTATCTATCATTTGGTGTGGCTAACCGGGAACCCAATCGAAATGATTATACCGAATCTACCCCTAATAGCCGTCCGGAACATGAAACACTCTACAATGCGGAACTTGGATACAAGCAAAGCTTTAAAAAAGCGGCTATCGGAGCGAATGTTTATTATATGTATTATAAAAATCAATTGGCTTTGACCGGGCAGCTCAATGATGTTGGTGCAAATACCAGAGTAAATATCGATGATAGTTACCGCCTGGGTTTGGAATTAGTAGGAGGTGCTGAAATTGCTAAAGGATTGAATTTTAATGCTACGGCTACATTTAGCCAAAACAAAATTGCTTCTTTTACGGAGTTTATTGATAACTGGGACACCCAGGGTCAGGAAACCCGGGAGCATAGGAATACAGATTTGGCTTTTTCCCCCAATGTGATCGCTTCGGGAGAATTGGAATATGATTTTTTAAGAACGGCGACGAACAAATCACTAAAAATAGCATTGGCAGGAAAGTATATCGGAAAACAGTTTATCGATAATACCTCTAATGAGAATACTGTATTAGATCCATATTTTTTCAGCGATTTGCGTCTCTCATTCAATATCAAAGCGGGCTTTATAGAAAATATTGGATTGACCTTTTTGGTTAGAAACCTGTTCGACAGTAAATTTTCGACCAATGCATGGACCTATCGGTATAAATCAGAAGGCTACGATGGTCGTCCGGATAATCCCAATACCAGATTGGAAGAAGGGGCCTATTATAATCTTACCGGCTTTTTCCCTCAAGCCGGAAGGAACTATCTGTTGGGATTGAGTTTTGATTTCTAAAACTTTAATAAGCTCCAGCTAAAATTCTTCATCAGAAGCCTTTCGGGATACGTCTCGAAAGGCTTTTACTTTTTATAATGTGTCCTTTATAAAAATGTAGCGTCATAAGAGCAACCCCTTAATTTTTTTAACACAAAAACAAAATAATTATGGAAATCTTAACAGAAAAACTTGGCGTTTTAGCGGAGGAACTCTACAAATGGGCACCAAAAGTCGTAGGGGCCATTCTGGTACTTTTAATTGGTTTGTGGATTATTGGAGGGATCATGAAAATGATTCGGAAAGCGATGAATCGGTCTGGCATCGATCCGGATGTTGTACCATTTTTATCATCCCTGATTAGTGTTATTCTGAAAATCCTGCTAGTAATAAGTGTCGCCGGGATGGTAGGCGTCGAAACGACCTCTTTCGTTGCACTTATCGGAATGGTGGGCCTGGCAGTTGGTATGGCTTTACAGGGTACGCTTGGGCATTTTGCTTCCGGTGTGATGATTTTACTTTTCAAGCCTTATAAAGTAGGCGATCTGGTTGAGATACAAAGTCAGGTTGGACATGTTGAAGAAATTCAGGTTTTTAACACCATTATTACTACGCTGGATAATAAACGCGTGATTATCCCAAACGGTCAGGCGACAAGTGGTTTAATTACTAATCTTTCTACTTATAATTTGTTGCGGGTAGATTTGAATGTAGCGATGCCTTATGAAGAAGATTTTGACAAAGTACAGGAGATTATTTTAAATGCTATTCGGGATACTCCAAAAGCGATTCTCGATCCAGAGCCTACCGTTGAAATTGAAAAGTTCGGAGAACATAATATCCTGCTGGCCGTTCGACCACATGCTACTCCGGATGATTACTGGGATGTGTATTTTGGAAGTTATAGAACAATCAAAGCAGCATTAGGGAAACATAATATCAAAGTGGCTTATCCTAAGAGAGAGGTCTCGGTTCTGAACAGTGCTAGCCTGGCAAATTGATTTAATCACAAGGATAAATAAAGCAATTTAAACGAGGTGTCAAACCTGATAAATTGCCGGTTCAAAAGATTTATAAGATCAAGTTTCTGGATATATATAGAGAAAAACGCTGAAAGACCAGAAGTTAGGAATAATAACTTGCGTCTTTCAGCGCTTCCCTAAAAGGCACTAGTGATAACACTAGAAATTATATGTGAAACCTATACGAATTTCAATTGGAACATTGGACTCGTTCTCTTCCATGAAATTGTATAATCCGAGGATTTCGTAGCCAAAACCATTGCCCATTGCCGAATTATAACCAACACCAGCATAAAAATTCTCATCAGTATTTTCGGCAACCAGCGTATCTCCAAGGCCATCTAGCCTGAGCGTCTCATACTCGATGTGCGCAAACAGAGAGGGGGTAAATTTAGCTCTTCCAAATCCCCCGATGCCCCATTGCATGATTTTTACATTAGGCCCGGGTAAGTAAACTTCATAATAATTCATGGTCAGTCGAGGACCTACTGAAAGATAATCGGTGAATTTATAACCTACCATAGGGCTAAGTCCAAGTAAAAGTGCATTATTCCCAAAACCATCACCACCAATCTGAAAATTCACCATACCTCCATACCAAAGCCGGTGGATAAAGCCCCCGCTTTCGTCAAAGTAATCATCCGTTTGCTCGGTCTTGGGTTTTTTCTTCTTTTTCTTTTTCTTTTTTCTCCCGTAGTTCTGAGCATCAGCGGTGCCAATGCCTATGACCATGGCCAGGAGCAGGATGAAGGATATTCTTATTAGCTTAGTCATAGAATAAAATTTTTAGTTTCCACGAAAATATGGATAATTAGATTAAAAGCTTAAGTAGTCGAACAGAATTATAGACGCAATAATCCAATTCCGTAGCTTACTTTTAGACAAATTCACAAAAAAATACTTCAATTGCTGTGTTTTAGCATTAAAAAGAAAAGTATCAAGCGGAAGAATCAAATACAAGTACGATTAATGAAACCTTAAACTTGTACTTTAATACTTCGCAAACTGATTGCGAATTTGTTTCCGTGTATAAGGATGGCATTATACCTTCTTAACGTTATTATAAACAAATTTAGCCTCAAAAAAATGTTATACAAATCTTAATTCTGTTTATAAAGCGTCAGAGCTACTACACTTATTCAAAAAACTGGAACTCTATTCGACACTTTTCTCCGAATTGAAGGAAGGAGGGAAGGAATCAGTTGCCTGAACCAAATGCTGCTCTTCCAGAAAATTGGCCCAGGCTTGTGCGCGTTTAGTACTTGAAAAACTATAAAAAGTTTGGGATTCATTGAGCTTTTTATGGAATCCCAGTCGGGTATTATATTTTAATTCTAATAATTTAATAATTCCATAAATGTATAAATCGCGTTTTCCGCCGGTTTCACCTACAAAAGGAGAGACAATATCGAAGCGGAGGATATTATAAATTTGCTGATGATCCAGCTCACCTTTTTTAGTAAATAAATCCAGACCGAATTTTTTTAAATAATATGCATAGAAATCAAACTCGGATAATTTTTCGTGATTGCGAATGAAGTGATCCTGTTCTTTCATCGTATTGAATGAAAAAACAGGTATTCCGAAGTCATGTGATAAAAAACGGAAGGTCTGTTCACCCAGAATGTCCACTAATTCATCCGACCGGGAAATGACCAGGTTAATATCTTTATAATCTATAGTGGCGATGATAGATTTCAGGATTTTTGCTTTGGAACCATTATCAATATCCAAAACAATGGTAGCATCAATTTTATCCTGAATACTTTTCCCCATGAATTGTAATTGGGCAATATTCAACTGGGTGACCTGCTCTTCGAATTCACTTAAAAACTCACTTTCATTCAGGTATTCTTCCAGAGCAGCTTGTATCTTTTGGGCTGATTCATTACTCAGCTTACTTTGGCTCACGAATCGATTAAGCCAGGAGGCCCGAAAAACATTATTATAAAACGAACCTTTTTCTGAGATTTCAAAAGAGGTGGATTTTGTATCCAGAAAATGGAGCATGTCTTCCAGAGATGCTTCCGTTATGTCAAATAATTTTGGAATATCATCCAGCTCTTTATAGCTAAAAAAGAAATCCTCGAAGTACTTCAGGTCTTCGCTTACCGAGAGCTTCGGATTGATCGAAAGTCTGCGGATATTTCGAATGGGCTTTACTTTACGAAGATTAGAGAGAATAAGGTCTTTGTATTTTTCCGAGAAAAAAACAGATTCTGTCATTTCGTTTAAATCATCGATTTTAAGACGTTCAAAATATTGAAGGCTATCCAGTCTCTTTTCGAAAAATTTTTGTTCCCAAATTTTGAACTCTTCACCATCGGCCTTCCACAACTCCCGCCAGCGATCCGTAGCAAAAGGTTTTTGGGCAGAAGCTTCAAAGCTGTGATTGTAGACATCCTGTACAATCGGAATGATGAAATCTGAAACGGATACGGTCAGGTTTTCTTTTTGCACCAATATGCGTTTATCATCAATCAATTCGAAAAGATAAGGTATGGCTTCCAAATCCGGATGCTGCCGCATATACTTGAATAATTTCTTGATGACTTCGGGTTCCTGTTCGGTCTTGATAATTTCCACGATGCGTTTTACATCATCCGTAGTCGGTCTTGGCAAAATTTTGATGTCCCGTCGGTTAAATACGATTGGATTATCCAAAAAATCATCAATACTATAACTGGCCTGCCCTTCGTCTTCATCACTGGAGAGCAAGAGGGATATTTGATTTAATATATCTTCATCGGATTCAATCTTGCCGATTGAATTTAGCAGCTCATTTGTCAAGGAGTCAGAGCGGTTGAATTTGTTGAGATAAGCATTACAGATGCCACTGACTCCAATTTGCTCAAACAGATATGATTTTTTTAAAAAAAGGCGAACCTGATCTTTATCTTTCAGGATGTTTTTCCAGTACTTGGAATATACCCAATCGAGGATGCGTCCGGCACTAAAAGTAATCTCTTTATTGCCCTCTTTAAGACAAGCCCAATACTCGAAGCCGGTGATATCGTCGAGTCCGAGCGCATCAATAATATCATTTTCAATGGCATAACGCTCGGCAGGATTCTCAACGTACAAAAGCTTTTGCAATTTTTTGGCAATTACTGGTCTGACTTTATACCTGATCTTGTTTCTTCGACAGTACTCGGTCAATTGAGATAATTGCTCCAGATATTTATATTTTAAAGAAGGGATACTAATGTTTTGATTGCGAAGAAGCTGGCGATATTTTTTTGCCAATGATTTGATTTCCAAATATTCACCTTCGGTTAATTGTACGAAAGATTCCATAGCAATAGTATCATTTCGCGAATTAAGTCTTCTGAATAAACGCTCGTAATTTTGCGTTTTTGCCAGCGATTCTAGTTTGTTGGTAAAAAAATGTCTATTTTCATCCCACTCGTAATCGGTATAATGCCGGGCCCAGTAGAAAAAAAAGTTTCGGGCGGCGGTAGCATCTTCAAAAGGATTGAAAGTGATTTTCTCTTGCTTGTTTTTGATCCCGATCTTTACATTGGTTAAATCCCGGATGCTGCTAAGATGATAATCGAGATCATAGTTGGGGTCGATTTTCCAGTTTTTGTATAAATCCGAAACGATGTAAAAAAATGCCCGGGGATGTTGGGTTTCCAAAAGATCATTAATGATGTTGTGCTTGATCCAGGGATGCTCGTCTGAATCAGCCAGAATTTTGCCATAATAATCTACGGGAAACTGGAAAAAATTCATCCGGGTAGAAAATAACTGTTGATAACCATAAGCCCGGATATCGTCTAATGTGACCAGAGAATCGAGCAGGAAGGTGTAGTATTCAATTTCAGAGCTATAAATGCTATCGGAAGCGGGAGGAAGGTTATTGGTTATAGTGGTTAACAGCGGCGTCACAAATTCTTCATCCAGTAATCCACCTTCTGTCATTTGTAAAGCTATTTCAACTACTTCGATATCAGGATGATCTTCTAGTGCATACAACAAAGCCTGATAGATGTTTTTCCGGATAGGATCAGGGGCTTCAAAAATTCTTGCATCTTTAAGAATATTCAGATAAATGTCCGGATCATTCGGGTTTAGATCAATAATGGCATTAATGATTTTTTCGGATTTGTCAAACTTGTGATTTTCGAGTTTTGCATCCAGATCGGTAAGCAACCTGCGTAGAGTACCGGCAAATTGATCCTTTTCGTAGATTTCAGTGTGTTTTAGTTCGAAACTGACATCTCTTTGTTCTACCGGAGTGATGAAAAAAGCATTAAGAATTTCGGAATAGCGAATTTTGTCGACATTTGAATAATAAAAGCTTAGCAAATCCTGCTTATCCGCTGATGTTACATTTATTTCTTTTGGGGTGAAAAAAGTATGCTGATCGAGTACTTTTCGGGCTCTGTTTTCCAATGCCTTTTTATCGACAATGCTCATAATATCGCGTAAGGTACGGTGCTGACCATCTGGGATTGTTGCATTGAGAGTTTGTAACAACTGCTCATAATTTACTTGTTCCCGGTCTTGTGACAACACAACACTGAGCCCCAAAAAGAATAGAAGCAAAGTAGAAGTAAATTTCATTACTGTTGATGGCTACTTTTATAATAGATTTTTTTACGCAAAATCATTTAAAAAGTTAACAGTAATTTTTTAATCAATAATTACACCGAAAAAATCACTTTTTATTGAATTAGTGACATGTTTTTCGATAGCGAAAGCCTTTAATCCTGCGGAATTAACGCTTCGGCATGATATAACTCCTTAAAAACTGTCAAATAGTATTTGCCATTGAAATACTCGATATCCTGATAAGCAGAAAAGTCGCTTGTAAAATCTTCGTTTAGTTGCAATTCGCTTCCTTTCGAAAAATCAGATTCAATCAAACTGAAAGGAAAACCAATAGCCTGTTGGCTGAGTATCTGCTCATTTTCAATTTCGACCATCTCCAACTGAAAAGCTTGACCAACATCAGAAAGGTCAACCAGGTCAAAACTCTGTCCATTATTTTCGGAAACATAGAGTATATTGCCAAAACCCGTCGCATATATTTTCCCATCAAATTTAAAAACATCAAGCATCCAGCCTTCGAATATTTTCTGATAGGTTCCGGTATTGGGATTGATTCTTACTGCACCATCCAGCGAAGTCGCATAGAAAAAACCATCTACATATCGCACATTGTTCAGGTTTCCGGAGAAGGCAGGCAAGTCTACATTGATCCTTGTGGCTAATTCCACCGATTCAAATGCGGTATTGGTAAGATTAAGTTTTATATCGAACAGGAAAAAAGCGTAATAAGAGTCCGGGACCTGAATGACCGGGATAATAAATTGTGTTCCCGAATCATTATAGGCTCCGGTATTACGAGCTTCTCGTTCTTCCAGAAAGCCAGCGTCCCCGGCTTGCAGAAAGTCTTCAATTTTAATTCTGTAAATGGGATCCGGATTCTTTGTAAGATGAAAATTTACTTCCAGACGGAGCGAGTCATTCCGAATGAGTTGATAAAATGTATGATCTGATACGGCCGAACGACCGGAAAAAGCAAAAGGTAATTCAAATCTTCTTTTTTCTACCAGTTCATTATCAAGGTTCAAACGGGCAAATTCATCATCCGAAAGAATGTACAACTCATTTGGCGTCGCATATAAAACCCGGATATTCGTATTGTTTTGATAATCTTCCAGCTTCGTCCAGGGCTCGGGAGCGGGATCTGGTGGTTTGATCAGACAAGCAGCCAGAGTAGCGATCATAAAAAACAGGAAAACACGGATAGAGATGCGGCTCATTTGATATTTTAATTTTTAGAAGCGGTCTTATAATGGACACATTAACCGACTATTGGGTATATAAAAAGCCAAAGTCGTACCATTAATCTATATGAAATCTATTCGGTGAAGGGGATTCAAAAATAGCCCTTTTTTTATGTTTTTCAAAGTCTTGTGCTCAAATGAACAAGAGGCGACTCCAGTAAAATACCTTGTTATTCGGCTCGTTTGAGTAATGTTTTTTACAAATAATGTTAGATAACGACATTGTGATATAAAGAACTTTGCCAATATGATATAAAATTTATCTGAAATTGATTAATTTCAGGCCTCTTATCGCCTAAAAGTGTACCGCTTCAAAGTATTTTTATTTAACTTAAGCTATGTCTGTCAGAGGCATTAGCCGTATTCTTACTTATTTAACGTAATACTACTTGCTATACAAAAACACGAACTATGTTAAGATTTAAAACACTCGCTTTCTGTTTGTTTTTTACTACTTTTCTCTTTGGACAAGCTGAATATTTTGAAATGAAAAATGTACAGCTGAAAGAACATAATGCTGTATTGGCTAAAGAATTCAAGGCTTACGATATTTTTCAACTAGATACCCGGGCGATTCATCAATTTGTACAATCGGAAGGATCAGATATTAATCTGTCCTTAAAGTTTGGGAAAAAGTATGATTGGAAACTTTTATTGGAACCCAAAGATATCCGTAGTGAAGATTATACGGTTGAGATTCAGACGGAAAACGGGAGAGAGATTCTACCCAAAAGACCCAATATGACCTATCGGGGATATTTGGATGATGCGCAAGGTGGAAAAGTAGGTTTAACTATTAATGAAAGACATTTTGCCGGAACGGTGAGAAAAGGAGATGAATTATATTTTATTGAACCACTCTGGTATCTGGTAAGAGATGCAAACCCGGAATTATATATTGTCTATGCGGTTTCTGATGTTATTCCTCATGAAGGATTGACTTGTGGCGCAGATGAGCTGATCGAAAAACTGCAGGAAAAACATCATGACCATAAGGGACATGACCATAAGGGACATGACCATAAAGGGTATGATCATAGAAGGCATTACCATAAGGGACATGATCATAAAGGACATGATCATAAAGGACATGATCATAAAGGACATGATCATGCAGAGGAAACCTTATCTGCAGTTGGTCTTTGTTTGGAAGTAGATTTGGCGATTGCTTCGGACTGGTTAATGTATCAGGATTACAATCAAAGTACTACCCAGGTCGAGGATCACAATATTACGGTGATGAATAATGTAGGTACCAATTATGATGATGAATTTGATGATGAGATTGTTTTTGTAATTGTTACACAATTTATTTCTACTTGTAGCACTTGTGATCCTTGGACGAGCTCAACTGCCGCGGGTACCTTATTAGGCAGTTTTAGAAATTGGGGAAATGGTGGTGGCTTCGGAGTACAGTTTGACTTGGGGCAGTTATGGACCGATCGAAATTTGAATGGCCCAACGATTGGAATTGCTTACGTTTCTGGACTCTGTACGAACAATAGGTATCATGTATGTCAGGATTTTACGACAAATCAGCAACAACTTAGGGTACTGACTGCTCACGAAATAGGTCATAACTTTAGTTCATTACACGATAACTCGGGCGGTTTTATTATGTCGCCTTCGGTGAATACTTCTACGGTTTGGTCGGCACAGTCTCAAAACTCTGTCAATAATTTAGTTGCTACGCGACTCAATCAGGGTGGTTGCTTTTCAGAATGTGTAGTTGCACAACCACCAATTGCTGATTTTTCGGCAAGTCAAACCTCTGGCTGTGCGCCTTTATCTATTCAATTTTCAGATTTATCGGCTAATGCACCAACACAATGGGAATGGTCCTTTCCCGGTGGAACTCCAGCGTTTTCATTTGAGCAAAACCCAACGGTAACTTATAATACCCCGGGTGTCTATGATGTTTCGCTGACTGTAACCAATAGCGCGGGAACAAACACCATCTTGAAGCCGGCTTATATCAATGTTTTGGGCACTCCGATTGCCAACTTTGATGTTAATGTAAATGATAATATAGCCGTCTTTACAAATAATACGCAAAGTGCAAATGCTTATTTTTGGGATTTTGGGGATGGTAATACCAGTACGGATTTCAGTCCGATCCATTTCTATGATGAAGACGGGGTATATACCGTTACGCTTACTGCGACTAATGCTTGCGGAACGAATGTATATACTCAAATAGTAACCATTGCAACCTTACCAATTCCCAATTTTACCTCTAATGTAGTATCTGGCTGTCCGCCTCTGTCCGTTACTTTTGAAGACCTTTCTACTTCAAATACAGATTTTTGGTTTTGGGAAATGCCCGGAGCAAATCCGGATCAATCGGCTGAACAGAACCCAACTGTTGTTTATAATAATCCCGGTTCCTATGATGTAACGCTTACGGTTATTAATGAAGTAGGGTCGAATACCATTACATTTGAAGATTATATTATCATTGATCCATTACCTTCTCCGAGTTTTACTTTCTCGGAAGATGGAACAACCGTAAACTTTAGTAATACTTCCACCAATGGAGATAGTTACCTCTGGGATTTTGGAGATAACAATACCAGTACTATAGAAAACCCATCTCATACATATGATTCAGGAGGTACTTATATAGTTACATTAACGGCGACTAATGAATGTGGAGAACAGACTATTACAGAAACCATTGAAATAGCAGTGGCGCCAATTGCCGGTTTTAGTGCAAATACTTTGAGCGGTTGTGCGCCCTTAACCGTTCTGTTTTCCGATAATTCTACTGCAAATGTTGATACCTGGGAATGGAGCTTTCCGGGAGGCAATCCTTCCAGTTCGAATGAACAAAATCCGGAGGTTGTTTATGAAACTTCCGGCATTTATGATGTAAGTCTGATTGTGACGAATGAAGTAGGAGCAGATACCCTTACACAAGTTCAATATATCACAATTAACGACGTACCGGAAGCTGGCTTTACGAGTTCGGTAAATGGCTTGGAAGTAGATTTCACAAATACTTCAACTAATGGAGATAGCTATTCCTGGGATTTTGGAGATGGTAACAGTAGCACCGAAGAAAATCCAAATCATAGCTATGATGAAGATGGCACGTATACGGTAGTGTTGAGTGTCACGAACGAATGCGGGACCGTAGAAATAGAAGAGGAAATAACAATTATAACTGCTCCGCTGGCCGGTTTTAGTGCAAATGTAACGAATGGCTGTGCTGACTTGACGGTAGAGTTTAGCGATGAATCAACGGCCAATGCGACGAGTTGGGAATGGACCTTTGAGGGCGGCAATCCATCGAGTTCAACGGAACAGAATCCGGTAGTGGTATATACAATGGCGGGCACGTATACGGTAACGCTTGAAGTGAGCAATGCCGCTGGCTCCAATACGGTTACAGAGACGAATTATATAGTTGTAAATGATGTACCGGAAGCTGGCTTTATGAGTTCGGTAAATGGAATGGAAGTAGATTTTACGAATACGTCTACCAATGGAGATAGCTATTCCTGGGATTTTGGAGATGGTAACAGTAGTACGGAGGAAAACCCAAGCCATACTTATAATGGAGATGGTACATATACAGTAGTGTTGAGTGTTACGAATGAATGCGGGACGGTAGAGACAGAAGAAGAGATAACAATTATAACTGCTCCACTGGCCGGTTTTAGTGCCAATGTGACGAGTGGCTGTGCCGACTTGACGGTAGAGTTTAGCGATGAATCAACGGCGAATGCGACGAGTTGGGAATGGACC
>JANQLV010000080.1 GCA_028280415.1 Saprospiraceae bacterium
AGTTCATTTTATGGAGCTTTTAGCTCAATTTAACTCTATTAGCTTATTTTTATTCAAATCGAAAAATCAGAAAACCTTCGTAACCGATTGATAACTAAAATATTATAACTAAACTTTGCTTAAACAACCGGACACTAGTGCAAAGGCTTATTAAATCACAAGCATCAGCCCAAAACGAATACTCTTTCGCTTCTTGCAAATCATCAATCAGTGTGGGCTTATACTATAATTTCAGGTACCTCAGCTATAGAAAACTTATCTTGCATTATATTCGAAAAGCAATTAAGTATACATGAAGCGAATCAGGCGCGCATATCAATTTTTATTAAAAAAACATCGACGCAAGACTTTATTTGCCTTAGCCATACTGCTGCTTGCTTACTGGTTTTGTCTGCCTGCTCCCCTCTTCAACGATCCAACGAGTATGGTCCTGGAAGATAACAATCAAAATCTTCTCGGAGCCCGGATTGCTGCCGATGAGCAATGGCGCTTTCCGCAAAACGATACTGTTCCTACTAAGTTTACTAAGGCGATTATCGAATTTGAAGACCGACGGTTTTACAGTCATCCGGGCTTTGATCTGATTGGAATTGGCCGGGCTATTAAACAGAATATTTCCAATAAAAAAATTGTCAGCGGAGCCAGTACGATCAGTATGCAGGTAATCCGACTGGCAAGAAAGGGCAAATCGAGAAATGTTTTGCAAAAACTCATTGAGCTCATAATGGCTACGCGTTTGGAAATCAAATATTCAAAAGATGAAATTCTGGCTTTCTATACTTCTAATGCTCCATTTGGCGGCAATGTCGTTGGTTTGGATGCTGCTTCCTGGCGATACTATGGAAAAAGTCCGAGAGATTTATCCTGGAGCGAGGCGGCTACACTGGCCGTATTGCCCAATAGCCCTGCGCTGATTCATCCGGGAAGAAATCGCAATGCCCTAAAAGATAAACGCAACCGACTATTGGACAGGCTATACGAAAGTGGGCAAATTGATGAATTGACCAGAGATCTAGCAAAAGAAGAATCATTGCCGCAAAAGCCCCTTCCTTTACCTCAATTGATCCCACATCTCATGGACAGAGCCTATCTGGAACATTTTCGGGGTCAAAAAGACAAACGGACCCGACTGGCTACTACGATTGACCGATCTTTGCAAGTCAGAGTGAATAATATTTTGGCAAGGCATAGTGAAATTTTGCAGGAAAATCATATATATAACGCAGCTTGTATCGTAGTGGAGGTGGAAACAGGAAATATCATCGCTTATGCCGGAAATGTCAAATCCGGAGCATTACATCACGAGCAGGTGGATGTCATCAAAGCTCCGCGCAGTACCGGAAGTATTCTAAAGCCTTTTCTTTATAGTATGATGCTCAACGAAGGAGCTATCTTGCCCAATAGTCTGGTATCTGACGTACCCACTCGTATGCATGGCTATCATCCCAAAAATTTTAATGAGACCTATGATGGTGTCGTTACAGCCAAAAAATCGGTTTCCCGTTCCTTGAATGTTCCACTGATCAGAATGCTCTCGGATTATGGCCTCGAAAAATTTCATTTTGGCTTGCAGGAACTGGGCTTTACTACAATTAACAAGCCTCCCGGGCATTATGGCTTGCCCCTGGTCTTAGGGGGAGCGGAGGCGAAGCTGGAAGATATTACCAATGCCTATGCCTGTATGGCCAGAACGCTCAACCATTTTTATGAACATAATGGGAAATACGATTTCAAGGATTTCCGCCCGCTTAATTACGCGTTGCATAAAAAGCAATCCGCCAGCCCTATAAACAAGCTACAGGATGAGCCGATTCTATTGTCTGCAGCAGCCATTTATCAAACTTTTGAAGCGATGCAGGAAGTAGAACGCCCCAACTCACAGGGAGAATGGCAACATTTCGATTCCGGTAAACCAATTGCCTGGAAAACAGGAACAAGTTTCGGTTTTCGGGACGCCTGGGCAGTAGGTCTGACCCCTAAATATACGGTAGGCGTATGGGTGGGGAATGCGGACGGAGAAGGCCGCCCCGGATTGATTGGCGTACACGCAGCTGCCCCAATCCTGTTTGACGTTTTTGAACGATTGGATCACTCCGAATGGTTCGATCAGCCTTATGATGAAATGATTCGCGTGCCGGTCTGTGCCCAAAGTGGTTATCGTGCTTTAGCTTATTGCGAAGTGGATAGTACCTGGATATACAAAAACGGTGTTCATGCTGAAGCTTGCAGGTATCATCAGCGCATACACCTGGATCAAAGTATGCAATTTCAGGTAAGCAGTCAATGTGTTTCGCCTTCAGAGATGGTTCACGAATCCAGATTTGTGCTTCCGCCGCTCGAAGCTTTCTATTTCAAATCAAAAAATCCCAACTATAAACCATTGCCACCATTTCGGAAAGATTGCAATCCACAGTTGTCTGCTACTGAGCGACCGATGCAGATGATTTACCCCAAACATAAAGCCAGGATTTACGTCCCCGTTGATCTGGACGGGCATCTGAGCAGAACGGTTTTTAAAATGGCGCATCGTGACCCGGGGGTAAAAGCATTCTGGCACCTGGATAATGAATATATTGGTACGACAGAGGATTTTCACGACCTTGAACTACAGCCATCCATAGGAAAGCATTTATTAACCATTGTCGATGAACGAGGGAACAGGCTGGAAAGGTCTTTTGAAATTTATGGTAAAAATTAATCTGGGAATCAGGCACAAAAATCTCCTACATTCGGAGGCTGGTGAATGTAGGAGAACTAAACATACTATGAGAAAACTACACAATCACAATGTATTAGTATTTATTGTAATATGAAATGAATATTTATGCAGAGGGGATATATTGCAATTAAATGGTATCTATTTTTTAGATAATGGTCAGTTCTCTTTTCAATATTGTGTATCCTTTTTCCAATTATAATGGTGTTAGAGGTTTTTTTCAAATATTTGTACAAAACTACATTACAGGCTTACCAGGCCTATATCGACCAATAATCCTGTATCCGGAAGAACCACAGTTTCCTGGATATAAAATCCGGAATAGATACTATTTCTGAAGAATTAAATAATTGGGAAATAAAAAATTCCTACACCTCAGAAGGGAAGAAGATGTAGGAAAATTAAACATACTATGAGAAAACTGATTCAAATTTAGCATCCGTACAGGGGCTTTAAAACCTATAATTATGGAATGGGTTGGAAATTAGGGTCAGCGGTAAGGCTATTTTAGAAAACGGTAGCAAAAATATATGTAAAACAGCTAAATCAGGGGGTAAACGACTTCCCTAAGAAAGAGAAAAAATTTCCTGCACCTCAGGAGGGAGCAAGATGCAGGAAGATTAAACAAACATACTATGAGAAAACTATTCCAAATATATGTGTGTTTTCATTAATATTAAAGATATATTTATTTAAAGGAAAACAAATATGTATAAGTGGTAATATTTAACTAGTAAACGGTAGTTTCCAGGTTCGGAAAATGAATCTACTGCTTCTGAATGATTTCAACGGGGACCAATATTTCAACACGCGTACCGCTTGCTTCTCCGGTCGTTTTATCTTTTAGATCGATAGTTTTGACAAAAACGCCCTTGTTCCTGGATTTATTAAGAATTTCGAGGCGGGCTTCGGTAATCATGGTTCCACGGGATTTGTGATTGACATGATAGTCATCTTGCTCTTGCAAACGTTTGACGGCATCTCTGCCAATCCCGTTATCTTCCACAATACAAAGAATAGTATTATCATCGTGTAATTTAAAATCTACTTTAATCAGGCCACTTTTCTTCTGGCGCAATCCATGTTCTATGGAATTTTCGACATAAGGCTGGACAATCATTGTCGGAACGCCCATGATATCCTCCTCTATTTCCTCATCGACGGCAATTCGATAAGACATTTTATCACCAAAACGCAATTTTTGACTGATCAGCAGATAATTTTCGAGAAACTCAATCTCTTTTTCCAGGCTAATCACCTCAATATCAGAGTATTCCAGGCTCTGTCGCATAAGATGAGCAAATTTTGCAAGATATTTAGAGGCATCATTCAGCTCATTGGAAGTTATATATTTCTGAATAGAATTGAGTGCATTATACATGAAATGCGGATTCATCTGAGAACGCAGGGCCTTGAGTTGTAAACCAACTGCCTGTAATTTTAAAAGTTCAGCTTCCTGCTTTTTTTTCTCCGCTTCGTACTTAAACTCCAATTCCATGAGCTGCTGTTTTTTAGTTTGCTCAAGATGTTCTTCTTTAAATCGATTATGGAGCTTTAGGTAACTGTAGGCATCCTGATAATCTCCTTTAACGGAATAATACTCGGCTACTTCTTCACAAACTTTAGAAAGCTGTTTATAATCCTTTTGCCTTTCGGCAAATTTGATGGCATTTGCGTAGTGTTTTTCGGCGCGCTTATCCTTGCCCGTTTCGGCATAAAGCTTCGCTTTTTTCATCTCTACAATAGAGAAATTCGAAAAATTGGGATTATCATTATTACTGTAAATTTGCTCTGCGCGTTTATAAAGCTTTAATGCTTCCTCGTATTTTCCATCTCTAAAATAACAGGAGCCCAGGTTAGCAAAAGCGCCGGCCCGGGAATCTTGACTAATATCATCTTTAATTTTGATCGCCTTTCGAAAATATTCTTCGGCTTTGCGATCTCTTCCTTTACGCATATAAGCCTGACCAGCATTAAGATAATGCCAGGAAAGGCGGGTACGCATCCCAAGGGCTTCACTTAGATCAACTGCCTCTTCAAAAGCTTTGATACTCTTGCTTACTTCATCTGTACGCTCATAAATTCGTCCTAAAGCGCTCAGTATCAAGGTTCTGAAATAATAGTCCTTTAAACACAAATGGGGCAACATCCGGATTCTTTTATCCGCCTCCAGTAGTAGTTCGATAGATTTTGGATAGTTGGAATATTTTTGATGCAGGAACCCTTCACGGCAGGTAAGCCAGGCTTCTAACTGGGGATCGGGAAAGTTTTTGAGTGATTTGGTCGCCTTATCCAGAAAGCCGGTAGCTTTCTCCAATTGGTTAAGGTTCATACAAGTACCGGCATAATCAATATAGCCTTCAATCTGTTGTTTGGTGTCTCCCCTTTCATCCAATAGTTCAATTGCATTTTTGTAATGAATCTCCGCAAGGTTATAATTGTAGAGCTGGTTTTCAATAAATCCGTTATTGAGATGATAAGAAAGCCTGAAATCCGGATAATCATGCTGCTTGAGTAATTCATCCTGCTCATGCAAATATTTTTGAGCTTTCAAAAAGTTGACAAAAGCATAAATTCCGGCCAGTTCATCAAGTAATTCCAATCGTTGATAGGCATCGACTGTTCTTGCCAGCCGGCTTTCCATGGATTTTAGATTGGGGGGTGTAGAGACTAACTGATTCATTACAGGTTTAAATATATAAAAAAAGGCTACATTTAAAAAAATGCAGCCCCATATATTTTGGCAGAGGTAGAGTTAAAACTACTGTGGGCAGTCGTCTCCTATACCACTGTTATCGTTACTGTGATTAGTGATTCCTCCATACATTTGAGACATATCGTCTTTTTGGAGTACACTATTTTGAAGATCATACATCAGATCTCGAAGTGGACTTTTATGTTTCTTGTTTCCCATAGCGATCTGCTTTAAGAAAGTTCATTAATTCGGTTTATAGTTATAATAGTTTGTTTTAATCTTTAAGCTCTTGATACAAAATACAAATATTCTCCCTCTGGAACAACAAATCAGGAGCTAAATCCCCTTTTTTATAGCAAATAAATTAATCCCTCAAAAAACCATATGCAAACACAGATACCTATAACAGTTTAATAATCAATATACTTTACACAAAAGTGAATTCAAAAGTTAATAGTTTAAAAAACAGTCTACCAATTTTAATGAAAAATCAAATCCCGTCCTGTAATTCATTAATCCTAAGCATAAAAGCAGGTCTTCTTCGGCGTGAAACCTCTATTTTTTTATTATCATCCATAATAAGATAGCCCCCATCTCCTTTTACAAACTTCCTCATGTAGTTTAAATTGATCAGGTGACTTTTATGTACTCTGTAAAAATTGACCCCGCTCAATAATTCTTCATAAGACTTAATCGTCTTCGAAGCAGTGATCTTCTCGCCTGTTTTCAAATGAATATGCGTATAATTATCTTCGGCTTCACAGCGAATAATATCTTTGATATTGATGAAATAAATGCCATCCAGGGCCGAAATGCTCATTTTTTCAAAAGCATTGGGATGATTATTCGGGAAATATCGCTGCTCAAAAATTTCCATTCGCTCATTGATCTGATTCGAATTACCAGGCTGAATTTTACTAACGGCCTGTTTCAACTGATCGGGATCAATAGGCTTCAGGATATATCCGATTGCACTATATTTGAAAGCTTCTACGGCGTATTGGTCAAAAGCAGTGATAAAAATGATATCAAATTTGGCATCCCCGTTTAATTCTTTTAGCATCTGAAACACCAGGCCATCGGGCAAGCTGATATCCAAAAAAGCCACATCGGGCTTAATTTCCTTATTGCGCAGCAAACTGACTGCCTCTTTATTATTGCGAGCCTCTCCGATCAAAGTCACATCGGGACAGTGCTGGTTTAGCATATTCTTTAGATTGTCGAGACCATTAACTTCGTCTTCAACAATGATAGCTTTGATCATTTTACAATTTTGTTTTGAGAAATATGTTTGTCTATGAGAGTACTTCAAAACTAGCAAAAAAGTTAAATTAAACAAAATAATGATATATATTTTCTACGAAACGAAATGCTATTCTTTTTAATGGGTAGCATTTTATTAGCTTCCCAATTATTTTTACATTGTGAGTAAATTAAGGTTTTTATGCCCTCTACGCTCGACCCAAGAAAAGAAAAAATACACGAAATCATCTTTGAAGCCGATACTCCGGCCGGGAAATTTTTTGATGTTACACTAATGATATTGATCATTCTCAGTGTAATCGTCGTCATGCTTGAGAGTGTCGATAGCCTGGAAGACAAGTACGGAAAGATTTTTTTTGCCCTTGAATGGTTTTTTACGATTTGTTTTACGATCGAATATGGATTAAGGCTATACTGTGTCTACCGACCACGGAAATATGCCTTGAGTTTCTTTGGAATTGTTGATTTGCTTTCCATTATTCCGACTTATCTGAGTTTTTTGATCAGCGGGACACAATACCTAATCGTGATTCGTGCATTGCGATTGCTCCGGATTTTCAGAATTTTCAAATTGGTTCAGTTTCTCCGGGAAGGAAATATCATTGTAAGAGCTCTATTAGCCAGTCGGGCAAAGATTCTGGTGTTTATGCTTTTTATTTTGCTTATGGTAACGATCTTGGGTTCAATCATGTATCTGGTCGAAGCAGGAGCCAATGAGCAATTTGACAGCATTCCCCGTTCCATCTACTGGGCCATTGTAACGCTCACTACAGTAGGTTATGGCGATATCTCTCCTACTACTGATTTTGGACAGTTTCTGGCAGCTTTTGTCATGCTCCTGGGTTATGCAGTCATAGCCGTTCCAACAGGTATTGTATCAGCCGCAATGATGCAGGAAAGGACCAATAAACCTCCACCCGCCAATACAAAATCCTGCCGGTATTGTAGCAAGGAAGGGCATGATGAAGATGCAACTCATTGTAAGTATTGTGGTGAGGTTTTGAAGGAACCATAGATGGATAGAATAGCCTTCAAAAATCAAACTTTTGTCGTAGCGAATAATCGTTTAACGCTATAGCGCCCACTCCCGTTTACAAAGATCATCAGCAATCCTCCAATAATGGCAATATTCTTCATAAAAGCGATGGATTCGGCTCGTTGTATCTCAATCGGATCATTCCACCAGGAATGCACAATAAAGGTCACCGGAATCCAGTACAGCAGTAAGAGAACCGCTCCAAGTCCGGAGCGATATCCTACCAATACCAGAATTCCGCCCAATAATAACAAGATTATTGCACCCGTAAGTAGCAGATCCTGTTGCCAGGTAATGCCATAGGAAGTCATCAGCTCCTTGGTCGACTTAAAGAATTTCATAGAATCATAAGCCTCGAATAAAAAAATACAGGCAATTAGTACTCTGGCAATCAGATCAGTTACATCCTTCATCTATCAATAAGTTTAAGACTCTAAAAAACGTTTTACGGCTCTGGCAACATTCTGTCCGTCCATTGCTGCCGAAATTATCCCCCCGGCATAACCCGCACCTTCTCCACAGGGAAAAAGCCCCGGCATATCTTCGTGCATCAAAGTTTCTTTTTTCCGGGGAATGCGAATCGGAGAACTCGTTCGACTTTCCGTACCTATTACATTGGCTTCTTCGGTAAAATATCCCCTGAGTTTTTTACCAAAATACAACATCCCCTTTTGCAGCTTCCGGCTTATAAAAGCCGGCAATAATCTATGCACAGGGGCTTCATGTATCCCGGGAATATAACTGGTAGAAGGTAAATCTTTTGAAATTCTATCTTTTACAAAATCGGTCATTCTTTGCGCCGGAGCATTTTGAGAACCATCTCCATTGGCAAACATCTTTTGTTCAACCGATTTTTGAAACTCCAGCCCTGCAAAAACACCGTATTGCCGATACTTTTCTAAATCTGAAAGCTCTACCGCTACAACGGTTCCGCTATTGGCATAGGCCGAATCCCTGCGAGACATGGACATCCCGTTGACGACCAACTCTCCCGGAGCGGTAGCAGCCGGAACAACCAAACCTCCAGGGCACATACAAAAGGAAAAAACACCACGATCTGCTACCTGACAAGCAAGACGATAGCTTGCCGCTGGTAGTGCCGCTTCCCGCGGATGCTGCTTATATTGAATTTTATCAATCAACCACTGAGGATGTTCTACCCTTACGCCTAATGCAAATGGCTTGGCTTCTATTCTGATCCCTTTTTTATACAGCAAATAGTAAATATCTCTTGCCGAATGTCCGGTTGCCAAAATCACTGCTCTTCCCAAATGCTCCTCCCGCTCGTTAACCACTACCCCCTTTATTTTCCCATTTTCAGCAATCAGGTCTGTAACCAGTGAATCAAAATGAACCTGTCCTCCATATTTTTCAATTGTCGCCCTGATATTTGCAACAATCCCCGGCAGCTTGTTTGAACCGATATGCGGATGGGCATCTATCAGGATATCTGACTTTGCGCCATGCTCTACGAAAAGCTTCATTGCCTTATAAATATTTCCACGCTTGTGAGAACGGGTATAGAGCTTGCCATCCGAATAAGTACCTGCTCCCCCTTCACCAAAACAATAATTGGAATTCGGATTTACCTCCCCAAATTGCTGAATGGCTCTGAGGTCTCTTCGCCGGCTACGAACGTCCTTACCCCGGTCAAAAACAACCGGTCGCAATCCTAGCTCAATGAGTTCTAAAGCGGCGAAGTACCCGGCCGGGCCCGCTCCAATAATAATCACCGGAGGCTGATCAGAAACCTCCCGGAATTGTTCAAGAATAGCAGGTTCTGGTTGAAATACTTCAGCAAAAGAGAGTTCTACCCGCAATTGAATCAGCACTTTTTTCTGACGTGCATCAATTGATCTTCTGACCAATCTCCAGTCAACAGGCATTTTTCCTTTTTGCTTCGACTGACGCAGACATTGCGCTAGAATCTTTGTTTCATCACTCGCATCCGACGGGGAAAGTTTTATTTCAACCGTTTCAATCATGCTGTAAAAGTAAGGAAGAATATATGAGAATTACAGATCAGGCAGCTATTTAATTCCAAACTCCTGATTTAAGGGCCGGGCTTATCGAGGTGAGTTTCTGGTTCAATTAGAGTTTTCTTCGGTGGTTGGTTCTTTGCGAATCAGATTGTTTTGATCAAGGATGTCGAAATCTTCCGGAACCAGTACCCGTACCCTAATGATTTCGAAGCATTCTCCCTTTTTGGTTTTGATTGGTTTTCTTTCTTTATCAAAAGAGCTAAGCAGTATTGCATTATCGAGGGTATCTGCTTTTACATCATATCGCCCTTCTTTCTTAAAAAAGTTGTAAATATCCTTGGAAGCAGAATAGAGTTCAATACTGGTTTCAATTAAGATGGCATTACCGGCCCACTCCACAATTTCATAATCTCCAACTAAATCCAGCTGAATATTATTGAGTTCTTCAATCTCAAAACTTTGATGTAATATTTTTTTGACTTGCCCCGAGCTAAGATTCAGGCAACAAAAAGATAATATTATCAAAGAAACTAATCTAATCATCATAATAAAATAACTACTGTTGAGATTTCTTCCAAAAATACATGCATTCATCAGGATACACAACGAATGGAAGAGGAATTAAGGATACTTTAACAGCAAATACCCTGCCTCTAGGCTAAAATATGTAAAAAAGGGTATGATCCGAAATCGAACCATACCCTTTTAATGGGAAGGAAGTCTTAATCAGCTACCTATAATGATGATTTTGTGAGTGTTGTAGCGGTTGTAGAAGATCCGCCAGTCATCTTTACGGTAACATTTTCAGGGGCGAATACAGTAAAAACTATATTTTCTTTAAGTACTTTGCCTCGCACTTTTATTTCTTTATTCATTGCCGGGGCATAAACCTTGAATTCCTCATTTTCAATCATAGATTTCAAATTATAGCGACCAACTTGTACCAAAGACTTTAGCATAGAGTTCGTTCCGCCTTCAAGATTGATTGTCATTTGAACCCGCATAATCTTGTTGTCCCACTCTTTAACCTCGACCTCTCCATCGAGGTCCAATAGCACGACATCTTCTCCTTGCAGGTTAAAAGACTTCACCAGTGTTTTCTCAATTTGAGTCTGTGAATAACTTATCGTTGCCACTAACAATAGTAGCCCGATATTCACGATTGCTACTAATTTTTTCATATTCACTTTTTTTGAAATTTTTATTTAAAATAAAATAATAAATTGTAAAAATCAATAAAATGGCAAATTTTATTTTGAAAAACTTAAACCATCCCTAATTTTAATTAATCTAAATAAGAGGTCTTCCATTTTGTTCAGGGGCAGCATATTAGCTCCATCCGAAAGTGCTTTTTCAGGTTGAGGATGTGTCTCAATAAAAAGTCCATCCACTCCAACGGCAACGCCAGCTCTTGCAATCGTCTCAATCATTGCTGGTTTTCCACCGGTTATCCCCGTGTGCTGATTAGGCTGTTGCAATGAATGCGTGCAATCCAGTACGACTTTGGCCCCAAAGGATTGCATAACCGGAATACCTCTGAAATCAACTACTAAATCCTGATACCCAAAAGTTGTCCCTCTTTCGGTCAAAAGCACTTTGTCATTACCGGAAACAAGTACTTTATTCAAAGCGAATTGCATGGCTTCTGCACTGAGGAATTGCCCTTTTTTAATATTTACAACTTTCCCCGTTTTCGCTGCTGCAACCAAAAGGCTGGTTTGACGACACAAAAAAGCCGGAATCTGTAGGATGTCTACATATTGAGCTGCAATTGCCGCCTCCGTATCAGAATGGATATCCGTCGTTACGGGAATATCAAAAGTCTCTCCGATCTTCCGAAGAATGTTTAATGCCTTTTCATCTCCGATCCCAGTAAAAGAATCCAATCGGGACCTGTTTGCCTTGCGATAAGAACCTTTAAAAACATAAGGGATTTGCAGCTTATTACAAATTTGACTGAGCTGTTCAGCGATATTAAATGCCATTTCTTCCCCTTCAATAGCACAAGGGCCGGCAATCAGAAAGAAATTACCGGAATTAGAATGTTTTATTTTAGGAATGACATCTAACATAAAAACGGTTTTGGCTCAGGTCATTTTGGTTGTAATTTCTACAATTAGAACACAAATGTATTAGAATAAGTTCTACTTTTCAAGGTTTTTCACAAAATTTAATTTTAATTTAAAAATACAAAAAACACTTATACAGTATATAATTCTGAATCAACAAGCAATTCAAAAATATGTTTTATAATCTACTAAATATTGAAATTCTAACTCTCAATTTGACTATTTTGCAAAATCTGTATATTGGGATTCATATATAAGGGTTAATCCAGAGCAATAAAATGCAATACCTGTATCTGCTGATACTCCAAATTCAAAAGTGTGAAACAAAAAACTGAAATCTTACAATATTACGATGCGCTCGCCGCAGATTACGATAAAAACCGCTTCGGAAACAGCTATGGGCAATATCTGGACAGGCAAGAACGGGCTTTATTCAATCGCTGGTTGAAATCAATTGCTCCGGCAGATACCCTTGACCTGGGCTGTGGAACAGGCCGTTTACTCGGTTATGCCCTAAACGGTATAGATTTCAGTGCAGCTATGATCGCTCAGGCCAAAGAAAAATTTCCGAAACACCAATTATACCAGGGAGAAATATCGAAATTGTCCTTTGGTGATCAACAGTTCAAAGCTATCTTTTCCATGCACGTCTTCATGCATTTGGATCGGGATACTATTCAAAAAACACTTTCAGAATGCAAAAGGGTTTTACAAACCGGAGGATATCTAATCGTAGATTTCCCGAACATTCGCAGAAGGAATGCAATTGGTTATAAAAAAACCGGATGGCATGCCAACACAGCGCTTAATCCCGAAATGCTTCTGCAACTGGCCGGTAAAGGCTGGAAGTTACATGCAACTGCTGCTTTTTTACTTTTCCCCATACACCGTATCCCCAGCAGTATCCGAAAATTTCTGCCTAAAATAGACGCTTTGCTTTGTAGGACCTTTTTAAAACATTTTGCCTCTTATTACTGCATTTCCTTACAAAAAGAGGAAGTATGAGATGGCTCAAATTAATCATTCCTCCCAGTTTGCGACTGCGTTTAAGAGTGTTGCAAAAATACTGGCAGGGTGTCTACAATGGTCAGCGTTTTGATTTTGTTAAAAAAAGCAGGATGCAGGCCAATTATCCCTCACAACTAAGCCTTAGCCAGGTTATCCGGCCTAATAATTACTCGACAAACAAGGTTCATAATTTACAATTGGCGATTTCCTGTATTGAAAACAGATTGATTCTTCCGGGGCAGGTATTTTCCTTTTGGCACTTGATCCCCCGGCCCACTTCCAAAAATGGTTTTCGGGAAGGCCGTAATCTGGTCGGAACTAAATTGGCCACAGATATTGGCGGGGGATTGTGTCAGCAAAGCGGTATCCTTTACCATCTCAGTTTAATGGCAGGTCTGGAAATCGTCGAAAGACATCCGCATAGTAAAGATATTTATAATGAAAACAACCGATACACTCCACTCGGTTCGGATGCAACGGTCGTTTATGGTCATAAGGATTTCCGTTTTAGAAATAACCTTGGCTTCGCCTTTTATTTTTCTTTTGAGCTTTCGGAAGATTCCCTTACCGCTCACCTTTGCGCCGAGGAAAAAGTCAAGGAGTATAAACTTCGATTTGAATCATTGGACAAAGGTTCTGTATATCGGTCAGTGGTACATCGATTAAAAGAGAATGGGCAGTGGGAAAAAATCTCAGAACATGAGTATGAGAGATTATAGAAAGATTTAGAGAATTAAAAGAATGGGATTATTTCTCTTTTAGAATCCATGCCCGGTTATCAAAATTATCCCGCATGGCTTCCAGCTTTTCCCGGATTTCCGAAGCGTCCTGATAAGCGAATTGAATACCTACCCGGGTAAGTTTACCTTTTTTGTCCTGATATACAGAATAACCGAGATCAACTATCTGCGCAACGCGTTTTTCCACACCAGCTTTCTTGCTAAATGCTCCGACGATAATTACACATTCTTTAGTTGCGGGTGATAAAGTTGCTGCTTCTGTGTCCGTTTTTTCCGGTATTTCTTCAATTAAGGCTTCGGTTTCGATCGATTCAGTTTCAATTTCACCGGTTGAATGGTTAATACTTTCCAGAATGGATAATTGTTCGCCGGGCTTTTTGTTTATTCTATTTTCATCAACTACGGGGATTGCTTCGGCAATTGGTTGCTTTGTATTAGTCTGGCGATTATAAAAAAGAAGAGCACCCAGGCAGATGATCGCAATCAAGGCAAAGGGCATAATTGCCATAGCGGAGCGGCGATAAGAATAAGACCGGGCTGCCAGGGGTTGAGCCAAGGGTAAATCCGTAGCTGTTTCAGCACTAATGCGCGATCGGAGAATCGGATAATACTGCAGTGTCGGTAAACCGTAAACCGAAGTATTATAATTTGTATTATCCTGCAAAAATTGAAGATTATTTTCATAATCCTTATACAAGCGCCCAATCCCCGGAAAAACAATGATCTCCCTGTTATCAAGCTTAATAACCGTACGGTCAACAAAATCTTCAATTGATTTCCGAGCCTCACTCAGACTAATTCCCAAAGATTCCTGCAAGCAATTAATCAAAACCCCATCGTTAATCATCAGGTTTTTATTAAAAGACAGTTTCTTGGAAGGTGGATGAATGAGCCCCTGTACATGATCAATTGTAGCGGGTTTATAGGAAGAAACAAATCCTCCAAAATCCGGAATGATCAGTGCATCTCTTTCGTAGAGTATTTGCCCAATTTGTTGTTTAATATCCACCAATGTTTGTGCTGTTTTAGAAATCAATTACAAGGTATAAACTTTTTATCGAATTGCAAAAATCTCCCTCTATGCCATAAAGTAACTTAAACTATTGGAAACAGCCTTAAAGTAAATGCCTGGTATTCGGGGCGTAGCTCATGATGAATTTTGTACCTGGAATTACGGAATAAAAAACAGCTGAAGCCACTGAAAATCAATGCTTTCGCTTTAAGACTTTAGAATATGTTTAAATCAATTCTATAAATCACTAATTAAGTACGGGCTTTCTCCAAAATAGTTTATTGAACTAATTGGCTTCTCCGCTCAAAGAGCAAAGTATCCTGCCACTGATTATTTAAACAGGCAATTTTTTCTCGTCGACCGACCAGGCGAAAATCGTTTCGCTGGTGAATGATAATACTCGACTGATTTTGTGGAAAGATAACGGCTTGCAAAGTCCATATTTTATTTTTTTCGGAACTTTTAACCAAGGCCCGGAGTAAAGATTCTCCTAAGCCCTGCCCTCTTGATGCTTCTGCAACATAAACACTAACTTCAGCTACCCCTCGGTATACTGCCCTTTTCGAAACGCCACTCAATGTTGCCCAGGCAATTATTTTTTCATCCGCCAAAGCCACCAGGCGACTGTGGCCCAGGTACTTTTTGTTAAAAACATCCCAGGATGGAACCTCAGTTTCAAAAGTAGCCATCCCGGAATCAATCCCTTGCCGGTAAATCTGCGCGACAATAGGATAATCAGTTTCAATCATTGGACGATAATTCAACAGCATACAGTCGTGGAATTACAACAATCGCTTGCCACCGACTTCAATTGTTTTAATTGCAGGGGGCGACAAGCAGTTGGCTCGACGAAGAGTTTAAAAATAAGCTCTTGACCTTCGATTTCATAATCTTTTACCGCAAAATTTGAAGTGGGAACTTTCTGATTTCCGTATTCAAAGTAGAGGTCGGTATCTCTTAAAATTGGTTTCATGCTATCCACCCGGTCAATAATTTTCCGCATTTTCCCGGCTTTCATATAAGTGAAATCTTTAGGAATTTCGGGAGACCATAATTGAATGCTGGTATGAAGCGCTTCGTAGGGGTTTCCACCACAATCAACAGAATCTGTATGAACTTTTTTAACCTCAGTAATATGATACCCTTTGGGGACAAAATCATCTTTCTGATACTCAAAAACGACTGATTTTTCCGGATGTTCCCGGAGTAAATTCAAAAAAGCATCTATTTTCATTTTTAAATGGTTTTACTTAATCGTAATATTACGATTATTTAATTAAAAAAATATTGTTCAAGTCAAAAATCAAAACCTGCCTTCTCTTGACAGAGATTGATCTAATAAATCTTTTTAGTTTATAGCTAGCAGCAATTCATTTTATTAAAAAACTTTCCCAGCATCAGTCTTGCTTCTTCCAGCGTTTCCGGATCGACGCAGTAACAGGTACTTGTTTTCTCAATGCTCCCTTTGATCAAGCCCACTTCCTTTAACGCTTTGAGATGTTGCGATACCGTAGATTGGGACAGAGGCAGTACTTCTACAATATCTCCGCAGAAGCAAGCGCCACTCTTCGCCAGAAACTGTAAAATTGCCACTCTGGCCGGATGTGCTATTGCCTTTGCCAAAGCTGCAAGCCGATTTTGATCTTCTGTAAAAAACTCGGTTTTGCTAATTCCCATTTTAAATACTTTATCGCAATATTACGATAATGTTTTCAAAAACGCAAATCAAATGCTATGGACAAGTAAAAAAAGAGTAGAAACAGTGCAGGGTTTTCAAAACTTTAGAAGCTTATGCTGAGATAAGTGATGAAACTGTTTTAATTTTAGCATACCAGTAATTGACTCAACCTATTCAAAGAACTCTTCTGGATGTCAATATGCAACTTTAAAAGTTGTTTAAAATAATCCTTTACGGTTATTTACTATGAAAAAAGAATATCAAAGTTTTGAAACCGAAAGATTGCTGCTTCGCCCGACGAACGAAAAGGATGCCGACTTTTTGGTCGAGCTGCTTAATAGCCCAAAATGGCTACAATTCATTGGTGATCGTAAAGTAAGAAACAGTGAAGATGCCTTAAAATACATTGCAGAAAAAATCACTCCCCAACTCGAACGGCTGGGTTTTAGCAATTACACGGTTATCCGAAAGTCGGATCGTCAAAAAATCGGTACTTGCGGACTGTACGACAGAGAAGGAATTGAGGGAGTAGATATTGGTTTTGCTTTCCTGCCCCACTACGAAAAGCAAGGTTATGCATACGAAAGTGCCATTAAAGTCAAAGAAGCCGGTTTCAGGCATTTTGGAGTTCAAAAAATGAGTGCTATCACCGTTCGGGAGAATCATGCCTCACAGGCACTTTTGAAAAAACTGGGCTTTGAATACATCAAACTGATCAAAATTCCCAATGACGAGGAATTGCTGATGTTATTTGAGCTGGAAAAACCCTGAAGTCTACTTGCCGACGGGAGCTAACTTTATGGTTAAGCCGTCTAAAGCTTCGGTCAGTTTGAGCTGGCAGCCCAGGCGGCTGTTTTCTTCGACGAAAAAGGCCTGATCCAGCATATCTTCTTCAGCTTCCGATGCTTCTGGCAATTCGTGATCACTTTGAATATAACAATGACAGGAAGAGCATAAAGCCATCCCCCCGCAAGTACCTTCTACCGGCAACTCGTAAGCTTTGCACAATTCCATCAGGTTCATATTCATATCGGTCGGAGCATCTAATTCGTGGGAAACATCCTCCCGATCAATTACCGTGATTTTAATATCCATCGTTTCAGATTCATTATTCATTGTTCGAATTTAGCGTTTTGATCTCTATTAATAAACTAATTCGCCAAGCCTTCTACTCCCGTAACGGTCGTATACTTGAATGATAGTTTCTTGTCCGGATTAATTATTTTAAAGGCAGACTGGCACATCAAAGTTGCTTCGTGGAAACCACAAAGGATTAATTTTAATTTGCCCGGATAAGTATTAATATCTCCAATTGCAAAAATTCCGGGAATATTGGTACTATAGTCGAAGGTATCCACTTCAATAGCATTTTTCTTGATATTCAATCCCCATTCTCCGATCGGTCCAAGTTTAGGTGCAAGACCAAAAAGCGGAACAAAATGATCAGTCTCTTTTTCTATATCTCCCTCGGTTTTATGCTTAATAACTACTTTTTCCAATTTTCCTTCTCCGGAAAGCCCTACCACCTGTGCCTCGGTGATCAATTCGATTTTCCCGGCGGCATTAAGCTCCATCACCTTTTCAACGGAATCGAGTGCCCCTCTAAACTGGGTACGACGATGCACCAGCGTCACTTCACTAGCTACATCAGCCAGAAAGATAGTCCAATCCAGAGCAGAATCTCCACCTCCGGCAACCACTACTCTTTTGTCCCGATAAAATTCGGGATCCTTGATGATATATTCCACCCCTCGATCTTCGTATTCCGAGATATTGGAAATCGGTGGCTTGCGCGGCTCAAAACATCCCAGTCCTCCGGCAATTGCAATAACCGGTGCCTCGTGCAGGGTCCCTTTATTGGTCTTTACTCTGAAGTGCCCTTCTTCTGTTTTTTCAATTACCTCGGCCCGTTCTCCCAGTGTAAAACCAGGGTTAAAGGGTTTAATCTGTTCCATCAAATTATCAACCAGCTCTCCAGCCAGGATGGATGGATAACCGGGAATATCGTAAATGGGTTTTTTCGGATAAATTTCAGTCAACTGGCCTCCAGGCTGCGGAAGGGAGTCAATGAGATGACAACGCAGTTTCAACAGGCCTGCTTCGAATACGGTAAATAGTCCTACAGGGCCAGCTCCTATTATTAATATATCAGTTTTGATCATGCTTCACTTCGTTTTTGTATCTACCAAAAAGACTGCAAAAATAATGCTTTTAGAAGAACAAATCCAGGCTTGGGGAAGTTGCAATAGTTATTAAAATGCGCTATCTGTTTTTCCCTCAGAATCCCTTTCTTCTTTCATGCTATTTCATTTAGGGTTCATCTGCTAGTTCCCCGTAAAATTAGCAGCTCTCCTTTCCACAAATGCAGTCGCCCCTTCTTTGAAATCTTCGGTCTCCGCACAGGCTTCAAAAAGATCGACTTCTACAGCGAAACCATCCTGAGTTTCGTCAAAATGTGCATTAACACATTCAACAACTTTAGCAATAGCCACCGGAGCTTTGCTTGCGATTTTTTCAATAATCTCTTTTGCTTTCTTTACGGATGCTCCGTGCTCCACTACATGATTAACCAAACCAAGTTCTTTAGCTTCTGCCGCTCCAATCATATCCCCGGTCATCATTAATTCTGTAGCTTTACTTTTACCAATCAGCTGGATCAGTCTTTGTGTTCCGCCATAACCGGGAATAATCCCGAGATTAACCTCCGGCTGGCCGAAACGCGCTTTTTCACTAGCTACCCGCATATGACAAGCCATAGCCAATTCGCAACCACCACCAAGGGCAAAACCATTGACTGCTGCAATCACAGGTTTGGGAAACCTTTCAATCATAAAAAATATATCCTGACCTCTTTGGGAAAGTTTTCTGGCCCCATCATTTTTAAGGGCAAGAAACTCCTTAATATCTGCACCGGCAACAAAACTCTTTTCTCCCGCTCCAGTGATAATGATGCCTTTCGCTTTTTTTCTGCGGGGTGCTACTTTGGAAAAGAAATCCTTTAACTCTTCCATCGTTTGATTATTAAGCGCATTCAAAGCTTTTTCCCGATTGATGGTAAGGATGATAATCCCTTTGCTGGTTTTGACTTCTAAGTTTTTATAATCCATTTAAGGTTATTTTTGTTTTTCAAAAAGTTGATAAGAAGTACACGGAACAGGTACCGCGTATAAAACGCTGCGAAGATAAAGAGAAGGTGCTTATTTTTTTGACTTAAGGGAAGAAATTGTCAATCCTTCGATAGGTTTATTATACTGTGCTAAGAAAAGACTGAAAAGATAGCCAAAGATATAGCAGCTTATCAAGCTGGAGGCAGGCTAGCCTGCCTGGAAACAGCATTCAGAATTATCATCTGAACCGGTTTAAAAAGTTCAAAATCAAGCGCTCAACTTCTGGCGAAATTTTCAAGTAATATACAATCGGTACGTATAATGAAATGATTACAATCGATTTCAGAAGAATATCCAATAGGGCCATTCCTGTAGAGGGCACTAACAAACTTAAGCCGTAGCTAATAGTAGCTATCGCTATCAGATAGATTGATTTAATACTAAAAGGTTGTATTTTAAACTTCCATAGGATAAAAAGCAATTTTACCAGATTATATGCTGAAAGCGAAAGCAGGGTTGCCAAAGCAGCCCCGACCAATCCATATTTTTCAATAAAAATGATGTTAGCACTAATGTTAAATACCGCCATCAAAACAATTGCATAAAAACCAAATCGAAAATATCTGGAATAATTGATAATCTGGTTATTGATGCTGGTGCCCATATCAATGATTTTCGCAAAACCAATCAAAAAAACGATCATAAGACCATTCTGCATCTGATCTCCTTTAGGCATTATTTGAAAAAGGTCCTCAACGGAAGCAATGATACATACAAACAGCAGCAAACCAATTAAAAGCAAATTGATAGAAGAACTTTTATAAAGTCTTTCAATTTCTTTCAGGTCATTATCCTTAAGTGCATCGGTTATGATCGGACCGGAAATCTGGGCAATCGCATTTGTTGGGATTGCGATGGTATTGGCGATAAATAAAGCAATGGCATATACTCCATTGTCTTTGAAGGTCAAGAGTGCGGGCACCATAAACAGATCAATTCTAAAAGCCAGTATACTTCCTATATTATTAAAAAGGCTAAAAAAAGTAAACTGTCGAATTTCTTTACGTCTGGATCTGGTAAGCAAACTAAAATCGGGCTTCAATTTCAACTGCCCAAGCCAGTAGATGTATAAAATCAATCCTGCAAGCGCCAGAATATAGTTTAGAGTAATTCCATTGATCAATTGATCGGTATCTATACTTTTCCAGATATACAACAACACCAATACCGGGAGGCTGATCTTAATCAGGTTCTGGAAAATCGCCGGAACTACAATCCGCTTGAAGTTTGCGCTATAATTATAAAAAAGCTGAATAAAAGCCAATAAAATAGCTATCGGTGCCAAATAAGGCAAATAACGACGGTATGTTTCGGGTTTATCGGCAAAATACTCATACAGAACAGGTTGAAAAATAATAAACAAACCGATGAATAATAAAGTCCCAAAGGCAAGCATCGTGATCAAAAAAAAGAGAAAGCCCCGGTGTCCTCTTTCATCATCTCTGAAGTGTGGAAAAAACCGGATCGTCACCGAACCGAAACCAAGCATAATAAAAGGTGCAAGCATTAAGGATGTATCAATCACGAATCTCGCCAGGCCATAAATCTCTTTATCTTGCGCGTAGATAAAAATCGTACTGAGCGCTGCGATGCCTACAGCTGCATAGTTAACTATACTTTGCTTGATACTTTGTCTTTGAATTACGCCCATTTATTACAGTAACTTACACCTAAAGGTAGACTTAGGTTACAAGAATTTGAAATAACTGGTCTATAATCTTTCTAATGATGCAAAATGATTCTTAGTGGAATACAGATGAGATAAAAACCTGAAAAAATTGGCCCAATTAATTACATCTCTTTTAAGCACCTTTCACTTTAATGATAGATGCTCTATGAACTACATTTTCCATTTGATCCCGAAGGATAACAAAGTAAGAGCCGATTGGCAATTGGGAAACATCTAATACCCTCTCCGGATTTTCAATTGTGAGTACTTTTTTCCCACTGAAATCATATATTTCAACGGACTTCAGAGATGAATTTAAACCTAAGATATTAAGTTCACCATAAACCGGATTGGGAAAAAGTTTTATAGCAGGTTCATCACTAAAAAATGGTTCAAGATTAGACGTTACTCCTTTGGAGCAAAGGTTTTCAATATCCGATTCAGTAAGTAACTTGTTGAAAATTCGTAATTCATCAATTGAACCCTCGAAATACATGTTATCATCTAAATAAAAATTTCCAATCGTTAATGGTTGATTATTAATCAAAGTTGGATTTAAGGCATTAGACTCTGTGCTGGTGCTCCATTCACAATCCACCCATAAATCCCAGTCGTTCCCATAGATTCTGGCCACAATATGGTGCCATTCTCCATCATTAACCATGACTCCGGAATTTCCTGTATTTGAATAAGATCCACTATTATTTCTTCCTCCCAATCTGACATAGCCTTCATTCACTCCCAAATGAAAACCACGATCTATATTGTAGTCATATTTTGTTGCGATGAATCCATTAGCTTCCATCTCCGTTTTTATCCACACACTAATCGATAGGGTATCCACAATATTACGCCCCTCACTACCACAATTGATATAAGCATCCAGGCCATTAAATTTTATGGCAGTATCCAGAGAGTCATTAATCCCTGTAGTACTTTCGATATTAAATCCCTGACCATCAAGATTGAGTTCACTTTGATCATCTGCCGTACCGTTAAGTGGAAAATAAGCCACTTGGCCATTTTGAGCAAGTGCGTTAGTGGAGAAAGATGTATAAAGAAAAACAATAAACAAGATGTAGAAATACTTAATTTTCATAAAATATTTTTTGTTTTAACAAACGAATTTTACTCATATAAAAATAGTTGTTTTAATTGATATATTGCAAGTTGTAATGGAGGATTTTTATGTACAAATCAGATTGCGCCCTCTAATAATAAGCGTTTCTTACATTTATCCTGATGGATGAAAAAGTTAGAACGTCTTTACTTTTGTGACTTTAGGGAAAAAATGGTCAGTCCATCGATAGGTTTATTATACTGTGGCAAGAAAAGACTAAAAAGATAGCCAAAAATATAGCAGCTTATAAAACCTGAGGCAGTAAATAAAAACAGGTTAAAAGGTTGGTATGAGGCCACATAGTATTGTATTACCGAGCTGATTAACAAACCAATTAAAGCACCTGCTCCATTAGCACGCTGTGTTGTGATTCCTAACAAAAATAAACCTCCAAGTCCCCCTGTCATTAAACCAATTATTTTTAAAAACTGATCCCAAATCGATTTCACAGCCATTGTTGCAAAAAGAATAGCGAACAGGATACCGCCAAGCCCAATTATCAATGTTACTATACGACCAACCTTTACTGCATCAAATTCCCTTTTAAAAAGCTTATGAAAATCCATCGTATAGGCGGTTGCCCCCGAATTCATGCTACTACTCAAACTAGACATTGCCGCAGCAAAAATACCTGCAATTAATACCCCTGAAATACCTTTGGGTAATTGAGATATTATATACCAGGGAAAGATCCCATCATTTGAAACCATAGTATGAAGCATTTGATCCGGGTTTTCTTTATAAAACGCATATAAAGCAGTCCCCATAAAGAAAAAGAGCCATCCAAGTAAAAAACTAATGGTAATCGTTACCCACATACTATTTGTCGCTGCATTATCGGTTTTAGTAGTGAGATATCTCTGCACCATTGTTTGATCCGAGCCATAAGTTGTCAAACTGGTAAAGAAGCTTCCTCCTACTACCACCCAGAAATTGGGGTCATCAAGATTAAACGAGAAATCGAATATATTAAACTTCTGATTAACCGAACCAATACTTATTATCTCAGAAAAGCCACCGTCAAGTTCAAAAGCTATAAAAGCTACACATAATATAATGCCGCCATATAAAATGATAACTTGCAAAACATCTGTCCATATTACTGCTTCTATCCCCCCTCCAATCGTATAGATCAGACTAACAATTCCCATTAGCAAAATGCAAGTGAGTACATCAAAGCCGGTAACGACATTTAAAGCAACAGCTGGTAAAAAAAGTACAATCCCAATTCTTCCCAATTGAAAGAAAATAAATGCAAAACTACCGATGAGCCTGATGGCTAAATTAAACCGCTTTTGCAAATATTCGTAGGCCGTTGTGATATCCAGTTTTCGAAAAATTGGAATATATAGCAAGCCAATAATTATTGGAATCAAAATCGTAGGAAAGCGAGCTGCGTAATAAGCCCAATCCGTCGCATAAGCTTTAGCAGGCACTGCCATAAATGAGATTGCACTTAAGCCTGTACCTAATAAGCTAAGCCCGGCAGCCCAGTATGGAATACGTTTCCCTGCTTTAAAATAATCATCCGCTGATCTTTGTTTTTTAGAAAAATAGAAACCGATCCAAAGCATCAAGAGGAAATAAACAGCCAAAACGGCAATATTGAGCCAGGCAAAGCCCGGCGCTGTATTCACGTATTTTGCTTTGTACAAAAAAGCTTGTTCCTTATTTTTTTTGCCAATTAGGTAAAATACATCGGTTCCTCCCCCCACTATGGAATGTACAGCAAGCTCGGTTTGTAAACTCTTAGAAGTGGTTGACTCTGTAATCGTATTGAAAACGGTTATTTGATTCGTAATTTTCTCAGATAGTGTATCGGGCACAGTAGCCGGCTCAAATAATAAAACAGATGAATTACCAATAGGGAACGCCTTCATTTCATCTCCTTGGATATCATTCACCTTTTTTTGCGCATATTCGAAAATAGCAGACCAAGTACCCGTTTTTAGATTATACTTTAAAAGCTTTTCTGTTTGCAAATGCTTTCCAAAAATATAAAGACAATTATCCAGTCCGTTGCCTTGTATGGCCAAACTTGAAAAACTCCCTTTCATCGTTACTGGACTATCGATCATTTCTAAACTCGCCCTTGCGTTTTCCGGATCAAAAACCAATAACTCCCAATCTTTTGATTTTTTACTTCCCCGGTTGCCAAGTAGGTATACTTTCCCTTCAAAAAAAACGCCCCCCAAGCAAGTAAAGTCAGTCGGCATAAGCAAGAGCGTATCCAATACTCCGTTTTCGTCTACCCGCAGAACAGATTGATTAGGAATACTCAAGCGATTTTGTTGCATCACTCCCCCCGCACAAAGCAGTCCTTCAGGCGTAGCAATCGATACGCCAAGAGCTATTGGAGGAAAATCTTTTTGATTTTTTTGACCATTTTTTAAATCATAAATAGTTAGTCGAGTATTCCAGTTATTTAGCGTAGTAAACGTATCCAGAGTGCTGTTTTCTACCTTTTTTACAAAACCTCCTCCGATCAACAAAATAGAATCATTAGCATAGGTAAAAGCTCCTTCGGGTATTGTTGCCTCCAACTCAACTTCATTAATTTTTTCAAACTTCAAAAAGGAAGCATTGGTCCCTTTCTGAGCATTTAGTAAATTTAAGCTCAAAACAAAAACCAACGTACACCAAAAAGCATTTAGAACTTTCATCGTCATAAAATACAAAATGATTAATCCCACTTACAATCTAATCCGATGTCAAGATATGAAATTTATAAACGTACTCCTTTATAGTCTTTTGATAATCCTGTTGGTCCATTGCAACCCAGCGGAAAACACTGATTTTAAACCAATCATTACCAAGGGGAAGCAAGAGCATGTGATTTTGCGTGGCGATAAATGGAAAGATGGTCCGGGTTATGTTTATTGTTCGGGTAAAGGCGATAATTTCAATAATATGATCTACAGTGCTTTTTATGTAAAGAATGAAGATTTTCACATAAAAATGAAAATCAGCTTCGATACCATTGGTCAAACAACTTCTATTTTTTGGTTTTTCAATAATCATTTTGGTTTTGATTCGGACGATAAAGGATCTAATAGCAAGGAGCGTCTTTTTATGTATACTCCAAAGTATGACTCCCTACTCTACTTCCAACCTTCCATTGATGCCTTCAAACCCGGTGTTCCCTTCGAATTCGAAATAGAACGTCAAGGCACACAGATTAGTTTTTTTATCGATCGTCAACTCATCACGAAACAACCTGTCTCCTTGTTTAGTGAACCGCTCCAGGGAACCATCGGTATACGTCCCTGGCGCAACCGCATTCGCATTTATGACTGGTCTATCAGTGGAAATGTTCAGCAGCTCCCCGAGCTTGATTTTGTTTTTAAAAATGGTGAATCGGGCTATGCCTGTTTTAGAATACCTTCCGTAGTTCAGGCCAAGGATGGTAGTATTCTAGCCTTTGCGGAAGGTCGAGAAAATAGCTGCCGGGATAATGGAGATGTCAATATAGTAATGAAAAAATCTATAGACAATGGCAAAACCTGGGGCCCCTTACAATTGATTTGGGAAGATAGTACGAATACCTGCGCCTACCCGGTTCCTGTAGTTAATCAAGAAAGTGGAAGAATAATCCTCCTGGCAGCGTGGAACCTGGGAGAAGATCATTGGAGCCAGATTTTCCAAAGAAAAGGAAAAGATACCCGTCGCATTTTTCAATTTTTTTCAGAAGATCACGGTAATAGCTGGTCCACCAAACGAGAAATTACTCAACAGGTAAAGTTAGATAATTGGGATTATTATGGCATGGGAGCAGGTTCTGCGCTGCAAATGAAAGCGGATAAATATAAAGGCCGCTTAGTGATACCATCCTTCTTTTCAACTTTCGATGGTGTAAAAACACATTTTCGTTCGCATTTAATTTACTCAGATGATCAAGGAGAAAGTTGGGCAATAGGAGGTATTTCACCAGAAACCGGTACCAGTGAATGTGAAGTAGCAGAAATCAGTCAAAATGGTTTATTATTGAACATGGTTAAACGATCTAAAAGAATTCACGCAAGATCAGTAGCTTACAGTTATGATGGTGGCCTTAGCTTACAAGACCAGGTATTGGATGATGAGTTGTACGGCCCTACATGCCAAGGCAGCTTAGACAGTTTTCACGATGGAGAGGGACATGTAATTCTATTTTTAAACCCCAACCATAAACATGCCCGGGAAAACCTAACTTTACAAATCAGCAGAGATGATGGAAAGAACTGGAAAAAAGTTCATCTCGTACACGAAGGTTATGCCGGATATTCAGATATTTTAGTGATGCAAGATGGTCAGATTGGCGCTTTATACGAATGTGGAAAAATTTGGTCGCGAGATGGAATTGCTTTTAAATCTTTCGTTTTGGACTATTAGTTCTTAAGGTGATTTAACCAGACACTAAACTCCATCGAAAATTTATTCGCCCCAAAACCATTGAGGTGTTCCGGGTTTAAAAAATCACGCTGCTCCAATACCTCTACAAATTGATTTCTGTCAGAATTAAATACTTCTAAAGCATATTTTTGCTCAAACGCCTGACACCGCTCCTTAAAGAGGCGATAAAGTTCGGATTGTCGATATATTTCCATTTTATGTTTCCAAATTGGTAGATGTACGATTAAAACCTTAATATTATTCTTTTGGGCAAGTGTAATGCATTTTTTAAAATACAGTGACTGATCATAAGATTCATCAACTTCTTTTATTGGACTAAAATTTAAAAAATCCGAACCGGGGATTTGATTGCTTGTTTCTAAATAACCTTTGTATACGCGCTCAAAAAATCTGGTAGGCTTGTATTCTTTGCCCAACAATCTGTTTTTAAAAGATTTGAAAAGATGACGCTCCTGTACAGTCTTAAAAAAGTATGTAAAATCTACACCTTCAGCATCTTCATATAGTTCATAAGATTTGCGCATTGAATTGATAATGATCGGGGTATATTTTCCCGGCAACGAGCTGTGGAAAGAAACTTACGAAGGTAAGAAACGTTACAAGATTACTTACTGGAACGAGTTTTCCTCTATACACGTCTATGGTATAACTGAGTGTTTGAAAAGTGTAAAAGCTAATCCCTACCGGGAGAATGATATTCAGGCGATCTGCACTCAATGTAAGGCCAAAGAATGAAAAGGCTTCAACAAAATTTTCAATAAAAAAATTATAGTATTTGAAAAAGCCTAATAGCCCCAGGTTAACTGTTAAACTCAACAGCAATAATAACTTTTTACGATAGGCGTATTTTTGAAGTGGAATATTAAATCCAATGAAATAATCTACGATTGAACTTAAAGCAATCAATCCCAGAAAGCGTGTGTCCCAATACCCGTAAAACAGATAGCTGACGACCAATAAAAAAAGATTCCTAAGTCGTATATCTTTACTAAACAGCATCCAGTAGAGCAAAAATACAAGCGGGAAGAAGACTGCGAAGTCTATAGAGTTAAATAGCATACTTAAAAACTGCTTAGCAAATAATCAAATCTTTAGCATCGTCCCCTCCTTAAAACCCGACCTATCATTTCATTGATATCTCTGGAAATTTTTAGTCGATAAACACAGCCTATACAAATGAGGCCAACTACCAGAGGACGAATGACAATGCTTATTCCTGGACTAAACCCTTTCTTTTCGGGTATTATTGAAAATAAATCTTCGATAGAAATAGCAATGGGTACGTGGTAAAGAAGATACCTCAGAAAAAGTTCCGGTTTGTCTATGTAATACTTATAAATCTGTTCTTTTAATAAAAAGGCAAGTCCGGTAAAAAGAATGCTACCCAACAGAACTCCTAGCAATAAGAATAGTAAAAACCCCGCCTTATTGGTGTCTTTGTGAATATGTGGAAAAAACCGCATCGATACCCCGCTTAAGCCGAGCATCACAAAAGAAGCAATCATCATTGAAGTATCATAATAAAACGGGCTAATCCATAGATAGCTCTTTCCTGAGGATAAATAAAGATAATACTGTTCGCTCCTATCGCTACCGCAATATAATTTACCAAACTCTGCTTAATACTCTGACGCTTAATAACGCCCATTCAAATATTTTTTGTTTATTAAGAATGCTTTCCTAATTTTGCTTTCTTATAAGATGGAATCCTACGGATATTCCTTCTTAACGTAAAAATAGATAAATTCTTACTACTCTGAAAAAGATAAAGAATGCAGGCCTGATTCTGGCCAGAACCGATTCAAAGAGACTTCCAAATAAGGCTTTGAGAGAGCTTGGAGAAAAACCGCTTATACAATGGTCGATAGACGGGCTGAAGGCATTACCTGGTGTTACTCCGATAGTAGTCACTTCTAAACGCCATGTAGATGATCCTCTTGTAGAAATAGCCAAAAAGAATGCGATTCCATTTTTTCGTGGAAGCCTAGAAAATATAGCCCTGCGTGTTCGTAATTGTTTGGACTATTATGGTATTGAAAACTTTGCAAGAATTAACGGTGATTGTCCTTTTTTAAACTGTGCATTGTTGAAAGAAGGATTTGATAGATTATTATCATCAAATGACTATGATATTGTAACTAATCTCATTCCCAGAGCGTTTCCGTATGGTATGAGTATCGAAATATTCAGATCGCAAATATTTATTGATCACTATCAAAATCTAATACCCGATTTTCAGGAGCATATAACTTCTTGGTTTTATAATAATATTGAGCTATTTCGGGTTTTTAGAATGCAATATCCTTTTGGGAATGATCACGAAATCAGAGTGGTGGTAGATACTCAAGAAGATTTAGAAACACTTAATCAGTTTCTTTCACAACATCCAGATTTGGACATCCCTAAACTCCCTCTAAGCAAAATTATTGAACGATTAAAATATTTTATAAAAACAAAAAGATGATCAATCTCTATTCCATTCGTCCTAAAGGCTTTAATATTGGAAATGATGTTATATATCTTGGTGTAAACCACTTCATTCGCGAAGCTTTCACCGAAAATTATAATGTAATCTCTCTACCTGCCACTAGTAAATACGAAAGTCATAAAAAAGCTGGGCTTAGTTCACAGACAATTTATGAAATCAATCGATTTGGACATGGAGTAATCATTGGCGGGGGAAATTTATACGAAAACGGAGAGTTGGAGGTCAATGAAACTGCATTAAATGCATTGGAGCGCCCAATGATGGTTTTTAGTGTATCTCGAGGTAAGATTTACAACGAAAAGCTAGAACTCTCAAATCGTACAGATGTAATGACTGACGGAAAGATCAAACTAATTAACAGTCGGGCGGATATTTCTCTTTCAAGAGATAAGGCCACAAAAGAGCATATTGATAATTTAGGATGTAATAATATAGTCGGTGGTTGTCCTACCCTTTTTATAAACGAGATGCCTCAACACCTTGTTCCAATTAGTGAAGAAGCTCAAACGGATGTTTTGATATCAATCAGGACCCCTTCGTTGATGAGTGTTCCTGTTTCTTACCAATATGAGTTGAGAGGCCAAATGCTGGAAATGATTGACCTTTTACAGCAAAAAGGATATAATAATATCAAAATACTTTGTCATGATCATCGGGATATCCCTTTTGCCGCGTCCTTTCAAAATGTAGATTATCTTTACACCGAAGATGTTTATACCTATTTGACGTATTTGAAAAATACCCGACTGAATCTTACTTTTCGATTACATAGTTTTATTCCTTGTTTGTCTTACGATATCCCAACTATCAAGATCAGCTACGATCAAAGAGCAATTAGTATGCTCGATACCTTAGGAATGGACGAATGGAATATCAATTATGTCAAAGATAATGTTATTAAAGAGGTAGCACATCGTATTGATAATATGGGTGATTTAGATAATCTAAAAAATACGCTGAGAACCGGTTTGTGGAAAGAAAACAGAGCAATCATTAGTGAGAATTGTGCAAAATTTGCAGCACTAGTAAGAGCGCAATTATAGCGCATATACTTTATTGGAGTTAAAACTGATTAAAAGAATGAGTGAAAGTAAAATCCATATCATTGCCGAAGCAGGAACAAATAATAATGGGAACCTCGAAAAGGCCAAAAAACTAATCGATATTGCTAAACGAGCGGATGCAGATTCTGTTAAGTTTCAAATCATCAATCCATGGGGACTTTACTTACCCGGTGATTATGAATATGGTCACTATGATATCAAGGAAGTCATTAAAATTCGAAAAGAAGGAATGATGAGTGATGAAGAATATACACAAGCAGCTAGGCATGCGTCAGCCAGTGGTATTCCCTTCACCGCTTCTGTATTTGATGAAAAAGGATTGGATCTTTTACTGAAGTTTAATCCTCCATATATCAAAATGGCTTCTTGTGATCTCAACAACATTCGTTTTTTAAGACAAGTAGCTGAACGTGGAAAAAGAATGATCATTTCTACCGGAATGTCCACTCTACAGGATATTGAAAAATCGTTAAACGCTTTAGCTAAAGTTAATTTCGACAATTACGTATTATTACATTGTGTTTCCGTTTATCCAGCTTTTCTTGAACAAGCAAATATCGGTTTTATAAAAACGTTAAAAGATAACTTTGGCTGCGAAATCGGTTATTCGGATCATACTGGTACAAGTCATGCTGCTTGTATGGCTATGACGATGGGAGCGACCTGGTTTGAAAAACACTTTACTGAAGATCGAACCCAAAAAGGATTTGATCATGCTTACGCTATGGAGGAAAAAGGACTCACTGATTATGTAAAAGATTTGCGCGATGCAGAAAAAGCTTTAATCATCAAGCCCAAAAAGATTAGTGATGCAGAACGTTATACGCGTAAACGGGCGCGAAGATCAATTTACGCTGCTGTAGACCTAAAAGCCGGAACAGTTCTTAAAGATGAGCATCTACTGATTGTCAGACCCGAAGGAATCCTTGATGCTGATCAAATCGACGAAATAATCGGTAAAGAACTTAAGCAGGATTTGCAACAATATAGCCCTTTGTCTTTAGAGCATTTTGACGCTGAGCATTCAATACTCGATAAAAAAGTCGTAGAATAATAAGATGAAACTACTTTTTATTTGCAAAGCATCTACTACTACCGGTCTGGGACACTTAATCAGAAGTCGCTCCTTTGTAAGTGAATTATTAAAAGAACGGCCAGGATTAGAAATCGATTTTTATATTATTGGAGAACCTCTGGTTGAAAGATTGCTTACCGAGATAAAATTTGCTTACACAATAGTAGAAAACGAAGATCAGATACCCCTCCAGGCAAATTACGATATTTGTTTTTTTGATCTAATCCCAATTGATCCCAACTTTTTTCAAAAAGTGAAATCCAGAACGGCGTTAACCGTTAGCCTCTCTCCTATCTTTGATAAACTGCTTGAGGTTGATCTTATTTTTAATAGAACAAAATATCATCAACAATTAACGGAATTCTTACCCGGACAATTTTATGGTGGACTTGAACACAGTATAATACAATCCAACTGTAAAAAAATCAATACTTCCGTTTATGAAGAGAATCTGGAGTTGGACCAATTCCCGATCGCTCTGATTATGGGAGGAGGAGATGCGGCAAATAAGACGCTTCAATTTTTGAAATCTCTTAAAAACTGTACCGTACCTGCTACGTTTTGGGTCTTATTGGGAGAAGGCTACTCGCACTCCTATAATGAACTGATCGAAGTAATCAAAAAAGATAGTAAACACGAAATCATTTTGGCCAAAACGAATCGAAGCATGTGGCAAATTCTGCGTAATTGCATACTTGCTATTTTGCCGGGAGGGATTACCACATATGAAGCGGCTTATGCAGGCTTGCCAACTATCAACATGTTAGAAGAGGATGATAAATACTACCTAATTCAGGAGTTAGAAGAGTATGAAGTGTGTTTTTATAACGGTGTGATCAATGAAGAAAATTTGGATCGCTTGAATCGATTAATTGAATCTTTATACCAAAATAAAAAATTGCTGCTACAAATGCACATCAATTCGAAGGGCTTGATATCTGCTAATAGTCCAATTAAAATACTGGAGATTTGTGAACATAAAATCGAATCCTTTAAGATTAGCTAAAGCTGCCCATGCAAAGTTATGCAGAACAAATCCAGTTTTTTTTCAATCAATTGTTTGCTAGTATAGGAACAATCTTAAAGGTCATTATCCGCTCGAAATTTTTTATAAAATATCCTAAGAACGAAGAAGCTGAATGCTATATACTGGGCAATGGGCCATCTATGAAAGCCAATGCAGCTCAATTTCATCAAATTCTTAAATCAAAGAAACTTTGGGTCGTCAATTATTTTGGTAATTCAGATTTGTTTGAACTACTCCAGCCAAGTTTCTATTTAATTGTCGGCCCAGAATTCTGGAGAGAAGGTGTCCGTCAAAGAAATATTGATTTGAGAAAATTACTCTTTGATAATCTAGTAGAAAAGACGAAATGGCCGATGGCTGTTTTTCTTCCCGCCGAAGCATTCAAATCTAAATTTCTCAAACCTTATCTAAAGCAAAATGCAAATCTGCAATTCGTTCCTTTTAATGGAACGCCTGTAGAGGGCTTTAACACATTTGAACATACATTCTTTAGATGGCGATTGGGGATGCCACGTCCCCATAATGTAGTAATACCTGCAATACATATTGCACTTAATATGCACTTCAAGAAAATTTATTTACTTGGAGTCGAACATTCCTGGCTACCAACAATAAGTGTTAACGAAAATAACGAAGTATTGCTCCGCAACAAACATTTTTATGATACCAAGGAATTAAAAAATCATAGAATGTACTATCTCGGTATCCGCCCCAGGATGTTACATGAAGTTTTACATAAATTTATGCTCACCTTTAAGGGGTATTTTATTTTAAAGAACTATGCAGATTCACTCGGTGCTACCATCGTAAATACTACAGAAGATTCATTCATAGATGCCTTCCCTCGTCAAAAACTGGAATCTATTTTCTTGGAAAAATCTGAAAATTGACGCTAAATATTTATGATTATTTCTCTAATTTTGTTTTCATACTCTTCATTACGCTAATCTGAGTCGTTATTGAGGTCCTCAATTTATAATACAAAGGCTATGAAAAAGTATATTTTTACCCTTTTATTGATATCTGGATATTTATGTGGCTCAATTAGTCAAGTCATCAGCAATGCTTCTAATAATTGGTATTTTGGTGATCGAGCCGGTCTTAACTTTAACACTAATCCTCCTACGGTATTAACAGATGGTCTACTCAATACCCAAGAGGGAGTAGCCACTATTTCAGATAAAAACGGACAATTATTATTTTATACGGATGGAATAACTGTTTGGGATCAAACCCATCAACCTATGCCTAATGGTAATGGAAACCTGGCCGGTCATTTTTCTTCTACTCAGTCTTCTATTATTATTCCCAATATTGCAGATTCAACTATCTATTATATTTTCACCGTTGATGAGCTTGCCCAAAGTAATGGTCTTTCTTATACGACGGTCGACATATCACTCGCCGGAAACGGGAACAATTCAGCCCCGTTGGGGGATGTCATTAATTCAGAGCTCAATATTCAATTAACGACTCCGGTTACAGAAAAGATTACTGGCGTTTTAAAGCCCGACTGTACCGGTTATTGGGTCATTGCACATGGTTGGAACAATAACCGGTTCTATTGCTATGAAGTCTCTGCAAGTGGCGTTAATACCAATCCAATTATTTCTGATGTGGGTAATATCCACTCCGGCGGATCAGGGAACATCAATGCTGTAGGCTATATGAAAATTTCTCCAAACGGAGAAAAACTTGCCCTGATTAACAGAAATAATGTGACTGTAGATTTATATGATTTTGATATCATTACAGGTACTGTTTCCAACGAGATTGAGATCAATCCAACTGATCCTCTGCTTTATGGCATCGAGTTTTCCCCTAATAGCGCTTTTCTATACATCGGTGGAAAAGATATCATCTCTCAATATAATTTGAGTACAGGAAACTTGTTCAATATTGAGGTTGATATGCCCGGGCAGATTGGAAACAACGATGCCATTCGTGCTTTACAATTGGGGCCGGATAACAACATTTATGTCTCGATTCGAAATCATGAATTCATTAGCGCTATTTACAATCCGAATAGTATTGACCCAGAACTTATTGTTAATGCTATTTTTCTTGACCCCGATGGCGCAGGGAGAAATTGTATTTTCGGTTTACCCAACATTTTTTACATAGATTTTAATTCCGTAGTTATTGATAGCTTAACAATGATGACTTGCCCGGGGGAACAAATTGAGTTTAATGGCACGTTGTACAACGAAGGCTCCGTAAATGAGCTTACTTTTACCAATCTCGATGGTTGCGATTCTATCCTGATTCTAACTGTAGAAGCTTTCGAGACAAATAGCGATTTATTACTTGTAGAAGCTTGTGAGGGCTCTTTTTATAATTATAATGGCATTGACATTCTCGCTGGTACGCAACAGAGTTTTATTTTTCCGGATATCAATGGCTGCGACTCCGTATTCACGGTAGTGGTTGAAATCAGTACACTAGCCACGGATAGTCTTACACTAATGACTTGCCCCGGTGAACAGGCAGAATTCAATGGCATGTTTTACGATATTGGCTCAATAAATGAAATCAGTTTCACTGGAAATAATGGTTGCGACTCTATGGTCATCCTCAGCGTTGATGCCTTTCTTGTTGAGCATGATAGCCTGAATGTAATGGCTTGTGAAGGGAGTTTTTACAATTATAATGGTACAAATATTCCTGCCGGCACACAGCAGATTTTTAGTTTCACTGATTCGAATGGCTGTGATTCTATGGTCAATGTAATTGTTGAAGCCACTGCAATTGTAGAAATTGATTCTTTAGTACAAGCCTGCGAAGGAGGACATTATATTTTTGAAGGCGTTGAAGTTCCAGCTGGATCAACGGAGCAATTTTCTATAACAGTCAATGACAGTTGTATAGTTTTGATTAATTTATTTGTCGAGCCCCTGGCATTGGATTCGACTTCACTTATTATTTCCAATTGCAGTGACACTACTTTCAGTTTCATGGGGCAAGAGATTGTAATCGGAGCAGAAGCAAGTTTCACTTTGCAAAATCAATTCGGATGCGATTCCATACTTACGATTTCAGTAACAGAGAATATTCAGGAATCTTTTCTGGAAGTAATGGTATGCCCCGGAGAAACCTACGATTTCAATGGTAGTTTTTACCCCGCCGGGACAGATACTACTTTTGTTTTCATGGATCAGGCTGGTTGTGATTCCATTATATATTTATCCGTATTACCAAATCCTCCTGTAAGTTTCAATACACTAACGGAATCCTCTTGCTGGAACGGGGCCGATGGAATGATCACTTTTCAAGATGTTACAGGAGGCTTGAATCCTCTGGAATATTCTATTGACGGAGAAAATTATTTCCTCCGGGATACATTCGAAAACCTGTCTCCAGGGACTTATTCCGTTTTTATCAGAGATTCGGTACAATGTGTTTACTCTCAGGAAGTGGAAGTGGAAGAAATCACAGAAATCCAAATCGCATCCACTCCGGTAATTTTCCCCTGTGATGCAGATAGTGTCTTGCTACAAGTGGATTTAATCAATGGTAATGCTTCCAGTTTAGTCTGGGAGTGGTCGAATGGAGATTCTTCAATTTCCACTTACGTGCAAACAGCTGGTACTTATAGTTTATCACTTAGTAACGAGTGTCAAACCATTGAAGAAAACATACTCGTGGAACTCGAAGCCGGAGTTAAAGAGAATTTTATTTATATCCCCAATGTTTTTACTCCTAATGATGATGGCTATAATGATCAATTTCAACTGTTCCCCGCACAGGATATTGAGGTGATTGACTTCGAGATCCGGATATTTGACAGATGGGGCGCTTTACTATTCCGGTCAACAGATATAAATCGCTCCTGGGATGGTTTTTTTAAAAACAAAAAACTGGATAATGGAGTATATGTATATTGGATGAAAGCCCGTATTATTTCTTGTCAACGAAATATGGACTTGTTTGAAGAGGGAGGTATCACGATTGTTCGTTAAGTTTGTACTTTCCTATACAAAACGTAATATGTCTCTTTTTAACCGTAATCTTCGTATCTCCCTCGTCATTTGTACCTATAATCGCGATCAGTTTATTGGTGAAGCCTTGGATAGTTTGGTTCTACAAACTCTGGGCAAGGAAAAGTTTGAAATTGTCATTGTCAATAATAACTGCACAGATAATACCGACCAGATTTGCCAAAAATTCATTCAGCAACATCCTGAGCTGGATATAAATTACGTGATCGAAACCAATCAGGGGCTCTCCTTCGCCCGTAATCGGGGCATTGCGGAAGCCAAGTATGAGATCATTACCTATATCGACGATGATGCTTATGCAAAGGCTAATTTTTTAGAATTGATTTACGATTATTTCAATGCTAACCCGGATACTGCTGGTTTGGGCGGAAAAGTCACACCGAGATACGAGATCAAAGAACCCAAATGGATGAATAAATATCTCTATGGTTTTGTGACCAAAGTCGATTTAGGAGAACAAATTCGCAAGTTTCGTCCTGGTGAATATCCAGCAGGTTGCAATATGACCTATCGGAAAGATTTATTACAAGAAGTTGGTGGTTTTAATAATAAACTCAAATGGAGAGCAGATGATAAATACATTAATTTCAAAATTCGGGAGGTTTCCGATCAAATTATCTACATTCCTCTACTCGAAGTAGAGCATACCATTGATGATTATCGTACCTCTGATGAAAATTTTAAAAAGCTTAGTTTCAAATTCGGAAGCGAAGAAAGCATCCGTGTCCGCGATGAAGGGACATGGTCCTTTTTAAAGAAGATCGCTGAATTTATGTTCAAGCTTGCCGGTAGCTTTGTCCTGATGCTGCGTTTTATACTCAAAGGACAAAGCGCTAAAGGCAGATACACTTTTCATTACCGCTGGCTAGCTACAAAGGGTTTACTTTTCCCTGATAAACAAGTTTAATCGCCATCATCCAGTAAACGTCCACTATTCAATGGCGAAAAGTTACTTCCGCTTCTTCCTGGATTTTGTTGGCTTCAACTTCTCCGTTTTTTCCGCAACCACTTCTACCGGCTCAGTCTTTTGATTTTTAAAATAAAAACCAATATAAGCGAATAAGCCCAAAAGGATTAATAAAGAACTGATCAGCGATATGGCTGAGCCAAGCTTATAGGTTCCTGGATCAAATTTGAATTCTATTTTGTGTTGTCCGGCGGGAATTTTCAAGCCTCGCAAGATATAATTCACCCGGATATGATCTACCGGATTATCATCGATATATGCCTGCCAGCCTTTATCCGGACCGTACCAGACTTCCGAGAATACCGCCAACTGATCTGAAGTACTATTGGAATTATAGGTTAGATGATTAGGCGTATAACTCGTCAATTGAATCGTTCCGTTTTTCTGGATATTAAGTCCTAATAAATAATCCGCAAATTCCTGGTGCACAATGGCTTGTTGATTGGCGTTTATACCTTTTACTCCGTCAATCTCCGCATTGGGCGTGTCTACGATTTTATAGCTATCTACAAACCAGGCATTACCCAAAGCATTTGGATTGGGAACCGCGCCTTCCGCACTGTAGATAAAATACTTGGTATTCATCATATTGAATACCGTTAAATCAGCAAGGCTATTTTGAATAGCTTCGATGCTTCCTCCGGATTGAAAACTCGTAAGCAAACGGTCACTCTCCGGTTTTATGTGCCGGTCCAGCATATCCTGATAACGCTGCAATTTTGCAGGATGATAACCTCCAGTGTTTTTATGATAATAAGAAGTCTTATTCGTAATCGAAGAAGAATTAACAGCTGCTCGGTACCCTCCACTGATATCGAAGACCCGATAATTCGGATCTTTATCTGTTAATATCTGGGTATCTACTTTTCTGGGAGCAGTTTCACTTTTATATACCCGGGGATTTACAAAATAGTCTTTACTATTATTGAGATAATCTCTATTGACCGTCCATAGATCACCGACGATAAGAACCCCCAGCCCCGCAATCAAAATCGTCGCATTTAGTTTTTCTTTGATAAACCCCCAAATCAATCCGGCAGCTAGTAAAATTAATAAAAACGAGCGCCAGGAATCCCCGGACATAGTAGCCGCTCTTTCTTTTTTAATGGCCACCAGATTATATCGCTGTCCATATTCCTGAAGTAATCTCTGGTCATTTGGAGATTCCAATCCGGTGATCGCTTCACCAAATAAAGCAAACATAGCACAAAGACCAAGCATGGTGCCTCCAGCAATATACAGAGCTTGTAAAAGCTTTTTCTTATCTGTCTTGCCCTTAAGCAATTCATTTACGCCAAGTATTCCCAGTACCGGAACCAGAAATGCCACTACACTCAAAGCAGAGTTGGGCGTCCGGAATTTATTAAACAAGGGAACAGTATCGAACATTAATTTGTGTAAGAAAAAATTCTTTCCCAGCGAGATCAGACTGATTAGTATTACTCCCCCTAAGAGCCACCACTTGGTAGGTCCTCTTACCAAAAAAGCACCCAACAAAAACAGGAAGCATACAATCGCACCATAATAAGCCGGACCGGCTGTACCGTCAGCATTTGGACCCCAATATGTACCTTTTCCACCACCTACTACACCCGGAATAAAATTCGCCATCAAATCCATCCAGCCATTACTCCAGGATGTTGCATAATTGTATTCCAGACCACTGGTATTACTACTGGTCTTTATAGTATTTTGATCAATCTCCAAAATTGGATCACCCCGCATAGTATCTTTACTATATTCATAGGTAGTCAACAATTTTCCGGAACCGGAACCGAGGGCCAGTAAACCCGCTACGACTATATATCCGGTTGCTTTTCCAAAATCAGCCAGCTCCTTTTGACGAATATGGTAGACGAGTTCTATGATTCCGTACAAAACCAGGGTTAAAAAGAAATAATAGGTCATCTGTATGTGATTTGCCAGGAGGTTGAGTGATAGTCCCAGGGCAAATACAATGGCTCCGAGCAGCAGTTTCTTTTTTCTAAATGCGAGTAAAAGCCCTGCAGTAACCAGGCCCAGATGAATGATCGAGTATACTTTTGTGATATGCCCGGCTCCATAGAGGACATAATTATTCGTCGTCAGTCCGAAAGCCATAGCACCTACGATACTCAACCAGGGATTTACCCCCAATAAAACCAGCATAATATAAAAAAGCAACATCGCCGAAAAGAACATCCCTATGGGGCGGGGTATGAAAAAACGAGATGCTCTGTAAGCGTGTTTGGTAAGATTGCTAGGTTGGGCAGAATCAATCTGATAGGTAGGCATGCCTCCAAACAGTGAATTGGTCCAGAGGGTTTTTTCTCCGGTTTTCTCCTTGTGTTTCAAAATCTCCTGAAGATTTGCTCTGGCGGAAACGATGTCGTGAGATTTTTCAACTTTGCCTTCGAGTTGGGCGGAAAAATAGAAGGCATTAGCAGCCAAAAAGATTAAAATTGCAATGGCATGCGGAATGCTCTTCTGAAAGATATTGGTAGTTGACATATTTAACTTTGATATATTGGTCTGTTGTGTGTAAACTTACTGCACAAATTTAACTTTTTTATCAATCTTTAAAACTTAGCTGCTATTTTCTCAGGTATTTATTCCAAAAATAGATATTATTTTTATGCAAATAGCTTATCTTTCTTCCAGTTTGGACAAGATGATAAAACGGGTACCATATTAATCCATCAAAATTGCAAACTAATCTGTTAGCTTTACCATGATTAAACGTTTTTTGCTTTTTTTGTTGTTTGTTTCTTCTCTAACTTTAATTCAATGTGATATGGCTGATTCCAAGAGTTTCGATTGGCAGGGACATCGCGGCTGCCGGGGTATCCTTCCCGAAAACTCCATTCCCGGATTTCTTCGCGCCCTGGAATTTCCGATCAAAACGCTGGAGTTGGATGTCGTCATTTCCAGGGATAAGAAAGTGATTGTTTCCCATGAACCTTTTTTTTCACATCACATTTGTAAAAAACCGGATGGAAGTGCTGTTAGCAAAACCGAAGAAGACAGTCTGAAGATTTATGAGCTAAGCTATGAGGAAATAAAAGCTTATGATTGCGGAAGCCGGGGAAATAAACGCTTCCCGGAGCAGAAACCTATGGTGGTTAATAAACCATCACTCGAAGAAATGGTACAGGCTGTCAATGCTTATTGTCAACATAATAACCGGGAAAAACCATTTTATAATATCGAAATCAAAAGCAGGCCAGAATGGTATAATACTGCTACGCCGGCCCCGGCCGAATTTGTTTCTTTATTACTTAAAGAGCTAAAAGAATGGGGGATTTTGGAAAAAACCTCGATCCAGTCTTTTGATACCGCTGTACTAAACGAAATCCACCAACAAAATGATGATGTAGCGACTGTTTTTTTAGTGGAAAATATGGAAGGTTTTGAAGCTAATCTTAATAAACTGGATTTCGTACCAAGGGTTTACAGTCCTTATTTCAAATTTGTTGATAAAGCTTTAGTGGAGCAGGTCCATGCCAAAAAGATGCTCCTGATTCCCTGGACAATTAACGAAGTGGAAGATATGAATAAGCTGATCAAACTTGGAGTCGACGGTATCATTACGGATTATCCCAATCGAATTAGCGAGGTAAAAGCCGAGACTTCTTCAAAATAACAATAAGCGGGATTTAAGTAGCCCTTCTTAAATCTTCGTCCCTTGTACATTTCATTTAAGGATTACTCTTCATCAACAGGTACACTGGCTTCCATAAACTCCGGAGCTTTCGGAGCTTCCTTTATTTCAGGGTAGGTATTTAGTGCCTCATACACCAGATTATGCATTCTTTTGCGCACCTGCTTTTTAAATAATTTCCGGTTGTTAACATCGGGATGGATACGATTGGAAAGGAAAATAAAAATAAGGTCCTCTTTAGGATCTACCCAGACACAGGTCCCGGTAAAACCAGTATGCCCAAAAGTTTCGGGAGAAGCCTTGGGAGAACAGGCATTGGTTCCGGCTTTCGCATTTACATCAAAACCTAATCCCCGATTAGTTCCTCTTTGTTTTTTAGTAAATAATTCAATGGTTTCCTTGCTAATATATTTTTTACCACCATATTCACCCTCATTGAGTAACATCTGAAATAAAACAGCGAGGGATTCTGCATTACCAAAAAGACCGGCATTGCCTCCTACCCCACCCAATAAGGCAGCAGACTCATCGTGTACATAACCGTGAATCATTTGTTTTCTAAATCGCTCCTCTTTTGTAGTGGGTACAATTGACTTTTTGTCATAATGCTCCAGCGGATTATACCTCAATCGATCAAGATGCATTGGATCGTAAAAACTTTTTTCCACAAATTCATCCAGAGCCATCCCGCTTTGCTTTTCGATTACCTGCATTAGCAAATTGAAATTGACATCTGAATAACGATAGCGTTTTCTCCGGCTAGGTTTAAGATCATATACTGCCTGCCATATGGAATCCTGCCATTTGAAATCCATATAGAAAGAATCTGCTACAGGTGTAATATAACTCAGCACTTTTTCTTTGCAAAAATACCCACTGCAACCTGTACCTGTTATATCCTCATACAGGATAAAAGGTGCGATTGGCATATTGGGTTGTAAACCGGATTGATGCGTCAGCAATTGACGCATATTGATATTTTTAAGTCTGGATTTTTTCTCCAGATCAAGATACTGTTTAAGGGGATGCTTAAGTTTTACTTTTTGCTCATCATAAAGCTTCATAAAGCCCAGTGTGGTCGAGGCAATTTTCGTAATCGAAGCCAGATCGTACAAATCCCGGTCTTGTACTAATTTGGATTTTTCAAAACTATGCTTACCAAAAGATTTTGAATAAATCACTTTACCATCCTTGGCCACGAGTACCTGACAACCGGGAGTTGCTTTTTCCTGAATCATCGTACGGGCGATGGCATCCAGACCGACTAGTTGATATGCCGCAATACCCACTTCCTCCGGCACGGTGTACTTCAAGCGAACAATTGCCGTGGAATCAATTCCTTGTAAAAATGGCATCGATTTATTTAAAGCAATTGGTAAACGCCCTTTTGCTTGTATGGCTCCAAACAATAGTTGCGCACTTAAATTTGCTGTCAATGCATTTTTCTCAAAAACCTGAACCATAGCAATTGTCGTATCGAAATGAGTCAGGTTAATTGGACTTCCAAAATTTAATAAGGTCAGCTCTGCTTTTTTTGCCACTTCGTGTACAGAGGCCAGAAAAGCAGAATCCCTCCCGGCTTCAAATAAGTGATTATCTACCGTAAGAATAACCTTTGCTCTTTTCAACCTGGATACGGATAAAGGTTTCACGACACCATTGGTATCCGGTCGGAGAAGTCGGCTGGAGAAGTCTGTATATTTGGAAAAACTGTTTTGAAAGTCCAATAACTCGCGCTCCCCAATTTGAATTATTCTGAAATGTTCTTTTTGGGTATCCAGGAATGGAAGAAGATTGCCAGGGTTTTGGGTCAGGCAAATGGAAGCTTCATACATCTGTTGAATCTCAAAATCATTGAAACTCAAAGTCATTAAATCACTGGCCCGGATAAAATCCGGTTGATTATATATTGTATCCAGCCCCATCCAGGCTTTAGCTAAAAGAATTTTTTGTACTTTTTCATTGAGGTCAGCCCTGGTAAAAGTACCCTCATCCACTAAACGCCTAATCGTCTCAAAGCGTTTTTCAAAATTATCCTTTACAATAAAAACATCTACTCCTGCATAAGCCAACTCGCGAAAAGAATTATCCTCCCAATCGGCAAAAACCAGCCCCTCAAAATCAAGATGCCTTCGCAAATACCTTTTCAGGAAATGTGGCGGCATCAAATGAATAGAATCTATATCAAACACTTCATGATCTGCCAGAATACCGGAAAGACCTTGTTGACTCAAGGTGCGATATCGACAAAGTGTACTATCCAGTATACCCGTCGTATCATTTTCCAACTCGTAATGAAATTCATCGAATTGCCCCGCTACGGAAAGAATTTTTTCACTTTGAATGTGATCCAGCAATTCAACGGACCTGCGCAGTAACAAAGATTCCTCGGCTTCGGCTCCCCTAAATTTATATGGTTTAGCCGGATCGTTCAAATCCATCCCAGGTGCAAAACTCAAATTGATTCCCAAAGTACTTAGTTGATCCTTATAATAAGAACGAATACGTTGTTTCAGATCATCATCATTAATTGCACTGATGGTAGCAGCATTAGGAAGATCCGTAATATCGGCAAATTGATTGTGAAGCGAAACTAACTCTCTGGTTCCATTGAATAAGGGAATAGCAGAACGACTTTGTAAAGTATCATATAATCGTAAATAATCAGACAGATTCAAATGTTGCAAAATCACTCCACCCAGACTATTGTTCTGTACCAGGCGAATCAAATTATTTTGTTGCAAGGTATCTTCAAGTTCGGGCTGATAAACCAATAATTGAGCAATCTTGTCATCGACGGACATGCTGAGTAAAACAGAATCTACCCAAGGCGAGTTGCTTTGCAGAAAAGGTGCTTTCGGCAAATTCGCAGCTGGCTCTTGTCTTCTACAAGCAAACAGCGTCAGGATCAATATGAAGAGCAACAAAAACCTGTTCATAGTGTCTCAGTTATGTTACTATTATACGCTTGCGTAGTTCTAAGAACTACTTAGCTATAATCGTTTACAATTAATTTTTAAAATTTGTAAAATCGACAAGCCATCAATCTCTTGAGGCTCAAATTAACCGAGTTTTCTCCTGGTTTGTTTAAGGTTGGGAGGGCAGTTATGAAATTACGCCAGTATAAGTTAAGAAAAAGAATAATTCGAAGCAAATAATGCCTTTGTTTTTCATTAGTCAATTTTTGTAATTCGACTGTTTGAGGACATTTTATTTAGTTCTTAATTTGCTTTAATAATCGTCGGTAAGTCTTTACCATCCTCTCTTGTGAATAACCGAATCGAAACATGTTAAACACAATGAGATTGGCGATTTGAACACGCATATAGCTGTTTTCATCGTATTTGCGAGCAGATACGAGCATATCTTTTTGGATTATTTTAAAAGGATATTTTTTGCGGGCCCGGATGATAAACTCAAAGTCTTCCATAATCTGATATTCGTTTCGAAAGCCTTGCAATGTTCCAAAAACTTCTTTTTTGACAAAAAGACTTTGATCGCCGCCCCGGCACCAAAGCATAGGGAACCTAGTAAAGAAGGCATTGATTTTAAGCATTTTTTTGGGCGAATTAAATTGATAACGAAAGCATCCAACCGGGAAGCCGTTTGTTACGGATTCGATAATTGATTGCATATAGCACTTCGGAGGCAGGGTATCTGCATGAACAAAATACAGCAAGTCTCCTTTGGCCCTTTCCGCTCCGTAGTTCATCTGAAAAGCACGCCCTTTTTGGGGACTGTTCAGCAGCTTCACTCCCTGTAGTTTCTTAACGGTTTCAATTGTACCATCCTGACTCCCTGCGTCTACAATAATAATTTCCAACAGCTGGTTTCCTCCGTATTCTTTTAATCTTTCTATCAGGAGATTGATATTATCAGCTTCGTTTAAAGTTGGTATAATTACACTTATGTTCATCCGTTTTTATTATTTTAAAAAGCCTCTGAAACAGTTACGTAAAGTCCGGAGGTATTCTTTCCAAAACCGGCATCGAATCGAAGGTTTACTTTTTGTTTTTTATCCAAAAGGAATCTCAGACCCGCTCCGATTGAATACTTCAAATTTCCAATTTCAATACTGCCCAGATCTTCCGATACTACACCATAAGCCCCAAAAAGAACCAATCCAAAACGCCAGAAGAGCGGCATTCGATATTCCGTCTGTACGGTCAAATATTGCTTATCCCTAAATGCACCTTCGAAATAACCACGCATTCTTTTCGTCCCTCCGAGTAAGGACAATTGATTAAAAGGAGGGTTGCCGGCAGTTAATTCAGCATATACATTAAAAGCAAGAATATGTTTCCAGCTGGTTTTTCGATAAATGCTGTGATCAAAAATGAATTTACTATAGTTAAAATCGCTCCCGAAAGCCCGGTGATTGAGAAACACTACGGCCTCTGTATACACTCCTTTAGATGGGTAAAAGATCTGATCTCTGGTATCCTTGTTGTAAACCAGACCAAGTCCGGACAAAAAACCACCTTCGGCTCCGACTATCGGAGCATTCGCCAACAGGCCCTCTGCTTCTACTTCCACGATATCATAATCATCCATCCAATACCTTAAGCCCACGAAAATATCAGGCTTTATCTGGTAAAGACCATTTAAGCGCAGACGCGGAAAATTGACACTAAATAATTCACTTTCCTCCTTAAAGCCTTCGTTTCCAATACCAGAGAATTCGTAGATATAACGATAATATCCCAACTCTCCATAAACCTTATATTTTCCATTTTTTAAAAACAGCTGAAAAGGCAGGTAGAATAAAAGTTGATTCCTCAAAGTATAGGCAAAGCCAAACTGAAACTGGGAAGGACGACTTCCCAGACTATCCCCTTCAAAACGAAAAGAATAAACTCCAGCAGCACCCAAGCCCCAATTGGTTTCAGGTGTAAAGAAGGCAATGGGCAATGGAATAAAACTGGATCGTTTATCGTCCTTTTGAGCATTCAACTTTCCCAAAGAAAAAAGTATACATATGGATAGTATACCGATTATTCTATTCATTTGTCTTTATTATCTTCTTATCCTGAAATCTGAAAATTCAATCCTATGATTTTGCTATGAAGAACCAGAATTTGAGTTTTAGGTAATTGACAATCTCCCCAGAACTTCTATTGCTTAAATTTAGATTTTTTTAATCGCTCCTACTGTCAACAGCAACACAGTTTGGTCTATAAATCGACCTAAAAACAGATAGGATGAATGTCCTTTTCCAAATTTTCAGAACAGCTTAAGTAAAAAACGGAATTGTGCTGAAATTATTCAAAAATCTTCCTTTGCCCTTTTTTCAAACATCAAAAACAAACAACTGATAATCAACTCTATATGTACATAAAAAAAGCTTAATAATTTTTATATTAAAAAATCTGGCAAAAAAGTGCTTATGAAATGTATCTTTTCAGGAGGTTTAACATTATGCTTATGAAACGGTCTTTATGGCGATTAGCTGATAGCAATACTTCCACAGTCGGGACAACTCGCTTCTGGCTGTGGATGGTATGCTTTCTATATCAGAGCGTCAGGTCTAGTTCAGCTAAAAAATAGAAAAAATGTTTTCGAATTTACAAATAAATCGTACCCTTGTAAAAAATGCTACCAGGATGGATGATAATCCAAAAAAGATTGTTTCCAGTGAATCTATAGAGGAAGAATGGGTGCTTATAAAAACGGCTCAATCTAATCCTGCTGCATTTAGACCACTATACGATAAATACTTCGAACAGATATTCCGTTTCATATTTCGTCGTACTGCCGATCAAAATATTAGTGCTGATCTTTGCTCTCAGGTTTTTCTAAAAGCACTACAAAAACTAGGAAGCTACCAATTCAAAGGTGTTCCTTTTTCTGCCTGGTTATACCGAATTGCCTCAAATGAAATCGCTCAATTTTACCGTGAAGACAAAAAGAACAGAGTAATCAGTCTTGAAACAACCCAGTTGAGTGATTTAATTGATGAAATGGAAGAGACCAATAATGAATCACTGAGAAGAGCTATGATCACAGCTATCGATACTTTGAAAATTAATGACTTACAACTTATTGAAATGCGATTTTTCGAACAACGTCCGTTTAAAGAAATCGCAGAAATTCTGGACATCACGGAAAGTAATGCAAAAGTAAAAACGTATCGAATTCTTGAAAAACTAAAGAAAACAATCATCCAAATCACCAAACAGGGAGGTCGGGCTCCTGAGTTGTAACTTTTGATTAACTCGCGAAGTGAAAGCTTCAAGCTCACTTTCTAAATTCTATGGATATGGAAAATAACAATTACAATATAAATTTTGATCCAGATAAATTGACTTCAGCAGAAATCGATCAGCACAAAGATTTCGATGCTTTGTTGAAGCAGTTCGAAACCCCTCAAAGTCCCCATCAGCCCAAGATAAAATCAGCCTATTATATTGTCGGTGCGGTAGCGGCAGTTCTGACGGGCACTTTACTCTATTTCAACTGGATGGATCTGTCCAATAATGGTATTCAGATCAGTACCAGCGAATACCTGGCTTCCCAACCTTATATTAATCCACCGATTGAGGGCGTCGAGAAAAAATTTGACCAGGGTCAGATCAATGCCAATCAGGGAGGGATTTACAGATATGAAAACGGTACAAAAGTAATCGTACCAGCTGCCGCTTTTATCGATGACAAGGGAAAAGTTGTTTCCGGGCCAGTTGATATCAAATACCGGGAGTATCACGATTACATTGATTTCTTTGTTTCGGGAATACCTATGGAGTATGATTCCGCCGGGGTTCAGTATAACCTGGAATCTGCCGGAATGATGGAAATTTATGCCGAACAGGATGGTAAAAGATTGAATATCGCTCCGGGAAAAAACATTAATGTTGAAATGGTTTCTGAAATCATGGTTCCGGCAAAAGACCGGGCCAGTATTCCAAAATTCAATATTTATAAACTGGATGAAGAACAAAGAAACTGGGTTTATGATAGCAGGGATCAGATCGAGATTTTAGAAGAAGATATAACTGGATTGCTTGCCGGAGAAAGCAGTGCCGAACAAGAATATAATACAAAAGTAAACCAGATAGAGGCGAATAAGGCTCGTGAAATGGCAAAAATCGAAGCAACTATTCCGCAGCCTTTCAAGCCGGTTCGTCCGATAAAAGAAAACGGTTCTGATTACGTTTTCAATATTGAGTTTGCAGATGAGGATATCAGCTTTGGTCGATCTGCCAATCCGGGCGAGGCCGAAAGGGAAATGGATCAAACTCAGGATGAAATTAATCAGCTTCAACGTCAGTATGCGAATACGCTTTGGCAGATAGCTCCTCAAAGTACTAATTTCAATCAACAGATAGCGGATCAGATTAACTGGGAGGATGCAACAATTGAAAGATTGAATAATAGAGATTATCGATTGACCTTAATTCATCCTGATCAAACGCTGGAAGTCATTGTCAACCCTGTACTTAGCGCCCAGGACTATAGTGATGCACTAGAGGAATTCAATCAGCAAATGGATGCTTATCAGGAAGAACTGGCTCAGCGTGAAGCACAATTGGAAGATCAGAAAAAAGCATTGGCAGAGCGTATCCGGGCAGAGCGCGAGTTAGCACAAAAAAGTTATGAAGAAAAGCTGGCTTATTACCAGTCAAAAGATAACAGCACTGCTGCGACTGATTTGATGATCACTAATAGAATATTGAATAAATTCACAGTAAACAGTTTTGGTATCTGGAATTGTGATCGCCCGCTTCCGCCTTTCATTTACAATATTAAAGGGGAGTTTGTGGAAAATAAATCAAACAAGCATTACAAACATAATACGGCTTATCTCGTAGATAAAAACAAAAATACCGTTTGTCGATTCTACGCCAGCGAAAAAGCAGAAGTATTATTTGATAGCAAGTCTGAAAATATGCTTTGGATGATTACGAATGAAAACAAGATTGCGATGTATAGACCGGAGCAATTCAAGCAGATTAATAAGCAAACCGGAGAACATACTTTTGTGATGGATTTGGTGGACGAGCCGATTACCAGTGAGGAAGATTTGAGGAGGATACTTACTTTCTAGCGAAGAATAACTAACCCTATTATAGTTTTTTTACTAACCTAAAAGCCCTCGATTTACTCGCATCGAAGGGCTTTTTATATTGGCCCCCTTAAAACATTTACAACATTCGAATGCCTTCCTTTTCTAAACGGATTATTCTTTTTTTATACAAATTGCCGACTGCCTTTTTAAAACTTTTCTTACTCATCCTGAGCTGTTCATAAATGAATTCAGGAGGACTTTTATCCGTAAGCGGTAAAAAGCCTTCATTGGCTTCCAAAGCTTCCAAAAGCTGCTGAGTAGCACGATCTATCTCCTTTACCCCCTGTTTTTGCAAACTCACATCTATCCGGTGATCCGGACGAATTCTTTTAATAAATGCTTTTCGGTATGCCCCTATTTCCAGTTTGCCAAACACTTCGTTTTTATAAAGCAGTCCCCAGTATTCCTGATTGACAATTACGCGATATCCCAGGTCAGAAGGTGCCACTATGATAATTTCCACCTCCTGATTGGCTTCCAAAGTATCGCTCCTTTCTTTTAAAAATTTATTGAGCTTGGTAGAGGCAACAATACGATCCGTTACTTCATCCAGATAAACATAAACAACGTATTTCTTACCGACTTCCATCGGCTTTCGTTGCTCACGAAAAGGAACCAACAAGTCTTTCCCATCTATTCCCCATTCCAGAAAAACTCCATATTCTCCTACCTCCTTTACTTCCATTACGCCAAATTCATTCGCATAAGCCAAAGGTTTTTGGGTAGTAGTTATCAGGCGATCTTCTGAATCGGAGTACACAAACACTTCAATATCATCTCCGCTTACTTTTCCTTCCGGAACATATTTCTTGGGTAACAAAAGCTCACCATAAGGGCCTCCATCCAGGTATAAACCGAAATCAACTTTTTTAACTATTTCCAGTGTATTTAATTTGCCTATTTGTATCAAGTCTAATTTTTTTATCTGAGCGCAAAGGTAGGAAGAAAATGAAAAACTCATTTCATTTATTATGGACGGGATTTACATTATTTATAATGACCTGTTTTAGTAAGGAGCATTTTGATAGAAATCCTCAATTTCGTAACAAAAGTAGATGCATTTTCTCTCTTCAAGAATGAATCGCAACCTGAATTACCTAAATGAAGCATAATTCTGAAGTGCCAATATGATATCCACTCCAAACTTGAAAGTACTCCTAAGTTTTATACCAAACCTTCAATGGCAAGTAGCAATTTACCAAGGTCGAATAGAACAGCTATTGCCCCCATTATATCAATTTGGAAACACATCCGTAAATCGAGGATGTATTTATAAAACGAATTGAAGGAGAAATTTTTCGATGGAAAAACCGGTAGTCTGATGCGCTATTCACGCTATAAGACTACCGGCCTTTTATTTTTTATTTTTGTAAAATAAGCTTTCTGGTAAGCTTCCCTTCATTTGTCCTGATCACCAAGAAATATGATCCGGCAGCCTGCTGCCTCAGGTCAATAGCTGTTCTGAGCTCATTCGTACTAAAAGCATATCCGTAAACCTGCTGACCGAGCAAATTATACACCTCAACAGTTCCATCTTTGCTTTGAATAAATTCAGCATTGAGCATAAAGTGTCCGTTTGACGGGTTCGGTGCAATCGAGAGATTTTCTAAACCAGGCAGATCGTCAACAGAAGTTACTCCGATAAATACTTCCGCCTCAGCCGTACAGGCATTCGCATCAGTAACGGTTACCAAATAGCTTCCGGATGGCAGATTATCGATAAAAGAACTTACCTCGCCATTGTTCCATTGATACGTATAAGGAGTCGTTCCGCCTGAAACATTCGCAAAAGCCGTTCCTTCGCTATTATTCCCTGCCGGAGTCCAATCGATATTGATATTCAGCTCCGCGGGGGAGGCTACAAAATAAGTAGTGAAATAGGTACAATTCTGAGCATCCGTAATAATGAGGGTATAAGCTCCGGCTTCAAGGCTATCCAAATCTTCACTTATAGCACCATTACTCCAATCAAAATCATACGGAGGAAAGCCAAATGGTGTCACATCAATTGCCCCATCATTCTCACCGAAACAGCTAACATCGATTACCTCTGCTTCCGCCTCAACGCCTCCATCAGTATTCTGGATTTGTGTTTCACCAGTCGTAGTACAACCATTGGCATCGGTAACAGTTACCGTATAAATACCGTTTTCAAGGTTTGTGATTGCACTCTGATCTCCGCCATTGCTCCAATCATACGTAACGGGTTGTGTACCTCCCGAAACCGTAGCCTGCGCGGTACCTCCCGAGCCACAATTACCACCAAAACCTTGTACATTAACTTCAAGTAATGTAGGGCCGAAAACTGTGGTTGATAAAACAACTTCACAGCCATTAAAATCACTTACGGTAACGGTATAATTACCTGCGATCAGATTGCTTATACCAGCTGTTCCAGCACTGTTGCTCCATTCGTATTCGTAAGGCGCTTGACCGCCTATACCCATTGCTGTGGCTGTTCCATTATTTGCTCCGGCACAATCTATATCTGTAGATTCAATAGTAGCGTCAAAATCATCACATTGGGTCATAAATGGCGCCACTTCAATTTCAGCTTCGGCAGTACATCCGGAATCATCCGTAACCGTCACACTATAAGTCCCGGGTTCAAGATTATTAATAGAGGAAGTCGTCTCATCATTACTCCACTCATAAGTAAAATTCCCCGTACCACCGGAAGCAATAGCCACTGCCGCCCCATCATTAGCTCCCATTGCAGTTTCGTCAGAAGCAAGTAGATTTAGCGAAACCGGAGCTGGTTCAGTAATTTCAAACATTTCCGTTACCTGACAGCCATTTCCGTCCGTCGCTGTAATGGTGTAAATACCTGCTTCCAGATTGATAATGGATTGAGTCGTGGCACTAGTATTCCATTCATAAGTAATTGGCAAAACTCCGCCCGATGCAGTAGTAACTATCACACCATCCATTTCACCAAAACAGCTAATATTATTAAAGTCAGATTCCAATACGAAATCATTACAATCAATACCTTCACCGGGAACGATGATCGTGACCATATCTACACAACCGTTGGCATCCGTGATTTCTAAAATATAGTCTCCTGCTTCCAGGCCATCAATATCTTCTGTCATCTCACCATTGCTCCAGTCATAAGTATAATCCGGAGTTCCCCCCATTACTGTAATATCAATTGAACCATCCGCAGCTCCCGCGCTGGTCTCGGCCATCGTAGTAAATATTACAATAATATCTGAATCTGGTTGAGTGATTTCAACTTCATTAATAACTATACATCCATCAGCATCAGTAATGGTAACTACATAAAGCGTAGCTGGCAAATCTGTAATGGTCTGAGTCATTCCCCCATTACTCCACTCATAGCTTAAAGGCTCTGTTCCGCCCATTGGCAAAGCAGTTGCTACTCCATCAGATTCTCCGAAGCAGCTTACATTAGTTGTTTCAAAATCATTGAGCATAAATGTAGAACAGTCTACGCCTTGTATACCGACCACTACCATAGTGGTAACCAAACAATTATTAGCATCGGTAACGGTCACTGTATATGTTCCACTAGCCAAATTGTTGATCATAGCCGTCATAGCTCCGGTTGACCATTCATAAGAGTATGGTGGCGTACCGCCATTTGCATCTACGGAAGCTGCACCATCCATAGCTCCGATGCCAGACACATCTGTAACACTAGTCATTAGCGTAATGGCAGAAGGTTCTGTCAAGGTGACGGTTGTTTCTGCAATACAACCTTCGGAATCGGTTGCCGTCACCGTATATATCCCCGCTCCCAAGCCATTATTGACCGCCTCCATAGCACCATCACTCCAATTATAACTTATAGGTAATGTCCCCCCTACTCCACTGGCTACCAAGGCTCCATTTTCAAAACCATTACAAGTAATTTCAGCGGTATCCATTTCAATTGTAAAGTCATTGCAATCCAGGGAAGGATCAAGCAAAGTAGCGGTTTCTGTTATCTGACATCCATTATTATCTGTAATCTGCACCGAGTAAGAACCCGCGGGAAGATTAGTAACCATCTGAGTGGCCTGAGCTGGAACAGTGTTCCACAAATAACTGTATCCCGGAGTACCTCCATCAACATTAGCCATTACTGAGCCATCGGAAGCACCAGGATTGGAAGGATTCGTGGTTGTAAAACCAAGATTCAATATAACCGGCTCTTCGATTGTAACACTCTGCGTAAGTATACAGTCATTCGCATCTGTAATAGTTACTGTGTAAGTTCCGGCAATAAGATTAATTGCAGTAGCACTCGTTTGTCCATTGCTCCAGATAAAAGTATAAGGCTCAAGTCCACCATTGACAAAAACTTCACAACTACCATCTGTTCCGCCATTGCAACTTACCTGTTCTTCAATAATTTGTATTCCAATTCCACTACAATCTATCGAAGGATCGGTTAAAAGAACTCCCGCTGTTGTCGAACAATTATTGACATCCGTAACTGTTACATCATAATTTCCAGCTTCAAGCCCTGTAATGTTTTGAGTAGTCTGACCATTACTCCACAGATAAGTGTAGGGGCCAAGACCTCCGGAAACAGTTGTACCCGCTGCCCCATCATTTGCACCATTTGCCGATGGATTCGTTGCCGTCATATCAATGGTCAATTCAGCCGGTTGATCTATTTGAGTACTTGCTGTAGCACTACAGCCCAATTCATCGATTACCGAGAGCGTATAAGTTCCCTGGCCAAGATTGTCAATACTTGTACCCGACGCTCCATTACTCCAATCATAAGTAATCGTCCCTGTTCCGTTTTCAACGATCGCATTAATGCTTCCGTCCTCATAACCAAAGCAGGAAATGTCTATTTCGGTCAACGAAAGAGAAAAACTGCTACAGTCAACATCATCTACTATATTACAACTTGTGGCAGTACAAGCATTCACATCCGTTACCGTAACGCAATATTGCCCGGGAGATAAATTTTCAATGGTTTGTGTATCTCCAAAACCAGGACTCCATAGATACGTATAGGCTCCGATTCCACCGGAGACTGCTGCCGTAGCTGTTCCATCATTGGCACCGGCCGAGGTTTCATTTGTAATGTTTATAGTCACTGACAAAACATCTGGTTCAGAGATGGTTACACTGGCCGTTGCTGAACAATTATTCGCATCTGTAACGGTAACAGTGTACGTATCCGGTAATAAACCAGATATTGTAGCCTCCATAGCTCCGGTACTCCAAAGATAGGTATAAGGTTCTGTTCCATTTTCCCCATTAGCCGTAGCCGAACCATCTCCCTGTCCGTTACAACTTACATCAGTACCCGTTGCATTTGCTGAAAAGCCTCCACATTGAAAGGGATCGACACTGATACAGCTTTCAATTGTACAATTATTCGCATCCGTTACAGTGACACAATAATTACCCGGAACCAAATTGATAGCCGTCGCAGTCATTTGAAAAGACGGATCATTCCAGTTGTACAGATAGGGCATAATCCCTCCGGATGCTATTGCCGTAGCGGTCCCATCGTTGGCATTAACCGCTGTTTCATTAGTAGATGTTGTATTTAGTATAAGTGCATCCGGGCCTCCAATTGTTACGGTTGCTTCAGCGGTACAGCCCACATTATCCGTTACCGTTACCGAGTAATTTCCGACACATAGATTATTTACAGTAGCACTCGTTGCATTATTGGCAGCAGCATCCCATTGATAAGAAAAAGGCGCCGTACCATCCATAATGCTAACCGTAGCTTCCCCATCACAAAGATTCGCGCATATTTCGTCCGTTCCGTCTACGCTAATGGTCATACTGCAACTGAGTGAAATACCTATGTTGTCTAAAAAAAGTCTGTTTCCATATCCGGATTGATTAATAAATGCTATCGTAAGATTGGGCACATTATCATACGCACTTAAATCAATGGTATGAGTGGTCCATTGATTCGCCGAAGGAGTAAATTGCACAGTAGTTGCATTGGCAGTTGCCAAGCCGGTATTTCCATCGGAGAATAATAGTTCGTTAAAAGTAGAACCACAATTTGTAGATGCATAAACTTTTAAAGAATCAAAAAAAGAATCGTTATAAGGTGCATAAGCAACATCAAAGCTTAAGCTCGCCCCGGTCACAGCAGAAAAGTCGTATACCGAAGTGATCAAAGCATCAGAAGTTCCTCCCGGATTCGCACCTCCATTGCTATCATAATTATTAAATAATGCAGCAGCAGAGCCATTCCCATAAGCCGAAAGGCCCTGTATACGCTCCCAGGCAAAAATATCATTATCTATATTAAACTGAAAAATACCATTTGCAGTAGGGTCCCATTGGGCATCTTCAAAGTCTTCGCTCAAAGGCAGATTAGTTGGGATAACTACGGATACATCCACTAGCTGCTGGTCATTACTGGTTTGTTCATCCGCTACACCATTGGGTAATGAAGTATAAACGGTAAAGGTATAATCTCCCACAGGAGGCATATAGGGAGCCAGGCTTACTTCTTGTGTTTCGCCAGTACCCAGATTATCAATCCAGATAAAATCTACCGGTGTACCACCATTTATGGTATAGCTGATAGTAACGGTAGTCAGATTGGAACTACCATAATTTTGTAATGTTACAAGAGGTGTTACAATACCGTCACCACAAATATTCGTCCCCGGATTGGCCACACTGGCAATCCCGGCATCATTATCAAAAAAGCTACATACTGTCGTAGCATTATTGGCCAGGTTTAGCCGACTGCCGTATACAAAGGGATCAGGTGCCGGTGTACCATTGAGTACTGCTCTCATCACTACGATTTGATCCAGTGAAAAGGAAGTAGAGCAATCATCATCATTTACGTAATCCATGAAATTGACATACATATGCTCTTCTGTACAAGTCACCGGACCAGCAGGAAAATTCGTTGGGCTGCAGTTAAGCCCCGGATTAAAATCAGAGGTTGGCCCGGCCATATTTGGCGTGTCCACAATTCCATCGTCTAGCCCACAATCATCACCATCAAAAGGATGGGGTAAACCGAGATAATGGCCGGTTTCGTGAGTCAAAGTACCATATCCTGATTGCCCGAATCCCGGACCTCCAAACCATCGATAATCAACAACGGATCCATCCAGATTGGAACCAATCATTCCATTGGTTGGCAGATAGGCATAACCGGTTGTTCCGCCGCCAGCAGTAGTTCCGGGAATTCCAACCACATAAATATTATAATAGTTGTTAGAATCCCACCAGGTTGCGGGTTTAATTTCAGATTCAATATTGCTATTATTTATATTAGTACCTGTCACCGCAATATTGTGCCGAGTAATCCCATTGGTTGGATCACCATTGGGATCAGTAATCGCCATACAGAATTGAATATCGGCACTACCGATAGCGCCCTGCCATTGGGCGGGCGTATTATTATAATTGGCATTCATTGCCAAAAAATCCTGATTCAGTATATCAATCTGGGCCAGAATTCGCTCCTCCAATAGATTAGCTCCCACTCCAATGTTCTCACCATTATGTATAATGTGGACAACAATCGGTACATAAATGATTGGCGCTACCGCCAGGCTCTGCTGTTGACTGGCAAAGGCAGGAATAATATTTTCCTTGAACTCTTTTAATTCTTTTGCATAAGATGGATTCTCATCAATTAATCGATCTGTCATCGATTCAACGCCACATTTCTCGTGATCATGATGTGTAGTATGAATATGGGCCTGTCCGAAACTGTTAACGGGATTAGAATTGAATAATGTAAACAGTACAATACTCAACAACAATGGGTTGAACTTCATGATGTAGTAATAATTCTAAATTCAAAAATTTGAAAACGGGAATTAAATACACCGATACGAAAGCAGCTAAAAAGCTAACCTCTTTCATAATCGATATATTCTCAAATCATTATACTAATAGCTATAATTTAGCCAAAAACGGTTCAGAGAAAACGGAAATTCCGAATCTGTTGATTTTGAGAATATCAGGCAACCAGGGAAGTAGGAATTTCGAAAAACGAACATTCCTGTTTTAAAAAATCTAAACGCACTGCAAGATTCAGGCAGTGATTACAAAAATAGAAATTAAAACGTTAATTTTTATATAATTATTTCAGCTAATTTTTCTGTAAAATCAAATCGTCCAAACTCCAATCAAGCTGTTTGAAACGGATTCCAGATCAAGAATCCCGAATACTCCAGATTTTTCGATCTTTAAACCTGTCCTCAGACCTGGTATCCCCTCTAATGAATAGTTAGGGTGAAACTACTAATTTGTGAAATTATGCTGGTAAATTATGCGATTCCGGCTGCTGCTTCGATATTTCATTTTTTGTTTTCTTCCATAAATCGTGCCCAATCACTTAATGTTCGCTCCCCTTTCTGAGCAAAAGCTCTGGCCTCAGCTTCAGAAATATTAAATGTTTCTTCGATTTTGGTATAGAATGTTTTGGCGGCAACCTCATTGATAAGCCCGGATACGACTTTGTCTTCTGTTTCTTCAATTTCTATTCCCGCTTTTTCAAAAACAGATTTCACTTTGACATAGGTCTTTCTGGAAGCATTGAATACAGCCAACCAATCAATAGATTCCTCTTCCCTCATAGTTGTTTTTCTCTCCTTCAGACCTTTTAAATAATTAACTTCACCCTTGCTCATACCTGCTTTTTCAAGCTTCTTCTCAGCTTCAGGATTCATATCTTTAGTTGTATACTCATTGGCTATTTGCCGTAAAACCGCTTCAATATTTTCCTCGGATTGAGAATTTTCATATTTTCTTACTTTTTTCTTTTCACTGGAGTATCCCGGATTGTCAACGATTTCTATCTGTTCTGTTCTTTCCATAATATCAATCCCATCCTGCTGAAAAACGATATAAGCTATAATCGAAATGGCCAAAAGAAAGGTGATGATCTCGAATGGGCCCAATATTTTTTTCTTTTCTCCAGACATGATGGCAGCTGTTAGAAATCCATTCTCATTCTTAAATTGATTCTTCGGGAAGTCAAAAAATTAGGAATCGCATACTGGGTATTAAAAATCGTTTTTATCCAGGTATTGGAAGCGACATTAGAAACTTTCATCAAATTAAAGATTTCGAGGCTCAGCCAGGTATTCCTTGAAAACTTCAGTGGATGATTTGGACGTTTTGCCCGACGTTCTTCATCCCAAAGCTGGATGGAAAAGCCAATATCTACCCGATGATAAGCCGGAAAACGATAAGTATTTCGATAAATCCGGTTGTTTCCCAATAATCCATAAGGCAAGCCGGTACCCACTGTAAAATTCAGGTGCATTTTAATATTTTCATTTCGGGGTAAATGATCCTGAAAGAAAGTCGAAAAAGTCATAAACTGATCGGTAGGCCGGGGTACGCTATTCACTTCTTGCGCTTCCGTGTCTCCGATATCTCTTTTCAAATGTTGTATCCCATTTAAGCTTTCGCGAGCCCGCAAAAACGAAAGATTGATCCACGATTCTTCTCCAGGCACAAACTCTCCATTTAATCTCAAATCCAGTCCCATCACATAACCCGTCGCATCATTCTCTCCTGAATATCTGATCCGAACATTGTCAACATCATAGGATACCACATCCCAGAGATGTTTATAATAAGCTTCCGCAATGAAGCGAAATTTTTTCGGATTTCTTTTTCCTCCGTAAAAATCCCAGGTCAAACCACCTACCAGATGAACTGATTTTTGTGATAAAACATCTGTATTTACTTCCCCTTGAAGGTTTCTCAGTTCTCTGTAAAACGGCGATTGAAAATATAAACCACTCGCCAAACGAAGCGAGATATCATCTTCCCATTTCAAAGATTTAAAAAGCAATTGAACCCGGGGTGACACGATAAACTCCTTATTCAAATCCCAGTATTGAGCCCTGACGCCTGCCGTCAGTTTCATCTCCTTACTCGTATCCTGTATCGTATAAGTATCCTGAAAGTAGGCACTGATCCGATTTGAACTTAGTTCATTCCGAGTTTTTAGTATATTGCGTACCAGCAATTGCGTCGTATCAAAATTGAGTGAGTAACCTGCACTATCCAGCCTTTCCCACTCATTAATCCGATCTACAATCTCTTCCCGCTGGTATTTCACACCCCATTGCAGAAAGTGGCTACTGGTTTTATCCAAATCATCATGATCTACCTGTAATTCCAAACCACCTTTATACTGTACATTTGTCACATTGGAAGTAAGAAAATTTCTTACGAACTGCTGCTGAGTTCCCGTTCCCAAAACCGATACTATATCTCCAAAGTCATCACTTCCCAGACCGGATTCAATTTGTCCCAGCAAATAGTCTCCGATAATATCAAAACGCTCATTTTCATTACTTTGATAAGTAGAGGCCAGAAACTTCATAAATAAGGGATTACGATCACGATCCGGCAAATAAGTTAGCGATGCCCCGGTCATATAGGTGGTAAAGTCACTTACTTCCTGACCTTCAAAAACTGCAAAAAGTTCAAGGGCAAAATCAATCAGACCTAATGCAGTACTACGCGTAGCAGGCCTAAACTGATACTCGGCACGATTAAAATTTCCAATCACTCCAAGCTGCCAGTCGCGATTGATATCATAAGTAATGTAACCTTGAATGTCCGCAAAGTTCGGAATATACTCTCCTTGTATATCCAGGGTCCCAAGAAGATATCGGGTCGTCTTATACCTCGCCCCGAATAAATACCTTATTTTTTTGTATTCATCTTTTTTGGAAGGACTAAAACTTCCTTCGATATGTGCCGAACCTCCGAGAAAACTCATACCAACCGAAGCGCGTAAAGAATCCGGACGTTTGTACTTAACATCCAAAACAGAAGATAATTTGTCTCCGTATTTTGCTTCGAAACCTCCGGAAGAAAAGGATAAATCCCGAATCAAATCGATATTCGGAAAAGTGAGTCCTTCCTGCTGACCACTGCGAATCAATTGTGGCCGATAAATTTCAAAATCATTAACATACACCAGATTTTCATCATAGTTCCCTCCACGTACATTATATTGGGAACTCAATTCGCCCCCTGTACCACTACTCGTTCCCAGGGCAATATGAGGCAGGACGCTCTCAAAGTTGCCGGAAGTTGTCGGTAATAATTTTAGTGCTACAACATCTTCTCTAATCATCCCGCCTTCCTGGATTTTACTTTCCGTTACCACGACCTCAATATTCGACTCTTCACTGGCCAGTTTTACATCGACCTTTCGACGGGCCCCATTACTCAAAGGGCTTATACGAGACGTACCTTCTTTATATCCAATTCGGGTAAAAACAAGCGTTACCCTTTCATAAGCCGGAATCTTTAAAACATATTCGCCCTTGATATTCGATTCAGTGGCCGTATTTGTTCCTTTAATATAGACTGTAGCAAAATCAATCGGCGCTCCGGTAACGGCATCTGTAATTTTTCCGAAAATAATTGCTTGGTCGCCTTCTTGTGCGTGAACTAGCGTACCAAAGCATCCGATCAGAAAAAGGAAAGTAAATATATGCTTCATGAAAAGGATTTCTTTGTTTGGAATCATCCGTTCGTTCTGCCAAAATCTATTTTTTTATTAAAAAACAGTAGAATCCAGCCGACAATACTTTTGGAAAACGAACATCATACCATTAAAGTGTTTTCTCCCAGGCTTTTCATACGGGAAATTACCTCAGAAGGATGCTCTGCTTTAAAAACAGCACTTCCGGCAACCAAAACATCTGCTCCTGCTTTCAGCAAGACTTCGGCGTTTTGCAGTCCTACGCCCCCATCAATCTCAATCAAAGTATTCAAATTTCGAACAATTATCATTTCGCGTAATCGTTCTACCTTTTTCAGGGTCTGATAGATAAATTTTTGCCCTCCAAACCCCGGATTCACCGACATCAGTAGTGCCAGGTCACAATCTTCCAATATATCCTCCAGCACATTTACAGAGGTATGCGGATTAATCGCCACACCAGCTTTAGCTCCGGTAGCTTTAATCTGCTGTATCGTCCGGTGCAGATGCGGACAGGTTTCGTAATGAACCGTGATCACATCTGCGCCAGCAGCGCGGAACTGCTCAATATATTTTTCCGGCTCTACAATCATTAAATGTACATCAAAAGGTTTGTCACAAACCGATTTCATGGCCTTTACGATATTCATACCAAAGGAAATATTCGGTACAAACCGACCATCCATAATATCTACGTGAAGCCAGTCCGCCTGACTTTCATTAATCATTTTGAGATCCTTAGCCAGATTCGTAAAATCTGCAGCTAATACGGAAGGAGCAATGAGATGTTTTTTCATCCCGCAAAAGTAGTGAAGAATCAGGAAAGGACTTGGAAATTCGAAAGGAATTTTACCAATACTAAATGCATTGGGGTCCGACCCAAAAAATTAGCGATTTGGAGATGGAAATATACAAAGAGCCGATTATATTGATAATTTTATAAAAACGAATCAAAACAAAATGAAAAAAGAAAGACTTATTGACTACTTATTACAATTAGTAATGGTAATCCTGGGGGTCTTCCTCGGGATGATGGCTTCCAACTGGAATTCCAGCAGAAGTCTGGAAAAGGACAAGCACAATATATTACTGGGAATTAAAAGTGAGATTCAAACCAACCTGGATTATCTGGAAACCCGAAAAAAACTGGATATCAGTCCTTTTTTCAAATCTTTAGATAGCTTAAGCAAAGCACTTGAAAGTCAACCCGATATTCTGGAAGAACCATTCAAAAATAAAACGTTTTTGGAAAGGATTCCCAATTTTCCAGGACTCGGTCAACCCGGATTAGACGAAGCCATGTTTGAAGCAGCGATCTATAGTAATATGCTTTCCAATTTTGATATTGTCAGTACCTAAAATATGTTGACCAAAAAAGTCAACTGAAAATGTCAACAAAAAAGTTATCAAAGACGAAGTTCCCACGCCCAATTAAAAAAGTACGA
>JANQLV010000027.1 GCA_028280415.1 Saprospiraceae bacterium
GTATGCACCTCTAAATAAGCTTTGTTTAATCTAAAAATTGACTATTCTCGACTCAATGAACAAAATCCAAACACGCTCTGAAATGTTAATTAGCGTTGGGTAAACTCCAGCTTCAGCTCAAAATCGCCTTCCATTATCCCTTTTGCACCAGCTACACCTATCAAAATATTATAGGGTTTACGAACCGACATATATTCAACAGACTGAGCTTTGGCAGGTACTCTGTAATTGGGTTTACCTACATAAATCGGATAAGAGGCTTCACAACTAATGGCGCGTGTTATATCCGGAGGAGAGTCATAATTATGAGCCCCTAAGCGCAAAGCGTATAAATTAATTCGATGCTTCTTGTTTTTTGGAGTGACTGTAATCTTTACATTAGCTCCGGCGGGTAATTGTACCCGATAAAGCAAATGATTTCCCTGAAATTCAACGAAACGCGTAGCAGGAAAACAGGCGACACTACTATTGGCTGCCCACTGTAGCGGCATTATAAAACCTGAATTGAGATTACCATTCTGAATGATCGTAGGCTGAAAATCGAGATCAATAATTTCAGGCGCATTGCCATCCTGAGCAAAATTAGATGAGCTAAAGAGCATGATGAGACTTAATAAAACTGTGAATCTTTTCATTTGATGTTTGGTTTTTAAAAATTAAGCAAATGGCTTAAAGTACATGGATAATAATTTTTCGACTAATCCATTACTATCAACATATTTCTTTATGGCTACTTACTCCACAAATAAAAAGCTTATTCAGGCACTGGTCATCACCTATCCGGGTGATTTTCTTTTGAAACTCAGGATTTAAGATTTTATTAAGACATGGCCCGTCTTACTTTAGCGAGAAGTTCGGAGCGGGAGTGAACATTCATTTTATCATAAAGGTTTTTGATGTGCGTTTTTACCGTATTAATACTTACAAATTGCTCCTCGGCAATTTGTTTATTATTTCTACCTCCGTAAATAGCTATCAAAATATCAAACTCTTTTCTGGTAATCGGGGAAAGCAGATTTCTATTCAACTGATCCATTTCAGGTTGCATCCTCAATAGCATTTTAGAAAAATTATACAATGATATTTCGATCGTTGAATAAAGGCTCTTAAAATCAATGGGTTTCGAAATATAACCCATGGGATGTGTAAGCTTCGCTTGATCAATGGTCGTCTTATCCGTATAAGAAGTCAAAAATATAAAAGGAATGTTTTTATGATTCGAAAGGTATCTGGCAATTTCAATCCCCTCAGTTCCCTGCCCCATATTGATATCCAGCAAAACAATATCTGGTTCATTGGCTTTTAGAAAGCTGAGTGCATTCTCTTTTGTATAACAGTTTTCTGCTACACTATATCCCTTATCATCCAAAAAAGAAATAATATCTTCCGCAATGATAGGTTCGTCTTCAACCACCAGTATATTAATATTACTGTGCATTTTGCAAAGTTAAAATACTCCGGGAATTTTTAAAAGAGAGGAACGAGGGAGGAATAACAAATATGGTTACCTGGAGAACGAGCAATTTGAAATCCAAAAAGGAATTCAAATTGCCCGCTTTTTATTTTGGTATTAATCAATAACCAACTGTCTGATAACCTGTTGATTATCGTATTCGAATTTAAGGAAATACACACCTTTGGCCTGCTGGCTCAAATCCACACTTAAAGCTGCAGCACCGGAAGTTTCAAAAAGTTTACTACCAATCACTTGCCCTTGTACATTTAAGATCGTCAGGTTTACCGTACCGGTAATTTGCTCCGGAAGCTGTATCGTGCTGAGGCCATCTGTTGGATTCGGAAAGACTAAAATTTCATCACTCATTCCGTTCAACATTGCGGTAACCACATCAGAGTAATTCTCTTTTCCATCATTATCGAGTTGACGAAGCCGGTAATAATAATTCGTATTGGGCTTTACATTATTATCGGAGAAAGCATAACTGGTTTCTACATTTGCATCCCCTCGGGCATCCGTCCAGGAAATTGTTTCAAAAACATTATTGTCTTCCGTACGGCGTTGTAGTTCAAAACCTCGATTATCAATTTCGGCAACAGTGGTCCAGAACAAATCAATACTGCGTTTTTCCTCGTTAGGAAAAGCATTGAAGTCGAGCAGTTCAACCGGTAGCGGAATAGAGCCAAACAATTCTTCATCCGGAATAAATGGTATGCCGGGTGGCAGGTCAAAAGCCTGGGTTTGATCGCTGCGGTTACTGCTACTGCCCTGATCAGCCGAATACCCAAGCCCGCGTCTGGCAAAAACATTCCAGATAATATCTTCATTGGCATTGCCATTATTCGTTTCATCCGCTTCCAGTATCGCATCTCTGCCATCTACAAAGCCCGGAGAACAGGGTTGATTTTTCAAACCATCCATAACCAGTTGTGCGGCAATATTATTCCCTCCTGCTCCATTGTAGATATTAGGATCAAAACCGTGTTCATTGATTAAAGCCCAGTTAAGATCCCAAAGCATGGTACACCAGATAAATCCAATCCCGTGGGGTCGGGAAATATTGCCATCATCGACATTTCCATAAGTATAGTCATTAATGGTCATGTCCGTTGTATAAGGTGCCGGACGAATTCCATTACCGGTAGTCGATTGCCCAATAGCATAGGTTCCTACTCCACGTACATCGAAATGCTCATCACCATTTTCAATTGTCATCCATATCCCGAAGAAATCACTCCAACCTTCTCCCATTTGCTCAGCATTGTTCAAACAGCCGCTATTTGATGGTCCTCCGGTCAAGCGAATAGAAATTCCATGTCCGTACTCGTGTGCGATAATACCATTGTCAAGATCACCATCGATGGGTGGATTTCCACCGGAAACTTCCATGGTAACATTTAATCCCTCATTCAATTCTGCCCGGAGTGTTGAACAATCTCCCTGGCGAATCATTACCGCAGGAATTGTAACCTGGTCTCCATCATTTCCAGGGGCCATAGTCACCAGACCACTTACATTATTGCAAACAATCACCGCTATTGCTCCTGCATTCTGGGCATTCAGGCATTTGAGGCCAAACTGACAATCGCCCCGGTCAATCAATGCAATATTTCCGCTAATCTCACCGCCATTCTCCAGCGGATCGCAGCCCAGGGATGGATTAGCACTTCCATCGTCTACCTCAACTACATCGCCTATTATTGGAGTATCCAAACTTCCACCAAAGGATGCCGGTCGCATTTCATAAGTTCCGGCTACATTATCCGGTGCATTTACTTCCAGAAATTCCGTATTCGTCGGACTCCATAAGTACATTTGCATTCTGGGATTATTACCTTCACTTGGTGTTGCAAAATTTGCATTATTGGTTCCACCTCCGTCTTGAGCTTCTGCACGTACGTAATCACTACCAGAGCCACCGCGTCCAAGATTATCTTCCTGAAAGTTTCCGGAAACTTCGTCAAAACCATAATGATACCATACATCGTGCATTAAGTTGTTCCAGTAAAAAAGATTGGTAATATAAGGATCGGGATCGAGTTCCGGGTCCATAGTCAGGTCAATGGGGAAATCAAATTCCAGATCATCGCCACCATCGGCCCGGGCAGCATTTCCTCCACTCGGGGCATTGCTATTATTTTGATCCTCATAGGCATCTACATTATTGCCTCTGGTATGCGTATAAGTGTTCGTACCATCATCGTGCCAGCCCAGGGTTCCTGCATCTCCGGCCTGATTCCAGGGGCTGGTCTGCAAAGTTCTATCACCGTGATTAGGGCTTTCTACCGGATAGGCATAGACATTATACGAATTGGCAACAACACTGGCATTACGAAGCAATTTGATTTGTGCCCGGGCAGGGATGTTTTCATGATGTCGATGGCTAGTATTCCCCCGGTGAAAACTACAGTGTAAAACCTGATCGTTTTCGTGAACAATTTCTCCGGACTGGGCATCTACCAAAGCTTCCCACCAATGGTTACAGGACTTTTCATACAAGCTGACTTCCCAGCAAAGTCGAAGCTGATCTTCTAATGCTAGGTAAACTAACTTTACTTCAATTTCCTGATCGGCAAGCTCTCCTTTCTCAAAGATCGTTTTTCGCTCGGCACTGCTTGAGACTTCCTCTATCTGAGGGAGCCCGGCATTCAAACTATGCGCACCAAGGACGACCTGTAAAGCTTGCGTAGCCGTCAGCTGAGCTTGCACCGTGTTTATTTTATCCTGTACATTTTCAACAAATGCACCGGCAGCATAAGTAATCGCATCTGATTTTAGATTAAAATTGGTCAGGGCATACTTGATATCTATTCCGTTGTACCGCTGTTGTAAATAAAGATGGCTAATTCCATTATGCTTGCTTTCATATTCATCACTAATTCTTAGATCGTTGAGATCAGCAGATTGATATTTTCCGGACGATTGAAGATGTTGAAAAGCCAGATCAAAATTCGATTGAGCAGAAACACAGCACACCATTGCCAGGAGTACCGACAAGACTAGTAAGTAACGGTTCATAAGTGAGTGTAGATTATTTTATTATAAAGTAAGTTGAATAAAAACTTTCTTTATGGCTAATGGACTGATCAACTAATTTAATAAAACAATGCTAAAAGAAGAAAAGTGTTGACGAGAATGTAAAGTTTATGACGTTCAACACTACATTTTCACCATTTTTAGTACTTCAAAGCGATTTCCATCGATAAATTTCAAATAATAAATACCTGGAGGGTATTCATTATTTTCCAAGCTAATTTCCAAAATCTCCTGCTGGTCTACCGGAATGGAAAACAGCAAATTCCCAAGACCATTGTATAGTTCTACTGTACAATCAGAGCAAATCTCGCTAAATTCAATACGCAAAAAATCTTTAAAGGGATTGGGTTCTATATTAATCAAGCCTTTCGTAAATTCCTCTACTGACAAGGAAAGCGGGTTCGATTCAAACAGAAATACAAGATCATCCCCTTCATCCGTTCCGGTAATATCCAAATCTCCATCATTATCCCGATCGTGTATGATTGCACAAGAAGCATTGGCTCCGGCTTCCAGTACCGGACCACTTATAAAAGTACCATCACCATTATTATAAAAAATAATATAATTAGAAGAGCTGTAATACGTCGCTACAATATCCAGGTCAATATCTCCATCCAAATCTCCCAGATCAATGGCCAGTGGAAAAACAGCATTGCTTTCGGTTAGATAAACAGGGGGTTCAAAATCGCCATTTCCGTTATTCAGCAATACTGCGAGGTTGTTCGCCGAAGAATTTGCCGAAACAACATCCGCAAAACCATCGCCATTCAAATCTCCGGCAGCCAACATCCAAGGCTGTCCATTAACTTCGCTATGCGCCGCTTCTGTAAAATTCATATTCCCGTCCCCTTCCAGTACTAAAATCTCATTACTACTATACATCCCAACAATAATATCCTGTATTCCGTCATTATTAAAATCTGTAACGACCAATCCCGACTCTCCCGATCCGGTTGGATCTATTGTTGTAGCAGTAAAATTACCGAAACCATCATTTTGAAAAAGACTCAAATCACTACTTCCCCGATTAGCGACAACAATATCATCATTCCCATCTCCATCCAGCTCAATAATCCCTAAGCCCCGGGCATTCATCCCGGTAGTATAATTAGTTTGATTTAATAAAGTGCCGGTTCCATCTCCAAAATGAACACGCAATTCATTATGGTGTGCCGTACAAACAGCCAGATCGATCTCACCATCATTATCAAAATCTGCACCTTCATTGGGGCTTGGAGAAGCATCACCTGTTTCGATAATTTCGAAGTCCTCATAATCTCCCGTTCCGTCATTCAGTAGTATCCTGAGATCATCGGAAGTTTCATTGATAACGGTAAGATCAGAAAAACCGTCATTATTCAAATCTCCTGCATATGCTCCATAGGCTCGCAATAAGCCTTCGCCCGGGTTTCTCAGCAGAATCGTTTTTATTAATGAAAATTCAGTCAGATTAAAAGGATGAGCCTGCACCGCCATCCAGAAATTCCAGACATAAGCGGTCTCCATATTTTCTCCCGAAACAGACTTGATATTTTTACTAAGTGTCACTGTGACCCACTCTCCAGCCATCAGGGGTTCAAAAGGTGTCATTTCTACCGTTCGATTGTTATTGCTAAGGCTAAAAGCGACCTCAGCAGGTCCGGACCAACGTCCAAAAACCTTGAAGTTAGTATAATCAACAGTAGACAAATCCAGGGATTGGTCGAAGGTCACGCGAATCACATCGTCCTGTAAAGCAGCGATTTCCTGGCTGCTGGGAAAAACAGAAAGAACCTGAGGTGCCTGTGCCTGTAGTGCCCCGGAAAAAACAAGAATAAGAATTAACGTCCCGTAAGTGTAAAGCCTGCCCATAATCTCGGAGTTGCGGTTTTAGATTTTTTAATCATCCTCAGTTTAGCATATCTTAATGCTGCACTATGGCTAGCTCCATCCAGTAATTTTTTATAAAAAGTCGTCATCATTCGCGCCGTAGCCTTATCCGATATTTTCCATTTGGTCGATAAGGTACTTTTGACTCCTGCAATTTGAAATGCTCTGTTCAAAGAAAGTAATCCTTCGCCTTTAGCCAGTGTACCGATTCCACTTTCACAGCTACTTAACACCAGTAATTCAAGATTTTTAAAATCCTGATTAAGTACTTCTCCTGCGAAGAGAATTCCATCCTCTTCAGCACTTTCGATCAAAGCCAAACCCGAAAGGTTGGGATAATCTGAGTTGACAAAGCTATGAGAAGCAAGATGCAGGTAATTATAATTGTTCTGATTTTTTTTCAAAGCATCTTCTGTCGCCTCGCCTTTCAAAAAAGCTTTGCCTTCGACTCCTTTTTTTGCCAATAAACCAAGAATCGAACGTACCTCTTTCTCAGAGTATTCCAGCTCTTTAAAACTCGTCCGATCAGGCGTCAAGGCACGCAGATCATCTGCTTCAGTATATAAGGTATCAAAAATAATATCTCCGGCATTTAAAGTATAGCCTAAATTATCCGAAGGACTAAACACAGGTGCAAAAGCTACCCATTTCATTGATTGTCCAGAGTCCAGACTTTTCTGTTCGGTCAAAAAATCGGCGGAGCTGAGGTAAGCTACGGAATAATCTTTAATCAAGTATTTCAACTTGTGATACTTCGGCTTTTTTTTCGGTTTTTGTTTGAGTAAAGTCTCAAAGGTTACAAAATGCAAGTCTCCATGCGGAACAATAATGACTGACTTTTTCTTCTTCAAAATATCTTTAACCGGTTCTATCAATCGACGATATAAAGCGTGAGAAGCTTCAACAAACTGTGTTTTGCTCAACTTGATAACACCTTTCATCCCTCTGTTAACACTGGTTTTCAAATCGAGATCTTTTTCTGTATACTTGGTATAAATACCGACATCCGGTTTGGGAAACTGAGGATCATCTTTTTTCTTTTTTCCTCTTTTGGGAAGGGGGAAACCAGATTTAGCCATCTGCTCCGGATTGGCCGGAGTCGGGATTTTTTTCTTGGATTTCTCAGGCAGTGGCGCGTTTTGAAAGTTGTAATAGTAGTCCAGCTCATTTTTGCTAATTGCAAAAATATAATACAACTCTGCTCCCTGATAATACGAAATCAAGACTTCATCATTAGCCAGACGATTTTGGATTTTTTCTATAGACAGATCAGGCAGATAGTATCTAAAATCATAATACTCCGGAGCTGACTGCTCCAGTTTTTTTAATACATCCCCGTATTGGCGATGAAGCTCCAAATTCGCTTTCCGAAAGTTATCTCCTTCGTATTTTACACCAAGATCAGTCTCCAGTAACTGGAGCTTTTGACGAAGCGCTCGTTCTTGTTTCCTGGTTGCTTCCGGAATCTCCAAAGCCAACATGCTTTGAAATTGTTGCATTTGGTTTTTCAGTATCTGGGCCTTGCCTCTCTCTGCACTTCTAAAAGCTTTATCGAGGAACTGTTTATCGTTTAGGGTTTCAAATAATTTTAAACCAAGAAAAATATTTTGTTCATAAATATCCTTGGCCCGGCTCAGCAATGCCAATTGGCTTTTTTCCAAATAAAGATCCATAAACCGGCCTTCAAAAACTTCGATAGCCAGTTCACTGTTTTCAAAAGCTTTGACAAGATCAGATTGGTTTTTATTCGTTTCAAAAGATTCAAATAAAATTTCAGCTTTCAACTGCAAACCATTGGCATATAGTTTTTTATCAATGATCAGGGGGATAAAAAATCTGGGATCTTCTTCATCAGAACTATTGAGCAGCGTTAAAGCTTCCTCAATCGTTTTTTCGGCCAGCTCAAATTTGCGTTCAACAAAAAACAATTGTGCCAGATTGAGCTTCCCCATCGCCCGAAGCCTGGGATATCCCTTTGAAGCTCTAATTGCTGCCTCAAACAACTTCTTAGCCTCCGGTAAATCCAGCTTTTCTTTAAATATACTTGTTCCCAGTGCATTATAAGCTCTGCTTAACCTCGGATTCTCTGAATTGCTTCCCCAGTCTGTGTTCATTTCGATCAAGACAGATTTTTCATAAGCCTCAATGGCTTTTATATATTCACCCGTACTAAAAAAGAAATTCCCCAGATTGTAATGCGCCACAGAGATATCGGGATGATCGCTTTCCAGCTCCCAGGAAAGCACTTCCAGAGAATTCCGGTAAAAAGTCAGGGCTTTTTGAGATTTTCCCAAACGCTCATAAGCCGCAGCAATATAACCATCAAGAATTCCGCTAAACTGCAAACTCTCATGGGGTAAGTCCCTGGCTTCCAGAAAATAATCCAGTGCTTCTTCCAAATTACCTTGTAATAAAGCAATCGTTCCATAGCGCATATAATTATCGGCAATAAACTCGTATTGAATGCGATCCCGTAAAGCCAAAGACATTTCATTATAGCGATAGGCTTTTTCCAAATCATACAATTGCAAATAAGCATGACTTAACTGGAAACAGGCCTGTGCTTTTAGGAATGTCCTCGGTTTTTCATCCAGTATTTCATTAATCAGTCGTATTGCTCCCCGGTAATCATTACGCATTGCAAGTGTATCCGCAAGAGCAAGTTTCTTATAACTTTGTCCGGAAACACTCAGAACAATAAAACAGATAAAAATAGAGCTTAGATATTTTCTCATCGTAGTAAATGACTATTCAATCGTAAATTTTCCAAGATGCAGCAAATCATCTTCGGTTTCCAGTTTCCAGTAATATAGTCCGGGTTCTAGTTGCTGTGTCCAGTTAAAAGATAATGATTCCACTGTTTTTTCAAACAGGATATCTTCTTCATTGTCCAAAATAATCAAATTTAACGGAACAGTTCCTTCCCAGGAAAAATTGATCATTGAGCCAGGTTTGAAGGCCTTGTTATTAACCGGAGCAATTGCCTTAAAGTTTTCAGATCTAAAGGTCGTACCCACAAGCGATTCAAAATCTTCGTTAATTTCAAAATTGGCTGCATACAATTGCCGGTTAGCAGGCGGTGTCCCGGGAGTTTTATCTTCCGGGATAGCCCCTTCAATTTGTTGAATCGTATCTGATGCCTTTTCCGGATCAGTGGCCTGTACGATCGTATTATCTTCGGAAGGAACAATTTTAGTCTTCGGTGCTTCGTACGGTTTTTCAGGCTTCTCTTTATCCTGCTTTACAATTTCCGGTGTAGAAGAACCCTGGTATTTTTGATAAGTAAAAAACAATAGTAGCAGTACTGCAGCAGCGGCAGCATACCTGACAAATAAACTTATTCTCCTTGCCTCCTTTTTTTGTTCGTGGATAACAGCCCCTTCAGAAGCAGGATGCGTTGTCAACTCAGGTTGATCAATATCAAGCATAATCGCGGAAAAATCTACCAGGTCCTGCTGGCATTTACGACAAGTATCCAAATGAGCGGTTAAATCATCGGGCAATTCAGTAACTTTGTTCAGCTTTATAGCTTCCGCATACAGCGCAAAGCCTTCATCACTAAGATGCCCTTCTTGATTAATATATTTCATTTTAAATGAGTTAAATATTCGTCTATTCCCTCGTTTGCTTTCTAATCTTCAAGCCTTTATATGCTTTTCAGGATTCAAAACGGATTTTTTCTTCGAAAAACATTTGAATTATTTTTCAGCTTCTGCTTCAAAGTATTTGGCAAGCAGGATTCTGATCGTTTCCCGATTATGTCCGGAACGAGGCGGATCACCATTTTGTAATTCAATCAGTTTATCAATCTGAATATTGAGCCATTTACGCATGGAGTCCCAATCTGTGCTTTTACCGGTCAAGCTGTTTAAAAAAGGAATAGCCCGGGTGTAAACCTCCTTATCATTAAAATGGTCATAAGCTTTAAAAAACAGGTCTTTAAAGTTTCGAAACAAATGATTCTCCACTGGCATCACTTCATCTAAATCTTTGATTGACAATGGAATACGTGCATATAACTTAAGTGCAATAAAAAGTCGAAAAGAACATTTTATGACATATTTCAAAATAATGCCCAGGCGATTAATTTCATCCTGAATAAGTAGCTTATCCTCCGCATTCAAACTACTATCAGCCTGATTGACAAGCAGTGTTTCGGATTCAACTCTAGTCTTGTTTTTCCGGCTTCGGGTTATTTCCAGACATTGATTATAAACGACTTTAGAAAAATAAGTAGACAATAAAACCGATCCATTATAGTTGCGCTGTATATTATAAACCTTGCGCTCCAGCAAGGATTCATTGATCTTTTGTACAATATCCATTTTTTCATCATCACTAAAAAAACCCCTTCGGACAAACTTAGTCACTACGATTTCAATGATATTTTGATAAGCAGCTATGAGTGCTTTAGGATCATTTAAAAGCAGTTGTACTGCCTCTTTATTGTTTTTCACCGAATAAGAGTTAAGAGTTTCTTAAAAAAGGAAAAATAATTCCGTCCAGGTTTTCTACTTCCATATAGCCAAGTACAAAACAAAATATTTTTCCACCATAAAACTAATTGAATTATGAAAATGACAAAAAATATTGGCTTAATAGTTCTAATAATACTAAGTCTTAGCTCTTGTTCAAGAAGATTTTCGAATGCTACTTACAATAAAGAAAGCATTCAGGGAAAACGAATTGCCGTCTTACCTTATCGGGTAGTAACTACGGGTCGTATCCCGGAAGGCATCACAGAGGATATGATTATAGAAATCGAAGCAGCAGAAAGTCAGGCCTTTCAGGTTTCCCTTTACAATCAAATCCTGGATCGCCTGGATCGCAGAAGACACAGAAATCTAAACCTGCGTGTGCAATCTATTGAAACAACCAATCAAAAATTAGAAGCAGCTGGAATCAGGCTGGAAGAAAGCTGGAAAGTTTCAAGTGAGGACCTGGCTGATATACTTGGCGTTGATGCGATCGCCAGATCGACGGTACACAAAACGCAGTATTTAACGGAACTGGAATCCTATGGAATTTTCGTTGCTCGTGAAATCCTCGCCAATCTAAGCTCCAGCGCATATTGGCTAATGCCTCGAAACCGAACCAGTGATGTACGTATTTCAACCTCTATCATTGATGTAAAGAATGGGAATACTATCTGGACCGCTTCCAGAATCTGTCCTACGGACTGGAGAAATAATACTTATGATGTCATTGAACGCATCAATCACAGAATCACCAGGAGACTACCCAGATAAAGAAAAGATGATCAGGTCTCTTTTCATTCTACTCGTTAAATTTCAGGTGGCTTTTTATAAAGTGAATGAATTTTTATATTTTTCCACTTATGAAAAGCCACCTCCTTTTATTGTTAATATTTTTTACTTTTAGTTTTACACTCAGTAATTCATCTTTTACACGAGGCAAAGTGATTGAAAGCCTTTCTTTACAAAGTAAAATATTAAACAAGTCCGTTAACTTTTCAGTTTACCTGCCCCCCGGTTATGATCAATCAGAAAGGAGTTATCCAATTGTTTATTTACTACATGGATATACGGATAATGAGACGGCCTGGGTACAATTCGGTGAGGTCGATCGATATGCCGATCAAGCAATTAATAATGGGATCATTCCGCCCATGATCATCGCGATGCCAGATGCGGGGCTAAGTTGGTACGCCAATAATTTTGACGGAAGCCTTTCCTATGAAGATTTTTTCATCAAGGAGTTTATGCCCCATATCGAGAATGGATTCCGGGTAAGACCCAAAAAGCAATATCGGGGAATTTGTGGTCTGTCTATGGGGGGATACGGTTCGTTTCTTTATGCTGTAAAATATCCCGATTTATTCGTAGCCGCAGCCCCTTTAAGTGCCGCTTTTTATTTGGAAGAAGATGTTATAAAGTATGAACAATCAAGATGGGACCAGGTGGAAGGGCTCGTATATGGAAAAGAACTGAGAGGTGAAAACCGGATTACCGATCATTGGAAATCAAATAATCCATTCTATTTAATTGAATCTACAGAGGAAGCTTCTCTAAAAAAAGTGCGCTATTATTTCGATTGCGGAGATGATGATTTTTTGTATAAAGGCAATGCGATGATGCATATAAAGCTTAAGGACAAAAACATTCCGCATGAGTTTAGAATCAGGGATGGTGGACATGACTGGACTTATTGGCGGACAGGCATTACGGATGCACTGGCTTTTATCGGAGAAAGTTTTAGAAAATAAGGATATATGGCAGACTGCGAGAACTGAATCTATAAACGGCATGTAAAATTTTAAATCAGAGCATATGTATTTTAATTCTAAAGGTAAAGCGCAACAAACCTATGATGCTATTGTAGTAGGTACCGGTATTAGTGGTGGTTGGGCAGCGAAGGAACTCTCGGAAAAAGGACTTAAGACACTGGTTTTAGAAAGAGGCCGCATGGTCAAACACGGAGATTATCCAACCGCAAATATGGAAGCCTGGGAGTTTCCCAATCGAGATGAACTGAGCCTCGAAGAGAAGAAAGATTATGAGAAACAACTTCGAACCGGGTATACGGTAAAACATTCTACAAAGCATTGGTGGGTAAAGGATACCGAACATCCTTATTCTGAAGTCAAAAAGTTTAACTGGATACGAGGTTACCACGTCGGTGGACGATCCCTTACCTGGGGAAGGCAGAGTTATCGATGGGGACCACAGGATTTCGAAGCGAATGCCAGGGATGGTTTTGGAGTAGACTGGCCAATCCGCTATCAGGATTTAGAACCCTGGTACGATTATGTGGAATCTTTTGCAGGCATCAATGGCCGTAAGGAAGGTTTAAAGCAATTACCCGACGGGAAGTTCCTCCCTCCAATGGCTCTAAACTGTGTTGAAGAACATTTAAGAGATAAAATCGCCGAACATTTCAACGACCGGATCCTAACTATTGGTCGAAGTGCGAACCTAACGCAAGCACATAATGGTCGAGGCTCCTGCCAGTATCGCAACCGCTGTATCAGAGGTTGTCCTTATGGTGCTTATTTCAGTAGTAATGCCGCTACCCTGCCCGCAGCTGAAAAAACCGGCAATATGACCCTCCGGCCAAATTCTATTGTCTATGAAGTGATTTATGACAAGGAAACAAAGAAAGCTAGTGGAGTACGTATTATGGATGCAGAGAGCAAAGAGACTACAGAATATTTTGCGAAAATAATATTTCTAAATGCCAGCGCATTAGGTTCTACCTGGATCATGCTGAACTCTAAATCAGATCGTTTCCCTAATGGGCTCGGAAATGATAGTGGCGAACTCGGTCATAACCTGATGGATCATCACTTTAGAGTAGGCGCTTCCGGGCGAATTGATGGCTTTGATGACAAGTATTATAAGGGTCGAAGACCCAATGGTATTTACATCCCCCGGTTTAGAAATCTGGGCGGAGATACGGATCAAAAAAGCTTCTTGCGCGGCTATGGTTACCAAGGTGGTGCGAGTCGTTCAAATTGGCGGCATTATGTAAAAGAATTAGGTTTTGGAAAAGATTTCAAAGCTCAGTTTACACAACCCGGCCCCTGGAGAATGGGCCTTACCGGTTTCGGAGAATGCCTCCCCTATCACGAGAATAAAGTTAGTTTAAATACTGAGCAACTGGATAAATTCGGTATGCCGACTTTGACCATAGATACTGAGTTTAAGGAGAACGAAATGAATATGCGAAAGGATATGAAAACTGCTGCTGCCGAAATGCTGGAAGCTGCCGGATTTAAAGATATCCATCCCTATGATCAGGAATGCCCTCCCGGTAATGGTATACATGAAATGGGAACAGCCCGCATGGGACGCGATCCAAAAACTTCAGTGCTCAATGGCTACAACCAAATCCATGCGGTCAAAAATGTATTCGTTACGGATGGGGCCTGTATGACTTCCGCAGCTTGTCAAAATCCCTCACTGACCTATATGGCACTGACCGCAAGAGCTGCAGACTTTGCCGTTAATGAGTTGAAAAAAGGTAATTTATAATAAGGAAGTTTTTTAAAAATAATGGTTGATTGCAAACAAAGCATTTATCCTATTTAAACAACTTCAACAAAAAATAATGATCATGCAAAGACGTGATGCTTTAAAAAGAACAGCTTTAATGCTCGGATATGCTCTTTCCGCTTCTTCAATCGCGGCAATTATGAATGGTTGTACGGTCGATAATAAAGTGGCAGAAATGGGTCTGGATGCCTGGACACCTGGTTATTTATCAAAAGAAAACGGAAAAGTGATTGCACACTTAGCAGAATGTATTATTCCCGAAACGGATACTCCCGGAGCTATAAATGCAGGCGTACATAGTTTTATCGATACGGCCGTATCGGATCGTTTTACAACTGCAGAAAAAGAAACCTTCAACAAAGATTTGGAAAATTTTAAAAGCCGTTTTCAGGAAATCATTGGAAAAGCATTTTTGGATGCCAAGGATGCGGAAAAAACAGAGTTCTTAATTCAATTCGAAAAAGAAGCTTTTGATCAGTCAAAAACCGAAGGGGCCGCCAAGCATTTTTGGTTTACAATGAAAGAGCTTACTTTGCTTGGATTTTGTACTTCTGAAGCAGGTTCCAAACAAGCATTAAAATTTGATCCTATCCCGGGTGAATATAATTCCTGTATACCATTATCCGAAGTTGGAAGAGCCTGGGCTCTTTAAGGATTGGGAAAAGTGATTATTAAATGAACATAAGAACCTGTTTAAAAATAATTGATGGAGTTTCGAAAACTTTTTTCTGCTCCCTCGGCAGCTCTTTCGACAGAGTCAAAAAGATCGGACAGGTTTTGAATCAAGATTAATATTTATGCGATTTCTAATTTTATTTTTATTTACATTTTTTTGTTTAGGCCTAAGTCTGGGGCAAAAGCAGCCGGAAGCTACGGAAGTCTGGCAACCGGAGCCCAGAGTCGTAAAAACCGGAAAGCTTAATAGCCCGCCTTCGGATGCCATTGTTTTATTTGATGGTAAAAATCTGGATCAATGGATGTCCGAGCGGGATAGCAGTGAAGCAAAATGGAAAATCGAAGATAATTACATGACCGTTGTGGGTGGTACAGGAGGCATTATGACCAAGCAAGCTTTTGGAGATATACAATTACACCTCGAATTTCGAACACCGGCGAAGATTGAGAGCCAGGGCCAGGGTCGGGGCAATAGCGGGGTATTCCTGCAAAGCCGCTACGAGGTTCAGGTCCTGGATAATTACGAAAACAAAACCTATTCGAACGGGCAGTGTGCATCGGTTTACAAACAATATATCCCACTTGTCAATGCCTGTAAAAAGCCCGGAGAATGGCAGAGCTATGATATTATCTTTTCCGCTCCACGTTTTAATAAGGATGGTATAAAAGTGGCTTCGGCTTATTTAACGGTTCTGCATAATGGTGTCCTCGTACAAAACCACGTAGAGATCAAAGGTACTACTGAATATATTGGACAGCCCAAAAATGTAGCTCACGAGAAAGCTTCCATTATTCTGCAAGATCATGGAAATCCAGTGAGCTATAGAAACATTTGGGTTAGAGAGCTGTAGTGTAGTATACAGAAGAATACTTTTAAGCTTCGGGAAACAGGTATTAGATTTTGGGTTATTGGGTTTTAGGTTTTTCTGGATACCCTAATACCTCATGCCTAATACCTGCCCTACCCAACAATAAATAGCGATATAGTATTCAATTTGCCTGTAAACATTAACCCAAACTCGGAGTGACTCTTAATTAGTACTTCTTCACTATTGGGCCATTACGATATTTCTTGTATCATTAATGAGCCTGTTTTTTCTGAGTTGTTTGTATCCTTCCCAGTCAAAATTCTTTAGAAAGTTACAAGCAGCTTTTACTCCCTCCACAAACAGTTTAATCTTTTCTTCTTCGGAAATATCGAAGTTTAACCAATTAAATTCACCCAAGTCAATATAAGTCACCAGCTGGGTGAAATCATCATTATTAAAAATGAATTCAAAATCACGAATTTGTCTGGCGGATTCGAAGCTGGAATAAATCAGATGGAAGTAATTCTCAATATTATTAATCTCATTTCTTTCCAAACCGAGTTTTATGCCAAAAGTTGGTTTTCTTGGAATACTGAAATGTCTGTGAAAAACATCGATTGGAAAATTAGACATAACCCCTCCATCAACCATATACACTTCCTTTGGAATCGGGCCCTTGTATTTAGCAATCTCCTGCCATTTTAATTGTTGTGTTTCATCTTCAGAAACGGGAATATCCTTTATTTTGAAAGGTGCAAAAAAGATAGGAATCGAAACGGAAGCCCGAACGTATTCTGCGGGATTGGTCAGTAGATAATCTTTGTAATACAACTCGGCCATCTCCGGAAGAATCACTTTGGTATTGGTAGTCAATTCGGAGGCGATCAGTTTGATCTTGACATCCAGATCCTTTTCTGTCAGCAGTCGACTGCTGTTTCGCAATTTAATTCCGGGCGGTAATTCCCGAATATTTTCCAAAAGCGCCTGCGTATCCGAAATTCCATAATCAGCAATCACTTTTTTAAGCCATTTCAGAAAATGGTCCCCGGGATTCAATCCCATATCTCTTTTCAGATTATCCAGAATTTTTAATCCACGAAAAATGGTTCGAAATTTTCCGGCTTTTTCTATAATCGCTTTAATAAACTTTTTGGCATCTTTATCCCCATCGACGAAATCATAAAAATTTTTATTCGAGAGGATTTCAATCAATTTATCCGTTTTTCTTTCATGTGTTTTTCCCAGGCTGCACATCAACAAAGTAGTGATCGACCCTGCCGAAGCTCCTGCTACGTTTAAAAAGCGAATTCCCATTTCCTCCATCACATACAAGTATCCGATTAATGCAATTCCCAAAATACCCCCTCCTTCCTGTACCAAATCGACATACTGACATCCCTTTTCATCCAATACATCCGATACGATTAATTGTCGCTCGCTATTTTCAAAATGATTTTTCAGGTCATCCAGAGCTAATATGACTTCGTTGTTATTAATGAATTGATTCACTCGCATAACTTATGATTTAGATCTGATTAAAGTCTCCCGGCAGTTAGGATCTGCTTGCTTTAAAAAATCCTAACGCCGGAAGTATAACAATAAGGGAGAATAATTGCGTCAACCATTGTACGACACTATCGATCTGCTTCTATTCTGTGCTCTTGTCTGTTCTTTATTAATTGCATAATTCATTTAAGCTTTTTCGCCTGCCAAATTTCTCTTTAAACAGTTAATCCGGATATTTTCAGAAGTGTTAGATTTTTCTACTTTATTTTTTATTTGCCAAAAGCTATTATAATCTGGATTTTTTTTAATTAACTTTAAAAACAAAATACACCCACACACTAACAATTTCAATTTATACAAGATTAACATGTGTAAAGAATGCATTAAAAACGAAGCAGACATCCAAAGAGTTAAAAAGAATGATCAGAATTTTTTCTTCAAATTACACGGATGTTATTGGGAATACTTTTGTGCTTATTTTTTAAGCCATACCAGCTTAAGTGAACAGGAAATCAAGGAAGAGATCTATCCATTAGCCTTTGTAAACTTTGTGCAGAACATTAAAAATGGGAAAACTTATGACTTGTTGAACAAGAAACAATGCACCTATTTAATCAGTATAGGTAAAATGATGGCACTTAAGTATTGGGATAAGCAAGGAAAAGAGCGTCACCTGTTGACCGATGATATGACACGGTACATGGGAGCAGTGAAAAATCCGGTAATCATAGATTATTTTGATCTGGATCACCGGAAATTAAAGATTAAAAAAGCGCTGGAAAAGCTGAGCGAAAAATGTAGGGAAATTATTACACTACGAGATTTAAAGGAATGGTCCATCGATGCCATCCAGCGTCATTTGAAAAAACCAAGTCCGAATTCAGTAAGAACACAACTAAGTGAATGCCGCGATAAACTCAGAGAGATTTTTAAAAAGATAAACTAAATTAACCGATGAATGAAATTGAACTAATTAAATCTTATTTGAAAAATGAATTGAAAGGCGATGCACTTAAAAACTTCGAACAACGCCTTCAAGACGAGGAAGCTTTACGCGAAAAAGTAGAGGATTACAAAGAGATATTCCTGGGTTTCGAATCCCTGAAAGCCGAAGCATTAAAAGAGAAAGTACAATCATGGAGCAAAGACTTACCCAAAATAAGCGAAGCAAAAAAGGTTGAGCTCCCCAAAGGTTCTTCCTTTAGTATTTTGAAAAAATTGACCGCAGCAATTTTTATAATCGCGATTGGTTCGCTGGTTTGGTGGAACATGCAAGGAAATCAAATTCCCGATGACTTTGCTCAAACCTATTACTTTGGTTATTCAGACGGGACAGAAAAATCTGGCTCTGATTCTAAAACACAGCATTCAGAAATCAGTTATGAAAATGCGAGATCACAGTTTATTGATAAAAATTTCAGTGCTTGTATTTCCATCCTCAATAATATCCAAAAAACGGATAGTCTTTATTTACTTGCATTGTACCTTAAACAATATGCTTATTTCGAAAACGAAAATTTTCCGGAGTCTTTAGCAACTTACGAGCAATTACTACAATTAAAAAATAATCCTGCTTACAAGAAAGAAGCTTTGAACTTTATTGATGCAGAATGGACCTCTATTTTGGCTTTTTTCAATGTTTACAAAAAGGATAAAGGAAAAGTCAATAAAGCAGAGTTCTTAAATAGGTTAAAAGTTTTTTTGGCCAAATCACCCAGTCTGAAATATAGAGAGCCCGCTGAAAAGTTAAGAGCCTGGCTGGAATGAATCAGCTTATTCTTTTTTTATAAAAATAATAAATACCCAAAAATAGGATTAGGCTAATACTCAACAACCGGGCCATATTACAAGAAGAGTTGGTAGCTTTGGTATTTCCATAAAAAGCAAAAGCGGCCCAGGATTTTGGGCCCAGATCGCCATTGAGTGCTATAAATTTCTTTTGTGCTTTTTGTAAGGCTACATCTTTAGAAAAACCATCTCGCAATTTATCATAAAACAATTCCATTATTTCCCTGGAATCTCTATCCTGGATTTCCCACATTGTAGAAATCACGCTTTGCGCTCCTGCATGGATGAGGCCCCGGGAAATACTGATGGCCCCCTCCCCTTTCTCAATTTTTCCAACTCCGGTTTTGCATGCACTGAGTACGACCAGTTCAGAAGGAATACGCATATTGTATAATTGATTTAAACCTAGTTTAAAATTAGAACCATCATTCGAAAAAACGATATAGGACTTCATAGGATTCTGTACATCCGCATCCGCATGGCTCGCTATATGTATATATTGGAAACTGGAATCGTTTTTAGTAAAATGTTCAACCGTTGCTAAATCATCCTGAAACAAAGTAGAAGATTGAAAATAAGTCGCCATAATTTTTACCTCATCCTTATTTCTTATATTCCTAAATCGAAGTCTGGAAGAATCCGTACTGCTAAACATAGGGGCTACTCCCAAATATTCCCGATCATAGTCAATAGCTTCACGTTGATTAATCGTATGCGCAGTTCCCACTGAAAACCAATAATCAATACTAAAGTCTTTGATCAGATACGAATAAGTATCAAATTTTGTAATTTCTGCTTGCTCAACCTTTTTACGTAGCAATACATTAAAAGGGACTATCCACAATTCTCTATCCGGAATAATTACCAGCCGATCAACTGAACCGAGTTTTTTATCAAAAGGTTTAATGAGTTTCTGATATAAAGCATGAGCAGTAGTCGTATAAGCCAGCATATCTTCCTCATAAACATAATTCCTCAAATCATTAATACGATTCCTTAATATTTCGTCTATCTTGATAGCGTGAACCATAATTTCTTTTTCATCGGGGCAGAGCAAGAAAGCAAAGATGTATTCATCACCAACAAAGTACTCCAGCAAGGCTTGATTCTGATTCAATAGCTTTTCTCTGATTGTAGCTACAGAAATATCCGTATTCAGGTTTAATAAAGGATTTTTCGATCGAATAGAATCGAGTAAAAGGTAATACTCTTCTTCCAATTTGTACTTCTTTAATCTGGCACTATTCAATGTTTCCGAATCAGCCTTTGCAATTTTATCACTAAGCAGCAATAGCTGATTTTGCAATTGTTTTATTTTTATTACTTCGTCAGTGTTTAAGCCTTCAGATATTTCTATCCGATAATTATTCAGCGCATTTTGCAAATTCAATGCCCTGCTCAATTCTGAAAGGCGAAATGCTTCCAAGTAGTTTTGCTCTTCGTAAGCCAGAGTAATTGCTTGCTCATATAATGTATAAGCATTGGAAAGTAAAACTTGCTTGTCTAGCTCACTCGTCAGGAAGTCCTGTCGAATTTCTTCTACCAAATCAAGCGTCAGGCTATTCGTTTCTTTTAATGCCGCCCGATATGCTGGTCGTTCTCTTAAAAGAAACAAGACCTTGGATTTTCGCATTAAGGTTTCGTATAAATCCACAGGCAGGTCAATATTTTTAAGCTCCGGATTCTCACTGAATTTCTCAAAATTCTTTTTCCTGAATTCGGGAACCAGATTAGCTAATGCCTTTTGATAAAACAATAATGCATCATCATACTCTTCTTTCTGAAGACAAACATCGCCAAGCTTATTATATGAATCCGTATAATCATAATAAAATGTTTTATTATCATACAGTTTCATAAGAATATTCAGTCCTTTAGACAATAATTCTTTTGCTTTTTCGGCTTGCCCTTTACCCAAATAGATCATTGCTTTGGCTTTAAATAAATCAGCCTGACGTATTGATTCATCATCTATAATACTTAGCAGTTTTTTGTTATTGAGATAATATAAGGCGCTGTCCGCCTGATTAAGATCAGTAAGCAATTTTGCGTAATTCAAATAGGCCGATATCAATAAAGCCGTATTCTCAGGCTCGGATTTAAGATAATCTGCATAACACTTTTTTGCAGCTTTTACCTCTCCCATTCCCGTATATATTTTAGCTTTATAAGGTAAGGTATTATAGGTTGCAAAAGACCCCATACTATCCAATTTCATAAAATAATATAATGCTTTTTTATAATTATGATACCAATTATATTCAATAACACCCATATTAGTATAAAGGGATCTCAACCTTTCTTCATAGCCATTTTTCTCTGCTATTCTAATTAATCTTGGAAGCTTTTCTCTGGCTCTGGTTTTAAAACCTAAAACATCATCGCAATAAAATTCCAGCACCTCTTTTTCAAAAAGTGTTTTTTCATCAATATAATTACGTTCTTCGCCTTGAGGGTTTATTAACATCTCCAAAGAATCAATACATCGCCTTAGCGCTACAAAATTATACTTTTTTAAGGCCGATTGGCTTTTATCTAATAGTTGTTGGATCAAAGTATCGGGATTATTGGAGGGCAAATCTGGATTTTGCGCCGGTGCATTTATTTGTAGAAAATTAACAAATAAGAAAAGAAGCAGTACAGGGGGATACTGTAATTGGTTATTCATAATGGGTATTTCTTCAAATATAAAAAACAGGATAGCACTAAAGGTACTATCCTGTTAAAATAAATAATAATTTAAACTAAAAATATTATTTAATCAATTATCCTTTTTTATCATCAATTTTTGCAGCGGTTAAACTACTACTACCAGAGCCAGGATCGGTCGTCTGCTCATGGGGAACTATATTGCGCAGGATGATACATCTAGTTCTTCCGCTATCATCAATCCAGACAAACTTCGCTTTTATCAAATCTCCTCCACTTAAGTTCGTCAACATGTTATCTATTTCATTCATTGTGACCACTGCAAAGCCCCCCAAAGGAGATATTAGAGCATCGCTAATATCTGAATAAGCAATTAGTGTTGCGGTACTGAGTTCCGGATTACACTTATAGATACTTATTTCCTGTACATCCCACTCGTTCGTATTAACGATAAATTGTTCGAACATTTTCCCGGACCAGTCACAATAACGTCCATCCGGGCAAAGGCAAAGTTCTTCTAAATGTTCTATTCCAAATAAATCAGCCATATAGGTGATATTTCTTGCATCAATCAACTCTAATTGATTATCACTAATATCGTGAATATCACACTCATCCTCCCCCGGAATAGGGCATTCTTCCGGTAATTCAAAGCTTGCAGTCATCTGCTCATTATTAATACTCAAAAGTTCTTTTTGAAGTTGAATCTCTTCAACTAATCGGGAGGTTTTCAAAGCCTGGATAATTGCCTGCGTAAAAGTAGTAGTTCTGTAGTTTTCATCAATATTCGCATATTTTTTTAGAAAACCACGTTCCTCGTCTACTTTAGCCCGACGGACAATTTTTTTGTAATAAAAATCATTATATCCCGGCTCGAAATCGTCCTGAGGTTTTTGCTGAATAAGATTTAGTTTCACGAACCGATAAATCATATAGAGGATAACCAGTATCCCTATTATCCCTCCTATGATTGCAAGGTCCTTAAAGACGGTTAATAATTCTTGAATTGTGTTCATTGCAATTTGTTTTTCATTTTAGAAATAGAGTTAATATACTGCTTGTTGGAGTGCAAGCTTTTTTTCTTTATACTTTACTATCTTAAAATGTTAGGAAAAAATTTTATTTTTTCAATTTTTAAGACATTTATAACTCAAAACAACTAAAATTAACAATTTTTAAAACAACTCAATTGAATATTTAATTCAGAAATACGGTTATCGCATTGCTACTAGCTAATTGTACTGATAAAACAATTTAGGGACAATGATCACTAGAGATTAAAAAATTGTTTTGGTCAACTTTCGATTTTCGTAACTCGTTTTTCGCTATTCGACTTTCGAGCTTCGAAAACCGAATAACGAAAATCATTACACATCCACTTCGCGATAAGCTTTGATTACTGCAAGTTCACCTTCTTTTCCATTTTTAAAATTTCCGTGTTCCATACCCATTATTCCCCGGAATCCTTTTTCATGAATAAATTTAAAAACATTTTTATAATTTATCTCTCCGGTAGTTGGCTCTTTTCGACCGGGATTATCACCAATTTGAAAATAAGCGATTTCATCCCAACTCGTTTCGATATTCGGAATCAGATTCCCTTCCTGAATTTGTTGATGGTAAATATCAAAGAGGATTTTACACGAGGGGCTGTCAACCGCTTTACAGATTGCATAGGCTTGTGCGGATCTGGTCAAAAAGAGTCCGGGATGATCTCTAAAATTAAGCGGCTCTAATACCATCGTTAATTGATGGGGTTCTAAAATATCGCAAGCTCTTTTTAAAGCTTCTATCACATTAGCTGTTTGGTAGCCCATATCTTTTCTCAAATCCAGGTGCCCGGGAACAACTGTCATCCATTTCGCATTCGTTCTTTTAGCTACTTCAAGCGATTTTTTAATGTAATCCAAAAATTCTATCCGCTTCGCTTCGTCTCCACTAGCCAGGTTAGGTTCGTGCCAATATATCTTGTGTGCAACAAAAACGCCCATCTCAATTCCCAGTTTGGCCATTGTTGCGCCCATTTTTTCCTGTAAAGCGATATCGCGATTCGGCATACCATTATCTTCGAAAGCCTGAAAGCCCTGATCTGCCATAAATTTCAACTGATCAATCGGATCATCGCCGGCATGATGTTTAAACATACCAAGATGTGGCGCAAACTTCATATTAAATTTTGCGCCCGAAGCATTTTTAGTATTATTAAATGAAGGACTGGACAAAGGGATAGCAGCCAGTGTTATGCTGCCATTTTTAATAAATGATCTGCGTTCCATATAATTTTATGTTTTGCGATTGTTGAATTTGAAATTAAAATATACAATCTGAGTAAAACAATAAAATCTTTAGAACATTATTTAAAACTCCGAATTACCTGTGCTCAACTTTCTCATCAACTAGTAAGAAAGAAAAACTATGATTATGGATTTGCTTATGATGAAAAAGCAAAACTCGGTTCACAAATCAAAAAGGAAACAATCCTCTCCGAACGCAGCTGGTTATTGAGTAAGGTTTAGCGCCTTGGTTTGCAAAGTATCTCCAATGCTTCTTCTACCTATGCACAAAAGATCAATTTTACACTTTTTCCAGTTTTTCGTGGGGTGGATCGGGTAATGCTACTTCGATCGGATCACCTGGTTTTATAATACCTCCTTCCTGAACGACTCCCATAATACCAGCCTTGCGAACTAAGTCACCCTGCTCATCTCTATCAAGGACCGCTGCCATTAAGCCTTTTTGAATGCCCTCCAACTGGCTACAGGGATTGCGCAAACCGGTAATTCGTATAACAGCGCGATCTCCTATTTTTAATAAAGCATTTTTGGGTAGCCCCAGTAAATCTATCCCTTCGGTTGTAATATTTTCCCCCATTTGACCGGCCGCAACTTTAAAGCCTTTTTCGAGCAACTCCCGATGCAATTCAGCATGTATCAGATGTATCTGTCTTAAATTTGGCTGAGTCGGATCTTTTGCCACCCTGGATCGATGTTTAACCGTCTTTCCCTGATGGGCATCTCCTTCTATACCAAGCCCTGTCAACAGATGAATACTTTCACAATTAACTTTCGACATTGTATGTGTTGGGCTGAGACTTACATGAGTTACTTTAGCTGTTTTCATTGGAATGATTTTAAATATATTCTCTTATTAGGACGATTGGGAAACTTATATGTTTTTTTTGAAGTTGAAAAATACAATAGTTCAAGTATAAATTTTTACAAAATGGAAACAATCTTAAGAGCCTGGCATTCCGAAGATGCAGAAACGCTTGCTCAATATGCCAACAATCCAAATGTTGCTAAAAACCTGACAGACATTTTCCCTTCTCCCTATTCACTGGAAGATGCAAAAGCTTTTATTAAAAAAACAGGTACTCATCAACCGCAGCAAATTTTTGCTATAGCTACAGAACAGGAAGCCATCGGAGCGATTGGTCTCCATCCACAACAGGATATTTTTAGAAAAAATGCGGAACTTGGCTATTGGCTGGCCGAACCATTTTGGGGAAAAGGAATTATGAGTAAAGCCGTTATGGAAATGGTTCGTTACGGATTTTCTGCTTTCGACATTGATCGTATCTTCGCCAAACCTTTTGGTAGCAATATCGGCTCGCAAAAGGTTTTAGAAAAAAGCGGATTCCTTTTAGAAGCCCGATTCGAAAAAACCATTATTAAACTCGGCGAATATCAGGATGAGCTCGTATATGCCATCAGAAAAAAGAATCTCAAAAATTTATGAAACAGAGAATAGCACATTTTGCATTAGTGGTCAAAGACTACGACGAAGCTATTGCTTTTTACACTCAAAAACTACATTTCCAATTATTGGAAGATAGTCCTTTGAGCGAAAGCAAGCGCTGGGTCAGAATAGCCCCTCCCGGTTCGGAAGAGTGCGGCATTTTACTGGCTAAAGCAGCCAATGAAAGGCAGTTAGCCAGTGTCGGTAATCAAACCGGCGGGAGAGTATTTTTATTTTTACATACGGATAATATTGAGCGTGATTATCAAAATTTACTGGATAAAGAAGTCAATATTGTACGCCCACTTGTTGAGGAAGCCTGGGGCAAGGTTTTGGTTTTTGCTGATCTGTACGGTAATCTTTGGGATCTGATTGAGCCTGCGTAATTTTAAATCATATAAATGTACAATTTCCCTTTAGCTTTGTTAAAGGCCTGATATCTGTTCTGCTGCTACAGTATTAGCAGCTCCAAATCAAGCATTGTGTAAAAAAGTTACGATCTTTTGAAAAACACTGGCATCTTGCAGAGAGTGTCCCAAACCTTTGGTAAGCCATAATTCGGAATCAGATAAGTTCTGATGCATCGCCATACTACTATCTGCAGCAACAACGTCGTCGTTTTTATCATGAATCAATAAAGCAGGAATGTCAATAGATTTACAGAATTCTGCAGAGGAGAAATACGCTACCGGACGATCAAACTGTTTTTCAAAAAAATTAAAAAGCCCTGTGAGCGTCCGATCAGAAAGTCCGAGTGATCTAGAAAAACCACCTTGCATCATAATCGATAGTTCGGAAGGGGCGCCCATTAAAACGATTTTATGGATATTCGAAAACGAGTAGTGGGCCAAATAATAACTCAAAGTGGCAGCACCCAAAGAATGCCCAATAATATAGTCTGGCTGATAACAGTTAACAGCTGCATGAATCGCTTCTGCATATTTGATCATATTAAATCGATTTCCATCAGAAGCTCCATGCGCAGGCGCATCAATACCGATAATACGATGTCGCATAGCTTGAAGGGAACGCATTAGTGGCTCCCATCTGGCAGTATTAGATTCCCAACCGTGTAAAAGAAGGACGCTTTGTGCAGCATCCGGATTCCATTCGTAAACCTTAGTAAAACCATAGGGAGTCTTCAGTTCATTCTGACCATCCGCTTTACTTAAAAAAAACTGATCTGCTTCCCCTATTCTTCCAGCTCTGGGCGTACAAAAAATATCAAAAGCTATTTCACCTGCCTTTTCCGGACTCCACCTACTTAGTGTATTCAGGCCAAAACCAACTATTTTAGGAATTACCTTTTTAATATTGTTCATTTAATTCTAGACAAAAGAAATCCAACATTCTAAAATATTAAAACACAAACATCATAAACAAAATCTCCAGCAATACGATTGACAAGCCTCCATAAAGCATAATCGTACCAATAAAACGGGTTTTCGATTCGTATATGAAATGACGATTGCCATCCGCATCCGTACTTTTCCCATAAGCATAATAATAGCTCATCCCGATACCAGCTACCACAAAAATCAGACTAATAAATATTCCAAAGATTAGTGCCATTATAGTAAACAGTCATCCAAAAGATACTGCCCCTTTTTCCCTTTCGGATGCCCGCTAATCGCTCAGCACGCTGTTCTTTAATCTCCTTTTCTTCTATTTTTATACCCCGATGACTAAGGATTATTCGGGCAACGTTTACGTTTTCGATTGTCCATTCGTCCTGCTTTTCAAAAATTTCTTCCAGCTCATCATTTTCCAATTCATTGAGATAATGATCTTTGACATCTTCGAAGCTCAGATTTTTATATTGCGCCTCTATCAGTTTGTTAATCCGGATAAAATCTTCCGAAAGAATTTTCAGGACAAATTGGGGAATTAATCCATTCCCGACAATTGCAGTATCTATTATTGTATCCGAAGTTTCCAGGCGATAAGGAATATTATTTTCATCTAACAACACCGTTAATGCCCTAGCCTCTTCCAGATTTAGAAAATCTCTGTAGAAACTAAAGTTCTCAGGGTTAATATTCGCCAGTTCTCGATCAAGTGGTTCTTTCAATTTGATTCGTGATTTGGTGTTCGGTGTTCGGCTTAAAGATAGGAACTAAAATTGAATACCTTTAGTTCTGAGATCAAACCAAAATCTGATCTGATGAAGCAGAAAAAAGCTATCCTGGAGGCTTATAATAAAACAGCCAAGGCTTATGCCAATCAATTTTTCAATGAGCTGGAAAAGAAACCACTTGATCGTTTGCTATTGCAGCACTTTGCAAGGGAGTGGGCTCATCAGGGGGCGCTCCTTGATCTGGCTTGTGGACCGGGCCAAACGACTAATTTCCTGTATCGGTCCGGGGTACGCAATCTTACGGGCCTTGACCTTTCCGAAGAGATGATCCAAATTGCCAAAACCATTAATCCTCCTGCCATTCAATTTACATGTGGGAACCTATTACAAATGGATTTTGAGGATCAAAGCTTTGCCAATGCGATTTGCTTTTACGGAATCGTTCATTTTACTACAAAAGAATTAATACTTGCTTTTCAAGAAGTGCAAAGGATTCTAAAACCGGGAGGCACTTTTTTATTTTCCTTCCATATTGGAAAAGAAATTAATGCACTGGAAGAGTTTTTAGGAGAAAAAGTAAAAATGGATTTCTATTTTTTTGAAGTTGAAAAAATACTCGAACTATTAGTCCAGGGAAATTGGCAAATCAAAGAAGTTATAGAAAGATATCCTTATGCAGCAGCAGAATATCCAAGCAAACGCGCTTATATCACAGTATCGAAAAAAAGTTAATGCTCATGCCTATTCGGAAAGCGGGAAATCAGCTTCGGCAATTTTTTTAATACCTTCCAGAACGCTTTGCCAGCCACCTTGCGCTATGGTATCTTCATAACGTTTTTTTCCATCGAATACTTTCGAATAATCCCCCTGTGTGACTTCCAACAGCATGCCCTGTTCTTGCTCTTTCAATGCATAAGTTACAACCAGATAATTCGTAGGAACATCCTCATAGCTGCCATTGGGGTCAAAAACGGTATATACCAGTTTTTCATGCTCAAGCAATTCCAGCAGCGCTCCTTTGACGTACACTATTCCATCCGTATGTCCTCGCCATAACATTGGGCTATTGATTTCAAAACTGCTCTCAATATTGCAGCCATACATATATTGCCTCGTATATTCAGCTTTTGTAAGAACTTGCCACACTCCGGAAACAGATGCTTTTATATCGATGTGCTGTTTAATAAAACGTTCCATTTATTTTGAGTTTAAATTATGGTATGCAGCACAAGATAATGGAACTAAGAGAATCTTTAATTACATATTAAGGATTCTTTCTAATAAAATCAGGAGTATGCCCAAAACGCTTTTTAAATTGTCGATTAAAATGCTGTGGAGAAGAATATCCCATTTTGTAGGCTATTTCAGCAGCGGTTTCAGAAGTATTAAGTAGATATTGCCGGGCTTCATGCAAACGTCTTTCAGTGAGGTAATTAAACATCGTACAGCCAAAAAACTCTTTAAAACCATTTTTCAGTTTGAATTCATTCAAACCTACTAATTGTGCTACTTCTTTGATTGTAGGAGGATTAATTAATCTTCGGTTAAGCAAATCCCTGACTGCTATAATTTTTTCTTTATCTTCCTGGCTCTTAAGAAAACCCGAAACTGATTTCGTTAAGCTGCGATAATTATCGAGGCATAACACCAGTAATTCCAAAGTTTTCGCCTGCAAGAAAATCGCTTCCAGGTTTCCGGTATAATTATGATTTAAAATTTCGTGAATAAGCTTTTGGATAGCAGAATTGATTCTTCCCCACCGCTCGGAAAATATACAAGCTTCGCCTGCTTCAATTTTTTGCAAAAACGATTTACAAAAGTGATCTTCCTGATGGAATAGTTGGAAGAGCTCCGAAGGAGGAAAAGAAATGCCAAAGGTTTCGATAATATTCGTTTTGGCAGTGATTCCCAGACTAATTCCTTTGGAATACATAAGGTTGTGATGCCCTCCGGCCAGCAGGAAAGTCTTTCCCAGTTCTTTATAGGTAAAACTATAATCTCCACTCAGGCCGAAATGCAAGCGGAGCAAATCCTTATCATTACCCGTTTCGACTTTTGAGCATTCTGTAAAATCCGAACAAGCATAGACTAAATTTATATTCCCCGTTTTCCAGGTTTTATAGGATATAATCGAAGCTTGCCCGCTACTCATAATAAGCTTAACTTTTTACGAATGGAAAAACTTCGCTAAACTCATTCGTTCTAATTTCCAAAAAGTATACCCCGGGAGCGAGCCCTTTTACAAAAAATGGAATATTTGTTACTCGTTTGGAAATCTCCGTAGCCAGGCGGAATACTTCCTGCCCACTCGAATTGTAAATCGAATAAACCACATCATGCGCATTACTCGAAATGATCCTCAAGTTTAGTTCTTCCCTTACCGGATTGGGAAAAATCAAAGCATTAAAAAAACCATCATTACTATAAACTTCAGGAAACAACTGTCCTTCCGGAATCACTTGTTTAGGCGTACTCGGGCTACTCCAGGAAAGGATCGCCATTGCATTATTTTTTCTTTCGAAATACTCCATTTTGATTTCGTAAAAATAGCCCTTTTGCATAGTAAAAGTAGCACTGGCATCACGTACCAGGTCCTGTTCGTTCTCCGTCCATTCATCAATCAAAAGCTCTCCATCAATCCAAAGTCTTACTCCATCATTGAACCTTGTATAAAACGTATATTCTTCGTCGTGTAAAGCGATAATCGACCCCGTCCAGCGTACGCTAAACGAATCTTTACCAATATCCCATTCATAAGGAGAACCCAATACCCAGTTGAAAGCTATTTCTCTGTCAATACGCACTTTTTTGGGATCATCATCAAAATCTGCTATACCGTCCGGGTTATCAAAATATTCCGCATACAAACCCGTTCCACCATCGATTGGCCTTCCTTCATAAATAGCGGTTATGGCTATCCCATCGTCTGCAAAAAATTGATAAAGATTCTCCCTTGAACCATTCTGCCACTGCTTAAACAGGAAAATGGAGTCTCCCCGCTCCTGAGTAAGTGGTGCAACTATCGATCTTTGAATACCAATTACACTGGTCACTTCAATTGGGGTCGTTTCAAACTTTCCATCGACGACCAGCGAAAGCCCCGAAGGAGAAGATTGAAGCGATATATTCGTTTTCTCCGGAAATATATCTTCGAAAACTATTTGTGCCAGGCCTTCCGAATCAACTGCCTTCAAATAAACCCTGTACCAAACCTGATCACTGATTTCGCCAATCTGGGGAGTAACAAAAAAACCTTCAGCGATCCCATTCACCAGACTCATTGCCGGATGTGTATGATCTAGGTGGTGGAAGTCTGCCCACCACTCAAAAGTACTGGAATCCAGTGTACCATCTTCGGCGTCAAAAGCGGTCCCCGAAAAGAAAATAGTATCTCCGGCCCGATAAGTATCCACAGTGGAAATAGCTGGCTGCGGTCTGGTTCCCTCAGTGACATTAAGTATGGCAATCTCACTAACGACCGTTCCTTCCCCATTAGAAACCATACAAGCATATTCATCTCCATCTTGGGAAATATCAACATCATCTATATAAATGGATTCTCCAAAATAGTTGATAGCCACTCCATTACGCATCCACTGGTAAACCAATGGATCAGCTCCGAAAGCAGTCACTTCGAATGTTACACTTTCTCCTTCCGGGACTAAAGTAGACTGAGGGTTCTTTGAAATAAAAGGTGCTCCACTGCCCGTATAAAAGACCTTCATAAGCTTACCATTTTCACTGCTTGTATTATCCTGGGGAGAGCCGCCCCCCATGCCGGCACGAGCCAGATAGTATAAAGCACCTTCCTGATCGACTAAAAGTGCTACCGGTCGATCTATCCCTGTAGCAAAGGTCTCCTGAATTTCTCCATTGACCGGATTCATTACTTTTATATAACCTTCACAATAGTCGGCAAAAAAGAACTGACCGAAGTATTGTGTCGGAAACTGCGTGGTTTCCGGTTCATAAAATGTTCCTCCGACAATTGCACAATCCGGATCGTGGCCATAAGCGTAGATTGGATCAACATATGCTTCCGGGGCATTGCTTCCAGTATAAGGTCCTTCAATATCCGGCCACCCATAATTTGCCCCTTCCTCGATATAATTGACTTCCTCCCAGAGACTTTGTCCGACATCGCAAAAAACCAATCGCCCGGTAGAAGGCTGATAAGCCATGGTAAAGGGATTTCTCAATCCAATTGACCAGATCGCCCGATATTTCCCCTGAGTAGTTGAATAAAAAGGGTTATCTACCGGAATAGAACCATCATCATTTAAACGCAGCACTTTCCCGCTGGTATGACTATAGGATTGAGAGGTTCCTCCCACGACACCATCTCCAGTAGCCAGATAGAGCTTTCCATCCGCACCAAACTGCATACCTCCCCCGTTATGATTCGGGCCGAAAAGAACATCCGTTTCGTATAAGACCTCTTCGCTGCCGGGAATAGCAAAGTCGCCATTGGCTTTCCATCTCGTAACCCGATTGAAATTATCCCCCGGAGCCATATAAAAAAAGTAAACCCAGTTGTTCATATCAAAATCGGGATGTAACACTATGCTTTGTAGTCCCCGTTCATTAAAATTATCAACGTCGAGTGTCACAAAAGGATCGGGAAGCAGCTCTCCATCCCGGACAATCAAAACTCTTCCATTCTTTTCAGCGATGAAGATTCTTCCATCAGGCGCAAGCGCCAATCCTACCGGATCCAGGCCATCCGCAATTTCTATTTCCGCAAACCCTTCGGGCAAACCCGTCCCCGGGAGCATAGTAACAAACAGGCAAAAAATCAGATTTAAAAGGGTCATTTTTTTAGTAGCAATACGAACCGTCATACTTCATCAATTTGATCAGTAAAAATACTCCTAAACGGGCTATCCTCCAAATAAGAACTCTTTTTCAGGCAAAGTATGGCAAGACTATTACAATAATTTTATAAAAGGTGTCGGGAGATTTTATCTTTGTTCAGAAAACGGTCAAAAATTACCATACTAACAAAGGATTAATAAAACCAACTTTGAACAAGATATACTATATCATGGGCGTCTCTGGTTCGGGTAAAACCACAATTGGGCAATTACTCGCCAAAGAGTTATCTCTTCCTTTTTACGATGCCGACGACTTCCATCCGGAAGCCAATATTCAAAAAATGAAAAGCGGTATCCCTTTAAATGATGAAGATCGACAACCCTGGCTGGAGCGGCTTGCCGAATTAGCCAGAAATGAAATCCCTAAGCTTGGCGCAGTTATCAGCTGTTCTGCCTTAAAGCAACATTATCGCAAAACTTTAACACAGGGTATTGAGTCTGCCTGCTATTTCATTTTTTTGGAAGGTGCTATTGAATTGATCCACGAAAGAATGAAAAAAAGAGTCGGGCATTTTATGCCGGTTGAATTATTACAGACTCAGTTTGATACACTGGAAAATCCGGACGGGGCCATTAGAATAAGCATCGAAGATACACCGGAAGATATCGTCAGACAAATTATAAATAAAACGAGTACTATGAATAATCTTTCAGAATTTGGCCTTATTGGTCTGGGAGTAATGGGAAAAAGTCTCAGTCTGAACTTAGCCGAAAAGGGATTCAGGCTTTCATTATACAACCGACACGAAGCCGGTTTTGAAGAAAAAGTAGCCGAGCATTTCATTCATTCCGAAGCATTGCTAAATCAAGCTAAAGGCTTTGACGATTTAGAGCAATTTGTACAATCTCTGAACCCGCCAAGAAAAATTTTTATGATGATCAAGGCCGGGGCCGCTCTCGATAAAGTTATTGAATCCTTGCTTCCGCATCTGGACAAAGGAGATATTTTAATTGATGGAGGTAATTCGCATTATCGGGATACGAGCCGCAGGATGAAAGCCCTGGAGGCGCAAGGCTATCATTATATCGGGTCCGGTGTATCCGGCGGGGAGGAAGGCGCCCGCCGTGGTCCTTCGATCATGCCCGGAGGTTCTCCTGAAGCTTATCAAGCTATCAAAGCCTATCTGGAAGCGATTGCAGCCAAAGATAAAAATGGTTTGCCTTGCTGTGCTTTTATCGGCAAAGGAGGTGCCGGTCATTTTGTAAAAATGGTTCATAACGGGATCGAATATGCCGAAATGCAATTAATTGCAGAGTGTTATGGCTTACTGAGATATGGAGCGGGATATTCTCCCGACGAGATTGCCAAGGTCTTTGAATCCTGGATGAAGCAAAACCTCGGGAGTTATCTTTTAGAAATCAGTATTGATATTCTTAGAAAAAGAGAAGGGCAAGGCTGGTTAATCGATAAAATATTGGATAAAGCAGGAAATAAAGGTACCGGAAGCTGGACCAGTATTGCCGCAGCCGAATTAGGGGTACCGGTAACGATGATTACGGCCGCTTTATACGCAAGATATACTTCCTCTTATAAAACAGAACGACTGGCTAATCATAAACTTTATAATATTTCTAAAAAACGGGGATCCGTTGATCTGGAATATTTAAAATCAGCTTATCAACTGGCAAGGATCATTAATCACCATCAGGGAATGCAACTGATCGTCAGTGCCGGAAAAGAATACGACTGGCAGCTCAATTTAAGTGAAATCGCACGCATTTGGACCAATGGATGTATTATCCGTTCTCAGTTAATGGAAGTCCTGGTAGAAAAGTTGAAAACAGAAGAAAATATCCTGAATGTACCTGAAATGATCGAAATTGCTTTAAACAATAAAGATGCGCTGGCAAATATTCTCCTTTCGGCAATTAAAACCAATATAGAAACCCCCTGTCTGATGGCCGCTTACCAGTATTTATTAGCTTATACCTCGGCTCAATCAACCGCTAATATGATCCAGGCACAGAGAGATTTTTTCGGAGCGCATACCTATCAAAGAGTGGATGATCCGAGCGAAAAATTTTATCATACTAACTGGCAAACGCAATGATAGATTTACAATTAATTGCAGCCGTTGTCATCGGGATCGGCTTATTGTTAACGCTGATACTGGCACTCAGGATTCAGGCATTTATTTCCCTGTTAATTGCCAGCATAACCGTAGGGTTAATCGCCGGATTATCTCCGGATGATATCATTGCTACGATTCAACAAGGAATGGGCAGTACCCTCGGTTATGTAGCCACGGTCGTTGGTCTGGGTGCAATGTTCGGCGCTATTCTGGAGTATTCAGGAGGTGCTCAATCCATTGCCAAAATGATGGTCGGAAGATTCGGGGAAAAACAGGCCCCCAGTGCAATGATGCTGACTGGTTTTTTAGTAGCCATTCCCGTATTTTTTGACGTAGCTTTTATCATTCTGATTCCGGTTATTTATGCACTTCAGCGTAAAACCAAAAAGTCTCTTTTGCTATATGCCATCCCTTTGCTGGCAGGATTGGCAATTACCCATGCTTTTATACCACCAACACCTGGCCCTATAGCAGTAGCGGAAACTCTTGGTGCTGACCTGGGATGGGTAATTCTGGCCGGGGCTATTGTAGGTTTTCCAACAGCAATTGTCAGTGGCCTGCTCTTCGGAAAATATATTGCCAAACGCATCCATGTAGAGGCTCCCGAGATCGAAGCACAAAGTGAGGAACAAACGAACTTGCCCGGTCCCCTGATGATTTTGGCTATCATTGGTATTCCAATCTTATTGATTCTGGTGAATACCGTTTTAAGCAGTATTGCAAAAATGTCGGAAGCGGCTGAAAACGGGATAGAAATAGGCCCCAAACTCCTGGCAGTTGCCAATATGCTGAATAATGAGCTCTCCGGTCTTATGAATGCGGTCACACTGATTGGCCATCCTTTTGTAGCACTGATCATTGCCAACCTGATTGCCTGGATAACATTGGGGATATTGCGTGGCACTAGTCGGGAAGCGCTTTTTACAATTACTACTAAATCAATGGCTCCTGCGGGTGTTATTATCCTTTTAACGGGTGCGGGAGGCGTTTTCAAGCAAGTATTGATCAATACAGGCTCCGGAGAAATGCTGGCTCAATCAATGACCAATATGGGATTTCCCTTTATCCTCTTCGGATTTCTTGCCGCCGTTCTAATCCGGGTTATACAAGGTTCTGCTACAGTAGCCATGATCACTGCGGCGGGTATGACAGCTCCTTTATTGGAAAATTCGGGCATTGAAGGTTTTAGCCTGGCACTGATTGTAATAGCTATTGCGGCCGGTTCTTCTATCTTTTCACATGTCAATGATAGTGGTTTCTGGCTGGTTAGTCAATATCTGGGAATATCCGAAAAAGATACCTTCCGCTCCTGGACCATGATGACAACGCTTTTGGCTCTCTCGGGATTTATGGTTGCTGCCCTGTTATTCTTTGTGATATAAATAAGTAAAAAATAAACGGTCAACAGATATGGCAAGAGAAATCAGAGGTGGATTTTAGTTTAAAATTCAGGATTAGCTTCATATCAAAAAACAGGAGCTATAACTGGATCAATGATGTAATGTGTCTTAAGGTAAGGTAGGTGTTGCATCATTTGATGTGAAATCCAGATAGCTCCTGTCTAACTAGTCGTGTAATACTAACAATGGTACTTTACTATGAAAAACTTCTTTGTTTGTTATACTTTTATGAAAAATTCGGTCTACAAAATTTCTATGTCTTCTAACCAAGGTCAATAAACCAATGTCTTCCTCTTCTACAAAATCCCTTATAGATTTTCCAGCGTTCTTATCACTGCCATAGTGAATGTATTTGCTATATTCTAAATCCTTCAAAAACTCATATATCGAAGGATCAATATCTTTTTCCTCATTTTGCGAATTGGCGTGAAACAAAATGGTTTGGGAAGCAAATGCCTTTGATAATTTTATAAAAGGTTGTAAAATGGATTCCGAACCGAGCGCCTGATTATCTATGGCCAGAGCAATTTTGTCCAGCTTCCTGGTCTGGCCATCTGCCGGTACAACCAGCGTAGGCACATCTATCTGCCGAATAACTCCCTGGGTATTGGTTCCTAAAAGAATCTCGCGCAGTCCACTCGCACCTTTGGTTCCCATCACAATTAAATCCGCATCACTTACCTGAGTGTAAATATGGATCGTAGAGACAACCTCCCCTTTCAAAGCCAATGCACGTATACTGGCAGGCTTTTTTATAAGCCCGGAAACTTCCTCAATCATCTTGTTCAGCCTGTTTCCTTCGGCTTTTTTCAATAAATTATCTACATCCGTATAAATCCCGGTAGATGTTAGCGTATTCACACAATTGATCAGGTGAATTTTGCTTCCAAACTCATTCGCAATTCTAATTGCAAATATCAATGCATCTTTGGCGTTCTCTGAAAAATCAGTTGGGACAATAATATTTTTCATTAAACGAAGATGAAATTAGCTGACCTTTTTGTCAGATCTTTGTCCACTTGGGATTTTAACCAATTTAGCTCTTTTAGCTTTATCTGTTTCTTTAACAATAGCAATACCTAGAATTGCACTTAAAAATAAGGGGAATCCCAAGAAAGTAATTGCCCATATTTGAGTCAATACACCTGCAATTACAGCAAACATCATCAGGAAATATCTTAGTAATAGTGTTTCCCATTTTAAACTCAAGAATTTGATCGTCATCATTCTAATTTTTTGTTAAATAATTAATATTACTATCCAAAGGTAAGTGAGCTTAACCCTTCAAGGAATGATGGCAATCAATGCCTAAAATGATCCTTATCACTATCGACAATTTATACAGAAGGAAGACTAAAACAAGCTTATCAGAATAAGAATACAAATGAGTACCAACCAAATTAATTTCAGCGAAATTTCGCCTTACGATATTTTAAATGGCATTATTCGATAAAAACCAAATTTTTTATTGATTTAATTGTAAAAATATTGTTATAGTGCAAAATTAAATTTTGATTTTATTTTTTAACAAATTTCGTCTTGGATAACCTGAATTAATCCCTATATTGTCGCCGTTATCCATGTACATGTCGATTAGAACACCTTAAATCTTATCAACATGAAGAAAAAACAGCTTATCACACTTGAAAATTTTAAACGTCGTTTGAAGATCAAGAAAACTGTAATTTCGATTAAACAAACTAACAAAATTAAAGGGGGATTTGCAGAAAACAGTCTTGCTTAGGCTAATTGAGAATGAAAAAACTAAAAAGAGGGCTCGATGATTTGTTATCAAGCCCTTTTTCATTTCACATATCCATCACTTCAGCCACATCGGGATCTAAGTCTGGCTTGGGAGTCGATAAGGAAACTACAAAAAAGACTATCAGAGAAATCGTTAAAGATAAGGCTCCTACATCAATATTATAGGGAATCTTAATTCCAAAAAGTTTTACATAAAGATTAACGGCCAGGCTGGATAGAATTGCAGCATTAGCGGCCAAAGCAGTAGCTCTTTTCCAGTTGAAACCAAAAGTAACAACAGGCACAATCGCTGCTGCAAATGTTCCCCAGCCAAAGGCTCCAAGTATGGCAACAAGATCTCCACTATAGAGGGCAAAAAGGGCAGATAAAATGGTAAGCAGTACGGTGGTCAGTCTGGCCCAGAACAATTCATTCGCAATTTTTAAGGAAAATACTTTCGGAATATCATGCATAACGGCAGCAGTTCCAATATTCAGAAAAGCATCAGCGGTAGACATAATTGCAGCAAATAATCCGGCAAAAACAATTCCGGCTAATACCGGATGTGCATAATGTTGTAGAAATTGAGCGGCTGCAGAATCAGCTGTAGCCAATTCAGGATGCTGCCCACTCAAAACCAGGGCGCGCATGATCAGCCCGATACTAATCCATAGCAAGGCTGAAAATAAGTAGCCAATAATTGATACTGGTAATATTTTTCGGGCATCTCCCGGTTTTTTATACATCATCATCTTGGTAATGATATGCGGCTGCCCCGAACCTCCAAGCCCAAACATAAAAAACCAGGAAAGACAACCAACCATTCCCAAAGTCCCCCAGGGACCAATTGCCTCGGGATCATCTGCCTGAATCGTTTTCGAAATTCCCGTGAATCCTCCATCATAGCTATACATAACTGTAAAAAAAATCAAAACAGCAGCAATGACCATCACTGCCCCCTGAATCAAATCCGTATAAACAGAAGCGATAATTCCTCCTGTAACACTATAAAAAACCAAAATTCCACAAGAGATAAACACACAGGCCTCAAGACTGATATTACTCATAGCATCCGTAGCCGCCAGTATGTCCTTTAGCACGACGGACATTGCCAATACCTGTGTTGCCAGATAACCAATCACTCCAAATAAGATGGCTATTGCAATTAGAAAAGGAGTGGATCGAGTACCATAGCGCAAGCCCACTACATCGGGAAGCGAGACAGCGTTACCAAGCTCTGATAATAAGCGCAGGCGCTTGCCCAGAGCAAAAAATGAAATATTGAACCCCATAATGATACATACAAACATCCAGACCGAACTCATTCCCATTTTATAAACCAGCCCCGGTCCTCCCACAAAGCCAAATCCACTAAGCGTCGTTGAAAAAACGGCAAAGGCCGTCACCATAATCCCCAAATCCCTTCCCGCCATAAAAAAATCATGGGCGGATTTTGTACGTCGCAAAGCCCAGATTCCCACCGCAATACAAAGCAGCATATACAGCCCTACACAGGTCAGGATAATCGTGTTTCGTTGTTCGTCCATCTTTTATTTTTCCGTTTCGTTTTGTACTCGTTTTTCAACTATCTCCCGAAAACGTTGCTCATCTGCATCCGTCAACACCCAACTTTTGAATTTAAAAATGTATATCAGGGAAAGCATTAAAGGCACAGTTCCCAAACCATAAAGCATTATGGCAGTGGGAACAGGAAGTCCACCGAAAAACTCAGGACGGGGTTCAAGCACATATTTCCAATAACTAAAAGTAAGCAGGGAAAAAACGAGCAGGTAAGCCAATATCCCGCTAATCAGCCAAACCTTGATGCCCTTTAGTTTTTCTTTTCTCTGCGCACCGAAGCCCACTGCAAAACCAAATATACCAATAATGCCCAGGCCAAAAAGATATGCTAAAAACTTCGTATCAAGGTACAAGGCCACACCCTCTCCTCCTTTCGTCATCGTTTGAAAATCCGGATGAATTACTCCAGTTACACTTTCCGGTACATTAGCCAGGAGCAATAAGATAATTACAAAGGCAAAAGCACACAAGAGTAATAAGAACCAATGACTAATTTTCATACAATTCGTTTTTCATTCCCGAGTATCGAGTATCGAGTATCGAGTATCGAGTATCGAGTATCGAGTATCGAGTATTCAAGATAATTTCTTAAATTTCATTAAATTTTAGCAAAGCAAAAAATTAGTATGAAGAAAAGGTATATCATTCCGATACTTCTGATTCTGGTATATCTGCTTGGTCCTCGTGCCAGTTACGAAAAGTTCGACGGTCAACTCAGTACACTGGAAATTCCGCTGATTCAACTGGATCAGTTTATTGCCGAAAAAGAGGCGAAAGTAGTTAACCTGAAGCCAGATAATCAATCCCGAATAATCTGGGCAGATTCTATTCGACAGACAGAATACGCAGTGGTCTATCTGCATGGTTTTTCCGCAAGCCCTCAGGAAGGAAATCCGGTACACCGGGAATTCGCCCGGCGATACGGAGCCAATTTGTACATTCCCAGACTGGCTGGTCATGGTATTCAAGACAGAGATGCATTTGAGGAATTAAGCCCCAAAGCGCTTATCGATTCTGCTAAAGAAGCCATTGCCATTGGTCGTTTGCTGGGTAAGAAAATCATTCTGATGTCTTGCTCTACCGGTTCTACGCTGGCACTTTATCTGGCTGCTGAAAACCCGGAGGCTTTCCATAGCCTGTTGATGTATTCTCCGAATATTGATTTGTACAGTTCCTCCACAGAATTAATGACCATGCCCTGGGGACAACAATTGACCAGGCTCCTGGTCGGGGAACATCGTACCATAGAATCTTTTGTTGGTACTCCAATGGAAAAATACTGGACGACCACCTACAGCACAAAAGGATTAATCTGCTTGAAGTATTTAATTGAACACACGATGACCGAAGCCAATTTAAAGAAGATAAAACTTCCTTATTTTCTGGCTTATTATTATAAAAATGAAGAGCAATTTGATGATGTAGTTTCCATTGAGGAAATGAAATGGTTCCATAAAATATCCGCAACCCCGGCTGATCAAAAAAAGTTAATCGCATTTCAGGAAGTGGACAGTCATGTTATGATTTCCGATTTACAAAGTAAGGATTTGGACACTGTTCGAAAAGAGACTTTTGCTTTTGCGGAAGAGACGCTGGGCCTAGAAGCAAAGTAGAGATAATTTAGAATAATCAGAAGAGGCTATAGTAGCTAAAAAGGCATAAGGTTTTGGGCCTTTGACTTTTATACCATACCCAAAACCTCATACCTGAACTTAATCCCTAGTTATAATCCGGTAGAAAAGAAAATTTTTCTGCGTAATACAACATTTGCTTTGTAAAATCATCCGGATAAGTCACTTTGATGTCTGTAATTTCTCCATTGGCATCTTTTTCTGGAACTAATTCCGGATTGATGAATCCAAGATAGGCCGGGATATTTAGTTTTGCCGTCCTGTCCAGTACTTCCTTGTGTAAAACCTGATCTACTTTTACGCCGTAGTTCTCTACCAAAGCTTTTCCCGCTTCGTAATCTCCCTGCGACTTTATCCTTTGTAATTCATTGAGCAATTGTCCAAATAGTCCTCTTAATTTATCATAATCATTGATATTGAAATAGGTTTTACCATCGCGAACTACTTTTTCGACCACATTATCAGCCTGGCCTTTTTCATAAACCCAGGCAGAAATCAACTGCCGGTTTCGCATATGAGATTCTTCAATGTCTTTACCTAATTCGATACGACGTAATTGCTTCATCAGGCCATTACTGATGTAACCATCATATTCTGCTTTAGCCGCATCCAGCGAAGGAAGCACCCCTAATTCCACAATCTTTGGATCCATGATAAAATACAGTGCTACGATATCCGCTCTGGCTTCTTCCAAAGTAGAAGCATAACTTTTCAGCGTCTGTTTAGGGGTTCCAACTCCTTCTTCCAGTTTCCCCGAGGCATGACCAATCACCTCATGTAAGGCAGTACCCAGTTTATCCGCTTTTGCTCCGTACTTCTCTGTTCGTTCAATTTCCTCTTCATCGTGCGCAAATTCCTTGAGCATCCCCGGTCCGGAAGCATTATCATAAGCTGCAATAATATTTCCAAGGCTAACTGACTTCGAACCGTGCTTTGCTCTGATCCAGTTTGCATTAGGAAGGTTAACTCCGATAGGAGTAGCAGGTGATGCATCTCCGGCTTCCCCGGCAACCGCTACTACTTTATAGCTTACCCCTACTACATTTTCTTTTTTATGCTTATCATCAATCGTTGAATTATCTTCAAACCACTGAGCATTATCTGCCAGTACCTTCATCTGAGCGGAAGCTTCGAAATCGGTAATTTCCACTATATTTTCATAAGAACCCTTGTAACCTTTAGGATCATTATATACTTCAACAAATCCGTTAATATAATCGATATCACCTTCGGTAGCCTGTACCCAGGCGATATTATAATCATCCCATTTTTTCAGATCACCCGTTTGATAATATTCGATAAGTATTTTCAAAGCATTTCCCTGCGCTTCATTTTCGGCAACCGTAACTGCTTTTTCCAACCATTTAATAATCTCCTTAATCGCCGAACCGTACATTCCATTTGCCGAATAAACTTTTTCTTTTAATTTACCATCTTCTCCTCGTACAACTTTAGAATTAAGTCCTGTAGAAATGGGCTCATCCGAAGTATCCGCAATAGAAGCATAATAGGCATCCACTTCTGCTTCAGTAATATCCGGATCATAAAAATTAACGGCCGAACCTTTTACCAGCCCTTTGCCCGGATCGAGATTCACCTTTTTATTATCTACGACCGGATCAAATATCACTTCAATGACCTCATCCGGCAAACTGGTATTACTCTCTTTTAATAAAGAAAGTAAATAATCCTGTGAAAAACGGGGGACAAATTTATCCATAGAATAATGGTGATGAATACCATTTGCAAACCAAACGCGTTTGGCATAGATCATCAATCCATTCCAGTCTTTAGAGTTGCGATCGCCCTTATAATTTTTAATAATTTCTTCCAGCGCTCTGCGAATCGTCAAATTATGCCGGTAATTCTGATCATAAATGATATCCCGCCCGGCTAAACCAGCCTGGCTAAGGTAATAAACCAGTTTTTTCTGTTGTAAATTCAATTTTTCAAAACCCGGAACCTGATAGCGTAATATTCCTATATCAGTAAAAGACTCCGTTTGCCATACGAAATCCTCTCCCGGAATATTTTGCTCTTCGTTTTTTGCCTCAGCAGGGCTATCCGACGGCTTGCTACAAGCGACCAATACCAGGGCAAGTATAAAGCAATAAAAATAAACTCTCATTGTATTTTTTTTATGAAGTGATTAAACGATTATAATTCACCTCTATGTTTAAAAATGAGCTTAAAATTAGTCAATTGTCCGAAATTCGGTATCATAAACGAACACAAAATCCTTTGTTTTCAGTTTGCTTTAAAAGTGAAAGCGCTCCATTTTTTCCATCAAAACCTTCATTTTAAGGCAATTACCAATTGCTATGGATACACTGAAATTAAATGCCGGATTCAAAAAATCTAAATTCCAAAAAAATCAAATATTCAAGCCTGTTTCAGTCCCCATATTCCTTTACCAATTATTAGCATAGATTTTTTTAACATCAATACAGCTTGGCTAAAAAAGCCGAATCGTTCCACCCAATAACTCTAGCGAAAATTCGTTATTTTTGTATTTTACCCTTCCAAAAATATAGAGATGGCTGACCAGTATACCAGTATGAACAATCTGCGCTTTTTATTGTACGATGTTCACAAAATCGAAGAGATATTACAAATACCATATTTTAGCGATTACGATAGAGAAAGCATTGATATTCTTCTTGATGCAGCAAAAGATTTAGCGGATAAAGAGTACTTTCCGTACTCTGTTGAAATGGATGAAGAACCGGTAATCTACGAAGATGGGGAAATCAAGGCGCACCCTCAGTTAGGTACGATTATTAAAAAAGCAGCAGAGGCCGGTATCTTTGGTTCTTATTTTTCTTATGAACACGGTGGTATGCAACTTCCGATGATGTTATTTGGAGCGACTAATCACATTTACCATGCAGCGAATAATCATGTTGTTGGTTATATGAATCTTACGACCGGGGCCGCCAATTTGATTGTCACTTTTGGCGCTCAGGAATTAATTGACACTTATGTTCCCAGGATGATCGCAGGGAAATGGATGGGAACAATGGCTCTAACCGAACCTCAGGCTGGAAGTTCTTTATCAGATGTAGTAACAACTGCTTATCCGCAAGCCGATGGCACTTATAAAATAAAAGGGCAAAAAATATTTATTTCAGGAGGCGATCATCAGTTTGGTGAAAACTTCATTCACCTTACTCTTGCCCGTATCGAAGGTGCACCCGCAGGAACTAAAGGAATTTCACTTTTTGTCATTCCTAAATTAAAGCCACAGGCTGATGGCAGCCTGATTCCCAACGATGTTATCACTGCCGGCGATTTTCAAAAGATGGGACAGAAAGGATACGCTACCGCGCATCTCGTTTTTGGGGAAAATGATAATTGCACCGGCTTCCTGGTCGGACAAGCTAATCTTGGTTTGAAATATATGTTCCAGATGATGAACGAAGCCAGGATAGATGTTGGACATATTGCGAACTCTATTGCTACGGCAGCTTATTATGCCTCTCTGCAATACGCCAGGGAAAGACCGCAGGGAAGGCGCTTAAGCAGTGATGGAACAAAGAACGTAAGTGAAGAGCAAACTTTGATCATTAATCATCCGGATGTCAGAAGGATGTTATTATTACAAAAAGCGGTGGTGGAAGGCGCTCTAAGCTTATTACTCGAATGTGGAAAATTAGCAGATATAGAAAAAACTTCAGAAGGTCAGATCAAGGAGGAAGCACATCTTTTAATGGAAATCCTCACTCCGATTGCCAAAACTTATCCATCGGAAATGGGTAGAGTGGCTACGAGTAATGGACTGCAAATTTTAGGCGGTTATGGCTTTTGCACGGACTTCCCGCTACAGCAATACTACCGGGATATCCGGATCACTGCTTTATACGAAGGGACCACTGGTATTCAGTCGATGGATTTGCTGGGACGCAAAGCAACCATGCACAAGGGTAAGGCACTTCAACTTTTAGTAAAAGAAATCAGTGAGACGATCAGACAAGCTACCACCTACGAAAGCTTAAAAAGCTATGCCGAACAGTTATCTGACAAGCTTTTACTTTCACAAAAGGTTTTGAACCATTTGCTAGGTTTTACCAAAACAGGTGATTTTGAACGATTTCTGGCAGATGCGACCATCTTTATGGAATTTACTAGTACAATTGTCATCGCCTGGCAATGGCTCAAACAGGCAGTGGTAGCTCAGGAAGCAATTGTGACCGCCAATGATGCTTTTACGTCTGATTTTTATGAAAGCAAATTGCTTTGTATGAAGTTTTATTTTAAATATGAACTCCCTAAAACCAAGGGGTTAGCTGAAACTTTAATGCATCCGGATACATTAACCGTTTTAAAAGAAAAAGAATTAATTCACTAAATTTGAGGATTCATTACATCCCACTTTATTTTTAAATAAAAAAAATAAGCTAATGAGTGTACAAGAACTCGTATCAAAATTATCAGAACAGGCGGGCAATCTCAGCCCAATCGGATCAACAGTCAAGTTTAAATTGGATGATCATACTATTTTTGTTGATGGAACCGGCGATAAAAATGTCATTTCAATGGATGATAAGGAGGCTGATTGTATGATTTCCACTACGATGGATACTTTTATTGGATTGAAAAACGGAGATATCAACCCTATGATGGCAATGATGACCGGAAAAATCAAGATAAAAGGCGATATGTCTATTGCTATGAAATTGCAATCATTACTTAGCTAAGATAAATCGAAATAAACGTGAAGTTGTCAGTTGTTTCAGCCGCTTGCAACTTCATCGTTCTATATCGGTATACTTGCCGATGAGGCTCTCTTAATTTATATTTTTTCCAATGAAAAACTTTCTGCTCTGTATTTGCCTGCTCTGTTCAGGCCCAATTAGTTTATTCGCTCAGTTAAAAGTGAGCAAGTTGTTTTCTGATAATGCCGTTTTGCAAAGGGATATGGAAATCCCGATCTGGGGTATGGCCCGACCAGAAGCACAAATAAGTATTCAATTTGATCAATATCAGCAAAACATAGTAGCCGATGCTGCCGGAATGTGGGAAAGTAAACTTCCTGAAATGAAAGCGGGCGGGCCTTTTACCTTAAAGATCAGCAGTGGAGAAAAAGTATTAAAATTTTCAAATATACTCATTGGGGATGTTTGGCTTTGTTCCGGACAATCAAATATGGAATGGGTTGTTTCCGCTTCCAATAATGCAGATGAAGAAATTGCAAAGGCGCTTGATGATGGGATTAGACATTTTAAAATTCCGGCCACCTATCACCATTTTCCTCAGGATACTTTGATTGGCGGTAGTTGGAAAGTTTGTAATAGAAAAACAGTCGGAAACTTTACTGCTGTAGGTTATTATTTTGCCAGAGAAATCCGCAAATACCACGATGTTCCAATCGGCCTGCTCAATTCTTCCTGGGGAGGCAGCCGCATTGAGCCCTGGATAAGATTGGAAAAATTAGGCTATAAAAATGCCCGGGAAAGCGCGGATTTTCTACAAGCTTATATCGATTCTGTAGAACAAAAAACGATTGCTGAATTAAAAAAAATAATTGAAATACTTCCGGAAGAAGACCAGGGTATGAAGGAAGAATTTGCGTTGTGGGCCTCCGAAAATTATAACCACCAGGCCTGGAAAACTATGGAATTGCCGGGAACCTGGGAGTCCAAAGGTTATAAAAACCTGGACGGTATCGTCTGGTTTCGCAAAGAGATTTATTTAACTAAAGAAGAAGCCAATTCGGCCATCCTGCTCCGTCTTGGAGCAATTGACGATGCGGATATCACCTATCTTAACGGCACACAAATCGGAGCTACTAATGCTTATAATGTAGACCGGAATTATAAGGTCGCTGCCGATATTTTAAAAGAAGGTTCAAATATTCTTACAGTGCGTGTTACGGACAATGGCTGGGGCGGAGGCTTCACCGGAACCTGTAATAATTTTTATTATAAAACTTCTAAAAAACAATCTTCACTTTGCGGTGAATGGTATTTTAATATTGGAAAAGTATCCCTGAATAATGTCATCATGCCGAATCAGTTCCCTACCCTTTTATACAATCAAATGATTAATCCGGTGGTCGGTTATCCAATCAAAGGAGCACTCTGGTATCAAGGCGAATCAAATGCTTCGAAAAAAGATGCCAAGCCATATCAGCAACTATTTTCCACTATGATTCAAGACTGGCGACAGCTCTGGGGATATGGTGATTTCCCTTTTCTCTGGGTGCAATTAGCCGGTTGGAAAGCAGGCAAAAACGATGATTGGCCCACTTTGAGAGCCTCGCAAAATCAAACACTGAATATTCCAAATACTGCTCAGGCGGTGACGATTGATATAGGTGATCGCGATGATATCCATCCGAGAAACAAACAAGATGTTGGTTTGAGACTCGCCCTAGCTGCCCGCAACCTGGCCTACGGTGAAGACCTCATCTACGCCGGGCCCGTCTATCGAAATATGGAAATAGAGCAGAACAGGATTCGTCTGCATTTCGAACTAAATGGAAGTACTTTAAAACTGGATCATCCAGATATGGCTGCTTTTGAAATCGCCGGAGCAGATAAAAAATTCTACCCTGCCAAGGTGAAAATTGATGCTAATGGCCAAACTATGGTAGTCTGGAACGAACAGATCAAAAACCCTGTAGCGGTCAGATATGCCTGGGCAGATTATCCCGAAGGTTCAAAACTATACAATCAGGAAGATATTCCCGCATCTCCATTTAGGACAGACAACTGGTAATTTAATTGCTCAGCAAACCCTGAAACTTCAAATTCAATCCAACGATGCTATTGTCGAGATTGGTAACGACTTGATTGATTACAGGAGCATTGTCATCTTCGATATTATCAAAAGATTTGGCAAAGGTAAGTTCTGGGCTTACCGAAAAGCGAGAAAAATCCTTTCTAAATCCAAGTCCCAACCTGGCAGACCAATAGGCATCTTTAACACTCAGTTCCGCATCGGGCATTTCATTATCCGTTGCAATATTTGCATTGTATTCAACCCCTCCGATCAGATAAAGTGAATTTGCTCCCGTTAACAATTCGAGATGTAAATCCACCGGTATCCGGATGCGAACCTCATCCGTTTTTTGATCTATTTGCTCATCATTGCCAAAATTTACTCCAAATTCTGTACTGGAAAATGCCAATAAGGCCTGAGGAGATATTTTTACGCGACTTGCAATATTTATTAAACTGTGAATACCAACGTGAAAACCAGTTGTACTATTCGTAGTTAGTTCTTCTATTTCAGCACTCAGGGAAAGGTCTTTTTCCAATTCCAAACTATTGAAGTTTACGCCCAAATTGAAACCAAAAGCAATGTCTTGCGAAACCCCAAGAAAAGGCATGAGAATAAATGACAGAATAATAGTCCTTGTTTTCATAATCAGCTGAGTTTGTTTTTAAACCAAACGAGTAATGTTTAAAGTATATTTTAAATAAAAAAGAAGGCTGCTGGCTGATATTAACCCTTTCAAGCCACAATTTTCATTTTTCATGATAAATTATGTAATAATAAAAAATACAGATTAATTATGCGCCTTTCTCCACAGTTAATGAATGACTGTAAAATAAAAAGCATAAAAAACTAAAGATCAATACTTTATAAAGCAATGATAAAAATAATAGAAAAATCTGGCTGTTTTTTAGGAAATAGATGTTAACTTTAGAAAAATTTCCAAGTTTTGTTTCCCGCCTATCAGAAGTAATTTAACAGCTTTTGACATTCATTTTAGTTATATTTGTTAAGGGTTAAAGAATGCGTGATTGGATAAAATTGAAACAGTCAGCAATTTTCCAATCCTTAACTTACGATTTTTAGTCAAAATTTTATCCATCATGAGAGAGAGGCTTACTCTTAGGAGTGCCTACCTGTATACATTATTTTTTCAGGTAAGTCCTAAATCGGTTCTGACTCCCCTGTTTCTTTTGAGCTTCCATTTGGCTTTTAGTCAACCTGCCAATGATGATTGTGGTAATGCAAGCAATTTGCCTACTGATGGTTCTTGTCAAACTTTTAATAATACGGATGCTACTCATGATATTGGAAACGGAACTTGCGTAAACGGAACGAATAATGTCTGGTTTTCCTTTATTGCTCAGGGACCAGACTATGATGTAAGCCTCAATGCCCCTAACTCTGCTTTTAAACCGGAAGTAACTTTAATAGAATTTGATCCGACTCCTTGCGATTTCGCTTCTGCAAATCAATTGGATTGTGGCCAAAATATTTCGGGTTCGGGATTGACTGCAGGGCAAAGCTATTATTTAGCCCTTACTTCCGGGATTGATGACTTTGGAGAATTTGAAATATGCCTGGATAATCCTGTTCCCAACCCTGCTCCGGCCAATGATGATCCATGTAATGCCAGCCCTGTAATACCCAATGGTTCCTGTACCTCCGGAACAACAATTTCGGCTACTCCTGATTGGGAAAACCCGTCTTGTCCTAATGTTACTGATAATACCGTATGGTATAGTACGACCCTTTCCGCTGGCAATAATTCGCTTAATATAAATCTGCAAACCTCCTCTCTTTCTGGAACAATTTCAATAAATGTGATCAGCTTTTCTCCGGATTGCAATGGTTCTGCTAATATTGTTGCCGGAGGCGCTTATTGCGGATCGGTCAGCTCCGCCAACCTTGATGTTTCTGGTCTGATGGCCGGTTTTACCTATTATGTACAAATAGCTTCTACTACTATGGGAGAAGGTGATTTTGATCTTTGCCTGACCGAATCGGGCCCACCTCCCGGTTGTGCGGAAAACGACCTTTGTACAGATGCAGAAACCATTAATGTAAGTTCCGGCAGTCAAAATTGTATTAGCGGTTGCAATACTGCAGCCTTGCAAGGTCCTATATTCAGTCCATCAGGAAGTTGTTTTGATTTCCCAAATGAAACAGTGTGGTACGCTTATACACCACTGTCGGGTACAGGGATTATCACAGTCAATGTAAGCAGTGGAGATTTGAACCAACCTCAGGTTGCCATTTTTATTTCGGACTGCATTCTTTACACACCAATAGATTGTAATATCGGAAATGCAGGGTCTGTTACCTTGAATAATGTATCCGTCACTCCAGGTACGACTTACTTCATAGCTGTTTCAGATGGAGCGGGTGCAGAGGGGGAATTTGAAATTTGTATAGAAGCTCTCGAACAAGGTAGCAATTGTAATACAGATAGTGAGGTTACCGTAATGAACACTTCGCTTGATTCGCCTTTATCGGGGCCTTTCCAACCTGGTGAGCAAGTAGAGATTTGTCTGAATGTCAATAATTTCAATTCAGGGCAAAACACCAATGGATGTCAATGGTTTCATGGACTAGTTCCTGAGTTTGGAGATTGCTGGGATCCAATATCCTTTTCAGCAAATGGAATGCCTGCCAATATAACCGTTCCTCTTACTGCGGCTGGTAATACTTCCAATTGGGTTTGGTTTGAAAATGGTGCAGTAACTTATAATGATATTAATCCGGGTTATTTACCTCCCGGTACTCCGGTTGGAGCGGGCTGGTTTGCTGTCGGTGTTCCTGGCAATGATCCGGATTGTACGGATTACAATGATCCAAATTGCACATTTGGAGATGGTTCCGCTTGTGATGATAATAATGGGCTTTCCTGGCAAGTATGTTTCATGCTGACTGCCAGACAGTATCCAGTTTGCGAACAAGCACCAACATTTTCAGATTGTACTATTTCATTTCGAACTTATGGAGATGGAGAAACCGGAGGCTGGGATAGCCAGGGATGCGAAGCGGACCTTCCCTGGTTTAATAATCTATCCCTAAATTGCTGCGCTGGTCCGCTTATTGATCCTCTTCCTCCACAAACTATCTGTTCGGGTGATCAAACCAGTATCATTCTGACCAGTGATCAAGATCCCAATGTCAGTTATACCTGGGAAGTGCTCCCCACTCCCGTTTCAGGGGCAGGGGATTGTAATAGTGGTTGCAGCAATACAATTGCCCAGATATTGACGAATAATACGCCGGATGCACAAGTCGTAACATATGTAGTAAGTCCAAGCAGCAATGAAGGTTGTATAGGTTTTCCTATGAATATCAGTGTTACCGTTTTACCGGAAATTGATATTACGATTCCTCCGGTTCCACCAGTGTGTGCAGGTTCCTGTATCACACTAAATCCAACTATTACAGGCGGAGCTCCACCCTATACCTATATATGGGATAATGGAGCAGTGGGTAATAATCCGGAAGTCTGCCCTACTCTTTCAACAACTTATAATTTAACCATTACTGATGCCAGCCAATGTAGTGCTATCGGGCAAATTACGGTACAAGCCAATAGTAACCTGGAAGTTGAACTAAGCGCTGATCCGGGTACTCGAATTTGTAACAATGATTCGGACTTTCCAATTACGCTCAATGCCTCAGTACTAGCCGGAGGTAGTGGAAATTACTCCTATAACTGGTCACCAGTTGCCGGAACTGGAAGTAGCCAACCCGTTTTTGATTCGGATACTTATTGTGTAACCGTTACGGATTTAAGTACTCAATGTACTGGTACAGCCTGTCTGGATATAATTGTAGATATTGCTCCAACCGTACTGATTATCGATCCAGGATCATTGGGTATCTGTTTGAACAGTTTCCAATTACAGGGCATCCCTAATGATGATAGTGGAGTCTGGGGCGGTGTAGCTGATCCTTTTGGAAACGTTTACCCCGCTATTCTGGGAGAAGGAACACATGAAGTAACTTATACCTATACTGATCCTAATACCTTGTGCTCCAGTACTGCAAATTTAGACATTAATGTAATCGGTGCTCCAGACATTGACAGTATCGGTGATTTTAATGTTTGTAATGAACTTATTTTACCTATAATTACAGGAACAAACCTTACAGGTAATCAAGCCTACTATACTGGAAGCGGCGGTACGGGAATGATAATTAATGAAGGCTCAGTAATCAATACAAACACCACTTTATATCTATACGATAATGATGGAAACTGTTCGGATGAAGAAATAATAAATATTTCTATTACAGCTCAACCTGAAATAAATGATCAGCCAAATATCGAAGCATGTAATTTTTACACCCTACCTGATATTAGTGGTACAAATTTAAGTGGAAATCAGGCTTACTATACTGAAACTGGAGGTACAGGAACAAGCTATCAAGCCGGAGATATAATTAATACCAGTACCGATCTTTATATTTATGATAATAATAATGCTTGTTTTGACGAAGTTCTTTTTTCTGTAGAAATTTTCATTCAACCCGATCTTGATGAAATAGCAAATGTTACTGCTTGTGAATCCTATACCTTACTTCCCATTACCGGAAATAATTTAAGTGGCAACGAAAGCTATTATTCCGGCCCAAATGGTACAGGGTCGACTTTCAATATTGGGGATCAAATTACCAGTACTACTACTATTTATGTTTATGATAATGCCGGAACAGTTTCCTGTGAGGATGAAGAATCTTTTACAATAAGCATTATTAATGCCCCTTCAATTCATCCGATACAAGATGTTGAAGTTTGTGAAAGCTATACCCTACCAGCAATTGAAGGCGAGCATCTAAGCGGAAATGAAGCATATTTTACCGGACCGAATGGTACCGGGATCATGTATTTAGCCGGAGATCAGATAAATACTAGCATAAGTCTTTATGCTTATGATGATACAGGCATTTCTGATTGCAGTACAGAAGTGTCTTTTTCCATCACAATTGTACCGCAACCAGTTGCAGCTTTTAGCTTCGATGACTTAATTTGCTCCACAGGTTTTTCAACAATTTCTTTTAGCGGAAGTGCAGGCAACAATGCAATATACAACTGGAATTTTGGAGGAGGAACAATCCTTTCGGGCTCCGGAGCGGGTCCTTACCAAATTCAGTGGAATAGTGCCGGAGATTATACGATCACTCTGACCGCAGAAGAAAATGCTTGTGTTTCCAATTTATTTACTGAGACCATTAGCGTCATTGCCCCCTTGGCTGCTCCTGTGATTAATTGTGATCCAAGCAGTACCTCGATCAGTTTTACCTGGGAAGACGTGCCCGGAGCTACTGGATATAATGTAGAGGTTATAAATGGCCCAAGCGGTTCAATGCTTGGAAATAACGAATATGAAATCACGGGACTTAACCTGAATGCAGAGGTAGAAATCTCTGTGGAAGCAATTGGTCCTCAGCCTTGTGGAAGCAGTTTTTCTAATTTGACCTGTCAAACTACAGACTGTCCCCCACTTGTTATTTTCATTGAAGAAGTCAATGATATATGCCTTGATCAAACAATTACTCCTGTCAATTTGGTAGCGACCATTAGCAATACTAATAATACCGGCGTTGGCATCTGGGAAGGACCGGGAATAACAGATGCTCAAAATGGAGTTTTTGATCCGGCTCAGGGGCTGATTGGTACTAATCCTATCACCTATACCTATCAGGAGGCCTCCTGTGTTTACACCGAAAGTATAAGTATTAACGTCTACCAACAACCAAGCGCTACTTTTGAAATTGACTTACCAATATGCCAAGGCGATACAGCTGTAATTTCTTACACCGGTAATGCCAGTGCCAATGCCCTTTATAATTGGGATTTTGGTACTGGAAATATTATTTCAGGAAATGGACAAGGACCTTATTTAGTAAACTGGCCGAATGGTGATAATCAAAACATCAGTTTATTGGTAATAGAAAACTCTTGTTCTTCCGAACTTGAAACACAGAATTTTGATATAGAACAAGCACTTTCTGCTCCGGTAATTGATTGTAACACTACTACAGAATCTATTGAATTCACCTGGGCAGAAATACCGGGAGCTACTGATTATGAAGTTGTTTTAATCAGTGGTCCTGCCGGAATCCAAGATAATAATTCTTACCTGGTCAATGGACTTAATCCAAACGATTCAGTCACAATAGTAGTGACAGCGCTTAATAGTGGAATATGTGGAAATACCAGTACAATGGCAAGTTGTTCAGCTAGTAACTGCCCGGTAGCGATTATTGAATTATCAGCTTCAGAAAATATAGTTTGTCTCAATGGTAATCAAAACCTTATCAACCTCTCCGCCAGTGTAAGTGGTACAAATGGTAATGGAACCGGTTTTTGGACCGGACCGGGAGTAGTCGATCCAATAAACGGTTTTTTTGATCCAAATGATCCATCAGCTCAAGCTGGAATCAATACTTTAATCTACTCTTACACCGAGCAGAACTGTAATTATTCGGAAAGTATTGACATAGAATTAGTTGCCCCGCCAACTGCCTTATTCGAAGTGCAAAGCCCGATTTGCCTCGATCAAACCTGTACCATTAATTATTCAGGCACTCAACCTAATAATGCAGAATTTCAATGGGATTTTGCGGGAGGCACAATTATTTCAGGTTCCGGAGCCGGGCCTTATGAAATTGCTTTTGCTAATAGTGGTACTTTTGATGTATCTCTTAGAGTTCTGGATGAACATGGTTGCTTAAGTCCGGATTTTTTCCAAAATGTAGAAGTGAGTCCACCGCTGCAAAGTCCGGTAATTAATTGTAATACCACGCCTAACTCTATAGAGTTTACCTGGGATCCCGTTGATGGGGCTACAGATTATGAAGTGGAAGTACTTTCCGGAGAAACCGGTATTTTAAACGGCACAAGTTATTTATTTGAAAACCTTAATCCGAATCAGACTATTGAAATAGAGGTAACTGCTCTTAGCAATGGTGTGTGCTCCAATACCAGTACAATTCAGGCATGTCAGGCCATACCCTGTCCACCGATTATCTTATTTATCGAACCCACACCGGATATTTGTTTGACTTCAAATGTCGCATTCATAGATTTGGAAGTGACCATACTGGGAAGTGATGGAAGTGGAATAGGCGTTTGGACCGGTCCGGGAATGATTAATCCTCAAGAAGGGATTTTTAACCCTTCTTTTGCCAATATTGGCCCCAATGAATACACTTATACTTTTGTAGAAAATGGTTGTGTAATTATTGAATCCATTATTATAAACATCAATTTTCCACCTACTGCCAATTTTACAGCTAGTTCCCCCATTTGTATTGACGAGGCTTCGGAAATTGAAGCAATGGCCATTAATAATGGTGTGTATTCCTGGAACTTCGACGGAGGTAATATTCTTTCCGGTTCGGAAGCGGGGCCCTATCAAATTAGCTGGGATGATATTGGAACTTATACCGTCTCTTTAAGTCTAACGGATACCGCTACAGGATGCTCTTCGAATATGATTAGCCAAACAGTAGAAGTACTTGAGGGGCTTGAGCCTCCAATTATTTATTGTTCAACTTCAACTTCAATGATTGAATTCAACTGGGACGATGTTGATGGGGCAAATGGATATATCGTCAATGTTATTCAGGGACCTCCCGGAGTTCAAAATGGGAATTCCTATACCGTTGAAAATCTTAATCCTGATGACTCCGTTACGATTGAGCTAATTGTTCTGGGAGATGCGCCATGTGGAGACACTTCTGTAAGTCAAACCTGTTATGCTACTGACTGTGCTAATATTCTAATCGATTTGGAAGAAATTCCAGATTATTGTCAGGAGGATAACTTGCAAACCATAATTTTAAACGCTACAGTTACCAATAGCAATACTACTGGCACAGGTATCTGGAGTGGTAATGGAATTATAGATTCAATAAGCGGGGAATTTGATCCAAGCAGTTCCGAATTAATAATAGGTGCCAATACGATTACCTATACTTTTACAGAACAGGATTGCCCCTTTACGGAGCAAATGGTTATTAATATGTTACAAACTCCGGAAATCATTTCAATAAGTGCTGATACATTATCCTGTGCGAATAACAATAATGTCATAATTTCCTCAGTAATAACAGGTTCTAATCTTGGTCTTCAGTGGACCGGTCCCGGTATTGTTTCTGGTGCAAATAGCACTGACCCAACAGTTGTACAAGCCGGTTGGTATTTTATAACGGCTACTGATAATATAAGCGGATGTAATAGTATTGATTCCATTTTGATCCATCAAGCCCCAGATATTCCGGAAGCTATAGCCGGTGTTGATCAGACTTTGAATTGTGTCGATACTGTAACAGTCTTACAAGCATCAGGCTCCATTGGATCAAACTATATTTTCAACTGGGAAGGTCCTCTGGACCCCAGTCAAATTAATGAACAATATCCTGAAGTCAGTCAACCGGGAATATATATTCTTACAATCATCGATACGCTTGCTGACTGTAGTTCTTTACCGGATACGGTTGTAGTCAGTATTGATTCGATTACTCCTGTAGCCGCAATCATCAGTCCTATTAATCCAATAGACTGTCAATTACAAATTATTTCACTAAAAGGACAAGAAGTTCAAAATGCCAATTATCAATGGTTAGATGAAAATGGTTTATTAGTAGGTACAGAAGTGGAAGTACAAGTTGAAAATGAAGGAATATACTTTTTTAATGTAATTGATACCCTTAATGGCTGTATCGGAACGGATAGTATTGAAGTCATCAACAATACAGATTATCCGATTATCAGAATCAATGATCCTCCATTTTTAAATTGTAAAATAGATGAAGTAGAATTAAATGCAAGTGGTTCGCAAGCTAATTATAATGTAAATATTTCCTGGACAGGACCGCCTGGAGGTCTCTCGGGCCCGGTGGATGAACTGATCACAACTGCTACTCTCCCAGGCAGTTATACCTTAACTTTGAAGGATACGGTAAACAGGTGTGAAAACGATACCACAATTATCGTTATTGAAATTGACGACGGACCGACCGCAGTGACTAATACCCCGAATGAGTTGGATTGTAGTAATAATGAAGTAGAGCTTAACGGCCTAAATTCTTTGGCTAACGGACCGCTTGGTTTTGAATGGATATATAATGCGAATACTATTGCTCTGGAGCCTTCAATTTTAGTGAGGCATACTGGAACCTATGGTTTGGTGGTCAGGGATGAGGATAACGGCTGTACAGATACCACGCTTGTTAATGTTTATAGAGATATCAATGCTATTGGCACTGCCATTATTGAACATAGGCAACCAACTTGTTATGGAGCAAATGACGGGCTTTTGCTTATCGATGAAGTAACAGGAGGCATTGGCCCTTATCTATATTCGATTGATGGTGAAAACTTCGATCCATCCAATATCTTTTTAGGACTGGAAGCAGGAGAATATACAATCACTATTCAAGATCAGGAAGAATGCCGTTGGGACACTATTTTCACAATTGATGGCCCGGAAGAAGTACTCCTGGATATAGGAGATGACTTTTATCTGCGATTGGGTTCTGATACCACGATAATTGCCCAATTTAATATCTCCGAATCAGAAATAAATACGTTGACGTGGTCGGCAAATTTCCCGGTAAGCTGTGTCGATTCCTCGGCTAGTATTTGTGACGAGATATATCTTTCCCCCCTGGAGGATGTGATTATTACTGCAACATTAATTGATACCAGTGGATGTAGAGTGGAGGATCAAATACTCTTAAAAATTGATAAAGAAAACGTGGTTTATATCCCCAATATATTCACTCCAAATGGAGATAACGAGAACGACATATTTATGCTTTTTGCCGGAGAAGGCGTTATTAATGTAAAACATTTTTTTATATATGATCGATGGGGAGAAATAGTCTTTGAGGGACATGATTTTCTACCTAATGATCCGGCCTGGGGCTGGGATGGAACCTTGCGAGGAAAGCGGTTGAACCCTGCGGTTTTTGTCTACTGGGCAGAAATAGAATTAATTAATGGACAAACTGCTATTTTCAAAGGAGATATTACTTTAATCAGATAAAACCCATGAAAAGTCAATGGTATTAAAATTCAAATACAGGTATTCGGACAGGAATAGGCTTCTAGCTTATTTCCATACCTGGAACTGGTTTTATGTCATCTTGTCGTCTATTAGGCTGACAACCGACTTTTCTGCGTTTTTTAGCGTATTTCCCCCCTTTTTTACGAAAAACAAGACCATACATAGTATTGAATTCTCTATGATTTACGAAAATTAAATAATAACTTAGCAATACGATTCGGATAATGATTTGCCATATCAAAACATAGCCGAATTATGGTCTACCAATTTAAAGTGCGATAGCAGGTCGATAATCTCAGCCATTTTGATCGTTTGTTTAACCAAAAACTTAAAAAATGAGAAGAAGTTTACTCCTCTTATTAGCCATTGCTGTACCTGTTGTACTTCTCCATAGTCAAATCACACATAATCCACAACAGCAAATTCACAATGCAAACCCCGAAAAGGAAGCTTTGATCGGGTTAAGTGAATCAGAGCTTTTGGATATGGGCTTAGGAGGTAATAATGGAGAACATAGTATGCCGAATACTTCTGTTGATAATAGCAGGGCGGAAGAATGCTTTGATGCTTTTATTCCTGTAGATCAGGCAGTCTACACTCCGGTTCCAAGAAATGATGACGGTTCCCTGTTTATTGCAAACCTTGGGTTTACCTTTAGTTTCTGTGGTACCTCTTATACGGATGTTTATGTCAATACCAATGGAAATCTTTCTTTTGGTCAGGCAGTAGGTCAGTTCAGTCCTAATGGATTTCCGTTTAACATCCCTATGGTTGCTCCTTTTTGGGCAGATGTAGATACCCGAAATGTTACCTGTGAGCAAATCTGGTATCAATTATTTCCCAATTATTTAATTGTTACCTGGGAAAACGTAGGTTGGTATAATCAACAGTGTAGTCCTTTAAATACTTTTCAGGTAATCATTAGTGATGGTACTGCACCCATTATCGGTATCGGCAATAATGTTCAATTTAGATATGGAGATATGGAATGGACAACCGGAGAAGCTTCCGGTGGAGGGCCCTTTGGCGGTTTCGCGGCAACAGTCGGATATAATAGTGGGGATAATACTAATTTTGAGCAGATCGGCCGCTTCAATCAGGATAATAGCAATTACGATGGTCCATTGGGAGCAGATGACGGCGTTCATTATCTTGATTTCAGATGTTTTGCCTTTGATGCCAGTGGTGGAGATCCCAATTTAACCCTGGAATGTAATGATCTTGTCCGGGCATTGGATGCTTCCTGTTTGGCGACGATCACAAGTGATGAAATTGCCAATGCTCTCGCCGATGGCTGTTCTACTATAGATTTGAATATTGACCTTAGTTCATTTGGTTGTAATGATATTGGTCCCAATATTATTACGGTCACGGCAACTGCCGGTATACAGACTGAAACTTGTACCTCTGTAGTTGATATTACCCAAGGGGCCTGTAGTACTCCATCCATTAGTCAGGTTGGGCCTTTCTGTAATGAGGATTTTCCGGTGTCATTGAACGCCAGTCCTCCGGGAGGTTCCTGGAGTGGTGCTGTTTCTCCTACCGGCTTATTCGATCCTGAGCAAACCGGTCCTGGTGTTCACACTGTTACTTATACCAGCCCAACCAGTTGCCCCACTACCACTACCATTGACATTGTGGTAAACTCCAGCCCTCAGGTTTCCATAAATCCTGATCCTGCCGAATTCTGTGAAAATGATGGCGGTATTCCTTTGACTGCAAGTGCCTTTGGCGGGGATGGTAACTTTACTTATTCCTGGACTACACCAATTGGGAACCAGTCCGGTCCAACGATTCCGGCTACCTTTGCCGGAGTTTATACGGTTTCTATTACCGACGGAAATGGCTGTAGTGCCCTTGCATTTACCAATGTAAATGTAAATCCTAATCCGCAAGTCTTTATTTTTGATCCCGGTCCTATATGTAATACGGAAATAGCTTTCCAGTTAACGGCTTCACCAACCGGCGGAACCTGGTCGGGGCCATTTGTCAGCCCGGAAGGTTTTATCTTTCCTCAAAATATGCCCCCGGGGATTACACAAGTCACTTATTCTTTTACCAATAATTTTGGATGCGAATCCAGTACTACAACAGATATTGAGATTGTTCCAAGCCCGGATGCAATTGCCCAAAATAATGGTCCTTTTTGCGAAGGAGATGCCATACAATTATTTGGAAATACGAATGCTCCAGGACTTGCAATCTATAACTGGACAGGACCGAATGGATACACTTCTAATCAGCAAAATCCAATAGATGCAACGGAGCCCGGAGCTTATGTTCTGGAAGTTATCGTCAATGGCTGTCCATCTGATCTTGCACCCACAATTGTCGATGTAGTTGCTTCACCCGATGCCGTAGCAGCTAATACCGGGCCTTATTGTCCGGGACAAGCTATATCCCTGGTGGGTGGAACTTCTACTAATGGAAATATTATCAGCTATGAATGGTCAGGGCCCAATGGTTATTTTTCCAATCAACAAAATCCCAATGATGCTACCGATGATGGAAACTATACACTGATAGTCACTGTCGATGGTTGTCCATCGACGATAGCTTCTACCGATGTTGTTTTCACTCAGGCTCCTACAGCAATTGCAGTGAATACCGGACCTTATTGTGTGGGAGATAATATAAGTCTTAATGGATCAACGCCTTCTTCCGGGACCACTATTACGTATAACTGGAACGGGCCCAATGGATATTCTTCTAATCAGCAAAATCCAATAGATGCAACGGAAGCCGGTATCTATGATCTCGTTGTAGATGTTGATGGCTGTATCTCCGATATAGCCAGTACAACCATCGTTATCAATCAGTTACCAACACCAGTGATCGATGGAGATGCTTCATTTTGCGAAGGAGAAAATTCCATCCTTGATGGAGGAAATGGTTACAGTATCTATAGCTGGTCTACCGGAGAAAGTACACAAACCATCTCCGTCAGTAATTCAAATACAGTTGGTCTGACCGTAACGGATGCGAACGGTTGTACCGGAGAAAATAGTATAAATATTACCGTTAATCAAAACCCGGAACCCAGTATTGCTGGCTCTACTACTTTCTGTACAGGTTTTTCAACGATTCTTGATGCAGGAAATGGTTATACAACTTATGAATGGTCTGATGGTTCTGCCAATTCTACACTCGAAGTATCTACAGGTGGTCCCGTTTCCGTTACGGTGACAGATGCAAATGGCTGTACCGGAGAAGCCTCTATAGATATTACCGAAAGTACTTCACTTAATCCAACCGTTTCGGGGGATTTGGAATATTGTACCGGAAATAATACCCTGCTCGATGCCGGAGTTGGCTTCGAAACCTATGCCTGGTCAGATGGAACAAACGAACAGACGATTAATGTAGATGTTCCCAATGATTATAGTGTAACGGTAACGGATATAAATGGTTGTACAGGTGAAACGACTGTCAGTGTTGTTGAGAATCAGTTGCCAACAGTCAATATTACAGGTAATGATCCGATTTGTACCGGAGAAGCGGTCACACTGGATGCCGGGAACGGCTTCGAGAACTACGAATGGTCCGACCTTTCTTTGAATCAAAGTATTACAGTTTCTACCGGTGGTAATTATTCTGTTACTGTAACCGATATCAATGGTTGTACCAATGAAGCGGCTGTTATGGTTACTGAAAATCCGAATCCGGAACCAACTATTACCGGCGACGCTGCTTTTTGTAATGGGGAATCTGTTATTCTGGACGGCGGCACTTTTGATCAATATGTCTGGTCGGAAGGAAGCACCAGCGCAACTATAGAAATCAATTCCGGCGATACTTATGCTCTAACGGTTACGGATGTTAATGGATGTACCGGAGAAGATCAATTTGTTGTTACTGAAAATCAGTTGCCTATGCCACAGATTGATGGAGATTTTGAATTCTGTGAAGGCGCATCAACACTCTTACAAGCACCGAATGGATTTGATTATCAGTGGTCGAACGGGGAAACTACTCAGGCTGTTAGTATTAACCTGGACGGTCCTATTGGTTTAACGGTAACCGATGCCAATGGATGTACCGGAGAAACCAGTGAAATGCTTACGATTAATCAAAACCCGGAGCCTACTATTGCTGGTTCTGCTACTTTCTGTATCGGAAATTCTACGATCCTGGATGCAGGCGTTTATGACCAATATATCTGGTCTGATGGAGGAACGAATCAAACTTTAGAAGTAAATATAGAAGGAGATTATTCTGTTACGGTGACAGACGGAAACGGCTGTACGGGAATTACACAAATTAATGTGACAGAGAATGAATCACTTCAACCAGTTATTGCCGGAGATAGTGATATCTGTGCAGGAGAAGCCAGTATTCTGGATGCCGGAGCAGGATTTGAAACATATACCTGGTCAAATGGTGAGGTTACCCAAACTATTACTGTTGATACCGAAGATGATTATAGTGTAACGGTTTCAGATGTGCAGGGTTGTACCGGAGAAACAAGTCTTGCTTTTATAGTAAATCAAAATCCTCTCGCCAATATCAATGGAATTGATGTTTTCTGTGAAGGTGAATCTTCAACCCTGGATGCCGGAAATGGATATAGTTCCTACCAATGGTCCAACGGAGAAATCAGTCAGACTATTGAGGTCTCTACCTCCGACATTTATAGTGTAACTATTATTGATGGAAATGGATGTGAGGATGAAGCACAGGTTGAAGTAACTGTCAATCCTCTTCCTGTTCCGCAAATCAGCGGTCCAAGTTCATTCTGTTCCGGTAATTCGGCAAGCCTGGATGCAGGGACAGGATTCGAAAGCTATTTTTGGTCAAATGGAGAAAGCTCTCAAAGCATTACAGTAGATGTCGGAAATATTTACAGTGTCACTGTGACTTCTTTCGAAGGTTGTTCAGCTGAAACCTCCATAGATGTAATTGAAAATTCTTCGCTCACGCCGATCATAGTCGGTGATCTGGAGTTTTGTGAAGGAGATAACAGTATCCTCGATGCCGGTACCGGTTTTGCAACTTATGAATGGTCAGGTGGAGAAACCAGTCAAACTATTACGGTTACCGAGAATGGAAACTATGGTGTTATTGTTACAGATGCTGATGGATGTAGTGGTTCCACGAATGTGGCCGTAACAACTTTCCAAAACCCTGAACCAATAATTGCTGGATCCACTACTTTCTGTACCGGTAGCTTTACAACTCTCGATGCAGGAAATTATGAATCGTATATGTGGTCAGATGGTTCTGCTAATCAAACACTGGAAGTCAATACACCAGGAATTTATACTGTTGATGTAATTGATGTTAATGGCTGTCCAGGTACAGCTACAATTGATGTAACCGAAAGTACATCGCTCAATCCTGTAATTTCCGGATCAACTGCGTTTTGTATAAATGGCTCTACCATTCTGGATGCCGGAACAGGATTTGCCAGTTATATCTGGTCGGATGGTTCAACCGATCAAACACTGGAAGTTTTTGCTTCTACTGATTATAGCGTAACGGTTTCGGATGCACAAGGTTGTACCGGAGAAACGACGATTTTTGTAACAGAAAACACGCCTCCTTCTGCTACTTTGATTCAGGGGCCGGAATTATGTAATACGGATGCAGGCGGTTCTATTACCAATTTATACGATTTAATTGTTGCAGGTGATGATACCGGGACATGGGAAGATACTGATAATTCTGGGGCACTTGGCCTGTTCAACAATTTGAACTTCAATGGCATTCCTGCAGGTGTATATACTTTTACTTATACTACAAATAGTGCGGTTACACCTTGTGCCGAAGTATCCTATCCGGTAAGTATTACTATTAATGATTGTACTTGCCCGAATATTTCCTTCAATGCAGTTGATCCGCTTTGTAATAATACTGGTTCTATCGATTTGAATGATGTATTAAATAGTAGCGAACCAGGTTCCTGGTCCATTAGCTCTAGTCCTGGCGGTTCTAACCCAGCTATAGTCAATGGCTCAATTTTCGAAGCGACTAATGGCGATGCCGGTACCTATGATATTGAATTTTCATTATTAAATACACCACCTCCTGGCTGCCCTCAATTTTTTAACATCAGCATTGATGTTGAAAACGAAGTACATGCAGGTCTTGCCAATGCTCCAATCGAGTATTGTGAAGATGAAAGCCAAATCGTTACTCTTGATGATTTATTGGAAGGAGAAGAGCCCGGAGGAATCTGGACAGAAGTATCAGGAATTCCATCACAAAATGGAGCATTCGATCCCGCTATTGGAGCCTTTAATATGAGTGGACAAAATGATGGGACTTATACTTTTGAGTATACTATTTCACCTGGTGGGGCATGTCCGGATGACAGTGAAATAGTCACTGTAATGGTAAATGAATTACCAAGCGCTGTTGCCGGAGCAAGTATCGAATTAAACTGTACTACTCCTGTTTTAAGTCTTAACGGAACAGGTTCTTCTTCCGGTGCCCAATTTGACGTTCAATGGACAGGTGGTGTGCTAGTTGATGGCAACGAAAACACGCTTAGTCCAACAGTCGATCAAGCTGGTAGCTACACTTTAATTATTACAAATTCACAAACTGGCTGTAGTGCTACCGATGCTGTTATGGTAACTGAAAGCTCGGATATTCCAACAGCTTTTGCAGGGAATGACGATACGCTTACCTGCGACGATGAAGAAGTTTCTTTACAGCCAAGCGGAGATATAGGTGCAGGTTTCACGGTCGAATGGCAGGGTCCTGCGATTAGCACGGACAATATGAATGAAATTAATCCACTAGTAGACATTGCAGGTACCTATATTATAGTTGTTACTAATACGGATAACGGCTGCGTTTCAGCCCCTGATACCGTTATTATTTCAAATGATGATGATGCACCGAATTTTATAATTGAAACACCTCTAAGTCTCGATTGTAATATAACCTCTACTGCATTAGTTTCATCTGCAAATGGTACGGATTTAAGTTTCGAATGGTTTGATGATAATAATGTATCCATCGGAAACGATCCTGTAATCGGAGGTATTACTGAACCAGGTGAATATATCCTTGTAGTTACTAATAATTTGACCGGTTGTTCCGGTTCAGAAGCAATTGAGGTTTTCGAAAATATTGTATTCCCAACTGCACTTGCTAATACCCCGGATATCTTAAATTGTTATGATCCTGAAACCACGCTGGATGGTAGTGCTTCGCAAGGCGGAGCGAATATCGTTTACAATTGGTCCGGGCCAGGAATAAATGGTGATCCGACAAATATCATTACTTCTGCTAATCTGGCAGGAATGTATATTCTTTCTGTTTTGGATAATAATAATGGATGTGAAAGCTTTGATACGGTAATGGTTGATCAGGATATCACTCCTCCAAATGCTATTGTAGATCAACCGGATTTACTGGATTGTACGGTTACAGAAGTTACGCTGGACGGTTCTGCTTCTTCTTCGGGTAGTAATTTCGTTTATTCATGGTTAAACCCCAATGGAAATGTAATTTCTACAGACAATAATGTTTTAGTAGAAGAAATCGGTACTTATGCTCTGGCTATTCAAAATACCAGTAATGGATGTGTGGATACGACCCTGATCAATGTATTACAGAACGAAGATGTTCCTTCCAGTGCATTTTTCATTATAGAAAATCCGGATTGTTACGGAGATGATGACGGAAATATTGCTTTGATAGAAGTGCAGGGAGGGATGGCGCCATATGTTTTCTCCCTCGATGGAGAAACTTATACGAATACTGCTTTCTATACTGGTTTAACTCCAGGTAGCTATAATATCGCACTGCAAGATGCCAATGGTTGTGAATGGGATACTACTATTAATATTGTTGAGCCTATCGAAATTGATTTGGATCTCGGTGGCAATATTGAATTGGTTATTGGAGACAGTGCAATCGTACAGGCAGAAATCAATATTCCAATGTCAAATGTCGATACCATAATCTGGAACAGTACAGCCAATGTTATTGAATGTGGTGATCCGGATTGTCTTGAAGTCGGGTTTAGCTCTTTTGCCACGGAAACGGTTTCCGCTACTTTAATTGATATCAATGGCTGTGTTAGTGAGGACCAAATTTCGGTAATTATGAACCGGGACAAACACGTTTTTATACCCAATGCTTTCACACCTAATGATGATGGAGAAAATGATAGGTTTATTATATTTGCAGACGAAGAACAAGTTGTTCAAATCAATAAATTCATAGTATTCAACCGCTGGGGAGAGATTGTTTATGAAGGTCTCAACTTCCAACCCAATGATCCTGATTATGGATGGGATGGTAAGTTTAGAAGTGAAATGATGAACCCTGCCGTTTTTGTTTATCTGGCAGAGATTGAATTTATTGACGGAGAAGTACTCCTCTTCAAAGGGGATGTAACCCTGATAAGATAATTTGAGATCATTATAGATGCTAAAGCCGGATACTCCAAAAGGGTATCTGGCTTTTTTAATGTTCTCTTCTCCCCTATTTTAATAATTTCAGATTTTCATACTGATTTTCTCTCCCTTTTTTCAAGGTAATAAATTATGCATTAACTTATTACGAAAAAATTTATGATTGATACTGATTAAAAGAGTATCTCCACTTAATTAGAAATAAGGTATAACAGGCTCCAAATTGAGCCTTTCCCGAATTAGGAACTTATAAGCCTTATCAATACTTTCCAATTTCACTTTCCAGCATCGATTCTAATAGTTTTAGCTGATTCCTGGAACGATCCAGATTATGATTGGGATAACGCGCAGCATAATAGCGATCCCGATTGAGATAATCACTTAAAAACCGGAGGGCCTGTTCCAATATGATATAAACTGCTCCATTAAACAATTGGGCGCTTTCAGCCTCGCTGATAAAAGACGCCGTCGCATGTAAAAAACCTTCTTGGAGTAAAAGGTAACGCCTGGGAAGAAAAGCTACCTTTTCAGTATCCCGCTCTTCTTCCGATGCGGTACAACACATACTTCGAACCATATCCCCAAAATCCGTTACCAAATATCCGGGCATCACTGTATCCAGATCAATTACTGCAAGACATTCCCGAGTGTTTTTATCGAAAAGCAGATTGCTCAATTTGCAGTCATTATGCACCACCCTCAAGGGTAATTTTGAAAAATCAATAAATTGAAATCGTTCGAATAAGGAGATGATTTTTGCGATCTCCAGCTGCGCTTCTTTTTTCCGGCTTTCATCAGCCTTTTTAAGGCTTTCTTTAAAAAGATTAAACCGGTTGTGAAGATTATGAAAATCGGGGATAACCAAATATAGTTGCTGCGGCTGGAAATCTTTCAGATGTGCCAGAAATAAACCGAAAGCCATTCCTGCTTCAAAAACCTGCTGATCATTTTGGACAGTATCATATGAAGTTGCATTAGGGATATTTTTAAAAAGCCGCCAATCCTGCCCCTTATGATCCCGGTAAAAAAAATATCCCTCCGAACCAGCTAGCGGTTCCGATAATTGAAAAGGATAAGTACCGACTTTCAGAAATTGCTGAATACGCCGCGTATTATGCATCAACTGTCTGGTATTCGGAAAAACCTTAGAATTGAGTTTTTGTAAAATATACACCTGCTCCGCAGTGTCTTGCTCAAGGACCAGGCGATAAGTTCCATGAATCACTCCGCCTGTTAATTGCTCAAACTTCAGGAGCGAAGCCCCCGGAATAAAATACCTGATGAGCTCACCTATCCTTTCCACAGCGGATCATTATATACCCCCTCGCCTATCATATCCAGAATTGCCTTTTGTACTTTAGGCTTATCCTCAGCATAAGTAACACCGTACCATTGTTCTTTACACTCCAATACTTCGACTTTTGCCTGATTAGATTGAATGAGATCATTGACCACCAGGGGTATATAAAACTCAGCTTTCGGATTATCCTGATTGGCTTTCGCAAAATTGATAAAATGCATTTCCAAGCTGTTAAAAAAGTCGGGGTGAAAGCCCCAAAAGTTCATGGAAACCAGTGCATCAAAAGATAGTGCTACAGGATTTTCGGCATCTTCCTGATCCGATATTGTTTGACCATCAATGACAATTTTCGTTCTTTCTATCACTGTAGTCAAATTGTGTTCAGCATCCATTTCGCAAACACCCCGGGATACACTTCCATTAGGAGAAAGAGTCCTGGACAATTGAAAGCCGACCATTGCAAAATGTGTTGGCGAAGCTTTATTAATCAGGAAGTCCGCTATGATCTTAAAAGATGACATCCCGTAATAGTCATCTGCATTGATCACCGCAAAGGGTTCATTGACAACATCCTTGGCGACGAGTACAGCATGGCCGGTTCCCCAGGGCTTTTGTCTCGGGATCAGTCCCAGTCCTGGGATGTCCGGCTCCATTGGCTGGAATACAAAAACTACCTCAATCAAATTTTCAAACCGGGCACTTACTTTATCTTTAAAATCTTCGACAAAGCTTTCTCTAACGATGAAAACTACCTTTCCGAATCCGGCCCGAATCGCATCGTATACCGAAAAGTCAATGATGGTTTCTTCCCTAGGTCCAACGCCATCTAATTGTTTTAATCCTCCATAACGACTACCCATTCCAGCCGCCAATACTACTAATGTTGGTTTCACTTGCTATTTTTTTAGATGTTAATGTTTCTTTTCATGTGTTGGTGCAAAATAGTATTTTTTCCTTATTTTGAAGCAAAGATTTAACTGCATTCCTTTGGAGCATTAATTCGACACAGAGTAGCCCCTTGCGGTGATTATACTCTTGGTTTAAGCAAAACGAAAAACAATATGAATTTAAGCAATCTGGATTGGACCTTAATTTTTGGCTTTTTTGCAATCACTCTGTTTATTGGTATTTGGGTATCTCGTACATCCGGCAAAAGTTCTGCGGACTTTTTCCTCTCCGGCCGAAGTATGCCCTGGTGGTTATTGGGAATTTCCATGGTGGCGACTACTTTTTCTGCCGATACGCCCAACCTTGTGACCGATATTGTGAGAAATAATGGTGTAGCCGGTAATTGGGTGTGGTGGGCTTTTCTTTTGACGGGTATGTTGACTGTTTTTGTTTATGCAAAGCTCTGGCGACGTTCCAAGGTTATGACTGATCTGGAGTTTTATGAATTGCGATATAGCGGAAAGCCAGCTGCCTTTCTCAGAGGTTTTCGGGCAATCTATCTGGGGGTATTTTTCAATGTGATGATCATGGCTACCGTTTGCCTCGCAGCAATCAAGATCGGAGGTGCAATGATGGGACTTAGTCCTATGGAAACGATTCTCATTGCCTCCATAGTTACTGTGATTTATTCAGCCCTAGGCGGATTAAAAGGTGTGATACTAACTGATTTTTTCCAATTTGCTATTGCTATGATCGGAGCTATCTGGGCTGTTTTTGTAGTATTGGACCATCCGGATATTGATGTCGAAGGCCTAAGCGGATTGCTCCATCATCCTAATGTTAGCGGAAAGCTTAGTATCATTCCGGATTTTAACGATACTAATTTATTCATTACCCTTATGCTCATCCCATTGGCCGTTCAATGGTGGTCAGTATGGTATCCCGGTGCAGAACCCGGTGGCGGTGGTTATGTTGCTCAGCGGATGCTGGCCGCTAAAAATGAAAGACATGCTATGGGAGCGACCATGCTTTTCAACGTTGCACATTATGCTTTAAGACCCTGGCCCTGGATTTTAATTGCCCTGGTTTCATTAGTTGTTTTTCCAATGAAACTGGAAAAAGTGAATGATCGTGCCAATCTGGTTATTAGCCAAGAAGCAAAAGATGCCCTGGATCAGCAAGTCAATGCGGAAAAAATAAATCATCTACTGACTAATATCGATGCTAAAATCAGCGATTCTGAAAAAGAAAAAGATATCCCTTCTTATGAGCGTCTAAAAAATCTGGTAAGTCAAAATCAAAATAGTTACGAGATCAAATCTTTAGCACATATTACTGCGGAGAAAGATTTTGATAAAGATAATGCTGAATGGAAAAAAGCAAGTGACTGGTCCGATCCCCTCGCTAATGAAAGTCTGGTCTATATTCAGATCGCAAATCCCAGATTACCCGTTGACAAAATCGGGCATGATCTGGCCTACCCGACTATGATGAATTATTTGCCCTCAGGACTCCTGGGACTCGTACTCGCTTCCTTGATAGCAGCTTTTATGTCGACGATTTCTACTCACCTCAATTGGGGTTCATCTTATGTAGTAAATGATTGGTACAAAAGGTTTAGAAATCCGGATGCCAGTGAAAAGGACCTGGTGCGAGTAGGAAGAATATCTACCGTGGTACTAATGATTGTTGCAGCCATTTTAGCTCTGGCGCTCAGCAATGCTTTACAAGCTTTCAATATTTTGTTACAAATCGGGGCGGGTACCGGGCTCTTATTTATTTTGCGTTGGTTTTGGTGGCGGATTAATGCTTACAGTGAAATTGCAGCTATGATCATTTCTTTTGCAGTAGCGCTTTATTTCGAATTCATCCATACCCAAATAGGATTTACAGCCCTGGAAGATTATCAAAAATTATTGGCAGGTGTTATTATAACCACCATAGGCTGGTTAATTGTAACCTATCGCACCAGCCCGACCGATCAAAAAACACTTTTGAGCTTTTATAAATTAATCAAACCCGCTAAGCGAGGCTGGCAACCGGTACTGAACCAGGCGCTCCAGGAAGAGACGATTAAGCAAAATGAAATTAATACCGGACAACTACCTTTGGAAATTCTGGGAATGTTTATCGCTTGTGTCACTGTTTATAGTGCGCTGTTTTCTACCGGTTTCTGGATTTACGGAAATAAAACTTTTGCTATAATAGCAAGCATCATCGCTATAGCCGGTACGATGATTCTGATGCGTCTATGGAATAAGTTGAAGACTGTTGATTCGTGATTCGTGATTCGAGGTTCGAGGTTCGAGGTTCGAGGTTCGAGGTTCGAGGTTCGAGGTTCGAGGTTCGAGGTTCGAGGTTCGAGGTTTAAAATGATTATACTTTTTTTCTAAAAGGAGGTTAACTCCGCAAATATTAGCTATTTTTATACATAAATATCTTTCCAGAGAAAACCGTCTTTTCGGGATATACATTGTTCTCTGAAATCAGGCTTAAAGTCTGATCTAAAACTTAAACTATTTTATTATGAAAATGAAATTTTACACCTTCATCTTTTTTTTAACCTGCTTTTCTATTTCGTTAAAAGCCCAACTATTTATCGATACCAGTTATACCGCTGAAGAAATGGTTATGGACTTCTTTGACAATTCCTGTGTCACTCCCAGTAATATTGTTTACACCGGAGGGGAAAGTAGTTTGGCTTTTTTTGATGCGGGTAATACCAATATGAGTATCCCTGCTGGTATCTATTTGAGTACCGGTAATGTTTTCGATGCTATTGGCCCCAATACGGAAAGCGCTACAAGCGGCCAGGTCAACAGTCCGGGAGATGGCGACCTGGACAATTTATTAAATGGTTTCCAGACATATGACGCTTCCGTGCTGGAGTTTGATATATTTGTTACGGGCGATCAACTGGATTTCTCCTATATCTTTGCCTCTGAAGAATATCCCGAATTTGTCAATTCCGGTTTCAACGATATCTTTGCCTTTTTTGTCAGTGGCCCGGGGATTAGTGGTTTGTATAATATTGCGATGGTTCCGAATACCTCCGATCCCGTATCTATCAATACGATTAATAGCACGACTAATGCTCCCTATTACGTAGATAATACAAATGGGCAGGATATCTCATTCGACGGATTTACCACCGAATTATCCGCTTCAATCTCTACGATGCCTAACGAAACCTATCATATCAAGATCGCTATTGCAGATGTTAGCGATATGGTTTTTGACTCAGGGATTTTTCTGGGAATAGAAAGTCTTTGTGGTGATCCCTTGCTGGTTCCACCTGCTCAAAGTAATGTGAGTATTGATGATATGACCGTTAGCTTTGAAAATACTTCTCGTTATGCGACGGCGTATTTCTGGGACTTTGGGGACAATACCACCTCCACAGAAAGAAACCCCGAACCGCATACTTATGCTGAAGAGGGATTTTATGATGTCTCTCTGATTACTCAAAATTATTGTTGCAGTGATACTTTTACAACCATGCTGACTATTGGCAATCCAACCAGTATCGAAGAACCGGAATTAAAGCCTTACCGCATTTTTCCCAATCCATTTACGGATGAAGTGCAAATACAGTTCGATGTTCCGGGAGGCGTCTATAATCTAAAAATCTTTGACGCATCCGGAAAGTTACTGATTAACCAATCCCATAATGATAGTGATGGGATCAATTTATCCAATTTCGTTCCAGGGATATATTTTGCTGAAATAAAGTCTGGTGAAAAAGTTTACCGAGAAAAGCTATTGAAGCTATAGCACACTTAAAAGCATAGCATCCTGAATGATTTTGAATCATCCCGAATTTTCGTAAAGAGCATTCGGGATGATCTATATTTGAAAAATGCCTTTTCGGTAAATGAATTGGCTTTTATATCGCTTCGGGTTTACGGTTCTTTTTATACTTCTCTCCAAATCCCGAATTATTAGGCTCATAATTTTCAATTGAAACGTCTATTCCTTCATCCGGAATTTGATTTTCCAACCCCAAAGCCCAGGCAATTCCATTAAGAGTAATTTTACGCATGGATACTTCTTTGAAGTCAAAAGGATGGCCAAGCGTGGTAAAGAAAACCCGGGCCGTTTTGCCCGCAGTTCCAGTATAGGTCTTGGTCCAGGCAACCGGATTGTCCAGCGGGTATTCCTGCGTTTCCGCATAATTGGATCGCATCGAGTGCCCCGTCAAAAGTGGTTTAGAGTCACCGGATAACTGATCCCCGTTTCCTTCAACGTGATAAAGCCAGGAATAAGCTTTAAAAGGAGCAAAGCCCCTCAGTACCGGATGTGTTTTTTGTTCCGCATACAGATTGACTTCCGTCAAAAAACTACTTCCGTCTTCAAAGTGTCCATGATGTGTAATCCATTTTTGTCCAAATACTTTTCTCGGCCATTTTTCATTCAAATATCCTTTTTCCAGATCATTTTTATATAAAAAAGCATGAGTGGCTGTTCTGAAACCAACAATCGGACGCCCTGATTCGACATAGTCGAGAATCAATTGCAACTGTTCTTCCGGCAATTCCCTAAAACGCGTAAATAAGACCATTAAATCAGCATTTTTTAGTGCTTCCAAACCGGCAATATTTTTAAGGTTACTCGGGGCGATAAAACCGGATTCGTCCAATGCATAACAAACGGTTACTTTTGCATTTAATGTTCTTTTGGCAATTTTGGCAATCATCGGCATCGACTCTTCAGAACGGTATTCTTCATCACCTGTCACAAAAACAATATGTGGTTGACTTAAGACTACTTCTGGTTCTGCCTTTTCTGCCTGCTGTTCGGAAGAAGCAGGAGCATCAGAGCAAGCCCCCATGAGCAGTAGCGATAATATAGTTAAACAGGATAAAAATTGTCTCATCGGATTTTTTAATTTGAAAGATATGGATTTTTACTAATTATCAATACGCTGGCAAAAAGTATATTTATTGAATTGCACAGCTCAGGAATTATTGTGAAAAAAGTTAAAAAGGAGCTTCAATGACAATATCTAAGCCCGGAATAGTATTTTCATAGATAAGTGCTTTTAATAGTGATCCGGAAGTTGTTTGGAAAAAACATATTTGATCAAATTTAAAACTATGGCAAATGAAATATGCAGGCATTTTTCTATTTCTCCTTTTCTTACCCAAATTCCTTCCTGCTCATCCTTCCTGGGGAATAGTAGTTGATCCGCAAAAGAATATCTATTTTGCCGATATTACTCATCATGGCATGGGAGCGGTCTGGAAACTAACGAAAGACGGCAAATTAAAACTTTTGCTTAAAGATTTCCACGCGCATAATGTCAGCTTGGATCAGGATGCTAATCTCGTTACCGCTCATGGAGAAAATAACCATACCATGATTAAATTGTATCCAAGCGGTGCGATTGATACGCTTCATCATGTCTATAATTATAAAGATTTTTTTGGAGGAAATTGCACCTATTCGCCAAGGGGAGAAATCCTCTTTTATGCCGAACACTATATCTGGAAAATAAATGAGAAAAAGGTAAGAGAAAAAGTGAGTGACCATCGATTCGAATGGAGTCAAACGATTTATGCAGCTCCGGATGGAACAATTTATGCTCCCGATATTGGCCTGGATAATGGGCTGCTTGTAAAAATAGATACACTGGGAAATTCGGAGATTATTGCCAGAGACCTCATCTCAAAACTCGATAGACCCCGGAACAAACATAACGATATCCTGCTGGGAATTACAGAAGGCTGCGATGGGCATATTTATATTGCAGAACTCGCCGGTAAACGGATCATAAAAATTGTAGAAAATAAAAACCCGGAAACCTTTTACCAGTCTAAAGGCGATTGGTTTCCGACCGCCATAGATTTCTTTGCCGGAGATGCTTACATTTTAGAGTATAAAAGCAAAAACGGAAGTGGTGGCCCACGAATTATTAAAATTGATGAATCCGGAAATTATTCAGAATTATTTGATTACGATAAATATCAGCGCAATCGACATACTACTATTAAGCACCCAGAAAATGGGAACAAACGGAACTGGTTAATTTATGTATTGATCGGATTTTTAGGATTAGTCGCTGCCTGGGTCGCTATCAAAAAAATGACAGTGTATAACTAGAATTAACCGGAATTTCGTTTACTTTCTGTTACAAATTAATAGGACTTCTTTTACACTTCTGTTTTTATCTCCTTGTCTTCCCATTGTACTGTGTAAATAATCAAGTTCCTTTACATAATTGTGATAACCGATAAATTTCTTTTCAGCAAGATTTTTTAATTCTTCAAGACTTATCATTCCTGAATTACTGTAACTAAGAACTAATGAGGATTCCTTCTCAAACACTTTTTCGAATAGATCTGAAAATGCTTTTTTGACTTGAGTTCTGATACAAAATGGAGATTGGTGGCGATCTGTTCGATACCTTCCTTTATACTTTAATTCTGGATAATCATATCTAACTAAAGTTTCAAGAGCGTGGTAAAATCTACTGTAATGAACAAATTGATAAGGTGGGTCAGCATAAACAATAGAATTATTCTCCATTTTTTCTATTGCGTCTAAATAATCTAGGCTAGTAAATTTATGCCCAAAATTAGTATTGTTTGAGCCATCATAGTATTCCTTAAGAGATCTTAATTTCTTTTCAAATAGCGGTAGAATTGATTTTTTTCTATAAATGAGAACATCGTCTACATTTTCTTCCTTAATATCCCTGTATTGAGCATAATGTCCAGTGCTTTGAGAACAATAAGCCATTGCAAACATTAGAGAACCAAATATTAAATCGGAAATAAAGGTATCTTTATATTCATTGTCTATTGCAATTGAGGCAATAGAATCAATCCAAACACATTGCTTATATGACCAATAAGTTCCGCTAAAATTTTTTGCAAAAAGATGAGGTAGACCATTGAAGGAATGATTAATTAGTGAGCGCTGCTGTTCTTCCATTTCATAAACCTCTTCAAAAGAGAGTGTCTTTTTGTAATCAAATACAATGTTTTGATTATCATCCATAAATTTCTTCGCCCTTTCTTGAATTTGGGAAACAATAGAGTCTATTATGTCTGATGGAAATTTATCCCAATGGTAATTGTTTAGATAAATTCCTCCTACAATTTTCGAGTAAGTTTGGATGTCATTACAAGTGACCGGCATTATTTCCCTGAAAGCTCCACTTACTATTGCCGAGCCTGCAAATAGATCATATAACCTTTGTTCATTCGACTTTCTTATTTCATTTATCGAGTCAACAACAAAATCTAAGATGTTTCGCTTAGATCCCATGTATTTGATTATGTGTGGAATATCTTGTGTTCGACTCATGTATGCTAATTATAGTATGCAATATAGTACAAGTAGTTGACTCTCCCAAATTAAAATAGATAGATTTACAAAAGAAGAATTTAGACAGGAGCTATGACGGAGAAGAGTCAAAAAAATCAGCAATACTAATGCCTAGTGCTTTGGCTATTTTCGCAATATTTAATAAAGTAATATTCTTTTCAGCTCTTTCTATCATTCCGATGTAAGTCCTATGCAAATCTGCTCTATTTGCTAGTTCTTCTTGAGATAAATTCTTTTGTTTTCGTAGTTCTCTAACTTTTATCCCAAAACTTAAAAGTATTGCTGCTTTGGATTCCATACAAATGAATATCCACAAAGCTAACTTTAGTCATCAGAATACACAACATACTATAGTTAGCATTTCACTGCTTAAATTTTGTTATGTAGTTTTGAGTTTACAGGGTCGTAATATCTATAGTAAATTGGAATGTTAAACAAATCTCTTAATTTACTTAAATATCTCTTTGCTGCTTTAGTTGGCTTATTTGGGGCAATCACTATTAGTTCCTTGACATTTTCTATCTCATTCCAATATGCATATTCGAGAAGTTGGGCTATGGCCTGTCTTATTGAAGATTTAATGTTTTTTGCTGTCTTAATTTCGTAAAAATAATAATGATTATGACTTCTTCTTATCATATCAACACTCCCGACATTTGTCATTATCTCAGTTCCAATTTCGTCTTTAGGAAATTTTTCAGAGAGTATTAAAAATACCTCGTTTTGAATTTTGTTATGCAGTAGTTGCTTTATTCTCTTAGTAGAAACTTCAAATTCAATCGTGCCTGAAAATTTTGTATTATGACCTGGAATGAAATTGAACCCTTTTTCAAAAGATCTTTTTGGTTTTCTAATACGGTTTGCAAAGTTCACATTCTTATTGTTTGCCTCTAACCATAATTTAAAATCTTCGCTTGATAAATTGAACACTTTGTTAAGAGACAGTCTTAATGATTCTTCAATTAGGTTATTTGATTTATCCCAACCTGCATCAATTAGCTTAAGACCGAGCAATTCATAAATAAATCGAGTTAGATAAAATTTGTAAAATACTCTGCTGATATCAAATGATATGGAAGTAGGGGTTTGATGAACAGAAATTTTTAAGTCCGTTAATATTCTTGCAAAGTTTGAATAAGCTTTGCCACCTATGACCTTATCCCTTATCACTTCGGAATTATCGTCATGAGCTTGAATCATTGTATCAATTAGTTCATGGTGACTCAGAACGATCGCGAAAAATACTAAATCAAAAATATCTTCTTCTCCAAACTTCTTTATCTCATTCCAAAATTCTGGAGCAACATCATTTTCATCGATAGATAGTATTTTTCTGGTTTGAACGTGATCAATATTTATATCATTGTAGTCTCCATTAATGTGATTGACAATATCATCTTTATCAAATTTAGTTACTAAATAGGCTAATTTATGAGCACCATGTTTAGTTAACGAAACTTTGAGTTTCTTTAGATCCGTCATATTCATATAATATTTAAGAAGCTCAAATTTAATTATTTAACGGGACTTTGTCTAGGTGGGATGGAATGGATTTTTTGTCGCGTATAACTAGAATTAACCGGAACTTCGGGCTATTTTTCATTGTCGCAAACTGAAGATACGAAAGCCGGGATTTTTATATAAAATGAACGAATTGGAGGGGACAATTTAACAATGGATGAAAAGAGGCAGCTAAGTTTATAAATGAGATTAATCCAGAGATTGCCATCCCTATGCACTATGAGATTGAGAAACAGGATGAATTGGATCGATTTAAGAGTTTGGTTCACGAAAATGTTAAAGTAATAGAATTAGCTTAGGTCAACTATAAATCCAAAAGTCAGTACCTATGCGATTTTAAAGCCTTTTTCACAGACCGATGTGCTTCAAAATGTCTGAATTAGCTCCGTTTTTTCCACTCTCAAAAAACAAGTTCGGAAGAATATAGTTATCTTTATTAAAAATATAAATCACACAAAAACAGCATTCCTCAAGCATGAAGGTTTACCTGATTCCCGGACTGGGCTTCGATCATCGAATCTTTGAAAAACTGGATTTGCGTCTAGTGGATCATGTATTCCTGCCCTGGATTGAACCGATAAAGAATGAGCGGTTTGAAGATTATGCGAGAAGAATGGCAAAAGATATCCCCAATGATTATTTTGGGAGTACTATTTTAATTGGACATTCGCTCGGAGGAATGCTTTGTCAGGAAATCGCCCGTTTTAAGCAGATTGATAAAGTAATTCTAATTTCCAGTGTACGGTATCGCGAAGAAATTCCTTTGTTTTTTAAACTTGTATACCCTTTAAGTTTACATCATCTGTTTACTAAAAAATTTACTTTGCGTACGTTCCCTTTTTGGTCAAAATATCACGATTATCAATCGGTAGAAGAACAAAACCTTTTCAAAGATATGCTGGTGAAACATTCGGATGAATACCTTCAGTGGGCACTCAAAAATCTTTCGCTATGGCAGCCTCCAAAGCTTTCTGCCAAAACGGAAATCTTCCGGATACATGGAAAAAAAGATCGAACCTTCCCCGCTCAACTTATGAAAAATGTAGACCACCTGATCCCTCATGCCGGACATTTTATGGTTTACAAAAAGTCGGAACTCATTAATGATTTATTGTTCAGATCCTTAGCCTACGAAAATTAAAATTGTCAAAGCAATAGAAAGGAAGGCGAAAATGGAAAACGCTCATAACAATTCAATCAGTTTAAACAAATATATCAGCAATACCGGAATTTGCTCCCGCAGAGAAGCCGATAAACTAATCGAAGCCGGAAGGGTAAAGATTAATAATATCCTTGCCCAAAAAGGCAATCGGGTCTTTGCAGGAGATACCGTTCTGCTCGACGGAAAAGCTCTGAAACAAAAACCCAAAACGATCTATCTCGCTTTTAATAAGCCAATTGGAATTGTTTGTACGACCGATCCAAAGGAACCTAAAAATATCATCAATTATATCAATCATCCTCAACGGTTATTCCCGATCGGTCGGCTTGATAAACCTTCTCAGGGCTTGATCTTTCTGACCAATGACGGGGATATTGTCAATAAAATTCTACGAGCCGGTAATAATCATGAGAAAGAATATATCGTCAAAGTTAAACAGCTCATCACTCCTGATTTTATCAAAAAAATGAGTAATGGTATCCCGATCCTGGGAACAGTCACGAAAAAATGCCTTGTTGAACAATTGGACGAGCATCGATTCAAAATCATCCTGACTCAAGGTCTTAATCGCCAAATCAGAAGAATGTGTACTTTTTTGAATTATGATGTCGTCTCGCTCAAACGTGTCCGCATTATGAATGTTAAACTCGGAAAACTCAAAGTAGGCAACTGGCGGGAATTAAATCCCCGGGAGCTTTCCACCATACAAAAACTGGTTGCCCATTCTTCCAAGACCGAAGAAGCATCCAGGGATCATCGAAAAAAAAATAAAAAATAATCCGCAGCTAATTGAATAGTTAAAATATGAAGTGAATTAAAACAAAAAAACATACCTGTTCTACTTCTTCCAAGATTCTGTTAAATCGTAAACAAATTTAAAATGGAAGCAAAATATGATCGCATTGGCGATAATTATAATCAAACCCGAAAACCCGACCCTTATTTAATCAGCAGACTTCTTCACCATCTTGCTCCCCGGAAAGAAACAATTTGTCTGGATATTGGCTGTGGTACCGGCAATTACACCAATGCGATTGCTCAAAAAGGAATCAAATTCATCGGCATTGATCCATCGGAAAAAATGTTGAAGGTAGCCAAAATCCGGAATCCAAAGATCGATTGGCGAAAAGGTACAGCCGAAAACACTGGTCTGGAAGATGAATCCGTAGCAGCTATTATGGGAACTTTAACCATCCATCACTGGAAAAGCCTGGAGAAAGCCTTTGAAGAACTCTACCGGGTACTAAAACCCGGCGGAAGGATGGTTATATTTACCTCTACACCACAACAAATGCGCGGTTATTGGCTTAATGAATACTTTCCAAAAATGCTAGAAGCTTCTATCCGTCAAATGCCCGCCCTGGACCTCGTGACCGAAACTATGACGAAAGCTGGATTTGTCATGGAAACGCTTGAACCTTATCATATTCATCCCCGACTGGAAGATAAGTTTCTATATTGTGGCAAACAAAATCCACAACTATATCTCGACCCCATAATTCGCAAGGGTATATCTTCATTTTCGGATTTGGCCAATCAGGAAGAAATCCAAACTGGTCTGGTTCAATTAAAAGCCGATATCATTAATAAGCGCATTTTGGATATCATGAAAACCTACGAAAATCCTTTCGGGGATTATCTTTATTTAGTTGCAAAGAAAAACTGAAATTGACCAAAACATTTTCACTTCCTCGCGCCTTATTATGTAGGTATTTGTTCCTGTTTCAGGAATATAAATAAAAATGATCAGATCAGTTTCCGATTGTTTAACCGCATCCGGAATTTTATCTGATTTCAATTATTCAAATACATAAATCTAACTCTATTCTATAACCAAACCATTAACATTATGGCAGTAAGACTAGGTGATACTGCACCAAATTTCAAAGCACAAACCTCTATGGGAGAAATTGACTTCCATGAATGGTTGGGAAACAGCTGGGGATTATTATTTTCTCACCCGGCAGATTATACTCCGGTATGTACAACAGAACTAGGCAGAACTGCTGCTTTGGGCGGCGAATTTCAAAAAAGAGATGTAAAGCCTATTGCTGTGAGTGTTGATCCGATTGACAGCCACCATGGCTGGATCAAGGATATCGAAGAGACACAGAACGTAACTATGAATTTCCCGATCATTGCTGATGACAAACGAGTGGTGTCAGAATTGTACGATATGATCCATCCCAATGCCTCCGAAAAAACAACGGTGAGAACTGTTTTTGTAATCGGACCGGACAAAAAGGTTAAGCTTACACTTACTTATCCTCCTTCTACCGGAAGGAACTTCCTGGAAATCCTTCGGGTAATTGACAGTTTACAGCTAACTGCCAATTATAGCGTAGCTACACCTGCGGATTGGAAACATGGAGAAGATGTGATCGTATCGCCATCTATTCCGACCGAGGAGATTCCCGCAAAATTTCCCAAGGGGCATACCCTTATCAAACCTTATTTAAGAACGACTCCACAACCGGATATCGACTAAAGAATCGGTTTGATTATTTTAAAAAAGAGTCAATCTGTGATCCGGGTTGGCTCTTTTTATATTAGGATTTAAACTAATTCTTTGTAGATTTGTCAGTTAGCCAGAAAAGCAAAACAAAGAGTTATTCATGTCCGACGAGTCCGCTTTCAGATCAATTTATGACCAGCATTGCGATATGGTATATAACCTTTGTCTTAATTATTTACAAAATAGTGATGATGCACAGGAAGTTACACAGGATGTTTTTGTAAGTATTTATAAAAAACTCGACAATTTCAGACAACAATCCAGCCTTAAAACCTGGATATACAGAATTGCAATTAACAAATGTCTGGATTTTCTAAAGGCCCAAAAAAGGCAAAAGCGCTTTGGCTTTCATATTTCTATTTTTCGAAATGAAAACGAGGTATTACCTCTGCATTCAGCCTTTAAACATCCGGGAATAGTATTGGAACAGCGAGAAGATTTGGAGCGATTACTTCGAAATATCAATACTTTGCCGAGTAATCAAAAGACAGCATTATTGCTGAAAGCTATCGACGGGCTGCCACAAAAGGAAATTGCTGAAATAATGGGAACATCACTCAAAGCGGTAGAATCGCTATTATCCAGAGCAAAAGCTAATTTGAAAAAAATACTGGATCAAAGCGAAGGAATGCAGGATCAAAATCGTCTAAAAAAATAGCGATAAATAAATCTACTTGTTATAATATGGAAAAGAATAACCCAATTCAAAGATTGAGTAAAATCAGAAAAGTGGAAGCGCCCCCCTTCCTCTTTACCCGGATTGAACAGAAAATTAACGATCTGAAGGTCGAAAAAGCTCCATTCCGCTTAGTTTTTGCTCTGGTAACCAGCTTTTGTGTTTTACTCTTTTTAAATATATACCTGCTCAATAATTCCTATCATAGCAATAATCAAGGGGATCAGGCTATGCAAACCTTTATGGAGGATATGAATATGGATTATTCTAATCAGTTATACTATGAGTAAAACTAGACTATTAACTATTCTGGTCATTGGTTTGATGCTTCTTAACCTGGGCATTATTGGTTTTATGGTTTTAAACAAACCTCCCCATCCTGGTGAAAAGAGAGGTCGGCCGGGTAAACTGATTGTCGAGCGACTCCATTTTGACAAAAAACAAACGGCTCAGTTCAATACGCTGCTCCGTACACACCGCTCAGAAACAAAAGCCGTATTGAATGAAATGCGGGATACCAAAAATCAATTATTCGCCCTGTTGAAATCCGAAGATCAAAGTAAAAAGGATAGCTTGATCAATATCATTGGCTCGCTTCAAAAAGAACTGGAAGTTCTGCACTTTCAACATTTTACAGATATTAAAGCAATTTGTAAACCCGAACAAATCAACGATTACAATCAATTCGTATCTGAAATGGGCAATTTTATACCCCCCGGGCATCCTCCCAAAAGACGACGATAATTAACCTTTTACCAATGATTCTCGCTATCGATGTACATTACCGAACGAATTTTGCAAAAGCGGTTAGTATTGCTTTTAATAAATGGAACGATAATAAAGCAAGGGCAATAAATAGCATTATAATCAAAGACGTAGCAGAATACATCCCCGGACAATTTTATAAAAGAGAATTACCTTGCATTTTGAAAATATTGGAAAAAAGTGATTTGCAAAAGGTGCAGGCAATTATTATCGATGGATATGTAACTCTGGATGATGATGGCAAGCCCGGATTAGGCAGTTATTTGTACGAAGCCCTCAATCGGGAAATACCAATTATTGGAGTAGCCAAAAGTAGTTTTTATAATAATGACAAATTCGTAGCACCGGTTTTAAGAGGAGAAAGCATGAAACCTATCTATATCACTTCACGAGGGATTGCCCTGAAAAAAGCGGCAAAACTGATTAAAGAAATGCACGGAACGTTTCGCATCCCTACCCTTTTAGCTTTAATGGATCAGGAGACGAAGAAATAAGAAATGTCAATAGGCAGGCAGAAATCAAAAAATTGCCAGGCTGGTCACTAGTAGACCCTGTAAAACCATCGTCCCGTCCAGCAATCCGGAATAAAAATAATCGTGCTGGTCGGATCGGGATAGATAAATTAGCAAAGCCGTAGATGCAAAAGATAATAATAACATGAGAACAATGGGAAAGGTGTAGAGCCCCGACAAAAAATTGATAAGAACAAAGCCAAAGCCGATAAGTAATAAACCCAAAGCCAAAGTGATGCTTTGTTGTATCCCCAGCACGGCTGGAATGGTAGAAACCTGACTGTGCCCATCCACATTCAAATCTCTGATATCAAAGGGTAAAGTAATCGCAAATACAAAAAGTGCTCTTTCGATAAACATAAAAAGCAGGGACCAGCTGAAGTACAAGCCACTATTTACCGCTGGTAAAACCACTGTAACCCAAGCCCATACCAGAGCAACCAGGTAAATTTTAATTTGATCAAAATCGCGAAGTCGTCTTTGTTTACCAAAAAAAGGCAGGACATAGGCCATGGAGAAAAAAACGGGCAAGACCAGTGCGATCTGAACAGCAAAAGATAAACGAAACAAATACCATAAAGAAACGCTTCCGGCAATAATCGCGTAAATGATAATATGATGCCGGAATTTCGCAATTACTCCATAACGCTCAATATCCAGGAAGTCTTTTAATCGCAAAATCCCTACGATCCGATGCAAGGCATACAAAAGCCAGGTAGCGGCAAAGACAAATATAGCAAGGGGCTTAAGTTCCAGGGTCTGATCCAGTAAGTATTGGCTTTGCAAGGTCAATGCAAGTCCTCCCAGGGCAATCCAGAAATTGCCGTATAAAATCAGATCAATAACTTTTTTAATCCACTGCATGCAGGAAACTTCTCGTACATCCGGTCTTTGTCATAATCTCCTATAAAAACATTCCGGAATCCGTATAAATTTGCTGAGAAGCTAAATATAATAAAGAGTATTTAATTCAACTAAATTATCTAGAGAAGTGATTTGTTAGCGTGATTTACCAAGCGCAGGCTACCTCCCAAAAACTGCAAGCGAACATTTCCCCTGCCACTGCCTCCAAAGCTGGTCCCGGTTACATCCATCGTAGGAACCCCTCCAACACCAATATGCAAATTAAATCGACCTTCCCCTGAGTTCATCGCCTCAATCCGCTCTTCTATTTTTGAGATATCCCCCTCATCCAATCCCTCATATCCCTCTAATTGGCTGATATCATAAGAACTCTTCTCAAATTCTCCCGAATAAGCCGGTTCATCTATTGCTTTAGTCACCGCATCGATCGCTGCTTCTATGTAGAACCCACTTGTTTTAGCTTTCTTTAGGTCATTTTGACAGCTAAGCAGGTAAAGTGTATTGGTCCGTTCTACATCTCCACCTTCTTCCGCAATCCTCGCATCCTCATTCATAACTGTTTGAGCTACTCCTATAATATAGTTGGCATAATTTTCCAAAGTTTCTCTTTCACCTCTGGCCCGAATCATCTGAATAGGAATATTTGATATGATATTTCGTTTTTGTTCCTTCTGAACAAAGGATTTCAATTGTTTTACGGCGGGGCTATGATCAGCCGATGATTGTAGCTTCGTCTGAGCAATAGCTTTCGGACGTTTATCTTTAAACGGAGTAATAGTGCCATTTTCGCGATCCTTCGAATAGATATTCGTTTTTTCGGATTGCTTTTGTCCGGAGTCTTGCTGATGATCTAAAAAAATGGGCATCTCGTTTTTGTATTCGTCGAGATAAGATATTAATTATTTTTCTAATAAAAAAGCCTTGCAGTAAGCTTTTACTACAAGGCTATCGTCTTTATAAAAGAAAAACTATTCTCTGATAATACTCAGTTTACGCAGGTAATGCCCCTGTTCGGCATTTAATTTCACCCAGTAAACTCCAGGACTAAATACCCTGGTATCCAGCGTGATCTGTTCATTATAAAGTGTACCCAGCGCTTTAGATACAATTAATTTGCCAAGCACATCATAAACCTCTAAGCGGATATCTGTACTTGCTCCAAACTGTACATCAATTAAGGTCGATTGATCCGCAGGATTTGGATACAATTCAAAATACAAGGCCTCATCCAGTTCAGTTACATTTACAAACATATCTACTGTAACTATTGCCGTCATTGTGCAGCCTGTAGCATCTGTCACCGTTACCGTATAATCACCTGCTGGCAGGTTCGTTGCTGTTTCTGTAGTCTGTGGGGGTACGGTATTCCACTCGTAAGAGAAAGGCATCTCACCACCCTGAGCTTCTACGCTAGCCGTTCCGTCAGCCATATTGCCGGTAGCATCCGTAGAGCTGGTAGTTAGTACAATTTCTGCTGGTTGATTTACATCAAAAAACGTTTCCACCTGGCAAGCATTAGCATCCGTCACCAGAACCCCGTAAGTCCCCGCTATTAAATCAAGGTAAAGACTCTCAAATTCGTAAGGTGCCGTACCTCCCGTTACGGAAACGGAAGCACTACCATCATTTTCCCCAAAACAGGAAACATCTGTAACCTCTATACTGATTTCGATTTGCTCGGGTTCAATTATCTCAAAAGAATCCACTCTGATACATCCTCTGTCATCCGTAGTTGTAACCGCATAATTTCCGGCAGCTAAATCCTGCTGAGTACCTCCGCTGTATTCGTAACCATAGGGCATTGTTCCTCCCTGTGTAAAAGTAACTGCACTGCCATCATTTGCTCCAAAGCATGAAATATCATTTACCACCACTTCGGAAACCAGAGAATCCGGTTCAATAATTTCAAAATTAGCAGTATCCGAACAACCATTATCATCGGTTACGGTTACAGAATAAATACCTTCAGCAAGGTTTTCTGTTCCATCACTATATTCAAAAGCATAGGGTTCATTGCCACCGTTGACTTCGGTCAGGACACTTCCATCCACTTCACCAAAACACGAAATATTGGTCACCATATTGATAATCTCTATCGGTTCAGGGTCCTCTATGGTGAAATCATCTATGACTGTACAAGCATTATTATCCGTCACCGTTACAGAATAGGTACCCGCGGATAAATCGGCAGGTCCTTCACTGTATTCGAAAGTATAAGGAGCTGTTCCACCGGAAGGAATCGTTGTTATATTGGCATCAGAAGCTCCTACACAAGAGGGTTCATGAATATTATAGTCCAGAATGATAGCATCCGGTTGATCAATTATGAAATCCTGAACGATTGCACATTCATTAGCATCCGTCACGGTAACACTATAAGTACCCGCAGCAAGATTCTCCGTTCCATCACTAAACTCCAAACCATAAGGACCAAGGCCTCCGACTGCATTGACCGCTACACTCCCATCTGCACCTCCAAAGCAAGAAACATCTACCGTTGTGACATTTGCTATAATTTGTTCAGGCTGATTGATCAGGTAGGTTTTGACCACTGAACATGTACCATCACTGATGCTTACGGTATTTGCTCCATTGCACAAATTAATAGCCGTACTGTTTGTTCCAGTATTGGATTCACCGGTAGACCAGTTAAAAGTGTAAACGATTCCCGGAGCAGGATTACTCACTGTGATCGATGCCGAACCATTACATTCATTAAAACAGGTGGCATTCAATGATTCATCCAGAGTAATCGCTATTTCTTCCGGTTCACTTAAGCTGGTACAGAAATTAAATGTCGCACAGTTATTCGCATCTGTTACTGTTACACAATAGGTTTGACCTCCGCTCAAACCACCTAAAGTCGGATTATTATTGATAGCTCCGGTGGACCAGGTATAGGAATAAGGCATCGTTCCGCCCGTAAAATTATAACTGATAAATCCGTTTTCCGCTCCAAAGCAGGAAGGAGACTGAACCAGAGAATCTGTAAATGAAAATACCTGGGGCTCATTTAAAGTAAGCGTTTGTACGGAAGTACAAGCCAAAGCATCCGTTACCGTAACGCTATGCATCCCGGCACCCAGCATATTAGCAGTAGCAGTCGTTTCGCCATTATCCCATGAGTAGGTATAAGTGGAATTGGCATTTTCGATGCTCACCGTTGCCGAACCATCAGTGCCCCCATTACAGGAAACATTATTCGCTACTGCTGCCGAAACTATGGGGCTCAGTATGTTTGTACAATCAGCCGCCGTACATCCCTGATCATCCGTGACCGTGACACAAATCTCACCGGCAGCCAGGTCATTCACAGTATTACCGGTAGCACCATTAGACCAACTATAAGAATATCCCGAGCCGCTTCCACCAATCGCATCTGCAGTAGAACTTCCATTACTTCCATTAATACAACTGATATTGGTATTGTCAAAAGCCAGTTCAATCGCTTCGAATGAAGCAATATTCACACTGGTGGTAGCGGTACAGCCATTCGCATCCGTTACCGTAAGCGTATGTATCCCGGCAGTCAGGTTTATGGCTGTAATCGTTGTTTCATTATTATCCCATAAATAAGTATACGGAGCCGTAGCACCAGAGGACATAGCCGTTGCCTGCCCATTATCAGCTCCAAAACAAATTTCATTATCGGCGGATGCACTTAGCTCCAAAACAGTGGGTTCATTTAGAAAGACTGAAGTTTCAAATATACATCCGTTTACATCGGTGATTGTTACTCCTTCCTCGCCCGCAGCAAGGCCGGTAGCTGTTTGGCTCGTTTGACCGTTTTCCCAGAGGTAGGTATAAGGTGCAGTACCTCCGATTCCATTCACTGTGGCTGCTCCCTCACTACCGCCATTACAAAGGATCGCTCCGGATTGAGAAGTACTGGCATCGAGGGCTTCGGGCTCATCAATAACAATGGTAGAAATCGTTTCAAACCCGACACAATCCGTTACCGTAATAGTGTAACTCCCTGCTGCCAATCCACTCACATTCAAGCCGTTTAGTCCAGGCACACTCCAGGTATAATTGAAACAAGCAGGATCACCAACGCCTCCGGCCACAGAAAGACTGATCGTACCATCCGTATCACCGTTACATTCCAGAGGACTATTGGTTTCAATATTGGTAATAGTGACCGGAGTAATCTGAGCCGCCCAGAGTTCCTCGCCTACCGGACCGCTTAAACCAACAAAATTGATCACTTCATTTCCAATATTATTTATAAAATATGGTTTATGCGTATTATTAAAAATCGTATCATGCGGAATATCCGTTAATCTTTGTGTAGAAACGGAAGTTCCATCAGTTCGCCAGATTTGATAGCCATTGATATAATCCGTAGCGGTGAAATACAAGACTCCGTCTTTAATTAATGGTCGAACCGGGTCCGAATCGGAGTCATCTGTCGAGGGATCAGTGTTTAAATCACCCAGTAATACCGTCCCTGCTTCCGTACCATCCGTTTTCCAAAGTTCAAATCCAATTCCTTCTCCTTTGGCTCTGAATATCACCTCATTGTTTAATACAGCCAGCATTGCCGGAAACGAACTTCCAAAGCCGGGAAAAATATCTTTTACCATCGAAACCGAACCATCACTTCCATTGGCTTTCCACAATTCATATCCATTACCACCACTATTGGCATTAAAAAGGAGATCATCGTTAAGAATAATAAACTCCGTCGGCGTCGATCCAAAGGTATCGGCAAAAATTTCTACCATTTCGACAGTCGGCATCATCGCTGATGCATCAGAACGAAAAAGCTCTATGCCGTTAGTGCCATTATTTCCTACAAAAAACAAGAAATTTCCAGCAGCTATTAAATTGTTGGCCTGGGGATGTCCGGCTCCGGCAACTACATCGGTAGTCAGGTTTGTACCGCCAGTAGTCCCATCCGTCACCCAGATTTCTTTTCCGGATACTCCATCATCAGCAATGAAATAGACTTTATCTGCAACAGTAGTCAATGTATTGGCAAATGAACTGGAAGAACCGGAGTTGATATCTTTTATTAAAGTTGTCCCTGCTGCTGTTCCATTCGATTTCCATAACTCCTGGCCATTCACTCCGTCATTGGCTACAAACACGATTTCGCTTCCCAAGGCGGTCATCCCTTCAGGCTGCGAGCCAGTTGCTCCGGGTAAAATATCGGCTACCATGATCGTACCACCGGTGGTCCCATCGGATTTCCAGAGCTCCTGACCATTTGAACCATCATTAGCACTGAAATAAAGAATATCATCGATAATTACCAATCCTTCAGGATTCGATCCCCCGGCCCCATCATTTATGTCCATAAATAGTTGTGTACCATTTTCTGTACCATCAGTAGTCCATAGTTCTATCCCGTTTTCACCATCATCTGCCGTAAAAAACCAAAGGCCACTATAGTTTATGAAATTGTCCGGATTAGCATCTTCAAAGGCTCCCGGATTGATATCCTTGAGGACTTTTGTACCTGTATCCGTACCATCACTTATCCATAACTCATTGCCAGAGTCACCGTTGGCTGTAAAATAAAATTCTTCACCAATGCGAAATTTGAAATCAATCTGCGACCATCCGACTCCCGGATTAATGTCCTTAACCAGTATTTCTTGTGTTTGTGCGGTATATGCCCAAAGACACAGTATAAAAATCAATAGTTTGTTTTGTAATACTTTTCTCATGAAATCAAGTATTTGTTGCTTAATAAAAAGAAAGATAAAAGCTACTGTTCTTATTGGTTATGGAAGGTCTATTCGTTTAAAAGTCTGTAAACGATTGTAATTCAGGGTTCTTAGTACAAATTAAATACCAAAGGGACCGGGCAGCTGTACAGAATGATTTGAAATCATCAGATTCTCAGAAGGCAAAAAAATCCGGCCTCAAAATATCAAGCCGCAGTCCAATTTTATATTGGATATCCCAAAGTCGATAAATTGTTATAAACAGGAATGGAGTACAGTAATCAACAAAGATGGATCAACTGACTTATTGGATTCTCAAGATTTGAAAATACAAGTATAACAAAAAATACCCAGACTGGTAAATTGCCCGGAAAGTTTGTCATTACAAGCTGCTATTCAGGTATTCCCTTATACCGCTAAAAATACTTGAAATTGTGGTTCTTTTCAATGTTCAACAAAGTACCGTAGATGAGTCGAATGACATTTTCAACATCCTCTTTATGAGCCATTTCAACAGTAGTATGCATATAGCGCAGAGGTAGTGAAATAAGTGCAGAAGGTACACCTCCATTCGAATAGGCAAAAGCGTCCGTATCTGTACCGGTACGACGAGAAGCCGCTTCTCTTTGCAAGGGTATCTCGTGTTTTTCAGCAGTTTCAATAATCAGATTCAGTAAATTATTATGTACAGCAGGCGCATAAGTAATCGAAGGGCCTTTACCGGCTTTTACATCTCCCAGCTTTTGTTTATTCATCATTGGAGTATGTGTATCGTGGGTAACGTCCGTCACTATAGCCACATTGGGCTGAATCGTTTCTGCAATCATTTCCGCTCCCCGCAATCCGACTTCTTCTTGTACTGAATTAACAATGTAAAGGGTATAGGGCAATTTTACCTTGTTCTTTTTCAAAAGCCTAGCAACTTCCGCAATACAAAAGCCTCCAATTCGGTTATCCAGTGCTCGTCCGACATAATATCGATCGTTCAAAATCATCATCTCATCTTCATAGGTAATTACACAGCCGACATGGATCCCCATTTCTTCAACCTCTTTTTTAGTGCTTGCTCCTACATCGATGAAAATGTTTTCCATCGAAGGACTCATCTTGGCATCAGCACCTTTACGAACGTGAATAGCGGGCCAGCCAAAGACACCTTTAACAACACCGTTTTTAGTATGAATATTCACTCTTTTCGAAGGCGCAATCAGATGATCGGAACCACCATTTCTAATCACATTTATAAAGCCGGAATCGGAAATATAATGGACGAACCAGGAAATTTCATCAGCATGGCCTTCGATAACCACTTTGTATTCCTGCCCGGGATTGATAACACCGTAAGCTGTACCATAATTATCAGATTGCCATTCATCAATAAATGGTTTCAGGTATTCCAACCACAATTTCTGCCCGGAAGCTTCGAATCCAGTTGGAGAAGCATTATTGAGATATTTATTTAAAAAACTCTCAGATTTCTTCGTCAGTATAGCCTTACCCTTGGCTAATGTATTATCGTTCATCTCTTATTTATTAAAATACTTTGTTTAAAATTAGTTTTCAGGGTTTTGAACTCAAGAATTGTGTGTATTGTGTATTCTGATAGATATGAGGAGATAATAATTTTGTCGTAACAAAATGAAAATGTATTAAGTACCAAAACTTTCAGGCTGCGAGCCAGGTTTCCGGCTGCAAGCGCCATTTTTTTAAAGCTTCCAACTGTTCTTCATCGATATAGCCGACATTGATAGCTTCTTGAAGGAGCGCATCATAATTAGAAAGTGTCGCAAAAGAACAACCAGCGGCATCAAAAGCTTTTGTAGCTTTTTCAAATCCATAGCTAAATATAGCAATTACTCCAGCGATATTACAACCCTGATCCTCTAATGCCTGCACCGCTTTTATACTGCTGCCTCCGGTAGAAATTAAATCCTCTACGACCAATATCCTTTCATTTCCCCTTAGCTGGCCTTCAATTACATTTTGACGACCGTGCTCCTTGGCTTTACTGCGAACATAGACAAATGGCAAGTCCAATTCATTGGCCAATAAAGCACCATGCGCTATCCCTGCAGTAGCTACGCCAGCTACCATGTTGAAGTTTCCAAACTCCCTGGCTTTTTTTGCTAAAGATTCGATAATGAATTTACGTGTCAAGGGATAGGAGAGTACAACCCGGTTATCACAATATATGGGAGATTTCATCCCGGATGCCCAGGTAAAAGGGTTTTGGGGGCTCAACTTTATTGCTTTTATTTGCAAAAGCTGTCTGGCTACTTCAGAGGCTAAATTCATTTACACTATATCCATTTTTAAATTGAGCCCAAATGTACAAAATATATATAAATGACACACCAATTTTTTTAGTGAATACAGAGTTTCTTTCCGATAAGGTCCTGAATTTTGAGCAAAAGTTAGTTGCCCGATATAATGAAAAACCAAAATTTCTTTTACAATATATCGATATGCTGGAAAAAACGGACCGCTATGATGCCGTAATCGTCCATCACAGTGATGAAAAATCACTCTATAAGGACTTCAAAAGTCTCTATAAAAGAATTGATGCGGCGGGTGGCGTCGTTTATAATGATCAATCCGAGATTCTGATGATATTCAGGAGAGGTTTTTGGGATTTGCCGAAAGGAAAAATTGATTCAGGAGAAAGTAAAAAAGAAGCAGCAATCCGGGAAGTACAGGAAGAAACCGGCTTAAAAGAAGTATCGATTACTCGAAAACTAAAAAAAACCCTGCATACATACCGTTTGAGTAATGGCCAACGGGTTTTAAAGTATTGCTACTGGTATCTTATGAAAACTTCGGAATCAGGCTTGATCCCCCAGGCGGAGGAAGATATTGAAAAAGCAGTTTGGATAAAACGGGATGATTTTCTAAAAAGTGGAGAAAAGGCGTATAGAAGTATTGAAGATGTTTTAATCGCCCTGAATGACTAAAAATGCCTGAATGATTTGTGAAAATGTCTTTCCCCCTGCTTTTGCAGTTTTTTTATAAACTACACTAAAATTGCTATGCCTGCATTTTACACCGATTCACTTTATATAAAAGCTGCTTATCTTCATTTCAAACATTTTATCCTACTGCAAATGGGGCTAAAATGTCGTATTCCGGAATATAGAAATAAAAAAATGTTGTTAATACTACAATTTTCGTTTCAAAATTCTGTTTTAATTTTCGGAACTTTACCTCCCTAAAAATTTTTCAAAGCCTCCCAGTACATTCAATTATTTTAAAAAACCGTGAACAAGCTTATTTTATTTGGGTTGTAGTGAAAAGCGCAGTTTTTTTTCTTTGAATGTATTCTATATATTTGACAAATAAGATTTTATTAAAACTTACAAAACAGTAGGAAATTATGTCGAGTTTGAGAATTTTGATGGCTATATTCATTCTAATCTTATCTAATAATATTTTATCCGCACAGGCCTCAGCAGACAAAAGTAGCTCCTTCATCGCAAAAGGAATTACTTTAACCGAAGCAGAAGATCAGGATTGGTCAATTTATAATGATGAAGAAAATAAGACCTATTATATTGACTTCGAAAAAATTACCTTTAATTTGAGTGAAATCATGGTTTTTAATAGCCAAAATGAAGTCGTTTTCAAAGAAGAGGTTTTCGATCTTCCAGTTAATACGATTTACGAGCTGGATTTCAACGGTTACGAATCAGGGGATTATCGCATTGAGTTGCGTTCTTTTACCAAATATATCCGTAAAGACGTAGCCGTTAAATAAAAAATTACTTTTTGATAAAGCCAATGAAACAAATACGTGATTGTTGGCTTTATCAAAAGCCAATAAAAAACCCTAAGCAAAACGCACTTAGGGTCATTAAAATCAACTAATCAAAAGATTCTTTAGGGTATTTATAGGGCCTATTAAGCCCGATCCATTTTCTTCTTACGCTTTGAGATTTTTTTGATATGCTCTCCCCCTTCAATATTGAGGTTTAATTCTTCCAAATCATCATAGTTAAAGGAGCCTTCCAGGCTAAGCAATACGAATCCATCGTCTCCAAAAACGGTAATCAACACATCGGTTATACTGCTGCCGTCTTCTCTAAGATGAAAATCAACCGCTTCTCCCCCATCTTTTAAACGCATAAATTCTTCAAAATCATCTTTTTTAACACTTTTAAGGAAAGATTTATAATCTCCATCCTTAACAATCGTCCCGTTTTCCACTAATAACACCCTTAAATTGGTAATTTTATTGGCTATCTTTTCCGTTCCATCATTAGCATTGGCTAACACAAAATTGATCAGCTGGCCAGAAAGGTTGATAGACGTCACATCCTTCATTCCCTTATATTGATTGTAAAACTGATCTATGATCGAGGATTGCGCCAGCAAAAATGCAGGCAGGCATAATAAAGTCAGGCCAAGAATAATATTCTTCATGCTATAAAATTTTGAACTGAAGGTTGAGTAAATTTTAGCCAAACAATCGATTTAAACCGCCACGATGGTCCATGCTGCTTTCGAGTCAAAAACGATCATCTAGCAATAAAGCAAATTAAGCCCTGTCAATTGCTTTTTTGACGGTTTTCTTAGTTTCCTTAGGCATTACCTTGACTTTATCATCACTTTTGATGATTGCGCCCAGAAACTTATTCAGATGCTTGTATTTAAGGTTGGTTTTCATACTTAGCATGACAAACTCATTACCATCATTAACGAGAATAAGCAGATTTTTGATCTTTTTACTATTACCGCGCATCATGATATTAACATTCGTTTCACCATCTTTAACCATGATCAAATCATCAAAATGATCTTTTTTGCGGGCAATATCAATGAATTTAGTGTAATCGTCTTTTGAAATCGAGTTTTGATCTTCCGCCACTACGATCTTGATATTCTTGATGTATTTGGTCAATTCGAGCGCAAGCCTGGCATCCGGATCATCATCGACATGGTTTCTGGCAATTCCGGCGCCCATGTGAACCAGAAATCCCGGAAGCGTTATTTTGACAGTTTCATCCGTCTTTCTCACATTATTATAAAACTTCCGAACGCTTTTTTGAGCCTGGCCACTAAGGGGCAATATAAATACCAGGCTCAAAAGGATTAGCATGTTTTTCATATTATTTGGCTTTTGTTGTTGTCATCTAAGTCCTAAATACTATTGCTCAAATTAATTGGAACTTTTATCCCGATCTTCCAATTTGTCGAGATGTTCTACACCTTCAACATCCAGTTTTTTAGCCAATTGAGAAATTTGATCCAGATCGATATCTCCAACAAAGCTGACCATCACGAATTCATCCATTCCTCCAACCAAAAGTAAAAGCTCATTAATAGTATTACCGCTATCTTTGATCAGAAATTGTACATTTTCACCTTCATCCCGAACCGTCAACAGGGTTTCATAATCTTTAGTGTTAATAGTATTTACCGCTTCATTATAATATTGTTCAGCATTTTGCTCAGTGGTTAAAACGCGAAGTGATTTCAAATCTTCCACAACTTCCATAATTGCCTCTGCTTCTCCGTCTTCAAGTTCATGAATATCCAATTTACCCAATAATTGAAAAAGTTTCGGACTGAGGTATACAACCGTGAATGCTTCATCATCCATGTACTTGTTGAAGTATTTAGTAATCGCATCATTTTGTGCATTGGACATGCCAATGAAGGAGAACATGGAGATCATTAATAAGAGAAAATATTTCATTTTAATAGTTTTTAATTTTTTTAAAGAATTTGTTAGTACATATTCCAAATTACTATGTTTTATTGCTGTTTATTCGCGAATTACTTTAGTTACTTTTCGAACTTTGGCGACTCCTGCTTGAGCCTCATTAGTTCCTTTATTGAGTTTTTTAGAAATCAAAAGCAAAGCAGCTTTTGCTTCTGCATAAGCCATTTTAGCTTCCGCTTTCTCTTTCGAATTCAGTGCATCAGCAGAAAGGATATCGGGCCCTTTCACGAAAAACAGGACTCCGATCAATACCGCTGCTACCGCCGCCACTCTGCGCAGACTCACTGTCAGAGAATGTCTTCTTGGCTCTTGAATATCCGCTGCCATCAATTTTGTAGAAAGACGTTCGTCAAAATCCCCGTTGAGGTAAGCTTCCTGTTCCTGTTCGAAAAAGCGGAACATGGGTTGAAAAACCTGAAGCTCGGCAGGGACCTCTTCTTGCTGGAAATAAGCTCTTAAAGAAGCTTCTTCCTCCAGACTGGTCTCTCCTTCCCAGTATTTTTCCAATATTGTTTTAATCGCTTTAGAGTCCATAAGATTCTGAGTTTAACAACTTGGCCCGGATCGCTTTTCGGGCTCTGAATAAATTTATCTTTACTTGATCTAATGTCAGGTTGAGTATTTCGGCAATCTCTTTATACGTCATCCCTTCGATATCTCTCAATTGCATCACCATTCTCTGCTTTTCCGGAAGCATATCCATCATTTGAGCAATCCGGCTCATCATATCATTAGTCACTGCCACTTGATAAGGCGAGGCATTTTGGCTAACCATATCGAAACCTTCCTGAATACTATCTACTCTCCGGTGTTTGGAGCGCAGTTTATCAATTGAAAGATTTTTGGTCAATGTCATGCACCAGGCTTCTACATTTTTGTAAGAACCGAGCTCGCTGCGTTTATTCCAGACTTTTATAAAAACTTCTTGTACCACATCTTCGGCTTCTGCTACATTACCGACGATCCGCAGGGAAAAGCGAAACAATTTATTTTTGATGGGCAACACTAATTTTTTATAATCTTCAAGTATCATTACACCAGGATGACGACGCGTATTTTTGATTTGTTACAGAATATTGAAATAAAATTTAGCTCGTTTTTCAAAGTTTTGTCAAAAAGAAGCACAAAACACTGACTATCAATAATTTAAACACAAATTATAAAAAAACTGATTGTTAAATTTCAAACTTTCTTAAGTATTTTTTACACAAAGCATTCATTTTAATACTTCTTGGCAGGCTTTTTTCGGCATCCTTTGCTGCAACGCGCTAGTCGATATTTTACAATATTATTGCTTAACTGGCTTTTGCCAAAAAATGTTGATATGCCTACTAGTAAGAACAATTACAATAATGGAATTACTTCTAATTCTTTTCTTGAAACGCTCATGCCCCAGATCAAAATCAGCCAAAAACGTTTTCTACTCGATGGAATAGACCCTACCCCCATCCATTCCCAAATGGAAAAACAGATTAAGATCGTTTCCTGATTCACCTTTTAAATATCGTATATCGAACAAGGTATCGAATTACGAATAAAATCCTTTTTGCTATTTTTGCGTTCTAGAGATAACCAGATGCAATCGTAGTGAAAAAACTCGACAAATTATTAATCAGGAGTTTCATCCCTCCATTTATTGTGACCTTTTTTATTGCCTTATTTGTGTTAATAATGCAATTTCTTTGGACCTATATCGATGATATTATCGGTAAAGGAGCTGGCTTTTTGATAATTATAGAGTTGTTATCCTACTTATCCCTGTCTTTGGTTCCTACTGCTCTACCCATCGCTATTTTGATTTCCTCGGTCATGGTCATGGGTAATCTCGCCGAGCGCTACGAATTAGCCAGTATGAAGTCGGCAGGTATTCCTTTATTGCGGATCATGCGACCACTGATGTTCGTCACTTTCGGGATTACTATCTTTTCCTTTTTTTGTTCCAATTATATTATCCCCCTTGCCAATCTGCAATTCAAATCGCGCTTATACGATATCCGGAAACAAAAGCCCACACTCAATCTGGAAGCCGGGGTATTCAATGATGATTTTAAGGGTTTTATGATACATATCGGTAAAAAAGATAAGAACAACCGGGATATTGAAGATATTATTATCTACGATCATACCTCACACGGAAAAGAACCTATGCAGATCGTAGCCCGCAAAGGTGAAATGTTTAATACCGCCGATGGGAATTATTTTGTCATGAAGCTTTATGACGGGACACAATACCAGGAAACCAAGCAGACGGTTAAAGGTAATTCGAAAACATACCCTTTCGCCCGAACCTCTTTTAAGGAATGGAATAAAGTTTTTGATTTAAGTGAATTTAGTATTGACCGGACGGATACCGAACTTTTTGACTCGCATTATACTATGCTCAGTGTCGCTCAATTGAGAGTAAAGGCCGATTCACTGGAAAACAAAATTTACAAACGACTCAAAAAACTGGATGATCAAACCAATCAATATATCAGTTTATTCAGAAACGATTCTTTAATCAATGCCCAGAAAAAAAATCCTGAATTTCCTTCAACTTCTAAAGATACTGCCCGCAAGCGTATCAATATTTCCAAGGATAGTATCCTGAATAATCCGGATTTGGTCCGGAAAAAAATACAAAAAGCCAATGAGCAAAAGCCGAATAAAAAACGCAAAAAGCCATCGGGTGGGAAAAAGCCTGTCCCTCAAAAAATTGAAAAACCCCTTAGTGAATATAAAAGTATTATAGAAATCTTTCCGGATGGTAAGGTCAAGCGCAACCTGATTACCAAGGCCGAATCCTATGCCCGCAATATCCATAGTCAGTCAAAGTCTTCGGTACGCTCCGTCGATAAATACCGGGAAGGTTTGGTAAAACACATTTACGAATTAAATATTAAATTCAGTTTGGCACTGGTCTGTTTTATCTTTTTATTTATCGGGGCTCCAATGGGCGCAATCGTTCGAAAAGGAGGTTTTGGATATCCGATTCTGATTGCCATTTTCTTCTTCATGGTTTATATTGTTCTGAATGTTTTTTGTAAAAAACTGGCTGAAAGCTTTGTATTGCCCGCAGAATATGCAGCCTGGGTTCCTTGTATGATCCTATTTCCAATAGGCTTGCTCCTTACTTTCAAAGCCATGAATGATTCAAAATTGCTCGATGTAGATAAATACACCATAATTATCCGAAGAACACTTGCCGGGAGAAAAGATGTAGGCTAATTCGAGGTTCGTTTTTCGAGGTTCGTTTTTCGAGGTTCGTTTTTCGAGGTTCGTTTTTCGAGGTTTGAGGTTTGAGGTTTGAGGTTTGAGGTTTGAGGTTTGTTTTCGAAAATAGCATATTCAGCAATGAAATTTCAAAACAAATAATAACTTTGCCTGCCGAACTTCGTAAACACGATCATACCTAATTATTTATGATTCGAATCATCAAGTCCAATCCCTTGTTCTTCACGGCCATGTCCATTTTTATTATAAGCGGAGGGGTTTTATTATTGAATATTGAACAGGGAGATGCCATCTTGTTTTTCAGTGAGCATCGTTCTGCTTTTGGAGATCCATTTTTTAGATATTTTACCAAACTCGGAGAAGAGCCGGTTTACATATTTTTTGTTTTACTCTTTTTATTGATTCGTTTTCGATACGCCATTTTGGTTCCTATAACCGGAATCCTTGCATTGGGTTTTAGTTATATTTTAAAGTTGATATTTTCGCATGATCGCCCTTTTCTTTTTTTTACTAAAAATGGCACTTTTGATCAAATCAATCTGGTAGAAGGTATAGACTTATATAAAGGCGCTACCAGTTTCCCATCAGGACATACCATGTCCGCTTTTGCAGTTTTTGCTTTGGTGGCCTTTTTATTTCATAAAAAAAAATATCTGGGTCTTTTGATGTTTATCTTTGCTTTACTGGTTGGAATTTCCAGAATGTATTTGGTTCAGCATTTTTTAAAAGACGTTTACCTGGGAGGAATTTTAGGCGTTTTGGTAGCCATGTTGATATACTGGATACATATGCGCTATCCGATCAATGAAAACAAATGGATTGATCGATCCTTAAAGAAGCGGAAAAATGCTTAATAATGATTGACAATGATTAACTTATTCCTGTTTTCCCTTCATCAACTTTCATTGAATTCCTGGATTTGGATTAAAATATTGTAATTTTTCTTTATTTTTGAAAGATATCTGATAGCTGTTGAATTTTACTACAGATTTGCGATTCACCCCCCACGTAATGTTATTCACTAAGAATGCAATGCTGTGGGCTTTTTTTTATAGCATTATTGTAAAGCGGTTGAAAATAAAACTATTGAAGCATTCTAATAAACTATAGCAAATGAAAAAAATTTTACTCCTATTTTCTTATTGTATTTCTTCTTTAGCTCTTTTTGCACAACCGGTTAATGATGATTGTAGTGGTTTAATTGATCTTGGAGTTGCTCCAATTTGCCCTTCTTCGGGCATTTATACGAATGTCGATGCTACAGCTAGTGATATTGGTAATGATAATATTCCAATATGTTTTAATGGCGGTAATGTTGATCGGGATGTTTGGTTTCAATTTACGACGGATGCGACGATTACCGATTATAATATTACGGTTACCGGAGTTAGCGACGGGATGGGTTCCGATCCTATTACTAATCCGCAAATTGAGGTGTACCGGGGTGATCTCTGTGGTTTTGATGAGCTGGCTGCTTTGGTAGTCTGTGCTTCTGCTAATAATGGCGACAATTTTGTGACGACTACAGTACTCGACCTTGATCCTAATACGGTTTACTATATCCGTGTAAACGACTATACCGCCAGTGCTACGCCTAATTCCGGAAGTTTCGAATTCTGTATCACAGAATTTATTCCGGATGTCAACATCTGCGATGGTCCGGGAAGTACAGCCTGCTCCGGAACCCTATTCGATTGCGGGGGCCCGGATATGGACTATGGAACCAATGAAAACTTTGTGTATACCGTTTGTCCAAATGAATTTCACGAATGTATACTCATTGATATTATTGATTTTAACATTGAAAATAATTTTGATTTTTTAAATATTTATGCCGGAGAGGATATCAATGCTCCTCTTCTCGCTACTTTGACGGGTACCAGTAGTGGTAATGATTTTCAAATCCAGGTATCTACCAACTGCGTAACGTTTCAGTTTACTTCGGATGGATCAGCTAATCAACCAGGTTTTGAGTTAGACTGGCTTTGTGTCTCTTTTCCATGTGATGGTTCAAATGAGGATAATCCCGAGGTGATTGGAAGTTTACCATTTATAGATACGGAAAGCAGTTGTGGTGAAGGTTCCAGTATTGGTGACAGTCCTTGTCCGGATGATGATTTTCTCAATGGCCCCGATTATTTTTATATCTACGATTCTCCGGGAGGACTTTGTGCAGCTATCGAAATTAGCAATGCCGAACCAGGAACCGGGGTACTGGTACTTGACGGTCCGCCAAGTGATCCTGCTACGAATTGTGTGGCGCAAGGACAAGGTGGTGTGATTGCCAGTGCTAATTTTGAAACACCCGGTATTTATTACATTATTGTAGCCAATGGCAGTGGTTGTACGGATTTTGATATCAATATAACCGAAGCAGACTGTAACCTCTCCCCTGCCTTGGTAGATGCACTTTGTAATCCTTTAAACGGTTGTCAGGAATTCGATCCTGACGGGATGTCCGTACCTTCGGTTTTCAACCTCGATATCGGCTTTGAAGATGTTCCAATTACCCAGGGATTAAACAATGGTTGTTATCTCGGAACCGGAGCGGGCAATTTCTACTGGTTTACCATCCAGTCTCAGGCGGATGGCCCTTTTGGTTTTATTGTAGATGGTGAAAATTTTGCTTCGGATATTGATTTAAGTGTCTGGGGTCCTTTTACCGAAGAGGAAGTTTGTGATACGCCTGCTGATGTAATCGATTTTATTACCAATAATCAGCCAATTCGCAGCTCCTGGTCGGGAGGTGCCGGTCCTACAGGTCTTGTTGATATTCATCCTATAGATGGAACCCCTGTAACGGATCCTTTTGATTGTGGTTCTCCGGATACCCCCGGAGCAGGCGGTGATGATTTTGTTTCTACAATTCCTACTTTGCAAGATGAAGTCTATGTCATTTTGATCAATGACTGGGGAGGACAAATCACTGACGGCGTCGTGCAAGTAGACTGGTCCCCTTCTAATTCCGACGTATTAGAGGCTGCTCCGATTGAAGTCATGGGAAGCGATACCACCATCTGTATCGGAGAATCCGCAATGCTGGAAGTAAATGCAGGTATCAATAATATTCAGTGGTTAGGTGATGTATCCAGCCTGAGCTGTACGGATTGCCCGAATCCAATTGCCAGCCCAACCGTTACTACAATATATCAAGTCGCTGTAAATGGCGTTTGTATTTCCGATACCATAGATGTTAAAGTATCGGTTTTTGATGTTCAGGCCGGCCCTGATTTTACGGTTTGCCTGGGAGAAGATGTGCAATTTATGGCAGGTACCGAATTTGATAATGCAACTTACGAATGGACCGGGCCGAATTTAGGAGATTTGAGTTGTACGGATTGTCCTGATCCCGTTTTGACCACCTCCTCTCCGGGAACATTTACCTATAACGTGACGCTGGACGGGCCCAATTGTCTGCTCATGGATGAAGTCACGGTAACCGTACTTGCTGATCCTGCCCCTATGTTTGAGGTAGTAGCAGATACTGTTTTATTATGTATCGGAGAATCCACCGACCTTGGACTAGCTACGAACCCGATTATATATTCATATACCTGGACTTCCGAGCCGGCCGGATTCAGCTCCACTGATCCGAATCCCAATATCACGCCTACTGAATCGGCTACTTACTATGTTAGTGTTTCATCGACTTTGTGTCCGGTTACTTCCTTCGATAGTGTCTATGTGGATGTTGCCCAATTGCCTATTGTTGATTTGACTGCTGATACTACCGTTTGCCAGGGACAGTCGGTGACCTTGGGAAATACTACACCGGAAGCAGGAGTAAATTATCAATGGACTCCGGATACCGGACTTGATTTTGATGACGTAGCTAATCCGGTAGCTACTATTCAGAGTACGGAAACCTATACCCTGACCGCTACCCGTGGCGGATGTGAAACTATTGAAAGCGTAACGGTAACTTCAACGGTCATTTCAGTCACTATTAATAACCCGGATTCCTTATTAATTTGTCGCGGAGAAGAAGTCAATCTAAGTGCAGTAGCTACACCTCCCGGGACTACCATAAGCTGGTCTCCGGATAATGGTTCCATTACTCCAACTACCGGAACGAATGTGGTTGCCAGCCCGGAAATATTTACCACTTATTTTGCCACAGTGGAGGTTCCGGGATGTATTGTAATGGATTCTGTTTTCATCGATGTGGATTCTATCCCTTCGGATATGAGCATCATACCTTCGGATACTACCGTATGTATGGGGGCCATCGTCATTTTACAATCTCCGATTTATGAGCAATCTGATTTTCCGGATATTCAGCATCAATGGCAACCTACCGGCGGTTTACAATCTCCGGATACTCTATACAATGTTGTCTTACAAGCAGATGAGACGACTACCTTTTTCCGTACGACAACAAATGGTATTTGTACACAAGTGGATTCTGCCCTTGTAACGGTAGAACCAACGGCAATCATTACCGTCGTACCGAGCGATACGGTGGTTTGTATTGGGGAATCCGTCCAGTTTATGGCAAGTAGTGATGGTATTGATGATTTTGAATGGACACCGGATGACGGCAGTTTGTCCTGTACAGATTGTCCCGATCCGATTGCTACACTTCCCGATCCGGGAACTTATACTTTTGAAGTATCCGGTGAATTTTTGGGATGTCCTTCTTCTACCAATGCCAGTATCACCGTTATAGCAAGTCCGGTATCGAATATTGCTGATGATACTAATATTTGTATCGGTGAATCGGTTACTTTAAATTTCTCAACCGATCCGCTTGCTACCTATGTGTGGACAGCTGACCCGGCAGATTCCAGCCTGGATCCAAATGATCCCGAGCCGGTAGTTACACCAAGCGTAACTACCACTTATAATGTGACGATTGATAATGGTGTTTGTGATCCGGTTCAGGAACAAGTAATCGTACAGGTGTCTAATCCTAATCCGATTATTACAGTTAGTCCGGATGTTACGATTTGTGGCGGAGAGATCGTAAACCTCGAAGCTATGAGTTCGGATGATGCGGGCACGTTTAGCTGGAGTACCGGGGAGGAAGGAACTTCTATCAGCGATATGCCCGAGTTTACTACAACTTACACCGTAACTTACACTTATCCCTGTGGTGAGCCTATCGTTAATACGATTACAGTTACTGTACTAGAAGGGCTTGATATAGATATTGAACCTAGCTCGGCTGATACAAGCTTTGCAGAAGGAGCTACTATCGATTTATCGGCCATTACCTTTCCCGAATCACCGGGCGCAAGCTATGAATGGAGTACCGGGCAGATGGGACAAATTATCAGCACACAAATTATTGAACAGGAATCGGCAACTTATATTGTGACCGTGACGACGACAGATGGTTGTGAATTTATTGATTCTGTGACCTACAATATCATACCGGCAATGTTTGATTTTCCCAATGCTTTCTCTCCAAATGGTGATAATGTATCCGATTATTTCAATCTGGTGTTTGATGGAAATATAGAAGTTACAGAATTCAAGATTTTCAGTCGCTGGGGAGAAATTGTTTATAATAATGAAAATCCAACCCAGGGATGGGATGGTAGAAAGGATGATAAAGATATGCCTTCCGATGTTTATCTTTATTTTGCAGTCGTTAAACGTCCTTCTGGTGAAGAATTCGTTTTAAAAGGCGATGTGACGCTGATTAGATAAACAATCAATTACCGCCCTGCTATCTCTCTATTTTCTTATTTTAAGCAGAATAGAGAGATAGCGGGTAATAGCATAGTCCTTTCAAAATAACAGTCCTAAGACACACAATCCTCTATTATTAGGAATTGTTAATTAATCAATCATGAATTTGAATATTTTACAAAGGCTTTCGGGCTTTTTGCTATTGAGCCTGTTTTTGTTTTCGGCCTGTCCGGAAGACGATGGGAGCATGGAGGAAATCCCCCCGGAGATTACGGTTTTCAATAATGAAGGATTTTATATAGTGAATGAAGGTGCTGATGGTGTCGGGACAGGAAGTATCAGTTATTATCACAGAGATTACGAAACAATAGTCAATAATATTTTTCAGGAGGCGAATAATGGAAATAGCATTGGCCAGGGGCTCAAGCATTTGGGGATCATTAATGAAAAAGCATATATTATAGCCTCTCAATCCAATAAAATTGTCGTTGCCAATCCTATGGATATGACTAAAATTGGTGAAATCAATGGTTTTCAAAATCCAACCTATATTCTTCAAACGAGTCCGGATAAAGCTTATGTTAGCCAATGGGGGGCTGATGGACAAAGTGGAAGTATAGAGATAGTTGATCTTAATACAAATACTATTACGGGCAGTATTCCGGTTAGGCCAGGTCCGCAAGAATTGAACCGTATCGGGAACAGTGTTTATGTGACCAATAGTGGCGGTCTTTTTGTAGACTCGATTATTACTAAAATCAATGCCATCAGCGATGAAGTTTTAAAAACAATTAAGGTTGGCCCTGCACCTACTTATATGGAGGTGGATCGAGACCTTAACCTTTGGGTGCTTACCAGGGGAGAGATTGTCAACCCGGGAAATCCCAGTGAAAATATTCGTGGAAGGCTGGTCAAGATTGAAAATGACGAAGTCACGCTATCTTTAAATGTAAGGCCCTCAGCTAATAGCCTTTGCATTAATCAAACCCGGGATATTCTTTATTTTGTACAAAACGGATGGGTTTATGAACACCCCATTGAAAGCACTTCAATTAGTCTGGTGCCTTATATTGAGCGCTCGTTTTATGGTTTAGATGTTGATCCGCAAACGAATTATCTCATTGGTCTGGATGCAAAGAATTTATCCCAAAATGGTGATTTAATTATTTTTGATACTGAAAAAAATGCTGTAGATACCGCAGAGGCAGGTAGTGTACCAAGGATTTCTATTTTTAAGTAAAAAAATCGTCCAGATCGTTTTCTGTATTTCTGAGTTTGGTTTTACAAAACTGAATTAAGTCTGCAGCTCGTTTCACCTTCTCGGAAAGATCGTCTATACCTATCGCTTCGGCCTGTAAATCGGCAACAATTTGTTGCAATTCAGTCATCGCCGATTCATACGTTTGAATATTCTTTGCCTTTTTTGCCATTTCTATAGTTTTGTTTTATACCACTTTGCTGGTTATTTTTCTATCTTTGAAAACCGACTCAATAATATCCGCTTTTTCCAGGTCTGAAGCTTGTTTAACCGGTTTTCCATCCTTTAAAGTCATGGTAAAACCGCGTTTTAAAACTTCCGAGGGATCCAGCAAGCGCAATAATGCTTCAAGGTGTGAAAGCTTTTGCATTTCATTTTTCAGGGTAAACTTGGTGGTTCTATCCAGTTCTCGTTCAATGTATTCAAGCATACGGTCTTCCCGCTTGACTTGATGTTGAATATTGATTTTAAATTCCTGTCGTAATCGCTCCAATTCGAGCAAATCCTCTTTGATCATTTGTTGCGCATGTTGCCTGATCATTGTTCCATAGCCGATCATTTCGCTTTCAAAAGACAGATTATGTTGTACAATCCACTCGGCAACAGCGGTAGGTGTTTTAAGGTTTTCGTAAGCAACTAAGTCGGCAATAGTTTGATCTATATCATGGCCAATTCCCGTAATCAGGGGCAATTTGCAATTAGCGATGGCTTTACAAAGGTCAAGGTCATCAAAGGCCAATAAATCGAGTTTTGCTCCTCCCCCTCTTATCATAACCACACAATCAAAAAGACCGGGCTGGTCATTTATCCATTCTATTTGCTCAGGTATCTCCTTGTGTACGGCCTCTCCCTGCATTGCAGCATTGAATAGAGTCCACTCAAAATGATAGGCATAAGGATTGTTTTGTAATTGATCTTTGAAATCCTGCAATCCTGCGGCTCTCTCGGAACTAATTACGGCAATCCTTTGCAATACCTGAGGAAGCTGTAGCTGCCGGTTTTTATCCAGTAAACCTTGCTGTTGTAAAATCTGAAGCGTTTGCTGGCGACGGATTTCCAGTTTTCCCACCGTAAAAGCAGGGTCTATATCCTGAACAAGCAATTTTAATCCATAGCGCTCGTGAAAATCTACCTGAACCTGCAAGAGTACTTCGAAACCGCTTTGCATAATTTTCCCAAAAGCAGCTCCGAGTTTGCGTTTTAATCGTCGATGTGCCCTGCTCCAAATAACCGCTTCGGAGCGCGCAATAATATTCCCCTCTTCTTCCTCTTCCGATGGCCATTCAGAAGTATTCTTTTGAATCAAACTCAGAAAAAGATGCCCTCTGGACTCACTGACCTGAGCCAACTCTCCGGTTATCCAAATCAAATCCGAAAAATTGAGCGCAACAACCCTTCTCAGGTGTTCATTAAGCTCAAAAAGTGTATATCGATTATTTTGCGCTTCCACTATACAAACTTAGGAAAAAAGTGCTAGAGGAAATGAAAAAGCCCCGTCCAAAATCTGAACAGGGCTTTTTCAATTATCCGAAAATATAAATATTAATTGTCTAAAACTTTTGTGACAAGATCCGCAGCTTCTTGTAAAAGAATTGCCGAGTGAACTTCCAATCCGGAATCATCAATGATCTGCTTGGCAATATCCGCATTCGTTCCCTGCAGACGTACAATGATCGGTACATTGATATTTCCCATATTCTTGTAAGCATCAACGACTCCCTGTGCTACCCGGTCGCAACGAACGATACCTCCGAAAATATTGATCAGGATCGCTTTTACCGCCGGATCACGCAGGATAATTCTAAAAGCTTTTTCAACCCGGTCGGCATCTGCGGTACCACCAACATCGAGGAAGTTCGCTGGCTCTCCACCTGACAATTTGATAATATCCATAGTCGCCATGGCCAGACCAGCCCCATTTACCATACATCCTACATTTCCGTCAAGGTTTACAAAGTTCAAACCATAGCTTTTCGCCTCTACTTCAGTTGGGTCTTCCTCATCTGTATCTCTTTGAGCGGCAAGCTCCTTATGACGATAAAGTGCATTATCATCCAGTGATACTTTACAATCTACTGCAATGATGCGATCATCCCCCGTATGCAAACAGGGATTAATCTCAAACAAGCTGGCATCACTTCCAACGAAAGCAGCATAAAGCTTGGAAATAAATCTCGTCATTTCTTTGAAAGCCTGACCACTTAAACCGAGGTTAAAAGCTACTTTACGGGCCTGGAAAGCCTGTAATCCCAAAGTAGGATCAATGTATTCTTTATGTACCAGATGCGGTGTTTCTTCCGCTACCTGCTCAATATCCATACCGCCTTGTGTAGAGTAAATAATGACATTACACTTGCGGGTACGATCCATTAAGATAGAAACATAATATTCTTTACAAGCATCAAAATCGGGGGCATAGGAATCTTCTGCAATCAATACTTTACGTACCAATTTACCAGGACCCTCAAGGCCACCTGGAGTCTGAGGGGTCTTAAGCATCATCCCGATAATATTCCCGGCATGCTCTTTTAATTCTTCTTCATTTTTAGCCAGTTTTACTCCTCCTCCTTTTCCACGGCCACCGGCATGTATCTGGGCCTTAATGACAGCTACTCCCGAGCCGGATTTTTCTTTAACCTGATTATAAGCCGCTACAGCTTCTTCAACATTCGTGGCAATAATGCCTTCCTGAATGGCTACACCGTAGCTTTTTAATAATTCTTTGCCTTGATATTCGTGTAAATTCATTGTGATGATTAATTTCTATGATAGTGATTTCTTTCAGCGCTCAAAAGTAAGGGATTTTTTAGTAAAAGCGAAAGGAAATCCGCATACGAAGTTGATTTTACATAAACGATGATCAACGCTATTTAAAACGAGTTAAATAACTAAAAGTTTAGACTTGTTTATGACATTTGATAGCTGATTATTCGAAAGATCAACAAAACACTTGTGTCCTTATTTACAAACGGGGATTGGAGAGTATATTAAATTTAAGCTATCTGAATAATCTGAGCCAGCTTGCCTCTAATTCTCGTTGTTGCCCTTTTTTTAAGGTCAAAAGTAGCCGTTTTTTGAATCAGATCAACCAATTCCTCCGGAAGTATCAATACTGATCGACTACTATTTTGAATGAGTTTGATTAATTGAGCTACAAATGCCGGTCGATCCTGTAGCGGATGTTTTTCATCCCAGGGTGGATTGCTAACTAAACTATACTTTCCCCTTGCCGGGAAATCAGAAAGACTATTGCATTTTTTAAAGTTTATATCAATTGTGGCTCTAGTTGCAGCGGATCGGGCAATATTTATTGCTTCCTCATTTAGGTCAAGCCCCAGAAAAGAATTCGAAGGGCACTGTATCGCTGCTTCAATCAGGATGGTCCCGGAGCCACAAAAAGGGTCGATAATCAATGTATCTTTCTCTGCTTTCAGTATCCGGGCCATTGCTGCGGCTACGGTTGGGCGAAGCTGCCCGGGGTATTTTAAAGCTCTCCAGGGTCTTCGGTGTAATGGTATATCTTTCAAACTAATCCCGAAAAAAGCTAAATCCGCCTCAATATGACATCTTAAACGAATTTCATGCTCCTGACCAGGTTCCCGAATTTCATTACTCAGGGTACGGAACGCTGTATGTTGCTGAATAAGCTTATTGCATTTGTTTTCTATAAAAAACCGGTTAAAATTTCTTTTTCCAACAAAACTTACCGTTACTCTGACCGGAAAATCCGGAGAATACTCAGAGAGTCCGGGTAAAATATACTCGGAGAAATACTGTAGTAATCCCTCTACACTTGCTTTTGCTCTTTCGACTCCCTCATAACAACCTTTAAAAACAAAAATATCATCTGCCGTCCTGATTTGTTCGGGATGATTTTTAAAATCTATCACTCCGTTTTGCAGTTCGACGAATACATTTCGGTGACTGCTAAAAGCCTGTACAAGAGGTAGGTTTTCTTCTATTTCTTCCTGTGTAATAGCTTCCAATCCCACCGGCGTTCTAAACCAGTAAAAGCCGGATTGCTTTCTTTTTACTGATCCATTTTCTTTTAACCATCCAGGTACGTTCATATAAAATTGCTATTTGATACAAAGCCGGTTAAAGCTATCAAAAACAATTCTTATATTAGAATGTCTTGGAAAAATATCATATTTATAAAATCATAACTGAGTAATATGGGATCGACAAAGACAAAAATTTTTGACCCGGAGTCTCCACAAGTAAAAAAAGATGTTGCGCAGATCAACAGTTGGAGGTTAAGGCTTTATTTATTAAAAAATCTGCCTACAGCCATCTGGTGGGGTTTGAAAGTGCAATCATTTTCTCCTTATCGAACTGTAATTGAAGTGCCGTACAACTGGAAAACGCAAAATCCGTTCAGGTCGATTTATTTTGCAGCATTGGCGGGTGCCGGAGAGCTTTCCAGTGGTTTAATGGCCGGATTAATAGTGAGGAATACCGGGAATATTTCCATGCTGGTTACAAATATCCAGGTAGACTTTATAAAAAAAGCCAAAAGTCAAATAACTTTTACTTGCGATGAGGGAATCAAGATTATCAATGCAGTAGAAAAAGCCATTGAAACCGGTGAAGGAGCCGAAGTAGTCCTGAATGCAAGCGGGGTAAACCAGGCAGGAGAAATAGTAGCTCGCTTTGGCATTACCTGGTCTTTCAAGGTAAAAAACAGTATAAAATCCCCAAAATAAAAATCCCAAATTCCAAGCTTAAGGCTTTGAAATTTGGGATTTAAGGTATTGTAAAATTTAAAAGTCGTTTATCTGGAAACGATAACTTTTTTATTCATTACACCATTTGTTCCGTTAATCGTAACAAAGTATAAACCCGGAGTAAGGTCAGCTGTAGTCATTTCTACATTAGTAGTTCCTACTCCGAAAACACGATTGTTCAGTGTTTTCAGCAATTGACCGGAAGTATTATAAAGATTAATTTGAGCTTCGAAAGTTTCTGCTGCATCAACCTCAATGTTGAGTATCTGTGCAGTAGTCACTGGATTAGGCCGAATATTCCAGGCATTTACAGCTTCAATCTCTCCTACACTAACAGTAGTACCGGTTTTAAAGGTTCCGGATTCTGAGAACTCGGAACCACAGGTTTGATATTCTGCAACTGGTCGAACTCTCCAGTAATAATTAAAGTTGGGTGCAAAGATACCTTCAACCGCACGATAAGTTCCGTTTACGATATAACGAGTCGGGCCAGCTGCAAAAGTTGGCTGAAAATCAATTTCGAGGAAGTATTTTTGAGCGCCATCCACTGGTTCCCATTCAAATTCCACGATATTATATCCCGGTGTAGTTTCTCCTTCAATTGGCTCAATCAAAGTTGGCGCTCCGTCTATCTCTTCCAGACTTGGCGTATAATTAGGTCGTATATAAGCTCTCTGAGGCGTTTCCAAATCAATAAAGATCGCTGCTTTTTGCTGTGGCGTAAAAGTGAAAGAGGCACAATCAGAGAAATAACTCATTTGGTTGTTTTCCATTACATCTACGATTTCACCATTGGGATCCATCGCGCCCCCGTTCCAGGTGTTACAACCAATTTGATTGGGATGATACGCAAAAAGATAATCAGGTGGCGTATCACAAATTCTATCGGCAGCAGTAGTACAGTTAGACTGATCTACTTTTTCATTCGGCACAGGTTGAGAGAAATCAAAGCTAGGTGAATTATTACCTACGGGATTTCCATAATACTGCTCTTCCCATCCCTGATAAGGATTAGGATAGCCTGGATGATCCTGTGGATTGCTCGGTGGTTCCCAACCAAAGAAAGGGTGCGCCAGTGAGAAAAAATGTCCAACCTCATGTGAAGCGGTATTACCAAAAATCGCAGACTTTTTAATTACGATGTAATCATTACTTGGCCAGGGACCTTGATAGTATCCAAGAAGACCAGACTGAGGGAAAGTTCCAACGATATACATGTTAATGGCATCATTTACTTTGCTTAGTGTAATCTGCAATTCTCCTCCCGTACTTTGAGCATTGCTGAATAATGCATCATTATCAATATAGTTAAAATCTCCTTTCATATAAAACTGAATATCCTGATCAGCATAATCCTGATTGAGAATACAAAGCATATCCAATAAATCTGCCTCACTAGCTCTTTGCGTACCATCCGTTCTACCGACAACATGAAACTGAACAGGTACATAATAATCGACATCTCTTTGTCCCGCAGACTCCTGATGGGCAGAGTTATTTCTATTCGCGGTAAGTCGCTCCAGACCTTCCCATTGGGTTTGCATACTCGTTCCACAAGAGTGGCGTTGTGCCTGCAGTGTCCAGGACAAACCGGAAAGTATTAATGCTAAGAATAAAACTTTTTTCATAATAATATTTAGTTGTATCGGAATAATTTAAGACTATATAAGTTACAAATTTAATAAAAAATCAAGCATCTTCGTGTCTGTTATAAGTCAATTCTTTTACCAATTGTTGCATTATTGCAAGATAAATCAAACTTAGAAGCACAAATAAAATTATAATACGTAAACAATAAATTGAAAAATAGCTACTTTTGCAGCAAAATTTAGAGCTGCTAAGCAAACAAAAACAGCGCAGTGATGTATTGATTAGCTGCCTAAGCCTTAATTCACAAATAACCTATTCAAAAAAATTATTTCAATCAATTATGAGTAAAGTAACCGTAGTCGGAGCTGGAAATGTTGGAGCCACAGTTGCCAACGTTTTAGCGCACAAAGATTTAGTTAAGGAAGTTGTTTTATTAGATATCAAAGGTGATTTTGCAAAGGGGAAAGCCCTGGATAGTTGGCAACAGGCCCCTATCGATTATTATAGCACCAGCATCGTTGGTACGGATAATTACCGGGATACCAAAGGTTCGGATATTGTAGTGATTACTGCAGGAATTCCGAGAAAACCCGGGATGAGCAGAGATGATTTGATCTCTACCAATGCGGGAATCGTTTCTTCCGTAACAAAGTCTATTCTAAAATATACAAAAAACCCAATCATCATTGTCGTTTCCAATCCTTTGGATGTAATGACTTATGCAGCTTTCAAAACTTCAGGTCTGAAAGCGAACCGGGTGTTCGGTATGGCGGGTATTTTGGATACAGCCAGATACAGAGCTTTCCTGGCTACGGAACTAAAGGTTTCACCAAAAGATATTCAGGCAGTATTAATGGGAGGGCATGGAGACACGATGGTGCCGCTTCCGCGTTATACTACCGTAGCCGGAATTCCGGTTTTGGAAATGATCGAACGTGATAAACTCAAGGCCATTGTTGAAAGAACGAAAAAAGGAGGAGGAGAACTGGTAAAATTAATGGGTACTTCTGCCTGGTACGCTCCCGGAGCAGCAGCAGCACAAATGGTTGAAGCTATATTGAAAGATGAAGATCGTATCTTCCCCTGTTGTGCTTATCTCAATGGCCAGTATGGTTTGAAAAACATGTTCCTTGGTGTACCGGTAAAACTCGGAAAAGAAGGAATCAAAGAAGTTTTGGAACTGAAACTCAATAAGTCCGAGACCAAACTACTTCATAAATCTGCTGGTCACGTTAAAGAAGTGATGAGTACATTTAATAAAATGAAAATCGTTTAATTCGAAATAAGCATACTTATGGGCTTCTTTTCCAAAAGAAAGATTTGTATTTAAAAACTGATTTTCAAGCGAAAAGTAAGCAAGCACGTTGCTTATAAAAAAATAAAAAGCGTCTTCTTAAGGAGGATGCTTTTTTTATTAAACCAATACTTCGTATAATTGTTAATACTTCTTATAATGAGAAGTGTTGTTTAATGTCTGCTACATTTTGCAACTTATTTTAATGGATACTATTTGAATACAACTAAGATGGTACGAAATCAAATTGATCTGGAGATAATGAATGCGATGGTTACTAATTCCAATGAGAATCTAATGGAATTAACCAATCAGTCGCCGGTTTTCCTTGTCTTTTTGAGGCATTTCGGCTGTGTTTTTTGCAAAGAAGCATTACACGATCTGGCGGAAAAAAAAGAAAGTTTTACCAGTAAGGGAATTAAACTGGTTTTCGTACATATGTCAGAATACGAAGTTGCAAATGAGTATTTTAAAAATTATGATCTGGAAGGCGTTTCACATATTAGTGATCAATACTGTAACTATTATTCGGCTTTTGGCATTACCAAGGGGAGTTTCTCACAACTCTACGGGCTAAGAACCTGGATTCGGGGTTTTGCAGCAAAACGCGCAGGGTTTGAACTGGAACTGGCAAAAAACCTTGGCGATTCCACTCAAATGCCCGGCATTTTCGTCTTGCGCAAAGGCAAAATAGTAGATGCTTTTATACATAAACGAGCTTCCGATAAACCGAATTACCAGCTTCTGATAGATAAAGTGAAGTGTGATTGACCAATTTTCTTACCTTAAAATTAAAATAAATGATAGGTTGGCGGTTTTCAGAATTCGATGGAAGTAAAGCCGGGGGTTCTCCTTTCGATAGATTGTTAAAAGTTTTTCAGGAACTGTTAGTATATACCTCCGGTGATGTGCGAGAAGCACTCAGCTGGTTGACCGAACTAGATCGGGAATACAAACTTACCACGCCCGATTATGGAATGGCTGATTTTATTCAGGATTTGATTGATAAGGGGTACATCCAGCAGGAAGACCCTCAAAATCCGGGTTTTGTACCAACAGCAAAAATGGAAATTGCTTTACGCCAAAAAGCACTTAATGATATATTCAGTGAACTCAAAAAATCCAAACGGGGGAACCACAATACAAAACTGAGTGGTAAAGGCGACGAATTCACTTCTGATTTGCGTCCTTATGAGTTTGGTGATAAACTCGAAAATATTTCCGTTTCCGATTCTTTACGCAATGCCCAGATCAATCACGGGATTGATGATTTCAAATTGACTCATGATGATCTGGAAGTACATGAGACTTATTATCAAAGCCAGATGAGTACAGTTTTGATGATCGATATCTCGCATTCAATGATCCTTTACGGCGAGGACCGGATCACTCCGGCTAAGAAAGTGGCCATGGCTCTAAGCGAGTTGATTACTACCCGTTATCCGAAGGATACCCTTGATATCATCGTTTTTGGAAATGATGCCTGGCAAATCGAAATTAAAGACCTCCCCTATCTTCAGGTTGGCCCTTATCACACGAATACCGTAGCCGGGCTCGAATTATCTATGGATATTTTGCGGAAACGCAGGAATCCCAACAAACAAATCTTTATGATCACCGATGGTAAACCAACCTGTATCAAAAAAGGGAAAAGGTATATCAAAAACAGTTTCGGTCTGGATCGCAATATTGTCAATCGAACGCTCAACCTCGCTACGCGTTGTCGCAAAATGAATATCCCGATTACTACTTTTATGATTGCCCGTGATCCTTATCTGGTCAAGTTCGTTGACGCTTTCACTAAAGCCAATAATGGTAAAGCTTTTTACAGTAGCTTGCAGGGCCTGGGTGAATTCATTTTTAAAGATTATAAGCAAAACAAGGGCCGACGGTACAGGTAGGTAGTACAAATTCCATTTTCTACACGCCCATTAAAACAAGCGAATTACTCCTTTAGAAACAGATCATCTGTTCTTTTCAGGATTAGTTTTGGCGATAGTTTTTTCCACGAAAGTGGTTTCAGGGAATGCTTTTAGAAGATATTGCGCTGTATCGTTTGTTTCAGTATTGAAAATCAAAAGTCCTTCGCTTATCGCATCGAGCTGATCGATCAATTGGCCATCCGCATTCCAAACCGCAGTATGTCCACAGCTCAAAAAATCATCACAGTGGCCAATGTAATTAGACATCAAAACGGGCATATTGTACTTTTTGGCGATAAGCGGAAAGTGTCGAAAAGCTTTTTTCACCCCTTCCTCTGATTTGGCAACACTGGCTATATAAATATCCGCAGCATTTTGATAAGCATTTTCCGAATGCTCCGCTTGCAAACTCTCGTAGCAAATAGCCGGAGCAATCTTTTTATCCTTATTAGTCAAAAAGATTTGTTTATGACCGGGAACAAAAAAAGGCAGTTCATCACGGTGCAACAATTGCTTCGAATAAAGCTGTACTGGACGGTCCGGATGAAAAAACGCCATGCTGATTTGAATACCATTTTCGGAACGAGTCGGAATACCCATTCCGATACTGATATTTTTTGCATGACTCAATGTTTGCAAAACTTCCAGACGGTTATCCTCCGGACTCAGTGCCAATTTTGCCGCGAGCCGAGGTTCATAACTCGTGAGAGATAGTTCCGGAAAAAAGATTAAATCCGCATGTTGTCCTGCGGCAAAATCAGCAAAATAACAATGCTTTTCAAGACTGGCTAAAAGATCGTCTTTGCGGGCCTCAATCTGTGCGATAGCTATTTTCATTTTGTATTACTTGCGCAGGCCCGGATCAAGTTGATAAGCTTTCTCCAGCCATATTTTAGCATTCGCGGTGTCCCCCATATCCCGATAAACCGTACCGATGTATAAAGTAATCGTCGCATTATTGGGATCGTATTTCAGCGCTTCCTGATATTCGCGTAAAGCCAGATCATATTGCTTACTCATAGCATAAGCACTTCCAAGATTGCGCCGAGCATCTACAAAACGCGGATCGTATTTTATTGCATTTTTATAAGCATTAATAGCATCCGCTATTCGTCCGGTTTCAAAATAAATTGTTCCCATATTACTGTAAACTTTCGAGTTCGGTTTCAGCGCAATAGATTTTTCATAATCTTTAATGGCCTGCTCAAAGTTTTTACCCCGGTAAAAAAGCAAACCTCTCTGTCCGTAAGCATCCGAATAATCTGGTGTCAGTTCAATGGCCCGGTTGAACTGAGCCAAAGCCTTATCCCAATACTCCTTCCGCTTAGCATCATCCGTAGCCGCTATACCGATTTTGTTGAGTTCCAGGCCATAATGGTAATTGAGTTTTGCACTATTAGGAGCTATTTTGATATCCGCTTCATAAAGAGAATAGCTGTTTTCCCAAACCGTATTACGGGTATAGGTTTTTACCGCATAAGCCAGAGCAATCAGCCCGACTATAAGTACAGGGGTTTTGTATTGCTTAAAAAAGGTCTTAAAATTTCTGGCTTTATTGTCCATTTCTGATTTAGTCAGTTGGACCACCAATACAGCCAGCACAATTGCATATCCGAGACTTGGAGCGTACATGAGGCGGTCTCCGTATGAGGTTCCGATTTTAATAATCATATTGCTGAAAATCGAAAAAGTAATCAGAAAATAGAGTATACCGAAAGCCAAGAGGTTTTTCTTTTTTAGATTGAGGACCGCCCATATGCCCATACCGATAAAAATCAAAAGGCTCAATAATACACGCCAGTCTCCCCAATCGACAATCGTATATTGCGGATAACCAAAATCCGAACCCAGGGGATGTGGAAAGACCAGGTTTTTCAGATACTTCCCCCCTAGCATAAAAGCCGTTGACAATTCTTCTCCTTTTCCAGAAGCCTGCGCCAATACATTATCCAGTGCAGAAATATCGGTTGATCCGGCAGATATACTGCCAAGAACCTGCTTTCTGACCAGTAAATAAATGCTTGCAGGAACTAAAAATAAAGCACTGGTAATCACCGCTTTGGAAGTTTCTTTTTTTATAAAAAAATAAGCTACCAGCGGAAAAACAGCCAGGAAAGTAATGGCACTTTCTTTTGAAAACATACTGATCGTATAAAACAAAAGTGCCAAGAGCAGCCATTTGAGGTCTTTATAACTGATATATTTCCAAAAACCATAAATAGCCAAAACGGAAAACAAAAAAGCAAGTATTTCATCTCTGCTTTTGATATTGGCGACTACTTCTACATGAATAGGGTGACTTACAAATATCAGCGTTACCAAAAAGGGAATCAAGGGCCCCCGGTCCCTCAGCAATTTGCAGAGTGTCCAGAAGAGTAAAAATGCTGTGAGCGCATACAATAACACATTTACAAAATGATAAAACCCGGGACTATCTTCAGCTATTTCCCATTCTACAGCGAACATTGCCAGAGACATTGGACGGTAGAGTGTACCGGGGCTGTTCCAGTAACCGTATCGGTAATGCCTGGTAAAAATCTCTTTCAATCCCCCCAATCCCTTCTTCGTTACATAATTCTCTTTTATCGCGGAATAGTCATCGAGGGCGTAATCGTGACTCAGGGTATTTGTATAAATTAAAAAAGCAAAGATTGCCAGGATTGCTCCCAAGCCAATTAGCAAAGAACGATCAGCTGATTTTTTTCCGGATTTGACCGAACGGGATGATGCTTTCGCTGCCTTGGAGTTCGTATTCTTACCTTTTTTCTTTTTTGACATGTTTGAAGTCGGTTTACAGGCTAATTTACTTTCTAATTGTCTTTTGACAAAACTATTTAGAATATTAGGCTGGAATGATTGGGTAGTACAGCAGAATGTACCAAAGCTCAATGAATCAAAACAGATTCATCGATTGAATTTTTCGAAAAACGTTTTAGGTTTATACTCAATATCTATACACTTATTTCAACATCATAAACTGGGCACAATATTACCCTGAGTGAGCCTGAGCTTATCCAATATAGTTTCCCGGCTCTTCTTACATTATCAGATTACAAAACACTTATATATTAAGAGGCCCATCCATCTTTTGAATTATAATCAATTAAATTACAAGCGTTTGAACATTATAAAATAAATGAATAACTATTGTTTACCATATTATTCAAACTTCACCTGGCGATCAAAATAGAACAATCAAAAAAATTCTGATAAAAAAAGACAATATTTTTTGCTTATTGTAAAAAATACACCTACATTAGCAAAGCAATATATTATTGCGAAAATCATACTGATCACAGGATAGCATTTTATAAAAAAGGTGCTAGACTAATAAATATTTTAAAAGATTATCCGACCTCTAATAAAAGTTTTTTGGTTAAATGGTTTAAAATTAAATGGTAGTACTTTTTTAAGACCTTCGGGTCTTAATTCTTTCATAATAACAGTCGGGTAATTTCTTAAAGAGCGAAGTGCAGTAGACTTCGCTCTTTTCTTTTTAGCATCATTTTTATATGAGATTCTTTGGGTTTTCTATAAAATACATTTCTTCTAGTATCAAATTTTCGCAAATGATGGCTATATTACCTGCCTGAAAACGTGTACTGCTACCAACTACCAATCCAAGATTTAATACCTGAGAGTTTTATCAGAACGGTTATGAAAAAGCCTAAATTATGAATGTAACTTTAGACACTATTGATTTTATAGTTATTGCGGTCTATTTCATTGGTATTATTGTTTATGGGATATCTCAATCCAAGCGTGCCTCTTCGGAGGAATATTTTCTGGGGGGACGAAGTCTGACCTGGCCCGTAGTTGGTATTTCGCTTTTTGCTGCCAACATCTCCAGTTCAACCCTGATCGGATTGGCTGGTTCCGCCTATATTCTGGATATGACTGTTTATAATTACGAGTGGTATGCAGTGATTGTTTTAGTCTTTTTCGCTATCTTCTTTTTACCTTTTTATTTAAAGAGCGGTGTATATACCATGCCTGAGTTTTTGGAAAAACGTTATGATGCAAAATCCAGGTATTATTTCTCATTCATAACAGTGGTTGGAAATGTATTGATTGATACTGCTGCTTCACTTTATGTAGGCACGCTCGTTCTAAGTCTGATCTTTCCCGGACTTGAGCCCTGGATGGTGATTGTCATACTCGCTTTTTCGGCGGCAGCCTATACCATTCCGGGTGGTCTCAACTCTGTAGTAAAAACGGAAGTGATTCAGGCGATTGTATTGATCTTCGGATCGATTATTCTAACCTATTACGGTTTGAGCAAGGTCGGCGGCTGGAGCGGAATGCTCTCTCAGTTGGATCAATTGAACGCCAGTGGAGCAATTGATAAAAATGCTTCTCAAGCGCTGAGTATCGTCCGGGATAATAATGGCCCCTGGTGGAAAGCGACCGAAGGCGGCCCTATTGTTCCCTGGTGGGGATTGCTAACCGGTGTGCCTCTATTGGGTTTCTATTTCTGGGCGAATAATCAATTTATGGTACAGCGGGTATTGAGCTCCAAGAATCTGAACCACGGTCGCTGGGGAGCGCTTTTCGCGGGATTGCTCAAGCTTCCCGTAATCCTGATCATGGTGATTCCCGGAACGATCGCCTACCTTTTGTATCGAAATAAATCTTTTAGCTATGCAGTACCCAGTTCGGATGTGAACCCTGATGGTATCTGTGCAAATTTGCTTAACTGTCAGGACTTCACCTACCCTACCCTGATTTTTGACCTTTTACCTACGGGGCTTCTGGGCCTGGTAGTCGCAGGACTATTAGCTGCCATGATGAGTAGTATCTCCGCTACCTTTAACTCCGCATCTACCCTGATCACTATGGATTTTGTCAATAAAATCCGTCCCAATATGACGAGCAAACAACTGGTAAGAAGCGGTCAGATTTCCACATTGATCCTGGTCATTCTGGCTTCGCTCTGGGCACCACAAATCGGGAAGTACGGTGATTTATTCAAATACTTACAGGATATCCTGGGTTATATTGCCCCGCCGATTGTCTCCGCCTTTATTCTGGGATTATTCTGGAAAAGAGCGAACAGCATTGGCAGCATACTTAGTTTGCTTTTCGGATTGATCATGTCTTTTATCTGGGTAGCGGGAATCATTGCGGAGATTGATCATTGGTTTTTTCAAATGCACTTCCTGCTGCGTACTACCGTCTTGTTCATTTTATGCCTAATCGTACACATCGCTGTTAGCTTAGCCACTCCAGCGCCAAGCGAAGCAAAGCTACAGGGCATGATCTGGACGCCAAAATTGATCAAGGAAGAAACAGAGGAGCTTTCTGCCCTGCCCTGGTATCTTAACTATCGTTACTTGTCCGTACTTTTATTATTGATTACGGCAATGGTAGTTGGTTATTTTTGGTAAAAAATTGCTTTTCGATTCTTCACTTCAAACTAGTAAACTTGCTGAGTCCTGTTAAAATAACTCAGCAAGTTTACTCTGGTTTTTACACCCTGTATCCAGAAATCAACCAGCGAGAAATGTTCAAGACAGCAGTCCTTTTTTCAAAAAAATTATTCCGAACATTTAAGGCAAAAAGAAAACAGGCTGAAGTTTTCCTTGCAGCCTGCTTTGAAACCAAATTAAACCAATATTGATAAAACCAATGTTTTACTTAAACCAGATTATGAAGCCATCCCCATCACTTTTTCTTCGGCCTTCACTGTTCTAAACTTCATTTTATTAATTGCATTTACATAGGCCTGTACCGAGGCCATTACAATATCATCATGCTCTCCGTAACCAAAATACAGTTTGTCATTATACAGAACTCTCAGGCTTACTTTCCCGCCTTCCCGACTCCCGTGTACCAAAGAATCCACATCAAAAGTATCCAGTATCAGATGTTCTCCGATTATATTATTGATGGCATTGAGTGCAGCATTGATAGCACCACTTCCGGTAGCACTGGCACTGAACGGATTTCCATCAATATTCAAAGCAACCGTCGCTACTGGTTTTAAAGGCTTGCTACCCGACACAACCTGTACATCACCTATCTCGATTTTATTATCGTCCAACTCTCCCCCCATCATCACAATCAGGTCATCATCGCAAATATCTTTATTACCATCTGCCATGATCAGGAATTTCTGATATACGTCTTCCAGTTCTTCTTTATCAATTTTAAAATCCAGCCGATTCAAATGATAACGCAAAGCGGCCTTTCCGCTCCTTGCTGTAAGGATGATAGAAGATTGATCTACCCCTACTTCTTCCGGAGCAATAACCTCATAATTTTCGCGATGTTTAATCACACCATCCTGATGAATCCCGCTGGAATGTGCAAAGGCATTTGCTCCGACAATCGCTTTATTAGGCTGAACCGGCATATTCATCATCCCGGAAACCATTTGGCTGATTTTATTCAGTTGCCTGCTCTGAATATCGGTATGCATATTGAGCGTACTATGCGTTCTGATGATCATTGCTACTTCTTCCAGCGATGTGTTCCCGGCACGTTCTCCGATACCATTTATAGTTACTTCGACCTGACGCGCACCATTGGATATTCCGGCAATGGTATTCGCCGTGGCCATTCCCAAATCATTGTGACAATGAACGGAAAGAATAGCCTTATGAATATTCGAAACATGCTCCATCAGGTATTTGATTTTCTCTCCGTATTGCCAGGGCAGGCAATAGCCGGTAGTATCCGGAATATTGATAACTGTAGCACCAGCAGCAATAACTGCCTCAACCATTTGAGCGAGGTACTGATTATCCGCCCGGCCGGCATCTTCGGCATAAAACTCAATATCCTCAACGTACTTCTTTGCAAACTTCACGGCAGCTACCGCTCTTTCGATTACTTTTTCTCGTGTACTATTGAATTTGTATTTAATATGGTAATCGGAAGATCCGATCCCGGTATGAATTCGTTTGCGCTTTGCATATTTTAAAGATTCGGCAGCAACTTCAATATCTTTCTCTACCGCACGGGTCAGGGCACAGATTACCGGATCGTTAACAGCTTTGGAAATTTCCATTACCGATTTATAATCTCCCGGACTGGAAATCGGGAATCCGGCTTCAATAACATCTACCCCTAATGTTTCTAATTCTTTGGCAATTAGTACTTTTTCATGAGTATCCAACTGACAGCCAGGCACTTGTTCACCATCTCTTAGAGTAGTATCGAAAATATAAATCTTGTTACTCATATCTTTGCATTTATTTTTAACCATCGGCAAATCGAGCCGAGGCATTTTTCCAAAAATTAAATTACGACTGCCTGATTCAGTCGAACCTCAAGCGCCTGCATGACTTCTGTACCGATTTCATCCGTACCGATAATCATTGACTTGGGCGTTGTACTATCTGCAATATCCCGGGTTCGGAATCCATCTTTCAATACATCATCTACAGCTTTGATAATACAATCTGCTTCGTCTTTCATATCAAAAGCAATATCCAGTAATAAAGCCGAGGAAAGAATTGTTGCTAAAGGATTGGCAATATTTTGCCCGGTAATATCCGGTGCAGAACCGTGGATGGGTTCGAATAATCCGACCTCTTTGCCTACCGAAGCAGAAGGCAGCATCCCTAGCGAACCGGAAATTTGTGAGGCTTCATCGGTTAGTATATCGCCAAACATATTAGCGGTTAAGACCACATCAAATTGTCGCGGATCGCGAATCAGTTGCATAGCTGCATTATCAACATACATATGTATAACTTCTACCTCGGGGTATTTTTTGCTCATTTCCTGAACAACATCCCGCCACAGGCGCGAAGTATCCAATACATTTGCTTTATCAACCGAATGCAGTTTTTTATTGCGCTTCATCGCTGCCTCAAATGCTCTTTCAGTAATCCGTTCTATCTCAAAGCGATTATACTCCATGGTATCATAGGCTCTCAGTTGATCCGGGCTTATGCCTCTTTCTCCGAAGTAAATTCCTCCGGTCAATTCGCGAAAGAAAAGAATATCTGCTCCTTTAAGGATTTCAGGCTTCAGGCTACTTGCACCAATTAATTCATCAAAAATCTTGATTGGTCGAATATTCGTGTACAAACCCAATGCTTTCCGGATTCTCAAGAGCCCTTGCTCGGGACGTATCGTTTTGGAGGGATCGTAATCATAAGATGGATGACCGACCGCGCCCAGTAATACTGCTTTTGAAGATTGGCATTTAACCAAGGTCTCTGTCGGTAGCGGATCACCCGTTGCTTCAATCGCACAATGACCAATCAGCCCTTGATCAAAAACAAAATCACATCCGAATCGCTCCCCGATGTATTGCAATACCTTCAGCCCCCATTCCGTCACTTCCGGACCGATTCCATCACCAGCTAATATTGTTATTTTGTTAGTCATTGCTTTTTAAAATTTCTATTTATCAATATTGATTTAAGCATATAAATGTGTCGCTTCAAATGCTTTTACGCGCGCTTCGAGTGCCAGTAAATAATCGATATCATCGTAATTATTACGCAAACATTCTTTTTTATATGGATTGATTTCAAATGAACATTCCAAACCTTTGGCAGGAATGGTAAACAGCTGTTTTTCCAAATTGACTACTGCCTTTATTTGTGCCTCATCCGCCACAGCAGAAAATAATTTTTGCAGAAAATCCTCCGACACCTGTACCGGGAGAATGAAATTATTTAGAGCATTACTTTTAAAAATATCCGCAAAAAAACTGGAAACAACTACTTTGAATCCATAGTCTGCAATGGCCCAGGCCGCATGTTCCCTACTGGATCCGCAACCAAAATTTTTACCTGCCAGCAGTATCCCTCCCTGGTATTCAGGATTATTGAGTACAAAACTATCTATCGGATTCCCTTGCTCATCGTATCGCCAGTCTCTAAACAGGTTTTCACCAAAGCCTTCTCTGCTCGTAGCTTTGAGAAAACGAGCAGGGATAATCTGATCCGTATCAACATTATCTATTTTGAGTGGGACTATGGTTGATTTTATTATCATATTACTTTTTTAAGTGTAAGCTACCTCGCGATTGAGCGGGAAGTACACTGCTTGTTTTATATTAATTCCCGTACATCGGTTATTTCTCCGGTCACCGCCGCTGCAGCTGCCATCAAAGGACTGACCAAAAACGTTCTGGAGCCAGGTCCCTGTCTTCCTTCAAAATTTCGATTGGAAGTAGATACACAATACTTGCCGGCAGGAACTTTATCTTCATTCATCGCCAGACAAGCCGAGCAACCGGGTTGGCGCAAATCAAAACCAGCAGCCTTGAAGACCTGATCCAAACCTTCTTTCCTGGCCTGAGATTCTACCTGTTTGCTCCCGGGCACGATCCAGACATTTACATCTTTCGCTTTTTTTCTCCCTTTTACAAAGTCAGCCACCATGCGTAAATCTTCAATTCTCGAATTCGTACAACTCCCGATAAACACGTAATCAATCTTTTTCCCCCGTAGCGCCTGCCGCCGGGAAAGCCCCATATAATCGAGTGCTTTTTCCATATCTTTGGCGGTACTATTATTTGCCAGTTCTGGAATTTGCTGACTGATCCCCATGCCCATTCCGGGGTTTGTTCCATAAGTAATCCAGGGTTCTATCTCGGCAGCATCAAAATGGATCGTTTTATCATAAACCGCAGCTTCATCACTTCTCAAAGATTTCCAATAAGTCAGGGCCTTTTCCCATTCTGCTCCCTTAGGCGCAAATTCACGGTCTTTTATATATTCGAAAGTGGTTTCATCCGGAGCAATGATTCCCCCTCTTGCACCCATCTCAATACTCATATTGCAAATAGTCATCCGGGCCTCCATTGAGAGTGATTCTATAGCCGTTCCACAGTATTCGACAAAATAGCCGGTACCTCCTGAAGCTGAAATCCTGGAAATGATATAAAGGATAATATCTTTGGATAGCACCCCTTTTCCCAATTCGCCGTTAATTTCGATCTTCATGGTCCTGGGGCGGTATTGTAAAATACTTTGTGTGGCCAGTACCTGTTCTACCTGACTGGTACCAATGCCGAAAGCAATCGTTCCGAAAGCGCCATGAGTAGACGTATGGCTATCTCCACATACGATGGTCATCCCGGGTAAAGTAATCCCCAATTCAGGGCCGATAACATGAACAATTCCCTGCTTCTCATGTCCCAGGCCATAAAGCTCTATTCCAAAATCTTTACAATTTTGAATTAAGGTATCCACCTGATGCCGGGATAGCATTTCGGTAATAGGCAGATGCTGATTGATCGTGGGTACATTATGATCGGCAGTAGCGATAGTTTGTTTTGGTCTGGCAACCGGAATCCCTCTTTTACGAAGACCATCAAAAGCTTGCGGAGAAGTCACTTCATGGATAAAATGACGGTCGATGTACAATACATCCGGATATCCCTCTCTGGATTGTACAATATGTTTTTCCCATATCTTATCAAAAATAGTCTTCGGCTTCTCCGTCATCAATTAACTTTTTTAAAAACAAACTAATTTTTAATCCTTATGCAGCTATGTTTTCCAAAGTCTTTTATATTTGATCTGTCTTAGCGCATTTTCACAACAATCCAAATCTAAATAGCTATCCCCTTTTATTTGAACCAATAATTTAAAATATTACAATGTTAAGCTATTAAAGACACGGGATAAACAATTGATTTACAGACAACTAAAAGATTTCATTTTACAATGCCTATACAGACTGATCATTTATTCAAATTGATCAAAACTTTGACAAAATCCGAAAAAAGAAACTTCAAGCTATACGTAAACCGTATAGGTGGGAAAGAGAATGCGAAATTCATTCAGCTCTTTGATGTGATTGATAAACAAAGAGAATATGAAGAAGATCAAATTTGTAAAAAAATTCCGACTATTAAAAAGTCTCAGATTTCCAATCTGAAAAGACATCTTTACCGGCAACTTTTAATCAGTTTGAGGTTGATCCATATCCAGCGAAATATGGATATTGAAATTCGGGAACAGCTGGACTTTGCCAAGATATTATACAACAAAGGTTTGTATCTGCAAAGTTTGAAATTACTGGATCGGATCAAAACTATTGCTTATGAAAACCACCAAGATAGTTTGCATTTAGAAATTATCGAATTCGAAAAATATATTGAATCCGGATATATTACACGAAGCTTAAATTATCGAGCGGACGAGCTGGCAGAAGAATCCGAAAAGCTCACCAAGGTGGTGGATACGACCAGTAAATTATCCAATCTCGCTTTACAGCTGTATGGGCTATATATCCGGAACGGACACATCCGGAGTCAGAAAGATGCTTATTTTATTTGGGAGTTTTTTAAATCCAAGCTTCCGAAAGTTGATATCAACAAACTGAATTTTTACGAAAAAATTTACATGTACCAGTGCCATGTCTGGTATAATTATATTTTACAGGATTTTTTGAAATGTTATTCAAATGCTTTTCGCTGGGTATATTTATTCAAAGAGAATCCCAAAATGATACAAACCGATCCGTCGATGTATCTGCGTGGATATAATAATCTTCTGGCAACGCTTTTTTATATTGGCGACTATCCCAAGTTCAAAAGAAATCTGGAAGAGTTTGAACAAGTGACTCAATCCCTGGAAGAAGATATGAACACCAATGGAAAACTGTTGTGTTTTCAATATTTGCAAACGGCCCGGATTAATGGTCATTTTATTGAAGGTAGCTTTAAAGAAGGAGTAAGACAAATTCCGGAAATCGAAGCGGGACTGGAACGCTATAAATACCATATGGATCAGCATCGGGTGATGGTTTTTTATTATAAAATTGCCTGCCTGTATTTTGGCTCCGGGAATAATGAAGCAGCCCTGGATTATTTGAACCGGATCATCAATTTTAAAGTCGGGAATCTTCGCGAGGACATTCAGTGCTTTGCCAGAATGCTGCAATTAATTTGTCATTACGAATTGGGTAATATTGATTTACTCGAATACATCATTAAATCCGTTTACCGGTTTTTGGCGAAAATGGAAGACTTAAATATGGTACAAAATGAGGTTCTAAAATTCCTGCGAAAAGCACTGTATCTGGACGATGGCGATTTGCGTAAGGCTTTTTTACAATTAAAAAACAAATTGGAAATCCTTGCGGATCACCCTTATGAAAAGCGCTCCTTTTTATACCTCGATATTATTTCCTGGCTTGAAAGTAAATTAAGCAATAAACACGTTGGTGATATTATTCGCGAAAAGTTTTTGAAAAAAAATAACTTGGCCGCAAACTAACGAAATTATAAGAGACAGGTATCAAATTTCAAAAATTAGATAGTGAGCCAAAGAATTATTATAATGACTTCTTTTGAGCCCGCTCGAAATTTCCTGATTAACCCTCAGCTATTCAATCCATTTCGAACGGGCGATTTTTTATAAAAGTAATTTTTATTTGGCGCTTCTGTCAGCATAAATCGATCAATATTAATAATCGACTTTTATTATTTTCCTGTTAAGCGACTCTCCGTTCTGAAAATAAATATTTAGAAAATAGACACCAGCAGAAAAATGGTTAAAATCAATTTCCAGTTTATTGCTTTTGGAAGCATCCAGCTGTTTTTCTGAAACAGGTCTACCAGAATAATCGTATAATCTCCAGGCTTTCAACGATTCAGTGTTTTCCAAATAAAGCTTATCTGTAACCGGATTCGGATAGAGTTCCAGAGCATTATAATCCATTGTAGTATACTCTTCCCCAATATCCATTCTCTGGAGACCTTTTTTTTCAGAATCTTCGCCCGCGGGTAAACATCCCTCGATAAAAGCTCTAAAGTCCGAACCATTTCTGGCATGAAATCCCGGTTTTAAGCTTACCTTTATCCCTGCACTATAAGCAGCCGTAGCTCCATTGAATATAATATTAGTTGCAGTAAGCGTATTAGCTGCATTTTGAATATCTGTTTGTCCGGACAGAACATCTTCTGTGATATTTAAATCATTAATACAAGGAGGTGCCCGAGTAATCAAAGGTGGAAACGTATAGCCATTTTTTGCGCCATCAGGAGTGGTAATCATTGTTATTGGATCATTTGAGGGATTCCAGTTATCCGGATTATTGATGACTCCCCAAGGATAAGATTGGTGATTAAAAGGTGGAGAAGGATTATCCCATCCAAAAGTGGTTTTTATATAATTAGGAAATACATCATCGTAATTCTGATTATTGAAGATCAGATATATTTTTCCGTTCCGCGCCAATTGTAGATTAAACGTATTGTATCCATGTGGAAATACATATTTTCCAGCATCATTTACTCCAACTATCTCTCCGGTTGAAATATTATACATAGAAATACCTCCTGGTGTTAGATAACAATCAATACAGAGTAAGTTTTCTACACTAGAGAAATAGAGAATATTACTATTTGGTGAAAACTCAATATTGCTTGGTCCATTCGAAGCATCGCGATATAAATCTTCATTTGGTCCGGATGGAATTATGTTTAGAGGATTGCTAATAACACCTGTCGAAGTATTAAAATCATATAATTTATAATTATTCACTAAATATTGTCCATTTGGAGAAATTTTAATGGATCCTGTAATATTAAAATTAAACGAACTTATAACAGGTGTACTAATTTGAATACCATTTGCATCAACTTTATAGGCATAAAAATCACCTCCGTTGCTTGTGACCAACCAATAAGATGTTCCATCATTAGCAAGAACGGAAGTTAAGCTGTTGGTATTCCCCGCCTGAAGGATATTGTTTTTAGAAATAACTGCCCCCAGACCTCCGTTAGCACTCATATTAACTTCTGCATAACGTATCCCAAATCCATAATAAACATTACTATTAGCAGGGCAATCCGGATATTGGGTAGAAACAGAAGTGATCACATAATAATTAGTCGGACTATTAGGCTTAGGGATAATAATTGTCCCCTGTTCAGTATGGTTTCCTTGCCCGCATGATGAAGCAGCAACGTAAAATTGCTGTAAAAAATTATCGGTAGCCGGGTCTCCAATCAGGTATTCTCCGTTTTGCATCAAGTTTTCATTTTTATCCCAGATAGATAATCCATTCGTATAAAAAAGTAAAGCACCTGTTTCAAAATCGCTAATGGAAGCCGTACCGTACTTTATATACCTGTTCCGCTCAGAAAAGGTAAAACCACTATTATCAATAATCCACTTATTTTCCCCGAATATCCAGGTATCATTTTGTCTTTGTCCAAAAATGTCAGGAGTAAAAAAGCAGAGTCCCGTAAAGAGTAAAATTATTTTATATTTTATAAATTCCATATCTCTTATTTTTTAAAATCATACACATTAATTCTTCTTTGCAAGTGCTTCTTCCAAAACTTTTATCCGCTTTTCTTGCTCAATGGTATAAAGCGTCAATTCTTCAACTTTTTGTAATAAAAGTGTTGTCATTTGTTGTAAGTGCATGCCATTCTCCTGGATTTCCTTTGCAGAGGGAACTTCTGGTAAATGATGATTTATTTTCGTAAAATTTTCTACCTCTTCCAAGGTCGGCATTCGATAGTCTTCTTTTAAAGTAGACTTCCCTTCATAATATTTCTCAAATACATAATCCGGAGGAATATTCAAATCAACTTTTACTTCTTTAGCATGTACCAATCCATTAACAGTCAAACGAGCATCTGGATTATTGGTCCCAATACCAATGTTCCCATTAGCGATGATATCTCCTTCGATCTTGGCATCTCCATTTTTAACCACCAGTTTATGTCCTTCGGATAATAAATAAGCCCCGGTACCACCTATAACGACTCTGGAATCCGGTAGTGGTAAATGTACAAAGGAACCTATTTCGGGATCACGTGCAGCCTTGAATATTTCACTTTCATCAAATGACCGAATCCCAAAAAAGGTAGAATTATTTTTCGCCGAAAATTGAAGTCGTATCGTACCAGAGCCAGACGCGATACTATTATTACTGATAATAGAATAACCTACAAATTCGTTGGTGGCGCCAAAATTAAATTCTTGAAATCCACCTCCAACATCTTTACCCATTTTTAAATAACTCCCCTGATAACCTGGCGAAGGATCAACATTCAATATTCTGGCAATGGCAGTTCCGTTAACATCCAGCAAAGCAGCAGGATCAGCCGTACCAATACCAAGTCTGTCATTATCAAATACTACTCTTGATTGCCAGACGCTTTGATTATTTTGCGTTTGAATATTTAATTTGTCATCAGCAGTAGCAATAATCCGATATGCCTTAACCAATTGGCTCATGCCATTATTCATTCTAAATGTTACTGGTTTTTCATAACCAACATTACTTCTTACCTCATCAAAAGGTACAATTTGTCCGAAGACTGTAGAGCAAAAAATACAAGAAAAGAAAAGAGCAATAACTGCTTTCATAATACTTAAGATTTAATAAATTAATTATTTTGTTCGTTTCGAAACGAAATTGCAGTTTCCCTTTCTGTTACACAATCCTGGATTCATAGCCGTTCCTAATAATCTCATTTTCGCTCGTGCTTATTGCAAAAGTGTTTTTTGATATTAAAAAATGGAGTTTCTAAAAAAAGTTGTTAAAGGTGATTCGTTTGATTTATAATCAAAAAAAGAGAAAAGCTAAATGATGTAGAATTACCCAGGTTTGAAACTAATTTCAAATCTTAGGACCAAGTACTTATCCTTTTAAGATGATAATAGATTAAATTCCAGGCAATTAAAAATCTATAGCCCTTTAATCCCGACCTTAGTATTTAAGCAAAGAGCCGCCATGAATACTAAAATCGAGATTAAAGAACTTTTCAACCCTGTTCTTTCTCAAATGAAGTTATCTACTTATTGAATTATTAACCGTTTGATCAAAATGTCATCCTTAGTAGTAAATCGAACAAAATAGCTACCTGCACTGAGTTGTCCACGGGCAAAAGAATTGTCTTCCGGCTTAAAGGATAATTTTATATTTCCCTTAATATCTATTACCTCTATATTAGTCACTTCCTCAAAATTAATTCCGTAGAAAAACAATTCCTGATCGGCCTTGGCTGGATTAGGAACAATTGATAATTGTTTAGCATCCTCATTTGCGCGCCCTGAACCTGAATCGCTACAAGTAACAGAAATGGTTTTACAAACTCTTTCACCGCAAGTAGGGGGATCTATGGTCCCATAAGCAGCCGTAAAACAAACTTCGTAAATGCCAGATCCGGGGAAAGTATAATGAAATTCTAAATGATTATTTGTAATAATGGTGTTTTCGAGTATATCCTTAATCTCCCAGAAATAGTTTGGTTCCAGACAGGGGGTAGCATTGTGAAGACCTTTAAATTTATAAACGCAATGGCCTTCTCTAAAGGAAAGGGTAAAATCAACGCCCGTTACTTCACAGGTACAGCTGCCAATCGTACAAGTCCTTTGAAAGGGCTCGCAAACCTGAACGCCATCCAGAAATACCGTGATTAGTACCGAAGAATTACTTGGCGAGTTGAAGTTCATCAAAAATGGAGTACCTCCGCTTGGAGTACCTGAATTAGCTCCACCATTCCAGCTAACGACAAAATCATAGCCGCAATTAGCAGGATAAAGTATTGGCAAAGATATCGTAGCACTGCTGCAATCATTGGCATAAGTCATAAAGTCGAAAATGTTATCGGCAAAAATCATAGCTTCCTCGCAAGTTTCACAGGCAGGAGGCGGGCATTCCACCCTTATAGCACCGTAATGATCCTTCAAGAAAAACTTCATACGTGTGAATTGAAGAGGAGTAAAATGATCCCAGCATTCGGTAACCAGGATAGGGCCAATGTCTTCATAGCCAGAAGGCCGCATGTAGTTTCTGGTATTAGGATCAGGATACAGTAACTGATTTTCACAGTGGTCAAGAAGATCGCCAGAGGAGGGATCGCAAGGCGGTGTATAACTTGTATTAAAATCACCGGCATCTGGGGGGGTATCCTGTACAAAATCACCATAATTACCATTACCACCTACGCATTCCGGGTCATGTAGTCCATAACCATCGTCATTTTCACAATTGCCGATCCCTCCGTTGCCAATCGTTCCATGAAAAGTATGAAAGAGCCCCAGTACATGTCCCATTTCATGGGCTATAGCTGCGGTCCCTAGATGCGAATAGGTCATTACCATTTCCGGAACATTCGCAATTCCATTTGCCGCCGATGCTTCTTCTTCATAGTTTAAAAAGAAAATATCTATACCATCATTATGGGTAAAATTGCTTAACACATTAAAGTCAGAATCAAGACAGGAACCATTAGTAGTAATTAAGTTTTCAATTCCCGGAATGGATTCATAAGAATGGGTCGTAATTGGATTGGTTTCCGAAAGGAAAAAATCAATCCCTGAATTGCCATTGGTATGAAAATAATCATTGAGACTGTTAAGATCGTCCAATACCTCGGTATCGCTGATCGCCGGAAAACCATTACGGATAATTTTATGCAGATAAACCCGAACACAAAAATCTCCCGAACCATTTTTGATATGATGAGTGTAATTAGAACTACTCAGATATGGCTGATTCGTTTTGTGGACGCAAAAAGAACCATTTCCGGCTTGAGCCTGCCCCAGAATAATTCCCCAAAAAAGTATTGTAGACAAAATGCCAGTAAAGAGTATTTTTTTCATAATCGAAATATTTTATGTTAATGAAATAAGAGTCGAATAATTTGGGCAGATCAAAATGTGGCGTAGAGGAAATGAAAAATTGCAATCAATAAAATATTGATAGCCAATGCTTAATTTCGGGTCAAATTATAGCTTCCTCTTCGAGTTCGCAAACCCCATTTCAAAAGCGTGGAGAAGTATTTCTTTTCCGCAGGTATTCATTACAAAAGCGTTTTTGAGAAAAGATGAGGACCTTTAAGAATGGTTGGGGATTACGATAGTGGTGAGTATAAATACTATTGGCGGGGAATTAAGTCTATTGTCGTTTTATGCAATATCAGCGCTTATTTTCTATTTCAATTTGGCTTCAAAAACCGTCACTGCTTTTCCTTTTATTTCAACTCTGTCTCTTATAAGTTTGACCAGTAATTCGCCGGTTCGCGGTGATAATTGTTTTGACTTCATCTCCATTTTTTTCATTTTCTTTGCCCATAGCGGTGCTAATGCACAATGGGCAGAACCGGTTACAGGGTCTTCATCGACACCTAAATCCGGGGCGAAGCATCTCACTACAAAATCCTCATTCCCTGTGTTACTTTTGGCCGTAATTATCAAATGTCCTAAACCATATTGTCCCATTTTTGAGAATTGAGGTTTTGCCTGTACAATTTCTTCTACACTTTCGGCAATAGCGATTTTCCAATTATAATCACTTTGATACATATTCAAGGGATCGAATCCAACTATACTTTTAAATTCAGCAACTACTTCAATTTTATCAATATTAAATTGAGGGAAATTCATCCGGATAAAATCATTCTTCTTTTTTACTTTTAAAGTAGCGACATTTGCCTCAAAAATTATTGCTTCCGAAGCAGAAACCAGACCAAGTTCATACAAAATATGTGCACTTGCCAATGTGGGGTGACCGGCTACGGGGATTTCGGCTTTGGGTGTAAAGTATCTGATTTTGAATTTACCATTTTGAGGAAGGACAAAGGCTGTTTCGGACAGGTTCATTTCCATTGCCATATTCTGCATGAAAATATCCGTAGGCATGGAGTCTACAATCATTACCGCAGCGGGGTTACCTTTGAATATTTCATCCGTGAAGGCATCAACCTGATATATCTTATTTTTGAAATCAATATTCCTCATTTTAATTTCTTTTTCATTTTTGTTTCAATCAGTTTAACTCCATCATAGTACAAATCTATTTCACCCTGAGGCTCATACCCATATTTTAGATAAAAACCATAACCATTGGGAGTAGCGGTCAAATGCAGTTCATCTATATTTTTGTTCCTGGCATAATTTTCCAAAAAAGCTAAAAGCCGATAACCCAAACCTTTCCCCCTTTTACTGTAGCTAATGTAAAGTCCTACAAGGTAGTTGCCTTCTAATCCTATGGTGCCAACCAATTTTTCATTTTCAAAAGCACAGAATATTTCTCTTTGCTTCATTTTTGTCTTTATTGCCTTCAAGGAATTGTCTTTCTTCCAGGCTACTAATTGTTCCGGTGTGTAGTTGTTTTCCTTTACATGGTCCGCGTTTTTGTTTATTAGATAGCTAATCCGTCGGGCGTCTTTATATGTAGCTTTTCTAATAATCATCCTGCTATTTTTTAAATGTTAAACCAACTTCAATGCTTTTTCTCCTGGATAAAGAGTTCTGTTTGATAATTCCTAGTTTCGCTGTTAATTATTTTTGTATTTCTGAATATACCTTTTCGATAAACTCTGGTCGTATAATTTGTTTTCAATCTCGGCCATTTTGAGTAAAAACGCTTCGTCCACCACTTCTTTTATAACATCCCGAAACCTATTCCATTCCTTTTCGAAAATGGGCAAGTGTTTTAGACCTTTATCACTAAGCCGAATTATACTTTTTCTATTGTCCGAGCTATCAGGCAGGCTATCTATGTAACCTCTTTCTTTCATTTTTTTAGTGACTTTAATGATTGCGGGATGGGAGAATTTTAATCTTTTGGCAATCTCTGTAACGCTAAGTCCTTTTTCGGCCTTGAGTAACAAGAATATTATGTGCCAGTTCGGCTCAATATCTAAATGAGAACTGGAGTAATACCTTTTGGAATCATAATACATGCTGTCGTAAAGCCGCTTAATTCTCGCTGTAAAGCCTATGTGTCCGAGTGTTTGAAGAAAGTCTTTTTCCATAATTTAGGTAACTGGTTACCTAAAGGTAATAAAAATATATGTAACTGGTTACATTCTACTCAAATTATTGATAAGTGTTAGTCTTGTTTTTCCAATAACCGATAATGAAATGTATATTTAGTATTAGTGAGAAAATAAACAGGGAACTCAAAAATAAGAGAGTAGGTATCTCTAATACCTACTTGTTTAGCGGATATGAATTGTTATACGACATTGGGGTGAATACTACCCCACCCGCTACTTCGTCTAGCTATGATGTATCCGACAGCTCTTTATACATTCACCGACCGATACATCTTCCGCTATTCGAAATCCGCCATAGGCGGCCCAACCCGCAAAAATAACAACTCGTATAACATGGTGTATATGTCAATTGCTGACATCCTTCTTGGTTTTCCGTATATTGCATTTGCCCTGACGCTCCGTGCGTCAGCAAATGCATATA
>JANQLV010000059.1 GCA_028280415.1 Saprospiraceae bacterium
TATATTGGAAATCGAGGGATGCAAAGTATGAAAATTTTATGGCAAAAGATACCGCATAAAATGCGTCGCTATTGCTTTTTTGAAACAAATGATTGGGAAACCTATCAATGTGTTTTACCAAAAGATCAACATTGGATAGGCAAAGCATATACTTATTTTATTGAGGGCTTTTTTGCAAAAGTTAGAGCTAGAGTAAGTCGTTTAGTTAGAATTAATTGCACCGCCCATCTATTTATAGCACACAAGGCTCCTGCTAAACGAGGAGCGAAGCGTATAGCGAGCAGGTAGGAGTATCAATTGTTCATGGCTGTTTATTTATGATAATAGGATAAGAGCAATTTTCTTTATCGGTTTTAATATTAATAAAATAGGTTCCATTCTCCAGGTTTTGTAATTGAATTTGATCAAACGGTTGATTGTAGAATAGATGTTCTGAAATATTAATCCCTAAAACATTTATAATGGAGACTTCCTCAATTTGAGGAGTGAAATAATCTGCTACAATTATATTAATATTTCCATTAGTTGATGGATTAGGATAGATTTTTAGAGGATTTGAATTACAACCTTTACAATAATTTAGAAGCTCATGTATTTGATTGACAGGATATTTACTGCTTTGATAATTGACAGAGCCAATATAGTCTTTTCCTTCTTTAGTTAAATAGAGTAAAGAACAAAGAGAAGGATAGTATTCCCAATAATTTTCTTCCAGACTATCCGGATTATTAATGAATTGGTTCGAATTATATTGTCCAAGAACAATTAAGAATTCTTGATTAATAGGGAATCTTCTGATGACATTAACATCACATGTTGCTTCACCCAACTTTCCATAAAGTTTGATAGTATCTGTAGCTAGAGGTAAATCTTTTATTCTATTTTTTACTTCAATATAAACCGCAATATTCAATGAATCATAAATTCTAGTATCGATTACCTTTCCTTCGAAAGCAAAGATTGCGTTATCTGTATTGATAAATTGACATAAAGGCTCTTTAACACAACTGCAACAATAGGAATATTGAAATGTAAACGCGGATAGAATAATGAATAATAAAGTTTGTTTTAACATTTTTAACATTTTGTTCAAGAAGATAAGAATTTCTTTTGCATACTCAAAACTATACTTTTTAGTGTAGTTTGTTTTCTGTTTGAAAGTGAAGTTTGATTGAGTTAATAGCCATGAATAATGTGCATAGGCTATGTACCCCTATGTGTCGATAGATAGGATTGCTTTTATCATTTTTCTTTTTTGCTTAAAGAAGTTCTAAGAATATTTTAATTTTCCTGTCAAAAAACGAGAAAAAATATTCCTGTAGAATACTCTCCGGATGTCAATTCCGGTTCCCTCATTGAGTGCTTAATCAGGTTAACAATTTGTACACTTTGTAAAAGGCTTTTTGAGTGCAGAAAATCAGGCTAAATGCCATGATTCAAAATTCACAAGCATAAAAGGCATAACCGCTGGTTTTGTCTATAAATATAAAAACAGATCAAAAAGAGGAATCACAAATGATAGCAGGATGACATCATTTGTGATTCCCAGATAAAGCTGCCTTTATAATCTACGAAACTAAATAGCATACGTTCCGGAGGATCGAAAAAGGGTAGGAGAGCTGAGAAACTTTTCACTAAACTTTTAAGCTTCCTGCTTCATAGATTCACCACTACTGTACGGCAAGATTGGTATCGTTTAGAATAAAAACCTCCAGGTAAAATGAATGGGATATATTTCCGTCGATCCTTCTTTGAATAATGGGGTGAACTGATACATAAATCCAAGGGTAGAAGCGTTTAATAGATCAAACCGCTTAAAAAACTGACCCTTAAATCCGATCATAAATTCGACTTGCAGGCTGGTCTGATTGACAAAATCACGGAGCAAAATCTGATTCCTTTCCTCATTACTGCGAAAGTAATAAATGGTTCCTAAATCGTCAGCACCGATGAAATCTAGGGATTGAACGAGGCGAATTCCACTCTGGATAAACATATTTTTTGAATCGGCTGTGTTATTACTTAAGAAGTAAAACCGGGCCTGCAATGGGAGGGCTATATTACGTTGTCTTATCCCCGTATATTTCCTTTCGGGCCCCGCCTGAACAATATTTAGAATAGACGGAGATGCAACATCCGTAAAGCCATCAAAATTGTAGGACACCTGTTCAAATTCTACACCAGCTATTAGTGAAAATCGATTATGAAAGGCTCTTTCATACATGGCGCCCAATTGTAAATTGGTACTTCCGGCAAAGTAAATGTCGGATGGAAATTGATTCAACATTGAAGAACCGGCCCCAAAACTGATGTACCAATTATTATGTTTTTGAAACTCGTCGGGCTTCTCTTGTGCGGTTAAATCAATGCATACTAGGATGATTAGCAATGTCAATATTGCTTTGAATAATGGTTTCATATCTTATATCGTTTTTTTATTACAATGCAAAGATATTTCAGAGATAAATGAAAAAAAATAACCTTGGTTAAGTTCGTCTCTTATTCCGGTGAACCCTTCTTTTTATTCGGCTTAGCGATTCAGGTTTTACTTTTAGATAAGTGGCGAGATATTTCTGGGGAATGCGATTAATATAGATAGGATAATTGGAAAGCAGGTCAAGGTAGAGTTCTTCCGGACTAAGTGTTAATAACATTAACTCACGCTGTTCCCTCCAAATATAGTAGTTTTCCGTGGTCAATCTTCCAATACGTTCACCTATAGCAGAATCCTTGTATAATTCCTGTAAGCTGTCATAATGAATACTGACCAAACATACATCTTCCATAGCCTCTATGAAAATGCGGGATGGCTGCCTGGAAAGAAAAGAAGCATAAGAATTGCTTAACTCATTTTCAAATGCAAACTCGAAACTGATTTCATCAATCCCTTTCATTATGAAATGCCTGACGCAACCTGAGGCGACGGCAGAAAGATAGTATTCTACCTCACCTTCTCTAATAATATATTCCCCCTTTTTAAAGTAGCGTAGTTTTAAAAATGGCTTAATGTTAGACCAGTTTTCATCAAGTATTGGAGCGCCTTCCTCCAGCGCTGCTCTAAAAGCGTTATATAAATTTTCCTCTCTCAACTAGTTAAATTGTTTGATCTAAAGTATATCTCGGCTTGCCCGGCTTGAATTCGTTAGATACATTGAAGTGATTTAAACTCATTTCAGTTGCTTTATCTCCCTGTTCAACGTCTCTTCTCGATCTTTAAGAACAGGAGGCTGGAAGCAAATGCAATATACGAAGGTTTAACATCCTTTTTGAAATATATTCTGTGCTCTTGTGTTTTTGCTGACGAGAAGGGGAGTGGTGCCTGTGAAGCAGGATGTTGCGATTATGCTGCGGCTGGAATTTTCAATCAGATAGCTTATAGAAGCAGTCGGGGAGCTTGCCGCAAGGCAGGACCATTACAGCAAACATACAGGCAGGAATGATCGTTAAGGTCGTTGGAAAACTTCTCCATCGATTGCTTGCTATTATAAAAAGGGAAACCACTTGCGAAATTGGCTATCCCAGATAAATGGAAACTTTAAAACGAATACGAAGTTCACTTGGGAGATAGCCAGGGATCGATTTTTTATAGCATTATTTTAGTTACTTATAATTTTGGAGTATTAACCATTCACTAAACTTACAAATACAGGAAACATTTCCCAACAGACTGGATATTCTGTTTTAATTTGCTTGAGTAATTCTTCCGCATTTTTTGAATCCATATTATTAAATCTTTCAGGATTTTTCTCGACCATTTTCTGCATTTCGATTCCGACATTTTTTAGATTATCCATATAAGTCGAATTACTTAGGAACTCAGTATGAAGCCAACTAGTTTTATCGGTCAGTAATTTCTGGGACTCAATTTTTTCTATTGGGCTTTTTGTTTCAGATTTATTTTGACTGCTTACATATTCATCTAATGATAAGTTGTTACTGTTTTTACATTCACATATTAGAAAATATGGATTAGATATTTCTTGCTTGTTTTCAGTTTGCCCCATTGCATGGAAGGGCAATTGAATGAGGATGCTTAATATGAAAAGCGGAAAAACATTTAGGATTTGCTTCATAACATTTATAATTTTGATTTGACTCTGATTGAAACTAAGACCCAATCTCCATCGATTTTTTTAGTCCGTTTTTTTGGCTTTAACCTTAATTGTATAAGAAGTCAAAATGCCTGCTGTGATGCCGCTAATCAAAAAATCTCCAAATCTGAATTTTGTAATAACCTCACAATTGCCATTGGAAGGTGTATTTACATTCGTTCTTCCTAAAGGGACTAAGCCCCAGAATAGCCATAATTGTTTGCCTTTTGCATAGGTATATTCTTTCCCGGGACTTTCTTTAAAAGAACCTACGGAAGTTTTAGTGGTCATGCATGAACCAAACAAAAAAAGAATTGATGCAACGAGTAAGATCAGGATAGATTTTGACAAATATAATTTCATAAAGAATTGGTTTTAATATGGAGGAATTTATAGTGCACTAAATTTATAATATAATTTATTAGGATTCAAATTTACCTTTTTATTAAAATTATTCTACAAAAAATAGAATAATCCCAATCGAAATTGATTAGTATCAAATTCAACAAACCGTTCAAAAACTACGAACTCGTAATTCTCTGTTCTTTGTTTTGGCATAATTTGATAGGAAACAAAAGCATTGAAGCGCTGACCAAAAGAACCATGTAATTGGAAATCGTATCCGAAACTAAAACCATCTAAACCAACTATTTCTCCATTAAATTCAGGGCCTGTTATTTGTGAAGAAATATCTAAATTCATGTTAAGCCCAATTGCAGCTGACAGTTTGAAGCGATTTAATTTATGATAAAGTTGAGTGCTTAATAGAGGTGTGAAATCTAAAGTTCTCAATTTTATATCCCAATCTTCATTTTCCCAACTATTTTGAGAGAAACCCAATTGAAACCAGAAAGAAAAAAGTCTGTTATATTGGAAATGTGTTCCTATTCCAAATGTTGTATTAATTGATGAGCCTAGTTTTTCTGGATAATCTTCAATATTAATCATTCTCGAACCGATTGATCCAAAAACTCCACTTTTTATACGGTCAGTGTATTGAAAGGCCCCTATTCTTTTGTAACTTGGATCTTTATATTCATTATACTTTGAAATTACTTTACTTAGTGAAACTAAATCATAGTGAACTTTTTTCTTTTTTATGACCCTGTTAAAATCTGGTAGCAACTTTGATAATTCTTGTTTAAGATTATTCGAATAAGGGTTAAGGCTTATCCATTCTTGATTTGTTTGAAGATAAAACTTTTTAACTCTTTTTGATGAAATTGATCGAGCTAATTTTACATCTCCATTAAGAATAATTTCAACCAACTTATTTTGATTATCTGAATTAATATTAATACTAACTATTTGCCTCGGGCTATAGTAGGTTTTTACTTCTTTCGCTTTGAGTTCTTTTCTTTTTCCATTCCACATGAAAACTACACGATCTTCATTCGTTTTCTTCTTTAATATTTTTGATGCAACTAGTGAATCACCACTTTGAGTTATGACCATTAATAATTTCGAATCTTGATTTTGAGCTTTTATATTGAAGTGGAACAGAAGAGATGAAATAGTAATTAGAATTAAAATTTTTTGATGCATGTCTGAATTAGTTTTAGTTTTAGTTTTGACTTAATTAGAGTTATTATATCAATCGAACAATATATGATTTTATTTTTACCTTTTGTATTAATGCTAACAAGCTGTGTAAGCAGGAGATCAATTGAGTGAAAACAATGGACATTTCACGCATTGTAATTTGTTGTTTTAACAAGTTTAATAGGCCTGCTCTATTTGAGATTTAATTTGTTCTTTGATTTCATCCCTTGCGAATGAATGTTTAATGGCCTCCAGATTGCATTTTTTAAAATGATTTTTGTTCCAGTTAAAAATTTGCTGCAACAGGTAATATTCTTTGCTTAAGGTTACATTTGAAATTGTTCGGGCATCTGTGTTTATACTCATTGAAATACCATAATTGAAAATTCTATCAATGGTATGATCTTCTATTTTATCAAAAACATTTACCTGAATATTGCTGGTTGGACAAATTTCCAAATGTATTTTTTGATCTTTTAAAAATGACAGCAGTTTTTCATCTTCGGTACTCCTGACTCCGTGACCTATTCTTAAAGGTTGAAAATGTTCTAATGTTTCCCAAACACTTTCTGCTCCTTTGGCTTCTCCCGCATGAGCCGTGCATTTTATATTATTTTTTTTGGCAAATTCAAATGCTTTCTTATGCTTGTCAATCGTGAACCCTGCTTCATCACCGGCTATATCAAAACCCAGGACATGGGTTCCCCTGTATTTCTTCACAAGTTTTACAATATCTAAACTTTGCGTTTCACTATGACGCCTAACCGTGCATAGAATAATACCTGCGTAAATGCCAAATCTTTTAATATTTTCATTTACTGCTTCATTGACCACTGCTACAACTTGATCTGGAGAAAGCCCTCCGGATGTGTGCAGTAATGGTGCAAACCTGATTTCAGCATAGATCACATTATCTGCTTTCAATTGTCTGAATAAATCAAAGGTTACCAGTTTTAATTGCTCTGAGCTTTGCATTAATTCAAAACCTTTTACGGCTCGTTTAATATAGTCAGCCAGGTCTGTACACTTTTGTGGGGCAATAAATGATTCTTGATACTCTTTTAAAGTAATCGAGGGCTTTATTTGTTTAACTACTTGAAAACTTAAAGAACAATCCAAATGTAAATGAAGCTCGACTTTAGGTAAATCTTCAATATTCATAATTTGTTGTTTATCAAGCTTTTAATAGCGTATCAAGGTCCGTTTAAGCAGGAGTCATCCCAATTTTAGTATCATTAAAGGGATTTATAGAATGCTAAAAACTTTTAAGTTCCATGAAATAGGTATCAGACTTTGGGATTGGGTCAGGTTTTTCGGGCACCAAATACCTAAAATCTAATACCTATTCTACAAAACAATAAATAGCGAAACACTATTCGATCCCTGAATGGAGCTAGACCAAAATCTGGGATGACTCATATATAAACTTTGCTTTGTCTTGTTATGATTCTCCTGTATGTTTTTTGTAGAATTCCCAGACTTCTCTGGCCACATTTCTCCCTAATTCTAATCCGGCTACATTATCCGCTTGAATGTGATAACCTCCCAATACTCTTGAAATTCCGGCCATATTTGCCGTTTCAGTAAAGGTTGGAAATTTAAGCGTTACGGTATCCCCTAAATTATCAGGTTCGGTCATTGCACCTGCAACCAATTGCACCTCTTCACCGAATTCATCACTTCCTGTCCATAATTTTAATGCTTCACCACAGCCTCCACTAATGCAGCTATGTCCTGAAACATAACTTGGAAAGGGAGGGCATAGAAACGTTTCCGGCGAATATGGCCTCCATTGCGTTCCGTCCATTTCTATCATCCCTTTTCCTTCTCCACCCCAGGCCTTTATTTTTTGATCTTGATAGTATTCATGGACCAGGGCATAAGGTCTTGCATAATCATAGTACATCTTTGAATCCCAGGCAGCAATAAATGCATCCATTGCGACGACTTGATTGTAAAAATACATTTTTACGTCTTGATCAAGAGTATGATTATCTCTTCGTGAAACATCTTGTGCAAATTTCAGCCAATGCCCGGCTTGCTGAACAGATTGTGGTCCGTCTCGCATAAATTCAACCAATGCTTTTTGATCGTCGGTCAAATTTGCCTGCATTTCAATTACTTCTTGTACTTCTTCTTCTAATTGTTTGGAGCCTATCATTGGTGGTGGGCCAGGTCGAAACTGATCTCCTGATTTTAAAGCGATTGGTTTCACTTTATCCCAATAAGGTGTTAAACATCCCGGTGCAAATTTTCCACCTTTCCCGTCTGAAAAATATTTGGGTTGCCATCGGTTTGCATCCACATTTTTATCTGCGGAATTAACGGGCTCGTATCCAACATAATTAAAATAGGGTTCGCCATTGGAGCCTTCTTCCTCTCCGTATTGATTGGCACCATCTCCCTTGCGGGCTTCAATAACCGTTTTAGCTGCCAGATTTCCTATTCCCTCAGGGGTATTGGGGTCTAAACTTTCATTGTTTGGGTCTAAGCCCAATTCTTTCATGAAGTTTACAAACAACTCCTTATCGGAGAAATAATATTCGTTCATTGCCCGAAATGCGGCATAACTGATAGCAATTTCTTTATTCTTTAAAGAATGCTCATTTTCGGGCCTTCTTTCGACATTCTTTAGATATACCGGAATAGCCTTTTCATCAAAGCGTGACCAGGCATCAAAAACAGAGACGAATATTAAGCCCAAATATCGAGAAGTTATTGTCGGTCGGGGATTAAAACGTTCCGTGTCATTTGCTGTTGCAATTAAAGCCATTTCTCCCCATTTGTAGGCGAGATTTTCGATTCCTTTAGGTTCTTCTACAGATACAGAAGGTGAATCTTGATTTTCGTTTTTGTTGTTACTTTCCTTGCATCCGAAAGTAACAAATGCCATTAGTAAGATTAAGAAAATTTTATTCATTTTTTGTTTGATTGATTGGTTTAATTTTCTAATGAGAAACAAAGTCTGGCATGCCGTATGGTGCATAGCCATTATTGCCGTTTGTATTTCGTTGAGCGAAGTTAATCATTATGATAATCGATTTTTTGAAAACTATTCATAGAAACACCATAAATATAAATTTCAACCCACGATTTAACTTCTTTTTCATATTTATCCCAAAAACTGCTATCCCCGATTTTTCCTGGCGTTGGAATAAATGCAAGTACAAAGTCATTACTAATTAAATGCACGAGTTGACTTCTAATAATATTCATCCTTGATTCGATGAAATCTCTTCTACCTGCATTTGTCTTTTGGTTAAGGCCCTGAATGAAAAGAAATTGATTAGCATTTGAACAGATCAATTTTCCAAAATCTGTTGTGAAAGCATGAAGACTTGTTTCAAATTCTGATTCACAGGCAAACAAAATATTGGTGTTAATTTTAGAATTGCTACATCCTTTTCTAATATCTTCTATTTCTAATTGGGCTGTAACACTAATATCAAAAAGCCATTCGCCAGCTAGTTTTTTATTAGGATTATTGGGGTCAATCGATTGATAGTTGGTTTTGGCAAACTTAAAATGATTTTTCAGTTTATCTCCAATCAGGCTAACAAAGAAAGATGATCTATATGGATTATCTCCTTTTAATTCTTCTCTGTCTTTTGCACCAAAAGCTTGAAGGAAAGAATCATAAACTATTTTCCCGACTTCTTTATTGGATAACCTCATTCAAATATTAATTCCTGTGCTATTGACTAAAATAATATTACATCCACAAGGTTTTATTAATCATTTTGTGAAATAATATATTCAAATGCCCGAAGATAAGTTTCAAAACTTTTAATCCTCCTTATTTTTGTTTCTTATTTTAAATTTTCCCTTGTATACTTTGCCGAACAAAATAATTACGTTTGACTTTTGAATAAAAACAGTTTTGTGATACTTGTTAACAGTTTTTTGTTCTGCAATAGCTATGCCGTCTTATGCTCCTTTATCGGCAGTTTTCTTTTAGTTTCGGATATTCAATAGCTCTGCTTCCAGTTCTGTTTTTGCATTTTCCTCCTGGGGTGATAACATGCCATTTAGCAAATCATTGCCTTCATAGGGATCATTGAGCAGGTCATACAACTCTTCATTTCCATTTGAATTAATAATGAGTTTATATGCTCCATTACTGATGGTCCATAAGTCATCTGTCCCGTTACTCATTTCTGAATACTGAAATTGCCGGTGTGTGAATTCACTACTTAAAAGAGACTTAAAACTCTTGCTGTCATTGATTTCAGAAATATTAATTCCTGCTAACTCCGCAATCGTACTGAAAAGATCGGTACTACATATCAAGCTGTTATCTTCACCGGTTCGGCTCACTCCTTTTCCAGAAATGAACATTGGTACATTAATTCCCCCCTGATACAGGCTTCCTTTAACCATATTCGTTGAATATGGCAATTGAGCCACTTGATTAGGGGTTCCATTATCTCCCATAAATATTATGATTGTATTGTCCAAGTCTCCTTCGGGGATTTCTGTTAAAAGTCGTCCTATTTGAAAATCCATAGCTTCAATTGCGGCCATATAATAGGGGAGAGGGTCCAATCCATTCGTGTAGTCTGGCAAATTCCCCTGAGCATGCATTTCATTGGGCGGAACATGGAAAGGAGTGTGTGGCGCATTATACGCTAACCAAAGAAACCAGGGTTTGGACTGGCTGTTAAGCCAGTTAATTGATAAATCCGTAAATGCTTTTGAAATATATTCTGTCTGGAGACTACCAATGCCGTCTTCGGTTAATTGCCATTGATAATAGTCCTGAACACCACCCCTTATTAAACCAGCATAATAATCTAATCCAAAGGATTCTGGATTGATGCTTGTGTTATTACCCGATAAATGCCATTTACCAATAATCGCGGTAGAGTAAGCATCATTTGTTTGTTCACTAATATATTGCTGTAGAATTTTTTCTGACTGATTCAATTCATCATTTGCCCATTTTACGCCCGTTCTATATCCATACTTACCGGTAATTATGGAGGCTCTGGTAGGGGAACAGATCGGATTAACCCAAAGATTATTAAAGGTCAAACCTTCATTTTTTAAATTGTCCAGATTCGGTGTATTGGGCTTGATACTACCTTCCGAAAAACCTTGTGTCGCATCCTTACCCATATCATCAGCGATTATCAGGAGAATATTGGGGCTGTCTGGATCATTCGTATCGGCTGATTCATCCTCTTTATTGCAAGTACAAAAGAGCGCTATAATTAAAAGTATCGAGATATATTTCATGTGCTGTCTGGTGTGGATTAATTAGGAGACTGCTATCATAAGCCTTGTTCTTCTTCGGATTTTGGATTTAAAAAATCTAATATAAGAAAGATTTGAGTACTGTAGAAAAAGTAATTCGGTATTTTAGGGAGTGTGTTTTGGATATAGATGAGGCAAAAAACACAGTCGTAGCATCGCTACGGCGAGTATTTCTAACGAAATATAGATTCAAAAGACACCGATAAAATGCAGTAGTATTTCTTCTGAAAAGGGCCATAAAAATAATTTGTCCTTTATTAGGGAAACCATATAATATATACCATTGGCATGGCCTCCAAACTTAAAATAGTTTGTCAGTTTCTCGTCAAATTACTCATAATCCAGTTTCCTATTCTTATTACTCATAAACATTGTAGCGCCTTGTTTTTTGTATCTTTATAATAGTCTTTTACTCAAAAAAATAGTGCATTATGGCATTCTACGATAAATTGAAATGGATTCTCGGAATTTTAATGGTTTTTGCTCTAATCATTGCCACAAATCTAATAGACAAGAACAATTTCGTTCGTGTAAGAGATTCTGTCGTAACCATTTATGAGGATAGATTAATCGCAAAGGATCTGATTTTTGAGATGTTGAAATCTGTTCAACAAAAAGAAATCGCTGTGAGGTTATCAGATTCCACTTTTTTTAATCAAAGAAGTTTGAAAGTTAATAATAATCTAAAATCTTTAATTTCTAGTTTTGAGCAAACAAAACTGACAACTGAAGAGAATAAAGTATTCGATGATTTAAAGAAAAATTTTCAGTTGCTATTCGATTCGGAAGATCAATATTTAAACTCCGATTATAAAGATAATTCGCAAGTTGTCAGTCATATTGAGAGTATAAAAGAAAATCTTGATGGTTTGTCTAAAATTCAGCTTATTGAAGGTAGTAGACAAATGTCAATCAGCAAGCGCGCTCTTGACACAATTAAATTATTCACACAAATCGAGATTTATCTATTGGTTTTCTTGGCCATTGTGATTCAGATTATTGTTATGTACAAACCCAAAGAGAACCCTTAAATCCGGTTTTCCCTTTCTAAATAATTGAATTCTCAACCAATTTGCTAATTGTTGCAAAACGCTTAGTGTAAATGACTTATACCTATCCCATATGGGGATTCGCACTTTGTTCTACACCGGTTATGTTTTTGTTCAATGGCATACAATTAGTATCGTGTAGTAGCGATTGTATAAATAATCCCTCTTCAACCAAAGGGTATCTACCTGAGATACATTAGAAGTGATGTCAAAGAATTCTAAAAGAATCCCGTTTGTATTATGTCGCCGGTTTTTCGAATTTCAAGCCTCGAAATTCGGAATATGATTTTGCTTCGATATTTAGCAATAAGCCATTTTATTCATTATTATTGAATAATCAAAATATAACATTTAACAGGCAAATTTTAACTTTAGTAAAAGATGAAAATATCTTAATAAAGAAGACAAAACAAGATTAATAAACCATTTTCAAATATTTAATCGGATAAAAATTCATATTTAATTTGATAATAAGTCAAAATTTACTTCCGTTCAACATATTTTTATTTTTAACAATATGTTCTATATTTGTATTAATGCCTTTTGCTGATGTTTAATTTTTTCGGATCTGCTTTAATAAAGGGTATATAATAGAATATTTCATTTTTAATAATTGTAAAACAAAAAACCAAAATGGGAAAAGTCTTCGAACGAGTAGTAATTGTTTTTTTAGAAAATACAATGCGAAGTTCCGCATTAGCCAATCCTTACTTAAATAAACTTAGGAAAAAAGGAGTGTTTATGACAAATGCGCAGGGGGTCACCCATCCATCACAACCCAATTACATTGCAACCATTGCGGGGGACACAATGGGAATAGCGGATGATAAGGCCCATTATATGGATTGGTACTGGTTGACAGCAGATTCAGAACAAGGCAGGACTACAGGAAGCTACCGCTTTCACCAAGAGGGTTTTAGTCCAGTTACTATTGTTGACCTGCTCGAATCAAATAACCTGAGTTGGAAGTGCTATGCCGAAGACCTTCCGGCTGATGCAGAATACAAAAACAAACTTCAATTCGATCTGAATAAATCACCCGCCGAGAATTTAGCCAATGTTCCATCAGACGAGGGACTTTTTCCTTATGCAAGAAAGCATGTCCCCTTTCTTTCTTTTCCGAGTATTGTTTCTAATCCAAAACGGTTGGCCCGAATCGTTAACGCAAGTGAATTTGAAATTGATCTGAAGTACGAGAGCGGTTCTTGTAAATTACCTCATTTCAGTTTTTATGTACCTAATTTGTTGAATGATGGGCATAATGTAACTGAAGAGATATTTCGACCAGCAGCGAATAATATCGACCTCGGTCCCAATACCGCTAACCTCGACAATATGGCAAAATTTCTGGAGTCTTTCTTAGGGGATGATCCTGTAGCTAAATTTCCGCCAGAGACGCTTATCGTTATCACTTTTGATGAAGCTTATCCATATCCATTTGATTATGGAATCTATACCTTATTAATTGGGGACTTTCTTGAAGCAGGCACTATAAACACTGAGCCGGTCAACCATTATAATTTATTGCGGTCTATAGAAGATAATTTTGGACTGGGTTCACTAAAACGCCACGATGCTATGGCTCGCCCTTATTGGTTTTTACGTGACTAAAAAATGCTAACAAAACATCTCAAAAAAAGCAGCAGTATTGTTTTTCAATGACTTTCAAATAGACCATCTATCTATTTATTGGTTCAGGAATTTGGCACTTAAGATTGATGCACTTACAGGTCGTGTTAGATTATAAGCAATAATGCGTTTTTTTTCACCAGGATTAATCTTTTCGGGCAGAAATTCCTTTACACGTATGCAGATTTTAGGTTTTTGCATCGCTGAAAATTAGTAGACGCCGTTTGAATTTCGAATTTTTCCGCCTGTCAGCAAATTGTAAAAACGCATAAATCCATCCATTGGTTGAAGAGCATCCCAATGGTCAGCTATTTCTCCGTTTTTTATGAGCCAAATATCAATTATGTTTAATCCTTTTTGGTCATTTCCGCGATGCCGGGCCTTTATGGTTGCATGTGAATGAAAAATTACAAAATCGCCATCCGCGTAAATATGTTTGACATCATAAGCATATTCGGGATTTGATTTGGTGAAATCTTTTACATACTTAATCAAGGCAGTCATCCCATCTGGAATTCCTCTGTTGTGTTGGGTATAGACTTGATTGCCAAATTTCTCGGCAACGTAATCAAAATCATGATTATTCATTAGATTTTGGATAAAATCAATAACCAATTTTACATTTTTTACTTCCTGGTCGGACCAGCTATCTTTCTTAAGAGCATCGAATTTGAGCTGTATGGTGTTCATTATTTAAGGTATTGGATTTTGAAAAAATTATTAACTTGCAAAATAAAAGTAAAGCAAAATTACTAATTCTCTTGCAAAATGCAAGTAAACAATCAAAATAATTATGCGATCGGACTGCCCAATTAGTTATGCTTTAGATTTTTTTGGAGATAAATGGACCTTTTTGATCATTCGAGACCTCGTATTCGATGGTAAAATATTTTATTCTGACTTCCTCAATTCGAAGGAGGGAATAGCAACCAATATATTATCTGATCGCTTGAAAAAGCTGGAGAGTAATGGGATAATCGAATCAAGGGTATATCAAAAACTAAAGACAAAAAAGGAGTATTCTTTGACAGAAAAAGGCAAGAATCTAGTACCGGTATTAGTGGAATTAATCTTGTGGTCCGCGAAGTATGATAATAATTTAGCTGTACCCCGGGAGTTTCTCGATAAGGCAAAGACAGAAAAAGAAAAGTTAATCGCAAGGATTATTTCAGGAATAGATTAATTATAGATTATATGCTGTACAAATGAGTAGCTGCGCATAGGAGGCTTATGGTATTCGGCTTTTCAGTTCTTTATATCTAATGGTGGCTAAATCACTGGGTTCTCCCTTTTTACAAAAATCCAGTTTAGCAAGTCTTCGATTAGGGTTTTCTACCACTAATTTTCCATTTCTTACTTTTTGGTCTAATGCCTCAATAGCTTCCTTAAATCTACTATCACGTTTAGCCTTATCATAAAAGGATAGGGTATAACAGTAGTAAAACAGGTTGTACCTTAAAAAAGGAAATTCAGTTTGCATAAACAATGTTCCAATCCCGAAGTGGCAAGGACCTAGCGGCCTTTTTATTTCCCAATGCCTTAAAAGGGAGTCAACAGCATTATCGAGTCTTTTATCTTTGTTGAGAAACTTCGTAAATCTGAATGCATCAAGTGCTTCAAGTGTAACTCCCGGATTGGATAGGTCCATATCGGGACTTTTGCCCATTTTAGTTCTATTGCATCTCCAGCCCCCATCTTCATGCTGAATTTCAAACAAATGATCATAGCTTGATTTCAATCGTTCGTCTTGAGAAAAGCCCATATAACATAAAACCCTAAGCGCAGTGATGGTCTGACAGGGAAACATTGTTCCGGAAGGTGAAATTTTAAACCTTCCATCTGGTCTTAATACACTAAAGAATTTTTCTGCAATTCCTCTTATTTCTTCATCTTTTTGAGTAAATCCAAGTTCAGAAAGTATGATAGCTACATCTCTGGCAGAAAATGGAGATCCTTTTCCAATTCTATTGTCAGGACTTGTCCAAAAATCCCCGCCAAGATGATTCTGTTTTGATTTGATGAACTCTATGTCCGACTTGTACTGTTTTCGAATATTCATACTTATCATTTTAGCATTAACTGCATTTTCTTCATTCGGGCAGATATTCTCCAAAAAGATTCCAGTCCATTGCATTGCCCCATCCATGGCCATGATCGCTTGTATTTTTAATCTTATGAGCTTCTCCTATTGAATAGTCCCCATATGCTAATAGAGCCAATATTTTTCCAGGTCTTAAATGTTCACTTGCCCAGCTCAATGGTGTAGCTCCATTCACATCTTTTGCTCTTTTATCTGCCCCATGCTCTATTAATAATTGTATGATTCGTTCATCAGCATATGCTGCGGCTCTGTGCAAGGGAGTTTCTCCTTTTGTTCTAACATCTCTCATAAATGCTCCCGTTTCAATATCAGGAATGGTGCTTGCATTGACGTTTGCTCCTTTTTCCAGTAGTAAACGAACTACATAATAGTAATATGGACGCCCCGCTTTGCTTAATGCATTATGTAGTGGCGTTTCATTGGTTTTATCCAGGTGGCAATTAACATTTGCTCCTTGATTTATTAAAAAATCGCACACCTTCCAATGACCGAAAAATGCAGCATTTCCCAATTCATCATTCACGTTTATACTTTCTAAAGACCCTCCTTTTTCTAATACCATTCTCAATCCTGTAACATCATTATAATACACTAACCATTGAAGAGGCTTGACTTGCCCTTCTTTGAGCAGTTCCTGCCAGTTTGATACTTTAAATAAGTCAACTATATAATCTGTTCTACCTCTGCTGATGAGTTCTATTATTTTTGATGCTTCCATTTTTCATTTAGCTTATTCAGTATTCAAATATACATGATTTGGTTTTTCTTTTTTGCCCACTTTGCCATCCAATATGAACGAAGATTGTTGATGTGGACAAATTGTTCGCCAATACTTCTTCCTTTTCCCTGAAGCTTTAATTTAAGCCACTTGGGATCAATAGTCTCTAATAAATAAAATGTGACTTTATTACTCAAGTGCTATGAGTCAAGTAAATTTAGCCTGTAGTGATGGAATCGATCCAGTTCTTTATGATTTTATCTGCCAGTTTAACCGTTGATTTGCCATGTGAACCATTTTCTATCAAGTGATATTGTTTATCATCACAGCCCCACTCATTAAATATCAAATCACAGCCTTTTTTATCGACAATATTATCGTTCGTTCCGTAAAGCAAGAGCAATGGGCATTCGGCTTTTTTTGAATGATCAGGCATTGAATCCATTATTTTTCTGGCCTCCATCATCATATACAAGCTGAAATATTTTACGAGTAAAGGGTCATTTGCTCTTGTTTTGGCTTCTTTGCGATCGTCAATATTTTCAATTAAATCAGGATCGCCGGCCATATTGACGACCGGTTTATGTTTTGCAAAAATGTAAAACCATGCATACTTTAAATAATCATAGAAACTGGGAGACATGCCTTTGGATACTTTCAGGATATAGGCGGGATTTACCAAAATTACTCCGCTGATGTTTTTCATTTTTTCCACGATTGCAGTTGAGATTGCACAGGACATACTATGCCCATAAAGTATGATCGGGTGATTTTGGGTTTTATAGTCAAAGTCCTGACTTATTATTTCAATGTAATCATCTATAAAAAGATAGAAATCGGAGATGTCTCCGCGTTTGCCATCTGAATATCCGCTCCCGCGAGGATGTATAAGTACTACTCTGTTTTGATTATTACTCAATTGCTCGATTATATCTGTTTCATTATTATGATTTATTCCCGTAATTCCTGAAATTAAAAAGATCGTTGATTTATAATCCTGAACCGGTTTATAATCGTAAACGAAAATCTTGCTACCATCTTTGACTTGGAAAAAATGACCTTCACTGTTATTCGGTATCTCAGGACGGGGAGGGCTTTTAGTTGACATAGAGGATTTAAAAATAAGATTTCACATTAAATGTTTTTGAAATTTTCGGTAGTGGAACCGGCCAGATAATTTGCGTTTTCTCGGACATGCCGGCATTATTAAGCATACAATCCAAACGCTGAAATTGTTCTATCCTTTTGTCAAACAGGATTAGTATAATAATTTTCCTGCGGAATTAATATTCCGTATGATTTTAATTATATTAGTCAGTCTTTGAAACATAACGATAACAAAAACCAACAATTATGTCTGATACAATATTTGAAGGCAAATCGACCAATGGTAATATTGAAGAAGCAATAGAAATTGCGGTTGAACTGGCCAAAAAAAGCCTGCAAACTGACTTTGTAATATGGAAATTGCTAGATGTGCAGGGTAAGTATGGAGGAGCTGTACTTCAAAGGCATTTAACGGTTAGAATATCTGCTTCGGGGCCTTCTCCAGATAAGTAAAAAGTCTTTTGTTCTAAGACCTGGCGCAAACAGGTTAGCATGGTATAGTGACTATCCTCAAATGCTTATTTCCTTGATGAATGATACCTTGCTTGGCAGACTTATAATGAACTGTCGGAAGCATCACAACCAGCTGGAATCCGTAGAAAACGGCCCGACATACAGCATTAAGGACTTGCCGTATAATATTGTATTGTATATAGGTTAATGGCTGGTATTCTCCCTGATTTTCTGTATTTTGCATTCGCTATGACGCGATTCGCGTTTGTAAATGTATGTACATCCATACGTTCATTTCAATAACAAAGAATATAATAATTATGAAAAGAGTACTGATCTTAACCATTCATCTGTTTTTCCTCACCATTTTACATTCTCAGGATATAAAAATCCTGAATATTCTCAATAATGATTTGATTTATAACCCTGTAGAAGATAAAATTTATACGGTAACCCCTGGTGGAGGGAATGATGGAAACAGTCTTTGTGTTATCAATCCTTATTTTGGTACAATAGAGCAATGTTATTTTGTAGGAAGTGAACCCAATACGCTCGCTATATCAGATGATGGATTATATATTTATATCGGCTTACTTGGCACTCCTGAAATTGTTAAATTTAATACAATAACCAAATCTGTAGAATCCTCTTTTGGCTTAGGGGAAGATCCTTTTTTCGGACCTTATTATGCTGAAGATATTGAAGTTCTTCCGGGGCAACATAATTCTATTGCCGTTTCAAGAAGAAATCTGGGACTTAGTCCTAAACATGAAGGTGTAGCGATTTACGACGATGGGGTGATGCGACCCAATTCTACTCAGGACCATACCGGCAGTAATACGATAAGCTTTACTTCAAATGGCCTTTTGTATGGGTATAATAATGAAACTACTGAATTCGGGCTTCGCGATATCATTGTTGATACGAATGGTGCAACTGAAGGAAATGTAAATTCAGGTTTAGTGAACGGTTTTAGAGTATTGATTGAAAGCCAGGGAAATCTGATATATTCGAGTAATGGTTCAGTTGTTAATGTTGAAGGAAGCAATCCAAGTCTGGAAGGAACCTTTTCTCTTGATATTGATTTTCGAACGACAGTAGAACCTGCTCCTGATTCTAATATTGTTTATTTTGTGACAAGTGCTTTTGTGGATAAAGTTCAGCTGGAAACATATGACAAAAGCTCTTTTAATAATATTGACCTTTTAGAGCTCTCAAACATTCCTGGTGACCCGCTTAATTTAATCAACTGGGGCTCAGATGGAAAACTCGCTTTTAACACAGAAGAAGTAATTGTCATTCTGCGAAATTGTACTTCTCTTATCTCCGATTCACTTACTTTAAGCCCTGTTCAAATAGGAGGTTGTTGGGGAGAATCTGTAAGCATTGAAGCACCCGAAGGTTATGATAATTATTATTGGTCAAATGGCGAAACAACTCAAAGTATATCGGTTGATGCACAAGGGGAATATTTCTTTGCTGTTTCTGATTCATTGGGATGTTTGAGTCAACCATCCAATGCCGTTAGCGTGGATTTTGACTTTCCTCCAGCTACTCCATTTATTTCAGAAAGCTCTGAAATTGAAATTTGTCAAGGCGAAAGTCTTGTATTATTTGCTTCGGGTTCTTCTAGCATTGACTCCTATTTGTGGTCCAACGGGGAGACTACTCAAGAAATCGAAGTAAGTACAGGCGGTATATATTCCGTAGCAGGAGTTTCGGAAAATGGTTGTATAGGTGAAGAGTCCAATGAGATAACTGTAACAGTGTCAAATGATACCATTCCTGAGCAACCTTCAATAGGTATTTTAGGTGAAATAGAATTCTGTCAGGGCGAAAGTACTTTCCTCTCTGCTACTAGTGGGTTTGACAGTTATCTTTGGTCAAATGGTGCAAGCACACCGGAGATTGAAGTGTTTACTTCAGGAAACTATTCCGTACAAGTAGGGAACGCTGCAGGTTGTATCAGCACACCTTCCGAGCAGGTAACTATTATTGTTAATCCTACTCCCAGTCAGCCTTTTATTCAATCTAACGGAAATGTTTTAGCATCTTCTGCAACGACCGGAAACCAGTGGTTTTTAAATGGAACCCCGATTATCGGGGCTACTGAACAATTTTATACAGCTCTGGAAAGCGGATTCTACACGGTGCAAGTAACTATAAATGGCTGTCCTTCAATTCCCTCAGAGATTTATAGCCATACTATTGTAAACGTTGATGAGCTAAACAAAAACAAGGACATCCTTATATATCCTAATCCAAGCTCCAATATTTTAAATATTGAGTATAAAAACGAAAGAGGGGAAAATATTCCTCTGATAGAATTATTTGATTCAAGAGGTAAATCAATCAATAAATATTGGAATACCAGGCAAATATCTATTGCTCATTTAGCCGATGGATTATACTTTATACGTATTATGGATACTGACGGATCAATTATTCAATCGGAATCAATATTGAAACAATAGTATTGATTAAACAAAGTGCAAAAACATCAATGTGCGCTAAAGGCAGTAGCTAAAGAGGTAGAGGCTACTGCCTTTGGCACTTTAGGAAATAAATAGTATCAAAACAAAATGCTTCTATAAAAGCATTATTTTTATAGTCTTTATATTCGGCTTTTTCTGGATGAATATCTATTCGGTTCTTCAACTTTTAACTAGACAACAACTTCTGTTTCTGGCGTTTGGACATATTTAATCCTGGAGTCCCCGGATAATTTGGTTTTCAATTGGGAAATACCTTGTAATGCCAGTTTTTGTGGAGAGGAAATTCATTATTTCCAGTTTCTATTCACCACGAATCCGGTTTAATTGGTTTTGATATAAATCAAATCCAAAAAAATCATCGATAATTTTAACTCTTCGTTCTAATTGTTTTAAATAGTGTTCTGTATAGATTCTTTCATCTGCTTCGACAGTGGTGCTGTTTGGCCCAAGGTATAAAACTCCATCAACTACCTGGTCAATTTTCACCCATTTATCCGGAGCCAAAGGTACCCAGCGTCGTTCTCCATCGGACTCTTCTGCTACATAAGTATCATCTCCATAAAGTAGTTGAAAGCTTTTACCTGTTAGCCCTTGTTCCTTAGCGTACTTGAAGTCATAAGCTTCGTCTAATCCCATGGAAATCCTCTCTTCATTTGTTCCGCTAAAAACCCAGATTCCAAAAATCTGATTTGGAAAACGGTCTTTTAATAACTGAGCCAGTGTTGCTTTTTGCCGGTTTTTATTAGGCAAACCTGTTCTTAGATCAACTGGTAAAATATGAGCTCCACCTATAATGACAAAACCTTTTCGACCTTTAGTAATAATGGCCTCCTTAATAAGCTCATATGGATGAATATCTCTTTTTGACAGGCTTAGTTCATAATCATTGCCTGTATTGACCTTAGACCAATCTATTGGAGGGTCACCAAGTAATACCCTGAGTTTTTTCCCATCGCTTCTATTCATATTCGCTGCTCGTACAACTTTAAAAAAAATTTCATAGAGAGGAGAATCCCAGGTAAAAGGAATGGTATGGTTCCTCCAGATAAGTGCCAGGGAATCTATGGAAATATTTTCCCCTAGGACGTAACGATCAGCAATATTCTGGTACATAGCATTTCCAAATTCAACCACTATATCATCTATGACTTCTGCTGTTTTGGGATAAGAGATAAACAATTCGAGGAAATCATGGATTTCCTTATTGCCATGACTTTCAGAGAATAAAACAACATCGTTCGTTTTATATAGCTCTAAGATCGTCTCGACAGAACTTGTTAATGAGCTGTCAAGTTGGGCAAGAGCATCATGTTCAATAGAAAAAATAAACAAATGAATGAATAAATATGGCAGATAAATTGACTTCATAATAATTGCGCTTAAGGGTCTATGTAAACTTCATAAGGGGTATTGTATTGTTCCACGTCGTTTAATTTGTGAATCCCTAGGAATTACAAGCAGCGGAAATTATTAATACAAAAATTGTGAAAAGAGGTAATTGCTTTTTTATTGGCTTGTTAATAGTAATTGTCCTCTTCAACCCTAAATTGGGTTAATAAATGTGGAGTTGTTTCAACTTCGATTTTGCGAATTTGTTGTAACAATAGATTTTATCTAATGTAGCCATAAAATTTTAGATATTCAATTTTGTCTATCCTTTTTATGACACCATCTTTCATTAAGTATAATTCATCAGAGATATCAATCACGTTTTGGTATTGGTGTATGTAGCGAAACATAAACATAAATATAAATCATAAGAAGGTTCATTATGAACCCTTCCAGGCTCTTATTTGATTACTTTTGAAATCAATCTTATTCCAGACGATCTATTATAACTTGCGCTTGAACCTTATTGAGATTTTTATGTTGAAATAGGTAATATAATTCCTTAATCTCCTATGATCAGGATAAACAGAAAACTGACACTAGTTCAGAAATTGCTTTTGATCTTTTTGTCCATATTGATTTTACTATCAATTGTGACAAGCTTCCCTACTCATTTCATCATCTTTATAGGGACACTTACCGGCTTGCTGCTTATCGTTATACAGACCTTATTGATTTTACGAGATAACTCTTAAAAGTCTTAGTTTGTCCCAATATCCATTCATTCAAAAGCTTCTCTATAAAAGAAGAATGAATAGCTGCATTGAGTACTGTCTAGCATTGTTGAAGTGCATGCATTGTTATCAGTGTGTGCGCTAAATATCTTAGAAAAGTATGCAGCGTTTTGCCAACAAAAAGGATTAGACTTATGAAATATTTACTGTTTTAATAGACCTATAACATTTTGTCTAAACCACTGTTGATGATGCAAAACAAATCTCATCATTAATCTGATTTTTTAAAGTTTACTGTCTTAGTATCTGCGTCTTTATACCTTATAAAGGAGGGATATTGTATTGTCTAAAATAAAGAAGATAAACGATGAACCGTTCTAAATCATTTAGAAAAAGTAAAAAAAAAATGTCACTTCAAAATCCCGCAGACTGCAGGCAAAAGTTGAAACAATTGAGAAACCTGTAAACCAGGAATTATTTCGAAAAGTATTTTGGATTTCACTCACGGTTTTTTCCATTTTTATCATTTTTAGTAGCTTGAGTATTGGAATACCTTCCGATGAACCCATTGATGCTGCTTATGGCCAATCTGCTCTGGATTACTACACTTCTTTCGGCAAAGATACCTCCTTTGTTGATCTGGAAGTGTATGGCAAAGAATTCAAATACCAGAAATACTATGGTGCCGGCTTTGAGTTAATTGCAGCAGCAATCAGCCCTGCTAATTCAAGTTCATGGCATTATACTTTTCGTCATTTATTAGTAGCCATCTGTGGTATTGTCGTCCTGACTTTTACGGGTTTAATCTGTAAAATGCTTTCAGGGTGGGAGACAGCCCTATTGGCAATTGTCGTGCTTTTTACTACTCCGACCTTTACCGGAAATATGCTATTCAATAGTAAGGACATTCCCTTTGCGATGGGCTTTGTCATTACCTATTATTTTCTTATAAAATCATTGATCAATTTCCCCAATTTCAGAACCTTAGACATAATTGGACTAATCCTGGGAATTGCCATTGCAGTCAGTATTCGAATAGGTGGTATACTTCTGGGGGCCTACCTGTTTTCTCTGCTTGGTATGGCAATTCTTTTCGAAAAGAGAATCAGAAAATACTTCTTATCTCAAAATTGGACCAACAGAATAAAATTAATAACTGCTCCATTTCTCATCTTTGCTGCGGCTTGTTTACTCGGATTAATGTTTTATCCTAACTTTTGGGAAGAGCCCATTCAGCATGTTTTTAAAGCACTAAGCGTAGCTTCTGATTTTCCCGCTAAAATTACTATGCTCTTTGAAGGGGAAATCATAAAATCAACCTCTCTTCCTCCGAATTATCTGCTAAAATCACTATGGATTTCATTACCTGTCATTGTACTATCCATGCTTCCGCTTACCTTGATATTAATTCCAGAGATGCTCAAAAATCATAGAGCGGCAATTACCTTTTTTCTTTTACTAAGCTGTTACTTCCCAATTGCTTATGTCATTTACAAAGATGCCGCAATTTACAATGGCTGGAGACATATTTTATTCTTTTATCCCTCATTAGTGATCCTGGTAAGTCTTTCCCTGAAACATATTTTGTTTCCATTCAAGGGCCATATTCTTCAATATTTTGCCCTTGCATTAATCTTTGTATTTACATTAAAAACAGCGATTTGGCAAATTGCGAATTATAAATATCAATATGCATACTACAATGAATTGGCTGGAGGATCAAAAGAAGCCTATAATAAATACGATAATGATTATCAACAATTAGCCGTTTCAGAATGTGTAAAATGGTTGATAGAAAATGAAGCCACGATCAAGGATGAAAACCGGGAAAAAGAAATCATAATTGCCAGTAATAATGCTAATGCTTTAAATGTTTTTTTTGATACTTCGGCTTTGAATATCAAGTTTATCAATACAGGGATTCAGAAATGGAAAAACTTTGATTGGGATTATGCAGCTGTGTCAACGATTTTCCTAAGGCCCAAAATCAGAGATTTTGTCTTTCCTCCTAAAGATGCCATTTACACGGAAAGGATTGATGATTTTGAGGTTTCCTATCTGGTCAAGCGAAAAGATAAAAGTGATATTCAAGGGCATAAAGCTTTAAGAGAACAACAATACGAGCAAGCTTTTGATTTGTTAAATTACGCCCATCAATACGATCCCAAAAACTTAGATGTTTGGTTAAACTTAGGCTATGCTTTCGCAAGTGTTCGTAATGGATCGGAAGCTATAAAATATGCTAAAAAGTATCTTGATTTTTATCCTAATTCCTGGGAAGCCAATTATATTTTGGGACTGGGATATTTTTATTTGGGAGATTATCACAATGGTGAGAAATTTTTAGTTACAGCTACGAATTTAAGTCCTAAACAGAAAATTGTCCTAAAATATTTGATTCAACTATATAATGCTTCTAATCAAACAGAAAAGGCTGAAAATATTTCTAATCGACTGGCACAACTCAAGTGATTCATTCAAGGCTTTCAAACCCTTTTTGATAAAGTCAGTGAAGCCAATGGAAGTCACAAAATTAGGCTAGGGGATATTCGCTTAAAGGATAGTTTCTGTTATGCTGATGTATTTTTATTTTAAACAAACTAAGCTTTTAGACCATCCTGACAAAGGAATTAAATCTTCTTCAAAATTGATAACCAATTAAAAACCAGATGTTGTTATCTATTCTATTACCGCTTATTCTTGTATCTCCGAGTTTAAATGCTTTATGAGGGGCAAAATGAATTCTAATCGGAATGCTAAGGGTATAGTACAATCCTTTTATTTTAAAAAGATTGGTTTCTCTATAACTGATCTCCAATCCGGCAGTCATTGAGCGCTTTTCAAAACGTTCCTCAAGAATGGTATGTTTGTATTCATTTTTGTAATAGCCGAATGAAGGAGATAAATAAAGTATTTCATTCGAATTCCTCCATTTTTTTATAGGGTAGCTGTAAAATGCCTCAAAACCGAATAAACTTCCTTCTACATTGTTCCCTTTTACGGTTACCGCAAAATCAGAGCTAAGATGTTCTTCGCTTAATTGCACATTTTGATGTACGATTCTAAGCAAGTGATGATTAGGGAAAAGAATCCCAAGTTCTCCGGATAGTGACTGGAACTTATTAAATATGGCTTCCCCAAATTCATAAGCAATAAATGGGCGAATTAATTTATTCTGGGAATCATCCCCTTGTTGCGCAATGCTTAAGTTGGAACTTATAATTATAGAAAGAATAATAGAAATAACTCTTAAAGACATTTGAAATAAATTTAAGGAATGAAAATAGCAAGTTATTGCTTATCTTCTTTCTAAGAGTTATCCTATGTTAACTAATCTGAGTTACTGATTTTTCTTCTGATTCGACTTAAACTTTGTTTTGTAATCCCAAGAAATGATGCAATATGTTTTTGAGGAACCCTTGTCAGGATATCTTTTCTGTTTTCCAATAAGTCAAGATACCTTTCTTCAGCGGTTTTGGTCATTAAATCCATACGCTGTTTTTCTCTTTTCGCATTATCATTTTGTTCACCGATCAAGAATAAGGTCTTACCAATAGGAGTCTCTTTAAGGATATTTATATTGGTCTTTGATATTTGAAGGGCCAAAGATTTTTCAAGGGCAATTAGTTCTAAGCTAGAAGGAAGTCCCGTGGTCAGAGAATAGTCATCAGCAAAAAAAGAACCCTCAAAAAAGAAATCAAGACAGGCATAGTTATTTTTCTTCCAGACAAAAGAGCCTACAGCGCCTTCAAGCAAAAAATATCCATGTCTTGCTATTGAATTTTCAAACTTAAACTTTTGATTTTTTTTAAAGGTGACTTCCTCGCACAAAGAACAGAAGCGAGTCCATACCTCAATTGGAGCTTCATAATATGGATCAAATGCTTCTTTTAACTTCTTTTCTATCATTAAGTGTTTATGTTCCTTTTTGTAAGGCTTAATAATTTGATTTTGAAAGTTAAAGATAAGGATTCTATAGGTTTGAACTTGAAAACGAATTAATAGAAATTAGTTTTATCGGCTCTATTTACGATTTGCTTCGTTATTTCATCACTTCATAATCGATTTTTGCAAGGCCGGGAGATTCATTTTTGATAAGGAACGAAACAAAAACGCTAAAAAATTATCCTTTTCATATTGGTGAAAAAAATATATCAAATCGCTTTCTGTCACAAATTATTAATATTCACATGTGATAGATTTCATTTTGCCTTTATCTTGCCAAAAACCAACACAAAATATACATTAACCACTTTTAAACAGTAATTACCTTGAAGCTCATAATCAACAGTATTGGTATAGTAACCAAATCGACCCTGCCCCTGATTTTCTTTTTCTCTCTTATTCTTCACGTTCAAGTCTTCGCCAATCCTACTACTACGAAAACTTCTGTACCCTTTTTCTCTGTAGAACTGGATTTGGAATACGATCAGGCAATGCTTAAAAAGAACAGGTATTGCACGAGTCAGACTTGCATTGAAAAGTTTTATACTAAACTTGAAGAAACAAACTATAATCTTCTCCTGAACAAATTTTTGACTTATAAAGATGAACTCAAACTCAATGATTGGTTCTTTTACAATTTAGTAGAAAAAAGTGTAAAGGAGATTTACCCTAAAAAAAACAGCATATATCGAACTTTGGTTACCTGGTTTTTTATGACCAAAGCCGGTTATGATACGAGATTGTATACGGCTCAAAATAAATATTTTTTTCTTTTTGTGAGGACAAATGATGAAGTATATGAAATGCCTTTTGTAAAGGTCGATGGTGATTTTTTTCTCGATCTTACGAGTATTTATTATTCTGCAAAAACCAAGGGTTTACTTTTGGAAATGCAAAAATTCCAGCCAGGGGCTTTGAACGAAAGAATGTTTTCCTTAAAAATTTCCAGCTATCCGAACATACCGCCGATGACTGTGGAAAAGGAGTTTCGTTTTGTGCATATGGAGAAGGAAATTAAACTGGAAATCCAGATCGATACTTTAAGCAATCAGCTGTTGAGTAATTATCCTTTTGTAAAGACCTTAAACTATATCCATATGCCTTTCAGGGAAACGACTAAAAAGTCCTTGATTAAAGCACTTAAGCCTCATCTGAAAGGGCTTGAGCTGGAAGACCAAATGAGCCTCCTGGTTTCGTTTACCCGCAAAGCTTTTGAATACCAAAATGATCAAATCAATATGTTGAGAGATATGCCTTTAACGGCAGAGGAAGCTTTGCTGGCAACTGAAACAGATTTTGAAGATCGCGTTTCCATTATGTATCAACTCTTAAAAGAAATAACCGATTTTAACTTCGTGGTCATTCAGTATGTTTATGATGATATCGTGACCATTGGAGTCGAATTGCCCGAAGTTTATGGAAAACCCTTTAGCTATGAAGGCATTAGTTATACGATCTGTGATCCGACGATGCCGGCCAATACCGGGAAATTAGGTGTTTATCCGATTAACCTTGACAAAGATTTTGAAATTCTGGAGGAGGTTCAACAAACCACAGAAGTTGGTTTTTTAATTGACAAAGAATAGTGTCAGGGTTATTTTCCCCCATCTTTATTTTTGTAAAGGTGGGGGAGTGGTGGTTCGCTAAAGAGAACAGTTGAAATTTTTAAAGAATATCACAAAGTTGGGGGCACTCATATTTTAATCATTTAAACAAAGTTCCAAAGGCTTATGGTTTTCAATCATAAGCCTTTGGAAAATCACATATTCAAAGGAAGAGCTAAAGCAATTTGCGATCAGTTTTTAAAGCTTCAATAAGCAATTAATAGATTCTGACCATATCCGACTGCTTCAGTTAAGGAGCGAGGTTCACAGTTCTTTCAGGATATTTTCTCGAATCATTTATTTTGTTCCTCCAAGAAATAATTCAGCTGGTTATTTCAGGTAATTATCAAAAAATGCTAACATCTTTTCGGGGTATAAACCGAAGTAATTGTAGCCATCAAATCGACGATTTGTTCCTTTAATCCAGAATAATTCCTTTTCCTTTGAGCTGATATTATCAAAGATCTCCTGTGCATCTTTAGGATTATCTGTCCAGATATCATCAAAAACCTCAGCCATGAAATAGGGTACTTTTACTGCATGAGCATAATTCTGAGGATGCATTTCTCCATTTGTAAAACCTCCTAGTTTGAGCTGTTCTAAATCCATCAATTCCATATAACTATCTACCCCTAAAAGTCCGGCAAATGAATTCATCAAGGCAGTCATGGAAACTGTCATTGGTCCGAAAAAACAAAGTATATCTTCGAACAGTTCGGGATGACGATACATTGCTTCATAAGCGGCGTTCCCACCGGTACAGCGATTATATAAACCGACTTTCATCTTAGCTAGCTTTGGGTGATGCTTCACATAAAGTTGAGCGCCAACCACATCTCTCCATTCGTATCTACCGATCCCACAAATGCCTCCGTTGGCAGTTCCACTGTTACCATGATTGCGCAAATCATAGGCAAGGATATTATATCCAGCTCTTGAAAGATGTCCCATATGTGCAACGAAGTCAATTTCAAGAGTATCAACAGCAGAGAAGGGTTCCCCCAAATGGCCCGAGAATCCCGACCGGCTCATAGGCATTGGGTGATTGATAATGATTAATTTGTTAGATTCTCCCTGGACCGAAGGGATATACCAGCCTTCGAGTGGCGTTCCGTCACTTGAAGGGAAATAGACATCCTCCCATTGTTCCATGCCCCCGTCAGCAGGAGTTTTATGTACTGGGGTTCTAAACATTGGGCGAACAGCAAATTCTGCTAAATACCTGACTGTTGCATAATCTTGCTCTGAAATAGTTTTTTGTTGTTCAACTGCTTTTTTATACGATTCCTCACCCATTCTGCCTTTTAAGGTGTTGTCCAGGCTATAGCTTAATGTTTTTTCAAATGCCATGATAAATTTTTTAAATGAAATTAGATGCTGCAAATTTCACTTATAGACCTCTGAACCTATGAAGACAAATAAAGGAATAACGGATACAAATTACAGGCTGCGGAAATTCGAGGGCGTTGTCCCCGTAATTTTTCGGAAAAGGCGTGAAAAGTAATTGGGATATTCGAATCCTAATTGGTAGGCAACTTCTGAAACGGTAAAATCGCTATTTGTTAATAATGATTTTGCAGAAATGATAATTTGCTGATGAATATGTTCCAATGCTGTTTTTCCAGTATGAAATTTGACTAGATCACTCAAGTAATTGGAAGTGACATTGAGTTCCTGGGCAAAGTATTGGACCGAAGGTTGTTTGATGTTTTTTCCGGAATTCCAGGTGTAATAAGCATCTAAATGAGAAAAAAAGTCATTCACTAATTTCCCGTACTGTTCTTTTCGCTCGCCAAATTGCCTTTTGTAGAACTGTGCAATATGCGCAAACATCAGATTGCAATAGGCCACTAAAATATCAATGGAAAAATTTTCACTTTGATATTCGTTCATTGCGGCCTTAAACATTTGAGAAATAGTAGTTTCTTCTTCTCCTTTTAAGTGAAGTGCCTCGTGTAATCCATAGCTTAAAAAGGAGTATTTCAAGTGTTGGTTGTTAGAAATTAAATCTTCGGTCAAATTGATATAATATCCTTTCCAGGGGGTATTCGTATGCCATTCGATAGCTTGATTGGGACTTGAAAAATACATATATCCCTTGTCATCATTTTTTTCTAATCCATATTTGATTGATATTCTATAAAAATTAGGATACACTTTTGGGGATGAAAGCAAAAAATCTTTAGAATATTCTCCAATTTCTATTAACTCATGCCTTGGCGGTTTTGTATTGGTATATTGATTAAATGACCTGAGAGTATTGAATCTCACTGTATTTACTGGTTTATTGTTTTTCACTTTCAAAAGATTTTGGTCCTAGCTGATTCGTTGGTCGATCTGTTATTGTTTCTGTTGGTACGGAAAGGCTCTTGTATACGGCAAGCTGCCTATCGATAGCGTGAGCGGCCTACATTTTATTGTACGCTGCTTTTAATTGATATTATTTTTTTTGATAAACTTATCTGTATAAAATTCATGTGTCAGACTAATCAGAACAGCAGTTAAATCTATGGCCCCTGCCTCTCCACCAATATTAACATTAAGCTGATTGGGGCATTCAAAAATAAAGTCTCCCGTTTTTAAATCATATAACCTGAAATTTGAAGATCCGAATGTATATACATTCATGGCTTTTATGTTGAATGCTATGGGGATTAATATCAGGTCAGAATTGTTCAATTCTTCCCTTAGAAAATCAATTTCTGATTCAGACAGTATGGTATTCAAATTGGGAAAGGTCTTTAATTCTTTCTTTTTATACTTCTTGGAAATAATCTTATTCAAAATGTCCGACATATCCTTATTGGATTCTATTATTTCTCTGGTCATGGAAGGTGAAATCAATTCAAGTTTTTGCAAGTTATCATTAAATATACTGCTTAGAAGAGAGTCGCTCATTAAATCCCTTTCGTTATAAATTGGAATCAATGATAATGTTTTTGATTCTTTATCAAACTGGTAATTCTTATTATAATATTTCTTTTGTCCGAAGGCAGAATTAAGGATTAATAATCCCAGTGTTATCATTAAGGTTAACTTCATTTTCATATTAAATTAATTTTAAGGCTTAAATGCTGTATTAGCTTGGGTAGAATGCTTCAGTAAATGTTGAGTATAAAGAACGGTTTAATATCATTTGTAAATGCTTAGCCACTGTTTTTATTCCTTTTTTATTTCATAACACAATTCAACCATTCCGTCTTTAAAGGCTGTTACGTCCTTTAAATGTAGTAACTGCTCCTTTCCTATATAATCAAAGAAAAGTGTCCCGGCCCCTAAAAGTATGGGAAGGATTGCAATGTTGATTTCATCGGCTAATCCTAGTCGCAGGAATTCTTTCGTAAGCATGGCTCCGCCAACCATCCAAATGTTCGCATAACCCGGCCTTAACTGCTTATTGACAATTTCAGTCAGATCGCCCGACAGGAATTGCACCGTCTTTTTGTCCGATTTAAGGTCTCTGTTGGTCAATACGAAAACAGGAACATCTCCATAGGGCCAACCGAGCTCAATGGCCTGTTCGTATGTCCGGGAACCCATAATATAACAATCAATAGATGCCAGGAAATCGGCAATGTATTCCTTGGTCAGTTCAATTCCTTTATCGTATGTATCTGTCGAATGCATCCAGGAAACACTTCCGTCTTTTTTGGCGATAAAACCATCAAGACTGGAAACCATATGAATTGTAACTCTTGAATTTTCAGTTTTCATTTCTCAAATTATGGCTAAGGTTCTATATAAACAGCTTTTTATGGCAGTTCGGGATTTGTTGCGAATGTTTTATCGCTTGTTGCAGTCCCATAAAACTCATTAAAAATTAAGCAGGCAGTAAGATCTCCGGTTACATTAACGGCCGTTCTAAACATTCCCAGGATACGGTCTATACCAATAATAATAATAAGGCCATCCACCGGAATTCCTGCACTTTGTAATACCGATGCAAGAATGATCACCCCACCTCCCGGAATAGCAGGGGTTCCTATGGAAGCGGCCACCACAGTAAAGGTAATTAATAGCAGATTCATTATGGTCAATTCTATGCCATAAGCTTGTGCCATAAATAAAGTGGTTACGCATTGAAATAATGCCGTTCCATCCATATTAATCGTAGCTCCGACCGGGATAACAAAATCACTTATATTGGAGGACACCCCTAATTCTTCATCTGCTGTTTTCATGGAAAGGGGCATGACGGCTGCGGAACTGGCGGTAGAAAATGCCAATAGTTGTGGTTCCCTGATCGCCTTTAAGAACTTGAAGGGATTTTTCTTGGTAACTACCAGCGTCAAGGCTAAATAGAAGATCACCAATAGGATCAGGCCCAGTATGACTACAACCATGTAATAACCCAAACCAAGGAATACTTCCACACTTGTCCTGGATAACAGGGCTGCTATTAAGCCAAATACGGCATAGGGCACCAGCATCATGGCCCATGATACTACGATCATACATATTTTCTGAACGGCTTCTGAAAAACGAATAATAGGCCTTGCCGTTTCTTGATGGAGTTGGGTAATGGCCACACCAATTATGATGGTAAAAATCACAACGCCCAACATTTCTCCCATTAAGATGGATTCGAGGGGATTATTGGGGATCAGGTTCGATATAGCGTTTGGAATATTCTCAATAAGGTTGGTTTGTGCATTGGGTTCTATCTGGTTTTCACCGCTATTTGGAAATCCGCCAAGCGTAAAAATATATTGTCCGGGTTTCAACACCAGTGTTACAACCAGACCTATCATAATGGCAATAGCCGTAGTAAAAACGAAATAGAGCAATAGCCGCAGACCGAATGTTTTAAGTTTCTCCGAGGTGTTACTCACAATTCCCGTAATGATTGATGTAAAGATCAATGGGATCATGATCATTTGAACCAGCCTCATGAAAATTTGCCCCGGCAGGTCAAGCCAGTCTGCCAGCCGTAAACTAATATTTTCTGAAAGTAAGCCTGTAGAGGGATTAAGTAAAACTCCCAGTCCCGCCCCTAAAATGAGTCCAATAATTACTTTAAGCCATAATCGGCCTTTTATAAGACGTTCTAAATGAACCGATAAACGATTAAGAGGTCTGAATTCTATCATAGTGTTCTTAATGTTTGCAATGCCAGGTGCAAACGAAGTTTAGGCATATCGTCTCACTTGTCCTTTTGTACATTTTTGCGGGGAGCTGTTTTCTTTATACCTATTATAACCATTAAAAGACCGACTAACATTAGTAAAAATTTTCCCACAATAAATCCTTTCCCGTATTCAGAAAGAACTTCGTAATCAGAGATATATGGAATAATAGAAAGAAGAGAAAAAAGCATAAATAATATTCCAACAAAAAGTAATGTTTTTCTCATATGGAAAGAATTATATTTGGAGCGCCAAAAACAATAGCGCTCCAAAATTATTTTATTTTGTTACTACTGTAGTTGTTGGAGTATAAATTCCCAATGTTATAGCATTAAGAAGCCCGTCTACAAAGGTGTGTTCAATTTTGACCGAGTAATTTTCACTGTCTCCAGCCATCTCTATTGGATTTGAAATATTAACCGGAGCAAGACCGTAGATTAAGTAGTGGTTTCTATTTTTTACTTCTACTCCGGACTGTGGTCCTTTACCTACGTTATAAGTATAAGTATAGCAAGACGATACAGTCATAATCATAAAAAGGAACAAGGCATTAAAGATTACTTTTTTCATATACGAAATATTTTGTATTCCTACTCGTATGGCTTTTCGGTTTCGCCCCGTTTTTAAAGTGGTTTCTGGCCTCCACTATGTTTATTTTTAATAAGATATTTTCTGCTACACGGGGTCAACCCTTTAAAAACCGGTATGGATATTTATCCACATCTTTTGAGATCAAATTAAACAATTTTCATTCGTATTTATATTGTTATTGGTTGAATTTAATTAAAAATAATGGGTTTTACTGGTAAAGAATTATTATGACTCTGAAATTGATTCTATATGTCTGATTTAGTCAAACCAGCCAAAAGTTATCAATTATAGGTTTATTGTGTCTACAACGATAACCAGGGATATGATTTATCGACCTCTTGCAATTTGCTATAAGCAGCCTCATATAAGTTTGTTGTGCAGTGTTTCTCCTTTTTCAAAAGCAGCTATATTTTCTAAGGTGATCGTTGTAATTTCTTTCATGGCTTCCTTTGTAAAATATGCTTGATGGGCGGTGATTAAAACATTGGGGAAGCTATTGAGTTTTAGAATAAAATCATCCTGAATAATGCTTTCCGATAAATCTTTATAAAAGAGGTTTTCTTCTTGCTCATAGACATCAATTCCCAGAAATCCGATTTTCTTATTCGTCAAACCTTCAATCACATCTGCTGTATTGATTAAAGCACCTCTGCTGGTATTAATAATCATAACACCGTCTTTCATCAAACCTATTGATTCTTTATTGATAATATGTTTTGTTTCAGGGATTAGGGGACAATGCAAGGATATTATATGCGATTGCTTAAATAAATTACTTAAGGTCTCATACTTCACCCCCAGTTTGATTAATTCATCAGATTCGTGTGGATCGCTTACTATTATTTTGCATCCAAACCCATGAAGTATTCGACAGAACGCGATCCCTATTTTACCAGCGCCAATGACCCCGACCGTTTTTTTATAAAGGTTAAATCCAATAAGTTTATTTAAGGAGAAGTTCCCTTCCCGTATTCTATTATAAGCTTTGTGCGTTTTTCTGTTTAAGGTTAAAATTAATGCCAGTGAATGTTCTGCAATTGCTTCCGGAGAATAAGCGGGAACTCTGACAACCTGAATCCCATTTCTTTTAGCGGAATCCAAATCAACATTATTAAAACCTGCACAGCGCAAAGCAATTAGCTTTACACCATTTTGACGTATTTTGATAATGCATGTATCATCAACTTTGTCATTGACAAAGATACATACCACATCAAATCCTTCGGTTAAATTAACGGTATGGATACTCAGGGAAGCTTCAAAAAAAGTAATATCAAGTCCTTGTTGTACATTATATCTTTCAAAATATTCCTGATCGTATGGCTTCGTACTAAACAATGCTATTTTCATAATTATTAATTGCCTGTTCGGGTGGCGCTCAATATAGTCAGAAGAGCTGAAGTTTTCGAATTGTACTCAAATAATGTTTGTACAATAATGCTTCTAAGGATAGAATTATTGGATCAGTACATTTTGGAAATGCCCAGCTAAATAGTCCCCGATCAGGTTTTGTATTTCACCCTCTTAGTACGTCCGCAATTTATTACGACGTGTTTTTATTTTATTCTTTTCACATTGTCAATTGCAGAAACGATTTTCCAGCCACTATTGAACTTGTATAAAAAGACATAATCAACAGCTTTAATTTTTCCTCTAAACATCTCGATTTTTGATACAGCTGCATTTTCTTCAATATCGATGAAACATATTTTGTATTTGACCTTTTCGAGATCGGGTCTTTTTTTTCTTTGTTTGATCCAGTCATCAATGCTCTTTTCAGTAAGAGAATCCCCTTTACGTCCCAATATTTTAAAATCATGATGTATTCCCTTTTTCGCTTCTACGAAGTCCTTGCCATTGATTAAGCCTTCTATATATGAATTCTCAATCACTGACCTTATCTGCAAGCTATCGGGCTCTTGAGAGAAAATAAAAAAAGGAATTGCCAATAGGCATGACAGGATTATTACTTTTTTGTACATAGGGATACAATTTTCTTTAATGAACTAAAAATATACGAAACCTGCGTAATATGTTTTACCATAAAGTTTAAGTGTCGATTCTCGAATTTAAGTAAATCTGTTAGTATGATAAATTTATTGCGCTGTATGTTCCGGAGTATTAGACTAGTACTATGTTTTATGCTATTATTGTTGATTTCTATTAAGGGAAAGGCGACAGACAGTAGTTCTTATTTTGATAGTTTTGAACATCTTCTGACAGAGCTAGATTCCCAACTTTCCACCCAGAAGCTGCTAGGTATTTGTTTTGATAACGTTTGGCCTATAGGACATTGTTAGGGACAGAGAAAACAAAAAAACGGAAAATATATACAAAATTCGGAAAAATATATACCTCTAAAACACACATGGTGCTAACCTTTGTAGGGGCAAATTATTTTTGCTGAATTAAAATCAAGTTTTAATAAAAAAATCAATAATGGGAATTGTATCAAAATTTGTTGCCAATATAGTAACTAAAAAAGGAGGTTCACCTGTATTCGACAACCCAAAAGAAGACTTTGGACTGGATTATCAGAATGTCACTTTCAAAGCAGCTGATGATGTTTCACTTAGCGGCTGGTTGGTAAACCCTGATCAGGAAAAAGTAATTATTCAAACGCATTTTGGTATTCAATGCAGCAGGAGTGGCTACACTCCGAAAGGGAAGGGCTTGATGAAGTCATGGAACGAGGACATTCGCTTTCTCAAACACTCAAAAGCACTTGCAGACGAGGGTTATACCATTCTAATGTATGACATGCGAAATCACGGCAATAGCGCTGATGGCACATGTGAATGGGTAACGGGAGGTGTTGAAGAATACAAAGACGTAATAGCTGCGGTGAGTTATATCTCGAACCATCGAGACTACAAAAATGCTCCAATTGGTCTTTTGAGTATTTGCATGGGCTGTAATGCAACCACTTATGCCTATGGGATTGAAGGTGGATTGCAGCAATTCGATAATGTCAAAGCAATGGTCGCTATACAACCACTCGGATTTGACGACTTTCTGGCAGGCGTTGGTATGCCCAATATGTTGGTAGAACATGCCAACAAAGTAAACCTAAAACGTGGAGGAGTAGATTTTCATGAAAGTTGTTTGAACAACGTAAAAAACATTAATGTACCTACTTTGCTGTTTCAGAATGCCAAAGACCCATTTACAAAAATGGATTTCATCAATGATTATTATGACCAATTGCAGGTTGAAAAAGAATTGTTTTTGCCCGAATTAAAAAAGAACCGTTTGGCTGCTTATGCATATTTCGGAGAATATCCAGAAAAAATGCTGGGCTGGTTTAACAAATATGTCCACTAAAGTCAGAATATTGAAGTTCGTTATGAATTTCCTAATAATGATTAAAGTCAAATGAAATAATTAAAAACAATGTCTTAATGCTTCCAGCTCTTGATGGTAGTTTTGATTTTTAATGTAACGCATAAAAGAGTGAAAATTTCAAGGGAATCATGCTTGTTTTTAGGTATATGAACGACCTCCAAGTTTTAAAAATCACTCAAGGCGAGGGGAGTATGAAATAAAGAGTATCCTGTGCCTAACAAAGGCTAAAACGGCAATAGCGGCTATGCACCGCTACTGCACAAAGCGAAGTGTATAAGTACTAGGTATGGGAGCAATGTATAATCAAATCAATCTCTAGAGAGGTTGACTGGTCTAATGGCTCAACTCTTCTAATGCTCTTTCCAGTTGCGGATCATTATCCCCGGATTCAATAGGGCGCTCAACAAGCACATCCGGTTTTACTCCGACTCCTTCCAGCCGTTTACCATCAACAAGCACATCCCTGACAGCCAGGTAAAGCAGGTCGCCACTGCTAAGTTTGAATATACGGCCCGCTACCACGGCTCCCGCCGTTTTTTCTCCGATGATATTGCCAAGTTTAAGTTTCTTGAAGCCATAGGCAAAAAGCTCTTTACCACTTGTGCTTTTTCCATTCGTTAAAAGTGCAACCGGTTTTTCCCATACCCCACTGTAAGAACCCATGAGCCCGTCGCGAGAAGTGCTTTGGATGATAGCAATCGGCTTTCGAAACAAATTCAAATTATTGATGTCAGCACCACCCCAGCCATCTCGCAGATCGACGATTAAAGCATCGCATTGACTCAGTTTACCCCATAAAATAGCTTCACGAAGTTGTTCCTGATATTTAGAACCGGCATAACTCCACAAATGTAAATAGCCAATATTTTTCCCGTTTCGATTGATGATTTGAATGCTCGATTGAAGTGCTGTTTCAAACATGGTACGACCATCGAGAACTGCAACAGGGACCTTGATCGTATATAGGTGCTGATCCCGGATGAATTCAACGGTTACATTCGAATCCGCTTTACTACGAAACGATTCGATGGGATGAAAAGCATCCTTATCTACTGAGACAATTTGATCGCCGAACTGCAAACCGGCTTTGGCTGCTGGCAATCCATCATAAACGGCAATGATGAAAACTTTACCATCGACAGTTTTGGTCTCTATTCCAATGCCATCATAACAAAATAAGCTGATGTCGTTTTCGTCGAAAAGTTTGTTAAACACACCCAGTAGTTGATACCGTTTGGGATTGTTGCGAGAAAAGAAATAGGTGTGAGAAGTGTTCAATGTGCCCAACAGTTCATTCACCTCAAAATCAAATTGGTCAAGCCTTGTTACTTTTGCTAATCGTTGACGACAGTTATACACGCGCTGGTTCCAAGCTGTGGTGTCAAAATCTGTTTCATAAAAATGTGCTGTTACCTGTTTGGCAATTTCGTCAAGCAATTTGTCCTTGTCGAAATCTAAAGCTTTTTGCGCGATAATAGTCGTAGATAGGAAAAACTGTATGAATAATAATAATGATGATGATTTAAGGGAGATTGGTATTTGTTGAATGGTTTGGTTTAATGTCATAAAATTCAATACTAAAATTGATATTCTCTTTTTTAGGATATACAAGGAATGTCTTTTACAAAGTCTAAGAGACATGCTTTACACTTTTAGATATCATAAATATAATACTTTTCTTTCATAGCAATGCTGACTATAGTCTCTGATAAGAACTGAGGGTGGTTGCTTTGTAGCACCTGGTTTTAAAGGCTCCGGGCTAACCAAAAGGGTTTTATAATGTTTCCATATCATCTGAAGGAGCGCGCATTACAAAAGCTCTGACAATATTGGGACAAAACTAAGAGAGGCTGTGGTAGCATCCTGAATTGCGGGAATATCAGGTAATTTATATAAGACCTCTGTGCAAACGCAGTAAACCCTAAAGGGGCTACTGCCGTTTTGCACTTTGTTGGCCACCATTTTTCTACTTTAGAATATCCACTTTTCCATTATCCATATCGTATAATGCTCCAATTATTTTTATCTCTCCCTTGTCTTCCATTTCCTTGAGAATCGGACTATCACTTCGGATTTTTTCTATTGTATTTCGGACATTGCTTTCACTTACCATGTGCACAAATTTTTGATTCTTTGAATTTCTCTCTCCCTCGTATGTTACCATTTCCACTGCAGGTCTGATTTTAGAAAGCATTGGAGTTATATTTCCCAGTTTTACATCATCAATCGCAGCTTTTACGGCTCCGCAATGTTCATGTCCCATGACAAGAATTAATTTTGAACCCGATACTTTACAAGCAAATTCCATACTTCCCAAAATGTCTTCATTGACAAAATTGCCTGCCACTCTCGCCACGAAAATATCACCAATTCCCCGGTCAAAAACATCCTCGACAGGTACTCGACTATCTACGCAAGAAAGAACAATTGCTTTTGGGTATTGGGCTTTTACACTTTCTCTTACCTGAGCGGAGTGATTACGGGCAGTCAAATCGTTTTGCATGAATCTTTCATTGCCCTCTTTCAGGGATTGTATCACCATATCAGGAGTGAGGGCATCCTGTTCTTCTTTGGTCAATACATCTTCGATTAAACCAACAATCTGTTCTTGCTGTTGCTCCGTTTGTTTTGCCACATTTTCTTCCTTTTGCTGATTTCCATTGGTGCAGGCAGTAAAAAAAATAACTGTTAGAAGGAATGCACTTAATTTGATTTTGCTTTTCTTCATATTTTTAATTTTAGAAATTAATAAAAGTGATTAGATTTATCTGGTCTCGGTTTCGGGTATTCAGGAACTGATTCATGTACCCAAACTCAAATTTGGTGTTGTTGTTCAGTTTATATCCTAATCCAAAATACAGGCGGTTTCTGTCAAAAATGATTTGCTCATCATTAAGGAAGATTTCATTATAGATCGAGACATACCAGGTCTTATCAACTATATCTGGATTATTTACAGGAATATTTAGAGATAGAAAATATCGAAACCGCAATCGAAAATCGGCATCATCAATCCATCTTTGTTCAAACCGATAACGATGCTGTATTTTAACTCTGTCTATAGATTGGCGTGTGATGAATTGTTGAAAAATTCTGTGTTCATCGACGTTTATTTTATCTTCTGCATTGTCAATATAATTTTGACTATGGATAAAGCCATAGCCCAAAAGCAAATTATTGTTGTTTTCGGTTAAATTGTATCCTATTCCCGTGCGTAGAAGTAGTTGTTCCAGGTCTCCAATTGCATTGTAGTTTCGGTATTGGACCTCATGATGCCAGTTCCATTTTGAATCAATCTTTTTGTTTCCAAAATAAATTAGCCAGTTTCCTAAATCGCTGTTTTGGGAATAACTGTAGGTGGGAAAAATTAAAATCAACAAGACACAGGTTGCTGAATATTTTTTCATGTTATCAGGGCAAATTGTATTGCTATTTATTTTTATAGTAAAACTATTATAGTGTGATTTTTGTTCAAGCGTTCACAATCTTTTCACCATTTTGATTATGTCCCAATTTTCGATGATAGCTTGTTTAGTAATGACCTTTAAAAAATGCGGAAATCCGGGTAGTATAAATAAGTTTTATGGAAAGGATTAATATTTTTTTATTTTATTTTTTTTATGTTATTTCCGAAGATGTTCAATTGCCATTCATTTTGTCAATTAGCGAAACGACTGAAAGACCAGGGTACATATAGTTATATGAGTAAAGACTACGAAATATTAGCCAGGCATTTGTGCTCAACTAAACAGAAGGGGCAAATTTGTTCCCTTTAATGATTTTTTTGACTTATTGACATTGTTTGTAAAGCAGGTCCGTTACTTGATTTTTTAGCATATCTTGGCATATCATTTGATCCCAGATTGTCAAAACCAACCGTCCTACGCTAACCATCAAAATACTTCCAAAATTATTTTCTCCCTCCCAGAAAATTAATATGCATGTACGTCTTGAAATACATGTAGAACTACTGATTACATACACAACAAAATAAATTCACAATGTATCTACTTTACTCCTCTAGCCTCAAAGCTAGGACAATCATTCTATTCTTTTTAGTATCTGTTTTTAATAATCATTTAATCAGCCAGGTTACCATTGATAACTTTTCGTATACTCAATCGGTAGTTGCTTCAGGCTCCTCTGCTGCCTCGGGAACGGAAACTGATCCTGGTGCTCCTTCTTCCATCCTTGGTAGTGAACGGGATATTTTTATTCAGGGAACAAGCGGGGGATCAATTATTTTTGCTGATGTAAGTGCGGGTACTTTTAGCTTTAATACAGCAGCAACCAATTCGGGAGATTTTTATATTATGTGGGATGGGGTAGATGGATTAGCGGGCCTGGGTGACATTGATTATGTTGGATTGGGAGGCCAGGATTTTACTCTTGCCGGTGATGCTATTTCTTTAACCATTTCTTCCGCAGATGGTCCGGGAACCATAAACTTCGAGGTTTATACAGATGCCAGTAATAGCTCAACGTATTCTTTGGCCTATTCCGTTATCAGTAGTGGCTCACCGGTTACTTTCGATATACCCTTTTCCAGTTTTGTTACGAATTTAGGAACAGGAGCTGATTTCTCTAATGTAGGTGCGGTGGTATTATCCGGTTCTTCGGGGTCCGGCGTTGATATAGGCATGGATTTATTCAGTGTTGTACTACCTGTTGAATGGCTGGATTTTTATATTGAAAAACAGCATGGTCATCCGGTATTGAGCTGGAGTACCGCAGCAGAAATAGAAAACACTGGATTTGAAATCCAGCGAACTGTTGATGGCAGAAATTGGGAGCGTTTAGGATTTACCGAAGGACGTGGTACTACAAATGATATTTCCAATTACTCATTCAAAGATGAATCAGCGCTTTCAGGTACTTTTTATTATCGACTCAAACAAATCGATAGCAATGGAAAAACAAATTACTCTTCAATAAGATCTATTGAGCTCACAGAATCCCGGCCTGTGGTCGAATCTGTAACATTATATCCCAACCCTGCATCGGATGTGCTCTTTATAGAGGGCCAAACCGGAACGGCAAATATTTACAATGCTTTCGGACAGCATTTGATGCAGTTTGAACTTAAAAATTTCAAAAATGAAATTAATATTGCTCATTTAATTTCGGGAATGTATATACTCGAAATTGATGCCGGAGGAGAAACAATTGTCAAAACGTTCAATAAGTAAAATTTTGAAGCTCAGAGCATATTAGGAAAATATTAATTGATCTGCAAATGCCATTATGATGAATTAAAAATCCCGAAATTCAATTTGAACTTCGGGACTTTTTTATTTTATACGGTATAAAAATGTTTTGAGAAATAAAAAACTATCTCTAAATCACTAGTTTAAAATAAATACATTGAATAAATAAGCTTATTAAATGCAAATTAAATATGACGGGAATTTATTGTTTTATACAAGTAGCTGTGCAGTTATCGGTTCCACTTGAATTAGAGGCCGTATAAATTATAGTTAAAGTATTTCCAGATATACTTCCGGTTCCGGAAAACGTAATTCCATTTTTTGTATCATTGATGCTCAAATTATCCCCGTTTACTGTTGCTAAAACACCTTCCCCAAAATCTCCTAAATTTTGTAAAACTATAGATGATACGCTGGAAGCAGATTCAGTAACATTCATAGTCCAGCTCCAGTTACCGGAAGTACAATTCTCATTTGCTTGAAAGTTACCAATAAATTTGTCTCTGGCATAAGTACAAGTGCCATCATCCTCATCTGCATCATTGTTATAGTTTTCAGCCTCTGGGTCTGTACAACCTTTAACGGGATCATCTTTACAAGAGGATATAGAACCAATAATAAAGAAAGATGTCAACATTAAAATTAATAAGCGTGTTTTTTTGTTCATTATAATAGATTTAAAGGGTTATATAAAACCTAAAGATAAAATATATTTTAAATAGCGGATAAGAAATTACAATAGTTAATATGAGCGAAAATATATTTTTTTATTTATCAAACAAGAACATGCCTTGGACGAAAACCGAAAAAAATAATGGGATATAAAATATGGAAAAGCAAGGGGCTAATTTAATTTGTGGAGATAAATATTGGAAAGGGCTAGTATTGCTATAAAAAAGACGAGCAGGATAGAAATAGCGATAGAATCTTTGTGGACTATGTGAGCAATCAGAGCCGTTATAAAAAAGCATCCGACTCCCGCATAAGCCCATTCTTTTACCTGTAAGGGAACCAGGGGGATTAATAAGATACAAACTGCAATAACCTTCATGATTGCCAGTTGTATTCTAAAGAAATCCGGAAAACCCAATTCGCGGAACCCTTTGATAGCAGAAGCCTGGAAGAAATAAGTGTAGGCACTCCATAAGAGAATTACGGAAAGTAAAATTGTACTAATCCAGTAAATCATTTTGATTTTCATTTTCGAACTCAGGAATATTTTATGCAGTAAATATAGTTTTTAAATAGGCTTTTAGTAAAAATTTTTGACTAATCCTGCTGGCGACTTATAATGCGCCTTATTTCCGCTCATCCATCGCAACCTGGTTTGGATAAAACGGACTTCAGAGCTGTTTTAATCATAGCAGATTAAATAAGTTGGATGAGTGAATAATCCCTGAGCGTATTGGTATGGCTCAGATTGAAGCAAGTCACCGTTTAATTCTTCTCCGACAGGTGGCTTTTTGGTTTCCCAAACTTATGCTATATTGCGCCTTTTTATGGATCAAGCTTTCTAAAAATGGATAAGAAAATTATATATGGGATACAGCAAATTGGGGTAGGGGTAGATAATGCGGATAAATCTTTTGAATGGTATGCTAAAAATCTGGGGGCGGATGTGGCTGTTTTTGATGATAACAATGTGGCGACTTATATGGCTCCATACATGGGAGGCGAACCACATGAAAAAAGAGCTATTCTTGCAATGAATTTGCAAGGGGGAAGTGGTTATGAGATTTGGCAATACATCGACCGAACTCCTGCGGCACCAAAAGAGCCAATAGAATTGGGAGATTTAGGGATCAACATCGCTATTATAAAATCAAAAGACATTGAAAAAAGTTATGAACGCCTAAAAGGAAAAGGCGTAAATATTATTTCTGATATCAAGGAAGAGCCGGATACTTACCGGAGTTTTTATATCAGGGACCCGAATGATAGTATTTTAAAAATCAAGGAGTTTGAAAACTGGTATCAGGATAATGGGAAAGATTTGGGAGGTACTTACAGTTGTGTTATCGGGGTTTCGGATATTGATACTTCTATGAAATTATATGCAGATGTATTGGGCTACGATGTGGTTATTTATGATAAAACGGAATCTTTTGCCGATTTATCTGATCTGCCAAGAGGGAAAGAACGATTCCGAAGAGTTTTACTGGGACATAAGCCCGGACGTCAGGGAGGCTTTGCCAAACTGTTGGGAGAAAGTCAGATTGAATTGATTGAGTGTAAGGATTCCAAACCCAGGAAAATTTTTGCGGATCGTTACTGGGGAGATATTGGTTTTATCCATCTCTGCTTCGATGTCAGGCATATGAAAGCTTTGGTTCAGGAATGTGCCGATAAAGGTTTCCCTTTCAAGGTCTTAAGTGATGAAACCTTTCAAATGGGGGAAGCAAATGGTCACTGGGGTTATATCGAAGACCCGGATGGGACATTGATTGAGTTTGTAGAAACCCATAAAGTACCCTTAATCAAAGCACTCAATTTTAATATTCATCTAAAAAACCGCGATCCACGAAAACCGCTTCCCAACTGGCTAATTAAAGCAATGCGCTTTAAAAGAGTCAAGTTTAAGGATTAAAGGTTGATCAGCGCCAATGCCTGAGCTTTCAGCAGATGAGTACATCAATATTCTACTACGATCTTTCCGAAGTGTGAACCGGATTCCTGATAGCGGAAAGCTTCGGCTAATTCTTCCAGAGCGAAGCTTTTATCTATGATGGGTTTAAGCCCATTGATATTGATGGCCTTTACCATTTTTTCCTGCATTTCCCGGCTGCCGACCGCGAGCCCCGTCATACGCAGGTGCTTAAAAAATAACTTTGGAAAAGTAATTTCTCCTTTCCGGCCATTGCCCAAAATACCGATAGAAGCAATATGACCACCGATGGCTGCTGCTTCAATTGATTGCTTCATAGTAGAACCTCCACCCACATCGAGGACATGGTCAACACCACCACCAGTCATTTTGGAAATGGTCTTTCCCCAGCGCTCATCGTTTTTATAGTTAACTACTGCTGCCGCACCCATCGATTTTAGTTTTTCCGCTTTCTCATCTGACGAAGTAGTTGCATAAACTTTTGCTCCGGCAGCAATTGCCATTTGCAATGCAAAAATGGACATACCACCGGTTCCTTCAATTAATACTTTATCTCCGGCCTGTAGATTTCCCTCGACCATCAATCCGCGCCAGGCCGTTAGCGCAGCGCAGGGCAGGGTAGCGGCTTCGGCATAGGAATATCCTTCCGGAATTCTTGTTAAGGCAGAAGCAGGTACACAGGAAGCTTCTACTGCAAATCCGTCAACCATCTCTCCCGAGAGGCCGGCCATTTTCAATAAGGTGGGTTTACCCTCTATCCAGCCCTGAAAAAACATTGACATTACCTGGTCACCGACTTCCCAATCGAGCACATTGCTTCCCAGAGCGATAATTTCCCCGGCACCATCCGACATGGGAATTCTGCCATCCGCAACCGGAATAGCACCTGTTGCGACCAGATAATCGTGAAAATTCAGGGAAGTAGCGTGCCAGCGCACTAATACTTCTCCTTCCCGGGGTTCGGGCATTGTTTTTTCGATTACTTCCAATTTATCCAAACCACCGGGGCTTTTGACGACTATGGCTTTCATATTTTCTAATTTTTGCTAAAGGTAAAAAAGAAATCAAATTTGCCGATCTTTCGAAAGTTGAATCTTGAAAGTAGAAGGATGAAAAGCAACATCAGAGGTTAAAAAGACGTAAATTGCGAACGGATGAACAAAAGTACTGATTTAAGTGTCTTTTTACTTTTCATTACGTCAAATCAATAAACAGATAAAATAGAAGATGATGGATAAAGAGTCCTTTAACAAATTATGGAAAATGATTGGATTGAGATACAAATCTCATCCCTGGCATGGAATAGAAATCGGTGAAAAAGCACCGGAACTGGTTACATCCTTTATTGAGGTGATCCCTTCGGATACGGTAAAATATGAGGTGGATAAAACCACCGGCTATCTAAAAATCGACCGGCCCCAAAAGTTCTCCAATATTGTACCCGCTTTGTATGGCTTTATACCTCAAACGCTCTGTACCAAGCATGTTGCTGAGTACTGTATGGAACAAACCGGAAGAAAAGAGATCAAAGGCGATAATGATCCGCTGGATATTTGTGTACTTACGGAGCGGGAAGTAACCCATGGTAATATTATTGTGCATGCTATTCCAATTGGAGGTTTTAGAATGATTGATGGGGGAGAAGCTGACGATAAAATTATTGCGGTCCTGAGAAGTGATGAGGTCTATGGCAATTGGGACGATGTATCCGATATGCCGACAACTATTTTGAATCGACTTCAGCATTATTTCCTTACTTATAAGCAGTTGCCCGGAGAACAGCAAAAATGTGAGATTACTCATGTTTACGGCCGGGAAGAAGCACATGAAGTAATCCGTAGAAGTCAAAAAGATTATGATAATACTTATGGTAACCTAGAGGAAGCGCTTTCAATAACAATGTTGGAGGCTTTTCAATTTGCCCAGCGTCGCCAGGATATCATGAAGACGCTTTAAAATAAAGGAAATAGCAAATGCCAGGTATAAGCATTAAAATAAGCTTGTACCTGGTTTTTGTTTTTATACTTTCAACTTTCCTTTCGAGTTAATCGACTATTGCCTTTTATATTCAATCCTACTCGTTTCTTCTTTTCCGAAAATTACACATCCTGAATTTTATATTTGATTTAATGCCCTCTTGAATGTATTAATATATTATGCCTTTGTTATTGCATTAGCAATGCACTTCGCTTCACGTCCATTTTTAATTCCTGTCCCGGACGATTTTTCTACATTTTTCGGCCTTTTTTAAGGACTACCCCGATATGCTGGGGAGCTGTCCCTTTAAGTTGCAGTCATTTGGCAAGATACTCTGCTATCTGGTGGCTGCAGACACTGGCTTTAGAGTTTCCTGCGATTACAACCCATTTCTTAATTATTAAATTTTTTTACAATGGAAAAAATAATCATTAAAAAATCGCAAATAGAAATTGAAGTCACACCACTTACGGATGTTCAAATGAGAAGGATTACAGGTGGGGGATCAGACTCGAATAATGATATCGTGATCATTGATATTATTACTCCGGCCTAAGGCAAAGAGGGAGGCCTCAAACTTCGGGGCCTCTTTCATAGTTCTTTTGCTTTTTGAGTTAACCAGCCTTTATAGTGAAAATCTTCAGAATTTTCGATCAGCTTTAAAATTTGATTTTTATCGGGCTCAGGCTTCAAAAGCATTCTCAAAATTTTAATCGATAATAAGACGCCTTTTTTTCGTGTTTGATGGATAAAAGTATTTCTCCGAACAAATTTTTCAAAAGCGGCACATCCATCTAAAATAAGATTGTGACCTGATTTTAATTCATAATGAACAACAACTTCCAGCCAACGTCTTCTCAATTCATTCTGGGGTTCTATTATATCTGGCTGAAGGAGTATTTTTGAACAGGACTCAAAGTCCTGAATCCGGAAATACAAAATTGCTTTACTTAGCATTGTATAATAATTTCGGATAGCTGGTTCCAGTTTTTTACTCCATTTTTTAATTGTCGCCTTGGCCCATTCGACTTGCCCTAAATGTCCGGCTACTTCTACGGCATTCAAAAGAAGAATAGGAGGCAAAATGCCCGGAACAATAAATATTTCTTTTTCGAATCCGAATTTGAATAATTCAAAACATTCCTCATTGAAAGTTTCTTTGCCTTTTCTCACCTCGTAGGAAATATAGTTGAGTAGGTAGCAGATAAGTATATATTGATCTTCTTTACTGATCTGTTTACTGTTCTTAAAAAAATCATTTTTTAGTTGATAGTACTTCGATTGGTCCCGGTCTCTGAGCATTTTCAGGGCCAGGTTGTAAAAATGATGATATAAAGAACTTTGAATGAGAGTACTTTCTTCGATTTCTGATAGAAATAAAATATCCGGTTCTGATTCATCTAAAATTTGAAAGCCGTTAAATAACTCACTACTGTAGCGCAGTTTGGCAGATGCGTAAAAGCGATCCAGATTATCCATGACACTGTAAATACTCGAGCGGGCATTAAGGCTTTTAGTACTTTTAAACGAATATTGCTCATGATCAAGGATCATTTTTTTTAAATAGAACCACATATCCATAACCTTATCTTTTTCCAGGCTTCTATTTAACGCATTATGCTTTTTTATAAAATGCTTATCCAGTTGATATTGTCGGTAAACCTGTAGCAAAATCATATCCTGCTGAGCGGGATTTTCTTTTAAATATTGTTCGACCAGATATTCCCTTAACTTAATTCGAATATCCGAGAGATGATTTATAACGAGCGTTTTGTTAAACAATTTACCAGGCGCCAGGAAATTATGTGCGTTTTCATAAGTCACTTTATTAGGAGAAAAAACCGGATGATGATTTCGCAAAAATTGAAATAAACGCATTGGGATACTGTCGGCTTTAAAGTGCCTTTTTAGAAAGATTTGAAAATCCTTGACTTCCTTTTTTGAAAGCTTTTGCAATAAAATCAATAAATCATTTCTATGCATGTATAGTGTTTTTGAGGTGTGTTTTTACGATACGGATTAAATATAAAGTGTTGTAAAACAGTTGTTTAGTGCCTATTTTATGTTGCGGGAACCATTTTTAGGCTGCTAAAATAAGGTGAGAATCGAAAAAAATGGACTTTTAAAAGAAAATAAATGAACAGATATTGAAGGATGAAATATTAAAATGGAAATAAAACTTAGTTTTTTGAATTATGCGCTCCAGAGAACGTGTCCTTCGAATTGTATTATTACTCCTTAGTCGTCCTTTTCACTTTTCCCGACGTGATTTAGCTGAAGATTTTGGAGTAACAAAAAATACAATGGATGAAGACATCAAAGAAATTAAAAGAGCAGGCTTGGATTTTTATTGGGAGCGTAAGCATAACAAATGTGCAATTATTCCGGATCGTACCTTTAAAGAACTGGAATACCTGATGCCATTAACAAATGAAGATCAGTTTAGGATTACCCGGGCGATTGATCAGTATTGCGGAAGTACTAAGGAAGCAATAGCCCTCAAGAATAAATTTTCCAGCCTGTATGATTTTCAACGCTTGGGTATCCGTGCCTTGCGACGACCAGAGCTGGAAAAGCTCGACCGGCTGGAAGCTGCTAAGAAGCAAAAAAAACAAGTCGTTCTGGAAAATTATCGAAGTAACAGCAATAAAATTAGAAATCGCATTGTCGAGCCTTTCCAAATTGATGCGGAACAAGGAATGTTGCAAGCTTTTGATGTTGATGATCAGACTACCCGGCATTTCAAGCTCAATCGAATTAAGCGGGTATTGCTTACCAAAATATCATGGAATTTTGAAAAAAGGCACGAATACAAATACACCGATGTTTTTCGGATTGCAGATAATGAAAAAATTATGGTCCATCTCCTGCTGGATGTTTATGCTTTTAATGCATTGGTTGAAAATTATCCCAAAGCCCGGGCAGATGTTATGAACGGAGCACAGGAGAACACTTTTGATTTTCAGTCCAGTGTTAACGCCGGGTTTTTAGGCTTGACGAATTTTATCATGGGCAATGGAGAACATGTTAAGATTGTCAGCCCGGATATATTAAAAGAACACATTCTCAAAGAAGCTCAAAGAATAATTGAAAATATAAAAGAATGAGGACTACCCCGATATGCCGGGTAGTGAAGACTTTATGTTTGTAAAATAAAATCTTATTAAAAATGCGTATCTATTTACAGCTGACGCCTAATAAAGAATCCGTCCCTTTCAACTATCAGCAAAGTCTGGTAGGCGCCTTTCACCGCTGGTTGGGGCCCAACGAGCTGCATGATGATATTTCATTATACTCATTATCCTGGCTCAGCCACGGCAAAGCCAATAAAAAAGGCCTGGATTTCCCTGATGGAAGTACTTTCTATATCAGTGCTCCGAACCCTGAACTCCTGTCGGCCCTTATTAAAGGCGTTTTCAAAGGACATGAAATTCGCTGGGGAATGACTGTAAAAGAAGTAAGGATACAAAAGACGCCTTCTTTTGGTACCAAGCAACGCTTTCTGGCGCAAAGCCCGATACTCATCAAGCGCAAAGAGGGGAAACACTACCGCTATTATTATCCCAATGATTCCGAGGCCAATAGCTTGATGACCGAAACGCTCCGGGAAAAACTTCGGAAGCTGCATTTACCCGAGAGAGTAACAGTATCCTTTGATCAGAATTATAAAAATTATCGAATAAAAAAAATGACTTATCGCAATCTGGATATCAAAGCCAGTCTTTGTCCCGTGATCGTTGAAGGGGATACCCGTGCTGTACAACTCGCCTGGGAAGTTGGTGTAGGCAATAGCACAGGGATTGGTTTTGGGGCATTGCGATAACTGTAAAATCAGAACTCATGTATTACGTAGTAAAATATGATGGGCCATTTGGCTTCATTAAACCCTGGACGGCAGTTAGGGATGGAGAAACTTTCTCTCAGCAGTTTCTGACACCCTCCATAATCGAAGGAATGCGGCAAAAACTGGAAGTTAACAGTATACTCCGGCATAAATTGACCTATGAAACAATGTGCAAACAGCAAGAAGTTATCCAGACCAGGGGCTGGAAAATATTGAAAAAGGAGAAGCAAGTCAAAAGGCCCACTTCGATTTTGGACAGAATCATTTTGCTCTATCCTACTTTGTACCTTGCTTTTGATACTTCCAATGCTGCTCGAAAAGCATCCGAACAGCATTTATGTCTTTGTAGAAATGAAGATGTGCTGCTCCCTAATGCAGAGGTTCTGGAAATGAACGAAAAAACGTTTGATGAATTAAATGGTTTTGAACTGAGATTTGGAGAAAGTGAACAATCATTTTTGGTTGGCTATAACCGCTTTGAAAATAATCAGCCAATGTACGGTTGGTTAGAAGTTTCAAATAATCCCTTGAAAAACTATGAAGAAATTTGATCATGTTTTTGCGAAGAGTCCGGATAAAAAGGGAAATCCGGGAACAACTCTGATCGAGCATCTGGAGCATGTTGCCTGCGTTGCAGAGACCTTCGCAGAATATTTGGGATTAGATAAAAACATTGCTCGTACCGGAGCAATACTTCACGATATAGGAAAAGCAAGTCCTGTTTTTCAAGAGCGCTTAAAACCAAGCTATAAAAAACCACTGGAAGGGCATGATCCCTATCGACATGAACTTGGCTCTCTCTTGTTTTTGCATTTGGTAGATGAGACAATCAGGTCCGAAGTAATTGACATGGTAGTGTCACATCATAAATCTATGTTAAATGATACCAGGAGGTATGGACTATTGGATTTGGATTTCGACAGAGAAGATGGCGAAGCTTTCCAATTGCATGCAAAATATTGGGATGACTGGCATGATGATGCTCTGGGGATTTTGGAATATTTTGGATGGAAAGTCCGGCCAATTAGCTTAAGTGAAGCAGAAGAAACTTTTGAAGAAGTTATAGAATATTGTGATAGTAAAGAAAATGGCTGGTCCATTTGGAAAGGACTTTTGGTAGGAGCGGATCATTATGCTTCTGCCATGATTTATAACACAGAGAAATTAATTAAAAAAGCTTTTAAAGTTCCAGATATCCGTTTCTATAATCGCCAGCATCCATTGTATCCGCTTTCATTGGTTTCAACAGATCATCCTCAAAAACATACCTTGGTAACTGCACCAACAGGAGCAGGGAAAACAGATTTTTTAATAAGAAGATGTAAAGGCCGGATTTTCTATACTTTGCCTTTTCAGGCTTCCATCAATGCAATGTTTGAACGTATTGAAAACGATTTGCGAAAAGATAATCCTGATCTGGATTTACGCTTATTACATTCGGCTTCCCGGATAATCGTTAAGGATGATACAGAAGAGAAGGATTTGCAAAACCTGATCGGTGCATCGGTAAAGGTATTGACACCCTATCAGGTTGCTTCTGTAGTGTTTGCTTCCAAGGGCTTTGAAACCATTCTGGCAGATTTACAAAACTGTGATATCATTTTAGATGAGATTCATACTTATTCGGGAGTCAGTAAAGCGATTGTTTTAAAAATTGTTGAAGTTTTGGCCCATTTTGGTTGCCGCTTACATATTGGTACAGCTACGATGCCAAGCAAATTATACTTTGCCATTTTAAAAATATTAGGCAAAGAAAATGTTTTCGAGTTTAAATTATCTGAAAAAACATTAGATGAATTTGATCGCCACATCATTTTCAAACCAGCTGATTTTCAAATTTTAGAAACAGCTATTCAGACTGCAATTAAAGAAAAAAAGAAAATCCTAATGGTTTGCAATCGTGTAGTTGCCTCACAGGAATTATTCAGGCAAATGGGGTTGGAATATCCGGAAGTAGATAAAATGCTGATCCATAGTCGATTCAAGCGAGGTGATCGAAAACGCCTGGAGACAGAGCTTAAAGAACATTATAATGAAAGTGTTGATGCTTGTATTGTTGTGGCTACCCAAGTGGTAGAAGTGAGTCTGGATATAAGCTTTGATTTAATGATAACAGATGCTGCGCCGCTTGATGCTTTAATTCAGCGTTTTGGTCGAATTAATCGAAAACGAACCAAAGAAACCCTTGAATCCAAACTGAGAAAACCAATTTATGTTTTACCTCCTCCTGAAGACGATAAAGCCGCAAAACCTTATGATTTGGAAATTATTCAAAGGAGTTATGAACAACTACCCAACGGAGCTGTGATGCATGAACGAGATGCACAAAACAAGATAGATGCTGTTTTTACCACTTTTGAGCATCCAAATATTGAGCAAAATGCCAAATTCAAAAATGCTCAATTTCAAATAAAAGAACTGACTCACGTTAGCAAATCTGTTCTCTTGGAAAGTCTGGGGATTGATAGTGTAAGCTGTATTGTGGAAAGTGATCAGGAAAATTATAAGAGATCTAATCGAGATAACCGGATTCAATACGAGATTCCAATGCGGTATTGGTCTGTTGCGAATAGAGAACTGGAGCAGTTGGAATGGGGCAGACATCCTTTTGTTATTCCAGATAAAGCCTATTCCCGAACGGAAGGATTAATACAAGAGTTTATTGATCCGCAATATTATGATGTCACTCAAAAAATTCTGTAAAAATTATAAACTATGATAGCATCAACGATAGGTAAAACTTTTTTGAAAGCATATAATCAAAAGTTTAATACTAATTATTCCGCTAAGCAGTTTTTTGAAAAAGTATTTTTCCCGATTTTTTATGATCACGAAAAATATTTGCAATGGATTACTAATTCTCCCTTTGTCCAGGGAATAAAAAAAGGACAGCCCCCCAATAAAGAGGAACGAAATAATAAACTGAGGAATTTTATAGATAAAATTTCAGAGGGTGCTAAAGATGCCAGTATAGCGATAGGTTATTCTTCAATGGATATTATTGCGACTACATCAGGACAAGTTTCAAATATAACAATCGACAAATCAGCTGATCAAATCTATGCCTCCTGGATTGGTGGAGGTTTTGGAGTAGGGGTGAAAGGAGGTTTTTCGATGTACATTAATGAACCCCAAGTTTTATTGACTCTTTTTGAAGGGTGGAAATATTATCGGAATTATCTTATTGAAATTCCTCAATTGAGACCCAATCAAATAGATACCTGGAATGGGCAATGGCTGGCACATGCCTACAATAAGCAATATTTTAATCGTAAAAGTCCACTTGCGAATTTTGAACCATTTAGTACAAGTAAACAAGGAGTCATCGAATTAGAGACTCAAACCTGGGTAAAAGTTGTTTTTGGCCTTTCTCAAACTATTCAGAATGATAGACTTTTGGCCTATGTCTTTAGCCTGGGAAAAACGAATAAAACAGTTGGCTTTATTCCAATCATATTATCGAAAGTACGCAAGCCCATTCGTCTGTATAAAAAGTTATTCGGCAAGAACCAATACTTCAAAGATGCGAATACCATTGAACAAATTTTTGGCAATAAAAATAGTCTCTACCGCGCTTGTGAACGTGGTGCGATTGGGGTAAGAGCCTTAGAGCCCTCAGCTGTAAGGGATTTAATGTGGAAATCCGATAAAAAAATTAATTATAAACCGGACGATGAAGTACAAGTCGTCTCATTTAGAACCTATATAACCTGGATTTTAGCTATGTTGAATAATGAACAATTACATCAGCTTTCAAAAGATATCGTTCAACTTTTACTGAACTATGAAAGCACCTCCGAAAGGGGAAAAATGACTAAGTCAAGAGCAATTGAAAACCTATTAAAAAGTAAATCTGCAGATAGTTTTTTGCAAGAATTAATTGATGTTGTAGAAGAAGCTACAGCAGAGGAAGCCTTGAAACTAGGCGAATTAATCGGGCAGGTTAACAAATTGCGGGGGGATAATTTTAGAAGGTTTTTGGTATTGCTTAAACTCGAATACGCAATTGCGAAAAAACAAAATTCTTAAACTTTAAAAAGATAAAACTCATGAAGCCGTATATTTATTTAAGAGCACTACGTCATGTTGACTATTCTGTCTTTTCTGTTTCTGAAGGTCAAAAATCTTATTATGATCCTGTTACCGGAAGCCAGGTGGCTTTTTCAAGTGGCCAACAAGTGAAACGTTCGATTATAGACGCTGTTTTAAGCGAATTGAATGAACAAATTGCACCGGTCATTTTCAATTATGAATTAAAAGACAAAAAGAACATCAGTGAAAAAGAAGCTTTGTCTATTGCCGACCCAAGCTATCCCGATCAATTATTAGGCGGCTGGATGAATGCAGCACAAAAATCAATTCCCGTAAAACGGAGAAGTCCTTTATCTATTTCGGCTATGCGTCCTTTGCATCCATTTCTATCAAGGCTCCATAAAGAAAATATGACTTTTGACAGAAGTAGCCATCATGAAATTCATAAAATAGTCGTCAAAGATACTAGCGGCAATGAGATTGATGCTGATACCTTGCAAGAACTTCTAACTTCAAATCAAAGAACGCTGCCTGCCCGAAAATTCTTACAAGACCAAAAACGAACTGGAGGATTATTTGTCTATGACATAGCAATCGATTTGAGAACTTTATTCTGTGTTTCTATGAATCAGACAGAACCGGAATTAACCGAAGAGGTAAAGAATAAATTATTAGAAAATGGTTGGGAGGAAACCCAAAATGTATTTGGGACATGCCTGCTTTGTCCAAAAGAAAGAAGAGAAGTTATTATTCCAGCTTTAGCGAAGGCATTAATCAATTGGCGTATTACTTCTAATCAGGCCCGAACCTTTAGCTTAATGGAGACTTTAGCCATTTCAGTGAGCCAGAATGCTAATCAAATAGCGGCTTCCATTCGGGCAAAATTACAGGAAGAGCGAAAAGCTAAACCCCTTATAGATACCAACCTACCAGATACTAAGGTTTTTGTAACCTTGCCTGCAGAAGCTTTTTTTCTGGATATTAATGGTTTAAGTACAGCTGTTGAAGATGCTGAAAAAGCATTAGTTGATTTAATGTCGGGGTTTGATTATAAAAACCAGCTAAATTAAGCATGCCGCTCACGGCTTCTCACATCATTTATTATTTGTTGTGTCCCAGAAAACTATGGTTATACCATCGCGGTATACGAATGGAAGGCAATAGTCAAGCTGTTGCGGAAGGGCAGTTCATTAGTGAAACCACTTATCGTTTTCGGCCTAAGCGCTGGAAAGAACTGGTGCTGGAGGGAGGAAAAATTGACCATTATGATCCGGTTAATAAATTGGTTCGGGAAGTTAAAAAAAGTGCGAAACTGGAGCATATCCATATCGCTCAGGTTAAGTATTATTTATACATCCTGGAACAACATGGGATAGAAGCTACATCGGGCATTATCGAATACCCCAAGCAAAAGCGAACTACTGAAGTATATTTATCTGAGGAAGATCGGAAGACGATGCTTCAGTGGTTTGCGGAAATCAGGGAAATTATGGACCAGGAACATTGTCCGGATTTACTTGTAAAACCTTATTGTAAAAATTGTGCTTATCGGGATTTTTGTTTTGTGTAATTTGTCCTTTTGTGAATGAAAAAAGCCTACTACCTCTTTAACCCGGGTCGGATGAGCCGTAGAGACAATACCTTGAAATTTGAACCGGCTACGGACGAACCAGAGAAGAACAAACCACGATATTTACCGGTCTCCGGAGTTAGTGCTTTGTACATTTTTGGAAGTGTAGATGCCAACAGTGCTTTGTATAATTTTTTGGGACAGCGACATATTCCTGTACATTTTTTTGATTATTACAAGCATTATACGGGCTCTTTTAGTCCTAGAGAGTATTTACTGGCGGGACAAATGCTGGTCAGGCAGACCGATGCCTATCGTTCCAAAAAAAAGCGAGTGGAAATTGCCCGTGCTTTTGTAGATGCGGCAAGTTTTAACATGTTGAAAAATCTTCGATATTACTCCAATCGGGGAAAAGAATTGGATACACAAATCGAACAATTGCTAATTCTTCGGGAGAATCTTTCCAGGGTGCATTCTATTCCTGAACTAATGGGGACGGAGGGTAATTGTCGACAAATCTACTATACTGCTTTTGAATCTATTGTGGAGGGCTATGCCTGGGGAGGCCGGAAAAAACGACCTCCCAGAAATGAGTTGAATGCGTTGGTGAGTTTTGGAAATGCCATGTGTTATACCCTTTGTCTGGACGCCATTTATAATTCTCAACTAAATCCTACGATCAGTTATTTGCACGAGCCCGGTGTCCGTCGCTATAGCCTGGCTTTGGATATAGCGGAAATATTCAAACCGATTTTGGTAGATCGCCTAATTTTTAGAATGTGTAATCGAAAAGAACTCAGGTCGACTCATTTTGATTTTATTGAGAATGCTTGTTTTCTGGCAGAATCGGGGCGTAAAACTTTTGTACAAGCCTGGGAGGATCGTTTGCAACAGAGTATTCAGCATCGCAAACTCAATCGAAAGGTCAGTTATCGGCATTTGGTTCGATTAGAATGTTATAAGCTTGCCAAGCACATACTGGGCATGGAAGCGGGATATGAGGGTTTTAAAGCCTGGTGGTAAAAATTTTGAAACCGAGCTTGGACTAAAAAAATTCCAGACTCACATTAAAATCAAAAAAATGTACGTAATTGCAGTATACGATGTAGCCGCTGAACGAACAGTTAAGATGCTTAAACTTTGCAGACGTTATTTACATTGGATACAAAACTCTGTTTTTGAAGGCGAGATAACGGAAGTAAAACTGAAGGAGCTAATTTTTGAAGCGAAGCAAATTATGGATGAAGACTATGATAGCTTTATGATTTTTAAAAATCGGCATAAAAACTGGCTGGAAAAAGAGATTATTGGAAAAGAAAAAAGCCAGATTGATCAGTTCCTTTAGTCGTCGACCTCTCGAATTATTGGGGCTTACCCACAACTTCTTGCTAGTTAAAATGATTAATAGTTTGATTATCAATAGTTTATTATAGTCGTCGATCTCCGGACATAATCCTACTACCGGGCATCGACGATAAAATAATAATAAAAACATTTCTTGTTTAAACATAAAGTGTTATAAACGAGAAATTTATATATTTGGGTCTTCGGTCTTTTAATTGTACCTCACGGAATTGAAACTTTATTCTTAGAATAATGGCGTTTAAGGTAATACTCCTTTTAATTGTACCTCACGGAATTGAAACATAAATCCGGGTAATCTTTTAAGGCGCGTCGGCGATGCTTTTAATTGTACCTCACGGAATTGAAACCAGAAATAATCATGCGGCCTTTTGTGCCACCTATACTTTTAATTGTACCTCACGGAATTGAAACTCAGAGCGCAACATTACGCAGTTTCACGACTTCAAACTTTTAATTGTACCTCACGGAATTGAAACGCTATTTACCAGCCGGGCTTCGAGGATAACTTTAAACTTTTAATTGTACCTCACGGAATTGAAACGGTAGAGTGGCCGATGTTCTTAATATTCGGATTGCCCTTTTAATTGTACCTCACGGAATTGAAACTCAGGTGTAGCCAGAGCCACGATGAGCACCACCGCGCTTTTAATTGTACCTCACGGAATTGAAACTCGCATTCCAGGCGGACTTCAAGGACAAGGTGGCAGCTTTTAATTGTACCTCACGGAATTGAAACTTGCTTTTTAAGACCTTTATATCATATATGACCGCACTTTTAATTGTACCTCACGGAATTGAAACGTAATGGATTGGCTTAAATTTGACAACAAATGTATTCTTTTAATTGTACCTCACGGAATTGAAACCCAGGCGCTTAGGTGTAATACTCCGGGGGTTGTCTGCTTTTAATTGTACCTCACGGAATTGAAACCTGGCGCTCTTCTGCTAACTTGTCGGCGAGATTCTTCTTTTAATTGTACCTCACGGAATTGAAACGGAATTCGTCACAGAATATAATAAGTATCAACACACTTTTAATTGTACCTCACGGAATTGAAACGAATATTATTAACGACATTTGGCGACCAATAAGGGAGCTTTTAATTGTACCTCACGGAATTGAAACTAACATAATTACGATTTAAATCTGCATTATGCCAACTTTTAATTGTACCTCACGGAATTGAAACGGTTTTGATAGTCCTGATTTTGATAATCTGGATATGCTTTTAATTGTACCTCACGGAATTGAAACGATCTTACTGGTATTCAGGCTGCTGGTTTGAATGCCTTTTAATTGTACCTCACGGAATTGAAACCGGCCTTACGGCCTCGAGTACGGAGCCTCGCGCGAGACTTTTAATTGTACCTCACGGAATTGAAACGAATTAATTAAAATAGGTTCGTTTGCTGTGACTGTCTTTTAATTGTACCTCACGGAATTGAAACTTGTGATGTAAGGCAATGTTATATAGTGTTGTGCTACTTTTAATTGTACCTCACGGAATTGAAACTAAGCACCTTAAAGGCACAGGGGTACAGAGTATACACTTTTAATTGTACCTCACGGAATTGAAACGCACCTATAACGGGCATGAAATATGTAAACACAGATACTTTTAATTGTACCTCACGGAATTGAAACTTGCGCAGTACGCATGATGTGTGCTTGCTTGACAAACTTTTAATTGTACCTCACGGAATTGAAACCGGTTTGATCAGTTGTTGTGATATACTTGTTGCCAGCTTTTAATTGTACCTCACGGAATTGAAACTTTTTGTATACTACAAATATAGTGTAAATATTCCCACTTTTAATTGTACCTCACGGAATTGAAACTTTAGATATCTGGTTATTTTTAATATCATCTTCAAACTTTTAATTGTACCTCACGGAATTGAAACTCCTTTAGATGCCAGTTCTTTCCAGTATTTAGCAAGCTTTTAATTGTACCTCACGGAATTGAAACTTGCGTATCAGCGTCCGTAATAAACTTCCCAAGATACTTTTAATTGTACCTCACGGAATTGAAACCCAATTACAAACGTGGTCGCCGAATTGGTGACTTTTACTTTTAATTGTACCTCACGGAATTGAAACTTGAGTAAAAAACCGATACCCTTCTCACCTTCTTGCTTTTAATTGTACCTCACGGAATTGAAACTTAGCGAAGAAATGAGAAAATGCGATTATGCAATCGCTTTTAATTGTACCTCACGGAATTGAAACCATTATCAGGATTTGATCGATTAGAAGAAGTGACCAACTTTTAATTGTACCTCACGGAATTGAAACTCTGTACAGATGACATTTGAGCTAGTACAATTTTAGTCTTTTAATTGTACCTCACGGAATTGAAACATTAATCCTGGTCATTTATTGAGACGCGTCGGCGATCTTTTAATTGTACCTCACGGAATTGAAACACTAGAAATAATTTGTGAAATCATTTTCTTTTCTTTCTTTTAATTGTACCTCACGGAATTGAAACCTTCTTATGAAGCATGTTGAAATAACCGGTACGAGGCTTTTAATTGTACCTCACGGAATTGAAACCGGTTACCCCGGAGCACTTTTGATTTATCGCATGATCTTTTAATTGTACCTCACGGAATTGAAACTTGCTGATAAGCTTATGTTGGAGTGTAAGTATTTCGGCTTTTAATTGTACCTCACGGAATTGAAACAAGTATATCCTCTCCAGTACCTCCCATCTTTTTGGTACTTTTAATTGTACCTCACGGAATTGAAACAATAGAAGTGTGTATGAGGAGTTGATTACTAAGACACTTTTAATTGTACCTCACGGAATTGAAACATGAAAATGGAGTTTCAATATCTGAATTGCTTGATACTTTTAATTGTACCTCACGGAATTGAAACCAAGTAAAAAAGCAGCAAGACCTTCCGAGTTCTTGGTACTTTTAATTGTACCTCACGGAATTGAAACATATCAAATTTTTGACTAAGGTGGATGCTGGTATGACTTTTAATTGTACCTCACGGAATTGAAACTTATAGCTCAGAATACTTACCACCTGAAGACTTTTGCCTTTTAATTGTACCTCACGGAATTGAAACTCTGAACGCTAGACATTTGAGCTAAAACAATTTTAGTCTTTTAATTGTACCTCACGGAATTGAAACATTTTAGCGCAGGCTTTCCTGGCGACGGGCACTACGCTTTTAATTGTACCTCACGGAATTGAAACTTTGATTTTGATATTGCGAGTCTGAGCAATACTTATCTTTTAATTGTACCTCACGGAATTGAAACGGATTAATAGGGTCTTTAGCTACAATATCAGCAGCTTTTAATTGTACCTCACGGAATTGAAACGCTGCACTTGTTGCCGGAATACCCGGTTTGCTTTCACTTTTAATTGTACCTCACGGAATTGAAACTGTTCAGCAGTGGGTTTTTCGCATGAAACAACAGGCTTTTAATTGTACCTCACGGAATTGAAACTGACCTCGATAAGTTTGAAATTGAGCTTAATAAAAGCTTTTAATTGTACCTCACGGAATTGAAACTAAGCTTTAAGCTTACCGGATCAGTAGGAGACTCTGTCTTTTAATTGTACCTCACGGAATTGAAACTCGTTTTCAAACTCTATTATTCTTGTTCGTTTTGTCTTTTAATTGTACCTCACGGAATTGAAACTTTATTCCTGTATCTTTCACTCTGAACCTGCAATTCTTTTAATTGTACCTCACGGAATTGAAACTTAAAAAAGAAAAAATAAATACAGAAAAAAAATTTCCCTTTTAATTGTACCTCACGGAATTGAAACCGGTGTATTCACTTAGCTGCGGGTCATATTCCTGTAACTTTTAATTGTACCTCACGGAATTGAAACCCCCGAAGGGCGGCTTGTTTTTAAATTAATTGTTTTTCTTTTAATTGTACCTCACGGAATTGAAACGGCATTATATGACGGTGTAGTGGCTGGCAGGATAAACTTTTAATTGTACCTCACGGAATTGAAACATTTTACGGCGACACGTACCAACTCGGGGTTACAGCACTTTTAATTGTACCTCACGGAATTGAAACCTGGGGCTGTGCTGTGCTATTGTGTACGCTGCTAAGCTTTTAATTGTACCTCACGGAATTGAAACTCAGGTTACACTATATTGCTATAATCAGCCGCCTTCTTTTAATTGTACCTCACGGAATTGAAACAAGTTTTTGACTGAGTATGCAAGGAAGTTATATAAGCTTTTAATTGTACCTCACGGAATTGAAACGTGTTAAGACTCTGACTATCAGTGTATTATATAAGGCTTTTAATTGTACCTCACGGAATTGAAACTTGATCCAATAAGTAGTAAGTTCTACCATGTAGTTCCTTTTAATTGTACCTCACGGAATTGAAACACGATGGAACGACAGCAAAGATATACCTGGATGGACACTTTTAATTGTACCTCACGGAATTGAAACTTGCTTAAACTCTTGTAACTCGTTCCAATTCTTGACACTTTTAATTGTACCTCACGGAATTGAAACCAAATAGTTAGTGACCTCATAGCAGGTAAAGCTAAGCTTTTAATTGTACCTCACGGAATTGAAACGTATTCTTGCAATATTTTTTCGTGAGTTTGGTATCCCTTTTAATTGTACCTCACGGAATTGAAACATCTTCCTCGCCGTTTTCCTGATACATATTATAAGCCTTTTAATTGTACCTCACGGAATTGAAACTCCGATTTAAACAATGATTTGTTAGGATCATTTAAGCTTTTAATTGTACCTCACGGAATTGAAACGTTTATCAATACTTTAGATTGCATCACATGCAAATACTTTTAATTGTACCTCACGGAATTGAAACTTCTTTATTAAAGAATAGAGCCCGAATCCGGCTATCCTTTTAATTGTACCTCACGGAATTGAAACCGATTTTCGTAGCGAAGTCAAAAAAGTTTGTTACAACTTTTAATTGTACCTCACGGAATTGAAACTCTTCGCATGTATGGCAACGGAGTAGTAGAACAAACCTTTTAATTGTACCTCACGGAATTGAAACTTTTCTTTCGAACGATTTGCGGTTGTCAAAAACGAACTTTTAATTGTACCTCACGGAATTGAAACCACCTGTGAAGTTCTGAATCGTTGCAATCTGTCGATCTTTTAATTGTACCTCACGGAATTGAAACTTGCATACATCAGACATACCAAGTCGGCAATTGCAACTTTTAATTGTACCTCACGGAATTGAAACAATTAAAGCAGGATCGCCTTGAACGTGATCTTGATACTTTTAATTGTACCTCACGGAATTGAAACACGAAAACTATATGTCATGAAATTAATTATCGAAAACTTTTAATTGTACCTCACGGAATTGAAACCAGGTCACTTATATCATAATCTGATGGATTCATCATACTTTTAATTGTACCTCACGGAATTGAAACATACAGAACAGAATGAACTTGATGAATTAATCAAACTTTTAATTGTACCTCACGGAATTGAAACTTCTACAAAGCTGACTTCGCTTCAGCAGAACACGACTTTTAATTGTACCTCACGGAATTGAAACCCTATCACGACGCTAGATCATGTCAGATCATCGTTTCTTTTAATTGTACCTCACGGAATTGAAACAGAATTTCACAAGATTATACTGCTGTTTCATTCTGTCTTTTAATTGTACCTCACGGAATTGAAACTTGTACATACTTTCGACTTGGTCAAGTGACAGGTGTCTTTTAATTGTACCTCACGGAATTGAAACTTTATTCACCGATGAATTATGAAATTCAGGTGAATGCTTTTAATTGTACCTCACGGAATTGAAACGAAATATCTTACATGCTCAAATCTGAACCGTTTGTTCTTTTAATTGTACCTCACGGAATTGAAACCTGCTTCTTTCTATACTGTCAAACACCTTCATTTTACTTTTAATTGTACCTCACGGAATTGAAACTTGAAAATAAAATTCTAATCAAAAAAAGTAAGAAAACTTTTAATTGTACCTCACGGAATTGAAACCTTCCTTATCTGAGGATTCGACTTTCTTGTTCGCAACTTTTAATTGTACCTCACGGAATTGAAACTCGGAAAGATATTTGTCGATTTTTCTTTTCGACTTCCTTTTAATTGTACCTCACGGAATTGAAACTTGATATAACTGACAAAAAAGCAAAATTATTTGCATTCTTTTAATTGTACCTCACGGAATTGAAACGATTGAGGTACAAAGTTGTTGGAACATTTACTCCAGCTTTTAATTGTACCTCACGGAATTGAAACTTAGAAGATATTGTGGAGAATAGCAGACTTATTCTTCTTTTAATTGTACCTCACGGAATTGAAACTGTTCTCTATAATCATGGGAAGAGAGATCAATTTAACTTTTAATTGTACCTCACGGAATTGAAACATAATAAATTCACCCAAATCCGGGTTTCTTCTCAATCTTTTAATTGTACCTCACGGAATTGAAACTTATTCACGAATGTACAAACACATGAGAGACTTACGCTTTTAATTGTACCTCACGGAATTGAAACTTGATATTCCTAGTGAGTAAATTTTTATAGAATTATGCTTTTAATTGTACCTCACGGAATTGAAACATTGAAAGAATTCAATAATACCTGTGAGTGGGGTGTCTTTTAATTGTACCTCACGGAATTGAAACTTCCTTTTTGAATCATTTGTAAATTCTGAGACTCTTCTTTTAATTGTACCTCACGGAATTGAAACCTTGTCTTTATCTATATACTTACAAGTATAAGCAACTTTTAATTGTACCTCACGGAATTGAAACTTTTTTCATTAGATATGCAATATTCAACGCTGTCAAACTTTTAATTGTACCTCACGGAATTGAAACCCTACTGAATACGCAATATCATGAATGTTTGCTCCTCTTTTAATTGTACCTCACGGAATTGAAACGCTAAGGATTCGGTTACTGTTATTACTAATATTTCTCCTTTTAATTGTACCTCACGGAATTGAAACGACCTTTCAGGTCTTACTCGTATAGGTTCGAATTTTCTTTTAATTGTACCTCACGGAATTGAAACCAGTCTTTTGAGCATAAGCCGCCAGACCTTTCAGGCTTTTAATTGTACCTCACGGAATTGAAACTCCGAAGTATAACCGCCATAAATTCTCTTCATATAACTTTTAATTGTACCTCACGGAATTGAAACCTTAAAGGTGCTTGGCATCATGATCGTTTTACTTCACTTTTAATTGTACCTCACGGAATTGAAACACTAGTACGACTAAACATCTTAGGCAAACCTTGATACTTTTAATTGTACCTCACGGAATTGAAACATATTATTAATATCTCTTACATTAAAAATAATAAGCTTTTAATTGTACCTCACGGAATTGAAACTTGAATCGTCTTGGTATGATGTCTTTGGATAAATCTCTTTTAATTGTACCTCACGGAATTGAAACAACCTTATGTACTCCGGTATCAATAATACTAAATATCTTTTAATTGTACCTCACGGAATTGAAACCTTAAAGGTGCTTGGCATCATGATCGTTTTACTTCACTTTTAATTGTACCTCACGGAATTGAAACGGACATACTATTCGTCATGTTGGTACTGGCGCAGCCTTTTAATTGTACCTCACGGAATTGAAACCTTGAAATAACAACTCAGACGGATCAATATTCCCAACTTTTAATTGTACCTCACGGAATTGAAACATGGTCAGGATTTAATTCAAGTCAATAGTGATGGTTACTTTTAATTGTACCTCACGGAATTGAAACGCGGGGTAATAAACGCAATCATGTGCATATGAAAAACTTTTAATTGTACCTCACGGAATTGAAACTTGGTCATTCGTAGCAGGTAATCCGAAATGTTCTTCCTTTTAATTGTACCTCACGGAATTGAAACAATCTATCAACTTCATTTCTCCGGTTTTCTTTATTTCTTTTAATTGTACCTCACGGAATTGAAACTTTTATGTGAATTAAGGCTCGTTTTAACGGTTACGAACTTTTAATTGTACCTCACGGAATTGAAACAAGCGACAGTACAGTAAATAAATTTCCCAGTCCGGCCTTTTAATTGTACCTCACGGAATTGAAACGGAGCACTTTTGATTTATCACACGATCACAAGACCACTTTTAATTGTACCTCACGGAATTGAAACGATTTAACTGGTATTCAGACGGCTGGTTTGAATGCAACTTTTAATTGTACCTCACGGAATTGAAACACATTTAATTGATGAAAAGTATATTGCGTTGTCTACCTTTTAATTGTACCTCACGGAATTGAAACTACGAATAGTTTAGGGCTTTATCTTCAGCAAGTCGGGCTTTTAATTGTACCTCACGGAATTGAAACCAACTACCCAAAGTTTAAAAAAGATTTAGAAGCTGCTTTTAATTGTACCTCACGGAATTGAAACTCGCTACCAAGCTCCGGTCCTGCCAAATCGCAATCACTTTTAATTGTACCTCACGGAATTGAAACTCGCCTCACGACTCCGCAAGAAAAATGGAGATATTGCTTTTAATTGTACCTCACGGAATTGAAACCAATAATAACTTAGACAGCTTCCCGCTTTACAAAGCCTTTTAATTGTACCTCACGGAATTGAAACAGATATTTAAATTCATAGGCATGAAATACTCCAAGACTTTTAATTGTACCTCACGGAATTGAAACAACAAAAAGACAAAATGGGGAAGTAATCGTATCTGGCTTTTAATTGTACCTCACGGAATTAAAACTCGCATTCAGTAACAATCGCCTATAAAAAAACAGAACTTTTAATTGCACCCCACGGAATTCAAACTTTTGAACCGGAACAAATGAGTGCAAATTGTTACACTATTAATTGTTTCTCACAGAATTTAAACTGGCATCGAAATTGTTTTTATGCTGATTAAGAGTCACTCCTGCTGGTGTCATATGAAATTAAAAACCAACCAAGAATAAACATTAGCAGCATCAATTCTTTATTAGGAACTAATAAATTCCCATATCTGATATTTGCTAATTTTTAACAATAGATTTCTTCTTAAAATTTGCAAAGAAGTTAATCACCTAATTGAATAATTGTATTCAGTAGCTATTGTATTGAATGAATTAACAGATTCACTCCTTATTGCTCTCAAATCGAAAAAGCATTAAAAACAGGGCCATAATAATACCTGTTTCATCTATTAATATTTTAATAAAAAGTCATGAGATCATTTACAATTCTAGTCATCGTATATTTCTTTTCCTTTTCTCTCGCTCAGGGGCAAGTTGTTTTCTGGACAGATAATTTTGACGGTACGGGCCCCTCAAGTGGGGATCGGGATGCAATCAATCATACGGATAGGGACAATGGATCTGGTACAGGTACCTGTGGATTAGGGGATTATTTTTTTAGAACGAATTTGGCTTCTGACGACCCTTCCGGTATGAATGCAGTGTTCACAGGTTTTACGGGTTCCTATTGGAGAGGTGAAGATCTGGACGGTTGTATGACAAGTCCCGATATTCTTGAATTTAATAATATTGACATTACCGGTTTGAGCAATTTTCGTTTTACCGGTTCCTTTGCAGCTTTTAATACAACCAACCCTTGGGAATCAACTGATTTTTTATCTGTGGAATACCGGATAGACAATGGTGCCTGGAATACGGGGATTCTTTTTTCTAGTAACCTGGCCAACGGAACCCGTGGTGCCCTGGCAGAAGATATCGATCAGAATGGATTTGGAGAAGGGACAACTATTGGTCTGTCATTTACAGCCTTTAGTTTTACTTTTAATGGTAGCGGTACAGACCTCGATCTGCGTTTCCAGGCTGGTGCCAATGGTGGTGGAGAAGAATTCGGTATTGAAGATTTTCAACTCGAACATAGCGTCGTGTTACCGGTGGAATTAACCGGATTCAATGGTAAACTCAAAAATAAAGAAGTAGAACTAAACTGGTCGACTGCTTCAGAGATCAATAATGCAGGCTTTGAAATACAGCGTAGCAGTGATGGTAGACATTGGGAACTACTGGATTTTGTTCCTGGTGCCGGCAACTCAGACATAGCGATCACTTATCAATACATAGATAGCGAACCTATAAAAGGAATACAATACTATCGACTTCGTCAAATCGATTTCGATAACCGACATGATTTCTCTCAAACAATCTCGATCAACTTTAGGAGCAGTACAGGAGAATTGGGCGAGCTTTATCCGAATCCGACTGAGAATGGTATAGTGTATATAAATTATGACTCAAATACACGCGAAAGACTTAATATAAAGGTACACAACCTGATGGGACAAGTGGTCTTCCAGGAAAGCCGGGAAGCGGGAATGGGAACTTCTCAACTTGAACTGGACCTAAGAACTTTAGGAAAAGGATTGTTCCTGGTTTCTATCGAGGAATCTTCTTCCTTTGAAACCTTTAGTAAGAAACTAGCCATCCATTAATAATCAGCAATCAATCTTATTGCCATTCAAATGCCAGTTGGGAAACATTCCGGCTGGCTTTTGTTTGGAGTAAATTAAGGGAGCACAAACCTTTTAAGTATTTGTTGTTTCTGGTTGATATTGATGAATCAACTAGAAAACAATTTCCATAAATATTCAATTACAACTTTCTTCCCAATATTTACTTTTCTTATAAATCTTTTTGTACTTTTTTACATTCATCAGTGTTCTAATGGCTTTCCTTTTATCGCTTTGTTTTTCGTAATATGCTTTTGCGATTTTATATCCGATGAAGTAACCTAAATCCGCTGGTCGGTCTTTTACCTTGTTCCCCTGATAGAGCCATCTTCGATGATCTTTTGGATGATTTTTTAAGTCTTCTTCGAAAGCTTTCCATAAGGTACATTCATGTGTAGCACCGTATTGGAAAATCTTTTGATTGATATTAAGATTTAAAAATTCCAGCGTAATAAAATCTGCAATCCCCTCGGTTAATACGGCTGTTAGTAAATTGGATCGCTTACGATTGAATTGCTGCGTATGGACTGTTTCGTGAGCAATCATTGAAACGATATCTCCGGAATTACCGATTACCCGCTCCAGCCATCCGCTCATTTCCGATTTATCGACACTGGCATCGGAGGCCGCAATTTCGGAGCCAATTAATATTAGTCCTTTGCTGGTTGTTCCGCCGGTCCTGAGACAACCAATAGCAAAACAAATGTTGGGTTGCCGGAAACCGGGAATGATTGCCTGGTATTCCTTAAAAATACGGTCAATCTGATCTTTTTGGGAGGCAATAGCTTCCGTCAAAGGGCGAACGGAGTTCCAGAATTTGGGATAAAGACTAATCACTTTAATATATTCCTCTGCTGTAAAATTTCTTACCTTTAAGAAATCCTTGAAATAGTCAGATGATCGATCAATGTATTCTTCCTGTATAATCCGGATACTATCCCGCTTTGTTTTAGCTTCCTTAAGTTGATCAAAAGCGTTCCAGAAATTGGAAATATCAAGGGTCTCAATACGGTAATCAGGCTGGCCAAAAACAAAAAACGGAAGAACAGAAAGGCATACTATCATTGTTTTCATTGGTCGATGTTTATGTAAGCGCATTTGGAAAATGATAAACCTATGCTTAAAAATCGTTTTTTCTTACTCCAAAAAGAAACGCTAAGGCGCTTTTATGAGTTAAAATATTCTCCTGTATCAGGAGCTTTGGATTTAGCCTTCTGATTTTTCATTTTTTATCCTGAAATCTTTCTAAATTTCGTCAATGAAATCTAAACTCTTGAAAATTCTTGCTCTTCTTCTGTTTATAATTGTCTGTATTGTCATTTTCAAATGGAAAACGATCAAACGATTGTATAATACTATCCATCTGTTCGATGAAGCCGTGATCATCGATAATTTCCAAAACATGGATCAGATTTATAGTGTCAGTCGTCTGCAAGCCAGTGAAAAACCGTTTAAGTTCCCGAGAAACGAAGTTTACCAGTTACCCGAAAGTTTTTTCTTTAAGAATCGGGAATACCGAATCGATGATTATTTTAAGAATACGAATACAGAAGGATTTCTGGTCATTCACCGGGATACCCTTATTTTTGAACAATATTATAATGGTCTTACAGAATCCACTACACATATTTCCTGGTCGGTTGCCAAGTCATTTATTGCTACTTTATTAGGCATAGCTTATCACGATGGCCTATTTGAATTGGAAAAAGCGATTACCGATTATGTTCCCCAACTCAAGAATACCGGTTATGATGGCGTAAAAATCAAGGATATCCTGCAGATGAGTTCCGGAGTGGGATTTAATGAAGACTATGGTGATTTCAATTCTGATATCAATCGCTTTGGTCGAACAGTGGCGACCGGTTCTTCTCTGGAAGCATTCTGTAAAAGCCTGAAAAGAGAACGCGAACCGGGGACCTATTGCCATTATGTAAGTATTGATACACAGGTATTAGGCATGCTACTCTCGGAAGTTACCGGCCAGTCTATTACCGACTATCTGGAAACCAAGCTTTGGAAGCCTATGGGGATGGAGTACCCTGCGGAGTGGTTGGTTGATGATACCGGCTTTGAACTGGCTTTAGGAGGACTTAATGCAACCTTAAGGGATTATGGCAAACTTGGGCAACTCTACCTGCATAATGGGTATTTCAATGGCCAACAGATTGTACCGGCTTCCTGGGTAGCAGCGGCAGTGACACCGGATGCACCCCATCTCATGCCGGGTGAACACGAATTTTCCAGCCATCCGTATGGCTATGGTTATCAATGGTGGATTCCTGAAAATGATGAAGATGCATTCTTCGCTTCTGGTATTTATAACCAATATATTTATGTGAAACCCCGGAAGAATCTTGTGATCGTTAAACTCTCCGCAAATCATCATTTTAAACAGGAAGGTTCGATTACCAAGGATATTCATGTGGCTTTGTTCAAGAGCCTGGCAGCGGATTTTCCGGAGGTGGCAACAGCAGAAAAGGAGGAAGAGGAGTAGTTGAAATGGGTTAAGGTTTTTCAATTCTTTCCAAACAGCCCAAGAGCCATTGTTTGTCTGCAATGTGATTCATTTGCAAAAGTTTGGATTTTAGTTTCTCAATTCTGCTTGGACTAACAGCTGTTTTGGGATGTCGAATTTGTTTAAGTAAATGAATGAAATTGTTGTTTGCTTTTTTTTGTTTTTGAGTAATCTTCGATTTTGGAATGCGGTAAATAAATATTTTAAAGGCATCAATTTTGGCATCGAGAATTTCTGAATCCGTCTCCTGATAAATAATTAATTCCAGCCTTTTGGTTTCTATTTTATAATACAAACCATCGAAATGATTCGGTAAATATTCCAGGGCTTTATCGTATTCTTTGGTATACAGATAGTATTTAGCGAGATTAAAATGATAAATCCTGTTATTCGGTTCTGAACTGGCGATTTTATTTTTATGATTCTGTATGAAATGATAAATCCAGTCAAATTCTTTTAACCTTAAACCAAAGGTTACAATATTCAGAAATGGCTGAGTTAAGATTTCATTTTTATAATATAAAAAGCCTTTTTTCAAGTGATTTTTATAAATGTCAAAAGCGATTCGCAAATATTTTTCTGAACCATTATGATATTGTAAAATGGCATAATTGCGAATTAAGGTATGCAGTGATTTCTGTTGTTCGATTGATAGCTGGTCATCATATTCAAAAAGAAGGGACTTAAATCGTTCGAAATTTTCCGTTCGGAAATTCTCTTCCGAGTTGAGCATTTTAAAAGCCTTGTAATATACTTTAATAATTGGAATTTGCAAATGAGGCAATTCAATTAATTGATCTAAATACTCCAGTGACTTAAGGCTGTTTTTTACTTCCACCGGATGATTGAAAATATTAATTGCCATTAACTGACAGGCATATTGCAATTTTGTCAGGAAATAATATTGATCAAAATTTTCCAGCATATGCGGAAGTGTCAGATCAATGTTAGGCGTTATGACAATCGCCTGCTGTCTGACCAATAATTCCTTTAAAATAAACCTTTCGTAAAAAAATCCCGAATCAGCAAATTGATGTTTTTCTACTTCTTTACTCCATTTATTGAAAACCCGATCGAAAATTGGTTTTAAGTTTCTTTTTTGTAAAAAATTACAAATGCTCTGATAATAATTAAATGGTTGCTCATTTAGATATAAACTGATAAATTGATACATCACTTTCAAAAAGCGAGACATTAATTTATCCAATTTGCCGGGAATCCATTCTTTGTCAGGACCGTAGAGCTGTTGATATATGTTTTTTTTGCTTAAATCGGGGTGGCTGGGTTTGCGGTATTGTTTCAACAATAAATCCAGCAATTTTATTAATTCCTCCGGTTTTTTGTCATCATAGAATTTTGCTCTTACAAATTCTGTAAAAAGGGTGATCTCGGTATGTTCTAATGCATTGAATATTTTTAGCAGTCTGCTATTATTCATTTAAGTCTTGTTTGGGAAGAACCTTAAAAAAATGTAATCAGTTTTTATTTCTCTTATATATACCTTTCCAGGGAAAAATGTCACCACTTTCTCACTTTTAATTTTGTTAGATGAACAATAAAGTTCTCATTTTCTCACTGACGGCTATATTATTTTTTTATTTAAACAACTCACAAGGACAAATTATTACAGACATTACTCCTGAAAATATTGATGAAGTTGTTGAAGAAATTTTTTCTTTACATGGAGATCAAATTGATCTAAGCTATAATGACCTTTACAATTTTCTTGATTATTTACTACCAGATAATATACAAGACCCTGACTACGATGGAAGTTGTGACCCGCCTGAACCTGCCATGAATTCAATTGATAATACCGAAATTATTTATTCTTGGGTTCATCAATCGGGAAATCACAGTTATCAAACCTCTTACATTAAATTAAACAACTGGATTAACACCAGCGCAGAGTCGGGAACTATTCACACTATTGGCGCTAATGTTAGCCTGCCAATACAAAGCAATGGTTTGGTATTGGTAGCCTTTCAAGCGAAATGCAGTCAATCTACTGTTGGCAAAGTTAATGTAATCATTGTAGATAAACCCGTTTTTTTTGAACATTCTAACGAAGATTGTAGTTGCGAATTCGAAGGAGCAAGTCAAAATGCCAGTTTTAGCGGTACTTTATTACAGGATATTGGCCAGACCGACATTATTGATTTTGACTATACCCATGCTTCTAATAGCGGTTATTATAGCTCCACCATTACTTACGAGGATGGCTCAATCAGTACTTTCCTGATCAGTGTAACCGTCGGTGAAAATACTATTTACATTAGAAAAGTTTGTGAAGAAAATATGCATAACGTTTCCGGAGGAACTTTTCTTTATAGTGTCATTGATCAGGAGGTCATGGGGGCCGTCAGCTTTGTAAACGGGATTTCCTTTGATCCGGTTTATGGTGCCAATGGTGAAATGACGGTGACCGAATGCCTGGAAGATGAGCCTGATCCTGGAAGAAGCCATCCGCCCTGGTTAAAGGATAATGAAAACCCTGAAGATAGGGTCCTGAACTTAATGGTACAACCGAATCCGGGACAAGATTATGTGTTTATTGACCTGCCGGACTCAGAACAGGTTCAGGTCGCTAATATTCAATTATTAGATATCGCCGGAAGGGAAATTCATTTGCCCAAAACTAATTTGAGTTATACCAGCAACCGAATTAGGCTCGATATTAATCAATTACCGGTAGGTGTATATTCTGTATTGATCAATAGTGAAAATCAGGCTATGACTACCAGATTTATCAAAGTAAATTAAATTCTTTCCGATGCAAAGATATAAAGTAGTACACTGATCATTTCCAAAAAGAAATCGGCGAACCTACGCTATCCTCTCCATTAGAGCTTGCTTACTTCTATAGTATGTCAGGCTCTATACTTTTTTATGGCTCAATCTTTTTCAATACCGCCCTTTCTCTTATCTTCGCCTTTTTGAATGATGCCGGATTTTTAGCAACTCAATTTGCTTTGATTATAGCACCATTTTAATTTTCTAAAAGTTTGAATTTCAAATTTTAAGGAGACCGGCATTATAATTTTGTATTAAAATTAAAAATAACTCTTTATGTCTGATAAAAAGGTCATTTTTTCGATGGAAGGGGTCAATAAGTTTTATCAACCCAATAACAAACAAGTCTTGAAAAACATCTGGCTATCCTTTTATTATGGAGCCAAAATTGGTGTTTTGGGATTAAACGGGGCGGGAAAGTCCAGCCTTTTAAGAATTATTTCCGGCAAAGACACTGATTTTCAGGGACGAGTGACTTTTGATAAAGAATATAAAATTGGTTTTCTGGAACAGGAACCGGAGCTTGATGAGGCCAAAACAGTAAAGGAGATTGTTCAGGAGGGGGTTCAACACATTGTCGATGTGGTGCAAAAATACGAAGCGGTATCGGCTAAATTAGCGGAACCAATGAATGATGATGAAATGATGAAAGTAATCGAAGAACAGGGAGAGCTACTGGAAAAAATGGACTTTTATAATGCCTGGGAACTCGACCATACTCTGGAAGTCGCTATGGATTCCCTGCGATGCCCTCCGGATGATGCCAAAGTAGCAGTCCTTTCCGGTGGAGAGCGTCGTCGGGTAGCTCTTTGTCGTTTGCTGTTGAGCAAACCGGATATTCTCTTGCTTGACGAGCCTACCAACCACCTGGATGCAGAAAGTGTTCACTGGCTTGAACAATACCTGAAGTCTTTTCCGGGAACAGTGATTGCGGTAACCCACGATCGTTATTTTCTGGATAATGTAGCGGGATGGATTCTGGAACTGGATCGGGGAGAAGGGATTCCTTGGGAAGGAAATTATAGCTCCTGGCTGGATCAAAAATCCAAGCGCCTCGCTGCGGAAGAAAAAGCAGAGTCAAAACGACAAAAAATGCTTAAACGCGAATTGGAATGGAGCCGAATGTCCCAAAAAGCACGTCAAGCCAGAGGTAAGGCCCGTTTGAATGCTTATGAAAAAATGAGCAGCGTGGAAGCAAAAGAGAGAGAGGCGAAATTGGAACTGTTTATTCCTCCGGGACAAAGACTGGGAGATAATGTGATTGATATTGAAAATTTGAGTAAAGGATTTGATAATCGTTTGTTGATCGACGATCTGAGTTTTAAAGTTCCAAAAAATGCGATTGTCGGAATTATCGGTCCTAATGGTGTAGGTAAATCTACTCTGTTTCGAATGATTATGGGGGAGGAAAAACCCGATCAAGGGACGATAAAAATTGGTGAAACCGTAAAACTGGCTTATGTTGACCAATCGCACAAAGATTTGATCCCGGATAAAACGATTTACGAAGTGGTGAGCAAGGGTAATGAGTTCATCAATATTGGAAATAGAGAAATCAATGCCCGGGCCTATTTAAGTCGATTCAATTTTAGTGGGGTAGATCAACAGAAAAAAGTGGGCGTTCTTTCCGGCGGTGAAAGAAATCGGCTGCACCTGGCGATTACCCTTAAAGAAGGCGGGAATGTGATTTTACTCGATGAGCCTACTAATGATATTGATGTAAACACGCTCAGAGCCCTGGAAGATGCTATTGAGAATTTTGCCGGTTGTGTATTGATGATTTCACACGATCGCTGGTTTATCGACAAATTAGCCACCCATATTCTGGCTTACGAAGATGAAGGAAAAGTTGTTTTCTATGAGGGGAACTTTAGTTCTTATGAAGCTAGTAAAAAAGAACGCTTGGGGGATATTAGTCCAAAGCGTCCCCGATTCAAAAGTTTATTATAATCTTTCATTCGGCATTCGTTCTATGATGCTCGAATTCTAAAAGTCAAAAATCGAATAAAATGAAAAAAACTATTTTCTTGATCGCTTGTTTTTTGACTGTAAACTTTAGCTGTTTTAGCCAGGAAGAAATGAAAAATGAATCCCCCGTTCCATATCGACAAATTCCCGATGCTCCGGATGACTTTAGGAGCGGTAATGTCATTGCCCGGATGGTAGATGGATTAGGTTATCGCTTTTACTGGGCCAGTGAGGGATTGCGTCCGGAGGATATCGCTTATCGACCAAGTGAGGATGCTCAGAGTGTTGAGCAGACCATTGATCATATATATGTACTTTCCACCACTATTTTAAACATTACGACCAGTACACCTAACATCAGGCCACTGGATGCTCCGAATGTAGATTATACTAAAAAGCGGGCATTGATCCTTTGGAACTTGAAAAAAGCCAGCGACAATTTGCGGGGAGCCGGTCCGGAAGAAGTGGCTGAAATGAAAGTGATTTTCAAAAGGGGGGACCAGCAGGTTAGCTTTCCTTTTTGGAATGGTATTAATGGTCCGATTGCCGATGCCATTTATCATACTGGTCAGATTGTATCCTTTCGCAGGACTACTGGAAACCCGATGAATGCCAAAGTCAGAGTATTGACTGGAAAAAATAGTGGTGAATAGTTGATTGTAGAATTTTGAACCAAAAAGAATGTCCAATAACAGGAAACAATTATTCCTTGTCGTACTGGCCTTTTTTACAATCTATATTGTTTGGGGTTCTACCTTTCTGGCGAATGCCTGGGGGGTGAAATCCGTACCTCCTTTTTTATTCGCGGGTACTCGCTTCTTTACTGCAGGAATCTTATTGCTGGGGATTGCCCGTTTGTTTGGTCCGCTCCAGATAACCAGGCTACATGTCAAAAATGCCTTTTACGCTGGTCTTTTTCTATTCACTATCGGAAATGGTTTAGTGGCCTGGTCGCTACAATTTCTGGATTCCGGTATTACCGCCTTGTTTGTCGCTTTCGAACCGCTGATCGTGGCTATGATGCTTTGGTATTGGAAAAACCAGAGGCCCAAACCGGCAACCTGGCTTGGAATTGCCCTGGGAATTGCGGGAATCGTCTTGCTCTTTGGACAACCGGAGTTTACATCAGATAAGCAGTTCATTTATGCTCTGATCGCTATTATGATCGCTATTTTCTCCTGGGGATATATTTCAATCTGGATACCCGATGCTGAATTGCCGCCTTCAATTATGCAAAGTGCTGCTTTGCAAATGATTATGGGAGGGGGGAGTTTACTGATTGTTAGCTCGCTTAAAGGCGAGTTTATTGATTTGCGCATTGATAATGTATCAACAACCGCATTTTGGTCTTTTGCCTACCTGGTCGTATTTGGTTCTATACTGGCCTTTTCTTCATTTAATTTTTTACTAAAAACCGTTTCACCTACCAAAGTTGTCACCTCTGCCTATGTAAATCCCCTGGTCGCGGTCATCATCGGTTGGTGGTTGAATAATGAAGTGCTTTCCACTCAATCGATTGTCGCAGCCGGTACACTGCTCACGGGAGTGATTTTCATCACCCGGGCCAAATCCAGATTATGATTTGTGAATTCTTGTAGAAAATCACTCGCTTGTTAAAAATTGATTATCTTCGGGAGCTAGGCTATGTGATTTTAGATTTTGTCTCTAAACCATTTATTTTTTCTAAACATGATGATGAATATGTTTAATAACCTCCTTTCTTTCCTTCTGGGTTTAATAAGTCCCTTTACAACTATATTAATCGGTTATTTATTGACGAGGATCGAAGACATTCTTTTTACCTTAAATGTTTTACCAGATGGTGAAGTCCCTTCTCGGAGGAAAGCGAAAATAATTCGTTTGATTAAATTGATAGGTATATTCATGATGATAGGTGCGGGAATTCGATTGCTAAGAACATTGTTTAGCCAGTTGATGTATTTTGCTCAGTTAATAATGTAATTCCTCGTGAAAAAGATAAACATCATTTTAAGCGTATTATTTTCTATTATCTTTTGCTTTTGCAAACCTGTATCAGTTGAAGAAACCAACGAGGAACATGCAGCATTGCCTTTCGAGTTTGCAGAAACCACTATTGATGATCTACAAGCCAGATTTACGGCTGGAACCTTAAGTGTTGAATCACTTGCGCAAGCCTATATTGACCGGATTAATGCCATTGATAAAAGAGGACCGACACTTAATGCTGTAATTCAGATCAATCCGGATGCAATCGAAATTGCCCGACAACTGGATGCTGAATTAAAAGCAGGGAACAAGCGTGGTCCCTTACACGGGATTCCGATTTTATTAAAAGATAATATTGACACCCACGATAAAATGAGCACAACAGCGGGTTCACGAGCCCTTGCCGGTTCTATTGCTCCGCAGGATAGCTGGGTCGCAAAATCTCTGAGAGAGGCCGGGGCGCTGATCATTGGAAAAGCCAACCTTAGCGAATGGGCAAACTTCAGGGGGGATTTATCTTCGAGTGGATGGAGTGGAGTAGGGGGCCAGGTAAAAAATCCCTATATGCTGGATCGCAATCCTTGTGGCTCCAGCTCTGGTTCTGGAGCAGCCGTTTCTGCTAATTTATGTATGGTGGCTATTGGGACAGAGACAAATGGTTCGATTGTTTGTCCTTCCAATGCCAATGGGGTGGTAGGTATCAAACCAACTGTAGGGCTGATTAGTCGTTCCGGAATTATTCCCATCTCTTTCACTCAGGATACTCCGGGGCCAATGGCTCGTACGGTAAAAGATGCAGCGATCTGCCTGGGGGCAATGACGGGAATAGATAGTACTGATACCAAAACACTGGGCATTCCGGAAGCTCCTGTTTCCGATTATACGCCCTACCTGGATGCAAATGCTTTAAAGGGGAAAAGGCTGGGATGGTATAAAGCTGCTGCCGGGAGACATTATAAAGTAGATGCTTTGATGGAAAAAGCGATAGAAGATTTGAAAAAAGCAGGAGCTGAAATTATCGAGATAGAGCAAATTGCCGAAACTCCGGTGAACAGGTATTCATTTCAGGTTTTACTTTATGAATTTAAAGATGGTCTGAATAAATATTTTGCCACACTGGGACCGGAAGCAAAAGTGAAAAGCCTGGAGGATTTAATTGCCTTCAATGAAAAGGATTCTGTAGAGTTAAAATACTTTGATCAGAACCTGCTGATTATGGCACAGGAAAAAGCTGGACTGGATAGTGAAGAATATCTGAATGCCTTAAGTACTATGAAAGAAGTAATGCAGGAATCGGGAATTGATAAAATCATGGCAGAACAAAATCTGGATGCCTTTATTGCTCCAACGGGTGGCCCGGCCTGGAAGACTGATTTGACTAATGGGGATCATTTTTCTTTGGGGAGTTCTTCTCCGGCAGCTATTGCGGGTTATCCGAATATTAGTGTACCCATGGGTTTTATTGAGGGTTTACCGGTAGGGATTTCTTTTTTTGGAAAAGCCTGGTCCGAATCCCAGTTGCTAGGTATTGCTTATGCCTACGAGCAGGCTACCCGACATCGCAAAGCACCTGCTTTTAAAACAAGCCAAAATTATTAATATCGTGTATTCATGTTCAATAGTATCATTGTTTAGACTGTATTTGTAAATGGGGCTATAATTCCCATATCTGCTTTTTAATCGTATTGTTTTCATTTTTTAAAAAGTAAAAATGGATATTCTACTTAAAATCATTATCGGATTAGTCGCACTTCTGCATTTGTATTTTTTGTGGCTAGAAATGTTCGCCTGGACCACTCTTGGCCCAAAAATATTTCGTGCATTTGATAAATCTTTGTTTCGACCAACCAAAGCTATGGCCGCTAACCAGGGCTTGTATAATGGTTTTTTAGCAGCTGGGTTGATCTGGACATTTTTTATAAAAGATGAAATCTGGTCTCAAAATATTGCGGTATTCTTCCTGCTTTGTGTATTGATAGCTGGGTTATATGGGGCTTTTTCCGTCTCTAAAAGGATTTTTTATGTACAGGGCCTTCCAGCTTTGATAGGCCTTCTTCTGATTTTTTTAAAATAAACATTAATCCCGATAGGGGAAACCAGCCTGATTTTCATCAATTAAGTAATCCATTTATACTGATGGAGGATTTTTATAATTGGAAGTGATTTGAAATAGTTTAATTCACTTCTCAAATCAATAATTATGGATCATAAAATACTATTACCTTTTTTAATAAGCTTTTTAAGCTGTACACTCACCTTTGCTCAGGATAAGATACGTCCGAGCGGCGATGTCATTTCTAAAGAATATGACTATTCGAATTTTAAAGGGATCAGACTTTCCAATGACTTCAAAGCTTATGTTACTTTTACGAAAGGAAAAGAAAAAGTATCTATCAAAGTAGATGATAATCTTTTTAAATACATCATTATAGAAATGGATGGCGATATTCTGGATATTCGTTTGAAGAATAATCTAAATATCAGAGGTGAAGAAACGCTAAAAGCTTTTATCTCCGCCAGGGAACTGAAAAGCCTCGAAGCGGATGATGATTCCGAAATCTATCTTGAGAATAAGTTAAGAGCTGAAATCGCCGAGGTTATTTTATCCGATGATAGCATTCTGAAAGGGGAAATAGAAGTAGCGGAACTGGATGTCAGATTAAGCTCCGATTCTGTCATGAAGGTTTCAGGAAAGAGTAACAAAGTACGTGCAGAACTCAAGGGAGATAGTGTTTTGGAAGATTTTGATTTTAATATAAAAAAACTAAAAGTCTCTCTTAAAGGAGATAGTGTAGCTCGATTGACGGTACGTGAATCTATTGATGTAAAAGCTTCAGGAGATAGTGTTTTCAATTACAAAGGAGATGCGGATATTGTCAGTATGACTGTAGTTGGTGATTCAGAAATCAGAAAGAGAGATTAACCAGGATTTTACGGATCATTAGAAATTCGTTAATTTTATGGCAATAAGTTCCTTGATCAACTTATTGCCTTTTTTATACTTCAAAAAAATCTGATGAGTTCCACTAAAAAAATCATTATTGGTATCCTGACGGTAATGCCAATCTTCTGCATCCTTTTTTATGCCTACCTGGTTTTTTCACTTGCTATAAATGCGAATGAAATGACTGATAGCGGAGAATTAACAAGTCCTGATGAATTCCTCCGTTCCCTTGCTCCGGCAGTGGCAGCTTTGATCCTTGGAATCCTGCTCACCTTCGGGACCTTGATTTATTATATTATTGATATAGTCAAAAATCCGAAGTTTCAGGATGGTGGTAATAATAAACTAATCTGGATATTGGTAGTAGTGCTTTTGGGGACTATAGGGATGATTGTTTATTTCTTTTCTGAAATTATGCCTCGAAAAGAACTGCCGCCCTTACCTCCAAACCCTTAAAACCAAGATCGAACTTGCCTTAAAGAAAGCAAGTAATCATTGGGGTTTACCTCTCTGAGATATTGTTCTTCCAGTCTGATCTTAACCTCCAGACTGAGGTAACTCATTGTCAGAAAGCAAAGACTCAAGGCTATTATAACAGGTTCATTGCTTTCCTTTTATTGCTTCTAATATTGCATTCTTTCCGCTGTAGCTTCGGAAATTTCGATAAATTGTTCTAAACTTTAGCTTAAGACTAGTTTGATGGATTCTGTAAACGAATACGACAATTTCATCGAAGATTCTTCCATATAAGCCAGTATAGGCTTACTTTTGTGAAAAAAAATTGATGAAAAAAAAGAAAGTAAGCGAATCGCGTACAGTAATGACTGAAATGGCTATGCCTAATGATACGAATCCCCTGGGGAATCTGATGGGAGGGAATCTAATGCGCTGGATGGATATTGCAGCAGGTATTTGTGCCGGAAAACATTGTGAAGCATATGTTGTGACGGCTTCTGTAGATCATGTATCTTTTCAAAATCCAATTCGTGTAGGAGATGTGATTACCCTGGAAGCTACGGTTACCCGCGCTTTTAACACTTCTGTGGAAATCTATGTTGAAGTATTTACGGCAGATATCAAAGGAGGCTCCAACCGTAGAAGCAATCATGCCTATTTTACTTTCGTAGCAATTGATGATGAAAAGAAAAAACCGATCAAAGTACCTCAATTATTGCCTTTGACCAGAGAGGAACAAACTTTGTATGAAGGGGCGGCCAGACGTCGGGAACTGAGACTGGTTCTTAGTGGCCGGATGAAACCGGAACAAGCTTCTGAAATAAAATCATTTTTTGCTCAGCATTGATTTTCAGGCAATTGATTTATCTATGAAAAACAATACACTGCTTCGGATCCTGACCATTCTGATCGTATACCTTTTGATTAAATTTTTTGGTGGCGATATTGGGCGCTTGATTCTCAAGCCGATTAATCTTTTCGTAACCTACCTTCATGAATTCGGACATGCCTTTGGGGCCTTGGTTACCGGTGGAAAGGTTGTATCCTTACAAGTGAACGGAGATGGGAGCGGGGTGACGACTACCATTGGCGGATCGAAAACGGTTATCCTAATGGGAGGTTATATCGGGAGTGCAATTTTTGGAAATCTCTTGTTTTACATTGGCGCTAAAAAACCGCGTATTGCGCAATTTGCAGTGTATACTCTGGCTTCAACGATGGCGATTTCTGCTGTTGTTTGGTTTACCAGTTGGTATACGAGTGCTTTTCTTTTAATTTTTGCGATCGCACTTTATTTCCTGGCTACCAAAACCAATCTGGACAGGGATATTCTGATGTTTTTGGGGCTAGCCTCGATTATTTTTATTGTACAGGATTTCAATGTTGGTCCCAGTTCCGATTTGAAAGCTTATGCTGAGCATTTGATCATTTTTCCCGCCAAGGTCTGGATGTACATTTGGCTAATCATCGTGATAGTACTTTGTTTTTTTAACTTTAGAATGATTTTCAGAGGACTGAAATTTAAAACGCCCTGACATTAAAATGAATACGGAAGACTTTAGACAATATGGTCACCAATTGATAGATTGGATGGCCGATTATATGAATGGGCTTGAACAATATCCGGTTAAGGCACAGGTTAAGCCAAAGGAAATTTTTGATCAAATCCCAGGGGAAGCACCTGAAGATGGAGAATCTATGGAAAAGATTCTCAAAGATTTTAATGAGGTGATTATGCCCGGGATCACGCATTGGCAAAGCCCTGATTTTTATGCTTATTTTCCGGCTAATACCAGTCCTCCTTCAATTCTGGCAGAGATGCTAATGTCTACACTGGGGGCGCAATGTATGAAATGGGAAACCTCTCCGGCTGCGGCAGAATTGGAAGAACGCGTGATGAATTGGCTAATAAATGCCATGGGGCTACCCAAGCATTGGGAAGGAGTCATTCAGGATACGGCTTCAACGGCGACGTTGGCAGCAATCGTTTGTGCCAGAGAACGGGCTTCGAAATATGCGGTTAATAAAAATGGCCTTTACGGACTTAAGACCTATCGGATTTATTGCTCTGAGGAAACTCATTCTTCTATTGAAAAAGGTGTAAAGATTGCCGGACTCGGAAAGGAGAATCTGGTAAAAATTCAGGTAGATGAGCAACTGGGCTTGCGAGCTGATTTATTAGCTGAAGCGATCGCAAAGGATATCACTAAAGGTTATATACCACTCTGTGTAGTGGTGGCAGCCGGTACCACCGGTACAACGGCCCTTGATCCTTTGGCGGAAATTGCACAGATTTGTCAAAAACACAGTATCTGGCTTCATATAGATGCTGCCTATGCTGGAACGGCTCTGTTACTGCCAGAGTTTCGCTGGATGATAGAAGGTATCGAATTGGCAGATAGCTTTGTCTTTAATCCACATAAATGGATGTTTACCAATTTTGATTGTACAGCCTATTTTGTAAAAGACAGAAGCGTTTTACTCAATACTTTTGCGATCCTCCCGGAATATCTTAAAACCCAAACAGATGGGCAGGTCAATAATTATTGTGATTGGGGTATTCCATTGGGAAGACGTTTTAGAGCGCTTAAGCTTTGGTTTGTGATTCGGTATTATGGTTTAAAAGGTTTGCGCAAGAAGCTGCGTAAACATATCGAATTAGCGGAATGGCTGGAAAATGAAATTGAACAGTCCACTAATTTCGAATTGTTAAGCGAAAGAAACCTGAATCTGGTTTGCTTTCGGTATCATCCCGAATCAGTAGAAAGGGAAGAAAGGCTTAACCAGCTAAATGAAGACTTACTTCATCGCCTCAATGCCACCGGAAAAATCTATCTAAGCCATACGAAGATCAGAGGAAAGTATACTTTAAGAATGGTTATTGGACAAACGAATGTAGAAAAACGCCATGTTGAAGCAGCCTGGAATTTGATAAATACTTTAATAGAGCAGCAATAAAACCTGTTTTAGCGTGATTTGAACATCAGGTTTAGCAACATTCCTAAAACAATCAGGAGAGCTCCCGCAATAGCAATCCATCCATATTCCTCCCCAAACCAGACCCAGCCGATGATAAAGGCAAAGATGGCTTCGATGTATTTAAGCGGTGCTATTTTATTCGTTGCAGCGGATTGTAGCGCCATCGTCATAAAGTATTGTCCGATAAAACCAAAAACACCCATGCTAAGCAATATCCACCATTCGATTCCTTTCGGAGTTATCCAGTCGAAAATGCTTAAAGCCCCTCCTGCAAGCATTGATATGGTCATAAAATAAAGCACAATTACGAGAGGATGATCACGGCTGCCAATTTTTCTGATCAATACAAAAACACAACCGGTAGCGATCGCTGCACCGAGTGCAAAAAGCAGGCCCTCCGTGTTGATGCGAATGTCTGTTCCTTTTAATAATAGAACTCCAAAAAATGATAACAGGAAAAAGAACCATTGTATCGGTTTGATTTTTTCTTTAAGAAACCAAACTGCAAGCAGTGCTGCGAAAATAGGAGAGAGGTATCTGAGGGTAACCGCAGAACCAAAGGGTATCAGTTTGATGGCAGCAAAAAATCCGAACATGGAAAGCGCGCCAAAAATAGCTCTCAATGTCAAAAGTTTGCGCTGATTCCCCAATAGAGGTATTTTAAATTTTAATAAAAGGAATACACAAATCAGAAAAGTACTGACAGATCGAAAGAAGACCAGTTCGTAAGCAGAGAAATGTTGCATATACTTCACTCCTGTATTCATCGCTGTAAAAGCTACGGCACTGATGACCATGAAGAATATGGACTTTCCGAGCGGGCTTCTGGTCAGATTCATAAAAAAGGGATCGACAACAAATTGAAGTGACAGGCCATCCTTGTGTTTTTCATATCCGGTTTTTAACAGTAGAGAAAAGATACAACAACTAAAAAACAGCCGAACAATTGACTAAGTTTTAATTATCGCATTATTTCTTATACTCACACTTTTGATTGCTCCAGTTTGGATAATGCTTCGGTCTTTATTTCAAAACGGACGAAATAAAGTACAACAAAAAGTGATATAATCAGATAGGAAGCCATGAGGATATGTCCATACGGCAGCATATCATTTAAGTAAAACCAATCCCCTGTTTGATAGATAATAGCAAGACCGAAAATCGTTTTTATTAGTTCAAACCAAAATGCGGAGGGTGAACGATCCATTAAATCCGAATAGCTATAAATCATCAAAAATATAAACCCACCGTATACGAAAATCATGGGGGCATCAATCTTCCCAAGATTAATAAGCAGATGTAACATCAATACAGTTTGTAACACGTATTGAAACCAGGACCAGGCATGTAAGGCTCGTGTAGATTGTGGATCATATTTAACCTGACTATAGGGATTTTTGGTATAAGCTACCGGATATTTTTGCTGTACATCTTTTGGTCGCCAGCCGGTAGGCATAAACCATAATCTGAACTTGTCCTTCCAGCTTGCTGTACGCCAGGCGTCTTTTATGAGCAACCATAGGTGTTGCCAGTTAATTTTGATCGGATTCCAGGTAGACACCGCCCGTTTGACTCCGTATACGCAGGGGACATCATCCAATTCTTCCTGAAAAGTACCGAACATCCGATCCCAAACACAAAATATGGCCGCCAGGTTTTTATCAAGATAAATATCATTAATGGCGTGATGGACCCTGTGTTGGGAAGGGGTAACGATGATATATTCCAGCCAACCTAGTTTTGGAATATGCCTGGTGTGATACCAAAATTGCATGAATAAATGAATCGGAGCGATAACGGCAATAACCTTTGCCGGAAGTCCCAGTAATGCCGCCGGAAATAAAAATATAAATCCAAAACTTACGATATTCGCGATAGGTTGCCGAAGGGCACAGGCCAGATTGAATTCCTCACTACTATGGTGTACGATATGCCGGTTCCAAAAAACATTCACGCTGTGATTGAGCCGATGACTCCAGTAACTGGCAAAATCAATCGCAATAAAACTAAGTACCCACACCAGCCAATCGACTTTTATTTCAATCAGGGCAACATGATTGACCAACCATTCATAGCTAATGATAATAATGCTAAGGTTTAAAACACTTTTCAAGGTATTGGTAGCTCCTGAACTTAAGCTGGAAATGGTGTCCATGCTCCGAAAATGGTATTGTCCTTTCCACCAGGAGTACAGGGCTTCAATAATCATGAGCCCGATAAAAAAGGGAATAGCAATTAACAACACTTTTGCGTAAGCATCCATAAGACTAATCTTTGATACTTACGAATTTACGGAGTTTTTAGCGAAAATTCACTAGTGGAAAAATGTCTTTTTGGAATAAAGCCGCACCTGGGTCCTTAATTAATCCTTGAAACTGTCCAGGACTTTTTTAATTTTCGAAATGATTTCCGATGATTTTAAACCACTGGCTGCGGAGCGTATAATATTTCTACCCAGCTCTTTATCACCATAGAAACTGTAATTAGCTTTGTCATCGATTTTCAATTCAGAACCATCCAGACTAACCCCTGCAAAGATTCCTCTGCTTTTGGAGTAGGAATAAATCTCGGCTTGAAAATCGAGATCAGTATTGGCAGAAGCTGTTCTACCATGCGGTCCGGCGGCTACAGCTACATCCCCTCCCAAAGTAAATTTGCCTTTTCCTGTCGTTAAACGACGCAGTGTTTTGGCATGTTTAAAAATCAAAAATAAATCCGAAGAAGTATATCCAACCTGAAATCCCAGACTGCCTCCGGTTATTTTCAGGAAAGTTGGATC
>JANQLV010000042.1 GCA_028280415.1 Saprospiraceae bacterium
CTGATCAAAAAGATTGGCAAATCGTTGAGCAATGTTTTTCCCCGAAAGTAATCTTGGATTATTCCTCAATGACCGGACAAGCGGCATCGGAAGCCACAGCGCAACAGATTGTGGAAAGCTGGAAAGCCATCCTCCCGGGCTTTGAGTATACTCACCATCAATTGGGGAACTTTATGATCAGGGATGAAAATGGAAAAGCAAGCGCTTTTTGTTACGGAACGGCAACTCATTACCTGGAAAACAAAAATGGCAATCTATGGACAGTTGTGGGCACTTATGATTTTGATTTGGAAAAAGACAAATCGGATTGGAAAATATCCAAAATGAAATTCAATTTTAAATACCAGTCGGGTAATTTGGAATTGCCGCAAATGGCCGTGAACCGCTTGACTTCAAAATCCGCTAGACTGTCAACAAGTGAGCAAAACAAAAATGCGGTACGCCGGTTTTTCAAGGCTTTGGAAGATGAGAATATAGAGGAGCTGGTCCGTTTGTTTGCAGAAGACGGAAAGCATATTAATCCCTATCATTCAGAGCTTTTTCCGGCAGGTGCAACTGGCAGGGAAGGTATCCGGGCATACTGGACGCCTGTTTTCCCCAACTTTGAGGGCATGCAATTCCCTATTGAGGAAATATATGCGATGGAAGATCCCAGTATGATTTATGTAAAATACAGAGGTATCATCAAGCTCAAAAACGATGCGGGCCATTACAGGAATGATTACTATTCTACTTTTAAATTCAATACAAAGGGGGAGATCATCGAGTATGTGGAAATATTCAATCCGATTACTGCAGCAAAAGGCTTCGGTTTGGTAGAAAAAATTAAGGATTCAAAAATAAATCAATTAAAAATGGAAAAAATAACTTTTAAAAGTGAAGGATTAAACCTTGTCGGCAACCTGTATTATCCTGCTGATTATAATGAAAATAAGGCTTATCCCGCCATCATCGTTTCGGGAAGCTGGACAACCGTAAAAGAACAAATGGCAGGCTTGTATGCTCAAAAATTAGCAGAGGAAGGTTTTATAAGCCTGGCATTTGATTTTAGAAATTTTGGAGAGAGCGAGGGAGCAGCACGTTTTTATGAAAATCCGACTTTAAAAAAGGAAGACCTAAAAAATGCGGTTAGCTATCTCGAAAGTTTGGCAGCGGTAGATAATTCCAAAATAGGTGCTTTTGGTGTATGCGCGGGTTCGATGTATACCTTGATGGCGGCATCGGAAGATAAACGGATAAGATCAGTTGTAACGGCCGCTTCATGGTTGCATGATGCGGAGGCCGTCAAATTATTCTATGGGGGAGAGGAAGGCGTAAATGAGAAGATAGCTGCTGCCCAGAGAGCGAAGAACAATTATGCTGAAAACGGAATCGTAGATTATATCCCGACCATATCAACCGAAGATGCAAGCGCAGCAATGTATGGACCTTATGATTACTATCTCAATTCAAGCAGGGGAGCCATAGAGGAATGGAGTGCCGATAAATTTGCGCTTATGTCCTGGGAAGATTGGTTGAAAGCCGATCCGATGCCAACTGCCAAAAATCTTTCCTGCCCAACCCTGATGATACATTCCGATGGGGCCGTGCTCCCTCAGTACACCAAGAATTATTTTGAAAGAATTGCCAGTAGTGACAAACAATTGTACTGGATGGAAACGGAACTGGAATCCCCTTTTCATCAATTTAATTACTATGATCAGGAGGAAGAAGTGAACGAAACGGTTGAACAAGCCACAAACTGGTTCAAAGAAAAAATGTAAATAAATCGAAACAAATATTGCAGGTGGTACCGGTGAATTCCTGTACCACTTTTTTTGTATGTATTAAAAAAATCTTTCCCGAATAGATGAAAAGTTACCGGAATTAAAGGCTGAAATGGAGCTGGCTTTTAGGCAGGAATGCCTTATTGTATAAAACGATAAAAATTTGACATTAATAAGACCAACAATAGCTAAAAATGAATGTTGACATAGTTATTCAGTAATCCAATAACTAATCAACTAGCTATATGAAAGACTATATCGATTTCATCGAAAATGAAATATCCGGGCACAAGGAATCACTTGACAATCATAGGATTTACGGACTATTGTCAGAGATTAAAGATATAAGGATTTTTATGGAAAAGCATGTCTATGCCGTCTGGGATTTTATGTCTTTACTCAAAGCACTTCAATATAACCTGACTTGTACTACTATTCCCTGGAAACCTGTAAAGAACGCTAAAACAGCTAGATTTATTAATGAAATCGTACTGGGGGAAGAATCTGATTTAAACGTAAACGGCATTCCTAAAAGTCATTTTGAAATGTACCTGGATGCGATGGAAGAGCTTGGAGCAAATACATCAAAAGTAAAGAATCTAACAGGCCGTATAAACGCCATTGCCGAATTGGATTTTGCCCTGGTCAATTCAGACTTGAAGCCTGCGACCCAATCATTTCTTAAATTCACTTTTGATACGATTAAATCAGAGGAGGTACATAAAATTGCAGCTGCATTTACTTTTGGAAGAGAAGATCTGATTCCCGATATGTTTATGAGGATAATAGAGAAATCAGATAATGATTATTCGCATTTTAAGTATTATCTGGAAAGACATATTGAGCTGGATGGAGATGAACATGGACCATTATCCATCGAAATGATCAGAGAGTTATGTGGAGCGGATAAAAGAAAGTGGGATGATGTTTTGGATACTGCAAAAGAAGCTTTGACGCATAGAATTAAGTTATGGGATGAGATTGCCAATGAAATAGAAGAAAAAAAGCTGGTACATAGCAATATGTAAAACGGGGATGGTCTCCCTTTAAATAGATGAATTCTAGGTTTGTTTTTACATAGCCGTTTACTTAACTTCATTTTTTCAATGAATTATAGCACATGACTATACTATAATTAAATACAATTTCAGGCAAATATGAAAATCAATTGTGAAAAAGACATAATGGATTTGATTGGAGAACCTTTAAGATACATCGAAATTGATAAACTAATTGTCAATCTTTTTCCAAGTTCTTTCTTGTGTTTCGGCAATTTAGGTGAATCCAATAAAGATGGAAGAGTTACCATTAAATTTATATTTGGCAACGCTCTTGATAAAGGATTCTTTTTGAGTTTCCATCCTTTAACTAATTACAATGCAGAATCCGGATTTAAATTAAGTATTGACAAGTTGGGCGAAATTGAAGATGTTGTTAAAAATTCAATCATCCAAGTAAGCAGTTTATTAAAATCAGTGTTAGTGATAGAGCGAAATAGAAATGACGAATTATTATTAAACCTGGACAATGGAAACTCGATTTGGATTTCGGCTGTAAGTGGGGATACGGATCATACTTATCCTGAAGTAATCATTAGATCAGCAAAAACTAAAGAAATAATTGAAAAGAACGGATACAAAATCTTGAAAGAATATTACTGCAAAAAAGGTTGATAAAATTTAATCATTTACCACAATTACACAACAAGAAGTAGTCGACTAAAAAGTAACCTTTAACCAGTCATGAATGCGGAATTAACAAATATTGAAGTAACTGTGATCAATATTTGTTCAGTTTTTTCAATCTTGCAACTGTTTCAACAAACCAAATTAAAGATAAAATTAAAATTATTAAGGATGCAGATAAAAATAAAATATTATATATTTTTTCATATAATAAGAGTGAAATAACAAGCAATAAGACCAAAACAGGAAGGAAAAAAAGCATAAAGCTACGGTAATTGTAACTTCTGCTTTCTGTAAATAATTCTCTGTAATAAAATCTGATTAGAAAGCAAAGACTAATCAAGAGACCAGAAAGTAATTTTAACCATATCATAAATTTGAATTTAGAACTCAATTGTAAGTTAACAAATTTACAATGCAAATAAGAAGTTTAGGGTATGATTCTGATGAATAGACAAAATTGATAGCATTTTTATTCCGCATCCTTAACGGCCCTAAATCCTAAATAATTTGCACTAAAGCTCTTTCTTCTTTTCCAGATTTTCCCATCATACACGATCATATAGGCATTGTTTTCATCAATCTCGGTTTTGGTCCACCAATAGATAACCTTTGAGTTGGGGTTCCACAGTGGGGTTTCCTTATCTGGACGTATTTCATATTCAGGCTGTCCTTCCGAGTTTAGTGCTCCTTTGGCATTAGCACCATGTCTTTGCATTGATTTGGCAGCTTCTTCAACAGTTGGTAGTCGCCAAATATTTTGAGGTTCAGTTGCTAGGCTTGTGCCGTCTTCTGTTAAATAGGTGCAAATGCTGTCTGCTTTATGCCAGTTCGTACCATTACTGGGCCATCCAGGACCTTCGGGTGCCCAGATCAATGAGATACCATTCTGTTCTATTTTTCTGCTTCCAAAGTCTCCGTCATTGATCCTCCCGCTTACTCTGATTACAGGTTCAATGCCAAAAACGATTAGTGTTAAAAGAGGCAAAAGGAGGATTAAACGGTATTTCCATTTCTTCGGCGAAAAATCACTAAACCAATATAAGGCTCCAAGAATAATGAAGGGAACTGAAGCGATTGGATTATTGACAAAATAGGATAGTGCTATGCCAACTGCAAGAAATATGATGGCGCCTATCCTGTTGTTTCGAATCGCAATAAGGGATAAAGTAATCGTTATAATTACCGGAGCTAAATACTGAAAGAACATCAGCATAATGTTCTGCTTGAAAGAGCGGTGATACCATCCTTCATGAAAATTTTCAATGATTCCCCAATATGCCCAGAAGCAAGCGGTCAAAATTGAAATAGAAATTGAAATCCAGCCAATAATCAATTTTATTTTCATCGTTCAATTGTTTCTAGTGCTATAAATTTACAGCTGTGCGCCGTATTTGTTAATTTCTCTCTTTATTTTTTTTGATTTGCTTGTGATGAATACATCTTTTAAAAATTCATTCACAGCAATTTGGTCAAACCATTCATTATCAATTGCGGTCAAAAGTTTTAAAAATTCCGATATCAGGAAATTTTGATGTTTTTCAGAATTATCATTTATTCGTAATGAATCAATAATCGCTGAAATAATCCTTTTTGCAAATTTAGGCTTCGCCCTTATTATTCTAACCGAGTTACTGATACAATATTTAACAGTCGATATTTTTTCGTCTTTAAGTTGTTTATAATAATCATCAATTATTTGCTCAAAAAGATTATCCTTATCTACTACTATCAAGTTTGCTATCAGGTCCATGCCATAATTTCTGTGGTATGAATTATTATAGTGAAGCAATGAAGAAAATTCTTCCCAATAACAATAAAATAGCGAAGGTTCCGTCTTTGTCACTTCATTAAGAACCAAATACGAGTGATAATAAACATTAATGGAATCAGTCGTCATTAGATACTTAACTAAAATTTCTCTAAAAGCTTCATGACTTCTAGCTAGTTCTAAATAAGGAGTAATATCAGCTTTGGTTTTTGATACTATCTGCAAATATTTATTTTCATCAATCATATTTTCTTAATCAAGATTGTAATTTTTTAATCTTATGCTTCATCTTTTTATAGCGGACAAGGCAGGTTGCAAAAGCGGTAGTCGACGAATGGAGGTTATTGACAACTGTACTTTGTTCTCTGCTTTTTTACTTTTTTTCGTACTCAATTTCGATTTTTTTACTCCTGCTTACAATTCTATACCTATCTTTTTCATGCGATATCTTTGATGCCTTAGGTGAATGTATAATTAAAACTCTCTTACCAATATTTACTTTTACTCCATGTATATTGAATATATCATCTTCACCATTTTTGATAAAGCAGAATAGATGGAGTCTCTCAAAAAAAACCGCTAGAATATCCTGCATACATCGAAAGTCCTGCACCAGCCCAAATAATCGCATCTTCCTTTTCAATGCATGTGGATTTTCCTGTAATAAAAGAGTTCTGGGTCTCCGTCATCTAATCCGTTTAGTTCACCTGCAAAAGAAAAATAAGCTTTGGCAAGTGCTCTTTGCATTCGAATATTTGAACTGTTTGTAGAAGTAAACACCTTATTTGTCTTACACTGCTTGCAGATAAGGTCAAATACTTTTCCAGCTATTCCTTTTCCCCTGTATTCTGCGTCTATGATAATTAGCTCTATCCATCCTTGGTCAAAAAAACGGTAATCGAAAATTATGAATCCAATTTCTCTGTCATCTGCTAAAATAATAAAGCATTCGCCATCCAATATTGCCTTTGTAATCTTTTCTTTTCTGTTTAATTTGATGTGTTCGTCCTTGTCAAGCCTATAATCAAAGCCGACTACAATTGATTTATCTTCAAGTGTTGCTTTTCTCAATCTAACGTTTTCCATATCAATTTTCTATTTTCGCTTGTTAGAGATTCTATATATTCTTTCGTCCAAGTATTTTTTATTTTGAAAACTGCATTTGGAATGGCCGCTTCCAATTCAAAATCTGCTTTTTCGAGTACACGATGGGAACTTTCATTTGACCCAAAAGGCTTGGCGCAGATTCTTGTCAAACCAAGTTCGTCAAATTCATACTTCAAAATTTGTTCAATTGCACAGGTCGCGATTCCTTTTCCCCAATAGGGTTCGGCTATCCAATATGCTATAGCTCCATTTTTTCTATAAATATCTTGGTCTGGAAATATTCCAATCGAACCGATAGCCCTGTTTTCAGATGTCATAGCAAATATTTTTGTAGGTTCTTCATTGGAAACTTTTTTGATAAATTCCAATCCGAAATCTTTTGTGTAGGGAAAAGGAAAGGCATCAGCTAAATTGTCCGAAATCCTTTTATTGTTTGCATATCGAACAAGATTTTCAATATCCGATTCTTGCCACTTCCTAATTTTTATATTCATAGTATGGTTTTCGTGTATTAGAAGTAGTGGGTTTCTATTACTACTTTTCAAAGTTCAATATACACAAATTAAAAGCAATAGCGATTCAAGTTCACACTCAAATCGCTACTGCTTATTTACTTTTTTAGCGTTTCGGTCTTTTATGTTAAGAATTCTAATTTCATATTTTCATTGGCGTATTCCCATAGTTTTTGTCCAATTTCTTCATTTTTTACATAATCAGAAATAAAAGCAGAAGTAGGATAACCGGTCATTTCCTTCCCCTTTACCATCTGGACCAATATATTCGCCTCCTTGCAATGGTTCTGTTGCAGCAAATAATGAAGGAAAAGCACCTTGATTAGCGCTCATATGAGGAAATTCGTGAATCATTTCTGGATTGTCTGTTCGTAACAATTCGGTTTTGCTGATTCCTGGGTGAGCTGCAACTGAAATGCAGTTGGAATTCACTTTTTCCAGTCTTCGCTGCATTTCCAAAGCAAAGATTAAATCGGCTACTTTGCTTTGTCCGTATTCTCTAAATTTATCAAATGATTTTTCCAATTTTAAATTGCCGAAATCAATTTGTCCATTTTTATGAGCAATGCTACTCAAAGTAACCACACGGCTATTTGGGGTATTACTAATTAGTTCAAAAAGATGCCCTGTTAATGCAAAATGAGCCATAAAGTTGACTCCAAATTGCAACTCATAACCGTCTTTTGTTTTGCTTGTTGGTGGAAACATAACTCCTGCATTATTGATTAAAACATCTAAACGACTATGTTTTTCTGTAATTGATTTTGCAAATATTTCTACGGACGATAAGTCCGACAGATCAACAATGCCTGCTTCCAGTTTAGCTTTCGGGTATTCATTTCTTATATCGGTAATAGCAGCATTGATTTTAGGTTTGTTTCTACCTGCTACTAATTATATAAGCGTCTTTTTTTGCCAATTCGAGTGCGGTTTGATACCCCAAGCCTTTGTTTGCCCCAGTGATCAAAAAGGTTTTACCACTCTGATTTTTTATGCTGTCTTTTGTTCAATGCATAATTATTGTTGAGGTATTGAGTCTAGTAATCGTTTCGCACTAAATGTGTCCATATACTCCTTCATTCGTTTTACTTTTCCATCTTCAATAAAAAACAAAAAGTGATAAGTGTTTTCGTAATACGTTCCCATAGCGGTTTTGGCTTTAAATGTTGCTTCTGCTGCTACCTTATTGTCTTCTGCCATAATCGAAACAACGTTAAACTCTGGGCCTTCAGGGAATAGCTGGGTACCTTTAAAGAAGCCCAAAAAGTAGTCTTTATTGTGTTCTCCAGCGGTAACTAAATATTCAGGCTTACCAATAATCCACCAGCTAAAATCATCGGTAATCATTGTTTTTAACTTCTCAACGTTAGAATTTTGCATGGCTACAATAAATTCTCGTACTAATTTTTTGTTGTCTGTTTGTTCCATATTATTTGATATTTCTTGATTTATTGGTTTTCTGTCTTCAGAAGTATTACAGCTTGCCATTAACACTGCTAATAGAACTATATAAATTCCTCTTTTTGCTAAATTTTGAATACACATTCTTTTTAATTTAATTGTTTGAAGTTGCAAATGTAGCACCAATACTTTACTTTTGAAAGTAGTTACACTTATGTAAAGTAATAACATAGATGTAAGTATTGCTGAAAATCAATACATTATGAGGGAAAAAACTTTAGAAGAATATTTGAACTGTCCGTTTGTTTCATTTGGCAATGAACACCTTAGAAGGCAAATGGAAGTTTGCTATTTTATATGTTTTGTTGGATAGAGGAACATTACGCTTTAAAGAATTAGAACGCGCCATTCCAGATATTTCTACCCGAATGTTGGTTAAGGAACTAAAACATTTAGAAAATAAAAAAATTGTACAACGTACTGCATATGCTACCGTTCCACCAAAGGTTGAATATACTTTAACCGAAATAGGTATTAGTTTACAACCTGTAATTAGCAGTATATCTAATTGGGGAAAAGATTACGCTAAGGCACTTGCGGGTTAGAACAATTTATGACTTTTATAATTGATTTAATATGTTTAAAATCATTCCGTTCATGATATTGTATAAGTTTTATGGATTGTAACATATTTACAAATCCAAAAGGGCCTTCATACAATTTAATATGACCCAAAACAGCCTCGTCTTTATTCCTAAGAATTGTTTTCAATTTTTCTTTTTCGATTTCCAGTAGGTCTATCATTTCCTGCAAACTCACCTTACGCTTTTCAAATCTATTTGGTCTAATGCCAAAAAAGGGATTTGGAACCGAATGCGGTTTGGTTTCAAACAAATCTTCGATACTTGTTTCGTATGGTTTTTCTACAAACAATTTTGCGATTGGGGTTGCTAAATAAACGTAAATAGAAATTCCACGTCTTTGTAGCCTAATGGTTTTATATAAATGTTCCAACCAATGACCAATAGACCATTCATTTTTTGAGGGTTTTTCCCAGATTTGGGACGCAGTCAACTTTTCCAACTCTTGCATAATTTCCTTTCGTTGTGCATCTATCAATGAAAATGTTTCATTTAAAAAGTCTGATTTCATTACATGATTTTTTTAATGTAATTCTTCTTCACGTTTCTTTCATGGATGATTTCTAATGACTTACAACACAGGGTGCAAAAGCAATAGTCGCACTTAGCAACTATCGACTTTTGCACATTGTACTGCGTATGTATTTTTAATACTTCAATCTTTTACTTATTCCCTTCATCATCATTTTGGTGTTCCTTCAACATCTTTTCATGATCGCTATTTATCTTTTCGTGTTCTTTATCCATCATCTTATGTTCTTCGATCATAGCTTCATGCTCCTGTTTCATCTTTTCATGATCGGCTTTTAAGGTTTCCATATCCAATTTCCCAGTTTCGTGTTTTTTAACTAACTCTCTGTGACTGGCTAGAATACGCTCGTGTTTCTTCATCAATTCTGCATGTTTTCTCATCATTGAAGTGTGTTGAGCTTCCAGGGCTATATGGACAGAATCTGTAGTTGGATTACTTATTTCTTCATGTTCAGTGACCATTTTTTGATGCATTTCTTCCATTTTGGCGTGTTCTTGTGCTAATTTTTCATGCTCGGCCTCCATTTTTTCATGTTCAGCCACAAGCGCCTTATGTTCTTCTGAATCAGCTGGGTTTGATTCACATCCGGCAAAAAGGGTAAGGGATAAGAGGATAACAAAAAATGAATTTAGGATCGATTTCATTTTATCATATTTTTATTGAGTAAATTAATAAGTCAAATATACACTTCAAAAGTTGGCAGTGTAATTAATGTAAGGGTGAAAAAAAAGGTGGCAATTCGGAAAAGGAAGTTATTTTTAAAGTGACCAAACCAAAAAATAATGCCCATATGCCCTCGTTGCCACAGTCACAAGATAATAA
>JANQLV010000056.1 GCA_028280415.1 Saprospiraceae bacterium
CGTCTTTGCTCTTTCATCCTTCTAATATACAAAAATGGGTAGCAACTGAAAGTCTTGCACTAAAGTGCATAGTTTCTACTAACGATTGTGACCAATGAATCTTGCCCGTATCAGGAATTGTGTTTTCTACACTATTTTATTGCTTTTAAGCTACTGGTCACTTTGGTTATTTGATTATCCTTTGAGCTTCTGTTATGATCTTTTTTCTCAACAAAAACCAATAGAAACTTTTGCAAAACTGGAAGAACAATTCAGGTCATTTGATATTTTGACTTATGATCAACTTCCGGAAAGAAAGAAGAAAAGCCTGGCCTCCGAAGAAGAAAAAAACTGTTACGGGATTCCTAAAAAGCGCTTTTATCAACATCACAAATTCTTAAAAATCAGTTGGTTTGATCGCTATAAGTTTTTGGTAGCAGATTATCGCGTCAGAGATTTTCTGTCGGGCAGCCATTTGTTTGCCAGTTCATCGGGCTTTCCCCAACTGGATAAAACACAATATTTGCTAATTGACCAGAAAATTTTGTACAAGATTCTGGAACTTCGAAACAAGCTTTATGAAAGAGGTTATTCCGGTAATCAGTTTAGTATAAATTCCGGTTTCCGAACACCTTTCTATAATCGAGCTATTGGAGGAAAAGTTTGCAGTCGGCATCAGTTTGGTGATGCCGTTGATATTCGGGTTTATGATGTCAACAATGATCATCTGGTAAATGCTCAGGATGCCAGGATCGTTTTTGAATTATTAGATCGTACCATCATTGCTAATCTGGGCGGATTGGGAAAATACAAAAGCGATAGTCAGGTTTTACATTTTGATACCAGAGGAAAACATGCACGTTGGTTTTACTAATCCTAGTAATTATTTCTCATTTTTGATTAACTTTCGGCTGTGGAGCCCAGAGAATTATTTAAACAGTTTAATCGGTTGAATGTCCTCATTGTAGGGGATGTTATGATTGATCGGTATATCACCGGTAAAGTAGAGCGGATTTCTCCGGAAGCTCCTGTACCAGTGGTCAGAAAATCAAACAGCGAAGATCGCCTAGGTGGAGCTGCCAATGTTGCATTAAACATAAAAGCGATGGGAGCCTCCCCTTTCCTTTGCAGTGTGGTTGGTAAAGATGAAAATGCGGAAATCTTTAGAAATCTACTTCCAAAAGCAGGAATCCCTGCTCAATACATTTTGGGCTCGGAACACAGATGTACAACTGTCAAGACAAGAATCATTGCTGCCAGTCAGCATCTGCTCAGAATTGACGAAGAAGATGTCCATGATCTAGAGCCTCCGGAACTTACAGGTTTCCTAAACCTGGTACAAAAAATTCTTGATGAGCACGAAATTCATGTTATTCTTTTCCAGGATTATAATAAGGGGGTATTAAATCAGGAGCTGATCCGAAAACTTTTGCTCGAAGCTGTCCGAAGGGAAATTCCGACGGTCGTAGATCCCAAAAAGCAGAATTTTTTCGAATACCGCAGTGCAACGCTTTTCAAGCCCAATCTTAAAGAAATGCGGGAAGCAATGCCTTTTGAGATCGGAGTTTCCAGAAATCTGTTGATAAAAGCTTCCGATTATCTCAGAAGCAAAATGAGAAATAAGAATACCATGATTACCTTATCCGATAAAGGCATTTTTATAGATAATTATCAAAAACAGGTGATTGTCCCTACACAAGCCCGAAATATTGCGGATGTATGCGGTGCAGGTGATTCGGTAATCAGTATTGCAGCAATGTGTACTGCACTTGGTGTTCCTCTGGAAGATACTGCTATTCTGGCTAACCTAGCGGGTGGACAAGTATGTGAAAAAGTCGGAGTAGTTCCGGTAGATAAAGAAAAGCTATTGGAAGAATATGAAGTACTTCTGGCCAGTTCAGAAACCTGACTTTTTCTTTTTAAGTGGTATTTGGTAAAGTGAAAATTGCCTGGTATTTTACATTTTTTGTGATAATATTTTCTAATCTTTGAATATCAGTTTTCCTGTAAGCAAGGCTTATTACCATTTCCACCCCGGATTTTGGCTGCTTGCCGGAAGTTGATTGCTGCAATTACAAAAGTTATTTCTTTATAATCAAGGCATCTTATCTCAGGATAATGATGTTATATAATCATAATGGCAAAAAATCAGATAATCTTCGGATTCTCACCAAAAGCTTAGAAAACCTAATGAATTGTTGATCTTTTTACTTTTAGATGATTATTTAAAAGAAATTGGTTCGTTTATGACAAAAACAGGCTGTAAAATGTGTAATTCATAAGACAGTTTTTTTACGAAAAACCGAAAGGCGAAACATATCAAAGGATATTACAATAGAAATAGCGTGTTTTTTTTTAATTTTGCCATCTCTTATTTTACTAAATACTAAATAACATTTTATGAAGACGAATTTGACACTTAAATTTTCTTTCTTGTTTGTGTTATTGCTAGCTACAGTAAACCTTAGTACAGCTCAAACTGTATTTGGAGTTACTGTAGATGGAGGCACACAAACAATCTATAACATTGCACCAGCTAACAACTGGGGGGCCGATTTGCCAGATTGCCTGGACAATTATGACCTTTCAGGAGAAATTGTTATTGTTGATGACGGCGATGATGAAGGGGGAGCTGGTGAAACAACCGATGGTTGCCAGGCTATTATTAATGGTGGAGATATCGCTGGAAAAATCGCATTAATCGATCGAGGATCTTGTGAATTTGCTACCAAAGCCTTGAATGCTCAAAATGCAGGTGCGGCAGCTGTCCTTATTTGTAACAACGTTGTTGATGCCATTCCAAATCCACTTGGTGGAGGTGTGGATTCAGACGATGTAACTGTTCCTGTATGGGGACTTGAACTAGCCGATTGTAATGAATTTAGAGCAGCTGTTGAAAGTTCTACAAGCACCGTTATAGGTGAAGTTTTCTGGACAGGAGGCTTAAGTACGGATAATGTACTTTGGGGTGACCTTCCTGGTCAAGGTGACTTCGACGGTGGTCTAAATGGTTGGACTACTGTAGATATCTCTTGTGCAAATGGTGGTACTACTCCTCTTTGGGTTTATGATGCAGATGCGGATGCAGTTGGTGGTGCTTTCTCTACAGGAGGTGGTGTAAGTACTGCGATTACTGCTTGTAATGGAGCAATGGTTTTTGATTCTGATTTCTATGATAACAATGGTGATGAAGATAACCTTGGTGGTGGTGATTGTACTGCTGTTCAGATTGGAGAGTTGATTTCTCCGGCTATTGACCTTAGTGCTATAGCGAGTGATGTAAGTTTCATCTCTTTGAAATGGCATCAGGCTACCCGCCAGTTTACCAGTAACTATTTTGTTTCTTATAGTAATGATAATGGAAATACCTGGTTTGACATTCAAGTAAATGATGAAATGGATGTTAACAGTCCTCACTTCAACGAAACTCGAAGAGTTATTATGCCTGATGCAGATTTAAGCTCAACTGAATTCCGCGTTAGATTCAGATACCAAGCAAACTACTACTACTGGATTATTGATGATGTACAAATCATCGAAGCAGAGAGTAACAACCTTCAGGTAAATACAAACTTTTACGCAATTGCTCCAAATGCTTTGACTCCACAAAGTCAATTGGAAGGATTCAGTTTCCTTGCTGATATTTCAAATATTGGTGCTGAAACTCAGCCTAATACTATCTTAAATATCAACATTGCTGATGATGGTGGTACTAGTGTTTTCTCAGCTGATCTTGATTATGGAGATGTCGTTGCGGATACTGTGGTAGAAAATATTCCATTTTTAGATGGTATTCACACTCCATCAGGTGACCCGGGTGATGTTTTTACAGGTACTTATTCTATTTCTTCTGACAGTGTTGACTTTGACGAAAGCAATAACTCCGTTAGTTTCGAGTTCGGAATTTCTGATTCTACTTTTGCCAAAGAGTTTGCTCCAGACTTTGGTGTACGTCCTGCCGATAATAGCTGGATGGGAGCTAATGATCCGCACTCCTGGGCCTATGGATGTGCTTACCACATTGTAAATGGTTCTGAGGGAGCTGGAGGAGAAACTGTTTACTTTGCCGCTTCTGCAACTTTTGGTATTGAAGCATTACCGGAAGAACAGATTATTGCAGCTTACTTGTACGAGTGGAGTGATTTGAATGGTGATGGCTTTTTTGATATTGATGAGCGCGTAAGAATTGCAATTGCCAGTTATGAAACTACAGGAAATGAAGATGCTTCCGATTTACTTACTATTCCACTAGAACCTTTCGATCCACTTAATCCTGCGGGTGAAACCGGAAAGATTGATCTCAAAGATAACACTACCTATTTATTAGTAGTAGAGTTTGATACAGGAGAGACTGGTGTTGATATGGAGGTTGCTGCTGCTGATGGCTGGGAGTATAATGCTCAGGTATTCAGAACTGATCAGTCTGTATTTGGTGACATGCCTTACCGTCCTTCTCCAGTTATCGGAATTGGTAAACCATCTGACATTACATTTGAACCTTCCAGTTTTGCAAATCTCGTTCCTTCTGTAAGATTGAACCTGACTTCAGATGTAATTATCAGCGTTGATGAATTAGATCAAGCTAATATCATCACGGTTAATCCAAATCCAGCGGATGAGTACGTTAACCTTAACATGGACTTTGTGAATACACAAACTCAGGTAACTGTGAACATCGTTGATGTAACTGGTAAAACAGTAATGAGCAATGTTTATGATAATGTATCAAAAGAAACTTTCACTTTGAATACAAATAATCTTGCAGTTGGTACTTACTTTGTAAATATATTAGCTGAAGAAGGTGTACGTACCGAGCGTATGATCGTTCAAAGATAATTGTATTATTATTCCGAAATCTTCGGATTTCGATTATATAGAAAAAGCCTTTCGGAGCAATTCCGAAAGGCTTTTTTATGTCTAAAAAAATAAGTCAATTAGTTTTTCAGCTTATTGATTTGTTCTACAAGAATTTTAATCTTCTCCTGGCCATCTGCCAGTTTTGCTTTTTCTTTTTCTACTACTGCGGTAGGTGCATTATTGACAAATCTTTCATTGCTCAGCTTTTTATTAACGCTGGCTACGAAACCTTCTGCATAAGCCAGTTCTCCTTCCAGCCTTTCTAACTCGGCCTCTACATCTACTGAAACATCTACTTCAATGTAATAATTTTCTGTAGTGCTAAGGAAAGAAAGACTATTGGCCACTTCTTCTTCCGTAAACTCCAGCGAGGACAATACTGCCAGTTTTCTAATAATTGCTTCCAGACCTTCCATGGCATATAGCGCTTTTGAACGATCACTCTCCTCTACGAATAAAGCCAACGGCTCAAATTTATCAATCTTGTTCTTAGCCCGGATATCTCTTACTTTAGTAACAACATCGAGGATTTTTTCAACATTTTTCAAAAGTTCCCGATCAAATGCTGCTGCTTTGGGATAGGTACTAACAATACAATCCTCTCCTTCTCCCCTTTCACGCAACTGATGCCAAATCTCTTCCGTAACAAATGGCATAAAAGGATGAAGGATCGTTAATAGTTTTTCATAAAAATCGATAGTCTGCTCTAAAGTCGCCCGATCAATTGGCTTCTTATAAGGTGGTTTAACAATTTCAATATAAGTAGAACAGAAGTCATTCCAGATGAAATTATAAAGTGTAATTAATGCATCGGACAAGCGATACGACTGGAACTTATCTTCCAATTGACTAAGCACCTCGTTGAGTTTATTTTCAAACCATTCAATTGCCTTTGCATTGATCAAAGCAGTATCCTCATTCAAAGGTTCATCCATTACTTCCCAACCTTTAATCGCATTCAGAGCTTGCCACATTTTGTTACAAAACTTCAAGCCCTGTTCACATAATTTGCTTTCGTTACGAACTTGCTTGGTCTCTGCATCAAAAGGTGCATCAAAAATGATGTCATTACCGGCAGCAGCGCTACTCAACATCCCAAAACGTACTCCATCTGCTCCATAAGCGTCAATCAAGGATAAAGCATCCGGTGAATTCCCCAGAGATTTACTCATTTTACGACGTCGATTATCCCTTACCATTCCGGTGAAGTATACATCGTGAAAAGGTTGTCTGCCTTTAGCCTGAATAAGTTCGGTCCCCAGTAATTCCTCCGACCATTCATATCCGGCCATAATCATTCTGGCCACCCAGAAAAACATAATATCCCAGCCAGTCACCAATACATTGGTCGGATAATAGTATTTCAGTTCATCCTGAGTTTCAAAACCATCGAATACCGTAATTGGCCACAACCAGGAAGAGAACCAAGTGTCTACTACATCTTCATCCTGCTTTAAATCATGCAGACTTAAATCCGGATTAGCACTTTTATCTCTTGCCTGGGCCAAAGCCTCTTCGGCGGTTTCCGCTACAAATATATGCTCGCCATAATACCAGGCGGGAATTCTTTGCCCCCACCAGAGTTGTCTGGAAATACACCAGTCTTTGATGTTATCCTCATTCAACCAGTTGTAATACATGTTCCACATATGCTCGGGATAAAACGTCACCTTTTTATCCTTCACTGCTTTCAAACCCGTTTCCGCAAAATCCTTCATGGATAAAAACCATTGTAAAGTCAATCGTGGTTCTACAACCGAGTTCGTTCGTTCAGAACGTCCAATCTTTGTACGATAATCCTCTAATTCAACCAGATTTCCGGATTCCTTGAGCAATTTCTTAATATTCTTGCGCGCCTCAAACCGATCCTGCCCTACCAAAATCCGGGCTTTTTCATTTAGCGTCGCATCTGCATTTAAAATATCAATCACTTCGAGATTATGTCGTTCTCCAATCTCATTATCATTTGGATCATGCGCGGGAGTGATTTTCAGCGCCCCGGTTCCGAATTCAATATCAACATAAGTATCTCCGATAATCGGAATTGCCCGATTGATCAAAGGGATCAGTACTTTTCGGCCAATCAAATCCTTAAAACGCTCATCTTCGGGATTAACGGCAATCGCAGTATCCGCCATAATCGTCTCGGGACGCTGAGTCGCGATAACAATTCCCTCTCCCGGACTATCCTCAAAATCATAACGAATGTGAACCAGCTGAGCATTTTCTTCTTTATAAATAACCTCTTCGTTGGAAAGTACAGTTTGAGCTTCCGGATCCCAATTTGTCATCCGCAAACGGCGATAGATTTTTCCTTTTTTATACAAATCAACAAATACCTTGATGACCGCTTTGGAAAGTTTATCCTCCATCGTAAAGCGGGTACGTTTCCAATCGCAGGAAGCACCGAGTCTTTTCAATTGATCAAGAATGATCCCGCCGTATTTATCCTTCCACTCAAAAGCGTGTTTTAAAAAGGCCTCCCTGCCTATATCTCCTTTCTTGATTCCTTTTTCCCGGAGCATTTTTACCACTTTTGCCTCGGTAGCAATTGAAGCATGATCTGTCCCGGGAACCCAACAGGCATTTTTGCCTTCCAGCCGGGCTTTTCGAATCAGGATATCCTGGATCGTGTTATTAAGCATATGTCCCATATGCAAAACGCCCGTTACATTGGGCGGCGGAATAACAATTGAATAGGGCTCTCGTTCATCCGGCGTGGAATCAAAATAATTGTGCTTCATCCAGTGTTCATACCACCGGGCTTCTATTTCAGTCGGGTTATATCGATTATTTGAAGACATTTTGAAATGATCTGTTAGCAATGCCTGTAACAGGATTGCCTTTGGTTAATATTTTAATTCAATGATTTTTACTTTATCCCTGGCATCAATGATGACGATATAAAAGTTGTCATAAACACTTTCATCAATATGATCATATACCTTTTTTTTCTGGAAAAGGTTCAGCATATCCGGGATAGAATTGGAATGGCCCACAATTAAAAACTGTTCTCCCTTTCTGGTCTTCAGTTCGGTTACCAATTCCTCCTGCTTTCTGGCATTATAGCTATCTATTTCCATCTTGTGTTTTTCTGCACTTGGAGTCGCTGTATGAACTGTTCTTTTAGTCTGCGTCGAATAGATTCCTTTTAAAGGGACATTTTCAAGCATATTCCCCAGTTTGCGCGCTCTTTCCGTTCCTGCATCAGTCAATTCAGGATCAGGGCCGGAAGCCTTTTCTGCATGCCGAACCAAATAACAAACCACTGCATCTTTTTCTGCATATCCAGGAATTGGAAATTGTTTTCCATCCATAGCTAAAAACCCTTTCTCATACATATCACTGACCATTTTGCCATTAAGATCAGGGCTACATGCATAAAAGACAAAAGAGAAGACAAGTAGAATCGGGAAAAAATATTTCATATTTATAGAATTAATTCAACAGTTTTTATTTAGCAATTACAGATGTTTTTTCAAAGATATCCATCTCGACCTGGTTTCGGATCAAATCCTCAAAAGTCTCTCTTTTGCGAATGAGATAATCTTTCCCTTCGTGAATTAATACTTCTGCCGGACGATACCTTGAATTGTAATTCGAAGCCATGCTGAAGCAATAAGCTCCGGCATTGTAGAAAGCTAAAATATCGCCTTCTCTGATCTCCGAAATTTTGCGATTAACGCCAAAAGTATCCGTCTCACAAATATAACCTACTACTGTATAAATCCGGGGTTTAGCCGCAGGATTCGAAACATTTACAATATTATGGTGCGCATTGTAAAACATGGGCCGAATGAGGTGATTTAATCCGGAATCCACACCGGCTATGACCATGGAGGTTGTCTGCTTGACCACATTTACTTTTGTTAAAAAATATCCAGCCTCAGAAACCAGAAATTTCCCTGGTTCAAACATGAGTGTAAGATCACTGCCGTAATTTTCACAAAATTTATTAAAACGCTCGGATAACTTCTCCCCCAGTTCCTCAATATCTGTAGCAATATCATTTTCTTTATAGGGTACTTTAAAGCCCGAGCCAAAATCGATGTATTTCAAAGATTTAAAATGCCGGGCACTGTTGAAAAGGATTTCGGCGCCACGCAAAAATACATCCGCATCAAGAATGTCCGAGCCAGTGTGCATGTGCAAACCTTCGACTGTAAGCCCGGTAGCTTCTACCACGCGTACAACGTGCGGCAACTGATGAATAGAAATACCAAACTTTGAATCTATATGGCCAACCGATATTTTCGAAGAGCCTCCGGCCATGATATGCGGGTTAATTCTTACACAAATCGGTACATCGCTGTAAACATGCCCGAACTGTTCGAGAATGGAAATATTATCGATATTTATTTTTACACCCAGTGCCTGCGCCATTTCTATTTCTTCCAGGGATACACAATTGGGTGTAAAAATAATTTCACCGGGTGCAAAACCGGCTCTTAATCCAAGTTGAACTTCCTGAATAGAAACAGTATCCAATCCGGCATCCAATTGTTTAAAAAAACGAAGCACATTGATATTGGTTAAGGCTTTACAGGCATAATTGATCTTGAGTTTCTTGACCTTGAAAGCAGATGTTAATCTTTCAAACTGACGTTTCATGATTGCGGTATCATAAACGTATAAGGGACAATCATACTTTTCGCAGAGCGCCATAGGATCAAGGCCATTGCTTAACTCATAAGCTCCGTTTACTAATTCCATATTAAAAAAATTTGATTTATAAATGCTTGCAAAGATAGTTTTTTTATATAAAATATCACTTGCTATTCTTTATCTCTGATCATTCAATATCCAATCCTATAAACACAAAAAGCCTTCTTCCCGCACCTTTCCTATCCCTGATTCATCTACCACTAAAACTTGTCCTGCTTCGGTTATCTCTTAATCTTTTTCTACATTCTTCACACCAAAATAGTTCACGAATACATCTAAGGAGAAAAGCCAGGAAATCTTTTCGTAAAATTTTACGTAATTTCAATGATACCGAAAACTACCTACGTGAACGAAAAAGAACTCATACGAGCATGTCAACGCCAAGAGCGCAAAGCTCAGAAGTTGTTATTTGACCGCTATTCAGCTAAAATGTTAGGAATTTGCCGCCGTTATGTCAAACGACAAGAAGATGCCGAAGATGTTATGATTGAAGGTATGTACAAAATCATGACAAAAATCAATCAGTACAGTGGCAGTGGTAGTTTTGAGGGATGGATGCGACGAATTATGGTTAACGAAGCCTTAATGTTTTTGCGTAAAGCACATAATTTCAAAGTCAGTGTTGAAATCAGTAATATCCAAATCCATTCAAAGGTTACCGTGGAAGATGATCTGGCCGCCGAGGATATTATAAAATTACTCGAAAAACTACCTACTGGTTATCGAACAGTATTCAACTTATATGTAATTGAAGGATACAAACACCGGGAAATTGCCGAGATTTTGGATATTAGTATCAATACCTCAAAATCGCAATTGATTCTGGCGAAAAAGCGTTTGCAAGCTTTAGTGGAGCAAAACAGAATGCCGGGAGTAGGTTAAACTATATTTTGAAAAAACAAAAATCTTTAGAATTGAAATCTAAAAAAGACATATCCGATTTAATCAAGGCCAATGTGTATAAGCTCGAAGAGCGTCCTTCGAAAAAGGCCTGGGAGCAGCTGGAAAGCCGTTTGGATCAACATGCCAGGCGAAGAAGTTTTTCATTCCGGCAAATCATATCAATTGCCGCAAGTATCGTAGGGATTGCCGGTATTACGGCTCTGATTACCCTTTCCTTCCAAAGAGGTGAAAATGATATTGCTGCCGAAGGTGTAAATGCTGTAGAGCCATTTCTTATCGAAGCCGTAGAAAATATCAATGAAGAAGAAAAGGGGTTTTATAAAGTTGTAGAGTTTCAAAAAAAATATCAGGATCGCCTCTCCAATCCAGACTTTCAGGAAGGGAAGCGAAAAAAGATTACCGTTGCGAATTCTTCCTCTGCTACGGCAAACTAATACAACAAATAGAAAGCTTATAACAAACGCTTGCTCAATGCTTGGTTTTCGCATCCTCTTTTAGCGATTTTTTAAATTCAGAAGGTGTCTTACCCATTTCCAGTTTAAATGATTTTATAAAAGACTGGCGGTTATTGTAACCGACGCTATAAGCGATGTCATTCATATTTCCGCTATTGGTTCGAATAAGTTCTACCGCTTTTTGAATGCGGAGGGTTCGAATAAATTCCAAAATATTCTTGCCGGTTAGTGCTTTTAGTTTGGTATAAAGATTCGTGCGGCTCATTCCAATGAGCAGGGTGAAGCGCTCTACATTGAATTCAGAATCACATAAATGATTCCGGACCACACTAAGGGCTTTTTCCAAAAACTCCTGATCGAGCTTGTTGACAGCCATTTCCTCTACGGCAATCTTTTTATCTGCCCTGAATAATTGTTTTAACCTCCTTCTTTGCAAGATCAAATTCCGGCTCCTGATAATCAATTCCCGTCTGTTAAAGGGTTTTATCAAATAATCATCTACCCCAATTTTCAAACCTTCCAGTTTACTGTTCATCGAAGCTTTTGCGGTAAGCAGGATGATCGGGGTATGGCTGATCTGCAAATCTTTTCTAACTGCTTTCGCAAATGCCATTCCGTCCATTACGGGCATCATGATATCACAAATTATCAAGTCCGGATTAAAATGACGGGTCCTTTTTAAAGCTTCTTTACCATTTACTGCCGTTTCCACATTTCCCAACTCAGATAGTACACTGGTCAAATATTCCATTACCTCTTTATTGTCTTCAACCAACAAGATTTTATGATTTCGGGCTTGTTCGGTATTAATATTTTTGAGCTCAGTTATTTCGGGATCAATTTTAGCAGGCGGTAAAGATTCTTTGTAAACCTGATTTTTATCGAAAGGCAAAAAGATAGTAAATGTTGTGCCCTGCCCTACTTCACTCTTTACGCTTATTTCTCCTTCGTGTAGTGCTACAATTTCTTTCACCAGCGCCAAACCTATCCCCGTGCCTCGCTGACTGTATTTGTCTACTTGATAATAACGATCAAAAATCCGGGCCTGATGTTCGACCGGGATTCCTTCTCCCTGATCTGTCATGGATATCCTAAGTCCAGTATTACTATCTTGTAAAACGATCAGTAATTCACTATCAGGAGGGCTATACCTAAGTGCATTGCTTAACAAATTTGAAATGACCCTTTCCATTTTCACTTTATCGATATCGATCAGTTGATATGCGCTTTCATTTTCTATTTTGATTTGAATATTTCTTTTTTCGGCAATATGCAGAAAATTCCGAAATACATTCCGGATCAATAGATCGACATTGCAACGTTCTCTTTTGAGTGATATGTTTCCGCTTTCCAGTTTTGCAAGGTCAAGTGTCTGGTTAACTAATTCCAATAGTTTATTGGCATTAGTATGCATCATTTTCAAAAGTTTGGCTTGCATTTTTACATCCCCGTTAATCATTGATTCCAGGGGGCTTAGAATTAAGGTCAGAGGCGTCCGGAACTCATGTGAGATATTGGTAAAAAGATGGGCCCTGAGTTTGGCAATTTCCAGTTGCTGCCTGGTTTTCAGATGTTCTTTCTCCAAAGTCATTTTGCTATTCATCAATTGTAGTTTTTCTGTTCGTTTACGCCATTTGAAGCGATTGAAGAAGAGATAAGAACTCAATCCCAAAATGAGTAATAAAAAGAATAATAATAACAAATACGACTGCTTTCTGGATAGTTCACTTTTCTGATGATCCAGCAGGAGCGATTGCATTGCTTTTTCTTGTTGCAATTTTTCAATTTCCCTTTCTTTTTCCCGCGTTTCATAAACTACCCTGATCGCATTAATTTCCTTATTATTCGCAGCTTGTTGAATGCTATCTTTTAAACTGGCATGTTGTTGATAAAAATTCAGAGAGGTTTCGAAGTCTCCTATTTTTGTATAAGCCTGAGAAAGTATTTTGAAATAATCCGATTGCTCTTTTTTATTTATAAATTTTAAGTTTCGGCCAAGTCCTTGATTCAAGATAGAAATACTTTTTTCATACTCTTTTTTATCAAAATAGATTTCCCCTTTTTTACAAAAAACCGATAAATAAAAATGTGCTAAATTATTTTTATTTTCTTCGCTAATAAAGCTTTCCAATTGAAAAAGCATAAGCATTGCCGCTTCATAATTTTTCGCTTCCTGATAAATATCGCAAAGCTGTAAATACGATTTAATTACCAAAGGTGGGGACTGGATTTCACGAGCAAGACTCAAGGCATTATGGACGGTATTTTCTGCTTTGGAGAATTGTCTTTTTTCCAGAAAAGCTTCGCCCAGATGAAGTTGTATTTCGGCGATATGATTATTGAGCTTGGATGCCAGAGCCAGTTCTTCCGCTTTTTCGAGATACGCAATGGATTTATCGAGATCATTCCAGATTTTATACAAAGTTCCAAGACCTTGCCGGGAGACAAGCTCCAGGGTTGGTAACTCTACGTTCCGGTTAATCTCAATTATTTTAAAATAATACTCTGCCGCTTTTTCATAAGCTCCCAGATCAAAATAAGTCTTGGCAATCTGTTCGTATACATAAGCCAGGCGCATTTGATCATTATGTTTTTCACACAATTCAGCCGCTTCAAAAAAAGCAATTAATCCATCTTCAATTGCACCGGTTGTACAATGTAAATCCCCCAAAATCGCATAATAATAAATTAAATGAGGTTCGTAGCTGATTAATGGTTTGCTCTCTTCCAGCAAATCAAAAGCCCTTTCGTATTCTCCGAGTTTAGTATAACTACTCGCCAAACCAAAAATAATGGTCCCGATATAAACATCCTTTTCCAGTGTCCGGGAAATTTCCAGTGCCCGGTTATAATATTCAATGCTTTCTTTGAAAGCGCCTCGCTGAGCATAAATCTGAGCTAACCTGCTATAGGTATTACTTTCGTATTTACGATGCTTGTGTTCGATAAAAATATTTAAAGCTGCCTGGTAAAGTGATTCTGCTTTTTCATAATCATCCAACAGATGATAACAATGACCTAATATTTCCTGAGCCCTGCCCAGTCCTATAGACAAATTAATTTCCCTGGCTAATTCCACCGCCTCCTCTGAATACTTTTTAGCTTCCACAAGATTGATATAGCTCATCTCAATGGAAATATCAACGAGCAAAAATACTTTTGCACTATCCGTCTTATGAGGCAACTCGCTCATGAGACTGTCAATAATCGGATTTGATTGTGCGTATAAAGATTTACCTGTAAAAAGAGAAAGCAGTAGCAAAGGGAGCAATAGCCTGATCCAGACATGTGAGTTATTATTCATAGCATGTAAATGGTTTGCGCAAAACTCTGTACTTATCAGAAAAAACTAATAAGTAAGCCGTAATACGAACGAATTAAAATTATAGTCTAAATCTTATTTGTTAAGGTCTCTGAGAGGGTTTGCATCTGAGATAAGTTGACCGGTCTGGATTTGTTTTCGAAAATACTTATCCACTCTAAAATAATTTATTTTAACACAAATAAATTATTTTTCCAAGATAAACCTTAGCAGATACTGTCGAAAAGATAATTTGTTGTCATTTTTGGATATTTAATTGAGCATCAAGGTCCTCTTTTTGCGGTCAAAATTAGAGATGTTTCAAAACCTGATACATTAGGACAATTTCCTTACAAGCAAAACTGAATATTTCACTTATCTCCGATTTTTAGAATTTGATATTACCGAGAACGCATTGTTTTTGACAATCATACTAAAAAGCGAGTATTGATTCTATATTCGATAACACAAGTGAGGGACCTTCATCTAGCAGAAATATAAAAGCATCAAGCCTTAAACGGATGGCGAGCCTGCCACTCCTGTTGGGGACGCAGGTATTCGAGGATGGGTTTTACAAATTTGTTGGAAAAAGAATTCCGGTGGCGGAGATAACAATACATTTCTTCGGCTACTGCTCCAATAGAACTTTTAATTTCCATCGCAGTACGGGCAAAGATTATTTCGTGTACCTGTTGAGACAGGCCTTCCTTGACAATATCGTAGAGGATATTAAGATAGATTTGATAATCGCGGTTAAGGGATTGGTCAAAGCCCAGAAAGTGGGCTTCTAATTCTTGATTATTAAGGAAAGTGGTGTAAAAACCAACCAGTTCGCCTTTGAGATAATAACCGGTAAGCTTGAAGGCTTCGGGAAAAGTTTTCTTTAGACACAACAAGTATTGTTTATTCAGGTTTACCATATTAAAGCCGGAGTTTTCGGCAATCCCTTCGTACAATTCATAAAGCCGATCCAGGTTTTCTTCAATCATTGTAACATCAAAGGGTACTTTCTCAAAATCTTTCCCTTTTTTAAAAGCCCTTTTCGTACGCACCCGGTATTTCGATAACATTGAAGCTGTATAATCCTCAAAGCTTTTCCACTCCGGACGAATACGCATAACCATATTGGGTTGAACGGTAAATTCGTTAAAAGAAAACTTTTTAGCGAACTCAGAAGAATAGGCCCTGTTTCGTTCGTAAAAATCTTTTAGTAAAGTCCCCGACAGGCGTCTCCCTTTTCGATTTAATTGGTTCAGTGTATAATTTAAAGCTTCATCCAGCAATTCAATGGACTCCTTTTTACTAATCAAACTTTCCTTAAAGAAAGTACCATGTTCACCTGTCAATAACAAATTACCATTGATCAAAACGTTGAACTCTGCTTTACTTGCTACTAATCCTTTGATAAAACGTGCAAAAGTAGTAAAGAAACAGGGTGGTTTTTTATCATCTTTTTGCTGAATATTCTTGTCTGCTTTAAAAAACTGTACCTGACACATAGCCACTCCGGCAGGATGCTTATCCTTGTAAAATAACAAATAGCAAAACTCCATTCCTTTGGGCGGATGCTTTTCAACCACAGACAGATAATCGAGATTTAAAAACACATTATCAGCAGGAGCTGCTTCTGCCCAATGATGTGGATTGATAGCATCTACCGAATGATAAAGCACTACACTTGTGCCCTTGAGAGATAGTAATTTTCCTAAAGGTGCAGATGTTTCCAAAATACTTGTTGGAGTAACTTTACTATTCATAAATATTTATTCGACAGACGACTAAAATAACAAGTAGATTCCAATATTTGTTTCAGCGCCAGTTAATTAACAAATATTTCAGCTATAATTAACAGTTGCTCTTTCTAAAATAGAATAACTCGTGCCCGTAATACCTGGCCACTCCGGCTCTCTCTAATCCCAATTTAAGCAGTACTTTTTGGGACGGAATATTGGCTGGCATGGTCACTCCGACTATTTCCTTTAGCTTTAGATTCTCAAAACCGTGTACTAATAAACATTTTGAACCTTCTGTCGCATAACCAATACCCCAATGCTCCCTGAGTAAACGATAGCCGATCTCTATTTCGTCCGTATCATCCAGATATTTCAAACAAAACCAGCCAATCGACTTTTGATTATCCAGCCTCTCCGCAACGAAAATGCCAAGCCCCTCTTTGTCTGCATACTTTTCCACTCGCATATCTACATAATCCTGTGCATTTTGCAGAGAATTATCGGGTGGGCCAATGTATTTCATTACTTCAGCGTCCGAATTTAAAGCCCGGATCAGCGGAGCATCTGCTCTGGTCAATTTACGCAGGTATAGTCGTTCTGTCCTAAAGGAATTCATAGTCCGGTCTGTACGTACAAAATGCATATTGATTATAATATTCAGGGCACCACGACAGTCCCTGAGAATATATCGATTCAAGCGAGTCCCCGAGGCGGTTAATTATTGCTTGATCGCCCATTTTTCCACCTCCGCTCTGGCAAAGATTTCGTCTTTCCAGGCAACCATCTCTACTTTACCCAAACCTTTATAATTCAAAAACCAGTCCTTTATCATACGCTGGGCAATATTATATTCAATCATGAAGTCTTCAAATCTGGTTGCCTGGATTACCCGCAAGGTAGAATCTACAGGTATGCCAATTAATTTGGTATCTACTTCGCCGCTATCCATCAACTCCAGCGCAGCAATCGGCAAAACTTCCACCACCGTTCCACTGGGAACACTTTCGGCGATAAGCAAGATATCCAAAGCATCCCCATCACCTCCTTTCGCCTCATCCATAAGCGTACCGGGAACGAATCCATAATTTCCAGGATATGGTAAAAAGTCAATCACGCGATCCTTTCCGTTTTCCTGATCGACTTTAAAAGACCGGGATTCATAGTCGTATTCTATTTTGTGATTGGTACCGGCGGGAATTTCCACAACCATATTGATTCCTTTTGCTCCGAAGGCTTCAAGCGATTCTACATTCGGACGAAGATTTCTTTCCATTTTGCAATTGCAAAAAAAAGTAAGTATAAGTAAGAAAGTAGAATACCTCATTTTTAAGTTGTACTTTTATTTGCTCAAATGTAGCACTAATCCTTAAAACGGGCAGATTTGAGGCTTTAATTTTCCGGGTTTGCCTCGTTTTAGTTTATGCCTTATGGATTTGTCCTAACTAATACATTTTTCTGAACAAAGAGCTAGTAATTTTAACCTTTGTTTGGTATTAATAGTTGAAAATACAATTGTCGCTGACAATTGAAACACATTAAATAATACAAGCAACAACCATGAGTGAAAAGACTTATTTTGAGCCCAAAGACCTTAAAAATTTTAAAAATATAACGGAGTGGCAGGAGGAATATGGAAAGAAATTCTTCGATTGGTACAGTTCGGTTTTTAAAGAAGGTGCTTTAACGGAGCGAGAAAAATCACTAATTGCATTAGCTGTAGCCCATGCTATCCAGTGCCCTTACTGTATCGAAGCCTATTCAAGTGCTTGTCTGGTCAAAGGTGCAGATGAAGAACAAATGATGGAAGCAGTACATGTAGCCGCCGCCATTCGTTCCGGTACAACCCTGGTTTATGGAACACAGATGATGAAACATGTGAACAAGATGTCGATGTAGCAATGGGCAAATGAGTAGATGGAGAACTGATGGATGAGTCCGTAGTTATTTCTTTGTAATTTAAAATAATAAAATGGCGATTAAGCAAAAAACGAAATCTCTTAGTGCAACGGATAATAAACTTTCAGATACTTTTTTTCAATTAAGGGTTTTGAATGGAAAAGAGATTGTCGATGCTAAGTTTACTCCTTTTGAGGAGAAAATCGCGGAATCTGGCTATCAGAAATTACAACCGGTTCCTCTTGAGATATTTCAGATTAATATTGGAAAACTCTGCAATCAGACTTGCGCCCATTGTCATGTAGATGCAGGACCGGATAAAAAGACAGAAAACATGTCCAAAGAAACTTTGGAGCGCTGTCTGGAAATTATAGCTTCTGTTCCCTCGATCACGACTGTTGATATTACGGGAGGCGCTCCGGAGATGAACCCGCATTTTCGCTGGTTTGTTGAGGAATGCTCTAAACTGGGCAAGCAAGTGATTGACCGATGTAATTTAACGATCATCGTTGCCAATAAAAAGTATAATGACTTACCCGAGTTTTTGGCCAAACACAATGTACAGGTTGTTTCTTCCCTCCCCTACTTCTCTAAAAGTCGCACCGATAATCAGCGGGGAGACGGCGTTTTCGAGGATTCCATCAAAGCGCTAAAAATGCTCAATGCAGTTGGATACGGAAAAGAAGGTACAGGTTTAAAACTGGATTTGGTTTATAATCCATCCGGTGCATTTTTACCTAGTAGCCAGGAACAATTACAATCCGAATTCAAAAGACAGCTCAAGCGCAAATTTGATATTGATTTTAATAGCCTTTATGCAATAACCAATCTTCCAATCAGTCGATTTTTGGATTATTTGATTCAGACTGATAATTATGAAGATTACATGCAGTTACTAGTCGAAGCCTATAATCCGGCTACGGTGATGGGATTGATGTGCCGCAATACGATTTCCGTCAGTTGGGATGGATATTTATACGATTGTGATTTCAATCAAATGCTCGACCTGAAAGTAGCGACTAAAGATTCTCAGCATATTGATCATTTTAATATAGATAAGCTCCAACAAAGAGATATTGTTCTCAATCAACATTGCTATGGTTGTACCGCCGGAGCGGGAAGTAGCTGTGGTGGTGAGATCGCCTAATGCTCTATTTTTTTCCTGACTCGTCCTTTGATTTTTGGCTTTCAAAGGACGAGTAGCGAATCAATGAAATGCCCAATCCCTTTCTGTTTTTAAAAAATTAGAATTAGTTTTACGTTTTTTGAAGGTCTATGCCAATGTCGTAATTAGATAGCTTATTCGTTGTGAACACTATTTTGCAACATCAAAAAAGTAATACTACAGGAAATGGAACCTACGCTTATTCAGAATTTGGGCACACTGGTCATGCTTATTATACTACAGGCGGTATTAGGCTTCGATAATCTTTTATACATCTCGCTAGAGTCGAAAAATGCTCCAGAGGATAAAAGAAGTTATGTACGAAAGGTAGGAATCAGTTTGGCCATTATTCTCAGAATAGCATTGCTTTTTATACTGATAAAATTAACCGAAATCTTCCAGGAGCCGCTATTCAAAATTGATCTTGGGAAGTTCTTTCACGGAGATTTTAATGGCCATAGTTTAATTGTATTAGTCGGAGGGGCATTTATTATTTACACTGCAATCAAAGAAATCTGGCACATGATCTCAATGGACACTGGGGATGCCCTCAATGAGAAAAAACGTCATAAATCCGTTGCTCAGGTTATTTTTATGATTATAATAATGAATCTGGTATTCTCTTTCGATTCGATCCTGAGTGCTATGGCACTGACCAAAGTATTTTGGGTAATGGCTTCGGCAATTATTATCGGAGGAATATTGATGATTGTACTAGCCGATAAAATTTCCGACTTTTTGGCTAAAAACCGCATGTACGAAGTATTGGGTCTGTTTATTCTTTTTCTGGTAGGTATTATGCTGGTGACCGAAGGAGGACATTTGGCACATATTGCAATTTGGGAAAGTCCGGTTACACAAATGAGTAAATCTACTTTCTATTTTATTCTGGTAATCCTGATATTGACCGATATTGCACAGGGAAGATATCAACGAAACCTGAGCCAGGCGCAGGAACGAGCTAAAGCGAAGAGAAAGGAAGAAGTTTGATTCGAGGTTCGAGGTTCGAGGTTCGAGGTTTAATAAAATAATATTGTTTTAATCAAAATCACAATGCTATGAAATGGCCAATTCGACTATTATCGGTTTTATTCGTTGCACTATTGATCAACTCCTGTGTACCTACTAAAAAGTACGCGACCCTGGAAAAAGAAAGTATGCGCAATAAGCGGCAAAGAGATTCTTTAAAAAGTATTGTAGAGAAGGATCGCTTTTTACAATACGATGTGCAAAGACTGGAAAGTCAGCAAAAGAAAGATAAAGCAGCTTATGCAGAATTAGAAGAACGCTTTTTGGCACTAAGCCAAAACAATCAGGAATTATTGTTTCGCTTCGATCAATTGCTGGCACAAAATAAGGAGTTATTGGCTACCAGCTCGGATGAGAAACTGGATTTAACCGGTCAATTGGCCACGAAACAAACAGAACTGGATCAAAAAGAAAGAGCCCTGGCCCGCTTAGAGGATGATTTAAAAGCACAAGAGCAAAACCTTCAGCTTATTCGGGAACAGCTCCAGATCAAAGAAGAACAATTAAGCAATGTCGATGGTCAGTTCAGCAACTACGAACAACAACTACAGGAACTACAGGAAGCACTTCGGCAAAAAGAAGAAAAGCTCCTACAGCTTCGCCAAAATGTTAATCAGGCTTTATTAGGATTCACTGATTCAGATTTAACGATCAGCGAAAAGGACGGGAAAATTTACGTTTCGCTTAGTCAAAATCTGCTTTTTGCAAGCGGTAGCGATAAGATTGACTGGAAAGGTAAAAAAGCAATTATTCAACTGGCACAAGTACTCAAAGACAATCCGGATATTTTGGTCAATGTTGAAGGACATACCGATGCAGTTGGAAATGCTTCCAGCAATTGGGATCTGAGTGTTCGAAGAGCAACCTCTGTCGTTAAAGTGCTGACCGGTCAGGGACTTGATCCCAAAAGGGTAACAGCTTCCGGAAGAGCTTTCTACGATCCGATCGCTCCCAATAATTCAGCGGTAAATAAAGCGAAAAATCGCCGAACGGAAATCATTCTGACACCGAAGCTCGATCAATTATACGATATCATTAATCAATAGGATTATCGCATTGCTCATTGCCGAGAGATTTAAGGCCGGGTACAAGATTGATGTCACCTCTGCCCATCTTGCCTTTGTTCGCTTGCCCTTATTTGCTTAAGTTATTAAAAATCAATAACTTGACCTAAAATTAAAAAACAGCAGGAACGCCCGTTTGCATTTTTGCAGATGGGCGCTCGAATATAGAAATCTTACCAGTCGATAAAAACTTAATTTTTGAATATCAAAAATTAAAAAATTCAATTTTCAAAGTTTTAAACTAGTTGACCTCAATTTGAGCTGGCTCAAAAGGAAGCATTTGTTGTGTTATTTATACTTTTTAATGCTTATTGTAATGAAGTGACAAAAACTAATATCAATCACTTCAATTTTTAATTTTATTTTAAGAATCATTTTAGATGGTTTTCACGTTTTACTGGTATGAGAAAATTATTATCCTCTATTTTTTTCATTTTAATCTTATCTCTGACAGGGAATACACAAGCAACACGTTGTGCCCATGACTGGTTGCGGGAAACACACGAGCAGCGATTTCCAGGTTTTCAGGAGCAGAATGCGGTAATAGAACAGAACTTATCCCATACCACCTATAATACCGGCCAAAGATCAGTTATTACGATTCCCGTAGTGGTTCATATCGTTTATTACGAAGAAAATGAAGATATCTCTGATTTGCAGATCCAATCACAAATAGAAGTACTCAATGAAGATTTCAGGCTTTTAAATGAAAACGTAAATGGTATCCCGGCTGAGTTTCAGCCATTGGCTGCCGATACAGAAATAGAATTTTGTCTGGCTTCTCTTGATCCAGAAGGTCGGCCTACTACTGGTATCAATCGCGTGCAAACCACTTATGAATGTCTTGGTGATATCGGAGGGGTAAAAGTCAATGGTACGTCCCGATTATTCTATTCTGAACTGGGAGGCACCGATGGCTGGGATACTGAACATTATCTCAATATCTGGGTAGCGAACAGTTGCGGGGTCTATATCGGCATTACACCAAGCCTGGCAGTGATGGATTTTGCTCCGGAAGAAGACGGTATCGTCATTGATTATAAATATTTTGGAAATAATTGTAATTCTTCAGAAGCCTCGCCTTATCATCTGGGGCGTACCGCTACTCATGAGATCGGACATTTTCTGGGTTTAAGACATCCCTGGGGAGATTGTGATGGTGAGGATCCCGATTTTGTGGAGGATACACCAATCCAGGCAGAACCGTTCTTCGGTTGTCCTTCTTATCCGCAGGGAACCTGTGGCATCTCGGAAATGTATATGAATTTTATGAATTATACGGATGATGCCTGTATGGCAATGTTTACCCATGGACAAAAGGCTCGAATGCTTTCCGTCCTAAATGGCCCAAGATCAGGACTAACTGAATCTGTTGGCTGTGCTCTTTTAGACCCTCCCCTTCCTTTTGGAGAAGATGCTATTGGGCTTTATCCCAATCCCGCTACCAATTGTATACATATCGATTTCAATGCGGAAATTCCCGGCGATATAGATGTGGAAATGGTCAATGCAGCAGGGCAGGTACTCTATCGAAATATTGAAAGTTCCCGAAATTTCCGATCGATTGATGCCATAAATCTTAGCAACGGTATCTACTTTATTAGTTTTCGAGCTGCCAAACAAACCATTACCAAAAAAATAATGATCGCAAAGTAAATTCACGCTAACCGGATTTTTCTTCTGATTAAAGATGGCTTCCTGATAAAAGTATTATCTTGTTTTCAAAACAAGTCTAAATGTCTTTCAAACTTTCCTGGTCGCTTTTCCTGATTCCTCTCTTCTTCGCTTATTGTAAAAAGCCTAAGCAGTTAAGTGATCTGGAAAATCTGAATGTAGAAATTGAATACCAAACCAGTCCCTGTTTTGGCAAATGTCCCTTTTTTATATTAACCGTTTATAAAGGAGGGATTGTCCGGTTCGAAGGCAAAAAGTTTGTCCGGAAATTTGGTACTTATGTAAAAAAACTCAAAAAAAGAGACTATAAAAAACTCAAAAAAGCTTTTATAGAGGCCAATCTCTGGTCCCTGGAAAATAGTTATTCCGGAAATATCCCCGATATCCCCAAGCATCGGATTTCTTTTTTTCATAATGGAAAACAAAAAACCATCATTGGAGATATGACCCGTCCGGAAATAGTCCTTGATCTCGAAAATCAGCTGGAAGCAATTGCCCAAAATGAGGTGAACTGGACCGTGTTGGAAGTACCTAATCCCGAATTACAGGATTTTTATATTAAAGATGAATTAGTCATCGGATTGAAGCGCAGAACAGATATTAAAGAGTGGATCAAAAAATATCCCAACTGGAACATGGAGGTATTATCTTCGATTTCCAAACCAAGAAATATCTGGGTGATTCGTTTTGAAAAACCGGATTTCAATCCTGCTCAGGTTGCCAATTGGCTATCTATGGATGAAGAAATCAATGTATTAGAGTTTAATAAAAAGGATAGTGAAGTAAAAGAATAGCACCGATATTCAGCACCGGAAGAAACACAAGTATGGAACGTAACCACTGGAGGCCAAAGCGATTAAAACCACTACCTGATATGCGATATTTAGTTTTTTTATTATTGGTCCTGTCCTGCCGGGATAATCCTGGAACAGATGCAGGCGTTTTATCGAAAAAAGTGGAAGTACTCGAAGTGACCGGCCAATTTGCTCTGCAAGAAGGAGATTTACTGTTTCAGGATGGAGATTGCGGCGCATTTTGCGAAGCTATAGAGGCTGTTACGCATGGTGTAAATGGAGCGCGCCTGTCTCATGTCGGAATGGTTATCCAGGGAGCGGAAGCCCGGCATGCAGTGCTGGAAGCCACAACTCAAGGGGTCATCGAAAGTCCTATTGATAGTTTTTTATACCGAAGTACAGATCAAAACGGAAAACCGAAAGTAATCGTCGGCCGTCTGAAAGAAAATATGCGTTCCCTGATCCGGCCGGCCATTCAGGCAGGTCTGCAAAACCGGGGCAAGGCTTATGACGACATTTTTAATCTTAATAATGATCAGTATTATTGCTCAGAACTTTTGTACTTTGCCTTCAAGGAAGCCAATGGAGGGACTCCGGTTTTTCAACTCAGACCAATGACCTATAAAGACCCCCAAACCGGCGAGACCTTCCCGGCCTGGGTGGAGTATTTCCAAAAACTGGGACAGCAAATCCCGGAAGGACAACCGGGCCTAAATCCGGGTAGTATGTCCCGGTCCATTTATTTGGATATTGTACACGTTTACGGTGAAGTAAGTGGCTGGAAGCCCCGGAACTGATGCTATTCGAAGGAAAATTTTGTATAGCTTATAACTGTTTTTTAATCATAAAATACCCAATCATGAAATACTTTTTCAGTATTGTAATGTGCTTATTTATCCTGGCTTGTCAACCTACTGATCAAGCGCCGGTTACTGTGGAAAAAATCGTTGAAAAAATTGCTCCGCTAAAACTCGATACTGCTGGTTATGAGACTTTTACCTATCCTGAAGGGGATACGATTTATTTAATGAAAAAATATTTCATGGTACATTTAAAGCCGGGACCCAATCGGGATCAGGGTAAAGAAGAAGAAGCAAAAATTCAGGAAGCACATTTGGCACATTTATCCAAAATGGCGGAAGATCGAAAGATTTGTATTGTAGGCCCTTCGGACGGGAATCCGGATATCTTGGGTATTGCTATTTACTCCACGAAAAGTCTGGAAATTGCCGATAGCCTGGCTAATGCTGATCCGGCGGTAAAAGCGGGGAGATTAGTGGTGGAAGTTTTCCCATTTTGGGCAGCAGCAGGAGGTCATTTGTTTTAGTCCGGGCATAGCTATCCCCTAGAAACCACGGAAGCCATCCTGATTGCCTCGCCCATAGGGGACTTTGATAAAATCAAGAGAACCAGGTTTAACTCTCAGGAAAAAGGTAAAAGTCCCTCGTTCGGGAAACCAGTCCATCCCCATCTGCCAGCAGTGTAAATCCCTATAAAAACCAAGCGTAGGATAAACGAGTGCCTTGGCTTTAAAATCATAGGAAATATTTCCAAAACGAACCGACCATTTTGGAGTCAGTTGAATACTTCCATTGGTTTGAATGCTATTGGTCCGAATAAAGAATGTATCGGGATTACTTTCCATAATGAGATTATGGCTTATTCGCCAATTGGAAAATAGCTCCAGTAATCCCTCTCCGCTGGCTACCGCCTGGCTCACCGATGCCGGTTGTTGCTGAGGCAGGGTTGGCGGTGTATCTCTATTCGCAGCAGGTGAACGCGAGTCTTCATTCTTATCCTTTTTGCCGGTAATAAGCTCCATTAGACTTTTAACCGTCATACCGGTATTAAAACGCAAATTGGTATTGATATAGCGAAGATATCCCCCACCGGTTTGTTTTTGAAATACATTGATCCGACGTCCGTTCTCATCAATTGCGTAAGGGTCAAATGCAGAACTAAAATTAAAAGTAGTAATCCCTCCGAAAAGTCGGGTGGTACCATTAATATTTACCGTACTCCATTGCAGGCTATCCGCCGCAAAATTATAATTCCCCCTGACAAAAATATTGTCAAAAAACTTAAAATCCTTAATTGAAGAGTCTCGTTTGGACCAGAACTTCCCTTCAAAAATTTGATTTATTGTATAGCTGAGCCCCATTATCCTGCCGGCATCACTCGGCATGTCGTATACGCCACTTTCAAAAAGCGAATATCGTATGGGATCATTTTCCGATGGTCGCAAATCAGAATCTACAAAATCGAAATATCCGAAGCGGTCTGAGGTATAATCAGGCGTGTAATTAAAAGCAAGGGAAGGTTTTATAATGTGGCGAATACCCCGAATTTTACCTTTATTAAATTGTCGAACACCAAAAATCTGAGTCCCCAATGATAAAGATGTATTAAAACGTCGTAAAGGATTCCAGCCAAATTCACGCATGGTAACAATCTCTCCGTATTGAGTTGTATCGAGTTCTAGTAGCTCTGGTTCTTCACCGGGCACCGTTTGTCCAAAAATACTATCGACCTCATATACTTCATCCAGTACTTTTCGGGTACGATCTATGTACCAGTTTTCGGAATAATCGATCGTAGGTGTCAGGTTAAAATATTTAAATACCCTAAAAGAAGCATTCGAATTCAAAGCATGGCGAACCCCAAAACGCGTACTCTCCAGTGTTTCCTGACTGAACAAAGTGGTATCCGTCGCTGTGAATTGGTTTTGCATATCCCCTTTATACTGAAAAGTAATTTTTTCAAACCATTTCTCTTCTTCACTACTTGGTGCATTTTTTCTTCTAAAAGGATAAATCCGATTTATATTAAAACTCATCCTCGGTAAAGTCACCGCTACCTGACGGGTCTGGTTATTCTGGGAGTGATTCATCGACATTGTCAGTGTATAAGGCTTATCGGGAAAAGTTTTACTAAAAGTGATCGTAGAGGCAAGTGTATTGTTCAAGACTCTTTCAGCATCATTATTATTTAACTGTTGAGAATTATTCGTTTGAATATTCACACTACTGCTAAAACGATTAGTCGGATGCGCCTTTGGATCCTGATTATGTGTCCATTGAATGATAAATGATTTTTGACTAAGCGTTTGCGCTAACTGTTCTTGCCTTCTGTCCCAATAATCAAAAGTAAAATTTCCATTGTATTTATATCTTTTTCTATACTTGGTATTGGCTCTAATTCCCCAGGTTCCCCTGGTATAAATTCTTCCGGTTACCGTTAAGTCCATATAATCATTAATCGGAAAATACCAGCCTACATCCTGCAAACCAAAACCCCATCGCTCTGAAAACTCATAATTTCTTGGAAAAATCAACCCTGTTCTTGGCCCCTGCTTAAGTGGAAAAAAAGCAAAGGGCAACCAGAGCGGAGAAGGGACTCCCCCAATTTCCAGATTAGAAGGGCCAACCACTACTACATCATTGGGAATTACTTTTTGTTTCCTACTACGAATACCAAAATGTGGCTCCGGATGGCTACAAGTCGTAAAAATAGCATCCTCACTATAAACGATATCAGTCTTTCGGTTTTCCTTGGCATCTTCGCCTAACCATTGTGCTTTATTTCCCAGGACGTATAAATCCCTTTCCGTAGTCGTCGCTTCATAAATGATCCCTTTACTTGTTTTAAAATTATAGCGTACCTTCTTTGCTTCGAATTTTTGATCTTTTTCTTCAAATACCGGATAACCGCTTAACGTTCCGCTACTATCGGCGTATCCAGCAGCCGTAACCAGGCTATTCTCCATATCAAACTCTATGTAATTTGCAGTCATTTTCATGGTGTTATAGGTCACTACGGCATTTCCATAGAGATAAACCACTTTATTAGCTACATCGAAGCGCATAGAATCCTCTGCATTATAATCAATGACCTCATCCAGACCGTCGCTGGCGATATTCACACTATCGAGATCAACTGTCCGTACATTAGTGGCTGGAGCTGGCCCGGGAAAGCTTCTGCCGGGGATCGAATCCTGCAATAAACGCAGGTCAGGACGGGAGTCCTTCAGTGAGTCTGTTTCGGGTGGTACAATCTGTGCATAAAAAGAACTCGCACATACCAAACATAAGAAAAATACTATATACTGTTTTGCTTTCAAATGAATTTGCACTATTTTGTGGTTTGGGCCAAAAAATCGGCTTAAAACCACTGATTTTCAACGCCTTATATTTATACTTGATTTAAAGGTTTTAGTTTTCGTTCCGATTTTGTACAAATCTAAAATCTTTCTAATTAAAATATACTATTAAACAGCAGAGAAAACGATGAAGTCTTTATACCTCTCATTAACGTTTTTGATTGCGTTTTTGCCTGCTTTGGCACCAACATTTAACATTTCAAATGTTGACGGTAAAAATGAAACACTATCTAAACCTTGTCTTTCCAAGACTTGCAGCGTTGAACATCACGATCACGCTACTTGTATTTTTACACAAAACAGTTTTAAACCAGCGGCCAGCGAACGAATTGCTTTCGGTGCGGAACTGGGTAAACTGATTCGGGAGACTCGAATCCCTGAAACAGAAAATTATCGTGTAAAAACGGTAGTAATTGATCCCGGGCACGGGGGAAAGGACCCCGGTTGTAGTGGAAAGGGTACAAAAGAAAAGGAAATTGCTTTAGCTATTGCATTGCAATTGGGAGCTACGCTGGAACATTATTTTCCGGATGTCAATTTTATCTATACCCGAAAAACGGATGTCTTTATTCCGCTAGATCGCCGGGCTAAAATCGCCAACGAGCATACCGCTGATCTTTTTATTTCCATTCATTGTAATAATTTTCCAAAAAGCGGCAGAGTAAAAGGTTCTGAGACTTATGTCCTGGGACTACATCGCGCCGATGATAATCTGGAGGTTGCCAAACGGGAAAACGCCGCTATTTATTACGAAGACAATTATCAGGAAACCTATGGCGGTTACGATCCAAATTCTCCGGAAGGTCATATAATTCTTTCAATGTACCAGAATGCTTATCTGGAACAAAGCATTTCTTTTGCCAACAAGATTGAAAGGAATATCAAAAGAAATACTCAGCATAAAAGCAGAGGCGTCAGACAGGCCGGATTCCTTGTATTAAGGGAAACGACAATGCCCAGTGTTTTGGTAGAGGCAGGTTATCTGAGCAATGCCTCGGACAATCGTTATTTGGATTCGGCGGAGGGTAAAGCGCAGGTAGTGAGTGCTATTGCCCAGGCTTTTTCTGAATACAAAAAAGAAGTCGAAGGAAAAGGCATAACAATCTCCCCCCAGGCTTATGCGCAACCCGTTAAAAGAATTCAAAAGCGCAATAACAACGTAGTGAAATCAAATCAAAAATCAAAAATAAAAGAATCCAGAACCTCTAAAATCAAAGCACCGGAATACACCGCTAAATCCGGCTCTAATGGTTTGACCAGACAATCGCTGATTATTCCTTCACAAAAGTCAGAGTATAATGCTACTGAGCAATACATGGATCAAACATCCGCCAAAACTGCAAATATCCAGTATAAAGTGCTTCTGGCCAATACGGAACAGCTCATTGATACAGAGCGTGGCCCCTGGGTGAACGTACCTTATCCGGTTCAGGTGATTAGAGATGGCCAGCATTTCAAATACGTGGCGACCGGTTTCGAAAATTTTGAAGCTGCAGTCAGCGCAAAATCAAAGTTGCGTAAAATCGGTTTTGATGAAGCATTCCTCGTAGCCTATCAAAATGGAAAACGTATCGATATAAAAACAGCAATGTCCATGACGGGCAGATAAAGATGTTTGCTCAATTGTAATCGGTTTTTATACCGTTTCACTCCGGATTTCAGGATACTTTGCCCCTTGATTTCCAGCTATTCGGATAATATTACAAACAATTTCGCAAGATTTACGTTCTTCGTAGGGTGAGTCGGAAACTACTTGCTGCCCCGGCAGTTATTCCAAAACCGCTGAAAATCGGTACAAAACTCAAAACCTTTTATATCTTTGCGCTCGAAAAATACGAGGACACGCTTTTTGAGTCACATTAAATAAAAATCTATGTCGAACGAAACCAAGGTAGGCATCCTGGCTGTTGTAGCTATTGCTCTTCTGATTTGGGGGTATAAATTTCTGAAAGGTCAAAATATATTAACCTCTTCCAATATATTATATGTCGAGTACGAGCAGGTAGATATGTTATCTATTTCCAGTCCGGTATTGATTAATGGATTTCAAGTGGGCGTCATTGCTAACATGTATTTAAAACCGGAAGATATGAAGACGATTGTAACCGTGCTTGATATCGACAGAGGCGTAAACATCCCCAAAAATACTATAGCGGAGATAATTAGTACGGATATTACCGGTGGCAAGGGGATTAATCTAAATTTTAATGGCCCCTGTTCAGGCGATGATTGTGCAAAAAGCGGAGATTATCTCAAAGGAGCTACCAAAGGGATTTTGCAATCAATGGTTCCTCAGGATGAACTGGCTCAGTATCTGGAGCAACTCGGCTCTACGGTAAGTGAAGTATTGGATACGATTAATCAGAAACTGACTGATCCGAATGCAGAAGGGGTCGGAAAAGCTTTTCAGGATTTCTCTGCTACGCTGGAAAACCTGAATGCGACAACTGGAAGATTAAACAATCTACTGGCGCGTTCCAGTGGAAATATTGAGAGTTCTTTGAAAAATGTTGATGCGCTTACCTCCAAGCTCAACGATAATATGGCATCGGTAGATTCAATCCTCGCAAACACCGCAGCAATTACTGCCCAGTTAAAGGAGATCGATCTTAAGAAAACAATTGAGGAAACCGGTGATAATGCCAATGAAGCAATTGCCAAACTCCAGGGAACGCTGGACACAGCAGATAAAGCAATGGCTGAATTAACGAGCTTGCTAAACGGCATCAAAGCTGGAAAAGGAACTATGGGTAAACTGTTTACCGATGAAGAATTGTATAATAGCTTAAACGCCACGAGTAAACAATTACAAGAATTTCTAAAAGACCTGGAAAATAGCCCTTATCGATATATTCCTTTGAAAAGCCGCAAAAAAATACAGCGTTATGATCGTAAGGATGGCAGAGAAAAAGAACAGCCAGCCACACCGGAAGGAGGGAATTAAATTTCCCGATCAAATAATATTCACCTCCGGACGTAGTTTGATATTAAATTTTTCTTTCACGGAGTCGATAACATGATAGGCATGCGCTTTGATTTCTTCTCCCGTAGCACCGCCATAGTTAACAATAACGAGCGCTTGCCGGGCATGGCTCCCGGTATGCCCAATTCGCTTACCCTTCCAGCCACATTGCTCGATGAGCCAGGCAGCAGGAATTTTTACCTTTCCATTCGGCAGATCGTAAAAAACGATATTGGGGAATTCCCTTTGCAATTTTCTAAAAGCAGTTTGGGATATTTCCGGATTTTTAAAAAAACTACCGGCATTTCCCAATTCAGCCGGATCGGGTAATTTAGAAGATCGGATTTCGATCACGGCTTTGCTAATATCTTTAATGCCCGGAGCTTTTATTTTTTTATAATCTAAAACGGATTGTATCGCGCCGTAAGAAGTATTCACCCTGGGCTTTTTATCTAGCCTGAGGACAACTTTGCTGATAAATATTTTTCCTTTTAAAGTCTTTTTGAAAATACTGTCCCGATAGGCGAACAGGCAATCTTTTTTATAAAAAATGCGCCGTCTGCCAGATGCCAGTTCGATACCTTCCAGTTTAATAAATATATCTTTCAATTCGACGCCATAAGCACCAATATTTTGAATAGGCGCGGCACCCACAGTACCTGGGATTAAGGACAGGTTTTCTACCCCGCCAAGCTTTTTTCGAATAGCCCAAAGCACAAAAGAGTGCCATACCTCTCCACCTCCAATTTCTACATGCACACAATGTTTGAAGTCCCGAATGATCTTAATTCCTTTAATTTCATTTTTCAAAACAAGTGCTTCAATATCCTTGGTTAAGAGCATATTACTGCCGCCGCCCAAAATAAATAGCGGTCTCTTATTCTTCTTTAAAAAGGAAACTAAAACTTCAACATCCTTTACTCTGGTAAACCATTTAGCCCGTACATCCAATCCAAAAGTGTTATAGGAAAGCAGAGATTGATTTTCTACGATCTTCATATGTGCAAAGGTAAGAAAGGTAGCAGAGCTTACAAAGGTTGGAACATTGCATCTGGATACTAAAAATTGAAGTATCTGATCCCCAGTAAACCGGAGCGAATCTCGATTGGAATATTATCTCCGGGGCGATAGTTTAGAAAAGCCGGTTTTTTAGTAACGATATCATAAATCTCATCTTCGTAGAGCAATACGATTTTAAAACGGGTAGCTATTTTCTCTTCCCCTTTGACATAACCATAAGGCTGTCCTATACTCGCTTTTAATTCAAGGATTTGAGCCATTTTGGATTGTGGTGCTTTGAAATCGAGATAGCGATTGGTCAGCGCTACAAACAGAGGCATAAAAACAATTGCCACTCCGGTGCAGAAAATATAAAGCCGCATCTGTTCGACCACATCGTGTTCCTTTTTGGCATATTTATGTCCGATAGCAATGCCAATGAGCAATCCGATGCCCAGAGAAAGAAGCAGAAAATACCGGGTATCCAGCATTTTACCGAAATGATCAAAATGTAAAACGTAAATAACAATACAGGCCAGAACCGCCAATACTATTAAAAAGGCCTTCAGGTAGCCGGAAGGGCTGAGTTTAATTCGATTGCCGGCACCATCAGGAGTTGGAAATCCGAGCATAGCAGAGATTGGATTTTATATATTTTCAAATTGCAATTTAGCAAGGCTGCTGTACATCCCCTCTTCCATCAAAGATAATTCTTCATGTGTTCCCTGTTCAACTATTCGACCATCATCAATAACAAATATACGGTCTACATCACGAATCGTAGATAAACGATGGGCAATAATAATTGATGTCCGTCCCTCCATAAGCTTATCCAGGGCTTCCTGTACTACTTTTTCGCTTTCCGCATCCAGGGAGGAAGTTGCTTCATCCAGTAACAGAATAGCGGGATCTTTGAGAATTGCCCGGGCAATAGCAATGCGTTGCCGCTGTCCGCCGGAAAGCTTTACACCTCTTTCTCCCACTATAGTATCAAACTGCTCCGGAAACGTTTGGATAAACTCCCAGGAATTCGATTGCCTGGCAGCCTGCATCAATTCCTCTTCTGTAGCATCCGGTTTTCCGTAAAGGATATTTTCACGGATCGTACCTCCAAAGAGCAAAACTTCCTGAGGAACGATGGCCATATTCTTTCGATAAAGAGAAATATTATAATCCTTAATGTCTCTTCCTTCGATTGAAATCTGCCCTCCGTTAAGTTCATAAAAGCGCAATAATAACTGGACGATCGTTGATTTGCCCGAACCACTGGGGCCAACCAGAGCTACTTTCTGGCCCGCTTTGATTTGCAGGCTAAGCCCTTTCAATACCGGTATATCTTCTCTGGTAGGATAATTAAAATAGACATCCCGATAATTGATATTCCCTTCGAATCGCTCAAATGCTTTTTCGCCGCTATCTTCAATGGTCACTTCCGGTTCCATATCCAAAATCTCCCGAACTCTTTCGGTGGCACCCAAAGCTCCCAGCAACTGGGTATAAAAATTGGCGAGTCCCGCAATAGCCGCTCCGATCACCGCGGTATAAGTCACAAAAGTAACCAACTCTCCGGCATCCATTTGTTTTGCCTCGATCATTTTGGCGCCTGTCCAGATAATAAAAATCAGTGCCCCAAAAAATATCGTTACAATGAAAACGGCAAAGATGGCTCTGCCTTTTGCAAAACGCATAGCTATATCAACCATGCTATTCATGGCCCGGCCATAGCGAATGGATTCAAAAAACTCATTGGTAAAGGACTTTACGGCACTAATGGAAGTGAGTGTTTCACTGAGAACAGTATTGGTGTCAGCCAGGGCTTCCTGCCGCTGCTTGGAAAGTTTGCGAATGTATTTTCCAAAAAAGAAACCACCGATCACTACTACGGGAATGGTAGCCAGCATGATCAAAGCCAGCCGGGGCGTTGTAATGGCCAGAAAAATTACGCCCGAGATCAACAAAATGATTTGCCGCAAAAATTCTGCTATTGTAATAGAAAAGGCCCCTTCCAGCTTTTCCACATCACCCGTCACCCGGCTGATCAACTCCCCTACTCTGCTTTTTTCAAAAAATACGATCGGTAGTGAAATAAGTCTTTGATATAGCGCCTTGCGAATATCTGCGATTCCGTTTTCGGCAGCTTTAGCAAATAAAACAACTCTGAGATAAGAGACGATACCCTGGACGAGAAGAATTACAACCAACAGTTTAAGAATATCATTTAAGTCCAGACCATAAAACTCTTTTCCATTGGCAATGTCCAGCATTTTTCCAATCATAAAAGGAAAAACCATAAAGACCAGACTACTCAAAAAAAGCAATAAAAGCCCTGCGAATAAGTACCAACGGTAGGGTCGGATATATTCAAATATTCGAATAGCATCTCTAATACTTTCTTTATTGAGCTTCCTTTTCGATGTGTCGGATTCGGTAAGTTCGGAAGTTTGATGCTTTTCCTGGTCTCTTTTTGACATGATCCTGTTACTATGAAATTACAAAAGTACAGCTAATTAACGGTTTATTTGCTTTCTGGGTTTTTGATTTTGTAAGATAGATGTAAAAATGTACAGGAAGGTAAAGAGCCGCAGAAAGCAGGTTTTTGTGAAAAGGGATTACTTTCAAGTTTTTTAGCCTTTTTTTTGACTAAGCGGGGATTAAAGGATAATTTTGTTATTGTATCCCACGAACTATCGGTTATATTTATCCTGGATAACATCCTCTATTTTAATCAGAATACTCAAAATTTCTGATCCCAAAACCGAATTTTATGTTAGCCGCTTTACGACCGATCCTCGTCTTCCTTTGCTTAGGTATTGCTTTTTGTATTAAGGCACAATGCCCATCGAGTCTAAACAATAGTAATGGCTTTGGTACACTAACGCTCTTTTTCGAAGACAGCAGTACGCCAGATAACCTGCTTACCATTGATGTGACTTTTCCAACCATCAATGGAAATTACCAGGTCACCCGTTTGGATGAAGTTTATCAAACATTATCCAATGAATTCGACGGCGAAACCCTGACCGGTAATGTCACCCTCAACTTTATGAATGGTTCTTCTGAAGATTGCGCTTATGACGACGGGCTTTTGTTCGATCCTTTACCGGTAGAATTATCCGATTTTAAAGGCTCACTAAACGGACAAGATGTTTATCTGTCCTGGGCAAGCCTGAGCGAAGTGGAAAACGCAGGATTCGAAATCGAAAGATCATTTGATGGTGAGCATTATGACATCATAGGAATGCGTCCGGGAGCAGGCAATAGTGAACTAAAACTGGAATACACTTTTGAAGACAAAGGTGTACGTAATCGGGCTTTAGGAAATACTGTATACTATCGACTTGGACAGATAGATTATGATGGTAAAAAAACGTATTCAGAAATTTTGCCGGTGGACCTTGAACTGGAATTCGAAAAATTTGAAATCACAAAAATTACGGGCTGGGATTCTGAAACTTCTCTTATCAAAGTTTTCTATTATGCCCCGGAAAATGTGCGAAAAGTAAATTTTCAACTGGCTGATCTCAGTGGTCGTGTTATTAAAAGATTATCTGCTTATCCCGAAAAAGGGCTTAATTTTATAGAACTTGACTTAGCGGGATATCATAGCAAACTCTATTTTCTGTCACTGGATAACGGAAAAAAGCTGGTTGGGAAAAAAATTGCCCTGGGGAAAAACTTTCGTTAAAAAACACCATAAGTTACAAATCGTTATTTAGTCACGTTTTTGGAAGTTTCGTAAGCACTATGTTTGCTTAACAATACTTTAATCACCTGAGTAAAGTAAAACGATATTGGATCAAACAAAATAACCCTTTACTTTCTAACTAAGTCACAATTTAACCTTAATAGAAGAAAATGAATTATCGAATTTGGACCAATTTATGCCAGTATCCAAACTGCACAAATTAGTTAATAAAAGATAATTACATGAGATTTTTTAGCATAATCGCAGCATTGCTATTTGGATCATCTATTGTTTCAGCGCAATGTCCGGATATGGTAACCGTAGATGAAAACCGACTTTTATTCTTCTTCTCTTCAGTTCCTAGTCCACTTCCCTCTTCTTTTACCTTCAAGGGCAATGATTATCCAATCCACCAGATAGGTAGTTCGGTCTGGTTCAATACAGATCCGGGTGAAGTAGATGTAGAAAATATCCCCGGACTAAGTACCATACACATTGGAGAAGCTGTACTAACTATAAATTATCCCGGTCAAACTTCGGGTTGTACTTATGATAATGGTATTTATATCGGCCCCGGTTTACCTGTTGAGTATTCCTCTTTCGAAGCAAATTTGAAAGGTCAGGACGTATTAATTGACTGGACTACTCAAAGCGAAGAATTTAATGCAGGATTTGAGATTCAACAATCCTATGACGGAGTAGCTTTTCAAACGATTGGAAGCGCCAATGGCACGGGATATAGTGATACCCCGCAAGAGTATAGTTTTGTTGATAAAGGAGTACGTATCAGAGCCTTGGGGGATTATTCCTATTATCGTCTGGTACAGATCGATTTTGATGGTAAAAAATCTTACTCCGAAGTTTTGGCAGTAGACCTGGAACTCGATTATGAAAAATTTGAAATCACCAAAATTACCGGTTGGGGAGCTGATGAACCTGTACTCAGGATATATTACTATGCCCCGGCGATTATGAGTAAAATCAATTTTTTACTTTCGGATATCAATGGTAATATAATTTCCAGGCAATCCATTCATCCGGAACCCGGACTAAATCTTATAGAAGTAGATCTCAACGGATACGATCAGACCCTCTTTTTCTTCTCGCTTAACAATGGACGGGAAGTCATTGGTAAAAAAGTCGCCTTTGGACTTAGATAGTTAGTTGCATAGTTAATGAGGGGCAAATAAATCATTCAGAACCTTCATTTATTCTAAAAATGCAAATTGCCTGCTGGTCCGCTTTACGCAAGAGACTTATCACGTTTTCTTTTTTATAAAAAAGCAGGTCCTCTTCCAAATGTGCTTCTTTGAGATAATTAATTTCCAAATGATTAATTATCTCAAAAGTATCTAATTGATCAATCAGCCATTCTACATATTTGACGTTGTTAACATGGCCTAACATATCGATATCACTCTTTTTTACTCTGTATTGACCGATTCGTTCTCCCTCAGCAAAAAAAGGAATCTTTTCAGCGACTCCACAATTTGCAATTTTGTCTTTAAGGACTACCACTTCCGAACCATCCACACGAACTGGTTTATGGTTTCGGGAATCAATTGCTACCCAAAAAGTAAAAGAAGAAGCTATTTCTTTCCCGTTTTTAAAAATGGCAAAATGTCGATTAGAAAACGGCCCTCGCATCATACTCACCCAGGTATGAACTTCTATTTCATCCAGCCATAAAGGATATTCTTTTACTTCCAAGCGCATACGGTTGAGTACCCAGAAGCGGTTATTATTTCTCATTTCGAAAAAGCCCAGTTTACGAAAATTAGCATGATTCCCCGCAACCTCCTGAAAGAGATTGCTCATCATCGGTAATTTAAGCCTTCTCTGCTGATCCACCATATAGGCCATTATTTTAAATCTTTCTTTCCAGATACCATCCCTTTCCATAAGTAACATACTAGTTCTAAAAGCCCGCTCCCACGAGTAGTTTTATTTGTTTTTAAATACTCATTATCAAAGCGAATTTACCACATTTTTTGAGATGTAATAAGCCAGTGCCTGAATGGAAAGCATTGGATTAGCACCGCTTGCACTGGGAAAAGCACTGGCATCAGCAACATACAGATTTTTTACCTCCCGGGTTTCGCCATTCGGTTTTAAAGGGTGTTTTCTGGCAGAGCCTCCCATCCGACAAGTACCCATTTGATGAGCTGTAAACAAACTAAAATAATTGGGCGCCCATTTTCGCTTCAGGATTTCATTTTTAAAAAAATTAATATCATCCCTTCCTCGTTCGAAAAGCAAAGCCTGATTATGAAATACGTGTATTTTTTGTGCATTCATCTCATAATGCAATTCTACTGCTCGCTGCATACCCTGGATTAAATGCTGCTTGTCATACTCGTGTAAATGATAGTGAATCAGCGGCTGATCATTCTTATCCAGTTTTATTCGGCCTCCGAATTTATCTCTTGTCAGAATGATGAAAGTTTGGGTCTTATACGCATCGAGAAGATCTTTCTTGTATTGATGCCCGTTTTGCCAGTTAGCAACCGCCGCAAACAAGCCTGGATGAATAGGAGGCGTTTCCATTTTAAAACCATAATTACCATCCAGGCGGGTAAATTCATCGACCACTGTTGACATCATTGGTCCGTACCAGGGATTCGACTCTTTATTATAAACGGCTGCTACCGGGACGGTCGGATGCAAATAAAGATTCTTACCAATTTCCGGATGACGCAATCCACTCCGCTTTAATATAGCCGGGCTATGAATACTGCCAGCAGCAATAATCACTCTGCGGGCGCGAATGTCAATTTCTATTCTTTGGCCATTTTGTATTGTAAAAGCTTTAAGGCCCCTGACTATTTTATGCTCGTGGATGACTCGCTCTACGGTAGTAGCAAATAAAATTTGCGCATTTTGCCCGACCGCATCTGGTAAAAACGAAGTAAGTGAACTCTGTTTTGATCCATAGATATCCCCCAGAGGCGAAAATCCCTGAGACTTCCAGAAAAGTTCTTCCGGGAGTCCTTCGGGTTTTCGAATATTCATTGGAATCGCTTGAACGTTCCATCCCAGTTTTCGAGCGCCTTTGAAAAGCGTTTCATTTTGTGGGTTATGGTCCATGAAGTCAGCGCGAATAGCATTTCTTTTTTCAACAAAATCAAAGCCTTCCCGGTATTCCGTACTTAAAAAATGTGGATTATCATGTTCTTTGGCCCACTCTTCCAAAATATAGTCAGGCGTCCGAAAAGCACCTGCCCAGTTGACTGTTGTGCCACCTCCAAGGCAACTCCCCGCCAATACAGATACACTACCATCTACCGTCGTCAATAGCCCCCTTCCTTCATATAAGCGATTGAACATTTCAAGTTCCAACTGATTGCAAGCTTCATTTCGGTAATATTGTCCTTTTTCTACTACAATCACCCTATAACCAGCTGCGCTCAACACTGCAGCCGCAAGCCCTCCGCCTGCTCCACTGCCTACAATCACTACATCACATTCAAAAGTTTGATTTGCTGACACATCGATTATACCCTTATCCAAAGTACTTTGTTTTCCCTCAAAAGGACCGGGTAATTTGTATTTTAAAGCTTCCCAATTGGGATTAAGTCCTTTATCATTATCTCCAAAATATATCAGACCGCTTAATTTTTTAAGTGTGTTATAGCCTTTGCGAATATTTTTCAGCCGATGGGTCGACCATTTACGGAATAATTTATTGATCTGTGTTTCAGAAAGTTTATTAACTGATTTAAGTGGCCCGCCCCAGGTCAGCCCTACGAGCGGATTTGTAAGAAGGGAGAGCAATTGCTGAAACTCTTTTTGCTCCCTCAATGTGAGTTTATCAATCTGCCTGATGATCCGCTCAGCCGTATGCCAATCCGCCGCATTTCTCCGCCAATAAGCATCTCCGCTAATCGACGGAATAAAGCAGTTGCAAACCGCCCGGAGTGCCTCTAGCTGTTTTTGGCTATAGTTCATAAGCTATGTACTTGAATATAAAGCTAAAAAATAAGTACCAAAGTTGTCCCTTTTCCGCGTTCCTCTTTTGATGCATTTCCATCATATTTTCAGCAAGTAAGCGGTACTTAAAAAATCTTTTGCTAATTTAGTGTAAGCGAACTACAGGTCTCACCGCAATCATTAATTTTTGAATTTAAAACCTAAACAAAAATGAGAAAACTATTCTTACCGCTTTTTCTATGTCTGCTTTTTGGGGGCAGCTCCCAAGCTCAGGATTATGTCGTACAAGTCGCTGCTTTTGATACCAAAGTTTCACTGGATTACTTCAAAGGGTTGAACGGTATTTATCATGTCGAAGATCATAATAATATCCACAAGTACTATATCGGAGGTTTTAGAGATAGCCTGGCGGCTAATAACAAAGCGAGTGATGCTAAAGCTTTAGGATATAAAGCTTATGTTATTGATTTGGAAGCAATTCGCAGGATGTGTGCCAATACTTGTGGTGCACCAATCCTCGATGCACCTCCCAAGATCAAATCCATTTTCTTCGATTTTGACAAATCCTTTTTGCGCTCTGAATCCAAATATCAACTGGATCAATTATTTGGCATTTTAAAGAATAATCCACAATACTCCGTCGAATTAAGCGCACATACCGATTCCAAGGGCTCTCTAACTTATAATGAAGCCCTTTCCCAAAGAAGGGCTAATGCTGCCAAAACTTATTTATTGGGGAAAGGTATCTCAGCAGATCGAATCAAGGTCAGTACTTTTGGTGAAAATGCTCCGATTGCCAAAAATGAGTTAGCTGGTGGAAAAGATACGGAAGAAGGGCGTCAGTTCAATCGTCGGGTAGAATTGATTATCCATAATCGTAATGGCGCTGTCGAGCCAGTAGTAGAGGAAATCAGTGTTCCTCCGTCGCTTAAGCAAGAATAGTGCATTTATGAATTTGAAACCGGGTCTTCTATCAGCAGATAGAAAGCTTTAAAAACTTTGCTAAAAAATCGGAACTTCCTGGCAAAAGAATTTGTAAGAAGGAAATAGATGTGTATTTTTGCATTTCTAAACGGCCGCGTAGTTCAACTGGATAGAATATCAGATTTCGGCTCTGAGGGTTGGGGGTTCGAATCCTCCCGCGGTCACGAATGAAGCCTGTCTTTGAGACGGGCTTTATTGTTTCTATTTGTTTATCCCTCAAACGATCTGTCCACAGCTTTATCAGCATTCAATCGGGCTTTGTTCTATAACTCTTCATTATTCATCCCAACATGGCTTATATAGTTAGCCATCAACTGCGGGCGCAATCGATGGCTAGACTAACTAATGGCATTGAATATAAGAGTAAAGCACAGGCTTTCTGAGCCCACTGCTTCATCTTCAAATAGTTAATTAGCTATTTATTCACTAAATGATTAGATCATTGCAAAAAATAGCCGCATAGGAATACCTGTCAAATGCTGCATTCCTATAAGACTATATGCAAAAAGCGATCGAAGCGTTATCCTTTGGCAAGATTTTTTTAATAAACGGGCTAATATTTTGTATCTACCCATACCATCAGGTGATCAGAAGCGCGTTTATCTTTGATTTGTTCGTAGAGCGGCTCTCCTTTCACAGGCCATAAAACCCCGGAATCCAACACCTGAAATTCCTTCGATGGTAATACATAATCAATCCGTTTACCGAAAAAGGAAGTATCAAAGGCAGGGTCACCTTTATCATTTTCGGAGCGATTATGGGCTTTTCCTCCTTTACTGGCAGGAACCTTGGACCCCAAAGCACAGACTTTTTGTATCCGTTCACAATCTAACAACTGACTGATCGCTCCGGGATAAGAATCTCCGTCCAGTGGATCGGCATTGAGATCACCCATGATTACAAAAGGGGCATCCTGGGCCAATCCTCCTTTTTTACCATTATCATCCAGCAAATGGTCCGCATTCATGATATAATCCCTTAGGAGTCGGATTTCATCAAAATTGCGCAATCCATTTCGATCTTCCGGGCCATCAAAAACGGGCGGAGTGGGATGAGCCAAAATAATATGTACCGGCTTCCCATCAGGCAAATTAACCGGAATATCAACATGATTTTTCGAAGACAGGCGAAATGCTTCCCATTCATCCTCAGTATAATAAGGTGTACCGTCTTCATTCATCGGTTTTTTAGCATCCGGCAAAGAAGCCCATTTTAGCTTTTGAAAAGTACGAATAGATTTTTCGTCAATGGGAAAACGGGACAGGAGCGCAAAAGCATACTGACCTTCATAGCGACCAAAGCCATAAGCATCTTCGGGTAAAGCGTTTTTTCCATCATTATTATAATCATGCGGGCTCAATACTCCCGTATTGGAGGGAATTGATATTTTAAAGGGATAATCTATCGGCTGCTGCTGATGCTGCCCTACGCCCAGATAATTTTTCTGAAAAGCTTCCAAGAGCGCTCCATCGGCATTATAATCGAATTCCATTAAGGCAATTACATCCGGCCGAATATATTGAATAGCCGCAGCGATATTTTGTATTTGAGTATCCCAGCCTTCTGCTAAATCCCGAGCCAGGTCTCCAAGCTCTTTTCGATAAAGCGCTACATTATAAGATGCAAATCGAATGATAGATGCTTCGCTTTGGGTATCCGCTTTACTTTTTTCGGATTGACAAGTAAAAAGTGGTAACCAAGCAAGGGTATATATCAGTATTTTCTTCATAGAATTAGTAGTTATTGCGATTCGAAAGTCAATATTCGAAATGATTTCTTTTAAACTTTTATTAAAACTACATAAGAATACATTGCTGGAATAAGTATTGATGTTAAAAAAGCATAAATTTAGATTTTGGGCTACTACAAATCAGGTTTCCTGTTTCGTTGATTTGCAGAATACCTCTTTCGACTTAAACCCAGGTCATAAAACGATGTATAACAACATGCTACGAAAGAATTTACTTTTCATTTTTTTTGGATTACTCAGTTGCGCCCTCTCCGCACAGCACGAAGGAGATATTTGGTATTTTGGTAAAAACTTTGGCCTTGATTTTCGCATGGGAGAACCCGTTTTACTGAAAGACGGGGCCATGAATACCCACGAGGGTTGCGCCAGTATATCCGATGCAAAAGGGAACCTTTTATTTTATACGGACGGGGTTAATGTCTGGAATCGGAATCACGAAGTCATGCCCAACGGTACAGGCCTGGACGGGCATGTTTCAGCTACGCAATCGGCGGTGATTGTTCCCAAGCCAAGAAGTCGTTCGACCTATTATATTTTCACGATTGATGCGGCCGAGAATGATTTGCGAGGTGGTTTAAAATATACCGAAATTAATATGATCGCAGACGGTGGTCTCGGGGATGTGAAGTACAAGAACAAAGCGCTATTTCCAAATACCTGCGAAAAAATAACAGCAGTAGTCAACCAAAACCAAAAGGATTTTTGGGTCATCACCCACGAATGGAACTCCAATCGTTTTGTTTGTTATAATGTCACTGAAAAAGGCGTTGAAGAAGCACCGTATATCTCGGAAGCAGGTACAGCCGTCAAAGGAAATCCTCAAAATGGGGCAGGTTATTTAAAAGCTTCGCCTAAAGGAGATATCCTGGCTATGACCTTTTACGAAGAAAACCGGGTAGAATTATTCGATTTTGATAATTCTACCGCAGAGGTAAAAAAGCGTTTTAAACTCCCGGCAAAAACACCCGGAGCTTATGGTGTGGAGTTTTCTCCTAATGGCGAAAGATTATATATAGGTTCTTTCGAAACCGGAGTCATTGAGCAATATAATTTGAATCTCCCTGATAAAAAGGCAATTATAAAATCTCGCTATGAAATCAACAAACCTTCCAATTTCAACCTTGGAGCGATACAGGTAGGCCCTGATGGTCGAATTTATACTTCCAACCTGCATGGAGCCTATATCGGCGTCATTTTAAATCCCAATTCCTATGGCACAAGAACCAGGTATAATACCCGTAAGATTAAAATAGGTAAAAATAACGGCAGGCTTGGTTTACCAACTTTTATACAGACTTATTTCTCGGAAGGTTCTACTAAAAAACGCAAATTAAAACCCAAGCCAGGCTCAGAGCCTGTAGTGACTCAGACACAAACGACAACAGAAGAACCCGAAGCTGAAGTTCCTGTTCCAAGACCAATGCCCTTATATCTCACTGTATTGGTCAAAGAAAAGATTTTTGCCGATCCGGATGATCCCAATAGTGAGGTTTTAGGTTTAAAAGCCCTTGATCAGGTGCGTTTAGATATGGATACGGGTAAAAAACAGTTGAATTATCAATTAAAAGAGGACGGTAAAAAAAGACTTCGGCTCAACCCCAAAGCCAGTTACAAATTTCTCGCAAACCGCAACGGTTATCTGACTAATCATGCACATTTTGTTCCCGAGGAAGGTATTGAAAATCAGACTTTGGAAATCATACTCGAAAAGATTTTCAAAGAGAAAGAAATTGTACTCGAAAATATCTATTACGATTATGACAAAGCTAATCTGAGATCAGAAGCCTTTCCGGAACTGGAAAAATTACTTCGGATCTTAGAAGATAATACAGATATCCGAGTGCAGATATCTTCTCATACGGACTGCCGGGGCGAAGAGAAATACAATGAAAAACTTTCTCAGGATCGGGCTCAATCAGTGGTTGACTATCTCGTATCCAATGGTATCAATGCCAGTCGCTTAGTCGCTAAGGGTTACGGTGAAAATCTTCCTGCTAATGATTGTTCCTGTACTTCTTGTAATGAAGATCAACATCAACAAAATCGACGGACGACGTTTAAGATTTTATAGCAGGATAGTGGAAAATTGAGTGCCAAGTTTGGATAGATGATTTAGAAGAACAGAGCTATCACCGGAATTCTACAATTCTGAATAGATGATAAAGGAATCCCTGATCTTTTACTCGATAAAAAGACAGGGTGAGCAAGTATGATTCAGGCCTGGCTCAATCCACCTATATACTTCATTGATTATTGCTTAACTTGTCATTTATTTTAAAGAGCTATCATTTTTAAACTAAAACAAAGGCAAATGAAATCTAAGCTTTACATTAAAATTTTTCTACTCTTATCATTTTTTTTCCTTTATCAGTCTGTCGGATTTACGCAATGTGCGCTCCCAACACCACAAATTGATCTGGACGCTAATAATGTCAGTGCTCGCTTGCTGATAGGTGGGGATCTTTGGTGGGACGGAGCTGACGGCAGGTACATCGTGCCTAAAGCCTCGCAGGTCTCTGCTATTTTTGCCGGAGGATTATGGATGGGGGGGCTTGATCCCGGAGGTAATCTCAAACTGGCGGCTCAAACCTATGGAACATCAAGTGGGAGAACAGATTATTATTCCGGCCCATTAAGTGAAACTGGTGAGACCAGTTCGAACCAATGCGATAATTTTGATCGTTTCTGGAGAATGAATGCCCAGGATATCAATGAACACCTTGCTGATTATGATGACAATGGTGTCATCGATGGGCCCGTACCTACCAATGTTTTAGCCTGGCCAGGTTTAGGAAATCCGGAGTTTTTTGAACAAAATGGATTTGATTTACCGGATACTGCTCCGGGCTTAGCGCCATTCTTCGACAGAAATGCTAATGGTATTTATGAACCTATGGAAGGAGATTATCCGTTGATAAAAGATGCTGATCAGGCTCGCTGGTGGGTATTCAATGATGCCGGTAATATCCATACCTCTTCCCAGGGTGATCCATTAAAAATGGAAGTTCAGGTATTGGCTTATTCTTACAGTTCCACGCAAGCCAGTATTAATAATACTACCTTTTACGATTATAAATTCATCAGTAGAGGTACAGAAACCCTCGATAGTGCTTTTGTAGGTTTATGGATAGATTTTGATCTGGGATGTTTTATAGACGATTATGTCGGATGTATTCCGGATAAAAATATCGGTTATGTATATAATAGTGACCCGCTTGATGGCATCACGAGCTGCAGTGATTGTCAAGGAGTGAATACTTATTGTGAAGATATTCCCATCGTCGGTGTCAAATTACTCGAAGGTATTAAAGACATTGAAAACGGAAACCTGGTTGACCGCGGGATGTCTTCTTTTAGTGTTTATAACAACGGAGGGGCGAATCCACCACCGCCACCTGGCACCAGTGACCCAAGTGATCCGGGCCAGTACTATAATCTCTTAAATGGAGTATGGCCGGATGGTACACCTCTAACCACAGGAGGCAATGGTTATAATCCGGGCAGTACAGATATTACTAAATATCTTTTCCCCGGAGCGCCGAACGATAATAATGAATGGTCCATGTGTTCCGAAAACCTGCCTGAGACGGATCAAAGAGTAGTAATGGGCTCTGGTCCATTTACCATTCAGCCCGGACAGGTTAATTCGATGAGTTTCGCAGTAGTTTATGCGGATGGTATTACTTATCCATGCCCCGATCTTGACCCTTTTATAACTGCCGCGGATGAGGTACAGGATTTTTATGATGGGCTCATTCTATCTAATGAGGAACTAGCATCCAGGCCCGCTAACATTGAAATATC
>JANQLV010000019.1 GCA_028280415.1 Saprospiraceae bacterium
GAAAGTCGAAAGTCGAAAGTCGAAAGTCGAAAGTCGAAAGTCGAAAGTCGAAAGTCGAAAGTCGAAAGTCGAAAGTCGAAAGTCGAAAGTCGAATTTAAGTAAACTACTTGTCTTTATTTCAAATTAAATAAATTTCCGAAAGTCTTGCCAACAGACTCATCAATTCTTACGTTTACAATATTAAAAGCAACAATAAAAATTAAAAGCGAACTAAAACAACTTGTCTCCCAGCTATGAAAATTTATTTGAGCGAACTAAAACAGATCATTCCCTATTGTTTATTCTTATTATCTTTCAATCTTGCCTGCAAGCCCCATGTAGAAAAGGATTTCACTGCTCCAATAGAAGAAAACTGTACTTTCTCTCATCTAAAATTTGATGGACAAGTCTGCCCTTTTGATCAGCATACTAAAACCTTTATGTACCCTATAAAGTCTGCTGAAACTGAATTGACTTTTTTTGTCGAGTGGCAAGGTCATGCAGTCAGAGTTTTTTTTAATCATGAAGAAGTCATAAATCATTCGGACTTAAACCTGAGCGATATAGAGACCAATACTTTGTATCAACTGGAAATCGTAGATTGTACCGGGATTATAGAAAGCTACCAATTAATCTTTACCAACTTTCCAATCATACAAATTAATACCAATGGAATTCTTATTCAGGATGAGCCTAAGCAGGCTGTCGAATTACTCTTATATGATCCATACTTCACAGAGCATAATCTAACGGAAAAAGTCTTTAAATCTATCGTTGGAATTGAAACCAGAGGAGGTAGTTCTCAGGCTAATGCCAAACGTTCTTATGCTATTGAGCTATGGTCAAATGAGAATGGAGACAACAAAATCGATTTCCCTCTACTTGGAATGAGAAATGATGATGACTGGATACTTGATGCCTTGTTCATCGATAAATCCAAAGTTCGCAACCGCGTAAGTACAGATATCTGGCGAGATTTACATAGTTTATATTATAGCGACGAGGAACCCAACGCAAGTCCTGGAACAGCGGCCGAACACGTTGAGGTTTTTATGGATCAAAGGTATCATGGTCTGCATAATTTTACCGAAAGACTGGATCGCAAATTACTACAATTAAAATCATCCGAGCCAGATGAGGTAGAAGGCCTACTGTATAAAGCTTTTTGGTGGGGACCAATTGTTGCTTTTCTAAACTATTATCCCGCCGATCCGCTTTCGGAAACCTGGGATGGATGGGAGCAAAAATATCCGGATGCTGAAGACTTTATTAGTTGGGCGGCTTTAGACAGCCTCAGCAATTTTGTCGTTAACTCCAATGATCAAAATTTCAATACCCACATCCATGAATGGTTACATATTCCAAACGTCATTGATTATTTCATCTTAATCAATTTGATCCGTGGTGATGATAATGTTGCTAAAAACATCTATGCCGTTCGCTATAAAAAGGGAGAACCTTTCTTTTTTGTTCCCTGGGACATGGATGCCACCTGGGGCAGAGACTATTTGGGCAATCCACTGGATGCGGAAATTATTCTCACGAATGGTTTGTTTGATCGTTTGTTGGAAAATAATCCTAATAATTATCGCCTGCAACTCAAACAACGATGGTTCAGTTTAAGAAATGGCCTATTAAATAATCCGGAAACCAAGGCTTACTTTAACAAGCATTTCATACAGTTTGAAAACTCTGGTACTTTTGAAAGAGAAACCGACCGCTGGGGTTTCGAATATGATTTGGCTACCGAAAAAGATTATCTAGAAAACTGGATCGATGAGCGACTAATTTTTCTGGATGAATATTTTGAAAGTTTGTGATTTGTTATTCAATATTTATTAAGCACTTAGTACCTTTGCAGAAATTTTTTAAAACCACTCTGCAAATGAAATATCGTAAAGAAAAAGACAGTATCGGAATTGTAAATGTACCCGCTGATAAATATTGGGCAGCTCAGACCCAACGTTCCAGGGAGAATTTTAAGATTGGCGGGCAGCAAATGCCAATGGAAGTAATTCGTGCATACGCAATTCTGAAAAAAGCCGCTGCACAAACCAATGCCGAACTTGGCGCACTTCCCAAAAGCAAAGCCAACCTAATCGGCAGAGTTTGTAATGAAATTCTTAATGGAAAACTGGATGAGCAATTTCCTTTAGTGGTCTGGCAAACCGGTTCGGGCACACAAACCAATATGAATGTCAATGAAGTGATTGCCAACCGCGCCCATGTTCTTAAAGGTGGAAAACTGGATGACAAGGAAAAAGTACTGCATCCCAATGATGATGTCAACAAATCCCAATCCTCTAATGATACCTTTCCAACGGCTATGCATATTGCTGCATACCAGACATTGATCGAATCCACGATCCCCGGTATTGAAACTTTACGGGCGACACTTGCTGCAAAGTCAAAAGAATATATGAAGGTCGTTAAAATCGGGCGTACACATTTTATGGATGCTACACCGGTTACAGTCGGCCAGGAGCTTTCGGGCTATGTATCCCAGTTGGATCATGGTCTGGCAGCTATCAAAAACACCTTAAAACACCTGGCAGAGCTGGCTTTGGGTGGAACGGCTGTAGGGACCGGACTGAATACCCCTAAAGGCTACGCTAAACTGGTGGCTAAGAAAATCGCCGAACTTACCGGCTTGCCCTTCGTGACGGCCAAAAATAAATTTGAAGCCTTGGCTGCACACGATGCGATCGTCGAAGCACACGGTGCCTTGAAAACCGTAGCTGTTTCCCTAATGAAAATCGGGAATGATATTCGCATGCTGGCCTCCGGCCCTCGATGTGGAATTGGCGAACTGATTATTCCTGCTAATGAACCGGGCTCCTCGATCATGCCGGGAAAAGTCAATCCAACTCAATCCGAAGCATTGACCATGGCGATGGCTCAGGTCATCGGGAATGATGTAGCAATCAATGTAGGAGGAATGACCGGACATTTTGAACTAAATGTTTTCAAACCGATGATGATTTTCAATTTCCTTTTCTCTGCTAAATTGATTGGAGATGCTTGCCGAAGTTTCAATGAAAACTGTGCCCTTGGAATAGAGCCGAATCACAAAGTCATTGAGGAAAAATTGCAAAACTCTCTGATGCTGGTCACTGCTTTGAATACCAAAATTGGCTATGATAAAGCGGCTACTATTGCCAAAAAGGCTTATAAAGAAAATAAAACACTTAAAACTTCGGCAATCGAATTAGGCTATCTCACTGCCGAAGAATTCGATTCCTGGGTACGGCCGGAGAAAATGATTTAGTTAGCCGGTGTATTGATGTTCGAGGTTCGGTACCCACAATACCGAATGTCGAGCATCGAACACCTAAACGCTGTGAAACTCCATCTTTTTTGGCCTAAAAACTACCATTATCCATAAAAAAGTCATATCTTTGCCCCGCAATTTTAGAAAGTTCTTTAATTATGGAGGCGCTGAAAGAATTCATTATCCCGATAGAGGGATTGAGTATCGGAGTACATCAGTTTGATTTTCAGATAGATAAGGAGTTTTTTGATCATTTTGAAAATGCCCCTGTCGAAGATGGAAATTTTATGATGCAACTTCACTTTGACAAACGCCCCGATATGTTGGTTTTGACTTTTGAATTTACCGGAACCTTTTTAGTGGACTGCGATCGATGCCTGGAAGCTATTAATATCCCGGTACAAGGTAATCAGCAATTACTGGTAAAGTACAGCGACAAAGCTACAGAAGATGCGGAAATTGTTTATATCACTAAAGATACACCGCTCCTGAATGTGGCAAAATATGCTTACGAAAGTATTTGTTTGAATTTACCGATTACGAAAGTCTGTGATGCGATTGATAATCCTCCGTGTAATGAAAACATGCTGGACTATCTGAACAGAACCGATGAAGAAGATGAAAAAGCCGGTAATCCTATCTGGGAGGCGTTAAAAAACTTTAAAAAAGATAATTAACAAGTGCTTGAGCACTTTAAAACGAATATAAAATGGCACATCCTAAGAGTAAAATCTCTAAGCAAAGAAAAAGAAAAAGAAGAACGCACTACAAAGCTGCTGTTCCTACGATAGCGACTTGTCCTACTACTGGTGAGCCACACTTATATCACCGAGCTTATTGGCTTGACGGCAATATGTATTACAAGGGGCAAATTGTAATTAAAGCAGTAGAAGACGATCTAGACTAACAATAAGCTACTTTCGAAAGATATTACAAAGCTCCCATAAGTTTTATGAGGGGCTTTTTGTGTTTTACAACATTTATTTATTTTATTCTTTTTTCAATGAAAACAATCATCAATACTCCCAAGGCACCCGCTCCGGTTGGTCCATATAATCAAGCTACCATGTTTAATGGAATGTTATTCATCAGTGGCCAAATTGCAATTGATTCCAATACCGGACAAATTATCAATTATAATATCGAAACGGAAACCCATCAGGTCATGAAAAACCTGGGTTATGTGCTTGAACAAGCGGGGATGACTTTCGAAAATGTCCTGAAAGCTTCTGTTTTTGTCTCTGATATGAATAACTACAGCCGGATTAATGCAGTATATGCAGAGTATTTCAACGAAGATACTGCTCCTGCCCGAGAACTGGTTGAGGTTGCTAATTTACCCAAGTTTGTCAATGTTGAAATATCTGTAATCGCTGCTAAAGGTTAATGCAATAAATCCCTTAAGTGTCAGTAATCATCTAAAAATGAAATTGCATTCTGTTTCTTTGTTATTTATTCTAATCACTGCTTGCAGCTGCGTTTCTACCTCCGATTTAAACAGAGGCTTTTTAATTCCAAGTGCAGATGAACTCACTGAAATTGAATTTAGCACTACTAAAGATTTAATTTTTTTAGAAGCTAAAGTAAATGGTGTCTCTGGCATTTTTGTTTTTGATAACGGGGCCTCTATTAGTGCAGTAAATCCTGATTTTGCCATCCGAGCTAATATTAAACCGGGTAAAAAATCTAAAATAACAGATGCTAATAACAATCAGAAAAGCCTTAAAGAATCAACAGCTGATACGGTTATTATAGGCGGGCATAAATTTATAAAAACCGGATTTTATATACTGGATACTAAAAAGTTCCTTCCTTGTGATACAATTGATGGTATTATTGGTGCTTCTATCATAAATAAAGCAAATTGGGAAATCGATTTCATCCGAAAAAAAATGAGAATATCCTCCCGGGTTTTTGAAAACCCAGGATACAAAATGAGTATTTCATTTAGCTCAAATAATAGCAGTTTCACTACTATATCAATAATGGATCAATTAATAAAATGTAAAATTGATTTAGGAAGCAGCAGGAATGTTAAGTTGCGCAAAGAAAAATATTATTCTCTTTTCTTAAATGCCGAGGCAGAAAAAAGGGTTGGAATCGTCTCTCGTTCTGTTACAGGCTTAGGGAATATTGATACAATCTATCGGATTAGTGATCTTGTTGACATTACTCATGGCCAGACTAAATTACCTGTCCAGGCAAGTGTCCAACTATTCAGTCGGATGAAATACGCCGGATATATTGGGATAGACTTTTTTAATGACTATTTGCTCACGATCAATTCAAATACGAAGGAATACATTTTATCAGAAAACAAGAATCACCAAAATTTACCTCAAAAAGAAAAGTCATTTGGTATTGTGGTTTATCCCGTAAAAGACCATTGGCTTGTTATACAACTCAATCCAAATCAAAAACGGTTAAAAGGAATTGAAGTAATGGATAAAGTAGTTGCTATCGATAATATTCCATTCAGTGATTTTGGCGGTTTTTGTGAATTTGAAGACTATTGGCAGAAAAAGAAAGAAAACGAAGAATCAATTTTAATTTCACTGGAGCAGAGGCATCTTGAAATTCCATTTGAAAAACAAACCTCTATTATTTTGAACTAAATCAGCACCCGGTAAAAAATACTGGTTAAAGTATCTCAAAAAAGCAAGGAAAGATTTAATAATAACAATAAATTAAAAAACACAAGTAACAATTAATCACGTGTAGCTGTCAACACTAAGAAATTATCTAAACGATAGCCTGCATCTTTATCACTTGAAACTCAATACCTAAATATCATGGAAAATAAAAAACGCGTCCTGTCCTGTATCCAGCCTACTGGCGATATGCACTTTGGTAACTACTTTGGTGCTGTCAAAAACTGGGTAGCGTTACAAGAGCAATACGATTGTATTTATGGCGTAGTAGATTATCATGCGATAACTATGCCCTATACGCCTAAAAAATTGAGAGAAAATGTTTGGGATTTGGTGATCAATCTAATGGCTACGGGTGTTGAGGCCAAGCATCTTTTTATCCAGTCCCTGGTTCCGGAGCACGCCGAACTGAGTTGGATATTCAACTGCTTCTGCTCTTACGGTCAATTGACCCGGATGACGCAGTTTAAAGATAAAAGCCTACAAAGTAAAGAAACCAGTAGTGATGATTTTATCTCTTCCGGTTTGCTTACTTATCCGGTTTTACAGGCGGCAGATATTTTAATTTATCAGGCGGATTATGTTCCGGTTGGGAAAGATCAGATTCAGCATCTGGAATTAACGCGTAATATCGCCCAGCGATTCAATCATCAGATGGGTAAAGAGTATTTTACCATGCCCGAGCCGCTTTTAACGCAGATTCCCAAAGTGATGTCTCCAGCCGACCCTAATCGAAAAATGAGCAAGAGTGCCGGTGAGAAGCATTACATCAATCTTTTTGCAGAAGAAAGTCGAATCAGAAAGCAGATCAGATCAGCTGTGACGGATACCGGTGAAACACCAGAAGGAAAAATGAGTCCGGGAGTAGAAAATTTATTCAGTATGCTCCAGGCCAGCGGCAAAAAGGAAGAATATGATTCTTTAATTGCTGACTATCACAATGGCAGCTTGAAATATGTTGATTTAAAAGATGCTACGGCTGACGGATTGGTAGCTATTAGCAAAACTTTCCGGGCAAGGAAGGAAGAACTGCTGGCAGATCGTAAAGCCGTTAAAAATCAGATTAAAGCTTCCTCGATGGAAATCAGAAAGAAAGCGCAGGAGACGGTACGAGGAGCAAAAGAAATAGCTGGCTTACAGAACATCAAGTTTTAAACAATTCCTTATTCGCTTTTCGGTTCTTATAATTCGAAGGGCGAACAGGGAAAAACACGGAGCATATAATGAAAATCATCTGTATTGGTCGGAATTACATCGATCACGCAAAAGAACTGCAAAATCCAGTCCCCAAGAACCCATTGGTTTTTATGAAGCCACCCTCTGCCCTGCTGGTTAATAATAAACCATTTTATTATCCGGAATTTACAAAAGACCTTCATCATGAAGTTGAAGTAGTCCTAAAGATTGCCCGCAACGGGCGCCATGTTCAACCGGAGTTTGCTCCCAGGTATTATGAAAAAATAGCTCTGGGGATCGATTTTACGGCTCGTGATGTGCAAAGTGAATTAAAAAAGAAAGGACATCCCTGGGAAATTGCCAAGGGCTTTGACGGTTCAGCGGTATTGAGTGAATTTGTACATATTTCTGACTTCGAAGACCCTTCGGCCATTGAATTTCGCCTGACTAAAAATGGAAATAACGTCCAGCTTGGAAATACAAAAGATTTGATTTTCGATTTTGATTATCTCATCACTTATGTTTCCCGGTATTTCAAACTACAGCAAGGTGATCTGATCTATACCGGGACTCCTGCCGGTGTTGGACCAGTGGTCATTGGGGATAAGCTCGAAGGCTTTTTAAATACCAAAAATGGAGAACAATTAATGTTTAATTGTAATATAAAATAAGCTTTCTTATTCCATAAAGATTTTCTATTTTTGTGGCGCTTTAAGCTTAAAAATTTAATCATCTTTAATTATATTAAATGCCATATCTATTCACGTCCGAATCTGTTTCTGAAGGACACCCTGATAAAATAGCTGACCAAATTTCCGATGCGATTCTTGATGCATTTCTGACACAGGATCCCAATTCAAAAGTCGCTTGTGAGACCCTTGTAACGACAGGCTTGGCGGTTGTATCCGGAGAAGTTCGGTCCAAGGCTTATGTCGATGTACAATCTACGGTAAGAGATGTTATAAAAAAGATCGGATATACAAAATCCGAATATCAATTCGATGCAGATTCCTGTGGTGTTATTTCTGCGATCCACGAGCAATCAGCTGATATTGCACAAGGTGTAGATGTCGGTAAAAAAGCGGAAGATATGGGAGCAGGAGACCAGGGAATGATGTTTGGTTATGCAAGTAATGAAACCAAGAATTTCATGCCACTCTCGCTCGAAATTTCTCACCTCCTGCTCGAAGAGTTAGCTTCCATTCGCAAAGCGGGTCGTCAAATGAAATACCTGCGCCCGGATTCAAAATCGCAAGTCACCATTGAGTACAGCGATGATCATAAACCATTGAGAGTAGAAACTATCGTTGTATCTACTCAACATGACGATTTTGATAAGGAAAAGAAAATGCTGGCTCAGATCAAAAAAGATGTCAAGGAAATTTTGATTCCAAGAGTTATTAAAAAACTTCCTGCGAAGACCAGAAAATTATTTGATACTAATTACACTTTACACGTTAATCCAACCGGTAAATTCGTCATTGGTGGTCCGCACGGCGATACCGGATTAACCGGGCGTAAAATCATTGTAGATACCTACGGCGGTAAAGGCGCACATGGTGGAGGTGCTTTCTCCGGAAAGGATTCTTCAAAGGTTGATCGCTCTGCAGCTTATGCCACCCGCCATATTGCCAAGAATGTCGTAGCCGCCAAATTAGCTGATCAATGCCTGGTTCAGGTGGCTTATGCAATTGGTGTAGCCGAACCGGTCGGACTTTATGTCAATACTTATGGTACCTGCAAAATTGAGGGCCTTACCGATGGGGAGATTGCCGAAAAGCTAAAAGGTTTATTCGATCTTCGCCCGGCGGCTATTATCAAGCGCTTTGGCCTGACCAATCCTATTTTTTCAGAGACTGCCGCTTATGGACACATGGGACGTAAGCCCGGGAAAAAGACCGTGATGATTGGTATGAATGGCAGTTCCAAGAAAGTAACTGTCGAAACTTTTACCTGGGAAAAACTGGATATGGTTGATGCGATCAAAAAAGCTTTCAATCTGAAATAAGAATAAAGTTTTAATATATCTCTAAATGTTAAAGGGCACTCCATGGAGTGCCCTTTTCTTTTTCAGTTTAGCGTCAAAACTTTTACCTGTTTATCATTATTTTTTTCATAGCTACTCCGATATCGGATTGAACTTTTACCAGATAAATTCCTGGATTAAGCGCACTGGTATTTATTTTCGTAACCGTGCTTTCTGCCTGGCTTACTTGTAAAAGTTCACCAGTAATTGAAAGTAGTTCGATCTGTTGTATTTCCAGATTCTGTGTTTCTATAAAGAAGAACTGATCTGCTGGATTAGGCATCAAATGGATGTATTCATCCCAGTTAAATGTACGGGTACTGGTAGGGCCGGTCTCTACAGTAGTCGTTGTTTCCATCGGAGCTACCGGAATCTCCTCTCCAAGATTATTAATGATCACTACATTGACAATATTGAATACTACCTCTTCTCCATTACCTTCCCGGCTATCGCCGTCATTTCCTCTAAAAAGTATATCATCCTCAATGGTAATATAAAGTGATCCTATCTGACCGAATCCCGTCATCGGCATACCATCTATACGAGTGATACCAACATCAATCCTGCCCGGACTTACGAAAGTTCTTTGTATCGCAATCATATCCGTATTCAAATCTCCAACCCATCCATCAAAGCCAATAAAAGCGCTCCCGGGAACAATAACCGAAGAATCGTATTCCAGACTAAATGCCAGGCCATATACATTCTCTGCCTGATTACCCATTTCTCCAAGGATGATTGGCAATTCGTAATCCTCATTTTCTATTAAAGTATCAGGCTGAACATAAAAAGGAACCGTTGCTAAAGTATTGCTCTGCGGAAAGTTTGGAATAAAGAATTGTTCCTCAGAATCTCCATTAGTAAATTCATGCTCTTCTCCCCAGTTCAGGCTTATTGCCAGGGTATCATCAGCATTAATAATTCCGTTTCCATCGGTATCTATATGTTTTCGATCAACAGTAGTTCCGGGGACAGTCCCTCCATTGGGGGCAGGTTGACCAAGCCAGCTAAGGCTAGCATTGGGGCGTAAAGCAGTCATGGTATCATAAGCTAAACCAATATTGAGCAAATCGAAATTATTGACAATATTATTCGTATCCGTATCCCCGGGCCATACACAATCATCATCGACAAAAATACTAACTACCGCCTCAGCCGAACAAGTGGTTGAAGCCTGGCTAACATTTACAGTATAATCCGTATCCACATCCGGGCTCGCAACAGGGTTCTGAATCGTTGGATCATCCAAATTGACAGCAGGAGACCAGGCATAAGTTAAAGCTCCATTGACATTTTCCGAGCTTACTGAAAGCTGAACGGATTCCCCGGTACAGATGGTTTGATCGGGGCTAATATTCGTAATCAAATTATCTATTTGAGCACTTGCTTCGATCGTACAACCATTAGCATCGGTAATAGTCACTGAATATAGCCCGGCATCGAGCCCGGATATATCCTCTGAGGTTGTAGCATTACTCCACAGATAGGCATAGGGTAAAGTTCCTCCCGTAACGGTAAGATCAATTGCGCCATTAAATACTCCGGGTGCGGTACACATGACCTCCAATTGCGCTGATATCGCTTCTGGTCCATCTAATGTAAAACTGGCTACTTCTATACATCCGTTACAATCCGTCACCGTCACTTCATAAACGCCATCGGGCAGCAAATCACAATTAACCGGACCGGTAACACCATTGTTCCAATCATAAAGGTATTCCACACAGCCTCCTGTAGTATTAGTCAAATCAATACATACCAAATCACCATTGCAATTAACGGGATCGATAATCGGGCTAATGATAATTTCAGTTGGTTCAAGCAGATCAACACTTGCGGCTGCGGTACAGCCATTATTATCTGTAATGGTTACTGTATAAGTTCCTGCAGCAAGATTTGTAATGGCTGCTTCCTGGACGCCATTTGACCAGAGAAAGGCATAAGGAGGCGTCCCTCCGGAAATAGTAAGGTCAATAGCGCCATCGTTTGCTCCAAAACAAGTTATATCCATTACCTCGATAACCTGTATAAGCAAGGAGTCGGCTAAGGTAAACACTTCGCAGTGCATATCATCATCTCCATTAGTATCCGTAACGGTTAAACAGACTTCATAATCGCCTCCCATCGTATATATATTCGTAGGATTTTGCACGGTACTCGTGTTTCCATCTGCAAAATCCCAAAGCCAGGAAGTTATATCTCCGGTCGACTGATCTGTAAAGGCAAGCTCTTGAGGGCTGCACAAATTATTAATATTGAAACTAAAATCCGCAACAGGTTGAGCTATTAAGCCCGAAATGCCAAGGAATGATAGAATGGAAAGTAGTAATATTTTCTTCATAGGAAAAAACATAGCTTTTTTGATTAAAAAATATGTTGCGGTAAAGCATCTATTGCACATTACAAATGTAGCCTTACTTTCCATCAAAAAAAAGTACATTTTTAAGCATTTATAGATTTTTTATTCAATCACAAAAAGTATTAGTCATTCTTTTTCAGTACTTTACAATAAAATAAATAGAATCCATCATGCATAATACTAAACTGATTGAACTATTAAGAACCCTAAATCTTAAGGAATTTTCGAGGTTTAGAGCATATGTTCATGCCCCTTTTTTTAATAAAAATAAAAAACTAAAAGCGCTGATCGATCATATTCTTCGTTTTAGCCCGGATTTTATGCATCCACAACTCAACAAAAAAGCCATCTATCCTTACATCTTCGGAGAGCAATCTTATAATGAAATCCAGCTCAACAATCTCATTTCGGACCTCCTTCAACTACTCTATGGCTTCCTCTCCCACCTGCAATATCAACAAAGGCCGCAATATCAGAAGTATCTCTTATTGGAAGAACTACTCAATCGGGACAGGCCCAAACATATTGAACGAAATGCTCAGCGCTTCAAAAATATTCAGGCCAAATCGGAGATCAGAAATTATGAATACTTTCACCATGAATACCTTCTTTATGAAAAACTGGATCAATCAGTCGTTCGACATGCCAAGCGCAGTTTTGATAAAAATCTTCAACTGCAAAGTGATAATCTGGATTTATATTTTTTCAGCAATAAATTGCGGATAGCCTGTGATATGGCCAGTCGGAACATTGTCATACAAGCTGGCTATAGTTGTGATTTTCTGGATGATATCTTAAATTACTACGAAAACAATTATCGTAGCTTTCAATCTTTTCCGGCATTGAGCATTTATTATAAAGTTCTAAAGATGTTGGAAACCGAGGATAATGAGCAAGCTTATCTCGATCTGAAAGCAGATTTACAGCAGCATCAACATTTATTTCCAAAATTGGAGCTTTGGACACTTTATAAATATGCCATCAATTTTTGTATTAAAAAAATCAACTCCGGAAAAGGATATTATTACGAAGAATTACTGGAACTCTATAAAGTTTTATTGGAAAACGAAATTATCTTCCCAAACGGCTATTTGTCTCAATGGACCTTCAAAAACATCATTACGGTAGGCATCCGACTTGAAGCTTTTGAATGGACTGAATTGTTTATCAGCCAGTACGAAAAGTTTCTCCTTCCCGAAGAACATTTTAATGCAAGCACCTATAATCGGGCGGCGCTCTTTAGCGCCCGAAAGGATTATCAGCAAGCTTTACAGACTTTACACAATGTGGAATTTACAGATTCTTCCTACCATTTGGGCGCAAAGATTATTCAATTGAAGAGTTATTTTGAACTGGAAGAGACCGAAGCACTCTATGCTTTGATAGAAGCTTTTCGAAAATATATACTACGCAATCGGGATATCAGTGAATACCGTAAAAAAGCCAATAACAATATGCTTAAAATTGCTAAAGGCATTTATCAACTCAAAGTGAATGGTAGTGCCATGACTACATCGGCCTATAATCAAAAGAGAAAAAATTTACAGCAAAAGCTCAACGAACTCAATCCAATCGCCAACAAGGACTGGCTTAATGAGATATTCCTCAAAGCATCCGTAAAAAATACGGCGAGCTGACAGATGTGATAAATATGAGCCTCACACTGTTTTTGCATTTCATAAAGTACGGTTAAATCAGCACATATGACAGATCAATCGAAGCACAATCCCAATCTTTATAAATAAAAAAAGGAAAGGTAAGCACCTCCGGAATAATTTATACGATAATAGACTATGGTTCAATTAAAGGCAAAAAAAAACGGCTGGTCCCTTGGAAAAGACCAGCCGGAGATTATTTTAAAATACAAATTTGAGTATTGTATGAATCAAAAATTGTTTATTGCTTGGCAAAAGACAGCGTACTGTACTTTTCATCAGCCTGGATTTTGATAAAATACAATCCGGACGGATAATCCTGTACATCAAAGGATTCATTAAGTGTACCCAGAAACCGTTGTCCGGGCTTTTCAACCAATAATTTTCCTTCAGCATTGAATAGCTGGATGCTCAAACGATCCACCTGCGCTTCAAATGTTGTCCGTAAATTAACCTGTTCTATAGCAGGATTTGGAAACATATCAATTTTAACCGTGGTCGTAAGTTCATTTACATGCTCGATAATCGCTGTTGTATTTTCGAAATACAGCCAGACTGTTGCCGGTTCTTCCGCCTTGTCTTCTATGTATCTACTCATCAGTATATCCAGATCGCCATCATCATCAAGATCAGCGGCATCTGTAAACAAATAGGAAAGTGAATCATGCTCGTAGTTCAAAGGGGTTTCGGTTGTTGGATCTCCGAAGTTGGGCATTACTGAAGTTCCAATATTTTCCTGATAATAAAAGTACGTACCATATTCCCCTGTCCCGTATTCGTAGCCGTAGGTACTTGATAAAGCATCGTAGTCGCCATCATCATCCAGGTCCATAAACGAAATGAAAGTAAAATCCTGATCCGGCACCAAATTTCCCAGATTAAAAGGATTATTCACAGCTGCTGCAAAGGAAGGTGTTTGAGCGGTACCGATGTTTTCAAAAAACTTGACACCACCATAATACTCCGTAGCAAAAACATCAAAATCGCCATCATCATCAATATCGACAATATTTACAAAGGCAAAACCGATCGTTTTTCCCAATCCAAAAGCGTCGATTACAGGATCAGCAAAAGCAGGGTTTTGTGCATCTCCGATATTTTCATAATAAAAAAGACTGGCAATTTCATCAACATAATCCGTATTGACCCCCAGGATGATATCCATATCTCCGTCATCATCCATATCCGCCAAATCGAAATCCCAGGCTTGATCATTATTACCAACAGGATTTAGATTGAAGGGGTTAAGTTCATCTCCTCCAGAAAAATCAGGCAACACTTGCGTACCAACATTTTCAATAAAACGAAAACCGTTGTTGTAATCCGTATAATTAACGCCCAATATATCAAAGTCGCCATCGCCATCGATATCAACCAGATTGGGGAAGGTAAGTCCCGGTTCTTCTATGAGCCCAAATGTATCCTGTACAGGCGGGGCAAAGGTTTGTGCCTGCAAGGTACCTAATGAAGTAGTCAATAATATCGCTGCTCCTGCCAGCGCCTTCTGCAACTGCCTTGCCGGAACAACAGATTTAAGCTTCTCGGAAAGCTTTTGAAGTTTGGCAATCAACCTCTTTTGTTGAGAAAGGGCCAATTGATAAAAACGACCACTCTCTAAAAGCCTGGCAAGCTTTTTCGATAAAAACCGAAGTTGCCGCTTTTGCTTAGCATAATGTTTAACTCTTTTCATAACTTCCAATTTAACTTGAGTAAAAAATTATTAGTTTCCAATTTCAGGACTAGCCCAATAGGTGGTATCGGGAGTCATTAAGCCCATCTTATATTCTGGTTTAATAGTGTTCAAAATTCCGGGACGAATCATTCCCGGCAAGACTTGTACATCGTAAATCTCTTCCACACTATTTTGATAAACAAGTTTCCCTATCAATTTACCAGAAGGTAAATGCACTGCTGCAATTCCACAGACATCTGCCGTCTCCGCTATTTTTAGTTTGGAAAAAGTCGAAGAAGTTTTTCGCAATTTTGACAAGCCTACAAAGGCATAATCTCCAATCCTGGAAAGTCCCCGCACAAATCCCCCGATTTTCGTAACGACATCGTATTTGCCTGTAGCGAGATCGACCTTGACCAATTCTCCCGTTGCAGAAAGCAAAAGATAAAGTGCCCCGTCAAAAATCCGGGGTGAATGCGGCATTGGAATATTCCGGGCAATGATCTCATTGCTTTCTACATCCATAATGATTCCACCACTGGTCACTACTGCTCTCCAACTCTTGGGAGTATCTCCATCATTAAAAGCAGTTACATATTTAGCCTTTCCGTTCTCAATCGCCATCCCATTGAGATGACAACGATCTTCAGAAGCTATTTTAGTAATAAAATGCGGTTTCCAAATGGGAGTAAAACTAAAGTGCTCGTCTAGTTTTACAATACAGGAAAAAGAGGTATTAATACCTATAATCTGATCATCAGCCGTCCAGTCCAGATCATGGATATCCAAAACTCCTGTATAGTAGCTGGCCCTGGGCATAAAAAGGGCATCATAGGTATTCTTCTTTTTGGGATAAAACTGCGCCAGTTGTGGCGAATTCTTTAAAAGAATAATCTCGTCTTTACAGGCGACTGCCATTCGATCTCCTTTTAATGCGATTCCCATTGCTTTTACAAAACTTCGTGGAAGCTGGACAATCCTGCCCTCCGAACCGGGGCTGAGAAAAATTATTTTTCCTGCCTGATAGGTAGAAATGCCAATAGAACAATTAAGCTGACGAAGAAGTATAGGCAATTCAGGCGTGTACGTGCAACTAAAGGGAGCTGTTTTCATCATTTTTCTTCGATATAATATAAGTCTTTAAATGTACCTCAATTTGAAAAATTAGTTTGCTAGTAGCTTGAATATTATAATTTCTTTAACGTATCCAAAATGCAATTGGTTAGTCGTTTTGTTTAGAAATAATTTTTTTTGCTAAAAAAAAGCAGAAAACGGCTTAGACATTTAAAAGTATTCTCAAGTGGATACAGCATGGAACAGCTCCCGGAATTCTCCTTTGAATATATCTATTTTTGCGGACAAGGCTTTAGACAATTTCCTTACCATTTTCACGAACAAATAACGTAACTTTGCACTTATATTTCTATTAACAATCTAATAACCTAATCACATAAAACTATGGGTAAAGTAGCGGCTTCCGACCAATTTTCAAAAAGACATATTGGCATCAATGAGGAAGAGTTAAACGAAATGTTGCAGGCGATCAATGTCTCAACACTCGATCAATTGATTGATCAAACTATCCCCAATAATATTCGAAATAAAAAAGCATTGAACCTGCCCGAAGCCATGACAGAATACGAATACCTGCGTTCGCTGAAAAAGACAGCTGCGATGAACAAAGTATTCCGTTCGTACATCGGCATGGGTTATAATGGTACGATAACGCCATCGGTAATTCTGAGAAATATTTTCCAAAATCCAGGATGGTATACACAATACACACCGTATCAGGCGGAGATTGCTCAGGGCAGATTAGAAGCCTTGCTCAATTTTCAAACAATGGTTAGCGATCTTACAGGTTTACCCATTGCCAATGCCAGCTTGCTGGATGAAGCCACAGCTGCTGCCGAAGCAATGTCAATGTTTTATGCGCTCAAGAACAAACGAAATAAAGAAGAAAAACAAAATGAATTTTTTGTTTCCGATAAAGTATACGAGCATACAATTGATGTACTACTGACCCGAGCCAAACCACTTAATATCAAGATTGTGGTAGGTGATTATAAAAAATATAAATTTAACGAAAAGACCTTCGGAGTTCTCTTGCAGTATCCGGCTAAAAATGGTGCTGTAGAGGACTATCGCAGTTTTAGTCAGAAAGCAAATTCAAATGGCGTATATGTATCGGTTGCTGCCGACATATTAAGCCTGGCATTATTAAAATCTCCCGGGGAATGGGGCGCAGATGCGGTAGTTGGTAATACGCAAAGGTTCGGTGTTCCTATGGGATACGGTGGACCACACGCTGCTTATTTCGCCTGTAAGGAAGATTTCAAGCGTTTAATCCCTGGAAGGATCATCGGTGTTTCTCAGGATACACAAGGTCATTCCGCTTTGCGTATGGCACTGCAAACCCGGGAACAACATATCCGAAGAGAAAAAGCAACGTCAAATATTTGTACTGCCCAGGCTTTACTGGCCATTATGGCGGGAATGTATGCGGTTTATCACGGGCCCAATGGTGTCCGGGCAATTGCTTCCAGAGTCCATACTTTGGCTCAGATTTTAAATAATAATCTTAAAAAGCTAGGGTATAAGCAAATAAACAGTGCTTTTTTCGATACCCTCTGCATAGAAGCAACAGACAAGAAAATTGCCGCAGTCAAAAAACTGGCAGTAGCAGCTAAGGTCAATTTTTATTATACTAAAAATACAATTCAGGTAGCACTTGACGAGACTGTAAGTGAGGAAGATATTTTAGCAATCATCAATATTTTTGCAAAAGCTAATCGTGCAAAAGCCATCGATAAATTTACAGTACCCAAGGGGCTGAAAATTCCGACAAAACTCCGCAGGGAAAGTAGTTATTTAAGCCATCCGATCTTCAATAGCTATCATACGGAGACCAAGATGATGCGTTATATCAAGCAATTGGAAAACAAAGATTTGTCACTAACGCATTCGATGATTCCACTTGGCTCCTGTACGATGAAGCTTAATGCAGCAACCCAACTAATCCCAGTAAGCTGGGAGGAATTTGCCGATATTCATCCTTTCGCTCCGGTCAATCAGGCTAAAGGTTATAAGAAGGTTTTCGAAGAACTGGAAGCTTATCTAAGTGAAATAACCGGATTTGCGGCTTGTTCTTTACAGCCCAACAGTGGTGCACAGGGTGAATATGCTGGTTTGTTGACCATCCGCGCCTATCACGAAGCAAACGGTGAACCTCATAGAAATATAGCTTTGATTCCTTCTTCGGCACATGGTACGAATCCGGCAAGTGCAGTGATGGCAGGTATGAAAGTCGTTGTTGTAAAATGCGATGATCAGGGAAATATTGATGTAGAAGATTTGAAAGCAAAAGCTATTGAATACAAAGATTCGCTTTCTTGTCTGATGGTTACTTATCCATCTACTCACGGTGTATTCGAAACGGCCATCAAAGAAATTTGTAGTACCATCCACAAATATGGTGGAAAGGTTTACATGGATGGTGCGAATATGAATGCCCAGGTTGGTTTGACCAGCCCGGGAGCAATCAAAGCGGATGTTTGCCATTTGAATTTGCATAAGACATTCAGTATTCCACATGGAGGTGGTGGCCCGGGAATGGGGCCAATTTGTGTAAATGAAAGCCTTGCGCCATTTTTACCCAAACACCACTTTTTGAAAACAGGAGGTAAGAAAGGCATCAATGCCGTTTCTGCTGCACCTTATGGAAGTGCCAGTATTCTTTTGATTTCCTATGCTTATATCAAAATGCTTGGCAAACAGGGCGTAACCAACTCAACGAAGTATGCTATTCTTAACTCCAATTATATCAAGGCCCGTTTGGAAAAGGAATATCCGGTGCTTTACACGGGTGAACACGGGCGCAGTGCTCATGAGTTAATCATCGACCTCCGACAGTTTAAAGCGCTAAATATTAGTGCCGAGGATGTCGCTAAACGTTTGATCGATTACGGATTCCACGCTCCGACTCTTTCTTTCCCGGTAGCTGGTACAATCATGATTGAGCCTACGGAGAGTGAGAGTAAGGATGAGCTGGATCGATTCTGCAATGCCTTATTATCCATTCGCAAAGAAATCGATGAGATCGCTACGGGAGAAGCGGACGCGGAGTCCAATGTTCTGCATAATGCACCGCATACGCTGGAAATGGTCAGTTCGGATCATTGGCCCTATGATTATTCTCGTGAAAAAGCGGCCTATCCGCTTCCTTACCTTCGTCAGGGCTTTAAGTTCTGGGCTTCGGTAGGCCGGGTAAATAATGCCCTTGGAGACCGGAACTTGATTTGTACTTGTCCACCAATAGAATCCTACGAAGAGGAAGCAACCGTTTAAGAGATATAGAAAGGTAGAAACATGAGTTATCCCGAATTTTAGTTAAAATCCACCATGAAATTGAACTTTATATCACTATTTATGGCTTTGTAGGGCAGGTAGGCATTGGGCTTTAGGTTTTCTGGGATCACCCAATGTCGAATACCTAATTACCCATTTTGTGGAACTTAAAAGCTATTAATACGCTATAAATTCCTGTAGTGATGCTAAAATTCAGGATGGCTCATATTTTTCTGTTTAGCCACATATTCTTCTGTTTATGATTGTAATTACCGGTGCTCTTGGTTTTATCGGCAGTTGTTTGGTTCGAAAACTTAACGACGAAGGTCATCATACCAATCTGATGGTGGTTGATGATTTTTATAAAGATTATAAAGAGCCGAATTTATTCAACAAACAAATAAGGGAATGGATTCATCGGGATATTTTTCTGCCCTTCTTTGAGAAAATGCATTCTCAGGTCGACTTTGTTTTTCATTTGGGTGCACGTACAGATACCGCTTTACAGGATGAAGCCGTTTTTCAAAAACTAAACCTGGATTATTCCAAATCTATCTGGCGTTTGTGCGCAGAACATAAAATTCCATTGGTTTACGCTTCCAGTGCAGCCACTTACGGAAATGGCAAAAAGGGATATATTGATAATCACAGCATTGTTTCCCAATTAAAACCACTTAATCCTTACGGTGTTTCCAAGAACGAATTCGATAAATGGGCTTTAAAGCAAAAAGAGCAGCCACCTTTCTGGGCGGGGCTCAAATTTTTCAACGTATATGGCCCTAACGAGTATCATAAAAAGCGTATGGCCTCCGTAATTTTTCATACGGTCAATCAAATTCAAACCAGCGGTCAAATGAAACTGTTCCGTTCGCATAAACGTGGAGTTGCCAATGGTCAGCAAATGAGGGATTTTATTTATGTAAAGGACGTTGTCAAGGTGCTTCACTTTTTATATGAAAAGCGGGAAGCGATAAGCAGTGGCCTCTATAATCTTGGTACAGGAAAGGCTCGTAGTTTTCTGGATTTAGCCAGCCTTACTTTTAAAGCAATGGGTAAAAAGCCCAATATTACGTTTATAGATACACCTGAGGATATTCGCAAAAACTATCAGTACTTCACCGAAGCCGATATGGCCAAACTCCGGGCAGCAGGTTATGATCAGGATTTCCACAGCCTTGAAGCCGGAATTGAAGATTATGTAAAAGCTTATTTATTGAAAAAAGAGATTTGGTAATTGAGGTTTCGAACGATCAACTGTAAATAAGCCTGGAGCTTGACTTGTTTACCTGATATTCAAAATCAAATTCGTTGCCTCGTGTCGGGAATTGATCTCCAGTTTTATAAAAAGTCTTTTAATAAAAGTTTTTACCGTATTAACACTGATATAATTCTGTTGAGCAATTTCTTTGTAACTCATTCCTTTAAAAAGACAAGTGTACATTTCGTATTCCCTTTGTGTAAATTGTACCTTCAATTTATCTTCTAAAAGAGATTTGGCAGGGAAAAGGTCCCTGTGTTCGATTTGATATTTGAATAAAGCCAGTTCAATAGTTGAGCGTAAATCATGGCTCGCGAAAGGCTTAACGATATAACCATAGGGCAGGGTTTCCTTGACCTTATTCAAGGTTATAATATCCGAATGAGAGGTTAGAAAAACGTATGGGAAATTATATTTCTCTTTGATAATCATGGCAAGATCGATCCCCGAGAGACTTCCCTGAATCGTAATATCCAGCAAGACCAAATCAGGTGAAGTACTGGCAATCAGATCGAGTGCCTGATCTCCATTCCAGACTGTTCCGACAACGGAGTATCCAAGAGCCATAATAGTCATTTCGATATCGGCGGCGATGATTGCTTCATCTTCAACGATTAAAATTTTAGCAGACATTAGGCAGCGAGTTTATAGTTGTTGAATATTAAATGGATTTGTGTACCATTTTCGTTTTTGTATTGTATATCCCCTTGTAATTGGATCAGCAAAGTATCAATCAGTTTGAAACCAAAGGAGGAATCATCTCTTTTATCAATATCAATCCCTATCCCGTTATCTTTTACCCATAATTCCAATTGTCCATTTTTTTCAAACAAACCGACTTCTATACACCCCTGCTGATCATCCGGGAAGGCATATTTAATGGCATTGGTTAGCAATTCATTAATGATCAAACCCAACGGTATCAGGGTATCCACATCCAGATGCAGGTCATGTATCTTAGTTAATAATTTGATTTGATCGGTATTAATTTGATAAGTAGAAATCAACTCATCACAAAGCCTCTCCAGGTAATCTTTAACACTGACACCGGTCAGGTTTTCCCGATTGTATAAATCCTGATGAATAAGCGCCATAGATCGCACCCTCGATTTTCCCGAATTCAGCACTTCCAAAGCTTCGGGATCTTCAACATAACGGCTTTGCAGGCTCAACAGACTGGATACCAGTTGGAGGTTATTTTTAACCCGATGGTGGATTTCTCTCAGGAGCGTATCTTTCTCTTTTAAGGCACCGGAAATTTGCTTTTTCTGCAAACTTACTTTTTTGAAAAGACGGTATAAAAAGAAACTCAGAATGCTTATAAAGAGTAAAGTAAGCCCTCCGATAATAATAACCGTTTTTTGTTGACTAAGAATAACCTGCTTGCGAGAATTTTCAGAATCCAGGAGTCCAATCGCCTGGTCTTGTTCCGCTCTTTTATAGCGAGCCTCCAAATCAAATACCAATTGTTTTTGATCAAGATGAAAAATAGAATCCTTTAAGTTTTTAAACTGCTTGAAATAGTCTAAAGCTGTTTCAAATTCTCCCGTCAACTCTTTGACTTTAGTCAGGTTTTGGAGCGCAATAAGCCGTATATTCGGTTGTTTGGTTTCAAGACCAATTTCATCCAGTTTTTTGAAAGCCTGTTCAGCCTGCTGAGCCTGTCCCAAAGCCAGATGTCTTTCCGCAGCAAAAATGATGAAATGTTGTTCACTCCGTTTTGTTTTTGGATTTTTTAAAAGTTCTAAAGCCTCCTGATAACGAAGATCGGCCTGCTGCATACGCCCAAGTTCAATTTCAATTCGACCGGCAATGCATGTAGCATTTAATAACTGGCTAAAGCTTTTCCGGGATTTTTCAAACTCGATCATTTTTTCTATCTCTATCAGGGCTTGCTCTTTACGACCAGTTTTGGATAGCAGTAGGGCATAAACTATTTGAGGCATTTCTTTTTTCAGGCTAAGCTTGTTTTTATCACAAAATTTCAAAGCTTTCAGAACATACTCTTCCGCTCTTTCAAATTCATTGAGTAAATAAAAAATATGGCTGATCTCCGAATAATGTCTGACTTTCGCCAGTTGAAACTTTTTTGTATCGGGAAACAAGCGGGTTCCATTGATAAAATACTCTATGGCACTTTTATACTTGGCCAAATCACTCAAAAACTCAGCATAATTAATCAAAGCTGAGCCTATCCGGATCGAGTCCCTGGTCAAATAAGCTTCCCGGATCGAAATGCGAAAAAGGGAATCGGCAATAGCGGGTTGATCATTCCAAAGTTTTGCCAGACCCGTATATGCCAAGACAGAATCTTTCTTGTTCGTTGACAATGCCAGGCCCTTTTCATAAAAATTTTTAGCCTTGTCCATTTCGTCGAGCATATTATAAGTTCCACCTAATTGTAGACAAATTGTTGAACGATGCTTATCTATCCCATAAGCTTCCTGGAATTTCAGATGCCTGTGCTGCCATTCCAGCATTTCGGAAGGATTAAAAATATAGCTCAATTTTTTGTAATAGGCCTGAGTAGTTAGCTCATAGTACTCTCCTGCTTTCGGATGTGAGAATAGAAAATCCCATAAGAAATCCGTCCTGGCTTTATATTTTAAGTCTCTACATGCCGTAGCAATATTCAAAATCGTTCTAAGTTCCTCTTCGGTTTCCAGTTTTCCTTCCGCATTGATTAGTTTCCGGACGGAAGCAGCGGCTTTTTCGCAGTTTTTTTCTTTGGCAAGCAGCATTGCTTTTGTCAGAATAGCAGTTTCCTGTCCAGTAAGACAATTAGCCAATAGAAATAAAAAAAACAATGAGAGCGTATACTTTTGCATACCAATGATCTAAATATCTGTGAGTAATTTTCAGCCGGTTAAAATCAAACCGTGCTACTTAAATCTGTATCATTATCCGGGTTCGGCAGTATGTCGGGTAGTCCAGTTTCTTTCTTTGATTCCATCTGCCAATGGGCATTCAAATCCTGATCGATTTTCTCAAGATCTTTCAATAGGCCGGTCAAAGGGCAATCTTCCTTTGAGGGTGTAAGATTTATGATCTTAGCTTGTTTTTGCTTTTTGGGAACTTTATTTTCTTCAGCTTTTTTCATACTGCACGGTCCTGTTTTGAAATTTAAAGTGTGTATGTACAAAATAAGCGTTAAATCAAAAGTGAGGAATCACCCCAATGGGTGAATTTTGAATAATTGCACATTCCATCATTTTTATAGTATCTTTGTAAGAAAACCAAGATAACTCCTTATAAATCAGCTTTTTCAGGCAAAAGAGGAATAAAAAAATGTTCATTATGACTAGATAAAACAGGTGTTCTTATTAATTAAACGTGATTTTTTTAAATTTTAAGCACTATGAATAAAACAGTAAAATATTTAATCGCGACCGTACTGGTCCTTGCCGGTGCAATGTGGGTCATGTCTATCTACAAATCCTGTAATACTCAAAAACAGGAAGACACTGAAAATGTCCAAAGTAATAATGATTCCGGGGACAATGAAGATATTGAGTCGCTTTACCTTGATGATGAAGAGATTGCCAGAACTGAAGAAGAGGATAATGCTTTTGTGGAAGAAAATGAAACAACTGGCGATGAGGATATGGAGGAAATTTCCGGGGAAGAAGAGGATGGTACAGTAGAAACGTTCGACCTGGACGAAAACGATGGTGAGTATCTGGTAATAGCCGGTGCTTTCATCTCCGAAAGCAATGCCAAGGCTTTGCAAAGGCAGTTAGATAAAAAAGGCTTGGAATCTTCTGTAAAGGTTTTTCTTGGCTCAAGTTATCATGCCGTTGTTTTAGGTGGGTATCAAACGCAAAATGCAGCCTGGGATATCGCTGATAAAATTGGCGACGAAGCCTATGTACACAAAAAGAGGTATCCAAAAAGAATGAGAACGAGTTAACCTTGTTTTGTTTGCAGAGCTTACAAAGGAAAGGTTTGTTTTGTAAGCTCTGTAAATTTACTTGCACAGTAAAGGAATCAAAGCATCATACCAACTAACCACCATTATTTCCTTTGCCCTTTTCAGATCCAGACAAGCTTCTTCGGTCTTCTGTAAAGTAATATAAGCCTGGCCCCGCAGAGAAAGGTATTCTCCATTATCGGGAAACAGATCAAGCGCCTCGGTCAGTTTCGCAATCCCCTCTTCTTCCTTTTGTGCCTCGATCAGTAAAGCACCTTCATTGGCCAGTTGCTCCGCAATTTGAAAATCACTGATTTTGTCCCCGCATATTAATACATTAGGCCTGAAAACAATACGGATATTAAAACTAGTATTGACTGGCCGTTCTCCTGAATAGGCCGGTGTCCATCTACCAGTAGTAGCATTCATCAATTTGATTGCCTCGAATTGATAATCGATCCCCAGATTGCTATAATCTATCAAATCCATGATGCTCACTGAGCCATCAGTTTTTACCAGTAAATTTATTTCTACTACTCCAATACAACAACTATCTTGTCCTGCTTCGGGATATATAATTTCTTCATCAATGTATTTTATCAATGCCTCATCACCACCTTCATAAACGGCTGGTTTATCAAATCGGATCCAAACGGTGTCTCTGCCTGCCAGAACAAATTCAGGCTCTTCAACGGTTTCCAACTTAAATTTTACAGGAAGGTTGAAAGAGACTCGTACCGGCTCTCCCGATTGCATTCCCGGAGTCCATCGCTCGGGCATTTCATTCATCAATTTAACTACCCGGAGTGCTTCCTCCCCCAGTTTTTCTCCCAGATCGCGAACAATTTTGGGATTTGAAATGCTACCATCCTTTTCCACAACAAAATTGACCACAACCGTCCCTTCATTCCCATTAGCCCGATCTACTTCGGGATAAGTGATATTTTGATAAATAAATTGCAGCATTTTCTGATCCGAACATTGCTTAAGTTCTGCAGAAGTCCCCGTAGAGTCCTGACATCCCGGAAACATTGGCATTTGTTCTACTACTTGTAATGGTTCTTCTTTGGGTTGTGCAAAAATAGCAATTGAAAACAATAAAAAACTAATCGAAAATAGATATTTCATATTCCAAATTTTATTAGTCCCGTTAATAAATTATGACCAGTAATAGTCTGTTTTTATGATCTCTTATATAGATCAAACAGTTGCATTACTAGTTATGCTAATTCGGGATTGAAGTTCTCAGGTTTGAAATCGGGATTGTAAAATTACAAAAACCTCCGCGTTATAAACTCATATAAATGCAAAAATGCTGTCTTAGGATATAGAGTTTTTTTTGGACAATGCATGCCTTTTTCTTTTTTATACACTAGCGGGCAAAGAGGATACCACCAAAGAATCCGCAAATACAAAGTCAGGCTTTTTTATGCCTCTTCAATATTTCATCATACTTTTGATATAATATCCAGGATTTACTGATAAAATTTGCCTGTCAAGATGAGATCATATATTCTTTTTGTTTTACTCTTTGCTTTTAGTTTTTCGTTTTACAGTTGTAAAAAAAATGCTCCGGCAGGTTTGCGCTACGGAATGTTGATCCAGCAGTCGGTCAGCTTTGAACCGGATACTATTTACCTGAACAATAAGGCCAGTTTCGATCAACCTGCAATCAAAGTTACAGGGAAAAACATTACAGTAGACTTCAATAACTCAGTCATTATCGGTTCGAAAGACTATTACCGACCTGACAGCTTTAAGGGCCTGGGGCTTGATATCAGCGAAGGGGAAAACATTACCATAAAAAACTTAAAGCTCAGAGGCTTTAAAACAGGTTTAAGGGCCAAAAACATTCAGGGATTTAAGTTGATCAATGCTGATCTCAGTTATAATTATCGTCCGAAACTACAAAGCCTAAAAGCACAAAAGAATAGCCTTTTAAATAAGAATGAAAAAAACATCCGACCAGAAGGAGCAACAATTTATCTGGAGAACTGCGATTCTTTTTTCATTAACCAAGTCAATATTCAACAAGTCGCGCATGGTCTGGTTTTAAACCAATGCAATGATGGTCTTATCTTTCAAAACAATTTCTCCTTTAATACCCAATCGGGGCTGCAACTCATACAATCATCCAGCAACCGAATTATTGGAAATCAACTTGACTGGAATACGGCAGGATTTAGTTATGGCCAAGCAGCACTCGATCTGGGTGCGGCAGGAGTTCATCTTCGGCAAAAGAGCAGTCATAATATCATTGCCTTTAATTCCATCACACATAATGAAAAAGCCATCCGTTTTTCGAATCATGAAAAACAGGAAGCAACCGAGAACAGCGCAAATCTAATTGCCAGAAATAATTTCTCTTATGAAGTCCACAAAGATTCGATTACAGGAAAAGGTCAAAATACTTTTATACAAAATGAGTACGAAAACAAATCAGATATTTCTTCGGACACTATAGCATCTCTTAAACACATCATCGAAGAACTCAAGGTGCAGCAATTCCCGGAACTTAAAAAGCAATACACCGGGTACAAGCACATACTTATGGACGACTATGGCCCATATAATTTTGACTATCCTTTTATCTGTACACGCGATCAATCCGGAGAAATGCATACACTTGCTATTTTCGGTCCCTTTGGAAACTTCAAAGTCACTGGTGTTAAAGGTTTAAAATCAATTTCCAAAAAAAGAGGGGCATTACCGGTTACTTTAGTATTAAGCAGCAAAGCAGATGCTCAACAGATAGAACTCGAAGCAGAATATATCGGTTCAGCATTTACGGATGCTTATGGTGTTCAGCATAAAAAAGGGATTCCGGTAAAATTATTTTGGCAGGCAAAGGCTTTTCCGGTCGAATAGCTTTTGATTTTCATCGAAAGAAAAATTATTTGCTTTTAGTTTTTTTGATTTTCGTACTTATCGTACAATTCCTATACTTACTGCCTAAATCAAAATCTTACTTATGAAAAACCTAATTCTCACGACTTTGTCATTACTTTTACTTCCTACAATCATGAATAGTCAAGTAAACATAGAAAAAGCTAAATATCAAGCAATCCTGGAGTCCAACTTTGGTACTTTTGGTTCAGGCGCATCAGCTATTGTTGCCAAAGACGGAAAAATCGTTTATTCAGGAACAGTTGGTATGGCTAATATAGAATTGGGCGTACCGGTCGATAGCAAGCATGTTTTTCGCATTGGTTCGATCACTAAACAATTTACTGCAGTAGCGATCCTTTTACTGGAAAAGCAAGGTAAATTGAGTTTGCAAGATGAAATCACAAAATTTATTCCCGACTACCCTACTCACAATAAAGAAATTACGGTCGAACATTTATTGACACATACTTCCGGAATCCAAAGTTATACGAACCTGCCCGAGTTTGGGAATATTGCCAGTAAGCAAATGAGTCAGGAAGAAATGATTGATTTTTTCAAAGACAAGCCTATGGAATTTGCTCCGGGCAGTCAATACAATTACAATAATTCGGGCTATTTTCTACTTGGTTATATCATTGAAAAAGTAAGTGGTAAAAGCTATGAAGATTTTTTACAAAAAAACATTTTTGATAAAGCGGGAATGGAAAATACTTTTCTAGGTAATCATTCGAGAATTATCCCCAATCGTGCTGCTGGTTATTCCGATGATGATGGCACCCTGGTCAATGCTATGCATATTTCAATGGACTGGCCATATGCTGCGGGTGCAATACTGAGTACAGTTGGTGATTTACTTAAATGGAACACGGCTTTACATGAAGGCAGGATAATAGAGCTTAAAACACTTCGAAAAGCATTTAAAAGTTATCAGCTCAATGATGGTTCATCGACTAATTACGGCTATGGCTGGGAGATCACTAATTTATTTGGCAGTCCAAGTTATGAACACGGAGGCGGAATCCAGGGTTTTTTAAGTTACGGTATTTATTTGCCTAAAGAAAAAGTGTATGTGGCTTTACTCTCCAATTGTACTTGTAAGGATGCGACCTTTCCCGCTTTAAAGCTTGCACAACTGGCCATTGGAAAAACGCCCAAGAGTGTGTCTTCCATAAACCTAGGTAAAGGAGCTATGGAAGAATATGTAGGTATTTATCAGATTAGTGGTGGTGATAAAAGAAGAATTACTTTAGAAGACGAGCAATTATATTCACAAAGGATAGGACCAAAACTAAAAATTCAGGCTTATGCCAAAGATAAATTCTCGATCGAAGGTACGCTAACTACTTTTGAGTTTGTAAGAAATGAAAAGGGACAAATTATAAAAATGCTTGCCCATACCCGAGATGGAAAGACAAGTGCTGCAGTACGTACAGACGAAAAGCCGATGGTATTTGAAGCAATAAACCTAAGTCCCGAAATATTAAAAAAGTACACGGGCCTTTATGAAATCACGCCGGATTTTGCTCTGGATATTACACTAAAAGGAGATCAGCTCTATCTTCAGGCAACTAACCAGGATAAATTCCCTCTGTATGCAAAAGATAAAACAAGTTTCTTTTTGAAAGTAGTCTATGCACAAGTCTCTTTTTTCAAGAATAAAGATGGTAAATACAATAAGCTAATACTTTATCAAAATGGAAAAGAGATGCCAGGGTATAAGAAATAGAAAAAAGAAAGGCTTAGTGAAATTCACTAAGCCTTTCTTGAGTTTACTTGATTCGGAGTTATCCTACAAACATTTTTGTTTTTCTAAATTTCTTCACTAACAAGTAATAGAACATAGCTCTAAACTTGTTACGGCTTTTACCGAATGCAGCACAAGTCTCAGCAATTGCTTCGTCCAATTTTGGAGTGTCTTTAAGTTCAAGTTTCTTGATCAAGAAATTCTTCTTAACTCTTTCCAACTCCTTTTTGTCACTACAAGCTACTTTCTCAGAGTCTGCTTTGTAGAGAGCCGGACCGCAAGCTTTAGCAACTGCAACAAGAAGATCTCTATCTACTTTTTTCATCCCCAATTTCTCCTTAAAATCCTTCTCGTAGCGATCGCATTTTTCAACTAATTTGCTCATGTTTAAATAAGGTTTTGATTAGAAAATATAATTAGTTCAACATGTAATTTTTAAACAAAGATATTTTTTTGACTACGCTCTTTATTAGATTGGCAACAAAATACAACTTTTACATGCAATAAAAATATTGTTGATAATTTTTTTTTCATTGTCTGGGCACAAAGTTAAGTATTTAAGTCTTCTTACCAAGAAAATCATAATCAAAAGACTTAACTGCAAAAATACTTTTGTTGTTTCATTTCACTTAGACTTTTTATACCCTAGCAGGCAGACTTCATTTTTATAAAAATCCACTAAGGCTTCGACTGTTGGTATAAAAGAAAATGCGGTAAGAGATTTTGTTTTTAGAAGTGAACCATTCTGTAAATCATAGTGTGATCTTCCAATTGAAAATGGAGTAAGTAAACACCTTGCGCCAGGTGCGGTTTACTAAACTTATAAGTATAGGAACCCTGGCCCAGAATCGAAGCTGGTTGCAACGTTTCTATCTTGATTCCTCTGATATCATACAAGTCGATATTTACTAATTTGCTTTCCGGTAATTCAAACTGCAAGACAAAACTCTCACCAAAAGGATTAGGTGAATAAGAAAGATTAATCTCTTTCGAGAAATCGTATATCGCATCTATAATGTCTACGAAAAGGTTTAATTGAATAATACTATCACAACCATTCACAGTTGTATATTGATCCAGATAAACTCCCGTTTCCGTATAAGTACTATCTCCAAACACATATGTTTCTCCCTGCAAGATAGTATCCTGTATTTCGATAAAATAAGTAGGATCCACTCGCAGGCTCAATGTGATTGTACTATCACAGCCAAGACTATTAGCATCAAATAAAGTAAAACTGTAATCCCCCGCAGTAGTTAAAGCCCAGCCTCCCGGATCATAAATTTCACCCTCACAAATATTAGCATCCAGATGGGTAAAAGAGTCTCCATTTTGAATATCTATAATAACGATACTATCACAACCATTTACAGCTCCTGCTGCTAAAACTTCTGTACCGTTCATATTGTCAATATTATACACCACTCCATTCACGACAATACTATCATCACTGCATAAAATGCTTGAATATTCAAAAATTAATTCCGGGTCAAGTTCCAATGTTTGACTTGTAGTATCACTTCCGAACTCATTGGTCACAATTAATATTACTTCGTATGTTCCCGGCAATTCATAAACTGCCATGGGATTTTCTTCAATAGATTGTGCAGGATTTGCACCTTCCATAATCCATAGCCATTCAAAGGGTGTAGAGGAAGATTGATCCTGAAAAAATACGGTATAGGGCCCACAGTCATTGTTTTCAATAATATTAAAATCCGCCTGTGGCGCCGAATCCAAAACGACTTGCTGAACGATAGTATCACTTCCACAGGCATTGAAAGCAATTAAGGTTACATCATATGTACCATTATTAAAATAAAAATGCTCCGGATCAAAAGCCAGGTCCGTACTATTATCTCCAAAGTCCCAAAGATAACTATCTGCCCCTTGCGAGGCATTGGTAAAAAATACCCAGGGCCCGTCAACAAAATAATTAAATCCGGCAGCAGGGAGATCATTTATTATAATATATTCACTATAAATGGCTTCATGGCTTCCGGCAGCATTAATGGCTTCGAGCCTTACCTCATACACTCCGGGATTGTTATAAACGACATCCGGGTTTGGCAAGGTAGAAGTAGCAGGAGTAGCGCCTTCGAAAGTCCAGACTAAATTTTCTGCACGAATTGAGGCATCCTGAAAAGTAATCATTTCTCCCGGGCAAGCTTCCTGAGTACTGGAGCCAAACTGAGCCAAAGGAGGGAGCAAAGGCGATACTGCTTCACTTAAAAATATTGGTGAAGCACTAAGTGCAATATTTTCAGTACTAACAACTGTATTGGTTTGTGTCTCTGCATAATCCCATTCTTTTTTATTTAAGTTGGTCAAGCCCAGGCTTGCAGGCATACTATAAATTGCAGAAGCAGCCTCCGATTGATCTATCTGTGTTTTTGCCCAGAGTACATAAGTATAATTTCCATTTCCATCTACAAATGCGCCACCGTCAATTGAGTCCGGCAAAGCAAGTTCAGCCGTTCGGATAGCATCATACGTTGTACCGAATAAAAGATCGGAAGTTGTCTTATAAGCAAGCCCCTGTTCATTAATCGTTTGAGTGTAAGGTTCAAGGCCTTCGAGTTTCTGATAAAGCCCCATCACATCAAAAGGATCACTGGCATCCGCAAAGCTTTCCCGGTCTGCCAGTTCTCTGACATGAAATTGCAGGATATGATTTTTGACACTATTGACATAGGCTTTGCTAATAAAATTGCGCTGTGCAATCCTTGAACCGATATAATCATCAAATTGCTTTCCGGGAATATTACAAGAACTAATGTACCACTGCTTTTCGGGATAGGTATTTCCATCATAACCATAATTAAAAAGTACCGTCTCAAACGCTTCTTTCAGGTTAACAATACCATCTGCGGCCGCATCCGAATGTCTTTCATACACAAAACCTCCTATGTCCACATCATAATAAATCGTACTACCATCAAAATGAGGTAAAGCATTATAAGCAATGGCATCAAAATAAGCACCTCCAGTCCGTTCATATCCCGTCTTTACACTTCCATCAATTGGATTGTCTGTATTTCTCAATACTGCATCAAGGAAACTTGGAAAACCAATGCCGGCAATTGTTACATAGGCATCGGGGTCAAGGGTTTTGATAATTTCATAACTGATCCGAAGCATCCTCACATAATACTGTATGGGGGCATGCAATGCATAATCACAGGGATCGGGATCATTTTCCCACCAGTTGCCATCTTCTCCCGGAGGCAACCATCCTTTTTCACCAGAGGCATCAAAGTCGGGGCCACTGATAATTTCCCAGAAACGAATATTATCCTTATAGTTTTCTACCGTGTGAAAAAGATAGCGGGCAAATTCATTTTCATCATTAACCATCGTACCATTAAGTCCACCATCCCAGATGTCCAGATAGAGATTTTTAAAAAGAATAGAACTTGCTTCCGGACAATGAGCCACAGTATCTCTAACTACTTCAGAGGGAAAACCAACGGTCACCACATTATCCCGAATATCCAGATTATTATAGTATTCATAAGTTTCCTTTTCGACTTCATAACCCCAAAACTCTAAAAAGAACTGCGGCAAGATCGTACGAAAAGATTTTACTCCGGCTCCCGATTGTCCCTGATCAAGATTACCCGCGGCAATATCTCCCAATTGCTCATCTGACCAGGGTGGATAAAAACTGGTATTTGATCCCGGACGAAACATTCCCTCGTATTCATTTACCTGATCATTAGCCGTATAATTAATCATTGAAGTAGAAGGCGCTGTTATTTCCAGTATTACCGTGCTGGTAGTATTCCCGCAATGATTAGATGCTGTCAGATTTACGGTATAAGTTCCACTGTTCAGAAAAAGGTGATTGGGGCTGGGATCTACACTGGTATTTCCATCGCCAAAATCCCATAAAAACTCAGTGGTATTCGTACTGCTTGAAGTGGAACTATTTGTAAAATCTACCAGAGCGCCATTAATCGTATAGCTAAAATCTGCTTCCGGTACAAACTCTATACGGATCCGATCCGTTTGAGCGGCCAGAAGATTACCTTCCGTATCAAAGCTTTCCAGTTTGACCTCAAAAGTTCCCGCATTTTCAAAAAGAATATTGGGATGTTGCTCCGAACTAACTGCAGGATTTCCACCTTCAAAAGTCCAGCTCCAGGCAACAGCATTACTGGGTGATTCATCATTAAACTGAACCATCTGCGGTGCACATCCATTGCTGACATCCGCACTGAAAATCATATCTGTCAAGAAGATTGGCGCACCGGTCAAGTCGATATTATTCGGAGATACATTTGTTCGGATACCCGTTGCTCCAAAATTCCACTCGCGCTTAATTAATTGATCAATACCCAAAGCTTCCGGAAAACTGTAAAGCCCACTGGCCGCTTCGGAATTATCGATACTGGTTTCTGCCCAGAGTACATAGGTATAGTTATCATTAATATCTTTAAATGCACCGCCTTTAATCCCCTGGGGTAAATCAAGCGCGGCCGTGCGTTCCGGATCGTGTACTGTCCCAAAAAGTAATTCGGATACTGTTTTATAAGAAATCCCCCCGTCTGTTGCTTTCTGAAAATAACCATCAGTGATATCCAGTTTTTCATACAAACCCATCACATCGAATTCGAAGAAAGCGTTTTCGTAGGTATCATCTTCTGCCAACTTGAATATATGTGATTGTAAAAAATTATTTTGCATACAAACGACAATGTTCTTGATCATAAAATTTCGTTGGGCTTCATCAGAGCCGATATAATCATCGAACTGTTTTCGGGGTAAATTTATTTCTGTAATAATCCAGGGCTTTTCAGGAAAAGTAGTTCCATCATAACCATAATTATTGAGTACTCCCTGTAAAGTATCCTGTAGGGTCAGAACACCCTGAGCCGCTGCATCAGAATGGCGGGTCAGTACAAAATCCTGAAGCTCATTATCCCAATAGCGTAAACTTCCATCGAAGTGCGGATAGGAATGAAAACCCATTACATCAAAATAAGCACCTCCTTTAAGCGGATAATCGTCATTGGAGCTTCCATCAAAAGGATTATCGGTATTTCTGAGAATTGCATCCAAAAAGCTAGGATAACCCACACCGGATACCGCAATATAAGATTCGGGATGAACAGATTTTATCACTTCATAACTAATCCGAAGCAAGCGTACATAATGAAAAATGGGCGCTCTGAGTTTATAATCGCAGGGATCGGGATTGTTCTCCCACCAATTGCCGGGTTCTCCCGGAGGCAACCATCCTCTGTTCTCCGTGAAATCAAAACCGGGTTCGTTCCATATTTCCCAAAATTTAATGTACTCCCCGTACATCGTTGCCAGGCGATATATATACAAGGCATAATGGTTGTTGTCATTGACGGGAGTTCCGTTTTCGCCATTATCCCAGATATCTGTATACATGTTGGAAAAAAGTGTTGAAGATATGCCCGGACAATATTCTGTCTGATCCCGGTGTACATCCGCCGGAAATCCTACAATGAGGGTATTATCTTCTAGTCCCAATTCATCAAATAACTCATAAGTAGAAAGACGGGCATCGTAGCCAAAATGGTAAAGAAAATCCTCAAACAAACCGGGGCGCAATGTTTTAATACTCAGGCCATCCACGCCAATAGCTGGATTACCCGCTGCTATCTCAGCTAAAAACTCATCACTAAAGCCGGGATAAGCGCCAAGGTTGGTCCCTGCCCGAAAGTAGCCTGTATAGGGAACGATAGTATCATTCGCACTATAGTTTACCTGAGCCTGCAGGCTAATTCCAAGTAAAAGACAAAGCAATCCCAGGGAGAATTTTCTCATATCCTAAAAGTATTTGATGAGTTGAACATCTCTATAATCAACAATAAGCCAAAACAATACCGAATAAATGATACTAATTCATATCAATAAGCAAATAATTATCAGGTTTTAAGCTTTAGTTGCCGGGAGCAGAGATCAGAGATGTGAATTTGAGCTGTTTTATTTACTCTTTGCAACTCTCGATCAAATACCAGAGCAACCAGCAGGAGGGTAATTATAAAATAGGAAAAGCAGTTCAAATTTAAGGGAAAAACAGAGTTTTAACAAGCCAGATAGCTCTAATTCAATCTTTTGGACCAGGAGTAGACGAATTATGGTTAAGATACATTGTGAAATAGAATATGATATTGCTATTTATTGCTTGTAGGGCAGGTGTCAGGCTTTAGGTTTTCCATTATACCTCATACCTCTCTCTTCAAGTTTTAATATTCTATTCCCCTTTAGAGATGCTAAAATTCGGAAGGAACCAGGTTGAATCTCTATTGGAATCTTTTTCTTGCTGAATATAAAAAAGAGCTTCACTTTGTGAAACTCTTCTTTATAGTGCCCGAGGAGGGAGTCGAACCCTCACGCCCATACGGACACATGGCCCTCAACCATGCCTGTCTACCAATTCCAGCACCCGGGCAAGCTTGTCGTTATGTAAGATGCGTCTAATTGTACACATTAAAAGTGTTGGAATCGCAAATATAAATTATAATGGCGAATTAGTTAACAAAAAATAAGAAAAGAATAGTTCAGCAGATTCTCTACCAGGCTTAAGCATTCTCTCAAATTTACCCTATTCCCGGCTGTGAAATCGGAATGCACTGCCATCCGGTATAAAATTTTCAATCTTTAAGGTGATCAAAGCACTTTGCTATTCAATCTATACAGTTTGGGGTTCTGAAATTATTTGTAATCATAAAGTGCGAAGGCCCTTCTTTGAAGCAGTATACAGGCCTGTGAAAAAAAATATTGTCACATTTTTACAGCGCTTCCCCGACCATTATTATTCCAAAGGCAGGTTCCTTTCTTAAGGAATCCTACCGCTCACTTCCCAAAGTATCCCTTTTACTAAAAAAAAGTTTCGAATAAGGATTAATACCTCTTATTTTACCCGTTAAAAAATAGGTTTGGAAATGCTCCCTGTCTAGAAATCCGGGGTCACACGATTTTGGTAAAATATTTGTTTTTATATTTTAAAAAATAATATATTTGATGGCATGATATTGATTGTAAGACATATATACAATTTAAAAAATATAATTTGTAATTGCCCCCAAAAAGCTAAAAAGAAGAAACACTATTAACTAACAGGATATAACACACTATGGAACTCTTTTTACTTTTATCGATGGGTTTATCCATCGTAGCCTTTATTTCTATTGCTTTAAATCAGACCTCTCCCGGGTCTTTGAATGAACAAAACCTTGAAGTTACCTTACCAATTGAGCATCTTTTGCCTGCTTCAGAATCTATCAATCTGACACCTCAGAAAGATAATAGTACTATTGAAGCGGGAGCAGATAGTACAGACAGAACGACCGAGCAAGTACCTGATCTGGTACCTCACCAGGAAGCCTTACTAGCTACTGCAGAAGTGTAAATCATTCAGGAAAATTAAACAAGCCCTACTATGAAAAAGTATTTATCAGGTATAGCCACCCTGGTTTTTGTGTTTGGTATTCTACTGCAATCACAAGCTCAAACGGAAGAGGAATCCATTCTTGTTACTGTGGAGACCTTGAAAACGGATGATGAGAAGTCTAAAGAAGAACGCAAAAAAAGCACTGCGGTCCATCAAATCAAAGACTTTTACCGGCATCATAAAAAACTTCCCAAAACCTTTGAAGGTTATGCAATTGAGCTAACGACTTCGGATTTTCCTTTAGCGAGAGATTATCATTTGTTCGAGCAATTCGGAGAAGTATTCTATGAAAGAAGAAAAGGGCAAGGCTATGCTTACTTAATCATGATTAATTTTTCCAGTAAAAAAGCAATTGAAAGTTATATTAAAAATATAATCATTCACAAAGCTCCCGAGGCTCATCTGGTTGAATACAAGAAGGGAAAACGAACAAAAAAATAAGCTAGCCCTTCGTCAGAGCGGCTTTACGAAGTCTTTGCAGGAATGGTGAAGCAAAGATAAAATCCTGAAGAATTTGATTGTCACTGTCCAGGACTTCGTCTTTATGACCAGTCCAGGCAAGCTCCCCTTTATATAAAAGCGCTATATTCTCGCCAATTTCCATCACAGAATTCATATCATGGGTATTGATTACCGTAGTGATATTATTTTCCATTGTAATGCTTTTGATCAGCTCATCAATCACTATAGAGGTTTTCGGATCGAGTCCGGAATTAGGTTCATCACAAAACAAATATTTGGGTTCCAACACGATCGAACGCGCAATACCAACCCTTTTCTGCATTCCACCACTAACTTCCGAAGGAAATTTATTGTTTACCCCATTAAGATCCACCCGATCCAGACAATAATTAACCCGGTCCAGCTTTTCTTTTCTTGTCTTTTTAGTAAACATGTCAAGCGGAAAGCGAATATTTTCTTCGATCGTCATGGAATCAAACAAAGCTGAGCCCTGAAACAACATCCCGACTTCCATTCTGATCGCCCGAATTTGTTTTTTATCCAGTTGGGAGAAGTTTACATTATGATACCAAACCGTTCCTTCGCTCGGCTGTAACAGACCTACTAAAATCTTTAACAAAACGGTTTTCCCGGCTCCACTCCTACCAATGATCAGATTGGTTTTTCCACTCTCGAAGGTATGAGAAATACCTTTGAGGACTTCCGTATCGGCAAATGATTTGAATATGTTCTCGGTTCTGATCATATATTACTGCGTCAATAAAATAGCGATTAAATAATCGGCAAGCAAAATCAGGATATCACTATACACCACGGCCTGGGTACTGGCCTGCCCCAATTCAATACTCCCTCCTTTAACATGGTAACCCTGGTAAGCAGAGACCGTTGTCAGTATAAAAGCAAATACAACCGCTTTAACAAACATCATAAACACATAATAAGGCTCGAAAAAGGATCGAACCCCACGGATATATTCTGCATCGGTAATAAGACCAGTCGGTACACTTGCTACATAACCTCCCATAATTCCTACAAAACAGGCAATTCCTACCAATAAAGGTATAACAATCACCGCTGCGATCACTTTAGGCATAATCAGATAGGCTGCGGTATTCACTCCCATAATCTCCATCGCATCTATATGCTCCTTTTGCCGCATTCCCCCGATTTCTGCCGCTATATTGGAGCCCACTTTACCCGCAAGTACCAAACAGGTAATTGTAGGTGCCAATTCAATAATCGTACTATCGCGAACAATATAGCCGATATAATATTTAGGTACGAAGCTATCCTGTAATTGATATGCAAACTGTACAGCTGTTACAGCTCCGATAAAAACGGCAATCAATACAACAATAATAATTGATCCTACTCCGATATCGTTCATTTGCCGCATTGTTTCTTTCCAATACATAGAAAATCGCTCCGGACGAGCAATCGAAGATCGAAGCATTAACAAATAGCGGCCAAAATGATACAAAAAGTTAAAGCTCATACTGGGTTATCAATTATCCGTAATTACTAACGAAGGGCATTCCCGAAGGTTTTAAAAAAGCGTGTAATAAGCCCGATATGTTCACTTTTTCAAAGAAAAAACCGGAAAACACACCTGTTTTGTTGATTTCGAAGCGCAAAGATGAAAATAGTATTCCTTATCACCAAGTTTTTTAATAGGTTGTTTGTAGATACATTGCTATTCCATTATAGCTTCTCTATATTTGAGTTTGGTTAATTAATTCGGGTTGCGCTAAACTTTGAATTAGGAAATGCCAGCGTACACAAGGAGCTCAGAACAAGCAAACAAGGTGCTATATTCCGCTGTTACATACTTATTAAAAACCTTCAAATAGCCGGAAAATCGTACAGTACACCGCTACTTTAAGTTATTTTTCAAACACATAACCTATTATTAATGAATATAGTCATCAGTGGAGGCACAAAGGGGATTGGATTGGCAATTGCGCATACTTTTGCCAAGGCAGGATTTGATCTGGCGATTTGTTCCAGAAATGCAGAAGATCTAGCCAATATGCAAACGGAGTTTAAAAGCCAGTATCCGGATATTGAGGTCATTATCAAACAAACGGATATGAGCAAAAAGGCGGAAGTCCTGGATTTTGCAGATTTCATAAAATCAAAATGGGAAACGCTGGATGTACTGGTCAATAATGCAGGTGTTTTTCTTCCCGGAGAAATTCATAAAGAAGAGGATGGCGTGTTGGAAAGCCAAATTGAGACCAATCTGTACAGTGCTTATTATCTAAGCAGAGCGCTGCTACCCGTCATGTTGGCCCGAAAAAAAGGACATGTATTCAATATGTGTTCCATTGCCAGCTTCATGGCTTATCCCAATGGTGGATCGTACAGTATATCAAAATTTGCACTTTTAGGTTTTTCTAAAGTTTTGAGAGCGGAAATGCAAGATAAAGGCATCAAAGTAACGAGTATCATGCCGGGAGCGACCTGGTCCAATTCCTGGGCAGGCGTCGATTTACCCGAAGACCGTTTAATGCAGGCAAATGATATAGCTGTTTCGGTATGGGCCGCCTGGAATACTAGTCCCTCCGCTGTCGTAGAAGACATTATTTTAAGGCCACAATTAGGTGATTTATAATATGGCAGCACACAACCCTAAGTTTAAGAAATATCTTGCTCAAAAGTTTTCGGAAGCCGAAGTACAATTAAGAGCACAGACTTTTTATACATTCATGAATCAAAGGCGATCTATACGACATTTTTCTGACAAGGCCGTTCCACAAAACGTTATTGAAAATATTATTATGACGGCTTCGAGCGCACCTTCAGGAGCCAACAAGCAACCCTGGTCCTTTTGTGCGGTTGCTTCTGCGGACTTAAAGTCAAAAATAAGAACTGCTGCTGAACAAGAAGAATTTGCCAATTATCATGGCCGTATGTCTCCCGAATGGCTAGAGGATCTAAAACAGTTTAATACCAACGAGCATAAGCCATTCCTGGAAATAGCTCCCTGGTTGATCGTTATGTTTAAAAAACCTTACGATCTTCAAAATAGTAAAAAACGCAAAAACTATTACGTCAACGAATCAGCCGGTATTGCAGCCGGATTTTTACTGGCAGCTATCCACAATGCAGGTTTGGTATCCCTTACACATACACCAAGTCCAATGAATTTTTTACAAAAGCTGCTTAACCGACCGGAAAACGAAAGGGCTTTTTTATTAATTCCCGTAGGGTATCCAGCCGAAGAAGCAAAAGTCCCCCTTATTAAAAGAAAGGCTAAGGGAGATGTGTTGTTCTATTATTAAAAAGATATCATTGATGGGCAAGCTTTATTCAAGAGCAGGCAGAAAATTGCTAAGGACTGTAGCAGTATGAATCGACGGAAAATCCCCGTTTTATGCACATGATAAAAGTAATCTATAAATGAAATACGCAATTGGTTTTTTAATTGGAGTGGTAGCTACTTCTATTTTTTTTACAATAAAACTGAAAAGAATAACCGCCGGCACAATGACGGAAGAACAAACATCAATCAATGCGATTGAAAACAATGATGCCGAGCAAGGTTTACCGGAAGATTTTGAAGCTTTTTATTTGAAATTTCATGAGGACAGTTTATTTCAAATCAATCATATACTTTTTCCTTTGAGAGGATTGCCCAATAATGCCGATAGTCTGGTCAAAGTCAGTAAAAACTTTCATTGGGATTTAGAAAGCTGGCGCATGCACAAACCTTTCGATAACAGAAGTGGATCATTTCGTCGCAACTTCTCTAACCTCAATAATGAATTAATTACTGAAGACATTTACATGAAAGAAGGCTTCGGAATGAGCCGTCGTTTTATGAAAACAAATAATGACTGGTATCTGATTTACTATTCGGCAATGAATAAGATTGAGGAATAGTTTTTTGGGTTAATTCAAAGTAATGTTATCCTGTTTAAAATTTGTCTCCTCCTTTTTTCAAAAAATGCCATTATACCAATTCCGCATATAGTCCCTGAATTTCAAGTAATCAGGGCTCTTGTCTACCACGAAGACATTAATTTTCGATATGTACTTTATCAACAGTTATTATTAGAGCATTAAAATGATAATTATTCCTTTTTTACAATTGCTTTTACATTATGTTCATCAATTAATTCCCGGGCAAAGGATTCGGCAGCGGCTTCTGTTTTGAAACGTCCGGCAACTACAGATTGAAGATCGGAATCCTTTAATTGCATAATGATCCCATCAAATCCGGCAGCTTCTAATGTTTTTAGTTTACGGCGGGCATTGCTTTTACTCTTAAATGAACCTACGACCACTAAGTATTTTTCTTCCGGTATAATATCATTGGACGGTGTATCCGCAGCCTTTTTTATTGCTTGACGAGGCTTTTGAGTCTGGATTATTTTTTTTCTTTTTTCTTTGTTGGGATCATAGAGTTCCTCCAATCCTTCTTCCTCCTTTTTGGTAGCTGGTTTAGGCTCATTTAATGTTTCTGGTTCTTTTTCCTCTGCATCGTCCCAGCCACTATCTTCCTCATAAACTTCAAAGTCACTATCTTCATCCGTCACTTCATCTCCATCCAAATCTTCTTCTTCCGGTGTTTCTTCATCAAGCGTATCTCCAGCTTCATTATAAACAAATTGATCAATATTGGAGTCGACTTTTTCAATCTTTTGCTCATCCAGTTTCCGGGACGCAATGTAACCATAAGTCATCAGGGCAATTATGACAATTCCCAGAATAATAAAGAGGATTATTTTAGTATTTCGGTTCATGATGCTCGGTTTCTGTTATTCGCTGTTCGATATTCGATATTCGAAAATCGAGAGAAAAATGTGACCTTCTAAAAAAAGTCCCGTCATAAGGGTGTAAATAGTTGAATAAAGATAATATAGGTTTAAAAATTAAGTAGAGAGCAATTGTAATAATGACTTTGGAAAAGCCTGCCATTGTGCAGGCTCTTTTTATTTTATAAGAGTCGTAATTGACCTTCCATTTTCTGCTGCTCTACTTCTATAGCTAATAAACCCGCTCCCATAACAAAGTGAATATACGTTTTAACAATTCTCTTGTCAAATATTTCGCGACAAGCTTTAGCGGCCAGAAAAAGGAAGTCCGGTAATTCTCCGTTCTGAATTTTACTTTTCCATTTGGAAGGATCACCGCTAAAACCACTGTATTGAATAATCGCTAATTCATCTTCCGTTTCAATGATCAGATCAATAATTTTTTCAAATAAACGTTTTTTATAAAAATAGCGAATCGGATATTTTCGATGCATTTTTTTAATAGAAAAACTGGCTTCCAGCTTTTCGTAAAAAGCAGTTGCATTGCGTAGAAATTTATCCGCAGCGATTGCCTCTTCAACTTCATAACGCAGCAGCATCTGCCGGGCCATTTCCATGCGTATTTCATTTTTAAAGTGCAGATGGTCCGCAGCCAGGAAAGCTTTAAAGCATTTTGCCACTTGGTACACATCCGCTCCTTCACGACTTTCAAGTGGGGCCTGATAAATATCTTTTTGTGAGATTCGATGAAAAAATTCATGGTTGAAACGCTCTTCGCTCAGATCAATTCGATAGGGTGTATAGGGAACCGCTCCCGGGGATTTTTCAAAATACAGAATCTGTTCTTCATCCCGTTCGGCATGTGGAAAATCTTTGGGAAAGATCAGATCATCCCAGGTGTCTTTTACAATATATTTTCCTTCCCATTCCCAGGGCGTTTCGTGATCATCAAAAACAATTGTCGGATTGTCTTCAGCTCCTTTATGCCAGCAGCGATTGAGCCAGCGGGTAGGATTTCTTTTGCTTGGAAAAATCAAATAATCTCTGGCCCGGGTAATTCCCACATAAAGCAATCTGGCCTCTTCCCGCAGCGCCGCAGTTGTAGCTTCTCTTTTGACCGAACTGGCATTGATCTTCTCAATCAGGGCCGTACCTGATTGCTGATCCGAATAAGGATTGATCCAATAGCGCAACCAGCGGTTCCCCAAAATATTATCCAGATCAACTTCTTCTTTTTCCGAAACCAGGCTAAGTCCCCAGACTTTATCCCGCAGCCGACCTTCGAGACTATGACAAATGACTACCGGCCATTCCAGTCCTTTACTCTTGTGATAAGTCATCACATTCACCGCATCTGTGCCCTCTCCCGAACCTTGCACATCTTTTCCGCTGGTTTCCAACTCATTGAGCCAAAGCAGGAAACCACCAAGTGAAGCAGCCGTATGCAAACGGTTACAGGCTTCCTCGTATTGCAATGCAAATTTTCGAATGACATCAATATTATCCATGCGCTGTTGCACTTTCCCCCAACGCATAATGATAGGCCTCAAGTCCAGCTGTTCGATCAGTAAATTTAGAATTTCAGCACTGGAAAGCTCCAGGACTTTAGGCCGCAATTCGTTGAGTATTCCGATGATTGGATCAGCAGCGGCCCAGGGACGACTGGCTTTTTTTTGTTCTCGCAGCTCCAGATAATTCAATCGGTCATCAATGATCTGCTCAATAGCAATATCGCTGGCGAGGAGCAGAATTTCGGCAACGGAGAGCGAATCGGATTTATTCAAAATGAACTTCAAACAAGCCAGGATCAGTTTAGCTTCGGCTGTTGCTAATAAACCTACTCTGGAGATTGCCGCTTTGAGTCCGGCGCGATGCAAAGCTTCGGCGACTTCCTGACATTCGTAGTTGGAGCGACAGAGTACTGCAATATCACCGGGGACAAGTGCCCTGATCGATTTTGCATCTTTGGGCAGTATCATTTTTTCCCGCTCCAGTAATCGCTTTATCCCATGTGCGATACAATTTTCCATCCAGGGTCTTCCAGGCAGACGCTTGCCTTCTCCATCGTACTGAAAATGCCAATGTATAATCGCATCATCCATTTCTATGGATTCTCCTTTGAAATTATCATTGACCGGATTGGGTTCTTTGGTGCGCATAGGGCGAAGCGCAACCTGATTTTCCGGTAAATCATCAAATGCTTTGGTAAAGAGTGCATTGCTTAGATGCACAATATCCTCCCGTGATCGCCAACTGTAAATTTGAATATCTTCCTTTTTGATGCCTCCGGTCTGTTTAATAATAGCTTGCATCAGTTGGGGATCAGCCCCTCTGAAACCATAAATCGATTGCTTGGGATCCCCTACCCAAATCGAGTGATTGGCAATCCTCGAAAGTTTATAAAAAATTTCCAACTGTATTGGGCTCGTATCCTGAAACTCGTCAACCATGAGCAAATCCAACTCATCCTGTAATACTTCTATGACCACCGGATTGTCCAGCAATCGCTTAACATGGATTTCCATATCAATATAATCGATGAGCCCTCTTTGTTTTTTATAAAAATCGTATTCCTTTAGGGCCGCAATAGCAATATCGAAAATTCCAAAAATAAAGTTTTTAATATCCGTTCGAAATTCGGGGTGAGCATCGTGAGCGAGGGCAAACTGTTTTAGTTCTTCAACATCATCCCGGCTTTTTGCGCCAACTTTGAGCTTAGCTATTTTTACCCATTCGTGCCAGTTAAGTTCTTTTTTGATTTTTAAAATATTGAGATGGGACTTCAAAGTCTTGACAGCAGCATCCGTTACTTTTGTTGCATCTTCATTTTTTTCAAGCCTAAGGATCGTTTGCTCAAGCAATTCCGTTAATCGAGCATTTAAGCTTTCAGCGGAGTGAGCAGATACGGGTTCGAAAAAGCGTTCCAGACTTTCAAAAGATTTTAGTTTACTCTCTTCCAATACCGCAATAGAGAAGTCATTGGATCTTGTTGCATCTGTTAATTGCTTTACCTCTCTTCGCCAGTCATAAGGTTCTTTTTTGCTTAAGCCAAGGCGATTACTATAATGCTCCATCATCTGAATGCGCTCATTCGTCAGGATAGTAGCCAAAGACTTATTGAAAAGCACTTGCTGATCTTCATCTGCAATAATGGCTACTTCCGGAGAAACACCAGCTTCAAAAGCAAAGCGTTTAAGCAATTTCACTCCCAGTCCGTGTACCGTACCGATCAGTGCATTGGTCAGATCATTTGCCGCTTCGGTCATCCCTTCTTCCAGAAGTTTAATCCTAACTCGCTCTTGCAGTTCGGCAGCAGCTTTAGTTGTAAAAGTAGTTGCAATAATTCCGCTGGCCCGCAGCCCGTTCCCCAATAGCCTGACCATTTCCTGGGTTAATCGGTATGTTTTTCCCGAACCGGCTCCAGCGGAGATTATTTTTAAATTCATACGCGGCAGATATAATTTATCGAGCAAAATTTTTAGGTATCAGACCTCAGAGTCCGAATTACTGAAAACTAAAACCATTTCATTCTTCAAAGCTATTAAATATCTCGCTAATTATTGATTTAAATAGGTTCATTCCTGTTTCAAGGAGTTCATCGGGAAAATCATATTCCACATGATGCAGGGCAGGTGTATGCAGGCCCGCTCCGAGGCCAAACATCGCAGATTTATATTTTTGAGAGAACCAGCCAAAGTCTTCTCCAAATCGCAAAGGGTTTACTTCTTTCTTGATTTCCAAGTCATTGTCGGAAGCCGCTTTTTTAATTAGAGAAACACAATCCGGATGATTGTAAATTGAAGGGAAATATTCCAGCCATTCCAGTTCGAAAGACAATCCGTATTTTTTCGAAATGTTTTTGACCCGATCTTTAAGTACCTGTTCTACTTCCCGCATTTTTTGATCACTCCAGGTCCTTAGCGTAAAATGAAGCTCTCCTTCTCCGGGAGCAATTCCATAGTTTTTCTCGCCAAGCAACATATGAATAACTGTGATCATAAAGAAATCGTCACTTTGCGGATTGTGTTCATTTAAACCAGAAAAGCTTTCTACAATCTCCGCTATGGCAAGTGCCGGATTAATCCCGTTTTCAGGTTCACTGGCATGAGCCTGTATGCCTTTTAGTTTTACAATTAAACTTTGCACAGATGCAGAAAAATAACCGGTTTTGACAATAACACTGTGCATAGGTTCTCCCGGAAGGTTGTGTAGGGCGAAAACATAATCCGGTTTGATATTTTCAAGCTTTTTATCGTTCAACATCATTAGAGCCCCTTTCCCGGTTTCTTCGGCAGGCTGGAAAAGGAGAAGTATTTTTCCTTTGTCGAAAGCGCATTCGGAAATCCAAAAGATCAAGCCAGCGACAATCGCCATATGACCATCATGCCCGCATTTGTGAGATACCCCTTCATTTTGTGAACGATGTTCAAAATTATTTTTTTCTACAATAGGCAATGCATCCAATTCACAACGAATCAGTATAGTCGCACCTCCTTCCCCAAATTCAAAAACCGCCAAAAGCCCCGCGCCTCCTATCTGTTCGATGATTTGGGCAGGATTTTTTTGTTGTATAAAATCCTTAATTAAACTTGCTGTTTTAATTTCCTTCCCTGATAAGTCAGGGTACTGATGAAGGAATTTTCTAAAAGAAATTACTTTTTCGATCACCCTTATAATAATTTACATACACTGGCACATTAATATGGGCCAAAATCTGATTTCGCTTTGCAAATATCTAACCATAAATAGTCCGTATGATGTAAAATATCATTCTAATTCCGAGTGGTAATTAGTTCATTTATGATGAAAACATCAAGTTTATAAAACTAGAAAATTATTATGAAAGGGAAAAAGAGCATTAAGCCTTTTTCTGCAATTTACCCAACTGGAGCGAAAATATTATAAAAGCAATTCCCCCTAAAATAATCAGAATGCCCGCTATCATTAAGCCAGTAATGAGGTCCGTAGCCGATGTTGCCAGAATCAATACTGCACCAATTAAATTAAAAAAACCAGCAATAAATCTTGAAATTAAAATCCCTATCTTCAATTTACCTCCCGTATTAAGCGCCATAAAACCAAAAAGGATTTCAATGATTCCGAATAACAACATAAAATAAATAACAAATTGCAGGAAACCATCCAGGCTTTTGGGGCCAATAGCGATCAATACGGCAAAAGCAATCATTCCTATACCCTGTAAAGTGTGATATTGATTGGCAAGGCTATGGTGCTTATTAGCCGAAGCAAATAAATAGGCAAAGATTCCGCCTCCGCCAAAGGATAATGGAACGAATATTTTAGAGGTTGAAACACCTATGTTTTCAGATATTAGCATCAATGCCCCCGCTAAACACATAAGGAGTCCACTAAATGTCAAATAGTTGATTTTATTCATTTTGGGTTTGAGTTTTATTATTTTAGTTCCGAACCTGATGATTTTTACAGATTCTCTTTTTCCCCGTTTATCCATCTTTGCATCATTACCCTTTCAGCAGGGCTTTGTTGGATCCCTCCTGCAAGAATATCCAAAAAACGATCCCATAAATTCTTTTTCCGGCTGGCTTCTTTTTTAAGTTGCTCATACGCTTCCAGATATTCTTTCTCATATTGAAGCGCTTCTTCCATCGTATAGGTGCCCGGCATATTTTTCAAAATAGTATCCGTCAACTCATCAACTTCATCCGGAGCGTATTCACTAATCATAGACAGATGCAGGCTGCTCCCTTCGGCCAGGTGTTGAATAGTCATGAATTTATTAAATATCAACTCCCAATTATTTGCCCATTCGGTATGAAATCGCCCGGGTAAATCCCTTTTTCCCAATTCATGCATTGCCTGTAATCTATCTAACAAGTCTGTAGAATATTTTTTGTGACTGTTCCAGATTTCTGCCAGATTTTCTGAATCTTTCTGATTGATTTTTTCTACTACCTGTTTCATTATATCCTTAAGGAAGTGAATATTTCTTTCTACTTGCCTCATTTCATTATTCCATTGTTGCTGAGCCATCGTAGAAGTATTCTTAATAAAAATAGCACTAGCATGGTGAATCTGTTCATCAACTTCTTTTCCAAAAGTTTTTAATTCTTTCCAGTCGGTAGAAATTCCCAAAACCAGATTTCTGATGGAAACGATTGCTCTAAGTTTAGAATTAGATGTTGTCATATTTATTTATTTTATCGAAATGCAAATTCTTCATCATAGATATTTTCATTGCTGACACCTTTGGCTTTAAGTTGTTTGATTAAACTTTCTTTTAGTGCCTTAGGACCACAAATCAAATACCCTTTATTTTTATAATTATTAATATTCAGTTTTTCTGCGTCGAGATATCCGTACTGATCTGATGGCCAAATCGTAAACTGGAATTTGGGATTATTCTTTGTTATAGTTTTGAGTTCGTCTTTATAGACTGCCTCTTCCTCGTTTTTCACACACCAAAAAAGATGAACCTTATTGGGGTGCATATCTTTTGCCAGAGAAAGGAAGGGTGTAATGCCGATCCCTCCGGCAATCCATATTTGATCAGACTCTTTTATGTAACTTGAAGAAAAATGACCATAAGCTCCCTCAATCTGTACAGGGTCTCCTTCCTTTAGTTTTTCACTCAGGTCATTGGTATAATCCCCCAGCCCTTTGATTGAAATTCGAAGTTTTTCTTCATAAGGATGGCTGCTTATAGTAAATGGATGTTGTTCTTTTCTACTGATGGTTGGAAACTTGAAAAAAGCAAACTGACCTGCGCGGAAGTTCATTTCTTTCTTAGCTGCTGTCATTAATACTTCCGTAATCCGGTGTCCTCGATTTCTAACTTCTATAATTTTGTAGTCTAGTTTTTTATTAAAAACATTAAATAAAAAGGCTCGATATACCCAGGCTGCGACACCTATAAAAGCCATTCCAAAAACATATACTCTGGTTATTGGTAATTCCCTGATCAAGCTGTTGACCATGAGTCCATGAAGTACTCCCATCACATAAAAGACACCCATCAGCTTGTGGATATTTATCCATCGGTGATAAGGAATTTTTCTTTTGAAAACTGGCGCAGCGGATAAGAGGACTCCAATTAGAATGAGTGCGAAAGCGTAAAAGCCAAGTGGTTTACCGGGGGTAAATTCGGTTAAATCTCTCGGTACAATTACAAAATGGGCAAGCAGCAAAAACACCGCTATTATTCCCGATCTTCTATGGATCAAATACATCTTGTCCAGCCCTCCAAATATTCGCTCAACCCATTTTAAACGAGTGGCCATTAGAAAATTAAAAGCAAATACGGTAACAACCCAGGAAGAAAAAACTTCTCCTAAAATCCGGTGAACATTATTCCAGGATTCATTCCTCATTTCACCAAAAAACAAAGTATCGGAATTAACTTCGGTGAAAGCACCCTTATAGAAATATAAATCGATTCCCCAGAACAGGAAGTGGATGAGAATAATTATCGGAAAATAAACTTCTTGTTTTAATATACGCATTAGAAAATAGATTTTTTGCAAATCTATTTCCGATGAATGTTTTTCAATTGTATAAATCGGTCGTTTTGCTCTTTGTGCAGATTTCCGGGAGTTTCTCCAGTATGTTTTTTCACTTCTCTGATAAAATGGGCCTGATCAAAATAGTATTTCTCCGGAAAGAGTTTTCCTTCTCTGATTTGAATATAGGATTGATATACTTTTTGAATATTGAGGTACTTTTTGAGCGAGACCCCAACATATTTATTCATATAGCGATTGATCTGCCTGTTTGTCCAGTAGATTTGATCCGCAACTTCTTTTGCACCGATTTCTCCCTTCCGTTCATCCAACAAATGAGAAAGTCTAAGTTTATTACCTGCTATATCTTTTGCTGGCTTGATTTTCAATAACTCCAGTTGCCATTGATGAACAATCTGATCAAAAGAAGAAAGGTCAAAATGCTTTAAGTTCAGGAAAGACAAATCCAACTGTTTGAAATCCTGTAATAAGGAAGCCACTTCATGTCCTAACAGATATTCGGGAGCGAGAATCTTTAGCCTGCATCCATAGTTAGTAGCATTAGGCGGAGTAATAAACTCATTCGACCTAATCCAGAGTCCAGTCATAAAATACTTTAATATTTTTTGCTTCTGTACTACGAATACGATTTTAAAATAACCATCAGGAATAATCGTCAGACGTTCAGGCTCGTTCGACTGATTGTGATGCATCCAAAAGGAATCGATCACATTTTCCAGTTTTTTTACCGGCCTGCTCTCCTGGTATTGTGCTGTATTTCCATTCTCCATTTTCATGTAAAATCATTTAACACGCTGATTAAACAAATATCTGAATTATTTATTGATTTATCCCGCTTAAGCTTTTGTTCTGAAATCAGCATGGCTCTAAAATTAAAGAGAAGCCCTAAAAGCAAGTATTCGGATTATAACATTTTTTTAATTTTTTAAATGAAATACTCCTGTCTATACGACCGTTTTTCTATTTTAAAGTAATAAAAACCAACTGATGATGAAAAAATTCCTGCTGTTTGTATTCATGAGTTATACCGGTTTATCGTATGCCCAGGATCAAGATAACTGCGATCAATTAGCGGTTTTATTCCATGGTGTTTTGCATACAAAAGAAACCAATCAGTTAATTTTCGAAGTCTCCAATCAGATTTATACCGGCACTTTGTACAACTATCCCGGTTGGGTGCTGCTAAATGAGCAGGGAGATACCATTGCCAAGGAATCGGTGACTTATTATGGTATTGGTTTAAATTTCCAGGTGCATCGGTTAGATATCCTAAAGGAAATTCGCTTTCCCTTTGTCGGTTATTTGCAGTTATACGGCAGCTATTACAAAAACCTGTTTTGCGAATTTCCAATCGAGCTGGAATCAGCAGAGATTATTTCCCTTGAACACATCCGAAATGCACCATTAAGAGTAGGCACCAATATGGAGGAAAGCCAGGTAGTAGTTGATTTTGGAAACGTAGATGTAGAAAAACCGGAGTTTTATTTCAACATCACCAATGAAATCGGCGAGGTGGTTTACGAAGCTCGCACCGATTCAACATGCTTTTCCATTTCAGTTAAAGAAATCGGAAAAGCCGGTATTTACTATCTAAGCGTATGGAACGCCGTTCAGAAGAAACTACTCCCGACCGGCGTTTTTGAAATCCAATAATTTTGAGATTAATAACTTTGTATGAAAGCTTTTAATGCGGCTTCATCTCCGTTAAAAACATCAAAATCATTGTTCCTGTCGTCAATTTTATAACTGCTGTTTTTTTGCCAGAAGTTCCATGATTTAGATTTCCAGGCATCAGGTAGTGGAGGTTCTTTCACATCGACATAGTAGGCTATCCAGAGTGCATAGTCCGAAAAAGCCGGATCATTCAGGTATTTATTTCCGGTTGGCATATCCGTATAGATCATGGGCTTTCGATTCAATTTAGTCTCTATCGCTTTCAAAAAAATGATCAGATCCCGTTGTATTAAATCCACAGATTGGGCCTTATCAATTCCACCGCCTTCGAAGTCTACAACAGGCGGAATATCACTCTTTTTGATATCTGCAATAGCTCTGGCAAAATTGTCTGCCTGTAATACGGGATCGTCTGCGCTGTGATAGAAATGATAAGCGCCCCGGATAAACCCTTTTTCAGGAATGGTAGTCCAGTTGTTCGAAAATTGCGGATCCGTATAGGTAATACCTTCCGTCGCTTTGCAAAAAATAAAAGTAAGGCTGTCCTTTTTTCGATTCAGAAAATCAATTTCCTTGCCCTGGAACATAGAAATATCTATTCCATAAGCCGGAGCAGTATTGACTGTAGGGGGAGGGGGTTTACTGGTGTTTTGCTTTTCTGTTTTCTCAGGCGTTTCCGGTGTCTTTTGCTTAGTTGTTTGATCAGAAGTGCAGGCGAAAAAAAATAAGCAACACAATAATAAAGTTTTTGTTAATTGGGGATTCATGATAATGGTATTATGTTAAGATTAATGTTTAAAACTTATTCTTCCACATCATACTTTCTACGGGTTTAACTGTTCTTTCGTTGTATTTTGCGTTTCGTTTTTTATTATAATAATTCTCAATCGCACCATCAACACCAAAATAGATCAGTTGACCAATTGGCATGCCTGCATATACCCGAACCGGATGTACACAGGAAATTTCCAGTGTCCAGGTATTGCAAAAACCAACATCTCCCTTTCCGGCTGTTGCGTGAATATCAATCCCGAGGCGGCCGACACTGGATTTCCCTTCCAGGAAAGGAACGGCGGTATGCGTTTCGGTGTATTCGATAGTAACTCCAAGATACAAGATACCGGGGCGAATGATATAACCATCAGGGCCTATTTCAATTTCTCTGATTCTATTGTGTTTACGGGCATCCAGTATTTCATCTTCATATACAGCAAGATATTTACCCAAATGTACATCATAGGAATTCGTACCCAGAGCTTTGCGATCAAATGGTTCTATAACTATTTCTCCCTTATCAATAGCGTCGAGAATTTTTTTATCTGAAAAAATCATAGTAGTAATGTATTCGACATTCGATCTTCGTGTTTTGCTTCTGGAAATCGAATTTTGTTAGATGTTTATTACTGGATATCTACCTGCCAGATAATTAGACTGCGATCATCCGAGCACGAAATTAGGTAATTATTATAGCTTGACCAATATAAAGCATTAACAGAATTGATATGCCCGGCATCCCGGCCACCTTCGAGTACTTTCAAGAGTTTAAAACTGGCACTATCCCAGATTTTCAATGTTTTGTCCCGGCTGGCGGTTGCCAATAGCCGGCCTTCGGGATGAAAAGCAATATCATTGATCGTAAACCAGTGAGCCGGTTCATTATAAGCAGGTTCAAATTCTCTTTCTAAAACCCAGGCTTTAAGATGAGCATCCCGGCCACCACTCCATAAATACTGTCCATCAGGAGCGTATTTAACGGTAAATACTGAGTTTCCATGTGCGTTTCGAATAATGTGTTTAATGCTCCAGCTTTTCGCATCAAGGATATAGATATTGTTATCACTCGAACCAATAGCTATTTCATTACGGGCCTGATGGTAATCTATGGCGCGTAAGCTCTGATTGGTTATCTGAAAACTTTCCAAAGTTCGCCTTTCCTCAATCGACCATTTTGCAAGCATTCCACCACCTCCCAAACTCAGCAAATTATCCCCGATTTTTTTAAAATCAAAAACGCCTTTTTGATGATGCTGAATATCTTTATTCCGATCCTGATCCGCGAGGTCAATCCAATGCACTCCCCCATTCATATTACCAGCTACTATCAACTGTTGATCAGGGAAATGGTGTAAAGCATAAATATTGCTTTCTGCTTTGGCAATTAATTTACCTAAATCCGGGTTTTCCAGATCCCACTGTACCACCCAGCCTTCTCCTCCGCCAGATAAAAAATGCTGATTATTTATTCCCTGAGAAAGAGCAAAAACAGAAGCTTTATGCCCGGTCAAATGGGCTTTTTTTGTAATTTGAATGTTTGTCAAAGTATTATTTTTTAAGAATTACAAAAATACTCGCCCGTTTTCAAAAAGTTTAATTTTTTCCTATATTTCGAAAAGGCAGGTATATGCTTAGTGTGTCTCCTGTAAAAAGCACCGATGTAAAGGAGCATTAGCAACTGAATCATTTAAGTGCAGAGCGCTTCGTAGAAGCCCGAGAAAGATTAACAGACTAAAAAAAGAGAGGTTTGCCCTTAATATTTCATAGATATTTGCGTCCGGTCGGAGAATTGGGCTTGTGGAAAATTCAGGAGGATGAACAGTTTTTTAATGATAAACTGGAATTGACCCCCAGAGAAGAAATATTGCTCAAAAGCATAAAAGGGCATCGCAAGCTGGAATGGTTAGCCAGCAGATGGCTTTTGCATTTGATGTCCGGACGGGAAATGCGGGGCGCCTGTTTGAAGGATGAATATGGTAAGCCTTATTTGGAAAACTCTTTCTACGAAATATCCATCAGCCATTCCAGAGAACTCGTAACCGTGATGGCTGCACCACAGCCAGTAGGTATTGATATTCAGAAACTCGTCGCCAAGATCGACTCTATAAAGCATAAATTCTTGCGCGTGGAAGAACAGGAAAGTCTCAATGAAAAAGACTATCTCGAGCATTTGCATGTATATTGGGGAGCAAAAGAAGCGCTTTATAAAGCATATGGCAGACGACAACTGGATTTCAAAAAACATATTTTCATTGAACCATTCGTTTTTAACCTTCGTCAGGGACGATGTCGGGGGAAAGTCATAAAAGAAGATTTTGAAGCAGAATTCAGTTTGCGCTACGAACAGATTGGGGAATATATTCTGGTCTATGCCATTCAGGAAGTGGAGGATGATCGAATCGCTTAAATTCCTGCTACACAAATAACCTCTCATTTGAACGCATTTCTATTTTAAGTGTAAGTACTCTCGTCTATACATTCTAATATGATGATGAAGAGATTACACTTTGCTTTACTGTTTCTGTTTTTTATCAGCCTGATAAACATCCATTGTACTTCCGAAAAAGAAGTAGCAATATTAAGGATCAAGTCAGTCGTTTACGATACAGAAGATCAACACTTCGGTTCTTATCTGGTAATCAAGCCAGCGGCAAGAATAGTTAAAGGCATTTTATTATTATTGCCGGGATTCGGGCAAAATGCGGAGGACATCTTCCTGGATACCAATTTACATCAATTGGCATTTGAAAACGATATACTCACGATTGGTTTTGCCGGAAAAATGAGGCTGACAGCAGATAGTTTAATTCAGGAAAAAATAAATGCTGTTTTACAGCATGCTGCTGAACGCGCTTACGTTGACAAGGAAAACTTTTTCATTGGCGGTTTTTCTGCCGGGGGTACCATCGCTTTGAGATACGCGGAGTTGTGCAAACAATTTCCCGAGCGGTTTCCCTTACAACCCAAAGCAGTTTTTATGGCAGATGCTCCAATTGATTTTTTTCATTCCTGGAAAATGCACCAATCCAATATCGAAAATAATTTTTCGGAAATTGCCGTAAGGGAAGCTGAATGGGTGGGTAAATCCTACCGCCATTATTATGGTGCTACGCCTGACGAAAATCCGGAGCTATTTGCTGAGCTAAGTCCTTTTTCTATGGATACAAAGCTAGGCACCAATGAGCGCTTTTTAAAAGATGTAGCCGTCCGTGCTTATCACGATGTCGATATTGCCTGGCGACTCAAAAACAGAAATCAAACCGTCCGGCATTCCAATTTTATAGCCACTTCCGAACTAATCAATCGCCTTCAATTACTGGGCAATAAAAAAGCAGAATTCGTACAAACTTTTCAAACCGGATACCGAAGAAACGGAGAAAGACATCCGCATTCCTGGTCAATCATCGATGAAACAGAATGTATGGAATGGCTAATGAGTTTAATGGAATAACATTAGCTATTGACGCTTTGCTGATATTTAATGGTATTGAAATGGTATTGAAGGTTGATCATGCTGTCCACTCTTCTCGTTTTATGCTCACTTAAGGATAATCACATCAACATACATCTATACATCCCTTCCGTTAATTGCACAAAGCTATCTGTTTGTATAAAAACGCCTTTTCCAGACCGTTAAAGGAGGGGTAAAGGATTTTCTTTTTGTAGCGGAGTACTTATTTTGTAAGTATGAAAAAGAAAAGACATTCCATCGATCGCCGGGAAATGGTTAAGCAACTTGGTCTGGGTAGTGCTAGTTTGGCTTTGTTCCCTTTTACCAGTTCCCTGAATTTTTCTGATCCTAAAAAACTGGGCGTTGCGCTGGTTGGTTTGGGTAATTATGCTACCCGGCAATTAGGCCCGGCTTTGCGTCATACACAGTTTTGTGAACTGAAGGGCATTGTGACCGGAACTCCCGAAAAGAAACCCAAGTGGCAAAAAGAATACGGGATCGAAGACCGGCACTGTTATAATTACGAAACCTTCGACCAATTGGCCAATGATCCTGCGATTGATATTGTTTACATTGTACTCCCCAATTTCATGCATGCGGAATATACCATTCGGGCGCTGAAAGCAGGCAAGCATGTGATCTGTGAAAAGCCAATGGGGATGAATGCACAGGAATGTAAAGACATGATCTCGGCTGCCCGAAAAGCCAATAAAAAATTGCAGATTGGCTATCGCCTTTTTTATGAACCGCATCATCTGAAATTGATGGAGACTTCACAGCAAGCATTCGAAGGTCGAATCAAACTCATCGAAGCCAGTCTTGCTTTTGACATGGCGCGTCCGGGGCTTTGGCGAATTGATAAAAAAATGGGGGGTGGCGGCGCTTTGATGGACCTTGGTATTTATACCATCCAGGCGGCCCGCAGAGCCGCAGGTAGCAATCCGGTCAGTGTTTTTGCACAAGCTTATATAGATGATCCGGAACTTTATAAAGGTATTTACGGCACCTACGTATATCAGCTGAGATTTGCCGATAATACCGTTTGCAATTCGACGGTAAGCTTCTCGGCTTATTCTGATCGTCTGCATGTATCTCGCGGCAATGAATACCTGGAACTCCAACCGGCTTTTGCAGCTAATCAGATAAGTGGCCTCGATACCTGGAACGGTGAAAAAGAAACACTGGAACATGCCGAGTTTCAACAGACAGTTCAGATGGATGCTTTTGCCAAAAATATACTCGAAGATACTCCGGTGATCGCTTCGGGGGAAGAAGGCCTGATTGATATGCAGATTATTGATGCCATCAAAAAGTCTATTGATTCCAAAAAATCAGTAGTTATTGATTATTCTTAGACGGCTTTTTTATTTTGAAAATTGCTATTGCTTTAAAAAATTCTCAACGGCCAGGACTTTACCATTTTCATTCAATATCCGGAAGCTATAATTTCCTTTGGGTAGCTTTTTGATCTTCAACTTTCGGGCGGGCCATTTATAGTTTGCTATTTCCTGTTCCAAAGTATTATAGATTGCAATTTTTCCTTTGGTTTCTGAATTGCGTTTTAGGCGGATTCTTTTCTTTTTGATCTTATAAGAAAATTCGTCCCGGCCAATCCATACTTTATTCTTTCCGAAAGTCTCATCCATTTGAGAAAGAATATCATCCGCTTTGCAAGCATCCGGAATTCCATATCCATAGCCTTCTTTAACTGCCGGCTCGGTATAGCGATCTGCACTCTGACGTACCGCGGTAATAATTTCCATATTCGAACGATTCGGGTGTGCCTGTTTTAGACAAGCAACCATGCCCGCAATAGCGGGAGCGGCAAAAGAAGTCCCATTCCCCTTTCTGATATTTCCGGATGGTTCGATGATCGTCGTCTGAAAACCTACGGCCATCACATCGGGTTTCACCTGACCATCTGCTGAAGGTCCAAAAGAAGAAAAACCCGCTTTTTTACCATCAATCCCAACTGCACCTACTGTAATTACCGAATCCGCGTCACCGGGCGTAGCCAGATAATACCAGTCACTCGTACCAAAGTTTCCCTGAATGGTTACTACCAAAATACCCTTTTGAGCTGCATAATCCGCAGCCCGGGCAACTACAGAAGTATTTCCATCCAAATCCTTGTATTCATAATCACCTTCACCCGGATCAAAAGTATTGTATTGTAAAGAGCTGGTAATAATATCTGCCTTCTTCTCCAATGCCCAATCTACAGCGTATTTCCAACTTTCTTCTTCCTTATGTGTTTCCGTTGGTACATATTCGGTGCGGGCCAACAGAATGTCAGCATCATAGGCCATTCCGATATACTCTCCGGGTAAATAGCCATGTACAATAGAAATCGTATTCGTTCCATGCGAGCCATTCCCCTCGTACTTTAATGCACTGTCATTATGAAAATCGTATTGACCTTTTAAATAGTTATTCACTCTGGCATACTCAAAAGCCTTTAATTGATCAAAGCCATCGTAGCCATCATCGAAATGTGCGATACTCACTCCTTTTCCGGTGAATCCCCGTTGGTGCAGGCAGTCGAGATTAAGCAATTCAATTTGATCTTTAGTCATTCCATAGTCCGGAACTTGCTGAGCAAAAATACTTGTCGCCAGGCAACTAATAAAAAAGAGAATAAAAGGTTTCATGTTCAACATGGAAGGTATTTTAGGAATGAGGTATTAGGAATAAGGATTCAGATATCGGTAAGCAAAATCCTTAGCACCAATACCTAAATACTAACAATTCAAAGCTCCGCAAACACTTAGTGTTTGGCCGGAAATATATTTTGACATATCGGAAGCCAGGAACAAACAGGCATCTGCAACTTCACTCCCCTGCCCCAGTCGCTTCATTGGTATACCTGCCAGAAAAGCTTCTTTGGTTTTATCATCCAGCTCATCCGTCATATCGGTTTCGATAAACCCAGGAGCGATTGCATTACAGCGTATATTTCGCGAACCCACCTCTTTGGCAATAGATTTTGTGAAGCCAAAAATACCAGCTTTAGAAGCAGCATAATTAGCTTGTCCGGCATTCCCGAAAACACCGACAACCGAACTCATATTAATAATAGAGCCTGCCCGGTTTTTGAGCATCGAACGCAAAACGTGTTTGGTAAGATTGAATACGGACTTTAGATTCGTTTCGATCACTTTATCCCATTGCTCTTCTGTCATTCTGAGCATTAAGGTATCTCTGGTAATCCCGGCATTATTGATCAGGATATCTACTTTTCCATAATCTTCCAGTACATTTTTGATCAATGCTTCGGCTTGTGTATAAGAACTCGCATCCGAGCGATAAGCTTTTGCATTGCTTCCTAATTCTTTCAAGGCAGCCTCAACAGTTTTGGCACGCTCTTCTGAAGATAGATAAGTAAAAGCAACATCTGCTCCGTGTTCTGCAAATTTTCTGACAATAGCTTCTCCGATTCCTCGTGAACCTCCGGTAACAAGCGCAACTTTCCCTTCAAGTAATTTCATGTGGTTTCGTTTTCTGTTTTTAATTAATGCTACGAAAATAGCAGAAATCACTTGTTTTATTAAATAAAACCGGCTTAAATAATTTCGCCAGACAAAACTATAGTTTGCCTGGCGAAATGAATGAGTCTAAAAGATTCCCGGATAAGAAATCTGTTTGACCTTTATGGATTGACAATCGTACAATCCAGTTCCGTTTCTTCTGAAATAATGCTTTTTGCATTATCTGCCGGTTTTTCTTTCGTTGGTGTATATCCCAGATTACGATCACCGTACCATCCTCCGCCTTTGCATTTGCGCGAGCAGGAAGAAGTAGCTGCTGCTATCATAAATAAGCAAGCCATTAAAACGATCGAATATTTCTTCATGAGGATTATGTTTTGATGATTGAAATAGAAATTATAGGGGCAGGCATAAAAAAAGAATCAAAATTGATTCCAAGTTAGCCTTTTACAGCTTTTCTAACGAACAAATAAAAAGAAACAACATATCTCCGAAAGATTTAACGCTTAATACGATAATCTACAGAAAAGCAGGTACTCCAAAAATACATTTTAAAACATTTTATACTACTAATAATCAACCACTTACATCTTTTTCGTTTGAATGCATAATTTTATGTTTGAAAATATTTGTTTAAATAAACAATTTGTTTTATTTTTGTTTTATACTTATTTCAAACCATATTCGTCATGGAAAACAGGAAAAAGTCAAAATATGATATTCCTTTAATTATTGTAGATACCCGTAAGGGGAAGGAACAAGCTCCCAAAAAAGAGTTAAGCATCCGCCCGGTCAAGACAGATTCTTCGGAGGCATTAGCGGACCTGGGCATTATTTTAAAACAATTATTGATCAGTCTGCAAAAACCTTTAGTCGCCTTAAAATACAGGTTCTTTAAAGCGCTGGATAAATTGTTTGAAGATGTTGATGTTCCCTGGTTGAAGATCATTATTTTATCACTAATAGCATTTATGGCTTTCAAGAAAGATATACAGTTCAATTTATCTTTTAATGATCCGGAAGAAGGACTAATGGATACTGGACAAAACAATAATCTTGTTCGAAATACAAGCCTCAGTACTGCTATTAATCCATATGCCCCCGTGGCCGCCAGTACCCTGGCGGATAAAAAGGCGCTGGCTTTCATCAGGAAATATGAGGATGTAGCCAAAGCTGAAATGAATAAGTTTGGAATTCCCGCCAGTATAAAAATGGCACAGGCACTCATTGAAAGTAATGCTGGCAGCAGCCGGTTAGCAAAGGGAAACAACAATTTCTTTGGTATAAAATGCTTTAGCCGTAATTGTAAAAAAGGGCACTGTACCAATGCTACGGATGATCATCATAAAGACTTTTTCCGGAAGTTTGAAAATGCCTGGGAAAGCTGGCGGGCGCATAGTAATCTTTTGATAAGTAAGCGGTATCAAGGGTTGCAGACACATGGCAAAGATTACAAAAAATGGGCGCATGGGCTTAAAAAAGCAGGCTATGCCACCGATAAGCATTATGCTCAAAAACTAATTAATACCATAGAGAAATTTCAATTATATCGTCTCGACGAAGCGAATTAAATCAATTGCGAATACAATTGCTCTTATTTTCAACACACTATTAACCATAATAAAAACAATATGTCAAAATTTGCCCTCCTTGCCGTATTTCTAATGATTATCCTGAGCTGGATTAATCAGCCTTTTAAAATTAATCCAACGGACGAAATGCTGGATAAATATCGTCCTTCAATGAATAATAAAGTGCGTTCTGTAAAAACCGATAGTACCTATGTTATGGAAACTGCTCATCAGAAAAAAACTACAGCGATGCATATTCCCCAAGCTAAAAAACTGATCCTCAAAGATCACTAATCAAAAATCTTACAGTCTAAATTTCAAAAACTGATTTAAGAACCTTTCTTAACGATTCTCTCATAGTCTGTTTTTGGCCATCCCCCAAGGTGGCCTTTTTTCATTTCTGCGATTATAATTTCCCAAAAATGAAACAAAGATACTACTAAAAACGATAAACAAACAACTCATAAAACTGCCCTATAAAGACACATTAGCTCACATCACGAACACCTAAATTTTATCCAGAATGTACTCAGAGAAAACGAACAAACACTACCCTGCCCGAAATTCTTAAACAAGAGTTTCGGGTTTTTTAACGCTCCTATCGTCTTGTCAAATACATCTCCTTTGCCTTAAAATTTAAACTTGCTTTTCATAGCATTGTTTTCTATATAAAACGTACATTTAACTGTTCTAAACACGATTAAGACTAACCCGAGTTAGCAAAATAAAACCATCAAATATGAGTGCGCTATCTTCCGATAATCCAGCTTATTCTTCCGGAATTCTAAGTCTGCTTCCTCTGTATTACGTAGGTTGGGCCGATAGTATTCTAAGCCCGGATGAAGTAAAATTGATCAGAGATAAAGTAAATCAGCTGGACTTTTTAACAATAACGGATAAACGCCAGTTAATAAAATGGACGAACCCCTCTAATCCACCTTCTCCCGAATTATTCCGGCACTGGATTTCAGTTTTGCGGAAGCAAGCAGCCAATATGCCCAAGGGCTTGAAAAAGGATCTGATCACGCTGGGTTTGGAAATGGCTAAAACCAGTGCTACAGATCAGGAAGTACTCAAATGGCAAACTCAGGAAGCTAAAGAAGCACTCGAATCTATCGAACAGGCATTGGGTATCAGACATAGCCAAAGCCTGCAAACCATCTTTGATGAAGAACCCGAACAGGAAGCAAGCTTTGAAGTAGCTGCATTGAAAGAATTACTGGATGACCAGTATTCCAAAACCAGAGAACAAATGCGAACGCTCTTGAGTGATTCGGCTTTTAATATCGAAACGATCAGAGACAAAGAGGAACATCGTCAGAAGGTTCTCGAATGGTGCAGGCATTTGGCTCAACGCGGCTTGGGCGCACTTTCCTATCCCGAAGTCTATGGTGGAAAAAACAGTATGGGAGATTATATCGCTGTTTTCGAAATGCTCGGCTATCACGATTCGAGTCTGGCCATCAAATTCGGCGTCCAGTTTGGTCTTTTTGGAGGAAGTGTTTTATGGCTGGGTACCAAAAAGCACCATGATAAATATCTAGCCGATATTGGAACGCTGAAATTACCCGGCTGCTTTGCGATGACAGAAACCGGTCATGGTTCTAATGTACGAGGTCTGGAAACCACTGCAAGCTATGATCCGGAGACGGATGAGTTGATTATTCATAGTCCCAGGGAAAGTGCAGGCAAAGAGTATATCGGGAATGCCCTTCACGGCAAAATGGCTTCCACATTTGCACAATTGATTGTAAAGGGCGTGAATCACGGCGTACACGCTGTTTTAGTTCCTTTAAGAAATGAGCAACATCAAGTACTTCCAGGTATTAGAATCGAAGATTGCGGATACAAACTGGGCTTGAATGGTGTTGATAATGGTCGCATCTGGTTTGACCAGGTACGAGTCCCGCGAGAAAACCTACTCAACAGATTTGGCAATATTGATGCAGAAGGTAATTATAGCAGCCCTATAGAAAATCCGTCCCGGCGTTTTTTCACCATGCTTGGCACTTTAGTCGGAGGGCGAGTGAGTGTGCCCAGAGCAGGCTTAAGTGCAGCCAAGACCGGATTGACCATTGCGATTAAATATGCGCTCAAGCGCAGACAGTTTGCACCTAAAGATGGCGCTCCGGAAACTTTATTGCTGGACTATCCAAGTCATCAAAGAAGATTAATGCCTTTGCTGGCCAAATCCTATGCGCTTGATTTTGCGCTGACCTATCTGACAGAGCGCTATGTCAACAGAACGGAGGAGGATATTCGGGAGATTGAAACGCTGGCTGCCGGCCTGAAGTCTTATAGCACCTGGTTCACTACTCAAACGCTACAGGAATGCCGGGAAGCCTGTGGTGGAAAGGGATACCTGACCGAAAACCGGTTCGCTGATCTCAAAGCGGATACGGACATCTATACTACTTTCGAAGGGGATAATACCGTGTTGATGCAACTGGTAGCCAAAGGATTATTATCCGATTTCAAAAAATCTTTTCACGATGAAGGTTTTGTAGCTGTACTGCGGTTATTGGGAGATCGGGTAAGTAGTACGCTTACCGAATACAATCGCTTTTTTACCCGGAATACAGCCATTGAACATTTGTCGGATGAGGATTTTCAACTGGATGCTTTCAAATATCGGGAAAAGAAGTTATTAATCTCGGTCAGTCAGCGCATGCAAAGATATTTGCGCAAAAAAATACCGGCATACGAAGCATATTTAAGATGCCAAACCCATTTACTGGCATTAGCCGAGGCATATATCGAGACCCTGGTTCTGGAGCAGTTTATCAAAGTTTATAAAAACATCGAAGATCCAAAGCTCAAAACCGTTCTCAAACGGCTTTGCGATCTCTATGCACTTTCCACGATAGAAAAGCATAAAGGCTGGTATTTGGAAAGCGAATACATGCAGGCTCCGAAATCAAAAGCTATCCGTCGATTGGTTACCAAACTTTGTAGAGTAGTACGGGAAGATGCGAGTCTTTTAGTGGAAGCATTTGATATTCCGAAAAATTGTCTGGCTGCACCAATTGCCTTTTGAGTATAAAAGCTTTAGACGTTCCAGGACAAGCAAGGTTTATCAAAAGTTGTCAACCGTTGTTTTCCAATTATATGGTTTCTAATTCTTTTTAGGATTTCCAGTCTTTTTATCAAAACGAGTCAATAGAGAGTCAATAGCATGCCCACTGATATTTTTGAAAAGTAAATCATCGGAATATGCTTTTTGAACTTTTGATTCGCGGTACAAGGGAATCACTTTGCCCACATGCTGGTGTAAGGTATTGATCCGGTTGGGACGGGCATTATAGGTCGTAATATCAACTTTGGAAGGATCAAATTTTTTATAGTCAAAGTCACTGTTATAAGTAATCTCCGAAAGTTCTTTGATCAAGGGTCCGCTGCCCGGGCTCTCAAAGGTTATCGCCTTGCTGTTTTCCTCAATCGCACATAGTTCTGCTAAAATAGCACCCAGCGAATGTCCGGTATGCACTACTTCGGGTTCTTTATTAAATTGTTCCCGATACGTTTTCTTTGCTTTTTTGGAAAAAGCCCTCGCTTCATAATATTGTTCCCTGGGAATTTTTCCGGAAAATATCTCATAATCATCGTCTAAATCTCTGACCAAAGCCAGAATGCGTTGGCCAAAATCCTTGTCCAGTTTATCATCCTCCACAAAAGTACTAATCAGGTTATCCGTTCCGCGATGTGCAATGATGAGTTGTCCGGTAGATTTATCAATATAGGCCTGTCCATAATATCCGCCGCTTGCTACTGCTTTCATCGCCAAATAGGCAATTAATTCGCCTTTTTCATCCTTATCACTTAAATCCAGTACTTTGTCCATATCAAGGCTATTAAGAAAACCTCCTAAATGATCTGCAAAAGACTTCTCTTTTTCTTCGTAGCTAATAATGGTTTCAAAATCAGTCGGAAGCGTTTTGGTACCATCATTATAAACATGAGCGCTCAGTAAAGCATATTCGTAGGGAGTCACACGATTATTCACCTTACACGAAAAACCGGATAGAATAAAACAGAAAAGCAATCCGAAAAGCGTCCTTTTCATTTTTAAGTACTTATTTTTTGAAATGAACTGCGATCAAGCAATCAATTACAATCTTAGGACGAAGAGAGATGCGATTTGTTACAGTCCCGGACTTTATAACAAAAAAGTACTGGTGAACATTTTACAGTTTTTTATTTCCTGTCCCTTTATGAGGAATGAAAGCAGAAACGGTTTAATTATATAATCATTTATCAGGGCTCATGTCTCTCCAGGATCATCAAAACTCAAAAGACCATTTACTTAATTATAAGTGGAAAGCTTAAGTATTCTGTTTTTGAACGAATATTTAAAATATAAAAACCATTGGTCAAATTCTCCGGGATTCGGAATTCTAAGGAAGAAGCATTAGTAGCAACAGGTTCGAGTGCATGGATAAAACTACCAGAAATTGTCGTCAGTTCAAAATGGAGATCATTGTTTTCCTCAATGCCGGTCACCGTAAAATATTCCTCTATTGGATTGGGAAACACTTGAAGTTCACTCTTATAAATTTCACTCGCGGATACTACTTCCGGATCGCGAATTAGCAGTTTATCTTTTCCGTCCCGGTTACAAATGTATATATCCTCAAAACCATCGCCGTTGAAATCCGCTTTAGCTATACCAAAAGCTTCGATGGCAATTGGAGAACCGCCAAAAACTAAATCTGTGGCCTCGCTAAATATTCCGGCTCCATTATTGGTATAAGCATAAATCGGAATACCCAATACATTTGCAACCAAAAGATCGGGATCACCATCAAAATCAAAATCGGTAAAAACGGCATCCAGTGATTGATCCATAAAAGCTGGCAAATAAGCTTCTGTTACATCCTCGAAAAAACCACTGCCATCATTTAGAAAAAGCCGGTTCTGGGCATCTTTTCCGGGGGAGAACTCCACATTACACAGAAAGATATCATCGTCGCCATCCATATCCACATCTTCGAATAATACCGTACGACTATCAATGTTTAGGCCCTGAGGCAAGCGGTCTGTTCCTTCATCCGTAAAAAAGCCGCTACCATTATTGATCAATAATCTGTTGACATCTTCATTGGCTATAAAAAGATCAATATCCCCATCCATATCTACATCACTTGCTTTAATATCCTGGGTCAAATCCTCTATTAAAGGGATACGGTCAAAAGACTCGTTGATAAATTCTCCTGTACCTCCATTATTAATCAGTATCATATTTTGTCCATCATTACCCAACATCAAATCCGGTATATCATCATTATTAAAATCTTCTGCCAATACCGCCCGACAAACTGTAAAAGGCAAAGATATCGAAGGTGTTTCCAAAGTACCATCACCTACATTCCAGTAATACTCATGTTCAAAGTCATCTTCACTTACAAAAATGATATCCTTTGCACCATTTAGATCAAAATCGGCAACAGCAATAGCTTCACTATCGTGTTCTTCGCCAGCTGGAATGCCTACATTTCCCCGAACAAAAACGCCAAGTCCATTATTTAACAGGATTACATTATTTTGAAATTCATGTGCCAGGATTATATCCATATCACCATCTGAATCAATATCGACTGCTAATACATCTTTGGCCTGAGCAGATGTACCATTATCAGGCAGGTTGGCAGAGGCATCAATATAATACTGTGAAAAGGAAGTTTTTGCAAAGAAAAGAAATGCAAAAAACATTGAACTGATAAGCATTGGTCTGGCAGCTGATCTCATGGGATTGATTTATACCTGAAACAAGCTGATTAACATTTTAAGTTTCCAAAGCACTTGTTCTTTCCAGGGTTCAGGTTGATTAAAAAACAGTCATTTTATTACTACTTCGAACAAGTAATAATTATTCACAAAGTTATGAATAAACAGTAAGCTCACAATGACATAATCAGAGTATTTTAAGCGGCAGAATGACCAATCTCAACTTTGTTTTGGGATAGCCGGGTTGCTTTTATTTTAATAGCAGGTTCAGGTTCAATTCGGAGTATTCATCAATTATATAATCTGCATTTTGTAAATTTCTGTTTTTCCTTGAATTAGTAAATGCAATTACGGATATTCCGGCCTTCTTTGCCGAGATAATTCCCGAATTGGAATCTTCGATAACAATACAGTCTTCCGCAGATTCATTCAATTTCCTCAAGGCCGTCAAATAGACATCGGGTTCCGGTTTACCGTTTTTCTCAAATTCTGCCGAAACAATAACGTCAAAAAAAGTACTCAGTCCCATTTTATTTAATACTCTGGGGATAATTTTGAAAGGTGAATTAGTGGCCAAGCCTATTTTTAGTCCTTCCGATTTAAGTTTCTCTATCGTCTCTTTTATCCCTGAGATTTCACAATCTTCGCTTTCTATCAGCTCAATTACCCGTTCGATTACCATTTGCTCCACTTCATCTAATGTCCGGTTATTCCAGGGAAATTTGGAAAACCAAAATTTAGTGACTTCTGTAGTCGTCATCGCCCGGGTCACTTCGCAAGATTCAAAATCCATTTTTACTCCCAGGGAAGAAAAGATTTCTTTTTCCGCCCTTTGCCATAAGCCTTCTGAATCGACAATAACCCCATCCATATCAAATATTATTGCTTTCTTCATTTTCTATTTATTAGAATATACTTTGAGTTAGTATTAAATAACAATAGGTGCCATTCCGGATGACAGGTGCTTAAGCTTTCACCCCTAATATTGCCTTTAATAATAGGCCGATGTAATATAAGAAATCCTGGCAATTGGTATATATTCAATATTGTATAATTTGTTACTCCCGAGAATGAAGCTATAAGGATCGGCATGGCATCGCATAGCTGTCGATAAGCCACATTATTCCCTGTATTTAGTATATTACACTTCCTTTGACACTTTGTACGTTGACTATTATAAAAAACGCCTGTTTTGGCAGCAAGCCAAGTATAGGACGTACTCAGATCAAATCGAATTTTCAATCCTTTGATATTTAGTAAAAAGAGAACATATACAATATAAATACGATAAAAATGGGTGCAGAAAAACCGCTCGTGAATTCCAGTTATTTATTAAAGAAGTTTCCCGGAAAGGGAGGCTGGACCTATGCTGAAATCCCGGAAGTCCTTCAAAATAAAAACAATCCTTTTGGCTGGGTAAAAGTAAAAGGCTTCGTTGATGATTACGAATTAAAGCAATACAAATTAATGCCGATGGGAGATGGAAAATTATTCTTACCGGTAAAAAAGGAAATTAGAAAACGAATAAAAAAAGAAGCAGGCGATTATGTGAAAATCAGACTTTATCCCGATTACTCCAGGATAGAAATACCGGAAGAAATAATCGATTGTCTTAAAAATGAATCACAAGAAGTTTACGAAACGTTTTTATCTTTTACGGAAGGCGAACAAAAAGCCTATCTGGACTGGATTGAAAATGCAAAAACAGAGGATACTAAAGTGAAAAGAATTGTTGTGATGATTGAGAGGTTAAGAAAAAAAATGAAATTCCATGAGAAGGAATAAAAGAAATACGGATAGATAAAGTATCAAAACTTTTGTCTGCGAAAATCATATTCAATTTTCTACCATATCTAAACAGCAAATCTTTTAATTCCTACTACCGCAAAAGCTTACAGCTAAATGCCTCTAATGCATCTAGTTGCCATTGTCATTTTATAATATTTATTTTTGGATCATAAACTTCCGATAAGCCTTCTTTGCACCATCATCAAACATTGCAATATAGAAATGCTGTTCAAAGGTAGAGAAATCGAAATTAAGATAGTTCATTCCTTCAGAAAGTGCAATCGTTCGAGCTAAAACCAGATTACCCGCCAAATCATAAAAAGACAAGGATATTTCTTTATTTTCCTTCGAATAATAATTCAAATTCACTTCTGCTGATGGACTTGGATTAGGATAAAAGGCTCCAATCTGATCGCCTGAACTTCTAAAGTTTATCACCACTATCTTGCTATATTCAAATTGACCATCCAGGTCTTTTTGTTTTAGCCGATAGTAATTCATTGCTGCCCCCGGATTTTCATCAATGAATATATATTCCTGCTGTTCATAAGTCGTTCCGCTTCCTTTTATTTCTCCTATCCTATTAAATTCAATACCATCCCGACTCCTTTGAATTTCGAAGCTTTCATTGTTGAGTTCAGTATTGGTTAGCCAGGTTAAATTGATATGCTGGTTCTTTTGCTCTGCCCGAAAGGAACTTAGCTCAACGGGTAAAATGACATTTGAAATCCTGAAAACATTATCACTGGCACTGCCCCCGACATAAGCATTCCCCAATCCATCCAAGACAACCGATCTTGGATTATCCAGAATATTTCCACCGCCGTCTCCCGTTGCATCTATGATTTCCGTAATCACGCCACCAGGAGTAATTTTGAAAGCATTGTCGCTATTGGCGCCAGCTACCAATACCGTTCCATCTCCGGTTACCGTAAGTCCTCTTGGATTATCCAGCGGATTTCCAGCTCCATCCCCCGTTGCATCTATGATCTCCGTAATCACGCCACCCGGAGTAATTTTAAACACATTGTCGGTCGTACTACCTGCCACATAAACGTTCCCCGCATCATCAACAGCTAATTGATGGGCGAAATCTAAAGTATTCCCAGCTCCATCTCCGGTTGCATCTATGATTTCGGTAATTACACCGCCAGGAGTAATTTTAAACACATTGTCCGTATTGGCCGCCGAAACAAAAACATTACCTGAGCCATCTACCGCTATTTTCCTCGAGTTATCCATTGTGTTTCCAGAGCCATCCCCTGTTGCATCTATGATTTCGGTAATCACACCACCCGGAGTAATTTTAAAGGCATTATCACTGTTTGAGCCAACCACATAAACATTCTCCGAGCCATCTACCGCAACCCCCCTCGGAACATCCAGCATATTTCCGCCTCCGTCTCCTGTTGCGTCTATGATCTCGGTAATCACGCCACCAGGAGTAATTTTAAAAGCATTATCACTAGTAGCACCGCTACCAACCACATATGCATTCCCCGAACCATCTATTGCAACGTGTCTTGGGGCATCCAGGGTATTCGTTCCATCCCCCGTTGCATCTATGATTTCGGTAATCACGCCACCAGGAGTAATTTTGAAGACATTATCACTCGAACTGCCAACTACAAAAATATTATCTGAGGCATCCCTTGCCAAACCGATTATGTTATCCAATACATTTCCTCCGCCATCTCCCGTTGCATCTATAATTTCGGTAATTTGTGCGGATGTCGTTGCACTTAGACCAAGAAGTATTAAACAAAAAATTACTTTCTCCTTGAATAGCTGGTAAGAAGTGATTTGATGAAATTGAAAATATAATGCCTTCATTAATTGAGATTTTTTGATTATCGTTATTGAAGAATAATTAGGTATACATACAACAAGATTCCAAGCGGGAATGCAAAATTATTAATAGTAAAAGTACTCATTGTAAGAGGCGGTTCTGCAGGAGTAATAAACAACAGTATCATCCGCTAAAATCCAGACACGAACAAATACTAAAAGTGCATGAAATAAAAAGTAAAGATTAAAATATTTCATTTTAATAGTTTTAAGGGATTATTTTAATAAGTAAAAAGCAAAAAATAGTATAATTAAATCCTTTAAGTGGACTCAAAAATTTTATTGCACCAGTAATTTTAATTTGACATTGACCTACTATATGATTTGTGGATCACTTTCTCCCGGCACCTGCTTCTATACACCAATTACTAAGTGTTAGTGGAAATGTTTAAATGGTATGCTGTTATATGGCTGATGAAAGCTCTTGGTTTTCGGGATATTCTCCTTTATTATCATAAGACAGGATCAAAGCATTGATGCTCCATGCACTATTTTGAGCGGATGATAATACTTGTAAAACAAGCGATTATAGAAGTGCTGTTTGAGCTTTCATCATTTTTAAAGTTTGGTATTTGGCTTTGTATCAGAAAAGGAAAAGTATGATCCTCAAATACACCAGTTGGTAGGTCTCTACAATAAATCTATTAGCAAGTGATATGCCAAAACATTAAGTATACGCACACAGAAGAAATCAGCAAAAGCAAAAAACATTTAAAGCAAAATATTCAGTCTTTTTTGTCAGAAAGTATTCAATTAATTACAGAAGCTGTCCAAAAGTATTGGTTGCTTTGTGAAAGTATTTTGAGTTTAATACATTTTATTATAAAAATCAAATAAGCTATTGAATAATGAGCTTTTTACTGATCAGATTTTTACCTGTATTCAAATTGAGAAAGTAAATTCCCTTGACAAATTCTTCCAGAGGAAGATTGATTTTTTGATAGGCGCTTAGAGTCGTTGTGAAAAGGAACCTTCCGGAATGATCAACAATATCGAGTTGGTATTGCACTTCTTTATTCAAACCTGCCAAATTAATGGTAACAAATGAGGATGCAGGATTAGGGTAAACTTCAAATTTTATTTGTTCCCGTTCATTCTCTTTAACACCCACCCAGCATCCATAAGTCGCATTTATGTATTTGGGAATAGCACCTGTTTGTATTTTAAGTACATTGGAAAATTGTGATATAAAAACAGAATCCAGATTATTCTCATCTGCCCATTTAGCAGCTACCCAGTCCAGGCTAAATGACCCAAAGCTTTGCGGTGCATCACTGGGGTTTTTGAAGTAATCCAATTGACGATTAATCACTAAAGTATCTGTTTGACCGGATATCGGGTTCAAAATCAATATTTGTTTATCCAGAAACGAATTAGTTGAATCTGAAACAGGTTGAAAGGTGAAAAACCGATCTCCTTTGAATTCATTATTTGTTGCTCTGAGTCCGGATTCTGAATATATCCTAGACTGAGAAAGTGAACCATCTGCCAGATTTAGAACAGATAATACAGCCATTGAATCGCCAGGGGAACTAATAATAAACAAAGAGTCTCCCGATTTTATCAGCTCTTGTGCATTGGAAACGGAGTCATTTAATAGATAAGTTTGAATTAAATTATTTTGAGCAATACTGTATTGATATAATGTTTCATCACCGGTTGTATCCGGGCCGGCCAGAAAGAGATGGTCTTCATCCACTTCGAATAATTCAGGCTCAAAATGGAAACTAAAACCAGCCTGCTCCTGAAGTTCCGGATAGGAATAGTATTTAATAGTATAGTTCACAGAATCTTTAATCAACAAGACAATAGGATCGGTAAATTCAAAAGAAAATTCTTTTGCAACTTTCAAAATATCAGGAACAAAGATCGCATTGGCAGCCGTTATTTCATGAGAATACGGATCAAATTCAGGAGGAATGAAATAGGAAAATAATCCGGTATCAGAGATGACTACATAGGGAGATTCTTGTCCATAATCATTGTGAATAATTGAGGAATTTTCAAGCCATGATTCTCTTTGGAAGGCGAGCCCTTTGATCTCATTACCCGGAATGGTATCTAAAATATTGTACTTCAAATCCCAATCATAGGTCAGCGCACCAATTAAAGGAAGCTGCCCCGATGCCGAATCTCCGGTTGAAGGAATCAAAAAATTACCTATCCCGCAACCGTTAAACGTTTTTAAGACCAAACTACTGATATGCCCCTCTATTATTATCGCATCGTCATAAGCGTAATCAGAGTATGAATTTGTTTCCTCCTTTTGTGTTTTAAGGAAAATCAATAAAAAAAATCCCAAACTTGTAATGGATAATAATAGCTTCATTTTTCGTTTTTTCAATTTATAAAAGCTCAAGCGAGATATAGGTGCAAAAACAGTTATTTGTTTTACTAATAATATCAAATTCCAATTTCCCTATTGCTCTATTCAAATTCGGAATCAGGTTTGTATCTATATTGAAGCTCAAATCCGTTTAGACAGGAATAGTTTTAGTCTTTTCCTTGTTTTATGCTTTTTATAAAGATCAGGAATATTTTAAATTAATAAAAAATTTCCTTAGCATTTGCCTGCTAGAAAGCAAATACTGGGTTATGGTAAGTACATAAAGACTAGCCAGGTGAAGTTGAAAGATGTTCGCGCTCAGGACTTACTATGGCATACTTGTAAATCATTATGACAGAAACAATAATGGTTGAGATAAAATAGGATAGTCCTACAAATAGAAGCTGCTTTGCATCGGAATTAAAAGTCGGGAACTCCTTAAATTCCGACATTAAAGCCGCTAACAAAAATAAGCAGCTCATTATCAATAGGCTCGGAATTATAATTCCAACAATTCTATTTTTAAAAATTATTTGAAGTATTAAGACAATGATTAAGGTAATGGCAACAGGATTAACCACTACAGCGGATGAGAACCAATAAAAAATGACCGATAGAATTAATAGGTATTCCGGGAGTTCCAGTAAAATCTTCTTTACTTTTTTCATTCGATCCATCAATAAATTAGTAATCGTTTTATGTTGAACGCAAGAAAAGCATTCCTGGTATTCAATAACATAATCCAAAACTATAAGTAATCGCTACAAAACATTTCTTGCCTGATTGAATATACCATCCTACCGGACTTTCTGATCCATTCCTATTTTATAATTCTATCAATCCTGTGAACGCTTCATTTCCTTAAACGCATTAATTAAGCCATTTGTGGAGCTGTCATGTGTATTGATATTGTCCTCAGATTTAAGTTCCGGAAGTATTTTTTTTGCCAGTTCTTTCCCCAACTGTACTCCCCATTGATCGAAACTGAAAATATTCCAGATTACTCCCTGTACAAAAATTTTGTGCTCGTATACTGCGATTAGCTGACCGAGCTGATAAGGGTTTAGTTTTTTTATCAAAATAGAATTAGTCGGTCTGTTTCCTTCGAAAACTTTGAAAGGGGCCAAAGCTTCTACTTCCCCGGCAGATTTTCCGGCAGCCCTAAGTTCGGCTTCTACTTCTGTACGACTTTTACCCTTCATCAAGGCTTCGGTCTGAGCAAAAAAATTGGACAGCAGAATATTGTGGTGTTCTCCGATTGGGTTTTGAGAAATGGCCGGAGCTATAAAATCACAGGGGATCAGCTTGGTTCCCTGGTGAATGAGTTGATAAAAAGCATGCTGCCCGTTGGTCCCCGGCTCTCCCCAGATAATCGGCCCGGTTTGATAATCCACCACCGCACCGGATCGATCAACATATTTGCCATTACTTTCCATATTAGCTTGCTGAAAGTAAGCGGCAAAGCGATGCAGGTATTGATCATAAGGCAATATGGCTTCCGAAGCAGCATCAAAGAAGTTATTATACCAGATTCCCAGTAAAGCAAGAATAACCGGTATGTTTTTATCAAAAGTTGTTGTTCTGAAATGTCGGTCTATGGAATGAAGACCATCCAGCATGGCCGCAAAATGTTCAAAGCCAATAGTACAGGCCACTGCCAGACCAATAGAAGAGGAAAGTGAATAACGACCTCCTACCCAATCCCAAAAGATAAACATATTTTCCGCTGCTATCCCGAAATCCCTGACGCCCGATGCATTGGTAGATACCGCTACAAAATGCCTGGCCACCTGCTCCGGATCTTTTGCTGATCGCAAAAACCAGTCCCGGGCAGTGAACGCATTCGTCATGGTTTCCTGCGTGGTAAAGGATTTTGAAGCTATGATGAACAAAGTAGTTTCCGGATTCACTTTTCTCAGAACCTCGGAGATATGTGTACCATCTACATTCGAAACAAAATGAGCATTAATATTTTCTTTCCAATATGGTTTTAAAGCTTCCGTAGCCATGACCAGGCCCAAATCAGAACCACCAATACCAATATTTACAATATCTGTGATCTGTTCTTCGGTATACCCTTTCCACTCTCCGGAAAGGATAGATTTTGAAAATGTTTCTATTTGCTTCAGTACCTTATTTACCGATTCCATCACATTTTCGCCATCGACCTCTACAGCGGTATTCGAGCGGTTGCGCAGGGCAGTATGTAAAACCGAGCGTTTTTCAGTCTCATTGATCGGCGCTCCTGTAAACATGTGCTCAATTGCTTCTCCCAATTTACATTCTCTGGCCAGCTCCAATAACAGGTTCAGGGTTTCAGCAGTAATTCTGTTTTTGGAAAAATCCAGTAATAAATCTTCAAACCGAATAGAAAACTGTTCAAACCGCTGATCATCCTGATCAAACAAATCTTTCATCCGCATATCCTTCACTTGTTCATAATGCGCTTGCAGCGATTTCCAGGCGGCAGTTTGAGTAGGGTTTTGTCTGTTTAACATCTTTAACACAAATAAAAAAATGTATGTAAATCAACCTAGGCTCCAGATAGGTCTATGGTCTTAAAAAGCTTCATTCAGGCAGAGCGTTTAAGAATTTTTATTTTGGCGGAGTAAAAGTAGTGATCTATCTTTAAAAGGAAGTGCTTTCAATTTTAATTTTTGTTAAAAGAACGTTTCAAATCAGGCCCGGTATGTCAAAAAACATTGAACTCGGTAAGCGTGGCGAATCAATAGCAGTCGATCATTTGATCGAAAAAGGCTACATTATACTGGAAACCAATTGGCGTTTTAGCAGAGCAGAAATAGATATCATTGCCAGGGATGGACAGGTTTTAGTTTTTGTTGAAGTAAAAACCCGCAGCACTGATTTTTTTGGAGCACCTGAATGGGCAGTCACTTCCAAAAAGAAAAATCTCCTTATCGATGCGGCCAGTGCCTATATGGCTGCAATCCATTACGAATGGGAAATACGTTTCGACATCATTTCTGTTGTTCTTCGAAGTCAATCGGTAAAATTAAACCACTTCGAAGATGCCTTTTTTCCAGAATGGTAATTATTGCATAGTCAAAAGCATCTATCTAAACTCCATTATCCTACTATTTCTTTACCGCTTCTCTCCCCTACTAATTTAAAAAATCACAAAAAAGTATTCCAAATATTTTGTCAAAGTATCAAATATTAATACTTTTGACATGTTACTAAAAAGTCACATGTTGAATATTACTATATGATATGGAAGGCTTTAGCTGATCCGACCAGGAGGAACATCCTTAACTTGCTGAAAAAAGCACCTCATACGACTGGAGAGATCAGCCTACAATTTTCAGACCTCTCACGCTTTGCTGTGATGAAACACTTAGGTGTTCTGGAAAAGGCCAATTTGATTACTGTCAAAAGAGAAGGTAAATACAGATGGAACCACCTAAACACCAAGCCGATTCAGCAAACCTACGAACAGTGGGTAAGTAATCTCGTTCAACTGAGAATGCTTGCTGAACAAACGACCGATGATATGAGTCAAACGGATAAGATGATCACGACGACAACAGTATTTTTTGAAACGAAAATCAATAATGAAAAAGTCCGGGTATGGAAAGCATTGACTGAAGAAATAGATCAGTGGTGGCAAAGGGATTTTAATCAAAATCCTAAAACAACCGATTTTATTTTGGAGTCAAAACTTGGGGGCCTGATGTATGAAAGAGGTAAAGATAATGGATTGGTTTGGGCCACAGTAATTGGACTGGACGCTCCCAATTCCATCCGCTTGAAAGGCCATCTTAGTCCCGAACACGGAGGCCCTGCTATTTCTTTTAGTAAAATTGAGCTGGAAGAGCATAGCAAAAAAAGTACCCGACTAAAATTATCAGACACTGTTTTCGGAAGTATCTCCCAGGCACTGCAATCCGATTTGCTAAAAACCTGGAAAGCAATCTTCGAGCAAGGGCTCAAACCTTACTTAGAGCAAGTTAGTTAAGCAAACTATCAAATCTAAAAAACATATCATCCAAAAAGTCGAAACTTCCCCGGTTTCGACTTTTTTATTGGTATTCATCTAAAAATTGATTCCCAATATTTTCCGGATTCTGCAGAATTCCATAACCACAGCTGTTTCTTTTTTGAAACGAGGATAATGGAAAGCGAGAAGCCAATCATTTCTAAATCACCTGTCGACTGTCCTGGCAATTACAAATCCTGTGTAAGATTTTTGACACTAGTTACTTTTTTAAACAGACTAATTGTCTTTAGTCTTCTAATTTAAGCAAAAGCTTAAATTTTCTTTCCCATTCGAAATATATTTGCCTGCACAATTTTTAATTACACCATAACTTACAACTCACTTATGATGATGTTTACAAAGAACCAACTAGTAAGTACTTTATGTGCTTTACTCCTAATCTGTATTTGCAAAAAGGTAAATGCACAAATCACAGCTGAAGACGAAAGCCAGGGATATGATGTACAAGTAAGTTATGCCGAATATTTAGGCAAGACCCCTCCACTTAGAGATCTTGTCCCTATGGCACCTGCTTCACTGGAGAAAAAGGAGAAGAACAAACAAAATCGCAAGGAAATTACCAATTTTTTGGGCAGAGGCAAGTACGAAGCAGTTAATCCCAATGCACTTCCCCAGGGCCCCGATCCCGTTCGTCAATCTGTTATCAGTAATACTTTCAGCGCTGTAACTCCGGTAGAACCTCTTGTCAATATCGAAGGAATGAGCGATAGTGACTTTGGCGGGACTCCCCCCGACCCCACCATTGATGTCGGAAATAATTATGTCATTCAAATGATCAATGCCTCGCTTCTACAAATTCTTGATAAAGAAGGCAATGCAATTACTCAACCCATAGCAGCTAATACGATTTGGAGTCAGATTGGATTCAGTTCGGCGGGAGATCCCATCGTGATGTACGATCAGGATGCCGACCGCTGGATCATCACGGAATTTCCAAATGGAAACCAGTTGCTATTTGCCATTACCGAAACAAATGATCCAATGGGAAGCTGGATGGCCTGGAATTTTGCTACTCCCAATTTTCCGGATTATCCGAAATACAGTATTTGGCCAAATGCATACTGTGTCACGACCAATGAACAAGGACCAGGAACACTCCCTAACTATTTTATCAACCGCGAAGCCATTTTGAATGGAGATGCTACTGTGGCCATTCAGCGGATCACTATTCCCGGCATTAGCTCCGGCCCCGGATTTCAGGTTTCTACCCCGGTAGACTGGACTGGCCCTCTGGCCCCTCCCGCAGGAGCTGATCCTATTATTCTTAGTTTAAATGATGATGCCTGGGGTGCAAGTGCTCAGGATCAAATTGATATCCATACCTTTAACCTCGACTGGGATACTCCTTCCAACTCTTCCGTAAGTACCAGTAGTGTAATCACTGCGCCATTTGATACCAATCCCTGTTCGGCAAGTGGCCCCGGTTTCGCTTGTATTCCCCAGCTCAACGGTAGTGGTATCGATGGTTTACCAGAAGTAATCATGCATCAGGTACACTATCGAAATTTTGACAGCTACGAAGCTATGGTTTTAAATTTCATTACCGATGCTACCGGAACGAATGTTTCCGGAATTCGCTGGATGGAACTGAGAAGAAGCGGTGGCTCAGACTGGTCTGTTTACCAGGAAGGTACATTCGCGCCAAATGATGGTTTGCATCGCTTCATGGGAGCGATCTGTATGGACGGTGCAGGTAATATTGGCCTGGCTTATAATGTTTCGGGGACTGATATCAATGCCGGACTTCGCTTTACTGGAAGACGTGCTTCTGATCCACTCGGCGAAATGACTGTTGACGAGTTTACATTGGTTAACGGAACGAATGCAATTGGCTCTTCCAGGTTTGGAGATTATAGTCATATGTCTGTCGATCCGGCTAATGATCGTACCTTCTGGTTTACCGGAGAATACGCTACCGGAGGGGGCTGGTCTACCCGGGTAGTTGCTTTTGAATTGCGTAGAGATACTACCGACCTGGGTACTACCGCTTTATTAACGCCACAAACTTCTCCCGATCTTAGCGATAGTGAAACCGTAACTATTGAAATCAAAAATTTTGGTCTGGACACGCAAACGGTTTTTGATGTAGGGTATATTTTTGATGGAAATCCCCCAATCATTGAAACTGTAAATTTCAACCTTTATCCGGATAGCACCTATATACATACCTTTACCGAGACAGTAGACATGTCCCTAATTGGAGATTATGATTTTCAACTATTTACCAGTCTGGCAGAGGATCAGGCCCCGCTCAACGATACCCTTCGAGCTATTGTGTCCAAATTGTCCAGGTTCGACGCAGGGATTACTGATATTTTGGGGCTGGATGGTGTAAATTGCGACAGCTCACTCACCGCTACTTTACAAATCACTAATCTGGGAACAGAAACTTTAACCAGTGCAGAGGTAGAAGTAATATTAAACGCTAACCCGCTTCCGCTTATAAACTGGATGGGCAATCTTGCTCCCGGCGAATCGGATGAAATTGCTGTCGTTTTGGAAAACCTTTTAAACGGGCTTAATACTGTTTCTGCCTCAACGAGTTTACCTAATGGACAAGTGGATGAGATTATGGCAAATGATGGTATCAGCCGGGACTTCAATGTGAATACAGAAGGGGTAATCATTACTTTGCAGTTACTTACTGATAACTTCCCGGAAGAAACAACCTGGGTATTGTCCGAGCAAAGCGGAAATGTGGTCATGAGTGGCGGACCTTATACCGAAGACGTTACCTTATTCGAAGAGCAGTTCTGCCTTGATCCGGAAGCCTGTTATTCGTTCACGATTTTTGATTCTTTTGGAGATGGTATTTGCTGCGATTACGGTCAGGGGAATTATGCTATTATTGATGAAGAAGGGAATTTTCTATTATCAAGCACCGGAGAATTTGGCGCCTTTGAAACCAACGAATTCTGTGCTACTTTCGAATGTATGCTAACTGCAATGATCAATGTAAATCCGGAGTCTGAAGCGGGAGGTACAGACGGCGCTATTCTCATAACTGATCAAAATGGCAGTGGTAATGTCCAATACAGTATAGATGGAGGGGTCACTTTCCAGAGTAGCAATATATTCACCGGTCTTACCGGCGGCGATTATGATGTTGTTGTAATGGATGCCAGTGCATGTATATACGAAGAAACCGTAACGATCAGCACATGTACTTTAGATGTGATGGTCGAAATCACTAATGAATCCACTCCCGGAGCAGGTGATGGCGCATTTACTGCAACAGTTAGCAATGGCACCGATCCATTACGATACAGTCTCAATGGAGGTATTACCTTCCATACCAGTCCAACCTTCGACGGTTTATCCGCCAATACTTATACCCTATTGGTCCAGGATGCTATTGGTTGTACTATTACAATTGATATTGTGATCGATGCAGAAGTTTCCACCTCGGATTTGACGATAGGCCATATCATAGAAGTATTTCCCAATCCGACCAATGGCGTAGCAAGAATCAATGTAGAAGGATTGAATCAGGGAAATGTATTTTTAGCATATAATGTGTATGATATTAACGGAAAAATAATACAATCCAGCCAATTAGCGAAGTATAATGATACGTATACCGGCCAGCTTTCCTTGGTTAGTTATCCGTCTGGTACTTATTTTATCCGCTTTTTAAACAGTGATATCAAAAGAATGCTAAAACTGGTAAAACAATAGAAAGGGTTCAAGAATCCGATTTTTGGGCATTGCAGGTTGACGAATTTTTCAAATAGTGCTTTTTTTATTAAAAAGAAAAACTTATCTTTGCAGTCCGAAATTAGATTTTGACTAGAAATTTATAATAAAATGAAAAAAGATATTCATCCAAGTAACTATAGAATGGTAGTTTTCCAGGATCTTTCCAACGGAGATGCATTTATTACGAAATCATGTGCCCCGTCTAAGGATACTATCAAATGGGAAGATGGAAACGAATATCCATTGATCAAGATGGAGATTTCCAGTACCTCGCACCCATTCTTCACAGGAAAAATGAAATTCGTAGATACTGCCGGACGTATTGATAAATTCAACAAGAAATTCGGTGCTTCTCGTTTTGCAAACAAACAAAAGAGCTAAGCATCCGGCTACTTTGAGGAATCCAAAGGAGGATTTCCTTTTCTTGAATAAAAAACAAAAGGATTTACGAATCCAAAAAGTCCTGTTGAACATTCGACAGGACTTTTTTATTGAAATATCTAGATAGTACCATAATTTACCTTAAATTCGTACTTCGTTAGCACATTCGCTTATACAAGACTATGAAAAACGTCATCTTATTTGACAGTGATACCCGCGAGAATTTACTCCCCCTGACTTTTACCCGCCCTGTTGCAGACCTTCGGATAGGGATTCTAACGATTAGCGAAAAATGGGCAAAAAGACTGGATGCAAAAGTTTCGTACATCACTCAAGACTACCTCACAAAAAAATATCCAATCAATATTTCGGAGGATAACTTCGTTATCAATGGCTCTGTCTTACCATCTGACTGGCTTTGCCGCCTGATTGAACAGCTTGAATTTAATGAAGCATTATTGCAAAAAGGCGAACTCATTGCTGCCAGGCTCAACGAATCGCAGTTTGAAAACCTGATCAACGATGAAGAAATTGAAGAACTTCAAGGCTTTGATGTAGAGGAAACTCCTTTTATAAAGATTTCGAACCTCTGGGAGCTTTTTACCAAAAATGCGCAAGCTATAGAGGAAGATTTCAGACTGCTCACCGAGGATAAAAGCTCTCAGGAAATCTCCCATACCAATAAGGTGCTTGGGGCTGAAAATGTTTTTATTGAAGAAGGGGCTTATGTCGAATGTGCTATCCTGAACGCCAAAGATGGACCCATTTACATCGGTAAAAATGCCAAAGTAATGGAAGGTGCGGTGATCCGGGGACCGTTGGCCCTTTGTGAACATGCTTCTATCAAAATGGGCGCAAAGATTTATGGTCCGACGACCGTTGGCCCATATTCGAAAGTTGGAGGAGAAGTTTCCAACTCCATCCTTACCGGTTATTCGAATAAAGGACACGATGGCTATCTCGGAAACTCCATTTTAGGTTCCTGGTGCAATATCGGTGCAGACTCCAATACTTCTAATCTCAAGAATAACTATTCTGAGATAAAATTATGGAATTATAATGCCGAAAGATTCCTTCCGACCGGTCAGCAGTTTTGTGGCCTCATCATGGGAGATCATTCCAAATGCGGCATCAATACAATGTTCAATACCGGTACAGTAGTAGGCGTATCGGCTAATGTTTTTGGCCCTGGCTTTCCAAGAAACTTTATTCCTTCTTATTCCTGGGGTGGTTCCAATGGTTATTCTACTTATACCGTACAAAAAGCCTTTGAGACTGCAGAACGGGTAATGGCCAGAAGAGAAAAGGTATTGGAGGAAGAAGACAGATTGATTTTGGAACATGTCTTTAAACAATCCGCTCAATATCGACGCTGGGATAAGACCACCTCGCTTTAGCAAGTGCTGATTTTCTTATGAAACAGCCCATTTGGAAAAAACTATTAAGCTATATTACAGAGCTACACATCGAGAGTACTTCGAGTGAGCATAATCCACATCTTTACGTCAGCTTGCGGGATGGGCGTTATCAGCTTTGTACCGCCAATGCTATCTATTCTTTCGAAGACCTTTACGATAATTTTTCAGAGGCTTTCAAATATATTGATTTAGATAAAATCGAAGGGAAAAATGTACTCATCCTGGGTTTTGGACTAGCGAGTGTTCCTATTATTTTGGAAAAGCAACTCCAAAAAAAAATTCACTATACCGGCATAGAGATCGATGAAGAAGTACTTTACCTTGCGCATAAATATGTCATGGACGAATTAGTCTCCAGTTTTAATCTAATCTGCGCGGACGCGTTTCTCTATACTATGCAATGCGAAGAACAATTTGATCTTGTAATCATGGATGTATTCTTCGATGATCTTATACCAGAAAAATTTGAGTCCGTCCCTTTTTTACAACAATTACAAACCTTGATCAAGCCCAGTGGATTATTGATGTATAATCGCCTCGCTTTTAATGAAAAAGACATTTCCAAAACCAAAATTTTCTACGAAGAGATTTTTTCAAAAGTATTCCCTGAAGGTACTTATCTGGAAGTCAAAGGAAACTGGATGTTATTAAACCGAAAAGATTATTTGCTGAAATAGGTATCGAGTGGAAAACAGGTTGGAAAACGTACAGATATTGAATACCCGAAAACCATCATTAAACTAATTATAGGGGCCCGCTAATACTTTTTCCAGTTCCGAAATTTTTTCACGAATCATTAAATCTGTCGGAGAAAAGGACTTCGCTTTTTTAAGATAAAGCTGGCAGTCCTTCACCTTTTGCTGTTTGTAGTATATATGTGACACATTAAGCGCAACCAGTGCATTATCATTTGCATTTCGAAGGCCGATCTCAGAAGCTTGTTTTAAATGAAGTTCTCCATCGTTCAGGTCTTCCTTTTGCAAGGCGATCATCCCCTTGATAAAGTGATAATAAGCTTTATGCTGCTTCGTGAGCAGATCAGGTCGTTTAATCTGATTAATCAAAAGCTCAGCTTCTTTGATTTTTCCTTTCCGCATCATGGCAAAAGCGGACCAAACATTTCCGAAAACAAAATGCGTAATCAGTATAATCAGGGCTGCCAGGTACAGGTACCAGGCAGGAGTCAGACCAATTTGTACATGCAAAATAACACCAAGAACAAGAAAGAGTAGAATCAGTAAAAAGCGGACACGGCTATTCATTCGATAAAATTAATAAATTTTCAAAATATCATCCTATAATCACTCTGCCTCAAAGCCCAGGAACCGTATCCCTTTCACCACATAAACTATATCAGCATGTTCATTTATCCATCTTCTTCATTTTCTCTCTTAAAAAGTGTTTTCCCACCCCCAGGTTATGTATCTTTGCGCCTGAAAAGAAAAAGATAACACATGTTTACAATCAATATATACTTAAAATTCGGTCTTATTGCACTTTGTCTGATCGGGGGTACTACCCTGGCTTTTGTTTACGGCTTTTGGTACGCTTTTCCGTTTTTGCTGATCGGTATTCTCTTACTTCTCAGTTATTTCCTTTTGGGGACCGTACAATCTGCAGCGATGTTATTGCAATCCATGCAATTCGCCGAGGCTGAAAAACGTTTGGGCCTGACAGTCAAGCCGGGATGGCTTTATAAGACCAATCGTGCTTTTTATTACATGTTGAAGGGATCGATTGCGATGCAGAATAAAGATACCGAAGCCGCAGAACGCTGGTTGAGCCTGGCTCAAAGCATTGAACTGCCAACAGATAACGAAAAAGCAATGGTCGCTTTGCAGCTGGCCAATATCCATGCATCCAAGAACAAATGGAATAATGCCAAGATGCATTTCAATAAGATCAAAAAGCTAAAAATCACAGAGCCTCAACTTAAAGAGCAGGTCAAACAATTCGAAAAAGCACTTACTAACCGGGGGCAAATGAAACATGCCCGTACCATGCGTGGCGGCAAGGGTGGCGGAAGAATGAAACGATTATAAACCATCATCCGGTTTCAGCCTCAGCCGCCAAATGATAGTTTTATAATGACTTCTTTGCGGTCTTTCAGTTAATCTTTCTTGACTTTTCCCAACCAGGTTTTGGCGAGGAAATTGAGTAAAAGCAATCCTGATAAAAATAATGAAATCCTGGCAATTAGATCACCGTAGCGCGTATAAAAAGTGAAGTGATCGTTTAATTTGATTCGGGCATTTAAGGCAATGTATTCACCGTATTTAGAGGCTTGTAGAATTTCACCCTTTTGATTGATAAAGCCGGAAATTCCGGTATTAGCAGATCGTGCGATACTGCGCCGGGTTTCAATGGCCCTTAGACTAGCAAATTTCAGATGTTGTATATGCCCGGCGGTATTATCCCACCAGCCATCATTGGTCATGATCACCAGCGCATTTGCACCGTTGCGAACATATCCGGTCGTATAAGCCCCATAAACGGATTCATAGCAAATTATCGGGGCCAATTTAGTACCGTCCTGGGCAGTAAATACCGAGCGCTCTTTTTGTTTTCCCAAACCGGCTAATGAACCGCCCAGTTTATCTACCAAGGGCTTTAAAAAAGGAAATATATTTTTTAAAGGAAAAAACTCCGCACCGGGAACCAAACGCGATTTATGGTAAACCTGTATTTCCTCAGAATCATTGGAGAGCTGAAAAGCGGCATTATATGCTTCATAATAAAGCACATTCCCCGACCGTTTCTTGTATTCCCGGGCAGCGGTGGTCAATGTTTCTCCTTCTTCAAAAAATCTATAGGACCCCACCCCCAAAATCAATTTACCTTTGGGAAAGTTTTTTATATATCCGCGCAAATCTTCAATCAGCCGTTCTTTAGGCAAATTTTTCTCATCCAGGGAATTAAAAGAGCTTTCGGGAAAAATAATGTAATCGGTTTCTTTAGTCGCAGCATTATAAGCAAGCTTTGTCGGAATTTTATACCTGTCCCCTTTATTGATTTTTGCTCTCTCGTAATGGGGTTCAAAATTGGGTTGCGTTACAACGACTTCGATTTCCCGGCCTTCTTCTTCATAAGTGTAATACATCGCAATTGAAACCAGCATAGGAACTACAATCAAAAGAATCGGACGTACTACTTTTTTAAGATCAATCTTTACATCATTAAAATAATAATTGCTGATCAGTTTGTAGAACATAATGTTCCCCAGCAAAATCCACAATGAACCTCCAAAAACACCTGTATACTCATACCATTGTGCCCAGCTTGGAAACTCGGCCAAACTATTCCCCAGCGTCAGCCAGGGCCAGGACAGTTCATGGTGCAAGTGTAAATATTCAAAAGTCAGCCAAAAACTGACAAAAGCAATGTTCCCCAGATTTGGCATCCGCTTTTTTACCAAATGAAACAATACAATCGGAATACTCATAAATAGCGAGTTTACCCAAATCGCAAAGATTCCGGCAAAAAAAGCGGTATTGGCCACCCAATAAGTCGTCAGAATATTCCAGACTACAAAAGTATGATAGGCATATTTGAAAACACGCCAGGGAGAAGCCTCCTCCTTAGCCGTAGCAATCTGATGCTCTACGAGTAGTAGCGGCACAAAACCTATAAACATGAGCGTAGTCAGGGGAATAGGCGGGAAACCTGCGGAAAGGATAATCCCGGAAAGTGTTGACAAGCCCAAAAGTTTAACCGTGTCTTCTTTTTTAGAAAAAAACCTGCCTACCCCAATTACTATAGTAGTCCATAAACCAATAAAAAACCAAAGTGGCAGATGGCCCCACAATTCTTCTACCTGTGTTCTGGAATACATTATCCAGCCGCATACGCCGGCCACAACAAAGCCCAAAATCATCAATGGAACACTCCATTTTTTATAGTTCATGATCTTCAGATTTTAGCGTACAATATGTCCATTATCCCATTGCTCACCCGGTTTCACAAAAGTCAATTTGCCTTTTTCATCTTCCGCCATTAGGACCATCCCTTGCGAAAGGACACCTCTCAATTTGCGCGGAGCAAGATTAGCCAGTAGCAGTACTTGCTGCCCAATAATTGCTTCGGGCTTAAAATGTTTGGCAATCCCCGAGACAACGGTTCTTTGTTCCAAGCCGATATCAACGGTCAGCTTCAATAATTTATCCGCTTTTTCCACCGGTTCGGCTTTTGTAATCGTACCCGTTCGGATATCCAGTTTTATAAAATCATCATACGCAATTTCTGCCTTAATGGGTTCACGTTGATTTGATTGTTCTTCGTCTAATATTGCTTGCAAATGCTTTTTCTGTTTTTCAATAATCAGCTTTCGACTATCATCCTTGCGATCATTGATTTTGGCGAAAAGCAACTCGGGTTCATTCAGCTGGTGATTTTCAGTAAACAAAGCAGCTCCATTTTGCAGTTGATCAATAAGTTCTTGCAAATCACCATTTTTAACTTCCGGCAGGTTGATCAGCTTTCTTATTTTTTTAGAAGAAAAAGGAATAAAGGGCTCACAAAGAACACTTAGAACAGCCACAATTTCCAAACAGGTATACAAGCAGTTTCTAACAGTTTCACTATCCGGATCCTCTTTCCAGATTTTCCAGGGAGAAACATCCTGTAAATAAGTATTCCCAAAAGAAGATATTTCCAAAAACGTTTGTAAAGCCTCCCTAAAGCGGAAACCTTCTACTTCTTTTTGGTATTTAGCCACTAAAGCAATAAGCTTCTCCCGCTGTTCTGCACCAAAGGAAAGCGAAGATATTTTTCCAGCATAATACTTATTCGTCAGTACCACTACCCTATTGATAAAGTTACCAATATTTCCTACCAGTTCATTATCGTGAAAATCGACAAACTCGTCCCATTTAAAATCACTATCCTTGTTTTCCGGAGCATTGCGAATCAATGTATAGCGCAGTGCGTCTTCTTTATTTGGAAAATTCGCAAACTCCTGTAAATACTGATGTTGTTCAATTCCCCAGCCTTTGGATTTTGAAAACTTTCTACCCTCAAAATTCAGAAACTGATTCGCCGGAACATTGACCGGTAAATTATAATTACCATCGGCTTTCAGCATAGCCGGAAAAACAATGCAATGAAAAACGATATTGTCTTTTCCGATGAAGTGTACCAATTCCGCTTCATCGGATTGCCAATAATCTTTCCAGTCTTTCCCCTGATCTTCTGCCCATTGCTTCGTTGCGGAAATATACCCGATCGGAGCATCAAACCAGACATAGAGGACTTTTCCCTCCCCTCCTTGTATTGGTACGGGAATGCCCCAGTCCAGATCACGGGTAATTGCCCGGGGCTGTAGTCCGTCTTCTCCATCCAGCCAACTCAGGCACTGACCAACTACATGCTTCTTCCAGGCTTTGGGATCATGATGCTGTTTTCCATCCAGTATCCCTTCTCTGACCCATTCCCTCAGCCAGTCGGCATGCTTATCCAGTTTAAAAAACCAATGGGTTGTCGTACGCAACACGGGTGGGTTTCCACTCAGGGTCGAGCGGGGATTGATTAATTCTGTCGGAGAAAGTGTAGAGCCACAATTTTCGCACTGATCGCCATAAGCTTCTTCATGACTACATTTAGGGCAGGTTCCGGTGATATATCGATCAGCCAGGAACTGATCAAACTCTTCATCATAATATTGCTCGCTGGTACGCTCTTCGAATTCATCCCCTTTCTCGTACAATTTTTTGAAAAAAGCCTGTGCTGTCTCATGGTGTAAAGCGGCACTGGTTCGGTGATAAATATCAAAGGAAATCCCCAGCTTTTCGAAAGTCGCCTTATTCAATTCGTGGTATTTATCGATGATATCCTTTGGACTTATCCCTTCTTTCTTGGCTCGAATGGTAATCGCAGCGCCATGCTCATCCGATCCACAAATAAAGACCACATCTTTGCCCAATAAGCGGAGGTATCGCACGTATATATCTGCGGGCAAGTATGCTCCCGCCAAATGGCCGAGATGTAATGCCCCATTAGCATAGGGCAAGGCAGAAGTCACAGTATATCTTTTGGTGGTTGTCATGCTTCTCGATTTAGTTTGCGAATATACGGGTTTGTAAACAGATTCGCGTTTAATATAGTTTCAAAAATTGTGGATTCGATGGTTAACTAGCGCAACAACCACCTCCGCCCTTCCACGCTCAGAACATATTGCTTTAGGACTTTCAATTCGTTTAGGGTAGCTCTTCAAGGGGCGACCTGCCCAACAAGGAACGTATATCCTGTACATTATTGGCGAAGATTACCGGGGTGTTGTCAATCGAGGCGTTTATGAGTGTAGTTTAGTACGATAAACAAAAAGGCGCTTTCCTGAGGAAAGCGCCTTTTATGTCAGTCATTTTTATGATAGGTTATTTTCTACAAATCATTTATCCTCCAAAATCATCGAAGGCAATATTCTCTTCCGGTACGCCTAATTCATCAAGCGTCTTGATTACCGAAGCATTCATCGCAGGAGGTCCACAGAAGTAGTATTCGATTTCTTCCGGCTCCGGATGATCTTTCAAATACTGCTCGTGAAGCACACTCATGATGTATCCGTGAAAACCATCTCCGGAAGCTTCCATATTTTCTTTTACCTGCCAATTATCTTCCGGTAGCGGATTATCCAAAGCTACGTAAAACCTAAAGTTTGGAAATTCTTTTTCAATCTGGCGGAAATCATCAATATAGAAAAGCTCTCTTTTCGTACGTCCCCCGTACCAATAGGAAACTTTACGATCCGTCGTTTTCAAAGTGTGGAACAAATGGAACAAATGAGAACGAAGCGGAGCCATTCCCGCACCTCCACCGATGTAAACCATTTCTTTCTTCGTAGGTTTAATAAAGAACTCTCCATATGGCCCGGAAATAGTTACCTTATTACCTGGCTTCTGATCAAACACATAAGAAGAACAAATCCCCGGATTTACATCCATCCAACCATTTTTATCGCGATCCCAAGGTGGAGTAGCAATACGAATATTCAACATGATAATATTTCCTTCTGCGGGGTGATTCGCCATCGAATAAGCCCGAAAGATTGGCTCATCATTTTTCATTTTCAAATCCCACAGATTATATTTATCCCACTCCGATTGGAATTCATCCGGTTTTTTCCCCAATCGCGGATGTGAAGTGATATCAATGTTTTTATAGTCAACTTCAACAGGAGGTACATCTACCTGAATATATCCACCCGCCTGAAAATCCAGTTCTTCGCCTTCTGGTAGTTTTACTACAAATTCTTTAATAAAAGAGGCCACATTATAGTTCGAAACAACTTCACATTCCCATTTTTTAATCCCAAAGATTTCCTCTGGAATACGGATTTCCATATCCCCCCGTACTTTCACCTGACAAGCGAGACGTTTGTTTTCAGCTGCTTCTTTACGGGATAGGTGGTTCATTTCCGTTGGCAGAACATCCCCTCCGCCAGCATCAACGTGACATTCACACATCGCACAAGTTCCACCACCTCCACAAGCCGAAGGAAGGAATACGCTTTTTTCAGATAAAGCTGTAAGCAGGGTCACTCCGGGTTTAACGACCAGCGGATTTTCAGCATCCCCGTTTACAATAATCTTTACATCACCTTGTGGCACCAGGCGTTTTCTGGCGGCAATTAACATAAATGATAATAAAAGAATTACCACCACGAAGACGACTACTGCGAATCCAAGTGTTGCTACATCAAAAAGAAAAATCATTATATAAGAATTTAAGTAGACTCAAAAATTAATTGCTATTCTTTCTGTTTGCTTACTTATTAATAAAAGGCCTGAGGATCTATTCCCATCAAACTCATAAAAGCAATCCCCATCAAACCCGTAAGGATAAATGCCATTCCCAAACCTCTCAAAGCAGGAGGAACATTGGAATAGCGAATCTTTTCACGGATAGCAGCAATAGCAATGATTGCCAAAAACCAGCCAAAACCTCCGCCCAGTCCAAAAGCTACAGAATCCGAGAAGTTATACTCCCGGGCCACCATAAACAAAGAACCTCCAAGAATCGCACAATTCACGGTAATCAGTGGAAGGAATATCCCCAGCGAATTATAAAGCGAGGGAGATACTTTTTCCACAATCATCTCCACCAACTGTACCATAGAGGCAATTACGGCAATGAATAAGATCAAGCGAAGGAAAACCAGATCGACTCCGAATAATCCATTTTCGCTCAACAAAAACTCATTGATCAGCCAATTGATCGGCATTGTTACGAATAGTACGAAAATAACCGCAAGCCCAAGGCCAAAAGCGGTTTTAACTGTTTTGGATACAGCCAGATAAGAGCACATTCCAAGGAAATACGCTAATACCAGGTTTTCAACAAAAGCGGCTTTGATAAATGTATTCAGAAAATCAGCCATGATATATTTTTAAACTCTGTTTTTTAATAAATGCAATACCAACAATTAGGAAATATCAACCAGTTTTTTGTTCCAGCTACGCTGTGCCCAGATCAGAAGACCAATCACAAACATTGCTGCAGCGGGAAGTACCATGAGGTTGTTATTGGAATACCAGCCGAACCAGTCACTCGTCACTGTATTAATCATATAGTCATTACTGGCTCCGATGAATTTCATTTCGATTGGACTACCCGCGAAAAGAGAGCCCTTACCGAATAGCTCACGAACTACTGCCACAATAATCAGAATGGCCCCATATCCCAGTCCGTTTCCAACACCGTCGAGGAATGATCTCCAGGGTTTATTTGCCATCGCAAAAGCTTCTAAACGTCCCATAACGATACAGTTGGTGATGATCAAACCGATATAAACGGAAAGTTGTTTGTACACCGGGTAATTGAATGCTTTTAGCGTAAGCTCTACCACTGTTACCAAAGTCGCAATAATGACCAGTTGAACGATCATACGCACCTGACTTGGAATTGCGTTTCGCACCAAAGAAGTGATCAAGCTTGAAAAAGCGCATACAAAAACAACCGCGATAGAAATTACGAGTGAAGGCAGTACCAGAGAGGTCACCGCCAGAGCCGAACAAATCCCCAATACCTGTACCGTAATCGGGTTATTATCATTTAGCGGATCGGTAAGTAATTTTTTTTCTTTCTTACCAAATAAAGGCTCTTTTACTTTTACTTCTTGAACTGTATTTTCAGCCATTTTAATCTTTTTTATTTTTTCGGGTCAGCCCCGTTGTAATTCACAAAATAGAAAAACTAGTTTTTGACGCCAGGTTTTACACTTTTAACCTGATTGAGGAAAGGCTCGTAATAACGAATCCCCCGCTCAAGCATTTCCCCTACTCCATCGGCAGTAACCGTCGCCCCGGAAATACCATCTACACCATGCGCATCTCCTTTCTCAGCACCACCTTTGATCACAGCAACCGAAGTATATTTTCCACTGATATCATAGATTTTCTTTCCCTTGAACTGTTCGGAAAAGGCAGGATTATCCTTGATTTCCGCTCCAAGACCGGGAGTTTCACCTTTGTGATCAAAAGAAGCTCCGGCTATAGTGGTAAGATCAGCTTCCAGAGCGATATTACCCCAAATTTCATCCCAAAGTCCATTACCGCGCACACTCAGGATATAGAATTTTCCTTTGTCGGTATTGTAAATATAAGCAGGCAAGATTCGATCCGCTTCCGTTTTTTTCTTCTCTTTAGCCATATCGATATTTTCCGGCTTTCCTCCCTTGTATCCGGCAGCTATTATATCATCCGCAGTTAATTGCTGTCCGGACATATTAAGTGCTACCTGTTCTACATTATTATCAAAAATTTCAAGTACCTGATCATCCGTAAGGTCTTCGTGAACGACACCTTCACCAAGATGATCTGCTACAGCTGCGAGAACTGCTTTTTTGTTGAAAATCGCTTCGTTGATTTCTGAGCGCTCTTTAAGTCCGAGGAACAAAACGGTTAGTAGTACCGCAACAAGAGAGGTCATAATCAAAACAAAACGAACGACGTAACTTGTACTCACAATTTTACTTTTTAATATTTAAAAAATATGCCTTAATATAGTTTATAACATCTCGAAAAAACGAATGTTTTAAGCACTTGCAGCTTCTAATGCAGCACTGCGTTTTGCACGACGTTTAATGTTCGCTTCTATCACATAATGATCAATGAGCGGAGCAAAAACGTTCATAAACAAGATGGCCAGCATCCAGCCTTCTGGATAAGCCGGATTGAGTACCCGGATAATTAATCCAACCATACCGATCAAAAATCCGTAGATCCATTTTCCCCTGTTAGTAGAGGCCGCAGTTACCGGATCAGTTGCCATGAAAGCCATTGCAAAGAAGAAACTTCCAATGTAAAACTGGTAATACCAGGGCACCAACATAAATTCAGTAGCTCCCCAGGCATTCAGGAGCAATCCCATTGTTGCACAACCTAAAATCATACTGACCATAATCCGCCAACTCGCGATTCCTGTAAGCAATAGAAAGGCTGCACCAACCAGAATGGCAGGCTTAGAAGTTTCACCAATTGATCCGGGAATGGTCCCCCACCACATTTGCGAAGTCGTATAAACATTCGTTACATCTTCCCAGCTTCCTTTGGCAGCAATCCCCATTGGAGTTGCCCCGGTGTATCCATCAACGACCATTGCACCAGCCTGAAAAGTATCCAGCCCCATAGACTCAAAAAGCCCGTTGAAGAAACTAAGATGCCACCAGCCATATTCGGCAAAAGAGCCCGCAGTTGCTTTCATACTTCCGAGCATCACTTCCCCGGCTTCCGTATACATCATATTTCCTTCCGGATCAGTAAGTGGCTGTAAAAAGGTCGATACCCATACATGATCACCGGAGATCGTCGTCGGATACGCAAAAAAGACAAATACCCTGGCAAGAAGTGCAATATTCAGAATATTCATTCCCGTTCCTCCAAAAGCTTCTTTTCCAATCCAAACGGCAAATGCAACTGAAAGTGCCAAAATCCACATTGGAATATCCGGCGGCATAATCAGCGGAATTAAGGCTCCCGAGACCAAAAAGCCTTCCTCTATCGCATGGCCTTTTTTAGCGGCATACCAGAACTCAATTCCCAGTCCTACCAGATGTGTTACTACGAATATGGGTAAGATTTGAATTAAGCCGTAAGCCAGTTTCAGGTGAATAGCTTCAATAAAGCCTGTGTGTACTCCCAAAGCCACAAAGTGCTGATGTCCGATATTATAGGTACCGAAAATATAACACAATTGTAAAGCGATAACGACATGTACCATGGTCCGCTTTAAATCCATACCATCACGAATATGTACCCCACCTTTGGTTGTGCTGTTAGGCGAAAATGCGAACGTGAAGAAACCATCGTATAATGTGTGTAATAATGGCGATTTCTTTTTATCAGGTTCGATTTTTTGTAAAAACTTTAAAAGCCCCATTTTATTATTTATAATGAATAATTATGACCCGGAGTAAAACCCCAAGCCTTAAATACTACTTTTATTTTTAGCCTTGTTCTATCATCGCATCTAATCCCTCTCGCAAGATCGATTGTAACGGCTGTTTAGAAGTACAAACGAATTCGCATAGTGCCACATCTTCCTCAACTAGCTCATAGATTCCCAGTCCCTCCATTCGCTCGAAATCATTAACGATAATTGATTTCATCAAATGTTGCGGGAAGATATCCATAGGCAGTACCTTTTCGTATTGCCCAGTCACCACAAAAGCTCTCTTTTCGCCATGTGTATTGGTATCCGGAGTAAATTTATATTTGGGATAAAGGAAGTTCGGGAAAGTTTTAGAAATACTGGGTCGTGGAGCGATAGGCAATAACCAGCCAAACATTTCATAATAATCTCCTTCTTTTACGACAGTGACTTGATCATCAAAATAATCCAGAAAACCGTCAGTAGTTTTTTGCTTTCCGGAAAGTACATCCCCGGATATGATTCTCGATGCATTTTCACCAGAGATATTATTTTTTAGCAAATCTCCAATACTGGCTCCAATATAAGTCTGAACGTATTTGGGCTCACTCAGCTCAGCGCCAGTAAGTGCAATTACCCGACTTGCATCGTATTTACCTTCCATAAACAGTGTACCGATAGTGATCAAATCCTGAACATTGACGGTCCAGGCTTTTCGATTACCATCTACCGGTGCAATATGGTGGATTTGTATCCCTACATTTCCGCTGGGATGCGGTCCGTTGAACCAACGCTTTTCTACGCCTGTAGCCCGCGTAAATGCAGGAGAGGGAGCTCCTTTAGCACGTGCATTGAGTCCTAAATAAACTTTCCCGCTGGTCAGTTTACCTAACACATCAAGCCCTTTCTGAAATGCAGCTTCTTTGCCCTGGACAACAAAGTTTAAATCCGGAGCCAAAGGAGCAGAATCAAAAGTAGAAACAAAAATGTTTGCCGGTACATCAGACTGCTCCGCAACCAGATTATAAGGTCTTTGACGGAAGAATGGCCAAACCCCGCTTTCCAATAGATAATTCACCAGCTCTTCCCTGCTTGCTCCTTCTATATCAAAGCTGTCAAAACTGCGATATTGTATTTCTTTATCTTTCAGGATAATAATTTCCGCAATAGATCGCTTGGCACCTCTTTTTACGTCAATAATCTCTCCGCTCACCGGAGATACATATTTAATGTCAGGACGTTTTTTATCAAAAAACAGAACATCCCCTGCTTTGATACTAGCCCCCACTTCAGGAACAACTTTTGGAATTGGAGACATACCAAAAAAGTTCTGAGGCTGGATGGCAAAGGTATTCCGTTGAGATTCCTCATCTATAATTTGCTTCGCTTCTCCCTCCAGTAAGATATCATGACCTTTTCTTAAAAAAGTAATGGGCTCATTATTAGTATATGCCGGAGACGTTGATTGAAACAAGTTTCCAATCCTGGGAAAGATAGAAAAGTCTCTGCCTTTAGCATTTACTCCTACTTGTTGGGCCTCTATTCTCAACAGATTATCAGATACCCTTAAGACTACTCCAATGAGAATCAATGCAGTAACCGCAATAAGAGCATAAGTAAAATAGTTAGAAGAAGACCCTCCTGAGGTTTGAGCCGTGGCTGTAAGAGTGGTCATAAGGAAGAAAATCAGGAATGCGGGTTTTATTATTCCGTTCTTCAAGACGCAAGTTTTTTTGTTAGAAATATAAATGAAACCTATTAGGTTTCAGAAAATCGGCACAAAGATATAAACCTTTTCTATCAATATATACACTGTAGATTGCTAAAGTTGAGTCCTGAGTTTTATTTAGATTTATTCTAAATAAAATACTTATACATATTATTTTTTTTCTTCCTATAAAAACCTTATATTGTTGATCACTACAGTTTAATTCCTTTCGTTTCACTTTCGCTAAGTACTTATAGTAGACTTATTGATATTGCGTATGCATATCTCTAATAATGATTAAGCAAATAGCTGCATTTTTTAGAAAAAGGCACTATTTGCAAAATTGGCGAACTATATCAAAAAAATACCAGGTATACCTCTGTACTAGTTTATTTCGAACCAGGATCCAAACTTTCGGAAAAACCGGACAGCAACATTTATTTCCTCAAAGCCTTTAAGGATTTGTTCTACATCTTTTTCAGCAATAAATAATCTGAAGAGATATTGGATTATGCTTCTTTTAAAGGTGTAGAAACTGGCTTTAAAAACAACGAATATCCTTCAAAAGGATAAATTTCAATCTGTAATTGTAGTTTGGTTTGTTTCCAGGCATGCCTGGAAACAAACCAAACTACAATTACAGATTGAACCAATCGAGCTCATAATTAAGCCAAGTTGTGATGAATGAGAAGAAATAAGGAGAATTTTCTCTCTTCAGGAATAAATGCAAGCAGAATTAATTAATGATAGCATCAACTTCGAGGATGGCTGAAAAAATTTAAACTACAATTTAAGGAGGTTCACCCGAAGTTCTTTGAAAATTTAAGGCAAGGATACCCGAAATCAAGTGAGAATAGCATTTGTCCTATGTCTGGGGGTGGCTTATCAATAAAATAAATATGCCATCTGACGAGGTACATATACATGCACGTGTTATTCAAAACACATTCTCGGTTAAAGATAAAATGGTATTAGAAAAGTCAATAGATTTGATTCGTTTTGTCAATAAGAATATTTGAATTTTGCGCTTTCGAAAAATCGTCTACGTATTATACATATGCCTTATAGGTTTTTTACCTATTAGGCTCTGGATTTTACTATTTTTTAACATTTTTATCTCAGGTATGTCCGGTGTTTTTACTTTTAAAAAAATGAAAATACGTGCATATTTGCAGTACAATAATAAAAGAGAGAATAGAACATAATATTTAATAGGCTAGATGAATAATTAAAGGCACTATCTATTCTATTTCAATACTTACCTTTCAATTAACCAAAGAAAGTATCCATCTGGATATCCAAGGATATCCGCATGTTTTCTCCAAAGTGGAGAAAATCAAGAATAAGGGAGTGACCGAGTCTTGGTTGTTTTGCATTCTTCGGAATGCAAGGCACCAAGACTTTTTAAGAGTTCCCTTCAAGGAAGGTTTTAATAACTTTCCAGATAATAGTTTTGCTAATATTTGTTTGTTATATTAGATACGGGAATCTTCGGCCTCGGCTACTTTGCGTAGTTGAGGTCTTTTTGTTGCAGGTCTTTCCATTTCAGATAACCTATAATTGCAATGACCGTATAAATGATCATTAATAAAGCATAGAGATAGTATTCCCGGTGAAAATACATTCCCGCAGTCACCAGGTCAATAAAAATCCAGTACAGCCAATTTTCCAATATTTTGCGCGTGACCATATAGGTTGCTATAAAACTAAATATCGTGGTAAAGGCATCGATGAGCGGCAATTGAGCATCCGTAAAGTTTTTCAAGCTCCAGGCCAGGACGAGCGCCAGGATTATTCCCAGACCAATGGCTTGCAAATGTTGCGAGGATTTCCAGGTATGTATTTTCAGAACGCTACTTTCCGTTTCATAAAATACTTCTTCATTTTTTCGCCGACTCCAGGCATACCAGCCATAGAAGCCGGCAATAACATAATAAAGATAAAGTGCTGACTCAGCGTATAATTTTCCCGAATAAAAAAGATAAATACTTAATAAAGAACCAATAATTCCAAAAAACCAACACAAAATATTCTCATAAGCAGCCAAAATAACATAGATTAAGCCACTGATCACTGCTCCTATTTCGATCCAGCTCATATTTTCAAAAGCCTGATAAATCAAGGCTCCAATTGAAAGATTTTCTTGCATACTTTTTATATATTATTCTTTTTACAAACCTAACTTAGTACTCATTTCTTCGTATTTCATAAAGGTAAGCACACCGCTAAAAATAAACAGGATTAGGCATGAAATTTAAAGGGACCGATACCTACGTTGCTACACAAGAATTGCAAATCGCCGTAAATGCAGCGATTCATTTAGAAAAACCACTGATTGTCAAAGGTGAGCCCGGTACGGGGAAAACCTTGCTGGCACATGAAATTGCCAGAGCATTGGATAAACCTATTATTACCTGGCATATCAAATCAACGACTACTGCACAGCAGGGCTTGTACGAATACGACGCCGTTTCCAGGCTGCGGGATTCTCAACTGGGGGCGGAAGGCGTGGAAGATATTTCCAATTATATTAAAAAAGGAAAATTATGGGAAGCATTTGAGGCCGAAGAGTCTGTAATACTGCTCATCGATGAAATTGACAAAGCCGATATCGAATTCCCCAATGATCTTTTGCTCGAACTGGATAAGATGGAATTTTACTGCTACGAACTTCAGGAAACCATTAAAGCCAAGCAGCGCCCGATTATTCTGATTACTTCAAATAATGAAAAAGAACTGCCCGACGCATTTCTCCGCAGATGTCTTTTCCATTATATACGCTTCCCCGAATCAGAGACGATGCAACGAATTGTGGATGTGCATTATCCCAATATTGAACAAGAGCTGGTAACGAATGCCATGAAGCTTTTTTATAATATCCGGGATGTTCGCGGTATAAAAAAGAAACCATCGACTAGTGAACTACTGGATTGGTTAAGATTATTACTCCTCGAACGAATCGAGTCCGGGCAATTGGACGATATTGATTTGAATAAGGATATCCCGCCTCATTTAGGCGCATTAATAAAAAATGAACAAGATTTGGATTTGATGGAAGCGCTCCGGAAAGGAAAAAGATTTTATTAGGTATGAAGTTTTAGGTCTTAAAACCCAAAACTTCATACCCTGTTGTGCCTAATATATTATGGCCCTATATTTCAATTCGAAGAGGTACTGATATCCCGTTTTAGGATTGATATTCTCCAGCAAAATATCCAGCGTTTTATTTGCTTTTCCTTTGTCTTCTTCTCCACTGTGGAAAATCACTTTGATTTCTCCTTTTTCTCCCGGTTTATACGTTGCTCCCTCTTCATATATGATTTCGGAGCATTCACAGCCGGATACCAATTCTAAAACAATATCTTCTGTCCCGGTATTGGTAAACTTATAAACATGCTCCACATTATCGCCCTTTTTCACTTTACCAAAATCGTGCATTTCCTTGTCAAAAGTTAAACTAAGCCCCTTGGGGGAAGTTTGAACAGCCTGGAAACTGGGAGCAGATCCGTTACCTAGTTGCTTATTTTTTTTTTTAGCCTGGTCTTTTCAATCTGAATACTGGTCGGACCAGCAACGATTTTAAACTCGGTACGTCTATTATATCGATGCTCTTCATCGCTACATTTTTTACCATTGGTACAGTGGTTACGAATTTGAGATTCACCATAACCTACAGAGGTAATTCGCGATGGATCAATGCCTTTCTCCGTCAACCAGTTTTTAGCCGAATTTGCACGTCGCTGGGATAACCTGCGGTTATAGCCGGTTGCTCCCTGCGCATCTGTATGCGAGCCCAACTCAATAACCATATCTTCGTATTTATTCATCAACTCAAAAAGCACGGTCAAATCCTGCTCGGCAGATGGCAGAATTTTATCATCATCGAAATCATAAAAGATATTTTCTAATTCAATGGGTTGGTCAATTGTATAAGTTTCATAGACATCTTCTACTGGCAGAGGTTTAAGGTAAAACTGCTGCTCAAAAGTCTTGGTTTTATTCGTACCCGTAGTATTAAAGGCCAAAGTATCAGGGTAATAACCTTCTCTCGTCGCAATTACTATATAAGGCGTCTCTCGATCCAGCGGGAAAGAAAATACATTAGCTTTATCCTTGGTATTTTGCTTGGTTTCACCTGGGGTATTTTCAAACATCTGTACCAATTGAACAGTAGCTCCACTCAATGCTTCTTTTTTATCATCATAAACAGTAGCCAAGAGGTCCAGTATCACTTTTTGTTTCTCCACCGTCCAGATATCGTTACAGCAAGTTCTCCCGTGCGCAGAACGCGTTCCTTCCCGATTCGAAACTAATAGTCCATTATATCCCTCTGCATCAATAGTAAAATAAAGATCATCCTGAGGAGAGTTATATCCTTTACCAAGATTCGTTGGTTTACTCCAGTTAGAACCATTCCAGTCTGAAGAGAAAATGTCAAAACCTCCTAATCCAGGGTGTCCGTCAGAGCTAATGTAAAGCGTTCCATTCAGATAGAAAGGGGTTTCTTCATTGCCAGCAGTATTAATAACATCCCCAAGATTTACCGGAGGCGCATACGTATCACCTCTCCTTGTGGAGTAATAAATATCGAATCCACCGTATCCACCATCCATATTAGAAACAAAGAATAATACTTCGCTACCAAAAAGCTCTCCGACTACCGGTTGCTTAGCTAAATAATCTCCATTAACTCCTTGCACCTCATTGGCAGGCCCCCAACCATTATTTCCTTTATCACTATAGTAAATTTTACTTTCCCCCAACTCATTACCATCCAGCAAAGCGCGGGTAAAATACATACGGCTTCCATCTTTAGTAATGGATAAATTACCAATGTGATAGCCTTCGCGATTAATATTCGTACCAAGCGGTGAAGCTTTCCCCCAGTTGTCTCCATCTTTTCTGGCTACAAAAGCGCGAGAGTGAAAATCATCTTCCGCTTCTTCGACTACGATAACATCATCCGCCTGGATTGCTGTAAAATACATTTCATTTTCACTGGCCAGGTAAGGAGAATATTCGGAGTATTTGGTATTTATTTTTTTACCGGCGTTTTCTATTTTCAGACCGGATACTTCGTCCATTTCCCGTCCCATTTCACAACCAATTAATTCGGTTTTGGCTTTATTGATCATATTGGGATCTTCCGCCTCACTGATGTAGAGCTGAAATTCGCTTCTAGCTTCACTGTATTTGCCGTTCATCTTTAACATCCGGGCATAGTTAAAACGAGCTGCCGGCATGAAAGGATTAGGTGTTTTCCGGGAACGTTTATTAACAATTCTTTTCCAGGAACGTTCTGCTTTTCGATAATCCCGAAGCTGTTCATTGAGCATCGCAATTTTGTATGCAATATTCAAATCTTTTTCTTCTGCATAAGCTTTTTCATACCATTCTAATGCATTGTAATAATCTCTCCTTTCATACTGTTCCTCAGCGGTATTCAACATATCCGCAACAGTAGAACGGTTGAGAGGCTGGGCGTTAAGAAACCCAAGGGTGAATATGAATAAGATAAGCGTAATAATAGATCTCATCGATATTTTGTTTTTTTATTTTATACTTTAAAATGGAGCCGAGACTTAGAACTTGGGACAGAATATAACGGGTTTAACCGTTGGTTTCTTGTATATTTTGGCAATATATGATGCAGCAATTTCAAAACCACCTCTTCCATTACTAACACTACTTAGTGATGAAGTATTGAAATCATATGCAGCTCCTACTCTAAATTGTTTGTAATCGAAGCGCAGAATCGCCTCTATTGCATCATTATCGACCATACGGTATCCCGGTCCAAAGTAAAGAGTCATACCTTTTTTCTCATCCAGCGTATAGCCCGGCAACACTTGAATGCCAATTTCGTTAGCAGAGGCAATTCTTTGGAATATAAAAGCCGGGGACAATTTCCATGTATCATTCAAGTTTGCATTGAAGCGACCGTGAAGGATAAATAACAAAGGCTGATCATCCGTTCCACCATTTGATAAAAAATTATCCGGGGTCGTAATATGCCGAAACGACATACCTATCGTAATGTCAGCGTTTTTATTCAACTGGCTGGACAGTTTAACGCCCGCATTAACATCTAAAAAGCTCGCTTCGGGCTCATCATTAAAAACCATTGCATTCATACTACCAATAAAATCAACGATCTCATTATTTTCATCGAACGTTGCGTCACGCAGATCCAGTCTTCTTTGTACCGTTCCGGCTTGCAGACCGATCGAAAGTACGGTGGTCGCTTTTTTATTTAATCCCAAATGAAGAGCAGCAGATCCCATTGCCCCGAAAGAGGTCAATCCAAGCCGCCCGGCCTCATCGTTATACAACATACCTCCAACTGAAAGCCAGTTTCTTTTTCCAATCATTAGTATAGGAGCATCTACATAAAAGGATGGTGTCCTGAATCCATCTACGCCAAAAGAGTTCCATTGATCTCTGTAAATACCACCAACACGGAAAGTACCTTCAAATGCTCCGGTATATGCAGGGTTAAGTGTAAGCGGGGACATATCAAACATCGTCCAGTGAATATCCTGCGCCTGAGTTTGTCCGAAAATGAAGAAAGTAAAAAATAAGAGTAAAGATTTAACCAATTTCATAGACAAGTTTTTATCAATTTTCTGAAAAACGGTTTTTGCTAATTTTTTAATATTTTATAGTATCATAGCTTAAACTCGAAATATAGGCCTTTTTACGAATATCTCCGTATAAATGGAGGGCAAGTTATAAGGAATAGCTAAATTCCCCAACTCAATCCATATTTTAACTAACTGATTAACGACAAAAGTTAATTAAAGCAGGCTTCGATAGTTAATCGAATTATAAAGCTCAAAATTCTATCTAATCAAAGTAACATCACCGGATAAGACCCGATCATCAATGCCATCATTGTATTCTAACATCCAAACGTATACCCCCTCCTGTGCGCTTTCTCCCTTAAAATAACCATCCCAGCCCGTTCGCTGATCCTCAGTGCGAAATACTAAAGCCCCCCAGCGGTTGAATACACTAAACCGATACCGCGGAAATTCGCAATTGGAATAAGTCATGAAACGATCATTTAATCCATCCGAATTAGGGGTAAATATATTGGGTACAAATACATCACAGCAACTAATCATTCGATAAAAAACCCGATCATTCACCGAAGTACAACCATCCGAAATAGTTACCCCGTAATCACCGGTTTCTCGTACCACGAATACGGAATCCGTCGAACCATCCTGCCACAAATATTCCGTTGCAAAAGGGAAATAAGCATCGAGCAGTACCGTGTCTCCGAAACAAAAAGTGGTATCATTTCCCAGATCGACACGGAGTTCGTAATCATTATAGATCAGTGAAGTTTCATCAACATAAGTTCCACACTGAAAAGTCACAGTGACCGCATAATTTCCGGTTTCAGCAGCAGCGAATACGGGCTCCGTTGAGCCATCCTGCCAGGTATACGTCAATGCCCCGGGAAGCGTTGCATCAAATAACACAATAGTACCCTGGCAAGCCAAAGTATCATCAGGTAAAACGGAAATTTCGGGAATGATTTCGTATTCGACAAAGATTTCCCCGGTTTGTATCCCGCAACCCGCCGTTACGCTTACTTCATAAATACCGGATTCGCTTACCAGCAAAGTGGGCTCGGTAGAACCGTCGTTCCATTCGTAGCTTTCTCCGTCAATTAGTGTGGCATCCAGCAATAATGTTTCTCCCGGACAGAGAATGGTATCAGGCCCCAAATCCAGTATATCGATTGGCGGAATAAAAGTAATAGTAGCCTGATCGGTAGCAGTCGTTCCGCATTCATCCGTTACCGTAACGGCATATACTCCGCTGGTCGTAACGTCCAGAACTGCCTCCATACTGCTATCATTCCATAGATAATTGGTAGCTCCAGGATAAGTTGCATCCAATAGCAGCGTTTCCCCTTCACATAAGGTACTATCCGGACCTATATCTATTTCAAATTCTTCTGGCGCAACCAGTGGTATAAAAGCCATCGCCACATTGCTATCTGTATCTTCCTCTCCGAAGATTTGCACACTGATTTCCCGGATACCCGGTGTATAGGGCATTGCTACGTTTATATATCTGGCATTCTCCAGAACATGGGCAACGTCAACGATCGTCGTCCCGCCGGTACTGATCAGGCGGATTTGATTGGTTCCCGAGCCAATAATGTCAAAATTATCCGTCTCACCATCGTTCAGAATTAGTTGCTCGTTGGCTCCATCCAGCAAGCCACCCGAAATCCAGATATGCATGGAATCAATCTCGGCATCAATAATCAGGGAATAATCAAAGTCCGCAATCATCGAGCTGTTATTTCCGCATATGGGTTCCGCTTCAAAATCAAAATCGGGTGCCGTGCTATTATCTCCATCCAGATCAATTTCAAGAAAACAATCAGAAGCCAGGAAATCGGTCTCCATCGCCGCACCGAAAACCTCCGAGGTTCCATCCAGCATACAGACAAAAGTGCTATTGGCATTACTCACATCTATTTGATAAAGGTCATTCCCCGCTGTACCAAAGGTCTGTACATCAGAACATTCGGTAGCAAAAGTCACAATGCCAAAAAACAGTTCATCCGCCTGCATTGTCCCAACTATTTGGCTGGCTGCAGTATTATTCAGATTGATTCTCAGCAGGGCATTGCTGGCGCAGGCCAGATAAAGTTCATTATTATTAAAAGCCAGATCACCGGCTGAACTACAGGGCAAATTCCCCAAAACCGTTCCCGTCCCAGTATTTTCATCAATCGTAATCAGTCTATTCGCCGCACCATATACGACCCCTTCGTTATTGCTAACAAGGGCATTGATAAAATCTCCAGTATCAAAATTACCAATGAAACTAACCGTAAGGTCGCTAAGGTCAATCTCATAAAAACCAAAACCATCAGTCGCGTATAAACGTCCATTCGGATGAAAAGCCAAATCTGTCGCTATAAATAAGTTCCCATTATACTCCATTTGTCCTAACAATGTCACATCACATCCTCCACTACTGATATCAACTGTAAACAAACTACCTCCGGAATCCGAATAGAAAATCAATTGTGCATCAGCTTTTTGCAAAAAAGCCACGAGCCCGAATAGTAAATTGAAGAACAGATAGCGTTTGATCATGTATTGTTCATTGAAAAGCTGGCAGGACAGCTTTAGTTTTCTTTAAGTAAGTGCTTTACCTATTAAAGATACGATTAATTTTGAAACGTGGTTGGCTGGACTCTTATTTTTATTTAAGAAGGAATCTACTTGAAATCACCTAATTATTGGGTGCATAACTGAGCCATTTTCGAAATAATTGCCGCGATATCTTGCTGCTTCATGCACTTAAAATGCTTTTTTGGACAAGTTTTATAACCAATCTTCGAACAGGGGCGACAAGCAAGTTTTTCTACCTGAAAACTGTAATGATGATCCGAACCGGAAGGGAGATACGGATACATCCCAAATTCGGGAATCGTATTTCCCCAAATTGAAATAATGGCTTTCTTAAAAGCAGCTGCAATATGCATCATCCCTGTGTCATGGGTGACCACTATCCGGGCATGTTTAATGATAGATGCGGATTGATGGATACTAAATTCTCCGCATTGATTAATAATAGTTCCTTTTGCATTTCTTACTATGAAGTCTGCATTTTTCTTATCTGTTTTTCCACCTATTAAAATAACAGGTAATGGAGCAGAGCGGCAAATCTTGGAAATTAGTTCAACGGGCAATCTTTTTGTGGCATGTGCCGCACCAATAGCGAAAACAAGGTATTCCGGATACTGGTTGCGAATAGTCTGTGTCGCTTTTTCTTCCATTTCCGGAATAAAATAATCCAACCCTTGTCGATCATTTTTTATATTAAAAACATGAAGAGCTTCCAGATAGCGCTCTACAATATGGACCTTGGGCAAGCGGTTAATTTTAAAATTACAGATCAACCATTTTTCAAAATTCAGCTTATCAAAAGAGGATGTCTTCTGCCCTAATGCCAATCTCAATCGAAAACTCCGCAGGTTTTTATGTAAATCTATGATGTAATCATATTGTTCTATCTTAAGCTGCTTTATGACCTCATTTATTTCTTTTTTAATCGAGAACACTTTTTTGACATAAGGATTGGCTTCCAAAATACCGGCATAGGCAGCTTTGGTTAAGTAATGGATTTCCGTATCCGATTGCAATTTAAGGCAGCGTATAACAGGAGAAGTGAGCACAATGTCTCCAATAGAACTAAACCGGATAATTAGAATTTTTTGGGCCAAGTCATATGATTTTTATTGCTCAAGATTTCAGAAGTACAAAGGTAAACAAAGCAGCTGCGATGCACTTGAAGTTTTTTAATATAATTTGAAGAATGCCCGAAACATTATACTTTTGATCAAAACTACTAAACTCTATTCACATGAAGTATCTTATGCCCTTTGTACTGATAAACACTATTTTCTTTTTCCAGTATTGTAAAAGCACGGAATACCTTCCCGATAATTATCCGAAAGCACAGATCGTCTTTGGTAGCGGAGGCGGATTTGCCGGTACTTATAATTATTATTATCTCTTAAAAGATGGTTCTTTATTCAAAAACTCTTCAACGGACTCAACTTTTCAAAAAGTAAAAAAACTGGAAAAAGCCAAGGTTAGTCAAATTTTTAAAAATATAGAACTCTTCGATTTAAAAAACTATTCGTTCAATGACCCGGGGAACATGAATTATTTCATTGAATTAAAAGATAAAGAGGGAACACATCAAATACAATGGGGTGGAAATAACCGGGAAGTAGATCAAAATGTTAAAACGATTTACCAAATTCTCAATAACTTCTTGAAATAAAAGCGAAATCCCCGATTTCTAAAGCTATAAAATAATCCAACATGCAAAAATTCACATTCCTACTCTGTATTCTTATAGGCATCGGAAACACGATGGCTCAAAAACCGATAAATCCGGCTAAGCCGACAAATATCGATAAATCTTCCATTTCGATAAAAACCGATCACAGAAATACGATTCCGAAAACAAATTCAGTTATTTTTGATCAACACAGGTTCCAATACAAGCATCCTTTGCATTTTCAAAAAATATCGCCAAATCCCCGTTTACAATTCAAGCTCGATAAAGCATCCGGTTTACCTGTAATGATAAATGGTGTATTAAAATCTCCTAATCGAAATGCCAGCATCGAAGCGAAATGTTACGCCTACCTCGATGCCATCAGTGAACAAATTCAAATAGGAGTTCCACAGGATGAGTTTTTGATCGAAAAAGAAAGTACGAATGATCAGGGCATTCGCCATATTCGGATGGAACAATATTATCAAGGCCTTAAGGTACACGGCGGTCAAATCGTTTTGCACGAAAAAGATGGTGATATCTATTTATTCAACGGACGGTATTACCCCAGTCCGGTCATTGAAGAATTGCATCCTTCTTTTGACCTGGAAATGGCTTCGAATATTGTTCGACAAGATTTTTCCAATTGGCAAGAACTTGATCATGATCAATTGCTGCTGGTAGCTCACGAGCAATTGAAAGCAGAATTAGTCATTTACCATTTAGACAAAGCTATCCATCGGGAAAAGTTGGCCTGGCACATCATTGCCATTCCTAATATCACCGAACGATGGGAGTATTTTATTGATGCTCAAAATGGAGAAATTTTACATAAGTTCAGCAATATCTGTAAAATCCATACCGGATTCTGTACACATACAGATCATCCTGTCGAAACCAAAACAGACTTAGCAAAAAAACCGGGTTTAAAGCCAGTATTCGGACCGGAAACGGCAATAGCAACTGATCTTAGTGGTATCAACCGAACCATCAATGTCTACGAAACCGGAGGCACCTATTTTATGATTGATGCCAGTAGGACGATGTTTAATCCTGCACTTTCCAACCTCCCTAATAATCCAAGCGGAGTGATCTGGTCGATCAATGCATTTAATACATCCCCCGAAAATTTAAACTTTTCTTACGATCACATCTCTTCAAATGATAACAGCTGGGATAATCCAACTGCTGTTTCTGCACATTATAACGGAGGGATTGCTTACGAATATTTTAAGAATACTTTTGGCAGGGAATCGATCAATGGAAATGGTGGAAATATTGTTTCTTTTATCAATGTTGCAGATAGTGATGGAAGTTCGATGGATAATGCCTTCTGGAACGGGGCAGCCATGTTTTATGGAAATGGAAATCAGGCTTTCAATGCCCCTTTGGCCAAGGCCCTGGATGTAGCTGGCCATGAAATGTCGCATGGTGTAATTCAAAACGAAGCCAATCTGGAATATCAATTTGAATCCGGTGCTTTAAACGAATCTTTTGCTGATATTTTCGGTGCGATGATCGATCGCGATGATTGGAAGATTGGCGAAGAAGTAGCCAATCCCGCCGTTTTTCCAAGCGGAACAATGCGAGATATGGAAGATCCGAATAATGGTGGAACGAGTAATGACTTTTACTGGCAGCCCAAGCATGTCAATGAACAATATATGGGTAGTCAGAACAATGGAGGTGTACATATAAATTCCGGAATTCCCAATCATGCTTATTACCTGTTTGCCACAGCCATTGGTAAAGACAAAGCTGAAGAAATATATTACGAAGTATTGACCAATTACCTTGTTGCTTCTTCTCAATTTATTGACCTGCGCTATGCGGTGGTGCAGGCAACGATCCAGGAATACGGCGCCAATTCACCTGAGGTCGCCGCTGCCAATAGTGCTTTTGATGCGGTGGGCATCGGCGAAGGCGGGGGCAATGATTATCAGGAGGATATTGCTATAAACCCTGGTACAGACTTCATTATGTGGTCCGATCTAGGATTGAATAATATCAATAATGCTTTTCCCGACGGAAGCTTCGACGAAACCTTTAGCGGTACCAATCATATCAGTCGTCCAAGTATCACGGATGACGGTAGTATTATTTTGTTTATTGATGAGAATAACGACATGATTGAGATTGATGTCGATTGGTCTACCGGCCAGATATTAAATGAATATATTATAAACGATGCCGGTATCTGGCGCAACGTTGCCACTTCAAAAGATGGAAGCAAACTCGCAGCTATTACGACAGATAATGATAATGAGATTTTTGTTTTTGATTTTAACACAAACACTTCCCAGTGGTTTGAGCTCTATAATCCAACAAGCGCCGAGGGCATTTCTACGGGCGATGTACAGTTTCCGGACGTGCTGGAATGGGATTTTTCCGGTCAGTACATCCTTTACGATGCTCAAAATATTATCAGTGGACAGAATTCGGATATTTCCTATTGGGATATAGGTTTTTTAAGAGTTTGGGATAATGATATCAATGATTTTGGAGATGGATTCGTATCAAAACTGTTTTCCGGTTTACCCGAAAATGTTAGCGTTGGCAATCCTACTTTCTCCAAAAATTCTCCATATATCATTGCTTTTGACCTGATTGAATCTACTTCCCAGGGTACAAACTATCAAGTACTGGGCGCCAATATCCAGACCGGGGACCAGGGCCTGATCTGGCAAAATAATACGCTGGGTTACCCAAGTTTTTCCATAGACGACAGTCAAATGATCTTTACGGCCATCAATAATAATCAAAGTGTAATTGGCATTCGTTCGCTGAACAGCGATAAAATCAACGGTACTGGAGATGCCAATTTGCTTATTGAAAATGCCGAATGGGCAACCTGGTTTGCTACGGGGGAGCGCGATCTGAATACTTCTACAGAAGATTTCAATGTATTATCGGACATTAACATCTACCCTAATCCGGTAGCTCAAACGCTTATCATCGAATGGCTTTCCAATGAAGTTCCTCAGGGCAATTATGAGTTATTCGATTTGCGGGGAAGAACTATTGCCAAAGGTATAATCAATGATCAACGAACCAGTCTTGAGTTATCCAATATTAATGCGGGACAATACTTCCTGCGTATTTTTAACGAAAACCGAATGACTGTAAAAAAGATCAGTAAGTTTTAAGGCTAACACTTTTGATGCCTGAATCACTTCTGTTCAATTATTCAATCATCAAAAAGTCTGTCATTCTGTTTACAAGTTTTCAATAATTATCAAAGTCAAACAACAAAGCATGCCATTATTTAATTCTATCTTTAGGAAGGACCATGAAACGGCAAAATAATTGCTATTGCTAAAACATTGCATATATGATCAGTCTAAAGATATATCCCCTCTTCGTCCTTGTTTGCATCCTGCTTGGCAGCCTATCTGCTTCAGGACAACAGGATCGATGTGCTTTTGATTATGTGCAACAACAACTTATCGAGCAAAATCCCGAATACGGCGCAGAATTAGCGTTTTACCGTCAAGAGATTTTGCCTCAAATTAGTCAGCAGGCAAATTCGCGAACGGTTACAACAATAGTGACCATTCCGGTCGTTGTACACGTTATTCATTCCGGACAACCCCTGGGTACGGGCGCTAATTTATCCGTGGATCGGATTTTATCGCAAATTGACATCCTCAACGAAGATTATCGCCGTGAAAATACCGATTCGGATCAAACTCCAATCAATTATGTAGATGTAGCGGCAGATGTGGAAGTCCAGTTTTGCCTGGTTAATAAAGACCCCGAAGGAAATGTAAGTTCGGGTATCACGCGCCATGTTTATAGTAATATTGCAGACATCAATTACATCGAAAATACGATCAAACCCGAAACGACCTGGGATCCTGACCATTTTTTAAATATCTGGACGCTGGATATGCCCAGCAGTACTATCTTGGGATACTCTTATTTACCCACCTCCACAATCGTTGGATTTCCCAGAGATGGTGTGGTAATCAATTTTGCGAATTTTGGTTATATCGATGAAGCCAGTCGCGGACGCACCTGTGTCCACGAAGTTGGACATTATCTGGGCCTGCAACACATTTGGGGCGCCCAGGATTCTGAAGGCGAGCCGATTGGTTGTACCAGCGATGATGGCGTACAGGATACTCCCAACAGCGATTCCCCGTATTATGGCTGTCCTAACTTTGGAATTAGTTCTTGTGGCAGTGTTGATATGACCATGAATTTTATGGAATACGTCAACGATAATTGTATGAATCTTTTCACTTATGGTCAAAAAGCAATCATGCAAGCTACTCTAAGCGGCATCCGGTCCAATCTGGTCGAAAATGCCGCCGTATCATGCGCCATTGGAGATGATAGTTGCACGGATTTCAACGCCGGTCCTTATGAAACCGGATTCGAAAATAATCAGCCTAATAATTGGATTGTTGAAAATGCCAATGCAGATACCAGAACCTGGGTTATTACTCAAAATACCACAAATGACTGGGGCCCGAATAATGGTCTTGGTCTGGCCGTATACCTCTGGAACATCAATGGTATAACTGCCGCAGACGACTATCTTTTTAGCCCCTGTTTTGAAACAAAAAATAATCATACTTACCGCATTTCCTTCTCCTATGCCTGTGCCCAGGACGATAATGCCGTTTATAATGAGGATTTTGCCGTGGGTTTATCCGCATCGCAATCTTCGGATGATTTCACCATACCTGGGTCGGAGTGGATTTTTAATGATATCAATAACCCTTATCCTGAATATAATAATCAAAATCTCACTTTTACAGCCAATACGGATGGCTTTACCAGTATTGGTTTTCACGTATATAGTCCGGCGGATAGATATGCTTTACAAATCGACGATATTCGGATAGAAGACCTCGGCACTACAAATTCAGCAATAGAAATAGAAGAGAAAAACCACATTAGGATTGGTCCCAATCCATCCGGTGGTTTGTTTGACCTTTCAATGGACTTTGAGAAAACACAAGAGCAAGTAAACATTCGAATAATAAATATCAATGGACAAATTATTCAAGAGCATGTGTTTCATGATGTCCGCCAGATGCTTACAGATTTTGAATTATCAGAGTTTAGCAATGGTGTTTATATTTTTCAGGTAGAAGCTTCCGGTTTTTTCCTTACGGAGAAAGTATTACTGGCTAAATAAAGTCAAAATTACGATCCTGTTTTTCTTAACAAAATGTTAAAACATAAATATTAACAAGCTTATAATTGCCTGTAAAGCCGATTTTAGCTATTTTTAGAGGGCATATTTTAAAATATAAAACTATAAGTCAATGAAGAAGTTATTCATGTTATTTGCTTTTATGGGATTAGTGAGTGTAGCGAGTGTAAGTGCTCAGTCTTGTTCAAAATCAAAAGCTAACAGTTCAACCACTTGCACAGTTGCTGCAACCAAAGCAGCTTCATTGGATGCAAGTATCGAAAAAAGAGTTTGTGAAAAATCTGGAAAAGTTTCTTTCGTACGCAAAAACGTATGTTCCACTTCCGGGAAAACGACCTACACAAACGTTGAATATAATACAGAAACCAAGAAGTTTGTGAATGTTTCACCAACTCATACATCAGGAAAAGCTGCCGGTAAAGCTAGTACTTCTTGTTCAGCAAAAGCGAAAGCTACTTCCGGAAAAACATCTTGTTGTACAAAAGGTGCAAAAGGTGCTTCTGCTGTAAAGAAAACATCTGCAGCAAAAGCGATAAAAACCAGCAATTAACTAAAAACTAAAGCATGTAAGCACTACGCTCATGTTTTTCCAGGTTTTGATTAAAAAAGCTTTCTGTGTTATTTACGCAGAAAGCTTTTTTGTATTTATCTTGGCAACCGGATTAAGGATATCTTTTTAAACCCTATACCTTTCTAATAATATGGATTTGCGTACCTATCCAGTCAAGTATATACGTCCTGTATATTTAAAAGACAAAACTCTTGTACAACTCCGCCCGATACATCCCGTCGATGGTCATCAGGCTACAAAATTCAAGGCTTCTCTTTCCCTTGAAAGCATCTATTCCCGGTTTCATGGTTATATTCCGGCAATTAACGAGCAAATTGTAAAACGTCTGACCGAACTGGATTATCGTACAGAAATGGCGATTGTAGCCGAGGTCATCGAAGAAGAAGAGAAACAAATCATCGCTGTGGGCAGGGTTGCTGCAGAAAATGAAAAGCGTGCCGAATTAGCAGTAATTATAGCAGATCAATGGCAAGGGAAAGGTTTAGGATCAATCCTCGTCAATTTTGTTATCAAAATAAGTAGAGATATGGGCTTCGAAGAACTCTCCGCTTCCGTATTTTCACGAAACATACAAATGCTGGAAATCCTTAGGCACGAAGGCTTTAGTTTTTTTAATAATGAGGATAAAACGTCCATTTCCGCTCATCTAAAACTCGCTTAGGCCAGCATTTCAGAATATCGGCTCCCCCTGCGGTAATGCTTCAAAACGTGTCTGACCGTGGCTGACATACCTTTAGGCAGGTTCTCTACGGGATGCCAGGCTACATTCATAAATTTGAGCGGTTCTCCGGGGATTGGAGTCCCTTCCCAACGACTCGCCTTGAAATAAAGCACAATCCGGGTCGCTTCGTTTTTCTTTTTATGCAAGGTATGTACCAGGTGTAAATCCTGTTTTGCTATAAGGAGGCCGGATTCTTCAAAACTCTCCCTGATTAATGCCTTTTTCGCAAATTCATAATCTTCAACGGTCCCTCCGATCAAAGTATATTTACCTCCCTGCACACTGGTTTGTTTGAGTAGTAATATTTTCCCCTGATCTTCCACAATAAGACGTGCTTTTAGCAGTATTTTCGTTTTCGCCATAACTTAGGAAATCGCTTTTGTAAAGGTATGAGGCATTAGTTCTTTTAAATTAACATTATTTTCTTAAAAATCAGCCTTCTTTATTATAGCTTTGCAACAAGACTAGACCAAAGAAAGCCATTTTTTTAGGAGAAAAGATTAAATAATGTATTTATTTGCTTTAAATTATTCTTTTCCTTTCATAATTTCACTATTAACCCATTTTTTGAGACCAAAAAGGAGACTGTTTTATCCTCCACATTATTGTACAAACTAACCAGCTAGTCTATGAGATATAATAACATCCTAGAAGCTATAGGCAATACGCCATTAATCAGGCTGAATAAAATTACACAGGGGTTAAGAGGTACTTTTTATGCCAAAATGGAAGCGATGAATCCGGGACTTTCTGCTAAAGATCGAATCGCTATTCATATGATCGATAAAGCGGAGAAAGAAGAACGCTTAAAGCCGGGGGGGACAATTATCGAAGCAACTTCCGGAAATACAGGCTTTAGTATCGCTATGATTAGTGCGATTAGAGGTTATCGCTGCATTTTGACCGTAACTTCCAAAATCTCGCAGGAGAAAATCAACCTGCTTAAAGCAATGGGCGCAAGGGTTATTTTATGCCCCAAAAGCGTAGAACCCGATGATCCGCGTTCCTATTACCAGCGAGCTATCCAGTTTTCGAAAGAAATTCCAAACTCTTTATACCTAAACCAGAACTTCAACTACGATAATGTTGAAGCCCATTATATGTCCACTGGCCCCGAAATCTGGAAACAAACAGAGGGGAAAATTACTCATTTGCTTTGCAGTACCGGAACAGGAGGAACTTTAAGTGGTACGGCTAAGTATCTAAAGGAACAAAACCCTGATATTCAAGTAATTGCAATTGATGCATATGGTTCTGTTCTTAAAAAATACTACGATACCGGCATTTATGATCCGAATGAGATTTACTCTTACCGGATTGAGGGAACCGGCAAAAATATTATACCTGATAATGTACGCTTCGAGTATATTGACCGTTATGTAAAAGTTACGGACAAGCACAGTGCCTTTAAAGCCCGACGTTTGGCGAAACAAGAAGGCCTGCTCGTTGGTTATTCAAGTGGTGCAGTGATGCAGGGGCTTTTTGAAATCCGTCGTGATTTGAAAAAAGATGATCTTGCTGTATTGATTTTTGCCGACCACGGTAGCCGTTATCTCGGTAAAATTTTCAATGATGAATGGATGGAGGAACAAGGCTTCCTATACGGGTCGAGCAATTATAAATATATGCTTCGGTGGCGAAAATTCCTGAGAAGTATTTAATTTTACGAATAATTTTTCTTTGACAAATCCTGTTGTTAAAAAATGCTTGATTGAAAACATCGGATTCGTCAAAGATTTCAAACACAAGCGAGGTATTATTATGCAATTACAACAAATTGAAAGAGTTTCAGGCCTGACCAGAAGAGATTTCGAAGAAGAATATTTGAAAAAAAGCAAACCTGTAGTCATCACAGATATTGCAACTCAATGGGCCGCTACCGAGAAATGGACTTTTAAATGGTTACAAGATAACTATGGGCATCTGGAAGTGCCTTTGTATGATAACAGTTTCCGAAAACCAGGGAAAAATTATCTGACACCAAAAGTCAAAATGCCATTTGGAGATTATCTGGATATTATTCAGGCCGGACCAACAGAGCTTCGGATGTTTTTATTCAATATCTTCAAACATGCCCCGGAACTGACCAATGACTTTTCCATGCCTACCATTACCGATGGTTGGTTAAAAAATATCCCCATGATGTTTTTCGGAGGGCAAGGCGCAAAAGTGGATTTACATTATGACCTGGATTGTGCTACTGTATTTATTACGCATTTTCAAACGGTTAAAAAAGTCATTCTTTTCGCTCCTGACCAGGGAGATTACATCTATCAACATCCGTTTACGGTACAAAGTGAAGTTGAACTGGATGCACCTAATTTCGACAAGCACCCTGCTTTGAAATACGCTAAAGGTTATGAAACGGATCTGGGACACGGAGAGACCCTCTTCATGCCTCATCTCTGGTGGCATTTTATGTATTACACGAAAGGGGGCTTTTCATTAAGCTTGCGCAGACATAGTGCCTATACCTTTGCCAGAGGAAGTTTTAATCTGGCCAGACACTTTGTAGTGGATAAAGGAATGAATATGATGTTGGGTGAAAAATGGACTGCTTATAAGGCTAATAAAGCCAAACAAAGAGCTTCCTCGGTACTTGCATCATGAGTAAAAAAGTCCTCGTCACTGGTGCTGACGGATTATTAGGGAGCAATCTGGTACGCGAGTTGCTTGGTCGCGGATATCAGGTTAGAGCCTTTCTATTGCCGGACAGCCCTTCCAGAACGCTCGATTCACTCGATATAGAAAGATACGAAGGGAACATTCTTCGCATTGCTGATCTGGAAGAAGCCATGCAAGGATGTAGCCATTTGGTACACGCTGCAGCCAATACGAATATTTGGCCAAACCGTTCGGAGATTATACGAAAAGTAAATATTGAGGGTACAAAAAATATAGCTGAAGCTGCTCTCAAAAGTGGCATTCAGCGTATGGTTTATATTGGTACGGCAAATTCTTTTGGCTTTGGTCCGAAGGAAAACCCCGGAGATGAAACCCGACCCTACGAGTCCGATATCTATGGTTTGGATTATCAGGATTCCAAGTATCAGGCACAACAATATATTCTGGAACAGGTTCGCGAAAAACAGCTTCCGGCACTTATTATCAATCCGACATTTATGCTTGGTCCTTATGATTCAAAGCCAAGTGCCGGAGCAATGATTCTGGCTATTTATCATCGAAAAGTACCGGGTTTTGCGCCCGGAGGTAAAAATTATGTCTATGTAAAAGATGTTGCAGTTGCTATCGCGAATGCTCTCGATGGAAAAGGCAGAGTCGGGGAATGTTATATTGCCGGTCACGAAAATCTGAATTTTAAGGAAGCGTTTACAAAAATTGCGGAAATCACTGGTGTCAAACCGCCGGCTATTTCTTTCCCAAAATCAATTTTAAAACTATACGGCCGAATTGGTTCCCTAATGGGAAATATTACCGGAAAGGCCCCAACGGTCTCCTACCCTATGACTCAGATTTCCTGTGATGAGCATTATTTTAATCCGCAAAAGGCCGTTAAGGAGCTCAATATGCCTCAAACCGGACTCGAAGTGGCCGTCAAGGAAGCCTTTGCCTGGTTCAAGAAAAATGGATATTTGTAATACCCATAATAGAATAGAGTAGAAGGCAAAAATGGATAAGCCGAAGCGCTGACGAAAAACATACATATGAAACTCAAAGACAAAGTCATCATCATTACGGGATCTTCGATTGGCATTGGAAAAGCAATGGCTTATGAGATGTCAAGAGAGGGAGCAAAAGTTGTTTTGAACGCCCGGAATGTAAGCCGTCTGGATCGCACCTTTCATGAAATGAAACGACAAAATATAGAAGTCACAGCGATAGCCGGTGATGTCTCAAAAATGGAAGACTGTCAAAAAATTATTGATCATACTGTCAAAACTTTCGGTCAGATAGATGCAATCGTCAATAATGCCGGTATTTCTATGGAAGGTACGGTAGAAGACCTTGCCCCTGAAGTATTTCAAAAACTAATGGACGTCAATATTCTGGGTTCGATTTATCCAACCAAAGCAGCTATTCCATATTTGAAAAAGACCAGTGGTAGTATTGTGTTTATAGGTAGTGCCGCGGGTATCCGGGGAATTCCGAATCACGCTGCTTATTCCGCTTCTAAAATGTCTCTGACTGCAATTGCAGAATCATTAAAAATTGAATTGAAAAAAAGTAATATCCACGTCGGACTGGCTTATGTGGGTTTTACCCAAAATGATCCCGAAAAAACGATTTATGATAAAGATGGAAAAATCATCCCCCAACCCTCAAGAGATTTTATTAAAGCAGAATCCCCGGAAAAAGTAGCCCGGAGAATTATTGATATGATCCACAAACGCAAATTTAAGGAAGTTTTTACGCCATTAGGAAAACTCAATGCCTTTATGAATCGCTTTTTCCCCTTTGTGGTAGAACCAATTTTAAGTAGAAATTATCATAAAAATAAATCTTGATTTTCCACAAATTTATTAATTTGCTTTTGAAATAGCTTGATAAATTATTGATCTTTAAACGCGAAACAGTAACTGTTTACAGTGATTCCATGGTTTCGCTGTTTTTCTGCTCACTAAACAGCCAGGAAAACAACCTTAATATCAACTTTCCCATTACACACAATCCAGCAACTTTTTATTTCTTATAAAGGGATAAGCTTTTCTTTATTACTTATAAATTACTGATTAAACATGACGTTTTACACTCCCAATTACATCAGGTTTTTTACTTTTATGCTGAGTATCACTTTAGGTCTTACAGCTTTCTCTCAAAATACCTTTCAAAAGTCCTACGAGCAGTTTACTGACTTTAAAGCAGTGGATGTTGTAGATACCCCGACGGGTTATGAGCTCACGTTGAAATCTAATATCGAAAATAATGCCCCTCTCTTTGCACAGGGCTTTACATGTCCGGACGGAGCTTATGCTTTTGCCGGCTTTAAAGAAGAAAATGGAAGCTTCCTGGAGCGTTCTCCAGTTTTTATTAAAACTAATGAACTAGGTGAAATAATGGAAGCGATGCCTCCTGTTGATGGTTTTGAAAATACTTTTTATGAAAATTACACCGATTTTACGAATCTGGAAGGCAAAAAACTTATAGTCACTCCAGATGATTATCTTCTAATAAACCAGGAAAATTCTACTGCTAATTATCAGGTATTCGAAATTGCTCCCGATGGCGCAATCATCGACGAAGGAGCGTTCATCGACTTGCCAGAAATGGATAATTCCAGCCTTAACTTCAATTCTATTCCACTAAGTGGAGGTGGATTTATTGTTGCTACGGAAGATAGCAATTTCCCGCAAACACCTTCGATGTTTTTTAACCAATACGACAATCAGGGAGGATTGATACATTCATTTCAAATCGACTTCCCGGATAATGCAGTGGCATTGGCAGCTGCCAACTTTGAAGAACTGGAAGATGGAACAATCTTTATAGTAAGTGGCTATGCAGAAGAAACACTGGGCCCACCACAGAATAGTATGCTCGTCATTGCGCAATACGATCCCATCAGTCAAAATATCATTCAGCAAAATACTATTCCCTGGTCCGTCTCCAATTGGGACATCAGGATAGAAAGACTGGTTGCTTCCAAAGACGGGAACGTATTCGTACATATTTTCCAAAATAACGTGGTCAGTGCGCACTATATTTCTAAACTAAGCCTGGATGGGCAGGAGCTTTGGCGAATTCAGCTTGCTACGCTCGAACGCCCGGTTGTTGATATGGTCGCAAACGAAGATGGTGGCCTCTGGGAGTGGAACGATTTCTTTTCCACCATAACGCGATACAATGCTGATGGGACTCCAGCTTTTGCTTCAGTCAGTTATAATAATTCTCCCGAGAACATTTTTGTCCGGGGAATTGCGCCAGCTCCGGATAATGGACTTGCCGTCATTACCTCTGGTGATCTGTTTGACAGCAATTACTTGATTACTGCTATTTACGATGCCAATGGTGCCCTCTTAATTGAAAATCACTATGAACAATTCAGAGGATTAAATTTTAATGCCGAAGGTTTTGCTACTCCGGATGGAGGTTATGCTTTTACAGGCTCTGTCAACAATGCCTCTTTCGAGGAAACACCCGTTTTTATAAAAACGAATGAATTAAATCAAATCATTTCTATAAGTGCCCCAGGACCGGATTTGAGTTTATCTATGACCGGTTCAAATAGTAATCCGCCCATCTTTACACCGCATGATGTGACGCTAACCGTCAGCAATGAAGGCACCGAAACAGCAAGCGGTATTATGATCAGCATCCCTACCGCCGAGGGAGAAGTATATACTGGAGGAAATGAGTTTTCCAGTAGTCAGGGAGATTTTAGTCCCTATGGCAATAAAAAATGGTCAGTGGGTTCTTTGGAAGCCGGGGCCTCTGCAACAATCACGATCAATTACTTCAAAATAGCTTCAAATCCCTTTTTCCAATACGCAGAGGTTAGCGCTATGAATGAAACGGACATTGACAGTACGCCGGATAATGGAGATGGCAACAGTGCAAATGAAGATGACGAAGCCATTTATCCAAATAATACAAGTCCAATCGACCAAGCAGATTTGACCCTTTCCAATCTTGCAGGTGCAAATACTGCATCCAGTGGAACAATTCTGGAATACACCTTTACACTTAGTAATATTGGGAATATAACCGCGAACGGCGATTTTAATATCCGTGCTTATTTTTCTACAGATAATGAGCTTAGCCCAGACGATATTTTTGACGGCTTGATCCCAACCGGGAATATCGGAGCGGGTCAGGTAATCAATAACGTTCTTGGAGCATCTACTGTACCAAACCTTCCCACAGGTGATTATTTTTTGATTTTAAAAGTCGATGCAGATGAGGATATTGATGAATCAAATGAAAATAACAATATCATCCGTAAAATGATTCGCATCGAAGAAATGGGAACGCCTGGTGACTATTGTGAAATTGAATCTGATTTTCCCTGGCACGAGTGGATCAGCCGGGTAGTCATTGACGGCCAGGTCTCCAATGAGTCCGGTAAAAGTGTGTATTCAGATTTTACAAATTTAAGCAGCATTGCGAATATAGAACGTGGCCAATTGTTCTTTTTGGATTTTGATATTACTTATAGCTATCAGACTTACGAAACTTTTATTTTTTACTATACTGATCTTAATCAAAATGGAATTTTTGAACTGGAAGAACGCAATATTGTAAGTATCTCCGGTACGCCTTCCGGGAATAATGTAGTGGCGACTATAACCGGCGCTAAATTCGTACCCGAAGATGCTATCCTCGGGCCGACCAGAATGAGGCTTATTGCTACGAGAAGCTCAAATGTTAACCCTTGTACTGATATCGTATTTGGAGAAATAGAAGATTATATCGTTAATGTTGTTCCGGGGTCTGGTATTCAAACGCGTTTTCAGCAATGGGATCATAAAGATATTGAGGTTTTTCCCAATCCGGTAAATACACAATTAAATGTCAGAATACCCGCTGAGCTCCCTGCCCAATCCATCCAAATTTTCGATGCTTATGGCATTTTGAAATACTCGATGGAAATTGATGCTCAGGCTTCAGCTTTTTCAACTGATATCCGTATTAATACCTCTGACTTTATTAACGGGATTTATTTCGTACAAATAAATGGCAATAGTTTCAAACCGAGAACCAGGCGAATATCGATTCAAAGAACCTATTAATATCCGGAACTGATTTAATAAATAATTTCGTCATAAGATGTAAAGTGATGAGATATAAACAGTTATAGTATTCTTCTCAAAATAAAGCTTCCCGTCAAATTTTGAGGGATCGGGAATAAAGAATATTCTTTATTCTTAATTCCTCATTTTTAATTATTCCCCGTACCTTTATGGTCATTTTTTAAAAGAAAACCACACAAAAATGGATTTATTCGATCGAATAAGGAATAACCCCGGCCCCTTGGGGCAATGGTCTGAAATTGCTGAAGGATACTGGATTTTCCCCAAGCTAAAAGGAGAACTGGCCAACCGAATGGAATTCAATGGTAAAGAAGTCATTTGCTGGAGTGTCAATAATTACCTCGGTCTGGGTAATCATCCGGACATTCGTAAAGCGGATGCCGAAGCAGCTGCCGAATGGGGCCTAGCCTATCCAATGGGAAGCCGAATGATGTCGGGAAATACAGATATGCATGATGAACTGGAAAGGCAATTAGCCGAGTTCGAAAAGAAGGAAGCCGCTGTATTGGTTAATTTCGGCTATCAGGGAATCATGTCAGCTATTGATGCACTGCTTAGTCCAAGAGGCCGTGATGTTGTCATATACGATGCGGAAAGTCATGCCTGTATTGTTGATGGTGTACGGATGTACCAGGGCAAACGCTTTAGATTTGAGCATAATGATATCGCCAGTCTCGAAAAGCGATTAATCTCCGCTACTAATATTGTAGAAAAAACCGGTGGAGGTATCCTTGTGATCAGTGAAGGCGTATTTGGCATGCGAGGGGATCAGGGTAAATTAAGAGAGATTGTGGCATTAAAAGAAAAATACAATTTCCGTTTGTTAGTGGATGATGCGCACGGTTTTGGAGTATTGGGCGAAACAGGTGCCGGTGCCGGTGAAGCGCAAGGGGTTCAGGACGAAATCGATGTTTACTTTTCGACATTCGCTAAATCCATGGCGAGTATTGGTGCTTTCCTGGCTGGAGATAGAGACATTATCAATTTTTTGAAATATAATATGCGTTCTCAGATATACGCAAAATCGCTACCCATGCCGATTGTTCAGGGAGCTTTGACCCGGTTCAAAATGCTTAAAGATCCTGTACATAAGAACAAACTGTGGGAAAATGTCAATGCACTGCAAAACGGTTTGAAAGAAAAAGGTTTCGATATTGGAAGTACAAACTCTTGTGTAACGCCGGTTTATATGCATGGTTCTGTAGAAGAAGCGATGCGCATGGTACATGATCTGCGTGAAAACCACAGAATTTTCTGCTCCATCGTGGTTTATCCAGTCATTCCCAAAGGTATGATCATCCTCCGGCTGATTCCAACAGCAATGCATAATCTGGAAGATATCAAAGAGACGCTTAATGCTTTTGAAGCGGTTAGTTCTAAATTGAAAAGTGGATTTTACCAACAGGAAGTGGCCTGGGAAGAACTTTATCAGAGATAGCCAAATACCGTTTCTTACTGAAACAGTTATAATAATATTCGAAAAGCAGTTTTCCAATTCGGGAAGCTGCTTTTTTAATACCTGTTCCCTTGATTTCAAAAATTTGAGTATTAGATGGTAAAAAAACGCTCAAACGTTAGTAAACTCTTAATCCTTCGTTTTATTTGTTAAGTTTTTCTTAAAAAACCAACGAAAAGTTCCGTTTTATACGTCCTGTCTAGTATAACCCGATAACGAATGAAAACTTTTGTGAAGCCATAAAGCTATGAAAAACCCATTTTAGATTTAGTAAAAAATAAGCCGATGGATACAACCACCGGTCAGGTTACAAAGCTCTTTAAAAAATAAACCGGAAGAAAAGAAATAGATCTTCCGAAAAGAGAAGTTTTTTCATTCTAATCTTAAACGTATATATAGTATTCCAAAAGGCAGTCCTTTTACACCCGGGCTGCTTTTTTTTATGTATTTCCTGCTTCTTTATCCGCTTGCTTTTTTTCTTTTCGAAGCTGGCGCCGCAGATATCCTACTGTAAATAAAACTGCTACAGTCAGAAAAATTGCCAGAATTACATAGCCCCCGAAAATCTGCTGTCCACTCTCTACACTGAGATAGCCCGCATTTACGACATAGCTTTTCAAAAAATAAATCAACAATCCCAAAATCGGCATCCCAACCAGTATAATGACTGAAAGCGAAAAACAGTTTTTGATTTTCTGATCATTAGAGACTTCTTCTTTTTCAGGATCGTATCCGATAATAGCCATACAATTACATTTCTTCTTTAATAATCGCTACAATCGCTGTTCGCTCCCCAAGTGCCTCGGCATATTGAAGGGCATTTTGCCCCGCTGCATTTTCATTTTTAGGATTAACACCTTCCGCCAAAAGCCCGGTTACCCAATCCGCCCGATCGTGGAAAATAGCCCATTCCAGTAAAGATTTAGCTTCGACTTGTTGTTTAAGATCAACCTGATTCTTAACCAACACAGGTAATAATGCGATACCGGCCTTTTCGATTGCTTTTAATAAAGGGGAAGGGCCCTCCTGGCCTCCAAAATTTACATCTGCTCCGGCACTGAGCAAAATGTCCATCATCCGGGCATCTTTATAAGCCAAGAATTGAGGGCTTAAAAGTTGATCTGAGCCGTTCAGGCTATTCTTAATGGTTTCCGGATGTTTTTCAATCATAAACTCTACTAAATCGTACATGCTACTCGAAACAGCCTTGGTAAAAGGCGAATGCTTTAGTTTGGCCACAAAAGATAAAGGCTCCGCTCCTTTATCAACTAAAAACATGGACAGTTTGGCATTGGCCAAATGGATGGAAAGCATCAGAGGTGTCGTATTATAGAAAACATCAAAACGATTGAGATCATCCACTTCATCCACAAAGGCCTTTACAGCTTCCGAATCTTTACTCTGCATGGCTTTCAACAAGGGGCGCAGATAATCATCTCCGTCTACACCATACAATGCTTCCATTTCTTGTTTTGCAGCCGCTTCGGCCTTTGCTTTTTGCTCTGCTGCCAACTCTTGCTCCTTAGCCGCAGCTTCAGCTCTCTTTCTTCTTGCTTCCTCTGCTTTTGCTTTTAAAGCTTCATGTGTTTTTCGATCCGCTTCGTGCTTTTTAGATTTTTCCGCATCTCTAAATCCTTCCAATAATTCAATCATATCTTTTCTCTCCAGACGAGTCGCCTCTTGCATAGGTGAAACACCTTTGCCATTGGGCTGATCAATATCTGCTCCTTTTTCCAGCAATAATTCAATGATCGTTTCATTTTCCCAATAAACAGCTTTATACAATGCCGTATCCCCGGCCGGATCCCGCAGGTTTGGATTTGCCCCGGCATTTAATAACATTCCAACAATTTCTGCATTATTGTTATCCGTCGCAATCGGCAGAGCCAGTCGGTATAAGCCATCTCTTTTATTGGGATCAACGCCTGCACGCAAGACCCTTGCCACCATATCCGGGTCATTTTGATCAATTGCTCTGATCAAATCCGTCACATCAAACCTCAATCGATCCTTCAAGTTTTGGGTACTGCGATCAATAAAATCTCCCAATCGTCCAAAAAAATCATCACCTGACATGCTAAAATTATTTTTAAATTGCAATTAATAAAAGCTTGAGGTATGAGTCCTTAGATTTCAGATTATCAATAATTCACACCACTTTTTATTCCGATCATAAAGATAAAAATTTACCGAAAAATACATCACAAGCCAGCCTTCGTTTATAATTGTCCCCTACTCGTTTGTATTTGCCAATAACTGGCCTTTGCTTTCTTCGTGCTTTCTCTCTTCTTTGTAACTCTTACTACCTTTCCTTAACTTTGTCTCCCATGCAACAAGAACGAAGCAAAACCAGACGCACAGAAATCCTGGAATGTGCCGCCCGGCTCTTCCGCGAGAAGGGCTATCAGGCTACCTCAATGCGAGATATTGCAAAGGCCGTAGGTATTCAGGGAGCCAGTTTGTACAATCATATCAAATCCAAACAGGAACTGCTCGTTGAACTATTGCTATTTATTGCAAATCTATTTACGAAAGAGATGAATGAGATCAACAAATCTTCACTTCCTCCTGTTGAAAAGATTAAGCGTTTGATAGGTTTGCACGTTAAGTATACTGCCGAACACACAGATGCCATTTCGATTATTGCCAGTGAGTGGGTGCATCTCGAAGAACCAGTATCCAGTCAGTATTTAAACCTGAGAAACGCTTACGAGAGAAAATTTGAAAAAATCATCGCTGATTGCATCAAAGAAGGGAGTTTTGAAAAAGTAAATACCAAAATTGCTCTTTTTTCTATCCTTTCGACCTTAAGATGGCTTTATAGTTGGTACAGCAATCAAAAAAATATAAATCCCATAGAATTAGAACAAGAAATGATACATTGTCTGCTGACGGGCCTGCTTAAACGATAAATTTTTTATACCTTTAACTAACAAACGTTAGTTTCAAACAAAACCAGGTTAGTTCCCTATATCAAACCAAATTAAATATGAAAAAACTAGGTAATTACGTACAAGGTAACTGGATCACAGGAGACGGAGACGGAAGCCCGCTCTACGATGCAGTAAATGGTGAAATCATCACTTACGCCAGTACCAAAGGATTGGATTTTGGAGAGATTTTGAAGTATGGTAGAAAAACCGGAGGTCCTGCATTGCGCAAGATGACTTTCCAGGAAAGAGGTTTAATGTTGAAAAAACTGGCGCTTTATCTAAGCAAGCGAAAAGATAAGTTTTATGAAGTCAGCTATCGCACCGGAGCGACCAAAGTAGATAGCTGGATCGATATCGAAGGCGGATTTGGAAATTTGTTTGCTAATGCTTCCCTTCGCAGACAGTTCCCCAATCAAACTTATCATGTTGACGGTGATCCGATTGATCTATCCAGAGGTGGAAGTTTTATGGGCCATCATATTATGGTTCCTAAAGAAGGGGTGGCTGTTCATATCAATGCCTTTAATTTTCCGGTTTGGGGGATGCTCGAAAAATGTGCCGTCAACTGGATGGCAGGTGTTCCTGCAGTAGTCAAACCCGCTACGGCAACTTCTTTTCTTACAGAAGCAGTAGTGCGCGATATCATCGAATCCGGTATCCTTCCGGAAGGCGCTTTACAATTAATTTGTGGTTCGGCTCGGACAATTTTGGATACAGTCGAATCGCAAGATGTGGTCACCTTTACCGGCTCCGCTTCAACGGGAAGAATGCTCAAGGCTCATCCCAGAATTATTGAGGAAGCCGTTCCATTCAATATGGAAGCTGATTCCCTTAACTGTTCTGTGTTAGGTCAGGATGCCGTTCCCGGTACGCCTGAATTTAATCTTTTTATAAAAGAAGTAAGAAAAGAAATGACTGTCAAATGCGGTCAGAAGTGTACAGCTATCAGAAGGATAATCGTCCCCGATAACCTCGTAGAAGACGTGCAAATTGCTCTGGGCAAATCACTCTCAAAAGTGACTATCGGCAACCCTGTTCTCAAAGAAGTAAGAATGGGTGCTTTAGCCAGCCGCACTCAGGTAGCAGAAGTAATCGACCGGGTCAAAGAATTGGCAAAAACTGCCGAGATTGTTTATGGCGACCTGGAAAAAGTCGAGCTAATGGATGCCGATTCCAGCAAAGGAGCCTTCCTGAGCCCAATCCTTTTATTGGAAAAAGATCCACATACCAATCAGGCAGTACATGAGGTGGAAGCATTCGGACCGGTAAGTACCCTAATGCCGTATAAAGATATTGCCGACGCAGTACAATTAGCCAAAATGGGTAAAGGATCACTCTGCTGCTCGATCTCTACATTTGATGACCGGACCGCCAGAGATTTTGTAATCGGAGCAGCAAGCCATCACGGACGTATCCTGGTTATCAATCGCGAATCAGCCAAGCAAAGTACCGGACACGGTTCTCCGCTTCCTACTCTGGTACACGGTGGCCCCGGACGAGCCGGAGGTGGAGAAGAAATGGGGGGTATGCGCGGTGTTAAACACTATTTGCAACGTTGTGCAATACAGGGTACGCCGACTACGATTACTGCAATTACCGGTATTTATCAGGCCGGTGCAAAATATACAGAAGCGCCTCAGCATCCTTTCAAATACCATTTTGAAGATATTGAAGTTGGAATGTCCTTACTTACTCATAAACGAACGATAACCGATACTGATATTATCAATTTTGCAAATGTCACCTGGGATCATTTCTATGCCCATACGGATATCACCTCTTTGGGAGGAACTATTTTTGAAAAACGGGCGGCACATGGTTATTTCATTCTGGCAGCTGCTGCCGGATTGTTTGTGTATCCAAACAAAGGGCCGGTTGCCGCCAACTATGGTCTGGATGAATGCCGTTTTTTAAAACCGGTTTATCATAATGATACCTTGCAAGTAAGACTTACCTGCAAAGAACGAGTCGAGCGGGATAGTAGAGGAAGAGAATTTCCTTCCGGTGTCGTTAAATGGTTCGTTGAAGTTTTTGATCAGGAAAATGATTTATGTGCTACCGCGACTATTCTCACTTTGGTACAAAAGAAATCTCCATTTCAGGAATTTACCAAAGCTAATGTGGAAGCCAGTTTAAATAAACTGACAGAAAGTAGCAAAGCCAGTTGGGGAATCATGAGTCCTCAACACATGGTAGAACATTTGGAGTTGCAATTTCAGGTAGCTATGGCCAAGCATTCTGCCAAGCTGGCCATCCCGGAAGAAAAGATCGAGAAATATCAGGATAGTCTTTTCAATTATAGAAAGATGCCCAAGGATTTTAAACATCCCGATTTGAATCCCGATCAGGCAGAAGACCTAAGATTTGAAAATTTGGCGGCGGCAAAAACAGCTTTGCTAAACGCTTTTGATGAATACGAACAATATTTCAAAGACAAGCCGGAGGCAGTCACACTCAATTCAATGTTTGGCCCTCTGGACAAAGAGCTTTGGGATTTAATGCATCGAAAACATTTTCACCATCACTTCGAACAATTCGGAATATTGAAATAAACCCCTGTGTCCTGTAATACTCTACGAAAATTTTAAAATACAACCATGTTTAAAACCAAAATTGATATAACAAAAAAGACCTTAAAAGAGGGGTTTCGTTTGCTCTGTACAGCAAAAGCCATGACAGAGCTTTATGAAGAAAACTTTAAAAAGGTGTCCAAATATGTGCATGCAACATCCCGGGGACATGAAGCGATCCAGATAGCTGCAGCTTTGCAATTGCTTCCTCAGGATCTTGCCTTTCCTTATTACCGGGATGACTCCATGTTGCTGAGTATTGGAATGCGCCCATACCACCTGATGCTGCAACTAATGGCAAAACGGGATGATCCCTTCTCCGGAGGACGCTCTTACTACTCGCATCCCAGTCTAAAGGATGAAGACAAGCCAAAGATTCCTCATCAGTCTTCCGCAACCGGTATGCAAGCTATTCCGGCAACCGGTGCAGCAATGGGCCTGCGGTATAAAGAGTTAATGGGATTAAGTGAAGATTTCGGAAAAGACAAACCAATTGTTCTTTGTTCTTTGGGGGATGCTTCCATTACCGAAGGTGAAATCGCGGAAGCTTTCCAGATGGCAGGACTCAAGCAGTTACCCATTTTATATTTGGTACAGGATAATGAATGGGATATTTCTGCCAATGCAGAAGAGATTAGAGCACAGGACGCTTCAGAATACATCAAAGGTTTTCACGGTATAGACTCCGTGAGCATCGACGGTAGCGATTTTACTACCTCCTTTCTGACTTTGAAAGAAGTAGTAGAAACCATCAGAAAAGAGCGTCGGCCATTTTTAGTACATGCCAAAGTGCCTTTGCTTAATCATCATACTTCCGGTGTACGCATGGAATGGTATCGGGATGATTTAGAGGAAGATAAACTTGAAGACCCTTATCCAAAACTGGTTTATCAGTTAAAAGAAGCCGGGATATCCGAAAAAGAGATGGAAAGTATTGAATCCAAAGCAAAGGCCCTGGTTTTGACCGATTTTGAAGAAGCTTTACGAGCGGATGATCCAAGTCCGGCTGATCTGTTAACGCATGATTATGCCCCGACCAAAATCACTCAGGAAGCGGGAGAGCGGAGTCCGACTGAGGGCGAGGAAGTAGTCATGGTAGATTGTGCCCTGCACGCGGTTGAAGAATTAATGCGAGTAGATAAAGCCTGTTTACTTTATGGTCAGGATGTCGGAGCAAGATTGGGAGGTGTTTTCAGAGAAGCTGCTACTTTGGCACAAAAATTCGGAGACGAGCGCGTTTTCAATACACCAATTCAGGAAGCATTTATAGTGGGAAGCACAGTTGGAATGTCTGCCGTTGGTTTGAAACCCATTGTGGAAGTTCAGTTTGCCGACTACATTTTTCCGGGGATCAATCAGTTGTTTACTGAAGTAGCACGCTCCTGTTATCTATCCAATGGCAAATACCCGGTAAGTATGATTCTCAGAGTACCTATTGGTGCTTATGGTAGTGGCGGGCCCTATCATTCTTCCAGCGTAGAATCTATAGTTACCAATATAAAAGGTTTGAAAATTGCCTATCCGAGTAATGGAGCCGATCTCAAAGGATTGATGAAAGCGGCTTATCACGATCCAAATCCGGTAGTGATTTTCGAGCATAAAGGATTATACTGGTCCAAAGTAAAAGGTACAGAAAAAGCAAAAACGGTCGAGCCTGCAGAGGATTATATTTTACCTTTCGGAAAAGGAGCTGTCGTTCTGACTCCTGAAGAGTCCTTGGTTGCCAGGGGTGAATCAATGTGCGTCATCACTTATGGTATGGGGGTACACTGGGCGCAAAATGCTGCCAAACGTTTTGAAGGACAGATTGAAGTAGTTGACCTTCGTACACTTAATCCGCTGGATGAAAACCTGATTCTGGAAACAGTTCGTCGTCACGGGCGCTGCCTGGTGCTGACCGAAGAAACGATCAATAATTCTTTCGCCCGTAGTCTGGCCGGATGGATTCAGGAGCATTGTTTTGAAAGTCTGGACGCACCAGTCAAGACCCTGGGTGCAATCAATCTGCCGGCTATTCCACTTAATAGCACACTCGAAGAGACGATGCTTCCAAATGCTGAAAAGGTAGCTATGCAGATAGAAGAGCTATTGAAATACTAAGCCTGGGTCTAATAATAGGTTTGATCAAAAAAATAGACTCCATCGCAGATACTGCGAATGGAGTCTTTCCTTTTATTATTCTCACTATTTATATTAACTTTTTATGGTATCAAGTCTATTCTCCTTGTCCTAAAGAAAAACCTCGCTTGCCATCAAACTCATATAGATTCTCTGTTTTAATTACATCGAAGCCTTCCATCTCCAGTTTGGTAAGCAGTGCTAACACTTGCTGATAGCTAACAGAGGTATAAACCGCAGGGACAGCTTTTGTATCCACTTCTGTAGCAACAAAGCGACATCTCCAGTGGTCCGTGCAATAAGTATGCTCCAAGCCTTCGGGATAGACCTTTACGCCTCGATTGGTAATCATTTTTAGTTTCATACCAATGGTACCCAGGTTTGACAGCTCTTTACCAATTATTTGAGGATCGGAACCCTGCCAGTCGATAAAAACATCGACCCCGACCAAGGTTTTCTGAGCTTGAGGGCGTTGATAGTCTCCAATTTCGATCTGACCTTTTCCACTGGTAAGCTGACTGGCTGCAAAAGTTTCCGGAACCTCTCCTAATCTGGAGATAATCTCTTCGGCAAATTCCTGAGTAGATACGCGTTTCTTACTATGACCTTCCTGAAAAATATCTGCGGTATGATATCCTGCTTCAATAGTAGCCAGCCAGGCATTTTTTATTTTATCCGCTGTTGAGGATTGTCCGAGATGAGCCAACATCATCACGGCAGCATTGATAAGCCCGGAAGGATTTGCTACATTAAGTCCGGCAATATCCGGAGCTGATCCGTGAATGGCTTCAAACATAGCCACCTCTTTACCAATATTTGCCGAACCGGCTAATCCTACAGAACCAGCGACTTCAGCAACAATATCTGAAATTATATCTCCGTACAGATTAGAAGTCACTACTACATCATAGCGTTCCGGATGAGCCGCAAGTCTGGCTGCTCCAATATCAATAATTTGCGTTTCATTTTCAATCTCAGGATACTCTGCTGCTATTTCATCAAACACCCGATGGAAAAGACCGTCCGTCAATTTCATAATATTGTCTTTCACCATACAGGTTACCTTTTTGCGACCATAAGCTTTGGCATATTCAAAAGCATAACGAACAATTTTTTCGCAACCGGGGCGGGTGATTAGCTTTAAACACTGTACCACATCTTGCGTTTGCTGGTGTTCAATACCTGCATACAGGTCTTCTTCATTTTCTCTTACAATCACCACATTCATTTCCGGATGTCCGGTAGCAATGTATGGATCCAGAGCGCGTACCGGTCTGACATTAGCGAATAGGCCCAATGATTTACGCAAGGTAACATTTAGACTCTTATAACCTTTACCTTGCGGTGTTGTAATTGGTGCCTTTAATATGATCCTGTTGCGTTTGATCACTTCCCAGGCATTTTTGTCAATTCCCGCCGTATTACCGGATAAATATACCTTTTCACCCAAATCAATAAATTCGGGTTCAATGTTAGCTCCGGCAGCTTTAAGAATATTTAAAGTAGCTTCCATAATCTCCGGACCGATTCCATCACCTCGAGCTACAGCTACCTTGGTAGCCTTTTGGGTTTCCATTTCTTCAACTTCTTGAAATACAGGATTTGTACTCATCTAGGTTTTATTTTGATTATTTTATAATAGAAGTTTAAACCACATACCATGAAAGGTCTATACTTCGAATTGGATAAAGAAAAAACCAGCATTTTGTGAAATATTGAAAAACAAGCTTAGTTTACGTTCCAGATTTAATACTGGTTTTTGCTTTCTTGAATTCCAAACTTTCTGCCAGTTTTTTAATTTTTTTACAATTTTTTAGCTTTTCTCACAAGAGAGAGCCCATAAATTAATTAAACGCTTATACCTTATTCTTTAGCGCAAAGATGAGTGGATTTTTTATAAATAAAAATTTATATTTTTTATTTTATCCATAACATATACTTATGCGCTTTTTAAGCTGATCAGCAATTCTGTGAAGTTGTTTTGATATTCCCAATTAATCCGTCAAGATGTCCAAATTAGCTAAATAAAAGCTATTAGCATTTGGCTTTTATCCAAAATCTTAAGAACTTAATTGATTTTATTATTCTGCACTAATAAATTGAGATTAATTAATAATTTTCCAGCAAACTTAGTCGATTTCTAAAACTTCCCTAAATTTGCACTGAATTTGAATAAAACCAAAGAGACATGAGCGAATTGACAGCTTTTCAACAAGCTATCCTGGAAGGAATTCCCGCTGAACTCCCTGCTCCCAAACCTTATGACGAATCCGTAAGCCATGCTCCGAGACGAGTGATTGAAGGTGTTCTCAGCAAAAAAGAAAAAGTATTGGCTCTGAAAAATGCTTTAAGATATTTCCCCGAATCTCAACATGAAATTTTAATTCCGGAATTTGTAGAAGAGTTAGAGCAATACGGGCGCGTTTACATGTATCGCCTGCGCCCCGATTACGAAATGAAAGCAAGGCCAATTGATGATTATCCGCATCGCTCCCGGCAGGCTGCTTCCATTATGCTCATGATCCAAAATAATCTGGATTATAAAGTTGCCAAACATCCACACGAGTTGATTACATATGGCGGCAACGGAGCCGTTTTCCAAAACTGGGCGCAGTATAGACTAAGCATGCAATATCTGGCACAGATGACTGATGAGCAAACGCTGGTTTTGTATTCCGGGCATCCGCTTGGACTTTTTCCATCCCATAAAGATGCGCCAAGAGTAGTGGTAACCAATGGGATGATGATTCCAAATTATTCGAAAAAAGACGATTGGAATAAATATAATGCTCTGGGAGTTACTTCTTATGGTCAAATGACCGCAGGTTCCTTTATGTATATTGGACCACAAGGCATTGTACACGGAACGACCATCACCTTGCTCAATGCAGGAAGACTTAAAGGAATCGGCGATAGTCATCTCAAAGGAAAAGTGTTCGTCACTTCGGGACTTGGCGGGATGTCTGGAGCCCAATCCCTGGCGGCGGTAATTACCGGAGCGGTGGGAGTACTGGCCGAAGTCGATCCGGATGCCGTTCAACAAAGGATAGTTGATGGTTACATCCAGGAAGAAAATGTATATACCGATCTCCAGGAGCTTCTCATCCGGATTCAGGAATGTCGAAAAAATGGGGAAGCGATTACCTTGGTTTATCACGGAAATATTGTGGACCTCTGGGAAATGATTGTCGAGAAAAATATTCCCATAGAGCTCGGTTCTGATCAAACTTCCTTGCATAATATTGATGATTGCGGCTATATACCCTGTGGTTACAGCTTCGGAGAAGCGAAAGCTCTACTGGTTAGAGATAAAGCGAAATTTATGGAGGAAGTCCGAAGTACTTTGCGCAGGCATGTACGGGCAATCAATACATTAAGTGACCGGGGGATGTACTTTTGGGATTACGGAAACGCTTTTCTGAAAGAAGCCGGAGAGGCCGGAGCAGATATCTGGAAAAACGAGGAAGAAGGTATTTTCAAATACCCCTCCTATGTGGAAGATATTATGGGCCCCATGTGCTTCGATTATGGTTTTGGGCCATTCCGCTGGGTTTGTACCAGTGGTGATAAAGCGGACCTTGACAAGAGTGATGCTATCGCAGCAAAAGTATTGCATACAATGCTGAAAAACGCTCCGGAAGAAATTCAATCACAACTCAAAGACAATATTCGCTGGATTGAATCTGCCGATGAAAACATTCCGGTTGTAGGCAGCAAAGCCAGAATTCTGTATGCTGATGCAGAAGGACGCATGCAAATTGCCAAGGCTTTTAATGATGCCATTGCGCAGGGAGAAATATCCGCTCCAATTGTACTTGGACGCGATCACCACGATGTTAGCGGTACCGACTCTCCTTTCCGGGAAACTTCCAATATTTACGACGGTTCCAGATTCACCGCAGATATGGCTGTACACAATGTCATAGGGGATGCTTTTCGCGGTGCTACCTGGGTAAGCTTGCACAATGGCGGTGGTGTGGGTTGGGGCGAAGTGATGAATGGAGGTTTTGGTTTAACTCTGGATGGTTCTGCAGATTCGGAAAGAAGGTTGAAGTCTATGCTTTTCTGGGATGTCAACAATGGAATTGCCAGAAGAAGTTGGGCCCGAAATAAGGAAGCCATGTTTACCGCCCAACGCGCAATGGATCACTATCCCGATTTAAAAATTACGATGCCGAATGTTGCAGATGAAAATTTGATAAAAAAGGTATTGGAAGGCGGAAAGGTAGATGGGTAATTCGTAAGATTTTATGAGATTCTCAGCATACAGCTTCTTGAGTTTTAATAAAAAAAGCGTTTTAGTTTCAAGAAAGGTTTTTCAAAAAAACGATAAGAAAGGACGCTAACAAGAATAGATGCGAAAAGAGAAAGAAGAAAAAAAACAAGTCCTTGCGAATCCCATTGGAGATATTTGAATAATTGAAGTAAAGCGTTGATTACTATAGTGTGATACAGATAAATACCGTAAGTATAAATCCCGCCCCGACTGATCAAGTTATTATCCGAAATAAAAAGCCGGTTTTGCTTCGGTAAAGTAAAAAAAATCATCATCATAAAAAGCCCGCCAAATATCCAGGGGTCGATCAGTTTTTGAAAAGTATAATCAAGATTTGGAGACAGGAAAATATAACTTGCCGTCAATAAGACTGCCAGATACTTTACTATTCCAGGCCAAGCAGCTATTTTTTCTATAAAATCATCCTCTTTAATAACACAATAAGCAGGAATCGCTCCGAAGGCAAAATAATCCAGATTCGTGAACAAATCTGCCGTAAGCAAATCAATACTGTGATAATAAATACGAAACAAATTAGTAGCGATAATAGAAAGCAGAATAAGTTGGGGAACACGCCTGACTGGCATAAAGTAAAAGACAATCCCCCAAAGCAAATAAAAATGTTCCTCAATACAAAGTGACCACATCACGGTAAGCGGAGAGACATTGGGGAGTTCTCCTGAGAACATCATTTTATAATTCTCCAGAAAAAGACAGGAGATCAACCAATTGGGTTCATAACCTTCATTCGAATAGGACCAGCCCAGCAAATCCAACAGATGGGGCGTGAAAAAAGCAACAGCTATCATAGCGTAAAACAAGGGCCAGATCCGCAAAATTCTACGCATAAAAAATTTCCGAAAGGAAAGTTTTCCCTTCGTCTTTTTCTCGTATAAAATGATATAGGTAATCAAAAAGCCACTAAGTACGAAAAAGAACTGTACTCCGATACCACCGCTTTTTTTTAAGTATTGTATAAAAGGAATTGAGCTCAGAGGGCTATGGGTAAGAAAGACCAGAAATACTGCCATAAAGCGTAAAGCATCGAAAGTATGGAAGTATCTCCTTTGGCTCATCAAACGGAATAATTCTGTTTGAGCCAAATTTAAGTAAAATAAATAAAGAAGTGCCAAGTATTGCTTCCTCCTTTATAATTAGATTCTCCCAATACTTGACAAAGAAAAATCAATCTAGTCAGCCAACTGTAAATTGGCAACGAAATTTTGGGCATTATCTCCAAGCGCATCAATCACATCCTGTCTGACTGTCGCATAGATCTCTTCGACCAAAAGTATTCTGGATGCACTAAAATAGAGGCTAATACTTTGTGATTCCCAGGTAATAAAAAGGAAGCGATTTTTATGTGTCGTTGCTTTAAAATAAAAAGCTCCCAGAGCCATGTTTACATTTCCGTTCATATCCGTACTGGCTGTAGAAAGTTGAAAATTTCCAGCTTCTCCTTCCGAGCCATTGGATTCAAATATGCTAACCTGATCACTATCCGGATTGGAATCTTCCAAAGCTTCCAGTGTTTGTTCCAATACTGTCAATTCATTTCCGGAAGCCATTGCCGAAATAATAGCCAGAGCGCTTTTATCCAATTTAATACTTTTGTCATCTTCCGTATATCTGGCAAAGCCAAAACTTTGAATATCCCAACCCAGATTTTCGAGTACATTCTGATAATATCGGTACCAGTCTTCCGTTTGAGTTTCCCGATCATATTGATAATTAGCAGCGAGTGCCGCCAGCAAGGTTGAATTATTTACATCCTGTTGCTGCTGAGCAGATACTCCACCGACATAAGAGACCGTACTACCTCCTACTACATAAGCCGTATCTTCCTCTTCTTCATAAGTTGGCGCAGATCGTTGGATTGACAAGATAGATTCGGATGAAACTGCCAGATCAAGATTTTTAATAAATTCTGAACGCGATTTGATTTTTTTAATGTCCATTTTAAAATGTTTTTTGAGTGAATAAATTTTTCATTACAAAACTCAGGGAATATCAAATCACAGGTAAGCGCAATCTTGCTGTTTTTTCACACGGGCAAATCAACGCTCCGGAGCAGGTAATTTCACCTGTTTTAGATCAGAATTAGGATAAAAAAAGGTATCGCATAATTTTATCTTTTACCTTGCATGCATGTTAAGCTCAAAATTTTAAATCATGTTGTCTAAATCAAACCTCATCGTATTTTGTATTTTATTAGTAAGTCTAATCTCCTGTCAAAAAAGATCTTTACAGGAAAACGCCGGCGCATTTTTCAGTGTTAGTCAAAATTGTGCAGTAAAGCAAGCGATCGACCAGGAAGCATTCGTTCCGTTTCAAATCGATAGTAGCTGTGCGGTTGGCTTCATCTCTGCCTATCAAAACTACATTGACAATGTACAGGACAGTCTGGAAAATAATTTCAATGCAGATTATCCGGATTCGGGAAAAAAATTAATTTACGGAGCCAGAGTAGCAAGATCAGAGTTAATCGAAATATTATCCAGCACAAGCTCCGGAGACGAAGTATATATCATGCTCGGAATTATTCCTCCCAACGATTCTACAGAAATTATTTTCTCGATACAATCAAAAGGTCGCTGGCAATTCTATGATTTTACATTGCCTTGCCCTAATGCCTGTCCCGAATATCAACTCTAATAAAATGGATGTCTCTCAGTTATTGCACCATATTTATATTAAAACAGGGATCATTGCTGTTGCCTTTTTGTTTGTAAATAATTGCCTTGGCTTTTATTCCTTTAAAAAATTAAATATTACGTTCAAACATTTTTTATATTTTCTCTTTTTCAGTCTTGGGATAGAGTTGGCCGCAAGAGCTTTCGCATATTCTTCACATAATAATTTACCATTATTGCATCTTTACACACTGGGAGAATTTATTTTATTGTCTTTATTTTATAAAACGCTTATTCCAAAGCCCGCATTCTTTAAAAAATATTTTTGGTACTTCATATCTATCGGTTCTATCCTTATCATACTTAACTCCTTTATATTCGAATCCATTTATGAATTTAATCCAGGGGCAAAAACCACAGTACAAATCATTATTATCGGATACGCCGTTTTATATTTTTATAATATTACTGAAAATCAAAATTCAGACTTGGTTTACGGAAAAAGTTTAGGTCTGATCAATTCAGCAATTATCATTTATTATTCGGGGAGTTTATTTATATTTATGTGTAGTCAGCTGTATTATAAAGCGCCTGATCTCTATAAATATTTCTGGGCCTTTAATGCGGTACTAAATCTTATTTTTCAACTACTAATCCTTTCCGGTATATGGAAAGTAGTTTTCAGGAAAACACCTTCATCCTCATAATGGTCATAGGCATACTCATTATGTTAGCCCTGGCACTTGCCTTTATAATTTTTGCCAATTTTTCTCAGAAAAAAATATTAGTTGAACAAATGCGCAATCGGGAAATGGCTTACCGGCATCAAGAAGCATTACTACATAGTACCATTCTCGTTCAGGAAAAAGAAAGAAAGCGGATCGCCCGGGAGTTGCATGATGAAATTGGTTCAAAGCTCAATGTCATTTTTTTAAATATGCATCGACTAAAAAAATATGGTCCAGAATATCCGGAAATCGAAACCATCACTTCAGAAGTAAATTCAATTATCGACAAAACCATTAATGTAACCCGGCGAATCTCTCATAATTTATTACCGCCGACGCTGGAAGACTTCGGTTTGACAGAAGCGATCAAAGAATTACAATATAGCATACAGCAGGCCGGAGATATTAAAATTGAATTTGAAACGATAGAAAAGGTTCAAAGGATCGAAGACAAAACGATAGAATTAAATTTATACAGAATTTTACAGGAACTTATCCATAATTCAATTAATCATGGAAAGGCCAGTAATATTTTTATTAGTCTGAAAACAACCCCTTCCGAGATTCACTTGACCTATGAAGATGATGGAATCGGGTTTGACAATTTACAAATCGAAAACCAGAAAGGCCTGGGCCTGAAAAATATTGAAAGCAGGGCACAAATGATAAAAGCGGATTATCAGCTTAGTTCCAAGCCGGCTAAGGGAATGATTTTTAAACTTAACAAAAACGAATTATGACTAGCATTCGGATTGCTCTTGCCGATGATGAACTACTTTTTCGAAAAGGTTTAATCGCATTGCTGCAAAACAAAGAGGGTCTTGATATCGTGTTAGAAGCTGATCATGGCCTTGAACTGCTAGAGCAATTGCAAAAGAAAGATACTTTGCCCGAGGTGTTATTACTCGATTTAAAAATGCCAAAAATGAACGGGATAGCAGTAGCTAAAATAATTCGAAAAAATTATCCGGCGATAAAGATTATTATTATTTCGACACATTTTAGCCGGGCTTTTATTATCAATATGATCGAATTGGGAGCTGCTGCTTATTTGCCTAAGAATTCAAGCCCGGAAGAAGTAGAAAATACCATCCGTGCCGTATACGAAAAGGGTTTTCATTATAATGATAAAGTACTGGGATTTATTCGAGAAAATTTAATTAATCAAAAAAAGCTTAAAGCTAATTTTCCTTTTGAATTATCCAGCAGAGAAAAAGAAATATTACAACTGATCTGCGAACAATATACCACTCCGGAAATTGGTAAAAAATTATTTATCAGTCCGAGGACCGTAGACGGGCATCGCAATAATTTATTGTCGAAACTAGGTTGTAAAAATATTGCAGGACTGGTGGTTTTTGCTTTACAAAATCAACTGGTAAATATTCCGCCTTTTAATTTAAAAAGCAGCTGACTCCTTAAGCCACATTCGCTTCAAGATTCAGCGTATTTGATTCAGTCGTTTCAGGTTTACCAATATCCTGTGTAGGTAAGCTAAAGGTAAATTTACTCCCTTGACCAGCATTGCTCTCTACCCAGATTTTACCTCCGAGATTATGAATGATTTTTCTGCAGATAGAAAGGCCGAGTCCGGACCCCTGATACTCTTCCCGGTTGTGCAGCCTTTTGAACATACCAAAAATACGCTTAAAATATTGTTCCTCTATACCGATCCCATTATCTACTACCGATATTTCATGCATGTTTTCATTGCGAACGCTATAAACTGAAATGACGGGGTGATCACTTTCATTATATTTGATCCCGTTTTCAATCAGATTTTTTAAAACCAAAAACAACTGGGATGAATTAGCACTGACTTTAGGTAAAGCGCCAATATTCAATTTTACATTTCTTTCCTTGAGCGTAGAGCTGAGTACACTCGCTACGGAGTTGACAATCTCCCTAACATCCACCTGCTCGCTTTCCGGTTTGGTATTGTCAATCCTCGAATATTCCAGTACATCTTCGATCAATTGATGCATCTGTACAGTATTATTAACAATATAAGACATGTACTCTTTTACGTTTTTATTCTCTTTAGCATCCGAGGGCAGGCTTCTTTCTACCAGTTTTGTAAAACTCATGATATTGCGCAAAGGCTCCTTGAGATCGTGCGAAGCAATATAAGCGAAGCGCTCTAACTCTTTATTAGATTTGCGCAACTTCTCATTAGATTCTTCCAGATCACTGGTCCTGTTGGTCACTTCATTTTCAAGTTGTTGACTATAGGCATGTTTTTGCCGATTACTCTGAAAAAGTATAGAAGTAATGATCGAAACGAGAAGCAGAATTACGGCAATCGCAATACCAATAATCGTCCTTTGCTGAATAATCGCTTCATTTTTTGCCTGTTGTTCTTTCAGTAATTCATTCTCGGTCTCCTTTCGCTTGGTATCATATTGAGTGGAAAGTTCCAAAATCTGTCGGCTTTTCTCGACACTAAACAGGCTATCTTTAGCTTCATTAAAAAGGCGTTGATAGTCATATGCTTTTTCGAAATCCTTGACTTTTATATAACTATCGGCCAGGGTCTCAAAAATATCGGTCACAGTCTTTTTCTCCCCCATCTCCTGTGCTATGAGCAGAGCTTCTCTGGCGTATTTAATAGAGGTCTGAAAACGTCCTTTTTTGAGTTGCAACTTAGCCATATTGTTTAGAATATTGCATACATTGCCTTTATCACCAACTTCCGAAGCCAATTTGAGCGCTTGTGGATAAAGCTCTTCTGCCAGGTCCAGTAAGCCGTTTTCAAAATGCACTTCCCCAATATTCGAGAGTAAAATAGCTTCCCCAACTTTATCTCCAATCTTTTCCGAATAGGCAAGCGCTTCCTTATAACAAATCAGCGCTTTAGAATTTTTACCCATTTCACGATACTCTTCTCCAATATTGGTTAAAGCCATAGATATGCCCAGTTCATTATTCCGTTTCTTCTCGATTTGCAGAGAATATTCATAATACTCCAGCGCCTTTTCATGTCGCTCTTCGTAACTATGGATAATCCCGATATTATTCAGAATAGCACTGGTTAATCCGGGATCCTTTTTCTCATCTGTCATTTCCAGCGCCTCGTGAAAAGTTTCCATGGATTTCTGATAATTGCCCATACGCTGATGAATCAACCCGACATTGTTCAGACAATTTCGGTACATCACCATATCGCCTTTTTTCTTAGCTCTGGATAATGCTATCTCATAATACTCCTTGGCTTTATCGAGATTTCCCTTTATATCGTGACCAATTCCCAAGAGGTTCAAAGACGCCGTTTCTCCCTTGTCATAGCCAAGTATTCTGGACAGATCAAAAGCCTTTTGTGCATAATTAATCGTTTGTTTCGGCTCCGAGGTATGATATTCCCAACTGATATCTAAAAATAATTCGACTTTCTGGGTATCTTCAGATACGAGTTCCAGTTCATTTAATAGACTATCAATAATATTTCCGTTAGCCTGTACAGAAAGCGTGGTAAAGCAAAAAAAGGAAATAATTGAAATGATCCTTACCAGGCCAATATGAGGATGTGTAGCATATTTATGCATGAGTCGGATTTACTAATAGGTTTTCCGTTTTTCAGGGTTAATAGATTAGTCTTTATGTTAATTTGAAATTGCGGAGGGATATGACATTCTTATGATAGCTAATATTATTCCAAAGCTTATTGAAAGAAGTATTTTTTGAAAAAATATTAAAAAAAGCTCCGGCAAAATACCAGAGCTTCTTGACAACCCATCACTAGCACTATTACTTTGGGATATGTTTATGAGACCTAAGTGTGTAGTTTGTATGTTTTGCTTTATATTGATTGTCGCAAGTGCAATACAAATATACGCATAAAAATATCAATTCATAACTTTATTGATTAAATTTTATCACTTTTTTGGTAAAATTTTAAAACATCTATTATAACTGTCTATATTTCAGATTTTTATGAAAAATCAAAAGTCATAAAAAATATACTTCCTATCATTGAAGCCATCATCAAAAACATGAAAAACATCATCCAATCACATTATGGAGGCATACTCAAGGAAGCATTTTGGCTGCTTGGTATTGCTTCAGTCAATATAATTATAGCTTTTATTGCTTTTTTTTATTGGGGGGAAATGGGCCTGGGAATATTGCTTATACTTCTCGGATTTTCGGCTTATCAGCTAATCCTATCGCTCAAAACGATCCTGAATAAGCAAGCTCAGGTCAGGGGTAAAACCGGACTTTTTGAACAGAACTCTACCGCATTTATTCACTCGGAAACGGAAAAAGCAATTGCGCAGGATTTAGCTTTCGAGAAATACAAGAATACTTTTATGATACTGTTTCTGGTGGGCATACTCTGCCTTTTGATGGGGGCTTTTGGCAATTGGGGAGATATGAGTGTGGGACTGGGAGCCAGTCTGGCCCTGCAAGCCGCCATTATGTTAATTCTTAACCTCCTTGCCGATTTTCGCAATAGCTTTTATCTACAGCGACTTAAGAAATTTAACCAATAATTAAATGAATATAGCGCCGATTAAAGCAGCATACTAGCTGAATTCCTCGTATTGGCAATATATGAAAACAAGATACCTATTGTTGCTATTGGCAAATCTGTTCTGTAGTAACATATATACTCAATCTAAATACACCGTTTCCCTCTACACGGGCTTCGCATTTAACACTGATATCAGGTTGAATGGAGAAGCTGTAGAAAACTCTCAAGGATATATTTTAGATATAGGTATAAACCGTACGCTGTTTAACCAATCTTTTTTAAAGTCGGAAATTGGTTTTTCAGTAAAAAATATATTCGCTAGCGGAACAATCAATGACAAATCTTTTAATGCTTCTACTTTAAGAGTAGCAGCACCCATAAAATTGGTTCTACCGCTGGCCCGGGAAAAATTAAGCCTTGCTTTCGGTTGTATTTTTCAAAATAATGTAGATTTTGCCGAATTCGATTTTAGACTGAGGGATAAATATTCCTGGCGAGTAGATTACCTGCTGGAAGCAAGATATGCCATGTATAAAAACTGGTTACTATCCCTTGGTTTTAGTCAGAATATCAGAGACATTCCCGATCCATATTTTATAAATGATCCCGAAACAGTTATCCGTTTAGGTTTGTTAAAGAGAATAGGAAAAACAAAAAATCAATCTGCGGAGGCAAAACTATGAAGAAAATAGTATTCTTATTCCTAATTCTTTTACACCTGGGATGTTCCAAGTTTAGTGAAGACATTGAACTACTTACTTCCCAAACACCTTTCAATGAAATTGAAACGGCATTACCCATTGTTAACATCCATGTTGATGATACAGATTTTCAAAGAATGATCAATACGCCTGAAGAAGAAATCGAGATAAGCGCTTACTTCAACCTGTATCGGGATCAAATTTTATTAATCGAGGATCAAAAAGTCGAAATAGAAGTCAAAGGTGGTTTTTCTACTAAATATCCACTCAAAAGCATTGGCGTTAAATTTGACAAAAAATATGATAACAGTGATCGTTCTCTTATCCATCCCGAGCGGATTCTGGCACATCATCGGATAGATAAAATCAAAGCGATCAGACTTCGCAACTCGGGTAGTGATTTTGAAAATACAATGCTTAAAGATTTAAGTGTTACTCAATTGGCGATCAATGCGGGGCTCGATCTTGATCTTGGCTACGGAGAAGCTACGCTCGTTTATATCAATGATGCATTTTACGGCCTAATGAACTTGAGAACAGAAGCAAATACCAATGGAATGGCAGGTCTGTATGAAGTTAAAAAAAGAGCAGTTACGCTAGCCAAACTTACTACTCATGCGCTAATCAAAAAAGATGGTGACTTTGACAGAATAGATCGCTTTGTAAACGCTATTCAGAGAAGAGATAGAGATTATTTAAAAAACGAAATTGATCTCAATAATTTTATCGATTATATGGTTTTTCAATCCTATATCGGCAATACGGATTGGCCACATAATAATGTAAGATTTCATGCTATTGAAGAAGGAAAGTTTCGTTTTATTATGTTTGATCTAGATAAGGTCGCCTGGTTAAAAATAGAAAAGTCGCCTTTGGAGATTATAGAAGATAAAGGTACTCCAAACATTCTGACAGATTTATTCTTTTGTTTGTACGAAGAAGAAAGCTTCAAACAAGCATTCCATAATCGCTTCAAGCAATTATTGGAAGAGGGATTGTTATCCTACGAAAAATTCAAAGCAATCGTTGAAGCTAATGCAGAGCGCATTGAGTTAGAGATGCAATTACAAATTGATAAATATCAAAAACCCGGAACAATAACAGAATGGAATATTGAACTGGATAAATTGCTTCTTTTATTCAAAGAAAGAGAAGAGGTTGTCCGACGATCAATGGCAGGTTAAAAAGCGTAAACTACAGGTATAAAAAAGCAGTTTTAGGACTTAGCCCAGAATCCCTTTTAGCTCTGCCAGAGCTCCAATTTCATAAGTTGGTCTTATCTCCGTGTCATTGGCCCTAGATTTCAGATTGAACCAACAGGTATCGATCCCATAATCTTTTCCACCTTTAATATCTGAATGGAGGTTGTCCCCGATAATAATTACCTTAGATTTGGAGGGTCGACCAATCCTCTCGAAGGTATGTTCAAAAAAGCCATTATGCGGTTTAGCTATTCCTACTTCTTCCGAGATCACAATTTCTGCAAAATAAGACGCGATTCCGGGTCGGGATAATTGTGGCCTTTTCACCTCTTTCAGCCCGTTCGTTACCACCGCCATTTTGTAATAGGGCTTTAAAAAGTCCAAAATATCCCTGGCGCCATCTATTTCAAAATCAGTATTCGAAAGCAATTGCAGATAACGTCCGGTCATTTCTATGGGATCAATATTCAGATTCAGTTTTTGTACAAACAACTCAAAACGAATGTTCCGAACGGTTTGAAAATCAAGAAGGCCTTTTTCAAAATCCATCCAGCATTGACGATTGATTTCTTTATATTTTTCAATATTTTCCTCATTGTCATTAATGTCAAACTCGTTAAACGTTTTGCGCAAGGCAAAATCAGAAGAAGCATCAAAATCGTAAATCGTATTATCGAGATCAAATAAAATCCAGGAGTATTTCATAATCATAAACTTGAATAGCAACTTGAGCCCGAAAAATAATAAAAAGCCTTAAATTAGGTTCACAAAACTTCTTTTTGATGAACTTAAAAAATCTCGGAAATATCCTTCTTTGCTTAGCCGCGACTTATCTGTTCTATCTGCTGATCATTTTATCGATTTTCTTATTTCGGGGTTTTACAAAGGCAGATATTATAGCTTACCTCCCGCCGATAGCCAAAAACTTCATCACCAATCCTCTCGGGTGGCTCAGTTTGCTTTTGCCCTTTTTGTCGTATCGCTTGATTCGATATCTATATCTGAGCTGGAAGCGAAGGGGGCACAAGATTTTTTTTAAACGCATCTCCTTTAGCGTTTTTTTGCCAATACTTTTTATTTATTCCGGATTCAATATTTCAAAATGGTATACACAATCGGAAAACTTCGACTATCAATGGGATAGTACTTACAATAATGTTTCGGATAGCATCGTCAACCGTTATGCACAAGATGGCAAGCAAAGAGGGATGCACCTTTTCGGAAGGAGAGCACTCAATGAACAGTTAATAGCGGAATTGCTCCAGACCAATCTGGAGTGGATCACTATTGTTCCTTTCGCCGGTCAGGAGGATTACGATAGTGAATGGCTAGGTCGTCGCTCCGGTGATTATTCTACCTGGACAAGAGGGGATTCTTTTTTTATAAAAAAAATAGAACAACTCAAGGATCATGGTTTTTATATTATGATGAAACCACATATCTGGATGCACAGTCCTTCTTCCGGAAAATGGCGGTCTGATATTTCTCCCGAAACTCCGGAAGGCTGGAAATCCTGGTCGGAAAGTTACCGGCAGTTCATTTTCCACTATGCGAGAATAAGTGCGCTTTTAGAGATTGAATTATTTTGTATTGGCACTGAATTGCATCAGATCGTCAAGGATCATCCGGAATTCTGGGAACAGCTCATAATCGACATTAAAAAAATCTATAAAGGAAAAATAACTTACGCCGCTAACTGGAATGCGGAAATGGAGGATGTTCGTTTTTGGGATCAACTGGATTACATTGGCATACAGGCTTATTTCCCTTTGACAGACAAAACTGAACCCGGCGTAAGAGAAATTAAAAAGGGATGGAAGAAGCACTTAAAAAAAATTACCTCCTTGCACCAGCGCTATAACAAGCCGATTCTGTTTTCCGAGTTGGGTTATAAGAGTACGCCTGATGCCGCCATCGAACCCTGGGCCTGGGCGAATTCAATGAAGAGCCTTTACAAGAAAGTTTCTTATCAAACACAGGCTAATTGCTATGAAGCCTTTTTCAAAACCTTCTGGGATAAAGAATGGTTTGCGGGTGTACATTTTTGGGAATGGCAAGCCGGTCATAATCATAAAAGAAAAAACATTAATTTTACCCCCCAACAGAAGCCAGCTGAAAATATCATGACAAAATGGTTCGCAAAATAATTATCGGAATTTAAAATTCCAGCTTGCGCCTTTGGCCAATCGAATAATTTCAATGCTTAAGCAGACTTATACCGCTATGTCTAATTCAAAAAACATCAATAAAGCAATAGAAGCTTTCCAGCAACATTATAACCAACGTTTGGGGAACACCCGGATTGAAGTTGAAACTTTTAGTTCAAATAAACAATGTTGTTTTATCCATTCGGGCAAATTAAAAAAAGGGAATGGCCCCCGAATTTTACATCATGGCAAAATGACCAAAGATGTAATCATACTCACACATGGGCTTTCCGATTCTCCATTTTATATGGAAGCTGTTGGCAAACGTTTTTTCGCTGCTGGCCTGAATGTAATGCTGCCCCTCTTACCCGCCCACGGGCTCAAGCAAGCGGATAAAGCTTTGGAAGACCTTCAACTGGACCGAAAGTGGCGGGATGAAATTGATGCTGCTGTACAAATCGCCGGGCAACTCGGAAAGCGAATTTCAATAGGAGGATTTTCAACCGGAGGAACACTGAGTTATAATAAAATTCTACGTGATCCGGCAATGATCAAGGGAGGCCTTTTCCTTTTCTCCGCAGCGATTGATATCGGACTCATTCGCGAAGCCAGTCGTTTTTCCTTCGTCCAAAGCATTACGCGTATGACAGATGGAGAGATTAAAGGTATCGGACGCAACCCTTACAAATACCCCAAGTTTCCCTCTTTTGGAGCATACGAACTGAGCCAGGTTATTCGTGAAAACAGAAAACTTTCCAAAAACAACAAAATTAGTCAACCTGTTTTCGCTGCACATTCGGTACACGATACCTCAGCCAAACTTCAGGGTATTATCAGCCTGCTTGAGTACTCCGTAACGAAAGGACTGGCTTTTATCATTGCCGAAAATGTCAAACACTCCGAACTTCCGCTCGAAGCTGATATCCCTCTCAATACCAGACAGTCAGAAGGACCCAAAACTGCTCCCAGAGCCAATCCCAGGTTCGAAGACATGATGCAAAGCTGTCTTGGTTTTTTCAAGAAAGAAGTTAGCCCAAAAATGTAATTCGTTATTCGATTTTCAAAAACGAAAACCGAATAACGAATATCGAAGTGCTAATTCGCATCAACAACACTACCACTACCGGAGATATCTACATCCAGTACGGGATTGCCTTTGTAATAAACATCGCCGCTACCGGAGATTTTTACATCTAATTCATCCGTTACTCTGACTTCTGCATCGCCACTTCCGGAAATTTTAATTTCGCCATCCGCCGTTTCCAGGTCAAAAGCTTCGTAGTCACCAGAACCGGAAATCGCCAACTCAAATTGATCAGCAAAACCTTGTAATTTGATTTCACCGGAGCCGGAGATTTTTGTATCTATCCCCGTAGATTCACTAATACTGAGATCCATGTCACCAGAACCAGAAATGCGCAAACGCAGATCACCAACTGCCAGATCATTTTCGCCGTAAATCTCCCCGGAGCCCGAAATGTTTAGTTCCTTGATCTCGGGAATGGTAATGTAAATTTTCAAGCCATCATGATTGCGTACACAATCGTCAAACTCAATTTCCCAGGTTTCACCGTTAACGTCAAGATCAAGCTGATGGATAATGTTCTGTTGTCCTTCTACTTCCACCTTCTGTTCAGAGCCCTGAGATAAATAAACATCGGCTGATATTTTCAATTTGATTTTTGTAAAATCATCGAGTATCAATTCCTGGGTGATTGTAGGTCCATCGCCTTCCACGCAGGAGAAAAGTCCTTCATCATCACCGAAGCCGCATCCACTTCCTAAAAGCAGGCTAAGGAAAATAATTGCAAACAAATAATTCTTTATCATAACTTCTAGTTTTTGTCCGTTGTATTTCAAATTCATATTCTAACAACGGATTGATTAAATTTAAAATTCGATTCTATAATTAAAATTTGGAAATAATCCAGTTTGTGAATATGTCTGGATACTATTGGTCTCCGGTTCAAAATCCATAAAGTCAACATTCAGTCTATTCGTTACATTTTGTATATCCAGACCAAGCGTATGTGTCATCCGTTTTTTATTAATTTTATAACTAATGCCAACATCGAGGCGAAAATAATTGGGTAACTGATCCTCCAGATATTGATCGTCCAAATAAACGGTTTCTCCTTTTTCAATCGAGGCATTTAGGTCAATTGGCGTTTGTCGATTACCACCAGCGTAAAGGACTTTTCCATTGATGGCGAATATATTTTTCTTCGATTTTCCAACTTTGAATTCTTTACCTCCAAGTAGGTTTGTCTGGAAATTGGAATTAAACCGCGTATTGTATATATTTCCATCTTGGGCCTTAAATTTCGAATCAAATAAGGATCCTGTCCAGAGAAAATAGTAGCCATTATTAAAGAAGCGTTCCAGGGTGAGATCGAGTCCATAATTTCGCCCGGTTCCATTACTCCTTGCCTCTTCGATGCCCAAGATATCCCAAATATCGGATACATTGATCATAGACCCGCGACTATCGGGATCAGCATTTAGAGGTACATCATATAAATGCTGATAATAGGCTTCTATTTTCAGGCGGAGGTGATCTCCCAGGTTTTGATCATAGCCCACTACAGCGTGCATTGACTTTACTATTTCCAAATCTCTATTCGGTGTCTTGCGCTCTTCCTCATCAATCGTTTCTTCGACTAAATAAAAGGATACATGCTCGGGTTTGCTGTGCAATCCAATCGCCGCACTCCAGGCCGTTTTATTATTTTTCTGCCATTTAACAGCAATACGTGGCTCAAGAGATTGATTGCCATTCAGCAGGTATCGCGTATAATGTATACCGGAATTCAAAGTTAATCTTTCTGTAATTCGATTTTTCCAATGGACATAGCCTTGCAGCATTTGTGTGTTACCACTGTTTTTTAAATAGGTTTTTAGAATATCATCTTCATCTTCTCTAAATCTTGCATCAAAACTGAAATCAATATGACTGATAATAAATCCGGTCTTAATGGTATTGCGGGCATTCAGTTTATTGGTATAGGAAGAAGTTATTCGAAAGGTATTATTTACAAATCGATAATCTTCGTCGAGTACACGTTCGTAGTTTTGATTTGCATCGAAATAATAGCCTTCTGCATCATAACCTTCATGCGAAGCAACGACCACCGTTCGCAAATAACTTCGATCAGAAAGCAAATAACGATGTGAAAGTCCAACTGTCCCTACATCCTGTCTTTCTTCAAAGCCAAAGCGGGCGTCATCATCTTCCCAGGCCAGAGAATCTCGTTTGGGTTCGAAGAAAACACTGTTTTTTCCACCTAGTCCAAAGAGTGAAAAAACACCTGCCCGCTCGGTGGGAATATTTATTTTAAAAGATAAATCCTGATATTTGGGCAGCGCATCTCCGGCAGGGTTTACCCCTACTGCTTTCAGCGCCGACAAAGTGGAGTATCTATAGTTAACCAGGTAAGATGATTTACTGGAAGCCGAGAAGGGGCCTTCGGCAGCAAGTTCGATCCCTAATAAACCAAACATGAAAGCATACTCCCTTTTTTCGTTATTCCCATTTCGCAAATTGAGGTCAAAAACACCGGAAGTAGCATTTCCAAATTCGGCCGGGAAGGCTCCGGTATAGAAATCCGAATTGCTTAGGGTACTACTACTGAGCATACTGATCCCGCCTCCGGAATTTCCCATAGCTCCAAAGTGATTGGGGTTCGGAATCTCGATGCCTTCCATGCGCCAGAGTACTCCCCGGGGGGAATTCCCCCGTACAATGATCTCATTGAACAAATCACTGGATCCTCCGGCAATTGTAACACCGGCATAGTTTTGAGCCATCCGGGAAGGATCGTACAAAGAAGCTGCATAACGGCTCGTTTCCTCTACCGAAAAAGAGCGGGCACTTACCGTCGCCATCTCATTAATCGTTTTGGTTTTATCGTGATTGGCTTTCACGACTACTGTTTCCAGGTCAACCGTAGACTCCGTCATTTCTACATTCAGGAAGAGTTCTTTGCCCGAAGTAAGGAGTACGGCATTCATCGTAATGGGCTCATATCCAAGATAAGAGATTTCGATATCATTCCGCCCTACAGGGACTTTCTTGATTTTGAAATAACCATCAATATCAGTCGTTGCACCGACCAGTTCTTCCTTTGTTTTCACTAAAATATTGACACCTGTCAGGGCAATTTTCGAATCGGCATCAATTACTTTACCCTTAATTGTCTGAGTCAGCTCCTGAGCATGGAGTATTCCATTAAAAAAGAATAATAAGAAAGCTATTGCAGCTATTTTGAAAACTAATATTTTATTGTTTGTTTGCATTTTTTATAGTTTTAAAAACAAGGCATAGAAGTCCCCTCTGAATAGCTAAGCATTCAAATCAAAAACAGCCTTTGGCTTTTATTGCCTTAGATTTTGTTTATTACTAATTGGGCAGGAGAAGTTGCGGCAAACAGTTTGCCTGCCGCAATACTAATAGATATGTTATGATATAAGTTTAATCCCAGTCTCGATCCTTGTTACGCCAAAAATTATTTCCAAAGAATCCGAAGCGAAAAGTCAGATTGAAACCAAAGCCATTAAACTGATCGGAGGCCAGACCGGAATTTGTACTGATTCCATCTACAAAGCGATAGCTGGCTGTTCCGGCTAAGCGAAACCATCGGAAAACATTTACTTCCACGCCTGCTTCCGGCTGAACTACGAATACATCGTCTACATAATCAAAATCATCATCATCGAATTCGATCCCAATAGCTCCCCATCCCAATTTGGCACTTCCAAAAAGATGAAAGAGTTTGTTCGTTTGATAAGTTCCTCCGAGCCAAAATCCTCCATGTGCCAAATCCAGTGAACGAATATCCGGAATATCAAAAACCGAACTCGGGGCACTTCCGACACCATAACCGCCAATAAAAAAATCATTAATAATCAAGGCTCCTCCTCCTCCGGCCATCACATCGACATCATCTCCAATAAAATGATATTCAACAATCGGTCCGCCAAAAGCTCCTATGGAATGGGCATTTCCAAAAAGGGTTTCTGTACGTTGTGCCTGTAGAGAAGTAAAGGCCGTCATCAGGGCAAAAACTATGATGAGTATATTTTTCATTTTAAAAAGTATTTTTAATAAAAGATTTCGTTGTGTTTTACATTTAATAAGATGCGGATGCCTCTATCCCCCCCTATTCTGAATTGCTTTTTTTGAAAAAAAATATTCCATATCAATAAGAGGGCGTTTTAATATAAAAAAAAGCTGAAGTTCAAGTATAAGTTGAATGTATCATCCTATATTTCATATCTCCTTTCTAATTAGTGATTTCTTCCAAATCGGATGCCTGCCCGGAATCCGAGCCAAAGTTTTACATCACGCTTTTGGGTGCTGCTGTTTTCGTTATCAAAAATGGCGTAGAGCGGAACTTGCGAACCATAAGTAAAGGGCTCGGTAGTAGAATTGATTAAATCGGAAACCATTACATTGAGCGTAGGCCCAAAATAAATACTGAAGCGTTTATTAGATTGGTATTCTGCGGAGAGCCGGAATTCGTTGAGTAAATTCAGGCGGTTAAAGCTATTTTCCTTTTCCAGAATCTGGGAGGAAACGGCCTCAACGTTCCATTGCCAATTAACCGCATAATCGTGCAAAACCGCTGTCCCGACCCCGTATCCTATCCCATAGGCAATTTCATTATCAAACTGTATCCCAAGTTGAATGATATTATAAAATCGACGACTCCCAAAACGAAAAGCAGCCTGGCTGTGCATGGTTTCGCTTAAGCCAAGCTCAAACTGATTGTATCCTTTTTTCACAAAGTTAAGTAGACCAATAGCAGCTATGGAAACCGTATCAGCGACATTGATCAAGCCAAACTGTACTCCCTGTACATTTTCCGCTCTGTTAAATAGCCCGCTTACCTGTGCACCTTCAATATCATCGGCTACATTTACCAATCCGGCTATCTGAATATTGGAATCATCCCCACTTACGTTGAACAAACCACTTATTTGTATTCCCTGTATATCATCTCCTACGACATTGTACAGACCACCCACCTGAACGCCGATCCCCTCTGCGGCAACTGAGTTGCCCAAACCGGCCACTTGTACACCGATTAAACTTCCCCGGCAGGTATTGAGCACTCCTCCGATTTGTATGGCTCTTACATTTCGAGCCTGGTTAGTCAATCCGGCTATTTGTACACCGAAAGTTTTTCGGTGGTTTCCGTCAATCAATTTACTCGGCCCTACATCTCCTCCTACCGAGTTAAAAAGACCCGCTACTTGTACGCCATTAACATCGTTTTTCACCTGATTGAAAAGCCCGCCTACCTCTACACCATCCACTCCACCATTTTGTCCTCCCAGAATATTTAAAGACAAATTATTGGTTTTTTCAGTTGCTGAGCCACTATTCGTCCCGAAAGTCGGATAGAGAGAGACCTGGGCTACGGTACGGCTTATATCCGGTTCGGGTGCTTCCACGTAATACTGCTCTGTATCAATTTCTTCTTCCGGTTGTTCTGAAAGCACCTCTGGTAATCCATAGTTATATTTTTCGAGTATAGGCAATTCCTCCACCGTTTCATAAGGTTTTGTAGAAGCGGTAAACACTTCTTCTTCCTTTTTCCTTTCAATCACTCGAATGGGCGGTTGGATAGAACCATAAAACTCTATTTCTTTTTTGACAGGTTTTCCTTTTTTGAGTACAATTTGATCTCCTATACTTGCATATACGACTGGTGTACTTTCAAATAACTGATCCAAAGCATTGGACAAAGGCATTTGTTTGACCTTGAGATTAATTCGCTTATCTACCGGCACATAATGTTTGCTATAGGAAAAGCTCACATCATAACGAGTACTGATATTCTGTAGCGCATCTCCCAATCGAACATTTCTATAATTGAGATTAACCGGCTGATCCATGTGGGCATTCTGGGCATATAGTCCAGATGTAAACATCAGCAAGAAGTAAACAGATAGTATGGCAAGTGATCTATACATGCTTATTCGCAACCTTCTCCAGAGAAGATTAATTTATTCTCATTTTGCTTTATATCAATATCCAAAGAAAATTTCAAAACTTCAATTAATTGATCAATATCCGGGTCTTTATAGGCTCCGGTAAGTGGGCAATTCAAAATTGCTTCGTTTTCCGTTATGATTTCAATATCAAAATAGCGTTCCATCACCTCAACGACTTCCGCAATACTGGCATCTTCAAACTCTAATTGCCGGGTTTTCCAGGCATTCGCATTGGAGATTATTTCTTTTGGTTTAACAAATTGATTTTCCTGTTTTTGATAAACTCCGGACTCTCCGGCAGTCAGTGTTATTTGCTTTTCCGTTTTTTGAATCTTTTGATTTTCGACCAAAACTTTACCGGTTTCCACAGTCACCTCGATCTGATTTTCAACCGGATAAGCGCGTACATTAAATGAAGTACCCAGTACTCTGGTTTTGGTATCACCACTCAATATTTCAAAAGGATGTGCCGCATCCAAATGTTTTACATCAAAAAATCCCTCTCCGTCAAGATTTACCATTCTGGGTTCAAAATCCTTTTCATAACTCAATTTTGAGTTTTCATTTAACCATACCGTACTGCCATCGGGCAATTGGATTTCCCTTTTTTCATCATCACCTGTCTCATAAAAAGCCATAAGAGGTGGCTGATCCGCCGGGTTCCGATAAATCAAAAAGGCAATAATTATCCCTGCAAACAAAGCTGCAATTCTGAGCAAAGGCCCAATCTTAAAAAAACGAGCCTTTTTTTCAGGCTTATTGGATTTTGGGATCATCTCCAGGCGTCCGGAAACTTTTTCCCAGGCAATATCAACGTTTACAGGAGGTGTTTCTACTTCTTCGGTACTCAGCTCCCAAAGTTGTTGCATTTCTTCAAAATACATCCTGCGCTCTTCTGAACTGTTGACCAGTCCGAAAAGCACTTCCCGATCTTTATCCGATAATTCTCCGGATAAATACCTGGTGATCAGAGAAATGTATTTATCGTCCATCTTTAAAAACCCTTTTCTATGAATAAATGATGCACTTTTCGCATTGTCCCCCTACGTCATTTTAAATTTTTTATTTTTTTACAAGTATTCTTACACTTTTTGTCTTTTTCGTCCTTAATTCAATCTCATTCACCTTAAAAAAAGCAATCCCAAAATCCTGCTAAAATTAAAGTGTGCAGATGTTCTTTGAGCTGCTCCCGCATAATTTTTAGTGCTTTCCCTATCTGATTTTCCACTGTTTTAATAGAGATTTCCAGTTTTTCGGCAATTTGTTTATAGCTCATTTCCTCGTGACGACTCAATAAGAAAACCGTTCGACATTTGGGAGGAAGGCAATCAATGGCTTTTTTAATTTTTAGCCTTAATTCTTCACCTTCCATTACCTGTACAGTATCGGATTCTTTATTGGGCAAACTTAAATCTTCAATATTATCTTGTTGGAATTTTTTCTTTTTTCGCAGATAGGAAAGGGCTTCATTGATCGCCATTCTGTGGATATACGCCCCGATAGAGGTTTTAATTTCAATCTGATGTCTGCGTTCCCAAAATCTTACAAAAACGTCCTGAGCGAGATCTTCAATTGTATCATTCTCCCGAATAAACCGGCGGATCGTCTTACAGACAGTGTCATAATGCTGTCGAAAGATTACCTGAAAAGCTGCCTGGCTGTTTGCTTTCAACTCAACAGAAAGAATTTCATCTGATTTTCTGGATCCCACAATGGCTGTTTAATGCTGAACTATTCGGCAAGTATAGGAAGTTTAGCACAAAAAGTCACAACTTTAGGAAAAGTTTAAAAGTTCTGCTCTCTATTTGCAGTATCTGAGGTATCCTTATTCAGAATTTTCATTACCATGGAGACTCCATACGATTTTTCAAAAGCTCTTTTTATATCGGTTTTCAAAACGTCCATCACTAAATCATAAGGCCCGAATACCTGGGTACTCATACCATTGGTTTGTACCAGGATTTCCTTATGCTGATTCAAATCCTGAATAAAATCAAGAATAGGCGGTTCGTAATCCTGAACCAGAGGATACATACTGATCTCAACTGAAATATTCATGTAGCAAGTTTATTTTAGTAAAACCAAAAATCCCAAAAACCTTTTATGGAATTTGGGATTTTTGATCCAGATTTTGATTCTTTAAAAAGCTTATTATACCAATTCCGTTTCTGCTCTTCTACGTGCAATCCGCTTTTTGGTCTCCAGCCAGCGCTCTCCCATCAGTTTATTCAATCCTTTATCAACCACGTAGTGGCGGGCAATATTCAAGACGCCACGCACCCGACGTATGTACGATTCATTAGCACGAAGGCTAATCGAATAACCTCCATCCATATATTCGATATAATGCCAATGGCCACTCGGCATGAATAAGGTTTCGCCGGGATGCACAATACATTCATACCCCCATACCTTTTTCAAAGCGGGGAAGGTCTCATAATCCGGATTATTCACGTCAACATAACTCGCGACGGTGAAGGGATGTTGATAGATTGCTTTTGAAAACTGCGGAGGAATAAGTACGACGCGTTTTCGACCGTGAATCTGGTTGAGAAACACATGTGACAGATCGACATCATAATGCAAGGTCACCGAGGAACCTTCTCCTCCGAAAAACATAAAAGGGAAGTTATCATAAAAACCATCCATGATATCAAAATTTTTGTAATCATGGGCTAGCTCGGGAGCATGGCGAAAAATATTAAACAGAAACATCCTGAGGTTCGTTGGCCCCTTTTCCAGGATTTCAAGGTATTCTCTAAAAGGTATTTTTTCACGAGGTTCCATATATCCATCGCCAAAATGAGTAACATTCGTCTCATAAACAGGAACCATGAGATGACCATAATTCTCCTTAAAAAATTCAATAGTCCATTTTTCCTTACCGGGCCATGAATCCATAAGGTTCGTGAAAATAACCGGCCTCAAGTCAGTTAAATACTCTTTTGCAAAAGATTCACGTGTCAAATCAGACCTCTTCTCAACTGGCTTTAAATTCAGCATAGTGCTCTTCTTTTGTTGAATTAATGGGTGAACAATTGACGATGGGCAAAAATAATAACTATTCAATAAAAGTTTTCGCCTTTCAAATGTTAAATGTAAATTTATTTCTTAGAATATCTTCGTATCACTTAACAAGATTTTCCTTTAACAGAATGTATTTCCAGCCAGACCCTCTGCTCTATTATCCATTTTCCTTCAGGCTTCTCCTAAAAGCACAAATCTTTTAGCTTACATTTTCAACATATTTAAAAAACTGAAAACCAACATCTTAAGGCATATAATCTTCATTTTCAAAAAAAATTAAATTTCTTTGATCGGGATTAAAGCGATCGAAAACATTGCTTTTCCATTCATTTTTTTACCCAATTTAAAGTTCGTTAACTTTAATTAATCAACTTCCAATCTTTTCGGAATTGATTTTATAGTATACTCCCAAAGAGATAATTAACGCATTTTCCAGTCTTCTATTATCGACCAGGCATCCAATATCGTCTACTAATTTTTTCGTTTATCCAGTTGATATTGACTAATTTTGTAACGAAACTGGTCATTTTAGGCTATCTTAAACCTGTTTAATTCCCTAATTGAGTATTCATTATGGAAATGTAGGGTATCGAATACTCCGATGACCGAATATACTATAGAAACACTAACCCTGTGCTTTCGAGCACGATAAGAACAATTTTGAGCAATGGCTAAAAAAAGGAATACGAGCAAGAAACAGCTCTCGCTGAAGATGGGAATAAATGATGAACGTGTCCCTAAATTAATAGGTATTCTTTGTTTATTTATCGCTTTATATCTTTTCATTGCTTTTACTTCACACCTTTTTACCGGTAGAGAAGATCAGGACAAGGTCTTAAAACACTCCTTTGGTTTATTATTCAAAGGCGATCTGGAAGTAACGAATTGGCTGGGAAGACTGGGAGCAATTGTTTCCAATATGTTCTTTTACTGGGGTTTTGGAATTTCTTCTTTTGTATTCATTCCGGTATTGGTAAAAGTAGGATTAGGCCGAATTAAAAGAATTCCTTTCAGGACACATGTACCTATGCTTTGGAAAGCATTCTGGATACTGCTGGGAAGCTCGATCTTTCTGGGATTTGTTTTCGAGGGTTCAGAATTCATGTGGGGAGGTACATTTGGTGAGAATATTGCCGGCTGGCTGGTTAAGTTCGTCGGAAGAATCGGATTAACGATACTTATCTTATTTATTGCAATCGGTTTGCTTGTCTGGTCTTTCAATCCTAATTTTAACGAATTGACCTTCAACGGATTAATAAAAGAAATAAAATATTATTTCAACGATTTAATCAACGGACGTCCGCAAAGAAAACGCAAACCAAAAACACTCGAGGAACACAAACCTTTACCCACAGATACTCTACGCCCCAATCGCTCCAAAGCAGACGCTACTAAATCGACTGCAAGTGATACCTTTGAGATTATTACAGATACCCCGGGAGCTCCCGTTACCGATACGAATAAAGCACCCTCTGTAGAACAAACGCATAATCCGCTTAAAGAAGGGCAACTTTCCTTCGATCTTGAAAAAGTAAAAATTGAGAAAAAAGAAGCAATTAAACCAGGAGAATCTTCTCTGGAGATAGCCAGCCCAACACCTCCGCAGGAAACGCCACCGGATTCAATTACGCCTGAAACACAAATCGCAACGGGAAATATTGATCACAGCGAACCTTACGATCCGACACTGGAGCTTTCTTCTTACGAAAATCCCGTGCTGGCGCTTCTGGAAGATTATCACGAGCAAAAAGTAGAAATTGATCGCGCCGAACTGGAGCAAAATAAGGATCAGATTATTGAAACCTTACTCAATTACAAGATTGAAATTGTAAAAATCAAAGCAACTATTGGTCCTACGGTTACGCTATACGAGATTGTCCCCGCACCGGGAGTAAGGATTTCCAAGATCAAAAACCTGGAAGATGATATTGCCCTGAGCTTAGCCGCTCTCGGAATACGGATCATTGCTCCAATCCCGGGCAAAGGAACCATCGGTATTGAAGTTCCAAACAAAAATAAACAAATCGTCTCCCTCAAGGAGGTCTTGATGAACGACAAGTTCAAAAGAGCCAAGATGGATCTGCCTATTGGTTTGGGAAAAACGATCTCCAATGAAGTTTTTGTGGCCGATCTTGCCAAAATGCCCCACTTACTGATTGCAGGTGCCACCGGACAAGGTAAATCAGTAGGAATTAATGTGATCCTGATGTCTCTCCTTTATAAGAAACATCCATCACAGATCAAGTTTGTTTTAATTGATCCCAAAAAAGTAGAGCTATTCCCATACAGCCGGATTGAAAACCATTTCCTCGCTTATCTCCCCGGTTTGGATGAACCGATCGTAACGGATACCACCAAAGTGGTACATACCCTCAATTCCCTGACCATTGAAATGGAAAGCCGTTATGATTTGCTGAAAAAAGCCCAGGCCAGAAATATCCGGGAATACAATAAGAAATTTGTCGACCGCAGACTAAATCCCAATAATGGCCACCGCTTTATGCCATTTATTATACTGGTGATTGATGAGTTTGCCGATTTGATTATGACCGCCGGTAAAGAAATTGAATTACCGATCGGCCGTTTGGCTCAACTTTCCAGGGCAGTAGGTATTCATTTAATTATTGCTACGCAAAGACCATCTGTTAATATTATTACCGGGGTAATCAAAGCCAACTTCCCCGCGCGTATTGCCTTTAAAGTAACCGCTAAGGTAGATTCCAGAACTATCCTGGATACCGGTGGAGCGGATCGCCTGATCGGCCGTGGGGATATGCTGCTTTCTTTTGGCAGTGACATCATCCGTCTACAGTGCGCTTTTGTAGATACCCCCGAGGTCGAAAAAGTGCTGAACTATATTCACGATCAGCCGGGTTATCCAATGCCCTACTTCCTGCCTGAATTTCACGGTGACGAGGATAGTGGCACCAGAGGGGGCCAGCTGAAACTATCCGAACTGGATGAAATGTTTAATGATGCCGCCAGATTGGTCGTCCAAAATCAACACGGTTCTACTTCAATGATTCAACGTCGCTTAAAGCTTGGATATAATCGAGCCGGGCGTATTATGGATCAATTAGAATCCCTCGGCATTGTGGGCCCGAGTGAAGGAAGTAAGGCCCGTGAAGTACTCGTCTACGATGAAATAGAATTGGAACGATATTTGGATGATTTGAAAACTAGGAAATAGGAGGCAATCCCACAGTTTTGTGGGAAAACTTAAAACCTGGCGAATCAAGGTGTTCGTTGGGTTTTTTCCGTTTTAAGGCTTTATCAGTTCATCCAGCACCGTGCCCATTCCTTCAATAATTTCATTCCTCAACTGCTTTTCAAGTACGGCAAATTCACGTTTTTCGTAGGTTTTTACAATTAAGCCATTTTTTAAAAAACTAATTTTATCACAAACTCCGGTAAAGGAGCGGAGAATATGAGAAGATAAAATGATGGTTTTTCCTTGCGACTTGAGCCTTTCCAGTATTTGAAAAATCTTTTCATTACTTTCCACATCTACTCCACTAAATGGTTCATCCAGAATCATTATGGGGCGATCCAACGAAATAATCCCCAAAAAAGCCAGTTTTTTCTTCATCCCGGTCGAATAAGTTTCGATCAGGTCATCAAGGGGAAGGTCAAAAAGCTGATTCCATTTTTCAAAATCAAAATTATTATTACTCATAGAAACAATATCCAGATACTCTTTGCCTTTCATGTAGGAATAGAAGAATGGGCTGGTTTCCAGAAATGCAATATCCCGATTACTTAGTTGCTGATCATTCAGCATACAGCTTCCCCCATTTTTTTCTTTAAATCCATAGAGGATTCTGAATAAGGTAGTTTTTCCCGCTCCATTCATACCAAGTATACCGTGAATCTCAGAGGGAAGACAGGTTAAATTGATGTTTTTCAATACCTGATTATCCCCATATGCAGCTTGTAAGTTGTTAATTTTCAGCATAATATAAACGAATATTTTTTCTGGCCTTTCGCCAGTAATAGATCAAGTATAATAAAGTCACCGGATAAAAAAATGGTATAATCACGGCCAGGAAAAAAATAGAATTAGCTACGGAATTATAGACTCTTTTTCGGTGCGGGGCATAATGCGCATATTTGTAGAAAATGTTGAAAAGTATCAGAGTAATCCCGATAAATACAGCAGCCAGTAAAATGTACCAGTATGCCAAATGCCAATAGGCAAAAAGCAGGAAATAGGGCATTAAAACCAGAAGATAGATGGTCAGATACATTTTAATTTTATAAACAAGAATATCTTTCCTGAAATGGATAGCCTCAAATAACATTTTGCCTTCCAGTTCGTCGAAAAATGCTGTAAACATCAAAGCTGTCAGGATAACCATGACAATTGGAATCGTCAGATATTTTGTAGTAATTAAGCCAGCCAGATAGACAAAAATTATTGGTATCGCCGCCTTTCGAAGAAAAGTTCTGATTTCAAATGCTTCTTTGGGTAAGAAACTGAAATTCAGCCTATTAGAAAACGATTTCCCATCAATTCCGGGATGAGGTAGAAAAGCAAAAATCAAAACGAAAAGGCTTTGTAAAATTATCGCTCCCCAATTTCCGCTAGTCAAAAAAATCAAGGTAAGCGGACCGGTCAGAAAAAAGTATTCCAGCATAAATAACTGGGGACGGTTGATTTCCAGTTTTTTTAAAAAATTGCCATCCTTCCGGCTAAAATGAATGGAAGAAATAATCATCCCTCCAATCAGACCTATCCAGGGGCTGGTACTCCTGACCAGCGACTCAATAAGCCCCAGAAAAAATCCAAAGCAAACTAAAATTAATACTACAAAATAGACTACACCAATCTCCTTGAGCATTCGGCCAAATTGCCTCAGGCGAAAATCCAGTATTTTCCTTTTCATTTCGCAAAAGTCTGTATCAAAAGTTATTTTTTTCAATTTATCGGACTAAATATCATTTCTGAACTGCAAAACCATATGTTTTGAGCAAAGCCCGGATTTTCCAAACCTTGTTTTTGATTATTTTAACGCATTTCTATCCAACATTTAAAGAAATGTTAGCGTTCTTTGTGCGGGTTAAACTTTTTTAATCCCAAATGTGTCAAAAAGGAAAATTATAGTGATGAAGTACTTAATCTCAATGTTCTTTTTATTAATAACCGGCAATGCTGTTATTGCTCAGGATATTCCCAAAAAGTTACTACATTCAGATAAATCTGATCCTGAAGCAAAAGCTATTCTCGATAAAACCCAAAAATTGTATAAGTCTTACAAATCAATGGAGGCCGATTTTACGCTGACTATTGAAATCCCGGAAGAAGCTCCCGAAGTACAAAAAGGAAAAATTACTCAGTCCGGAGATAATTATATGCTTAGTCTGCCGGGCTTCCAGGTTTACTGTAATGGTAAAACAGTCTGGACGTATCTCGAAAAGAACAAGCAGGTTCAGATTTCCGATTTTGAAGATATGGAAGAATCAGAAGAGTTTTTATCCCCTAAAGATTTCCTGGAAATGTATGAAAGAGGGGATTTTTACTACGTTTTGATGAATGAAGCTTATGAAGGAAAAACACCTATTCAGCAAATCGAATTCAAACCCAAGGACAAGGATTCTGAATATTCGAAAATGCGCACTACGATCAATGCGAATAATTCTCAAATCAAAAGAATTAAGGTATTTAGTAAAGACGGTTCAAGATTTACGCTTTCGATAGATAAACTAAAACCCAATAAGGCTTATCCCGACAGTACTTTCAAACTAGATACCAATACTTTACCTAAAGACGTAGAAGTCGAAGATTTAAGAATCTAGGGACAAGAATCGTTTCTCGGTATTCGATGCTCGATTTTCGCCTCTCGATTTTCGATACTCAATTTTCGATACTCGAATTTCGAAAAACAGCAATTTAATATTCCATTTCACAGCGAAGCTTAAGCAAAATCCGGGATGCCCTGCATTAATGCTTCCTACTTGCTCCAAGTATCTTTTCTACTTCGGTATCCTTTCAAGCTTTTTCCCTATTTTAGCCCTTCAGTACGGAAAAACAGACATACGGGATGAAGTTTAAGTCATTTATATTAAAACCAATAGCCTTAAAAATTGCAAAAGATATCGACCGCTGGTCTTCCAATGCAGTAGCTGCGCAGCAAAAGGTATTTAAAAAACTAATTAAATCCGCACAGCATACCGCTTTTGGGAAAGATCATAATTTCGAAAACATCAGGGATCATCATGCTTTCCGACAGGAAGTTCCAATCAGGGATTATGAAGCACTTCGCCCCTATGTTGACAGGATTATTCAGGGGGAATCAAATGTATTGTGGAAAGGTCGCCCTAAATATTTTGCTAAAACCTCGGGTACTACTTCAGGCGTAAAATATATACCGCTAACCAAAGAAAGTATCCCTAACCACTTTGGCACAGCTCGCAATGCTTTATTTAACTATTATGCGAGAACCGGGAACGGAGACTTCCTCGATGGCAATATGATTTTTCTATCGGGTAGTCCTGAACTGACTAAAACGGGTGATATCCATACTGGCCGGCTTTCGGGGATTGTCAATCATCAGGTGCCGCAATGGCTGCGCACTAACCAGTTGCCAAGTTATAAAACCAATTGTATTGAAGAATGGGAAGAGAAATTAGAAGCCATTGTAGAAGAAACGATTAATAAAGATATGCGCCTGATCAGTGGTATTCCCCCCTGGGTTCAGATGTATTTTGAAAGACTGATTGCCGTTTCCGGTAAAAAGCATATCAAAAGCCTCTTCAAGAACTTTAGTGTTTTCGTATACGGAGGCGTCAATTATGAACCCTATCGAAGTACCCTGGAAAATTTGATCGGCAAAAAAATAGACAGTGTCGAGACCTATCCCGCATCAGAAGGATTTATTGCTTTTCAGGATAGTCAGGATGATAAAGGCTTGCTTTTAAATGCAAATAGCGGAATCTTCTTTGAATTTATTCCGGCAGAAGAAGTGTTCAGTGAGAACCCGACGCGCCTCAGTTTAGGCGAGGTAGAGCTTGGCGTTAATTATGCCATTATTATCAATAATAATGCAGGGCTTTGGGCCTATAATATTGGCGATACGGTCGAATTTGTTTCGCTTAATCCCTATCGGCTAATCGTTACTGGTCGCATCAAGCATTTTATCTCAGCTTTTGGGGAACATGTTATTGGAAAAGAGGTAGAAAATGCACTTTTGAGTATCGCAAAGGAAGATAATGTCAATATCGTGGAATTTACGGTAGCTCCCCAAGTTAGTCCCCCGGAAGGAGGACTCCCCTATCATGAATGGTTTATTGAATTCGAGACCATTCCCGAGCAATTAGACCAGTTTTCGATGAAAGTTGATCAAATGATGACCCGGCAAAATATTTATTACGAAGATTTAATCAAAGGCAGTATTTTGAGACCTTTAAAAATCACCCCACTCCAGCGGGATGCTTTTAGAAGTTATATGAAGTCACAAGGCAAACTGGGTGGGCAGAATAAAGTTCCAAGGCTTTCCAATGATAGAAAAATAGCTGAGGCCCTGATACCGTTTAGGATATAATTTTACGATCCTGCCAAAATTGTACAAAGATGAAATCTTTTCAATCAAAGCCTATCTGGCGTATAGATCAAAATGGTAAAAGTCAATCTGAAGATACACTTGCGATTGAAGAGCCATTGGAAATTCGTTTGCATATTAAGGGGCAATCGAAAAGTATTTCTATTACAATGCGTACTCCGGGCAACGATTTTGAACTGGCTGCCGGTTTTCTTTTTACAGAAGGAATTATCAAAAGCAAAGATCAAATCCAGTCTATTGAATATTTAAAAACCTGGAATCCCGATCAGGAAAACAATATCGTATTGGTAAGGCCTGCAGAAGGTGTCGATATAGATTTTCAAAAACTGGAACGTCATTTTTATACCTCTTCAAGTTGCGGGGTTTGTGGAAAAGCCTCAATCGATGCAGTGAAAGCTACCGGCCTGAAAAGGATTGAAAACGAAGCGTTTTTCTTTAGTCCGGAGATGATCCACAGGCTTCCCAATACATTAAGAGAAAGCCAAAATATTTTTGATCAAACCGGAGGTTTGCACGCTGCAGCGCTTTTCGATAATCAGGGGAAATTACTTAACCTTTGTGAAGATGTAGGTCGCCATAATGCAGTAGACAAATTAATTGGCAAGGCTTTAATTGATCAGCAAATTCCCCTTCGGCAAAGGCTAATTATGGTTAGTGGCCGAGTGAGTTTTGAACTGGTCCAAAAAGCAGCTATGGCTGAAATTCCAATACTGGCTGCCGTTGGTGCACCTTCCAGTCTGGCCATCTCTCTTGCCGAAGAAGTAGGGATGTCCATCATTGGATTTGTCCGCGACCAGCGTTTTAATATTTACTGCAACGATCAACGAATCAAATAGCTTTGTGTAAACCAGAAAAACTGCTATTTTTCATGTATCTTGAAAAATCTGATTTTTGATACTTTAAGACCTCCAAGTGAAACCTGACTGTTCATGAATGATAAAAATAAACTCTGTGCAACGACACCGCTCGAAGACGAAAAGATAAGAATAACCGCACCCAAGCAAACTGCAGCAGGTCCGATTGCGGTATTGAGTTCTATCAAACATGTCTATAAAGAACTGAGTCTCAAAAATTGTTCGAAGACGCTTTTCAGTGTCAATCAGATGACCGGATTTGATTGTCCCGGATGTGCCTGGCCCGATCCCGATGATCATCGCTCGGCTATGGGAGAGTTTTGTGAAAACGGTGTAAAAGCAATTGCCGAAGAAGCAACTGAAAAAAGAGTAGGCCCCGGTTTTTTCGCAAAGCACAGTGTTGTGGAACTATCCCATTGGTCGGATTTCAAACTGGGAAAAAGTGGTCGGCTAACCCATCCCATGATTCTGTATCCGGGAAAGTCTAATTATGAAGAAATCTCCTGGGAAGAAGCTTTTCAAAAGATCAGCACTCAATTAAATAAGTTATCTTCTCCTGATGAAGCCATTTTTTATACTTCCGGACGCACCAGTAATGAAGCAGCTTTTCTTTATCAGCTTTTTGTCCGCCAGTACGGGACCAACAATTTGCCGGATTGCTCCAATATGTGCCACGAATCAAGCGGCGTAGCCCTTTCCGAGACTCTGGGCATTGGAAAAGGTTCCGTAAAACTCGAAGATTTTTATATTACCGATTTGATCATTGTAGTGGGACAAAATCCGGGCACTAACCATCCGCGTATGCTTACCGCTTTGCAGAAAGCCAAGCAAAATAATGCGCAAATCATTACAATCAATCCCCTGCCGGAAGCGGGTTTACTGAATTTTAAAAATCCACAAAATCTCGGAGGATGGCTGGGCTCCGGGACAAATCTGACCGATCTTTTTTTACAAGTCAAAGTAGGAGCCGATGTTCCGCTTTTCAAAGCAATACTCTGCCTGCTTTTAGAAGAAGAGGAAGCTCAGCCAGGCAGTGTTTTTGATCGCGATTTCATTGAAAAACATACACATGGTTATCAGGAGTTAATTGAATCATTAAGAACTCAAAATGCTGAAGAGCTGGCAAAACAGAGTGGAGTCGATTTTAGCTTGATTAAACAAGCGACTCATAAAATCAAACAAGCCAAGCGAATGATCATCTGCTGGGCCATGGGATTGACTCAACATAAAAACGCTGTCCAGAATATTCAGGAATTAGTAAACCTTTTGCTATTAAAAGGATGCATGGGCAAACCCGGTTCCGGTACTTGTCCGGTGCGCGGACATAGCAATGTACAGGGCGATCGTACTATGGGCATTTGGGAGAAGCCCAAGGATGCTTTTTTAAACCAGTTAAAAGAAAATTTTGACTTTGAGCCACCGCGGACACATGGTTATGATACCGTTAATGCAATCAAGGCTATGGCTGAAGGAAAAGCGAAGGTCTTTTTTGCGATGGGAGGTAATTTTCTTTCCGCAACTCCGGATACTAATTATACCGCTAGGGCCCTGCAAAATTGTGAATTAACGGTACAGGTTTCTACCAAACTCAATCGAAGCCATCTGATTACAGGTAAGACCGCAATCATTTTACCTTGCCTGGGAAGAACAGAAATCGATTTGCAAAACGGGAAGGCACAGTTTGTTAGCGTTGAAAACTCTATGGGGATTGTCCATGCTTCGCGCGGACAGTTAAAGCCTGCCTCTGAGCATTTGAAAAGCGAACCTGCTATTGTTTCCGAATTAGCGGAAGCTACATTGAAAGATAGTAAGGTAAAATGGACCTGGCTGACCGAAGATTACGATCGCATCCGGGATATTATCGAACAGACCATTCCGGGATTTGGAAATTATAATCAAAGAGTTCGAAACGATGGTGGCTTCTATTTGCCCAACGGTGCCAGAGAAGGGAATTTTCATACCAACACTGGAAAAGCCAATTTCACTATCAATCCGATTCCTGAAATTGATGTGAAAGAAGACGAATTTATTATGATGACTATTCGAAGTCATGACCAGTTCAATACGACTATTTACGGTCTGGACGATCGATACCGGGGAATCTTCAATGCCCGCCGCATCGTTTTAATGCACAAAAATGATATTCAAAAAATCAATTGTCAAGCTGGAGATGAAGTGGATATTATTGGCCATTACGAAGGAGAAGAGCGTATCGCTCCGCGCTTCAAAATTGTAGCGTATCCGATTCCCGAGCAATGTATCGCCACTTATTTTCCGGAAACAAATGTCCTGGTACCGATTAATAGCTACGCAGACCGCAGCTATACCCCTACCTCCAAAAACGTCGTTGTCAAGTTGAAAGCCAGTAGCTAAATCTTACCGTTCAAGGACTTGTTTTGGCTACCTCCTTCAATTTGTGGATAACAAAAATTATCGAGCTTTATATTGAGGCTGGCTTACTTTTTAGCCTTTAGATTTTCCACTTATAAAAAGGCCGGTATTAAAATGCGTCAAACCGAATTGATGTCACAATTTAGCCCCTAAAACCTAAATCATACATTATTAATTTGCCTCAAAAAGCCATTTTAATCAAAACCCTCATTAATAAGCCGTCACAATTACCTATAAATACACATTTTATATCTAAACGGTAAAATTATCTTAGCGCATAACTCGCATTCAGCAATATTCTTTTATCCCATCAGAACATTCCAGTCTTTCAAATTATAATCCGATTAACACATTTTTGATTATCCTACAGGTGGCACTATGGATAACATGATTTGAGATAGTAAGTAGAAGGCTACACGTCTTTATAGAGAGGTTTGAGTTGAAGCCGGTCCAATACCCAGGACCGGCTTATAGTTTTATTATTCTATCATTAATTTACCACTCAGCATCCTTCCTGCAGCATCCTCTATTTTGAAAATATACATTCCGGATTCCAGGCTTCCCCTTTCCAATATGTACTGTTGGTCATAAATTCCGTATTCATTTCGAATAACTTGTCCCAGGGTGTTATACAAACTGATATTAACTTCTCCGACCTCTGCCGGAATTTGAAATATTGCCTGAGTGGTCATTGGATTTGGAAATACTTTAATCTTCTGAAGAGGATCATAAACATCATTGGTACTTACCGGTGTGTCAAAAACGACCCCGGTAGTATCCGTGACATACATAAGTACCATGACCATCATTTCATCTTCAGAGGTCAAACCAAACCACACAGGAGCAGGGCCTTCATTTATATAGGTTGCCTCGTGAATGATTCCATTATTAAAATTGAATGTTATCGGTAAAAAGGGTTCCAGATACCTGATCGGAATATGTTGATAATCAAAAGCGGGACTGACACAGTTGGGATGCCCGCCACCACAAGCACCATCATAAATTAGTTCTCCCTGTACACCATTCTCCCGTTTGTATACTTTATAACCGGTTCCCCATTGATGGGTGTGTCCCATTATACCCCAGATAAATGCTTCACCCAGGTTTTCATTATATACATCCGTTTCAGTATCTTCATTTCCATCATTATTGATAAAAATCCCATCATTAACGATCAATTCAGTCTTCATTTCCTGAGCGGCTGTACCGGTAGGCTGTGTATATATATTCAGATATGCTTCTGCTTTAAGGGTATTGGTAGCGGAATAATTGATGTAATGCGAATTTAAGTCCAATACGATATTATCTTCCCAAAGAAAGGCAGTTCCCTGTGGCAGTTCCAGATCTGTAGCTTCTTGCACGGCGGCTACCAGACCAATTCCAAAATGGAAAGGGTAATCTCTTAATCCATGATCAACTTGATTGGCAATAATAGGGCTATCGAAATCATAAATAATAAAATGATGGGAGGAAGGTCCAATCTGAATATCTACCCGATTAACTTCGATATCCTCCGGCAGTTGCATATCCAGTTCATACTTCTGAAAATACTCCAGTTCCGAGCCCGGTTGACCGGCGGGCCGGAGAAAATAAGGCCCCATCTTGATCTGAAACCCTTCGCCTTCGGTTGGTGCCGGAGGTGGGCCATCCGGAAAACTCTCCAGGCCGTTTACGGTATAGTAATCGCTGATTATCTGAGGATCAACCACCGTTCCATTGAGTGGCGCACCGTATAGAATCCACTGGCGAATCATTTCTTTTTCCACATCCGTTAATTGTTCTTGTGTTACCGGAGGCATTGTTCCGCCTTCGGCACTACTGCCTTCCTCAAAAGGAATAGTACTTTCCAGTCCCTGATTGATTTTCCTAAACAAGGAGCTCAAACCCGGTCTCCCCGGGTAAATATATTTATGCCCCTGGGCACTGGAATAGCTATTCGCCGGGCTAACATTGACAATATTATTAAAAACATCCTGGGCTCTTTGTGTCACGGTACTCCCACTTCCCTCCAAATCCAGTCCGGACTGAGGATTCGCATTGTTATGACAGGTAACACATTTGCTTTGTAGAATATTATAAACCTCAACCATCGTACTCTGAGCAGGAAGAAGGGAGGTAATTAAAAGAAAACAAGAGAAAGAAATGGTAAATCTTTTAAGCATAGGCTTTATTTTTTTTGGCATATAATTATTTTATTATTAATTTGCAGGCTACTTACCAATCTGAAACCCTTATAATCCATTGTTAATAGACAATCTTATTGATTAGGGTGTTGCTTACGTCGACACAATTTACGGATATATTTATTAGGTGTAAATATAACTAGATATACCGGATTATATTATCGGTTAATAGATATATTAGTTCAATATGGCAGATAATCCATTTCGTCGATTACTTATCTGTTGCGTATTTTTTATGCCTTTAAGGATCATCTCTCTAGAAATTTACATTTTTTAACTTATATAAATAATTGATATGAAAAAATTCTACGTACTACTATTTTCTGCTGCATTCGCAATTACACTTAACGCTCAGGTAGAAGTTACTTTTGCTGTTGATATGAATGTTGAAGCAGCTTCTACTGACGGTGTATTTGTAACTGGCAACTGGATGGATGACGCCGGCTTGGGAGGGGAATGGCAAGAGCCAGGTACTAATATGGATGCTCAACTAACGGATTCAGACGGTGATAAAGTTTATACCCTAACCGTTATGTTACCTGATGGAGATTACCAATTCAAGTATGCGAATGGAAACGGCTGGGCAAATGCAGAAGCAGGTGGTGACAGTGACAATTACCAGGCTGATCTTTCTTCCTGTGGTGGTGTTGATAATGGTTTTGGTGGTTATAACCGTACTTTTACAATTGCAGGTTCTGCCTTGGCAATTACTCCATATGAGTTCAACTCATGTAATGTTTCCACAGTTGATGTAACCGAGATTTCTACACTTTCTGACGTTACTATTGCTCCTAATCCAGCAGCCGATTTTACTATTGTAACTTATGCTAATCCTAACAATGCCAATCACGATATTATCGTTACTTCATTGACTGGTCAAGTTGTTAAGCAATTCTATAGCATTGTTGACAATACAGTAAGAATCGAAACCCAAGACCTGACTGCCGGAATGTATTTCATTACTTTCCGCAATGAATTAGGTGAGCAAGGAACTGAGAAGTTTATCGTAAAATAATCTGCATTGATCATACGGAATGAATCAATAATAATTCAAAGTTATATTCCGTCCGATCACTTTAGATAGATTTAAGGAAATAAAAAAAGCCCGGTCAAAATACCGGGCTTTTCTTGTATTAGTAAAGAGTCAACATCATTTATGAGCCATCTTATCGCTTAAAATCCATCCCCTGTTTAAATTTTTAATGATCCTGCCCAGGCACTTATACAACCATTTTGAGTACAAAAGCTACTTTTAAATATCTTAACTGCTACAGGAAGCGGTACTGATACTACTCTTTTTAACAAAAAAACCGTAATTTTGCGCTCTTATGAAGAATAAAATCTTTTTCTTATTAATTCTGGGGATCATGATGGCTGGTACAGCCTGTAAAAGTGAGTTTGAGAAACTCAGAGCAACTGCTGATTCGGAGACCTTGTACAAAAAGGCCTTTGAATATTACGAAAAGGAGGAATATTTGAAGTCTCAAACACTTTTTGAACTGGTAATCAATAATTTACGCGGGAAAGTAGAGGCGGAAAAGGTGTATTTTTATTACGCGTATACACATTTTAAATTGAGAAAGTATATTCTGGCCAGCTATTACTTCAAAAATTTTGCAAATACCTTTCCCAATAGTGAATACCGGGAAGAGGCTGATTTCATGACCGCTTACTCAAGTTATCAACTTTCCCCAACATATCGACTGGATCAAACGTATACACTAAAAGCTATTGAAGGTTTTCAGATTTTTGCAAATACCTACCCCAATAGTTCAAGGGTAGCAGAATGTAATAAGCTTATTGACGGGATGAGAAGAAAATTGGAGAAAAAGGCTTACGCACAGGCGCAATTGTACTTTGACCTTCAACAATATCAATCTGCTACACATTCGTTCGAAAATATGCTAAAGGATTTTCCGGATACGGAACAAGCAGAGAAAATCCGTTATATGATTGTAAAAGCTTCTTATGACCTTGCCACGAATAGTATCTATGAAAAACAGGCAGAACGACATGAAGAAGTTATAAAAAAAGCAGACCTCTTTCTTAGCAAATATTCAAAAAGCAGTTATGCAAGGGAGGTCAGAAGTATTAAAAAGAATTCCAGGAAAAAAATAAAAGAATTTTCATAATGAGTGATATCAAATCAAAAGTTCAAGGTCTCGAACCAAATGTCCAGGCACGTAACATTCAGGAAATGATCAAAAATACTGGCAATATCTACGAAGCCCTGTCAATCATTTCCAAACGAGCTGGTCAGATTTCTGTTGATCTTAAGCATGAATTACACAATAAACTCGAAGAGTTTGCTGTAAATTCTGACACTATCGAGGAAATCCATGAGAACAAAGAGCAAATCGAAATCTCAAAATTCTACGAAAGACTTCCAAACCCGGTTTTAATCGCTACGGATGAGTTTCTAAACGGTGAAATTCATATTCAGCAAAAAGAAAACCGCGAGCGAGACTTTCACAACTAGCCGGCATCCCCTGCTATCTGTCTTTGTTTAAAGACTTGCTTTTTTAATATTGAATAATGAGCAATGAGTATTAAGTTCTTTCCCTTTTATATCCATTTGCTTATTATTCAATATTTGTATTTAATTGAAAAGCTTAATGAGCAGCTTTTCTTTTGCTCTCCTAAACTGCATTTATGTCCCTGAAAGGAAAAAATATTATCCTTGGAATATCCGGGAGCATAGCCGCTTACAAAACAGCATTCCTAACCAGACTTCTGATCAAGGCAGGGGCTAAGGTGCAAGTGCTAATGACACCTGCAGCTACCCATTTTATTGGACCTCTGACACTATCGACCCTTTCCAATCGCCAGGTTCATACAGATGTCAGTTCCGGCGATAGCTGGAATAATCATGTAGAATTCGGACTCTGGGCCGATGCTATGCTTATTGCACCGGCCACCGCTACCACCTTAGCAAAACTGGCCAATGGACTGGCAGATAATATTCTGGTAGCTACCTATCTATCAGCAAAATGTCCGGTGTTTTTTGCTCCGGCTATGGATTTAGATATGTGGAAACACCCTTCTGCTATCCATAATGTCAAAAAATTGCAGAGCTATGGCAATCATCTCATACCGGTAGGTAGTGGAGAGCTTGCAAGTGGGTTAGTTGGAGCGGGGCGCATGGCGGAGCCAGAAGAGATTTTTGCCTTTTTAGAGCATTTTTTCCAAAAGGAAAAGGATTTAAACGGAAAAAAAGCAATCGTAACCGCGGGGCCCACCTACGAAGCCATTGATCCGGTGCGATTCCTTGGAAACCGGTCAACAGGCAAAATGGGTATAGCAATTGCCGAAGAACTCGCTACCAGAGGTGCAAATGTAAGCCTGATTTTGGGACCGAGCCACGAAAAAGCAGAACACCCGAATATTGAGACAATCAATGTATCTACGGCCGAAGAAATGTACCAGGCCAGTATTCAAAGATTCGACGATTGTGATATTGCAGTACTTGCCGCTGCCGTTGCGGATTATCGACCGGCCCAGGTTGCCAGCCAAAAAATCAAGAAAAAAGATGGCGATATGTCCATCCAACTGGAACGAACAACTGATATTGCCGCATCTTTGGGTAAAACCAAACGTAAAGATCAGATATTAATTGGTTTTGCTCTGGAAACCAATAACGAATTGGAACATGCAAGAAAGAAACGGGAAAAGAAAAATTTTGATTTTATCGTTTTAAATTCGTTAAATGATAAAGGTGCCGGTTTTGCACACAATACCAATAAAATAAGCCTGGTTTATGGCAATAAGACCAGGGATTTTGAGTTAAAAACTAAAAGACAAGTAGCGATTGATATTGTAAATGCTATTGTTGAGTTGTAATCATAAGTTATCAGTTATGAAAAAATGCTTTCTACTCATCTGTATATTGATTTCTTTTAAGGCGCTCCAGGCTCAGGAGATGGAGTTTATAGTGAATATTAATACCCCAAAACTACAAACAACCGATCCCAGAGTATTTGAGACCTTAAAGGAAAGTATGCTCAATTTTTTAAATAATCAAAAATGGACTGCGGATGTTTTTGATCCAAAGGAAAGGATCAAATGTAATATTCAGATGACAATTAAAGATGAGCTGGCGGCAAATACCTTTTCTGCCGATTTTGCTATTCAGGCGGTACGTCCGGTATACGGTAGCAGTTATGAAACACCGATACTATCGCATGTAGACAAGGATTTTTCTTTTATCTACGAGCAATTTCAGCCGCTTGAGTATACTAAAAATTTATTTGCAGATAATCTTACTTCGTTTTTATCTTTCTACGTCTATATCATTTTAGGGATGGATTACGATTCTTATTCCCTGTACGGAGGCGAGCCCTATTTTCAAACGGCCAATGATATACTGAATACTATCCCGCCATCGGCAGCTCAGGCCTTTCCCGGCTGGCGCTCTTTGGATGGAAACAGAAATCGTTACTGGATTATTGAAAATTTACTCAATCCGAGAGTTCGGGAATACCGGCAAGCAATGTATGATTATCATCGCCAAAGCCTCGATATCATGTATGAAAATGTAGAAACCGGCCGAGCGATTATGTTGAAATCACTTGAAACGCTTTCAAAAGTTAACCGAGCTTATCCCAATTCGATGATTCTGCAAATGTTTAGTAATGCAAAATCAAATGAGATCATTGAAATTTTCAAGAAGGGTACACGGGAAGAAAAAAGTAAGGTCAGAAGTATTATGGCTAAAATCGACGCTTCTAATGCTTCTAAATATCGTACACAAATAGGACGTTAAAAGGAATGTTAATTATATCCTAAAAAAGTGTAGGTGGTACTCCCGCTTACACTTTTTTTATAACTATTCGCATTTTAATATAGTTATAATAATAGGTAAAGGATGCTAATTTACCTAAAATGATCAACTTTGCAAGCGAGCATAAATTGATTGGTTGAATTTAATTTTTTGCACATGAAAGTATATCCTTTTTTATACCGAACCCCGGGTGCTTTAAGCACAAGTTTCCTCTTGAGCACCTTATTTTTAATCCTGTTCTCCATACAAGGGCTTGCTCAAGCAGATATCGTTCCGGCAAGGATTGACTGGGGACCCGAATTTGAAGAACCCAATAATTCTTTTATTAGCAAAGTTATCCCAGCCGGAAAAAACTTTTATGCTATTCGCCATAAAATGAAATCGGGCATTATTGCCGGAAACAGAAAAGTTTTTATTGAAAAATTCAATGAAAATATGGATCTGGTAAAATCTCAGGATATTAATCTTAGCTATAAAAACAAGCAACTGAATTTTGAGGATATGATCATCATCAATAATAATCTTTTTCTGCTTTCCTCTTTTCACAATAAAGCCAAGAAAAAGAACTACCTGTTTTCCCAGATGATCAATATGAGAACCCTTAATGCCGGTAGAACCTTGAAAAAGCTCGGCGAGATTGAGACCAAGGGTATTAACCGAACCGGCAGCTTTGGAATCAATATATCAAGAGACAGTTCAAAAGTTTTAATTTATAACGAACTCCCTTACAAAAAGGGCAAACCCGAGCGATTTTCCCTCAAGGTCTATAATGATAATTTTGACGAAGTATGGAGTCGGAATATTCGACTGCCATATAATGATGATAAGTTTGCCGTAGAGGAATACCGGGTCGACAAAGATGGAAATGTCTATATGCTTGGGGTAATTTATGAAGATAAAAGCCGCCGCCGCCGGAGAGGCAGACCTACTTACCAATATGTCATTTTAGCTTATACCGCTGATGGAGGAGATGCAGAAAGATATAAAATCGATCTGAGAGATAAATTCATCACCGATCTTACTTTCAGAGTTGCTGATGATGGAAATCTGGTTTGTTCCGGTTTCTTTTCCGAAAAGGGCAATTATAGTATCAAAGGCACTTACTTTTTCCGCCTCGATCCGACTTCCAAAGAAATCTACAACCGAAATTTAAAAGAGTTTAATTTTGAATTCGTTACCGATTTTATGTCCGACCGGAAAAAAGAAAAAGCCCGAAAAGCTAAAAGAGAAGGTGATACCCGAAAAGAAGCAGAGCTATATAGTTACTCTCTGGACCGTCTGGTGCTACGCAATGATGGAGGCGCATTGTTGATTGCTGAGCAATACTTTGTTCAGCAAAGAGATAATTCGTTTAATAATTTTAATGGTCCTTTTGGTTTTAACAATTTTAATCAGGTCGGAACCGGCATTGATTTCCATTATCATTATAACGACATTATTATCGTGAATATCCGGCCTGACGGAGAAATAGAATGGGCAAGCCGTATTCCGAAACGCCAGGAAACCGTCAATGACGGAGGCTATTATTCCTCCTATTCCATGTCGATTGTTCGGGACAAGATATTTTTTGTCTTCAATGACAATGCAAGAAATTATCAGAGCAATCGCAGAGCGGAACGGATATATAATTTTAATGGCAATCGATCTATCATTGCCCTGGCTGCTGTTTCCAGAGATGGTAGCGTAGAAACCTATCCCCTGTTTAGTAACCGGGAAGCAGGAACTTTAACCCGACCAAAGATATGTAAACAGACTGGTCGAAGTAAAATGGTTATCTATGGGGAAAGAGGCCGTAGATATCGCTTTGCCAATCTGGAATTTATTAATTAGGTTTGGGACATGGGGCAGACTTCAAAAACCTCATACTCCAAACCTAATTCTTAACAACACTTGAATAACATTGAAACGGATAGCCATTTTTGCCTCGGGTACAGGAAGTAATGCCCGAAAGATAGTTGAATATTTTAAAGATCATCCAAAAATCGAGGTAAGCCTTATTGTTTCCAATAATAAGGAAGCCAAAGTTTTAGATATGGCACATCGCCATAATATCCCAACAATGATCCTAAACAAGGCACTTTTAAAGGATCGGGATTACATTTTAGAAAAATTTTCCATATTTCCTATCGATTTTATTGTATTGGCGGGTTTTTTGCTACTTGTACCTAAATATCTGGTGGATGCTTTTCCCAAAAACATCGTAAACATTCACCCGGCCCTACTCCCCAAGTACGGAGGAAAAGGGATGTACGGGATGAATGTACACAAAGCCGTCAAAGATTCAGGAGAGCGTGAAACAGGTATCACCATCCATTATGTAAATGAGCATTACGACGAAGGTGGTATCATCTTTCAGGCTTCTTGCCCGGTACTCCCAGAGGATTCACCAGAAACTATTGCAAAGAATGTTTTAAAGTTGGAGCATGAGTTTTTTGCAAAGACAATTGAAAACGTTCTGCTGGATTGAAACCCGGTTCGAATTTTAATCTTTGAAAAATAATTGAAAACGGGTTTTAACTGTAAACGCTCATATTTAGGAATACTCAAAACGGACATATCGTCGACTTCAAAGCTATTGTTCGCACTGTTATAAAATGGCCCTGCTTTCACAAAGAAAGCCGATCAATAGCCATAAGTGAAGCGATTTTGAGTAGTATTAAAAACAAAATTTTTCGAAGATGATCCTACGGATTTTATTAGCAGCATGCTGCTTGTACCTCTCTTTCCCCATACTCGCTCAGGACGGCAATTGGAAAAAACTTTCCAAATCTGCTGATCAACTTTACGCTACCGGAAATTACGAAGAAGCCGCTAATTATTACCTGGAAGCTTATAAAAGCAAACCTGCCAAATATGGTTTTTTGTATCAGGTAGCAGATTGCTATACCCAATTGCGATATTACAGCAAAGCTGCTCAGTTTTACAAAGAGTTAGTTGGTAAAAAAGAATTTCCGCTGGCAGGCTTCCAATACGCTCAAGCACTTAAGCAAAGTGGAGAACATGAAGCTGCCATCGTCGCTTTCAAAAGCTTTTTGGTGAATTATAAAGGGGAGAACAGCAATGAGTATATCAAGACCATCAAAACAGAAATTGAAGGCTGTGAATACGCAATTTCGGAACAGGCTATGCAAGAAAAATGGATTGTGGAACATTTGGGAGCAAACATCAATACGATGGCGGATGAAATAGCCCCTTTACCTTTCGATGATGGTATTCTGTATTTTTCATCGACTATGGAAGGATTTACCAAAATCTATCGCTCACATATTCAAAATGGTGAATGGTCCAAAGCTGTACTACCTCAGTTCCCCGGTTTTAAAGATCAACATGTTTGCCACGGAACTTTTACACCGGATAACCAAAGGTTCTATTTTACACTCTGTAATAATACGGAATTTGATGTAGTCGATGCAAAATGCGATATCTACGTTACTGTTCGTCAAAACAGTGAATGGAGTAGCCCTCGTAAATTGAGAGATTATGTAAAACTGGAAGGAACTACCGCGACACATCCTTTTGTCATGTTCGACGGAAATACAGAAGTACTTTATTTTTCTTCAGACCGCAAAGGCGGAAAAGGGGGGATGGATATTTGGTTTATGACCCGGCATGTGGATAGTCCCGAATATGATTTTACCCTTCCCAAAAATGCGGGAAACAACGTAAATACTTCAGGCGATGAAATCACGCCTTTCTACGATGACGATGAAGGTATGCTTTACTACAGCTCAAATGGCCATGCTTCCATTGGAGGTTTTGACGTTTTTAAGTCCATGGGGAGTATGTCTAAATTTTCTCAGGCTCAGAATCTGGGGAAACCTATCAATTCCAGTGCAGATGATTATTATTTTGTACTAAACGGATCAAAAACAGCCGGTTTTTTCGCCTCTAACCGAACACATGGTTCAGAGAAAATCACTACTGATAATGATGACCTCTTCCATTTTACAACACCCGTTAAAGAAATTTTTGCCAGTGGAAATGTCTATGACAAGAGCAATAATTCCATTATCAAAGATGTGCAGGTTATTTTATACGAAGTAAAAGATTCGGGTAAAAGAAGACTTCTGCAGTCGATAATTGCAAATAATGGAAGTTATCAATTTTCTTTAATCCCAGAGCGTAATTTTGAGGTCGAAGTCATCAAAGAAGCGTATGACATTGCATCCTTCAAGTTCAATACTTTTGCGTTTGATCCGGATAAAGAATATGGAAAATCGGTATACCTGGAAAAGGAAGTAATGGCATCTAAAATGGATGAACCCGTTTTTAATGAAGAAGCTTCGACGGCAAGCATTGAGACGGTAATCGATTCCAGTCCTGTGCTCACCAAACAGAAAACAGAAAAAATTCAGGTAGAAAGAATAGCTACAGAGACTTCCGATACTTCAGAAGATTTCGGTAGTTTCCAAACGGAAGTAGAACCAGAACCAGAGCCGGTTGTAAAAGAGACTTATGTCAATTCTTATTACAAAGGTATGGAAGTCACAACCAGCGCGCCCAAGTCAAAGGGTGTCTATTACAAAGTCCAAATTTCTACTGCCGGAACATTTAATGAAAGCGATCCGATGTTTGATAGTTTAAAAGGTTTGGGGCTCTTCCATACCGAGAAGATCGAAGCCAAAGGATGGATTCGCATTTTACTTTCCGAATATCCAAATCTCCGTGAAGCAAGAGAAATTGTGGAAGAAGCCCGAATCAGTGGTTTTCCGGAAGCATTCATTGTAAAGTATCGCAATGGAAAGCGGTTGAATTAAGCTTCAATATATTCGAAATTTGGTATCAGGTATTGGGTCTTAAGTTTTTCGAGATCGCCCAATACCTGATCCCCAATGCCTAACACCTGACTAATAGCGCTTCAATTCCCCACTGGTTCTTAAACAAAATCCGGGATGATTGATACACATGCGCCATTTTCCAAAACGACCTAGAGGGCTAGCCTTTTTCCTTGATTACCAATAATGGAATGTTAGTATGCATTGCCATCCTTTGAGTGTAGCTACTATGGAAAATAGATTCAAAAAAGCTACGTTTGGGTTTATACATGACTAATATATTGATGCCTTGATTTTCAATGAAGTTATTCATGTCTTTCACTTTATCTTCCACAGGCAAGTCATAGAATGTTATATTTAAGCCCGGAGCCGTTTCCGCAAAATAGGCTTCCAGCTCTTTAATTTTATCCTCTTTACGGACCTGCTTTTCATTGAAATGGACGCATTTGATTTCAGGCTGAAACGGTTTAAAGAGCTTTATCGTTCTCCATAACTCGAATGGGTCCGAGCTTGAAAAATCAGTTGCATATGCCAATTTAATTTTCTTTGAAAATTCAACCTTTTCAGGTATTACAATGACCGGGCAGGGAGCATTTTTCAGAACATTGGACGCCACGCTCCCCAGGTATTTATCCAAAGTGCTATTCTCCCCTTGTGTTCCCATTACAATATAGTCAACCTGGTTTATTACGGCTTCTTCACTAATGGTAGCTTCGACTTTTCCCATCTTGATAATGGTTGGGATTGATGGTTTTTTATCAAGAGAGTCATAAACAGCTTCCGTTGCCTTTTCAATAGATTTCATCATACGTAATCTAGATTGCTTAAGTCGTTCTTCAACCGCCAAGGCTACAGAAGTCGGGTTTTCCATCCCGCTACTATCAAAAGGGGGAACGTTTAATAGCAGTAACTCTGCTTTGATTCCATCTGCCAATTGCATAGCATAGGCCAAGGCGTTTTCTGAACAAGCTGAAAAATCTAAAGGCACTAATATTTTAATTACTTTTTCCATTGTATATTTTTTCTAAGGCTATGCGGATAAATTAAATTTTAACCGTATTTCTAAGCAAAATTGAACGCTGTCAATTAAACATGCAGTTAATACAAAAACTGTACGTATGCTCAATTTGTTTACGAATTCAAAGCGGCCAGGTTTTTATTCACTGGAAAACAGTATCGTATTTTGCAATATAAAATTTAATCCATACGCATTTTCCCATTGCACGCCTGTTTTTCATCCTTTTCATAGTCTAATACCACAGAATTCCGCTTTTACAGTTTTTGCTAATTGTCGGGTAAGACCAGTAGCGGAACATTACTGTTATACACCTGGGTTTTTGTAATACTCTTTTGAAAAATCCTTTCCAGAAAACCCTTCTCTCTTCTTATCATACATAATAAATCCCCTTTTTCCTTTTTAATGAATTCGCTGATGGTTTCATTAACGCTTTTAGACATGGGAATTTCACGATAGATCGTTTCTACCCCCTCAAGTTGCAAATCCATTTTTTGAGGATCGTTTTTATTAGAACCAGTACTGACATTGAGCAAGGTTACTTTAGCACCGAATCTAGACGCCAGCTTTTGAAGTGGTGCCAAGACATCTTCGGAAATCTCATTATTATCTATAGCTAAAACAATGTGTTCGAAAGGAAAAAAAGAATGACCGGGAGGCACTACCAAAACAGGGATTATGGCTGTTTCCAGTGCAGTCGCTGCAACACTTCCGAAAATAACCTTCTCCAATCCCGAGGCCCCTTTGCTGCCCATCACAATCAAATCTATACCATGCTTTATTACCTTTCTTTTGAAAAGGGAATATATATTATCCTGCTCTACTTTAATTTGAACCGAAAGCCCCTTTTGTTTTATTCTTTCCATAAACTTTAGCTCCGTCAACTTCATCTCTCGCTCCACTCGTTTTTTTACAGGCTGTTCATCTTCAGAAAAATCCAAATTATAATCAACTTTGTTGATGTAATAGACATGGTACAGGTAGAGCTCGCTTTTGAATCCAGCAGCTATTTCGATAGCGTATTTTAAAGCATTATCCGCAACGGGAGAAAAATCGGTCGGAAATAAAATTTTCTTCATCGAGCAAATTTTCCCTAAAAGTGCCATTATTAATAAAAATCCAAGCTGACGATTGTCAACATTAATACTGATAATCGTCACCTATACGAGCATTCAAGCGCCCAATACTGCACATAAGCTTATGTTCAACAATATTTATACTTCTGATAAAATCATTTCCCGAATCTTACCGACCTGTTCCAGGCCTGCCGTATACCCCAGAGAGGCCAGTTCTTTTGCATGCCTGAAATTGAAAATATTATATTCCAAAACCCCTCGCGGTTCTATGAGGACGTCACAGGCTGAGAAATTTATTCTGGAAGCATTAGAAGCAGCCATATCAAAGACTCGCATACCAATCGACAAGATGTTATCCAGGTCTTTATTTTCAATACCGGTATTTGGCATTACATTAAACCCAATAATGATATCGCATTTGTCCTGTAAAAACGAAACGGGCATATTATCGAAGATTCCTCCATCAGCATAAAGCTGGCCATTAATCTCTACGGGTTTAAAAATCAGCGGAATGGCACAAGAAGCCATAACCGCCTGTAAAAGGTCGCCGGTTTCAAAGAATTCCTTCTCGCCCGTCAGCAAATTTGCCGCAGCAATGGATAATGGAATATGCAATTCTTTGAAGGTTCGGGCTTTGATATATCCTCCCATCAACTCCTTTAGATAATCCAGACTCGTCAATCCTTTAATGGGAATACCGGGCTTGTATAGTTTTAAAAGATTGCCTTTAGTCGCAAAATCCAGCATTTTGTCGATAGATAATCCGCCTGCATACAAAGCCCCTGCTATCGCTCCCCCACTCGTCCCGGCAACATAATCCGCTTCTATCCCGTGTTCTCTAAGTGCCCTTAGAATACCAATATGAGCAGAAGCTCTTGCGCCACCCCCTGATAAAGAGAATCCGATTGTTTTTCTATCTTCCATAAATTTGTTCTATAAAGTATTACTACCTTGATCGATTACCGGTAGGTAATTCAAATAATTTTGAGTAAAATAGCGACTTATTGAAAAAGATTGCCTAATTGCAATATGTTTTTACTGATTATATCATTTAGAAAATACTTATAATATGGAAGCCCTGGCTAATCCCGATATCTGGATTGCATTTTTTACCTTATGTGCTTTGGAAATTGTCCTTGGGATAGACAATCTCATTTTTATTTCAATCCTGGCTAATAAGCTCCCTAAGCCACAACAAGCAAAAGCGAGAACGGTAGGCTTAAGTCTGGCGCTCATCATGCGGATAGCATTATTATTTTCTATCTCGTGGATAATGGGTCTGACCAGGGATCTATTCACGATATTCAATGTGGGCGTTTCAGGCCGGGATATTATTCTGCTTGCGGGCGGTTTGTTCTTGATTTATAAAAGTGTACGGGAAATTCATGAGAAAGTAGAAAATGTGGAAAGTGCCCATGAAAACAGAGTGATAAAAACAACCACATTTCAATCCACTATTATCCAAATAATGTTAATTGACATTGTATTTTCACTGGATTCGGTCATTACGGCAGTAGGTATGGTCAAATCTCTTGGCGTGATGATCGCTGCCGTTGTCGTCTCTATAATAGTTATGATCCTGGCAGCCGGTCGCCTCAGTGATTTTGTCAATAAACATCCAACAGTCAAAGTTTTGGCGCTTTCTTTCTTATTAATGATAGGTCTCGCACTTATTGCCGAAGGAATGGATTTCCACATTCCAAAAGGCTATATTTATTTCTCAATGGCTTTTGCAGTCTTAGTCGAGATCATCAATATCAGAACCGGTACGCGCAGAAATTTATCGGTCGAACAGGATTAGGTTTTCATTGTATTTTTTAATCTTAAAACCCTTCTAAAATCCTGTCGAATAACTAACTTAGCAAGGATTGCTTTTCTATTAACTCTATAAGCAGTGGCTATCAGTCATATGGTCATTTGCTTGGCAAGCATTTTATGAAAGCGCTATGGCAGCAGATAGTAAATTACTGGATTCACTGACCAGATCTTTTAGCCTGGAATTGCCGGTAATGGATACGATGGATGAGTATTTGGATTTAATCATTCCATTGGTTCGTCCATGGGGAGAGGATTTGTACGAAGAGGAATATTATCTGGATACACGATGGCTGGAGATAAGAGACGATGATTCTTTTCACGAATCGGTTCTGCATATTTTCAGAAAAGAGGACGAATATTTACACTCTATAGATGGCAATATCCACAAGGGGAAATGGCGAAAGCTCGAAAGCTCCAATACCCTGATCATCGAGCAAACCGCCGGTAATTCCGTTGTAAAAAGCGAACTCTACGATTTGGCTTTTTTGAACCCAAATTTTTTCATTCTTAAAAAACACGGTGATCAACAGCGCAAAGGTTTTAAAAAGTACTTTGTATTGGCTAATGAAAACTATGTAAAAGGACTGGAGTGGAGAGATGTAGTGGAATTATTATTTAACCGGTATCGAAGTAACCGGCAGTGGATAATTTTCGTCGTTATTATTGTGATTCTGGTTGCAGTTGTAGTTTTCTTTTCGGTGTTTTAAGCGCTGTAGATGTTTTTTTTTCAGCGATTGCAGCTTTTTTGGGTAGGGTGAAATAGAAAGTAGCTCCTTCCCCTTTTACTCCCTTCGCCCAAATTCTTCCTCCCTGTTTTTCAATGATCTGTTTGCATATCGCCAAACCTATGCCCGTACCTTTATAGTGGCTGTCCCGACCGTGCAATCGTTGAAAAATACCAAAAATTCTGTCCTTATCTTTATCATCAAATCCCTGACCATTGTCTTTGATCGAAAACAAAATATCAAAATCGCGTTGTTCCGCTTTAACAACAATCCTCGGAGCCCGGTTTTCAAAAGAGTATTTCAGACCATTTCCGATGAGATTTTGTAATACTTGTCCGAAAAGCAATTTATTGGTTGCTACATTGGGCATTTCATAACAAATAATTTCACCGTTTTTCTCCGCAATAGAAATCGTCAGGTTCTTGATAACATCGACTAATACATCGCGTGTTTCTACATTTTCGAGTTCATAAGGTTTAGCGCTCCATCGGGTATAAGCCAGCATATCTTTGATCAGATTACTCATCCGCTCGGCTCCATCAATCACATAACTCATATCCAGTTCTGCGTCTTTATCTCCAAGTTTATCAATATAACGCCGTTTGATCAAGCCTGTATAACTTCTGATCATTCGCAATGGTTCTTGTAAATCGTGCGAGATGACATAGCTAAACTCTTCTAAAGCTTTATTATGAATTTCCAGTTTATTCGCGTAATCCTTTAATTTGACATTAGCCTGCTTTTGGAAAGTAATGTCTTCCATCATGGAAATGATATAACGTTCATCTTCATTATCCGTTTTTACAAAGGCCATGGTCAGTCTTATCCATTTGACCGATTGGTCTTTGGTGATAAACCTTTGTTCCAGTGCATAACTATTCTCCTTGCTTTGCAGGATGTTTTTAAATAATTCCGCATCCTGGATATAATCGTCCTGGTGAACATAATCGCAAGCATTCAATTTCAAAAATTCTTCTTCGGTATAACCTAGCAGTTTTTCCAATACATTATTAATCTGGAAAGGTTTCAGGCTAAGATCCATCAGCATAATACCAACCGGTGATTTTTGAAAAATACTTCTAAAGCGTTTTTCACTATTCTCCAACTGCAGTTTGCTCTTCGTCAGCAATCTTTCTGCATCAATTTTTCCATTAAAAATCATGAATCCCATAGCCAGGATGAAAAACAATACCAGGAAAAAATATTCCCTGCTCACAATAGCATCCGGCGTCGTGAAATAGAAGCCCAGGTAGGTTCCCAGTAAAAAGAACAGATAAGTATTGAGGTATATTTTGTTGCGTATAAAAGTGCAAAGGGCAAATCCTATGATGATCGTTGCCGAAGTATCAATAGGCTGGAATTTATTGATCGCTACCAGGGCGATCCCGTAAAAGTTATAAATGAAAAAGTGAATATACAAAAGTTTCAGACCATTCTCTTTGACCCATTCGTTTTTGTACGAAAGAACAGCCAGTGCCAGAATAGATATAGCTAGCACAACCCTGGGAAGCGGGAAATCGTAAGTGCCCGTCTCCACGAACAGATTCATTAATGTAATCCCAATTAATAGAATAGAGCCAATAAAACCTATTCTACGAATAAAGATTACATCCACATCTTTATTGTTCCTATAGGACATAATTATTGATAGAAGGTCAACAAATTTTTAAGTCAGTTGAGCTAGCCTGGGTGAGGAAAGGATAGCGTTTCATTATGTTTCAGGAAAAGAAGAGCATATTTTATGCCACAAAAAAATCCATCTCCCGAAAATCGAAAGATGGATTTGGTATAATTTCTAATTAAATATCGTCTATTAGTGTACTTCTTGTGCTTTTAAAGCATTCAACATTGTTTCTCCGATCTTGGCAGGAGATTTTACGACATGGATTCCACATTTTTCCATAATAGCCATTTTGGCTTCAGCAGTATCTTCTGCGCCACCGATAATCGCTCCGGCATGTCCCATAGTTCTACCTTTAGGGGCCGTTTGACCGGCAATAAAGCCAACTACCGGCTTGGTAGCATGGTCCTTAATCCATTGCGCTGCATCTGCTTCCATATTTCCACCAATCTCGCCAATCATAATGATTCCTTCGGTATCCGGGTCATTCATCAGCAATTTTATAGCATCAAGAGTTGTCGTACCTACGATCGGGTCTCCACCAATTCCAATACAAGTAGATTGTCCCAATCCGGCTTTGGTTACCTGATCAACTGCTTCATAAGTCAGTGTTCCAGAACGGGAAACAATCCCAACTTTTCCGGGATTATGAATAAATCCAGGCATAATACCTACCTTGGCCTCTCCGGGCGTAATAACTCCCGGACAATTAGGTCCAACCAAAACACAATCCTTATTCTCAATATAGGCCTTTACTTTTACCATATCCTGAACCGGAATTCCTTCCGTGATACAAATAATCACTTTGATTCCCGCTTCGGCAGCTTCCATAATTGCATCGGCAGCAAAAGCCGGTGGGACAAATATGAGTGAAGTATCCGCCTTTACCTTGTCAACAGCTTCTGATACAGTATTGAATACCGGGCGATCTAGATGAGTCATTCCTCCTTTCCCCGGAGTTACGCCACCTACAACATTGGTTCCGTATTCGATCATCTGTCCGGCATGGAATGTACCTTCTTTACCAGTGAATCCCTGAACAATGATATTGGAGTCTTTATTAACTAATACAGACATTTTGATTTTTGTTTTTTATAAACCCAATACATAGGAAAACGGATATTGGGCGATTAAAAAATTATTCTTGATTAGGATCAACCATTATAAACACATCTTCATTACTCTTCTGTAAAAAATATTTTTCCCGGGCAAACTTCTCGATATTATTATGAATATCCACCCGATCCTGATGTGCTTCTTTAATTTTGTTTTTATAATATAATTTATCCTCTTCTAATTTGTTGAGTGTTTGCTGAAGTTGCCACTGCGTGAGAATATCATGTTTGTCAATAAAGACCATTAAAGCGACAAATACGGTAAGCGTCAAAAAGTATTTATTTTTGAAAGGCTCCGGTATTTTTTTTGTAAATGGTTTAAACGGATTATTTCTTACAGCCATGATACGTTTATATTTAGAATCGGCCTAAAAATAAAAGTCGATTATAATTCGTATTGTTCAAAAAACAGTTTATCCTTTTATGTCGGCTTATCGACCTTAAAAAGAAAACATGTTTTGAATTCTTTTAGCCGCCAATCAGTGCTTTGCCTGGATAAATCCCCGAATCACCTAGTTCTTCTTCAATTCTTAGTAATTGATTATACTTAGCAACCCTATCCGAACGGGAAGCCGAACCGGTTTTAATTTGTCCGGTATTCAAGGCCACTGCTAAATCAGCAATTGTAGTGTCTTCCGTTTCTCCGGAACGATGGCTCATCACACTGGTATACGCATTTCTGGTAGCAAGGTTCACTGCATCGATAGTTTCAGAAAGCGAACCAATTTGATTCACTTTGATCAAGATCGAGTTTGCTACATCTTCATTAATTCCTTTTTGTAATCTTTCCGTATTCGTTACAAACAAATCATCTCCTACGATTTGTACCTGATTTCCAATGGCTTTAGTCAGCTTTGCCCAACCTGCCCAATCATCCTCATGCAAGCCATCTTCAATCGACAAAATCGGGTATTTGTTAACCCATTCTTTCCAGTAAGCAACCATATCATCGGAGCTCAATTTATTACCAGAAGACTTATGAAAATGATAGACCTTCTCTTCTTCATTATAAAACTCAGAAGCAGCAGCGTCCATTGCAATAAGTATATCTTCTCCCGGTTTATAGCCCGCTTTTTCAATTGCTTGTAAAACGATCTCAATGGCTTCTTCGTTTGACTGGATATTTGGTGCAAAACCACCTTCATCTCCTACATTAGTCGAGTATCCTTTTGACTTCAGCACAGATTTCAGGTTGTGGAAAACCTCAACGCCCATTCTTAAAGCAGTAGAGAAGAAATCCGTTCCAACCGGCATAATCATAAACTCCTGAAAGTCGATGCTGTTATCCGCATGCGAACCTCCATTAAGGATATTCATCATTGGCACTGGTAATACATGTGCATTGACCCCTCCAATATAGCGGTACAGTGGCTGTCCAAACTCTTCAGCCGCAGCTTTTGCTACTGCCAGCGATACTCCCAGAATAGCATTGGCTCCCAGTTTTGATTTATTGGAAGTGCCATCCAATTGAAGCATTAAATCATCAATATATATCTGGTCAGAAACTTCAACGCCTATAAGTTCTTCCCGAATGATCTCTTCTATATTTCTACAGGCATTCAATACGCCTTTTCCAAGAAAACGGGATGGATCCCCATCCCTCAATTCAACAGCTTCATATTTGCCGGTGGATGCACCTGAAGGAACAGCCGCCCGCCCCATTGCACCTTCTTCTGTCAAAACTTCTACTTCAACCGTAGGATTTCCGCGGGAGTCTAGAACCTCCCGGGATCTAACGTCGATGATTTCACTCATTGATTAATAGTATTTGATGTGGTTACGGTTGTATTGGTCAGGTGCCCTTTATCTTTTTCGATCATTTTAATAAACTGATCGAAAAGATATCTCGCATCGTGCGGGCCCGGAGATGCTTCCGGATGATATTGAACAGAGAACGCCTTATATTCTTTCAGGCGAATTCCTTCAACGGTATTATCATTCAAATTGATATGTGTTACTTCAACTTTATCCTTATTGGCTTCTATTGCTTCGGGGCTTACCCCAAATCCGTGGTTCTGGCTGGTAATTTCACCTTTACCACTTTCCAGATTTTTAACAGGATGATTAATTCCCCGATGGCCATTATGCATTTTGTAAGTTGGAATGTCAACAGACAAAGCCAACAGCTGATGGCCAAGACAGATACCGAATAGAGGTTTATTAACTTTTAGAATCTCCTTCGCAGTATTAACTGCATATTCCATCGAAGCAGGATCGCCTGGTCCATTAGATAAAAAGTAACCATCCGGTTTCCATGCCTGTATTTCTTCAAAAGGTGTTTTTGCGGGAAATACTTTCAGGTAACAACCGCGATCCTTAAAGCAATTGAGAATATTTCTTTTTACACCAAAATCAAGAACAGCGATTTTATGGTTGGAATGTGGGTCACCAACATAGTATGCTTCTCGAGTACTTACCTTAGATGCCAATTCGAGGCCTTTCATCGAAGGAACTTTGGCCAGCATGGCCTTAAGCTTGTCTACATCAAGAATCTCGGAAGAGATAATGGCATTCATTGCACCTTTATCGCGAATGTGGCGTACAATGGCACGTGTATCTACATCAGAAATACCGACCAGTTCTTCTTTTTCAAAATATTCCTGAATGGATTGATCTGCCAACTGACGGGAATATCGATTAGTGAAATTCTTACAAATCAATCCCGAGATCATAATCCGCTCGGATTCGGTCTCGGTATCTTTTGTACCGTAATTACCAATATGGGCATTTGTAGTAATAAGTAACTGACCAAAATAGGAAGGGTCAGTAAAAACTTCTTGATAGCCGGTCATACCGGTGTTAAAACAAATTTCTCCGGAAGTCGTACCGATTTTACCTGCTGACTTTCCTTTGAAAATAGTTCCGTCTTCTAATAGTAAAACCGCTGGTTGAGGTTGAAAATCGCTCATTAAAAAAGCTATTTTTCAGAATTGAATAAATAATTTTCAGGTTGCACAAATATAGCATTAAATTTTCTTTTTTCGACGATCGCATCCGTTTTTCGAAAAGCAGGCGATGTATAAAAACCGTCAAAAAACAAAAAAGCGATACCATGAGAATGATACCGCTTTTTCAATATTCTTTCGAGAAGTCTACTCTTCTTCTTCATTAGCTGCTTCCACAACTGGAGCGGCAACTGCTGCTGCAGTATTCTCAGCAGTTTTCTTTCCTCCTCTACGCGTTCTTTTACGTTTGCTTTTAGAACTATCTTTAGAGCTGAGTAGTAACTCGTTAAAATCAACTAATTCGATCATCGCCATTTCAGAAGCATCACTTCTTCGGAATCCGGTTTTTATGATTCTTACATATCCTCCCGGGCGATCACCAACTTTTGCTGAGATAGGGCCGAAAAGCTCCTTTACCGCTTCTTTATTTTGTAAGTATGAGAACACTACCCTTCTTGAATGCGTCGTGTCCGTTTTCGCTTTAGTAACAAGAGGCTCAATGAACAATCTCAAAGCTTTAGCTTTAGCCAGAGTGGTATTGATCCTTTTATGTGTAATCAAGGCGATACTCAGATTTCTAAGAAGTGCCTTGCGATGGGCCGATTTACGACCAAGATGGTTGAACTTTTTACCGTGTCTCATCTTTTTAGATTTTAAATTTAAGAACTTCGCAACACCTTTCGGCTCTCGCTTATTCGGTTATTGCAGTATTTGATTTATAATACCTTTGACTCAAGAAAAGACTAGTCTTCGTCCAATTTGTATTTAGACAAGTCCATACCAAAAGTCAAACCTTTTTCCTGAAGTAGTTCTTCGATCTCTACCAAAGACTTTTTACCAAAGTTTCTGAATTTAAGCAGCTCATGCGTATCGTATTTCACCATCTCTGCCAGAGAGTTGATTTTAGCCGCTTTCAAGCAGTTATAGGCACGAACTGAAAGATCGAGGTCTTCAAGAGAAGTTTTCAACAACTTACGCATGTGTAAGATGTGTTCATCAACGATGTTATCTTCTCTACTGGAAGCATCATCGAAGGTGATATTTTCATCAGTGATCAACATAAGGTGCTGAATAAGAATTCTAGAAGCTTCTTTTACAGCATCCTCGGGATGGATAGTACCATCTGTTTTCACTTCGATAGACAGTTTTTCATAATCCGTACGTTGACCTACACGGGTATTGGAAACCTGATAGGCAACATTTTTAATCGGAGTATAGATCGCATCAATCGGAATAACGCCGATAGGTGCGTCTTTTGGAAGATTTTCATCCGCAGGAACATAACCACGTCCTTTTGTGATGGTTAATTCCATTTCAAGGTTTACAAAAGGTTCCATTTTGCAAATAAGCAGATCCGGATTCATTACCTTGAATACATTCGTATGTTCTTCGATATCCCCTGCTTTAAATTCCTCTTTACCACTGATGGTAAGGTATATTTTTTCAGTAGAGATATCCTCATCTGTAATTAGTTGCTTAAGTCTTACCTGCTTAAGATTAAGGATAATATCAACAACATCTTCGACAACCCCTCTTATCGTTGCAAATTCGTGATCTACTCCAGCGATACGAACGGCTGAAATAGCAAAACCTTCCAGTGAGGAAAGTAATACTCGACGCAGGGAATTACCTACGGTTTGCCCGAATCCCGGTTCCAAAGGCTTGAATTCGAAAAGTCCTTCGAAATCAGTAGCTTTTTGGAGAATAATCTTATCAGGTTTCTGAAAATTTAAAATGCTCATATTATAGAGTTATTCTTTAGAGGGAAAAAAAACTTAAAATGGAAAAGCGATTGATAATACAATCTAAAATCTGAGCACCGAAGTACTCAGATTTCAGACAGGTATATTACTATTTAGAGTAAAGTTCGACGATCAATTGTTCGTTGATGGGTTCCGGAATGGATTCTCTTTCCGGATAATCCAGGAACACCCCTTCCATCTTATCAGGATTCCATTCGATCCAGGGGTATTTTCGAACATCAGATTTTCCTTTGACACTTTCATTAATTACTTGCAAGTGTCTGGATTTTCCTCTTACACTGATAATATCACCCGCTCTTAATTGTGCAGAAGGAATATTCGTTAATACTCCATTCACCATAATGTGTTTATGTGAAACTAACTGGCGTGCTGCAGGACGAGAAGGTGCAAGCCCCAAGCGATAAACGGTATTATCTAGACGAGCTTCGAGTAGTTGAAGCAATACGGTACCCGTTACCCCTTTCTTTCCACTTGCTTTATCAAACAGATTTCTAAACTGGCGCTCCAGTACACCATAGGTATATTTAGCTTTTTGTTTTTCCTTCAACTGATTGGCATAATCAGATTTCTGTTTTCTTCTACGAGAGTTTCCGTGTTGTCCCGGAGGATATTTCTTTTTGTCAAAAGATTTATCAAACCCGAAGATCGGTTCTCCGAAGGCTCTCGCTTTTTTTGTCTTTGGACCAGTATATCTAGCCATTGTATATTAAGCTCTTTAATGATTAAAATTAAACTCTTCTCTTCTTAGGTGGACGGCAACCATTGTGAGGTATTGGAGTAACATCTTTGATTTTTGATACTTTAATACCTGCACCATCGATAGCACGAATCGCTGCCTCTCTACCGGAACCAGGGCCTTTAACAAATACCTCTGCCGTTCTCATCCCCGCTTCATAAGCCACTTTGGCAGCATCGGAAGCAGCAACCTGAGCAGCATAAGGTGTATTCTTTTTAGAACCTCTAAATCCTGCTTTACCGGCAGATGCCCATGAAATAACATCTCCTTTTTTATTACAAATTGAAATGATGATATTATTGAAGGTAGCCTGGATATAAGCCAAACCTTCCGGTTCAACTCTTACTTTCCGTTTTTTTCTACTTTTTGCCATATTTGATTACTTAAATCGATATTATAAAGCTGAAAGTCCAAGTATTATTTAGTTACTTTCTTTTTGTTTGCAACAGTCTTACGTTTACCTTTTCTGGTACGCGCATTAGTTTGGGTTCTTTGACCTCTTACCGGTAAACCTCTACGGTGGCGAATTCCGCGATAGCAACCGATATCCATCAAACGCTTGATATTCATTTGGACTTCGGAACGCAGTTGCCCTTCCACTTTATATTCGTCCTGAATAATTTTAGAAAGCTCCTTGATATTATCGTCACTCCAATCCGTAACCTTGGTATCGTGATCGATACCCAATCTATCCAGAATGTCACCCGCAAGAGACTTTCCGATACCATATATATAAGTCAGACTGATGATACCTCTTTTGTTTCTTGGTAAATCTACACCTGCAATACGAGCCATGATGAAACTATTTTTAAAAGTGGCTTAAAATATAAATTAACCCTGACGCTGTTTAAAGCGAGGATTCTTTTTATTAATAACGTATAATTTTCCTTTTCTTCTAACGATTTTGCACTCTGCAGATCGTTTTTTTATTGATGCTCTAACTTTCATATCTAGAATAAGTTTAATCAATTATTTGTACCTGTATATAATACGTCCTCTAGTCAAATCGTATGGCGACATTTCCACTGCAACTTTATCTCCGGGAAGGATTCTGATATAGTTCATCCTCATTTTCCCCGAAATAGTTGCAACTATTTGATGGTCATTCTCTAAACGCACTCTAAACATTGCATTAGAAAGTGCTTCTTCGATTATACCATCCTGCTTTATTAATTCTTGTTTAGCCATAGTTCAATTTTCGGAGTGCAAAGATACAAAAAATAAAGTGATTTTCTCAATAATCTATAAAATTTATCTTAAAGTTACTGATTCAGAAAGAATTACAGGCACCTCATTAACATCCGGATTCTTCGCAATAGCTTCTTCAATCGCTGAATGATCCGACAAAAGTTCGGGTTTTTGCTTTCTTACAACAATTGTATGCTCATAATGAGCCGAAGCTTTTCCATCTTTAGTGACGATTGTCCACCCATCATTAGATTGAGTTATTTCTTTGCGCCCCAGGTTAATCATAGGTTCAATCGCAATAACCAATCCTTCTCGCATTTTAGGTCCCCGCCCTTTTTTTCCATAATTAGGTACTTCAGGTGCTTCGTGTAAATGTCTTCCAATTCCATGACCTACCAGCTCTCTAACTACTCCGTATTTATGCTTTCTTTCACAAAAATCCTGAATTGCAAATCCAATGTCTCCGATTCTTTTACCATCGACAGCCTTTTCTATCCCTTTGTAAAGAGCGGTATTCGTAACACGTAATAATTGCATAACGTCGGTAGCAACTTCGCCTATGGCAAAAGTAAAAGCTGAATCTCCGTAAAATTCATTCAAGAGTACGCCACAATCTACGGAAACAATATCACCGTCTTTAAATTCTTCTTTGGATGGGATTCCATGAACGACGCCTTCATTCTTGGAAACGCATAGTGTAGCCGGAAAACCTCTATATCCTTTAAATCCGGGTTCAGCCTTATGATCTCTAATTAGCTGCTCTGCTTCCCGATCAATTTGCTCACCGGATATCCCCGGTTTGATAATGCTCCCCACATGTGCCAAAGCTTTACAAACCAGTAGACAGCTTTCCCGGATTAATTCAATTTCTTCTTCAGTTTTGTAATAAATCATAGTTAATGCAAGAATTTTTAACTTAAATCTAAATTAAAGATAATAACTGTTGAGTATCACAATTGTTTTCATTCTTACATTCACCTATTTACTATTATTACATTGAAGCACCAATCCCCTGTACGCCACTACGGCCTTTCAGACGACCAGATTTGACCAATCCATCGTATTTACGCATCAATAGATGGCTTTCAATTTGCTGCAGAGTATCCAAGACAACTGCTACAAGAATCAATAGTGAAGTACCTCCGAAGAACATCGCGAAACCGGTATTAATTCCAAAAGCTGCCGCAAAAGCCGGTAGAATGGCAATAATACCCAAGAAAATAGATCCAGGAAGTGTAATTCTGGTTGTTACAGAATCAATAAAGTCTGCTGTTTTTTTACCAGGTTTGATCCCCGGGATAAAGGCATTTTGACGTTTCAGGTATTCGGAATACTGCTGAGGATTTACCAATAAAGCGGTATAGATATAAGTAAATACTACAACCAGAATGAAGTAAATGATATTATATGGTCCTGATGTAAAGTCATTAAGACTCTGCAAGAAATTATTATCAACAAGCGAACTTTCACTTTGCGCTAAAAGCTGCTGAATAGTCGATGGAATAAACATTAAAGCCTGTGCAAAGATGATTGGCATTACTCCCGAGGCATTTACCTTAATTGGAATATAGTCTCTGTTTCCTTGTACTGGCATAGTAGCCGAACCTCTACCGACCATTCTTTTAGCAAATTGGATAGGAATTTTTCTGACGGCCTGAACAATCAATACCGTTGCCATAACTACCACAAATAAGGCGGCAATTTCCACGATGAAAGTCAAACCAAAGTTTTCGGTAAATTCATAAGCCAATGCTCCGGGCAAGGTTGCGATGATACCAATCATGATCAAAAGAGAAATACCGTTGCCAATTCCACGGTCCGTAATTTTCTCTCCAAGCCACATGGCGAAAATAGTTCCTGTAGAAAGGATGATCACATTACTGATCCAGAATACATTGGTATCCAGTACACTATCAGGTACTACCGCATTGGCAGATTGCAGATAAGCCAGATAGCCACCTCCTTGTACAAGCGTAATCAATACGGTAAGCAAACGCGTAATCTGAGTAATTTTTTTTCGTCCCGATTCTCCTTCCCGCTGCTGTAATCTTTGGAAATAAGGAACGGCGAATCCCGCTAACTGGATGATGATCGAAGCGGTGATATAAGGCATGATACCGAGTGCAAATACAGCTCCATTGCTAAAAGCACCACCGGTAAAGGCATTAATAAGGCCGAATAAACTGCTAGGATCACCACCTGCTGTCTCCAAAGCGTCCGGGTCAACCCCTGGCAACACTACAAACGAGCCGAATCGATAGACCATCAAAATGATGAGTGTAAAAGTAATTCGCTCTCTAAGCTCTTTGATTTTCCAAATATTACGTAAGGTTGTAATTAATTTTTTCATCTTCAGGACTTACATTTGTTTATAAAGCGCTGATGCCCACCACAATTGGCAGGCATTATTTCGCACCCTTTTGAAAGGGAATATTATTATTTAAAAGAATGAAGAATTGCATTCATTCAGTGTATTTATACTATTTCTACAGTTCCTCCAGCGGCTTCTATAGCTTTTTTAGCGGATTCGGAACAAGCGTGAATTTTGACTTCCAATTTACGCTTTAATTCGCCACCACCCAAGATTTTAACTTTATCAGTTTTTTTAACAATTCCACTGGCAGTTAAGGTCTCCAGGCTAACTGTACTAATATTATGCTTTTCTGAAATAGCATCCAGTCGATCCAGATTAATAGCTACGTATTCTACGCGATTAGGATTTTTAAACCCTACCTTTGGCAGACGCATTTGAAGCGGCATTTGTCCACCTTCGAAATTACGCTTGCGACTGTACCCTGAACGAGACTTTTGACCTTTATGCCCTCGGGTACTTGTACCACCTCTACCTGATCCGGGACCTCTAGCGATACGCTTCTTATTTTTTACAGAACCTTTTGCTGGTTTCAGATTATGCAGTTCCATCTTATTTATGATAATTAAAGATTATACGAATTTGAATTACAATTGTTCCACTTTAATGAGGTGATTAACTTTTGCAATCATCCCAAGAATTTGTGGAGTATCTTCATGTTCAACACTTTGGTTGATTTTTCTCAGTCCAAGCGCGATCATAGTATCTTTTTGACGCTTTGGTCGGTCGATAGTGCTTTTTACCTGAGTTATTTTTACCTTGGCCATTGTCTTCAGAATTATCCGTTAAATAACTTATCCATTGAAATATTGCGTTGTCTAGCAATATCCATCGGGCTTCTCAATTTAGATAGCGCATCGATAGTTGCTTTTACAACGTTGTGAGGATTCGAAGAACCCTGAGATTTTGCTAGTACGTTTTGTACACCAGCGATTTCCAATACCGCACGCATCGCACCACCGGCGATTACTCCTGTACCATCCGCGGCCGGTTTAATCAATACTTTACCCGCACCGTACTTTCCTTTTTGCTCATGAGGAATCGTACCCTTATAGAGAGGAACCTGAATCAGATTCTTTTTCGCATCATCAACTGCTTTCGCGATAGATTCGGAAACGTCCCGTGCTTTTCCCAGACCATGCCCTACTCTACCATTTCCATCTCCAACCACAACAATTGCTGCGAAACTAAATGTTCTACCTCCTTTGGTTACTTTAGCAACACGGTTGAGGTTAACTAACTTCTCTTTAAGGTCCGTATCTGTAGGTTTTATTCTGTTCGGAGTTTTATTTGCCATTTTTCAATTTTTTAAAACTGCAAACCGCCCTCACGAGCACCGTCTGCTAATGCTTTTACTCGTCCGTGATAAAGATATCCACCTCTGTCAAAAACGATTGATGAAATATTTTCTGCCAAAGCTCTCTCTGCTATTTTCTTACCTACCTCTTTTGCCTGGTCAGACTTCGTACCGCTTTTTTCCAATTCTCTGGAAGAAGCCGCAACCAAGGTATTACCAGTTAGATCATTGATCAATTGACAATAAATCTCTTTATTACTGCGAAAAACAGATAACCTCGGTTTTTCAGCAGTACCTCTAATTTTAGCTCTGATACGGTACTGAATCCGTTTTCTTTTATTAACTTTTGTAAGTCCCATTATGATTACAAATTTTTATTTAGCTGCAGTTTTACCTGCTTTACGTCTGATTTCTTCACCTGCAAATCGAATACCTTTTCCTTTGTAAGGTTCTGGTTTTCTAAACGCTCTGATTTTTGCAGCGATTTGTCCAATTAGTTGCTTGTCATGGCTGGTAAGGGTAATAGAAGGACTTTTACCTTTTTCCATCTTAGCTTCTACTTTCACCTCATCGGGAACATAAAACATGATGGGGTGAGAATAACCAACGGAAAGCTCCAACAATTGCCCCGTATTATTAGCCCGGTAACCTACCCCAACCAATTCAAGTACTTTGGTATAACCGGTAGAAACTCCAAAAACCATATTAGCGATCAGCGTGCGGTACAAACCGTGAATAGAACGATGTCTTTTTTGATCAGTTGGTCTTTTCACAGTCACCACACCATCTTCAATCTCAATTGTAAGATCAAGATCAACTTGCTGAGACAATTCCCCTTTTGGCCCTTTAACTGTAACCAAATTGCCTTTGTTAACTTTTACTTCAACGCCAGCCGGGATTGTAATCGGTGCTTTTCCTATCCTTGACATTTTTCTTTAATTAATTTTCAACAAATATTAGTAAACGTAACAAACAACTTCTCCCCCGACGTTTTGCGAACGTGCCTGCTTATCGGTCATAATTCCTCTGGAAGTTGAAATGATGGCAATGCCCAGACCATTAATAATTCTTGGAAGCTCAGTTGATCTAGAGAACTGACGCAAACCGGGTTTACTGATTCTGCCCAGCTTTCTGATAATCGGTTGTTTAGTAACCGGATCGTATTTCAAGGCAATCTTAATTACTCCTTGCTTACCTTCATTATCATCAAACATGTACTTTAGAATATATCCTTGATCATAAAGAATTTCGGTAATACGCTTTTTCATCTTAGAAGCAGGGATTTCGACAATTCTATGCCCTGCTTGCTGAGCATTACGAATACGAGTTAAATAATCTGCTATTGGATCTGTTAATGCCATTTTATGCTATTTATTTAATGGTCGTTTTTATAAAATCTACCAACTTGCTTTGGTAATACCAGGAATCTTACCCTCAAGAGCCATTTTTCGGAAAGCTACACGGGAGATTCCGAACATTCTCATATATCCTTTTGGTCTTCCGCTTAAGAGACATCGATTATGCAATCTTACTTTGGAAGAGTTACGAGGTAACTTATCCAGCTCTTCCCAACGGCCTTCTTCTTTCAACTGTTTTCTCAGTTCAGCGTATTTCGCCACTAATCTTTGTCTTTTCTTTTCGCGAGCTATAAGAGATTTCCTAGCCATTTTATGATAATTTTAATTATTTTGATTTTTGAAAGGCATTCCCAACTTCTTAAGTAATGCCAACGCTTCCGCATCTGTTTGAGCAGTTGTAACAAAAGTGATATCTAATCCCGTAATTCTCGATACTTTATCAAGATCAATTTCCGGGAAGATGATATGCTCGGCAATTCCCATCGTGTAATTACCTCTTCCATCAAAGCTTTTATCGTTGATCCCGCGAAAGTCCCGTACCCGTGGAAGCGCTACGGTAATTAAGCGATCCATAAACTCCCACATACGATCGTGTCGAAGCGTCACTCTTGCACCAACATACATTCCTTCTCTCAATTTAAAGTTTGAGATAGATTTTTTGGCTTTCGTAGCAACCGCTTTCTGACCAGCAATCATAGTCATTTCAGAAACCGCAGAGTCGACCAGTTTTTTATCCGCAGTTGCACCTCCTACTCCCTGGTTAATACAAACTTTAACCAGTTTTGGAACCTGCATAATTGAACTATACTGGAACTGCTCTTGCAGTTGAGGAATAATTTCCTTTCTATATTTTTCTTTTAGTCTTGGTTGATAACTCATCACTTGATAATTTCACCAGATTTTTTTGAATATCTTACTAACTTCCCGTCTACTTCTTTTCGTCCTACACGCGTTGGCTCTCCGGTCTTTGGATCAACCAACATTACATTGGAAATATGGATTGGAGCTGCTTTTTCAATGATTCCACCAGGATTATCCTGCGTTGGTTTCTGGTGTTTTTTAACTGTATTAGCCTGCTCAACAATAACACGACTCTTTTTGGGTAGTACTTCGAGTACTTCGCCTTTTACGCCCTTGCTCGAACCAGCGATCACCATTACAGTGTCTCCTTTTTTGATATTGAGTTTAGGAGCGAATCGTTTTTGATTATTATTTTTATTTGCCATGATCTTTATTGATTAAAAAGCGCTTGAACTTCCACGCCGGCCTGAGTTATATTACCTCAGGAGCTAATGAAACAATTCTCATATAATCTCTATCTCTAAGCTCTCTGGCCACAGGGCCAAAGATACGCGTACCTCTAGGCTCATCAGAAGCAGTTAACAAAACGACTGCATTATCATCAAAGCGAATATAGGAACCATCTTTGCGACGTATTTCTTTTTTTGTTCGCACGATAACTGCTTTAGAAACAGTACCTTTTTTTACTCCTCCCGGAGAAGCTTCTTTTACTGTGACGACGATTTGGTCACCGATAGAAGCGTAGCGTCTTTTGGATCCTCCCAGTACACGAATGCAAAGCACTTCTTTCGCACCACTATTATCCGCTACTTTTAATCTTGATTCTTGCTGTATCATTTTTATTAACTTTTAAAGTGTAAAACCCTTTTGAGGTGAATTACTTAGCTCTTTCTATAATTTCAACAAGGCGCCATCTTTTACGCTTACTCAATGGACGGCTTTCCATAATTCGTACTGTATCACCTACGTTGCACTCATTCTTTTCGTCATGCGCCATAAATTTTTTGGTCTGCTTAACGTATTTACCGTAGATTGGGTGACGTAATTTCTTTTCGATGGAAACAGTAATTGACTTATCCATTGAAGTACTGGTGACTACACCTACACGTTGTTTTCTTAATGTGATATTTTCACTCATAATTAAATGCAATATCCCTCAAAGAGGATGTTATTGATAACAAGAAATTATTTGCCTTTTCTTCTTCTTGCTCTGATTTTAGAGCGATTAGCTAATTCTTCTTCTGACATATTTTTCAGCTCTCTGCGGCGAACTTCGCTAATCAATCTGGCAATGTCTCTACGAACATCGCGCAGTAATAAAGGATTATCAAGTCCTTTGATAGCATGGTCGAACTTTAGCTTTTGGTACTGATCTCTTGTTTCCTTAAGCTCATTCAACAAATCAGCATCAGCAAATTCCTGTAATTCTAGATATTTTTTAGTTGCCATTATCTTTAGAATTAAAATTTATCCAACGTAATCGTGTCTGACTACAAATTTAGTTGCAACAGGTAACTTTTGAGCTGCAAGACGAAGTGCTTCTTTTGCAGTCTCAACAGGTACACCATCCATTTCGAACATAATACGTCCCGGCTTTACAACAGCTACGTAATGGTCAAGTGCTCCTTTACCCTTACCCATACGTACCTCGAGCGGCTTAGCAGTAATTGGTTTGTCCGGGAAAATTCGAATCCAAACGTTTCCTTCCCTTTTCATATATCGGGTCATCGCAATACGAGCAGCCTCGATTTGGCGATTGGTGATATATGCAGAATCCAATGATTTTAAAGCAAAGCTGCCGAAAGAAATTTTACTACCTCGATGAGCTAGTCCTTTAACTCTTCCTTTCTGCTGCTTACGATATTTAGTACGTTTAGGCTGTAACATTTCTAACCTTTATTTTAACGAATTTATATTGAAATTTGCCGAAAATGACTGCTTTCCAGAAAAGCAGGGCAAAGGTACGGCATTTTTTTCTATTATTCTAGTTACGTCTTTGATTTCTTCTATCACCTCCGCGGCCGCCTCTTCTATCACCACCACGACCACCTCTTCTATCACCACGGCCTCCTTTTTCTTTCTTATCTACTCCGACATTTGGAGAAAGATCGCGTTTACCCAGTACTTCTCCTTTACAGATCCATACTTTGATACCAATCTTACCATAAACCGTCAATGCTTCGGTCAGTGCATAATCGATATCTGCACGGAAAGTATGCAATGGCGTTCTACCATCTTTATACTCTTCCGAACGAGCCATCTCTGCACCATTCAAACGACCAGAGATTCTAACCTTGATTCCCTCTGCGCCTACCCGCATGGTAGACTGGATAGCCATCTTGATCGCTCTACGGTAGTTGATTCTCGCTTCAATTTGTTTAGCGATCATCTCACCAACGATAGCTGCATCTAGCTCAGGCTTGCGGATTTCAACAATGTTGATTTGTACATCCTGGCTGGAAAGTTTTTTCAACTCTTCTCTTAGCTTATCTACTTCTTTTCCACCTTTACCGATGACGATTCCAGGGCGAGAGGTATGGATGGTTACAGTAATTCTTTTGAGAGTACGCTCGATAATAATTCTAGCTATACCTCCTTTAGGGATTCTGGCACGAAGGTAGGTACGGATTTTTTCATCCTCCACCACTTTCTGACCAAAATTCTTACCACCAAACCAGTTGGATTCCCATCCTCTGATGATTCCAAGACGATTACCTATTGGATTTGTTTTCTGACCCATAAATTATGGTATTAAAATATTGTAATTAATCATTTGTTTCTTCAACGATCTCTTCAAGCTCAACCTCTTCTTCGACCTGATTTTCACTATCAAGCGCGATTCTGTTCTCCACGATAATAGTAACATGATTGGTATGCTTTCTAATTCTGTGAGCTCTACCATGTGGAGCCGGACGGAATCTTTTTAGCATAGTACCCTGATCAACAAAAGCGGTTTTGATATAGAGATCATAATCATCCGCGCTCACCGCCATTCCGTTTTTATACTCCCAGTTAGCGATAGCAGAAAGCACTAATTTTTCCAACCAGGTTGCTGCTTCTTTTTTAGTAAAACGCAGGATATTAAGTGCTTCTTCAACTTCTTTTCCGCGTATGTTATCGACAACCAGCCTCATTTTACGTGCTGACATCGGACAATTTTTAAGTTTAGCAACTGCTTCCATAATATATAGTTTGAATGCTTCTGAAAGAATCAGAAACCAATCACTAAAATTTTATTTTTTTCTATTTCCTGAGTGACCTTTGTAGTTACGGGTAGGAGAAAATTCGCCTAGCTTATGCCCTACCATGTTTTCTGTAATGAATACAGGTACGAAGGTCTTACCATTGTGAACTGCAATCGTTTCACCAACCATATCCGGAATAATCATAGAAGCACGAGACCAAGTTTTGATTACCGTCTTCTTATTTGATTCCTTTGCTTTCCCTACTTTTGTAAGTAGTTTATGAAAAACGTATGGTCCTTTTTTTATTGATCTAGCCATAATAAATAATTATCGATCTATTTATTTTTTGGATTTACTCTTACGCTTAGAAATGATTAATTTAGAAGAATACTTCTTAACATTTCTTGTTTTCTGACCTTTGGCCATTACACCGGTACGAGATTGTGGGTGACCTCCAGAAGCTCTACCTTCACCACCTCCCATGGGGTGATCAACCGGGTTCATCGCAACCCCTCTCACTCGTGGACGACGTCCGAGCCATCTCTTGCGCCCTGCTTTACCCAATACCTGAAGACCGTGATCCGGATTTGAGGTGCTGCCGATGGTAGCCTTACAAGTTAAAAGGATTCGGCGTACCTCACCGGAAGGCAATTTAACAATTGCATATTTACCTTCACGCCCCATTAACTGACCGTAAGTTCCTGCACTACGTGCAAGAGATGCCCCGCGACCTGGCTCCAATTCGATAGCATGGATAACGGCCCCCAATGGAATATCACTCATGTAAAGTGAGTTTCCAGTATCCGGAGTAGCGTTTTTGCCAGACATAATTTTATCTCCTGCTTTTAATCCATCAGGAGCAAGGATATATCTTTTCTCTCCATCAGCATAAACAATCAGTGCAATGAATGCAGTACGATTCGGATCGTATTCGATTGTTTTAACCGTACCCGGAATTCCTTCTTTATTTCTTTTAAAGTCGATTACACGATAACGCTTTTTATGCCCGCCTCCACGGTTTCGCATAGTCATTTTACCATCGTGATTACGACCACCTGTTTTCTTAATAGAAGTAGTCAGACTTTTTTCAGGTTTGTCCGTAGTTACTTCTGAAAAAGTATTCCCAACTCTAAATCGAGTTCCTGGAGTTATCGGATTATACTTTTTAACTGGCATCTTATTAAATTTCTTTGTTTAAGCTAATGGATTCACTAACTATTAAATATCACCAAAAAAGTCTATCTCATGTCCTTCAGCAAGTGTAACGACTGCTTTTTTATAAGAAGAGACACGACCTCTAATCAAACCTGATCTGGTGTTTCTATTTTTCGCCTTAGCTGGCATAATTGCAGTATTAACAGAAGCAACTTTTACGTCGTACATTTTCTGAACTGCATCTTTAATTTCGATCTTACTGGATTTTTTGTCCACGACAAAGCTATACTGGTTAAGGTTTTCGGATAAACCTTCCGCTTTTTCAGTAATGATCGGTTTTATTAAAATCATCTTTGCCATTTCGATTAAATTTATGGAAGCGTGTAACTTCTAATTTTTAAGCAAAAGTTTCTTTAATTTTATCAATTGCACTTACAGACAAAATCAAGGTATTTGCCTTAAGCACCTGATAGGTATTCAAATCCTGAGCTCTGGCGATATCCGTTTTTTGAATGTTCCGGCTGGATAAGTACAATACTTTATCATAATCACCAGTAACCAAAAGTGAGTTACCACTTTTCAGGTCCAGACCGTTCAGGAAATCCTGGTACTTACTGGTTTTAGGCTCATCCCATGCAGCGAAATCCTCTACGACAATAATTTGTCCGGCAGACATTTTACTACTTAGAGCGGACTTTCGAGCTAATCGGCTTACCTTTTTATTTAGCTTCAAGCTGTAATCTCTGTCCGGTCTTGGTCCAAACACTCGTCCTCCTCCTCTAAAAAGCGGATTCTTTATAGAACCTGCACGTGCTGTACCCGTACCTTTTTGACGCTTGATTTTTCTGGTAGAACCGGCAATCTGGCCTCTTTCTTTAGCCGCATGAGTTCCCTGTCGCTGATTAGCATTATATTGCTTAACTGCAAGGTATACTGCGTGCTCATTAGGCTCGATACCAAAAATATTATCTGGCAAATCTACTTCTTTGCCTGTTTTTTTACCTTCGATATTTAAAACTTCAAGTTTCATGATCTCTTACTTTTCTAAGATTATGAATCCTCCTTTATGACCAGGAATTGCACCTTGAATAAGGATTAGATTTTTTTCAGGAATAACTCTTAAAACACGCAGGTTTTTAGTTTTTACTCTCTTACCACCGGTACGGCCTGCCATTCTCATACCTTTGAAAACTTTAGCCGGATAAGAAGCGGCACCGATAGAACCGGGAGCACGTTGACGGTTGTGCTGTCCGTGTGTAGCATCATTTACCCCACGGAAACCGTGTCTTTTCACAACCCCCTGGAAACCTTTACCTTTAGAAGTTCCCACGACATTAATTATGTCGCCTTCCTCAAAAAGATCTGCAGAGAATATTTCCCCTGGTTTTACCTCTTCTTCACGGTCTAGGTATTCCGCGAAATCTCTGAACTCCACTACCTGTCTTTTAGGTGTAGTACCCGCTTTTTTGAAATGTCCTTGAAGTGCTTTAGAAGTGTTTTTTTCTTTAGCTTCTCCGTAGCCCAATTGTACGGAATTGTATCCGTCGGATTCCTCGGTTTTTACCTGAGTAACTACGCAAGGGCCGGCTTCAACCACTGTACAAGCTATATTGTTACCAGCTTCATCAAAAATGCTGGTCATACCGATTTTTTTACCTATTAAACCGTTCACAATTATTAAGATTTTAATTATGAATATCTAATTAAATCAAAAATCATCGACTACGATTGCAAAGCATTCGCAGATGTTCCATCAAATAATGGATAAGCAATGATTTTCATAGAATTCGACTTTTAAAAAGTCAAAATTCGATATCCTTTATGTTAAAAGAATCTTTTACGTCAATTTGACCTGAATATCTACACCGCTTGGCAGTTCCAGTTTTGACAGAGCGTCAACTGTTTTTTGAGTAGGCGTGTAAATTTCAATTAGTCTTTTATGAGTCCGAAGTTGGAACTGCTCGCGAGATTTTTTATTGACGTGCGGTGAACGCAAGACGGTAAAAATTTTCTTCTCACTGGGCAGCGGAATCGGACCTGTCACAACAGCTCCACTGTTGCGAACCGTTTTTACAATCTTTTCAGTTGACTTATCAACTAAATTGTGATCGTAAGAACGTAGTTTGATTCTGATTTTTTGATTCATTACCCTAATAAATCTTTATTTGTTAGTAGTAAGAGTGGAGCATGTGGATACACACTCCACTCAATGTAATTCTATCTTATACTTTTACAGTACCTTTTGCTTTTTCAATCACCTCTTCTGCAATACCCTTAGGAGCTGCAGCGTAGTGCGAGAACTCCATTGTTGAAGACGCACGACCTGAAGTGATGGTTCTCAAGGAAGTCACATATCCGAACATTTCGGAAAGTGGTACATCAGCCTGGATAGCAACTGCTCCACCGGAACGAGGCTCCTGACCTTTTGGCAATCCTCTTCTTCTGTTCAAGTCACCGATTACAGAACCCACATACTCTTCCGGAGTAACTACCTCCAATTTCATAATAGGCTCCATCAATACCGGATTAGCTTTGGCAGCAGCAGCTTTGAATCCTTCTTTCGCACAAAGTTCAAAAGCAATTGGCTTGGAATCCACCGCGTGCATAGAACCATCAAAAACTCTTACTTTCATGCTATCAATGTTATATCCGGCAAGGATACCATTTGACATCATAGCAGTGAAACCATCTTTAATTGGTTTCTGATAGTTTTTGTCGATTGCTCCTCCGACGATCGCCCAGTCAAACTGAAGTTTTTCTTTTCCAGATTTGAAATCTTCACTTTCCAGGAATTCCTCATCAGCAGGTCCAAGTTCAAACTGCATATCGGCAAAAAGTCCCGATCCACCAGATTGTTTTTTCAATCTTTCACGGTGTTCAACCTGATTAGTAAGCGCCTCTTTATAATTTACCTGAGGCTCTCCCTGGTTGCATTCCACTTTAAACTCTCTTTTTAGACGATCAACAATGATTTCCAGGTGAAGCTCTCCCATACCACTAATTACAGTTTGGTTGGTATCTTCATCATATCTAACCTGGAAGGTAGGATCTTCTTCTGCCAATTTAGCAAGAGCCATTCCCAGCTTATCCAAATCTTTCTGTGTCTTAGGTTCAACTGCAACTCCAATAACCGGATCAGGGAAAGTCATACTTTCCAGTACGATTGGGTTAGCAAGGTCACAAAGTGTATCCCCTGTTCTGATATCTTTGAATCCCACCCCTGCTGCAATATCTCCAGCCTCTACTCTGCTGATAGGATTTTGTTTGTTAGCGTGCATTTGGTAAATACGAGAGATTCTCTCTTTATTACCAGAACGTGTATTTAAAATGTAAGAACCAGCATCCAATGCTCCAGAGTACACTCTAAAGAAGCATAATCTTCCTACATAAGGGTCCGTAGCAATTTTGAACGCAAGTGCCGCAAACGGCTCGCTTGTATCCGGCTTACGTACCTCTACTTCGTCTGTTTTTGGATTTGTTCCTTCGATTGCTTCAACGTCAACCGGAGATGGCAAGAAAGTACAAACTGCATCCAAAAGCGCCTGAACTCCTTTATTTTTAAAGGCAGAACCACACATCATTGGTACGATAGACATATCGATAACTGCTGCGCGAATTGCTGCTCTCATTTCTTCAATAGTAATAGAGTCCGGATCTTCAAAGAATTTCTCCATCAAAGTTTCATCATACTCCGCTACTGCTTCTACTAGTTGCTCTCTGTATTCCGCAACAACATCCACAAGATCCTCAGGGACCGGAATTTCTTTATAAGTCATTCCCTGTGTTTCGTCATCCCATACGATAGCTTTTCCAGTCAAAAGATCAACTACTCCTTTGAAAGTCTCTTCTGCACCGATAGGAATCTGCAATGGTATTGCATTGGCTCCGAGCTTTTCTTTAACGTCATTTACAACATTCAAGAAATCGGCACCGGAACGATCCATTTTATTAACGAATCCGATACGTGGTACTCTATAACGATCTGCCTGACGCCAAACAGTTTCAGACTGTGGTTCTACACCGGATACAGCACAGAAAAGCGCAACAGTACCGTCCAATACTCTTAGAGAGCGCTCTACTTCAACAGTAAAGTCAACGTGACCAGGAGTATCAATGATATTGACTGAATATTCTTGATCAAGCCATTTCCAGCTTGTCTTAGTAGCAGCAGAAGTAATGGTAATACCTCTTTCCTGCTCTTGTTCCATCCAGTCCATCGTTGCAGCTCCATCATGCACTTCCCCGATCTTGTGACTCAGACCGGTATAATACAATATACGTTCAGTCGTAGTGGTTTTACCAGCATCAATGTGAGCGGCAATACCTATGTTTCTAGTAAATTTGAGATCTTTTGCCATGATTAAACTACTTAAATCGCTTAATTATAATTTGTTAAATAAGAATTAAACTCTGAAGTGTGCAAATGCACGGTTAGACTCTGCCATTTTGTGCGTATCTTCTTTTCTTTTAACGGCAGCTCCCTCACCTTTACTTGCTGCAATAAGTTCAGCAGATAATTTCTCAGCAATTCCTTTACCACTTCGGGCACGTGCAAATCTAATCAGCCATTTCATTCCGATTGAAATCTTGCGCTTAGCCCTGATTTCAGTCGGGATTTGGAAAGTTGCACCACCTACACGCTTACTTCTTACTTCTACCTGAGGCATTGCATTATTTAAGGCTTTCTTCCAAATAGCATGCTCATCTTCACTGGTTCTCTCGCGGACGATATCCATTGCTCTGTAAAAATTCTTAAAAGCAACCCCTTTTTTACCATCCAACATCAGATTATTAACAAATTGAGTAATCATTGGATCACCATATCTTGGATCAGGTTGAATTACTCTTAATTTTGGTTTTCTTTTACGCATTTCTAAAATGTTTTTTAGTACACCTTATATATATGGTAATGATTACTTTTAAAATTATTTAGGTCTTTTTGTTCCGTATTTAGAACGGCTCTGAAGTCTATCCGTAACACCAGCTGTATCCAAAGCACCTCTAACGATTGTATATCGTACTCCCGGTAAATCCTTTACACGACCTCCTCTGATCAATACGATGGAGTGCTCTTGTAGGTTATGTCCTTCTCCCGGAATATATGCAATCACCTCAATGCCGTTGGTTAAACGAACTTTTGCTACTTTTCGAAGCGCTGAATTAGGCTTCTTGGGAGTAGTGGTGTATACACGGGTACATACCCCTCGTTTTTGCGGACAAGCATCCAAAGCACGCGATTTACTCGCAACAACTATTTTTTTTCTGCCTTTTCTTACAAGCTGATTGATTGTAGGCATATTTTCAGTAATTTAATTATTTCAAAAATTATGGCTTAGAAGCCTTGTATTCACGACTTTTCCAGTGCAAATTATTGACCTCGCCGCCTAAGCGGTTGCAAAGATAGGACTATTTTGCTGTTATTCAAACCCTTAATCAAATTATTTGAGCTTTTTTTCAAACTTTTTAGCACTGTGTAACAAGCAAATTTAGAAAGCTCGCCAAAATTCTCTTTTTTTACTCTAAAAAGCATGAATTTAAGCATCCGACAGGCCACCGAACAAGATATACCTGCTATCCATGATCTAGTAGTAGAACTAGCTGTTTACGAGAAAGCAGCCGATCAGGTTTCAGCTACCGTAGAAGACTATGTAAAAGATTTCTCCGAAAACCATTTTGAATGCATTGTAGCCGTATACGAAAAGGAGATCATCGGAATAATGCTTTATTATAATACTTATTCTACCTGGAAGGGTAAAATGATCTATCTGGAAGACTTTGTTATAAAAGAAGCCTATCGCCATAAAGGAATAGGGCAGCAATTATTTGATGAATTTTTGAGGATTTGCAAAGGAAAAGGTGCAAAAATGGCTAAATGGCAGGTTTTAGACTGGAACATTCCGGCCATCAGGTTTTACGAAAAGAATAAAGCGCTTATTGAAAAAAACTGGTGGAACGTGAAAGTTTCACTAGTTAAATAGATGATTTTCAAATTATTATGCATAGACCAAACTTTTCATCTTTATTGATGTTTTACATAATATAAAAACGAATATTTATCAATTAAATAATACTAAATTTGTATAATTTTTTAGAAGTTATTACTTTTGACGATTATGTAGTTGCGATATTTATATAATTCAAAGATATAGTGTTTCATAGTGTGAGGGGTAACCGCTGCGGTGGTTGCTCCTTTTTTATTTCAGCGCAGTGATTTGGATGGTTTTCATTATACATCTCTACCGATCAATTGACTAGCCATTTCTATCAAAGGCGCTTTACGTTCTTCGCTGCTATCCAGCCTTTCAAGTGCCTGAAAAGCGCTGCTCTGATATTTGTTTTTTAAATATTCCGCTTCTCTTCTAATATTTAGCTTATTAAAAAGACCTTTTACTGTTTTGATTTTAGCCAATTCATCCTTAGTGGGTGTATTCATGATTTCTGTAAGGTGAGTTCTAGTCACCGAATCAGCAAGTTCCAGGGCTCTTAATACCAGATATGTTTTCTTATTTTGAACAATATCTCCCCCCACTTTTTTACCAAACTTTTCAGGGTCCCCATAGGTATCCAGAATATCATCCTGCAATTGAAAAGCGATTCCGATGTTCCAGGCAAATTCGTAAACTAGTTGGGCATTATCGACTCCCGCATCAGCAATGATCGCCCCCATTTTCATCCCGCCAGCCAAAAGCGCTGCCGTTTTATAACTAATCATCCTGATGTATTCTTCAATACTCACTTCTGATCTCGTTTCAAAATCCATATCCATTTGCTGACCTTCACATACCTTGATAGACATCGCATTAAATAATTGCACCAGTTCGAGTCTTTTTTCAGCAACCTCCGTTTTCATCAAATAGTCATAAGCCAAGATTAGCATCACATCCCCCGATAGAATTCCAGTATTCATATCAAAAGCCTTGTGTACAGTAGGTTTGCCTCTCCTTAAGGGAGCTTCGTCCATAATATCATCATGTACCAAACTGAAATTGTGAAACATCTCAATGGCATAGGCCGCCGGTAAAGCTTTCTCAACTTCATTGGCAAACAACTGGTAAGCCATCAGTAGCATAACCGGTCTCATTCGTTTTCCTCCCAGTTCCATGATGTAATTTACAGGTTGGTATAGTTTTTCCGGTGGACGTTTAATATGGTTTTCCTTCAAATAAGAAAGAAACAAGTCGCGAAGATTTTCTGTATTCAGCATAGAATAAATAGTTAATTGAACTCACTGGTGCTAGGAGCCTGATTGGGAATTATCAATCGCTTTATTAAAGTCCTTTTTAATTTTCAGCTCAGTGAATAAGTTCCAAACCGGCCCCAAATTATTTGACGGATTTTTCAATATTTTTTGTGTCCCTTACAAAAACGCAATAATAAGCAAAAGGAAGTGTACCAGCACGATTGAGCAGGTATAAAATCTTCAGCCGACAGAAGTTGTTAATTATTTGAAAAAGGACGGCAATAACCTTTTAGTATTTTTCAACATAAATCGACGTAAAATCAATGATTCAAGGAGTAAAAAGCAAGAATAAAGTTGTTTTCAATGTCACAACATGATCCGATTTTTTTTTTTTGCCATAGCAAATAAATTTAAATCGTACACAGATTTTTCTCTTAAACACTTTGAAGCGAAAAATACTTTCCACAACAACAAATCTTGAAAACATCCACATACCTAAAATTGTCATGTAACCTTTGCAGAACACATGACGTTACATAAACCGTAATTATCATTAAAATGATTAAAAAAAATAGACCTGTGAATATTTTACTTATTGAAGATAATCCAGGAGACGTTAGGCTAACACAAGAAGCTTTTAAGGAAGGTAGATTACCCACAAACCTCGATGTCGTAATGGACGGAGTAGAAGCCATCAAGTTCCTAAAAAAAGAAACTCCTTACACAGATGCAGTTACACCGGATTTGATCCTGTTGGATTTGAATCTGCCCAAACGAGATGGAAGGGAAGTATTGCAGGAAGTCAAAACGGATAAACTCCTAAAAAGAATCCCGGTTGTAGTATTAACCACATCAAATGCAGAGCAAGATATTTTGAAGAGTTATAATCTTCATGTAAATTGCTATATTAATAAACCTGTGGACTTCGATAAATTTTTCGATGTTATTCAAAAAATAGAGGATTTCTGGTTAACCACAGCTATACTTCCTACTATGGTTGATTAAGAATCAATTCCCCGGGCTTAGCCCTGGCTAAAGGCGAAAGTCATGCTTAACTATGAATACAAATTCTAAAACGAACATTTTAATAATAGAGGATAATCCCGGAGATTTCAACCTGGTGCGGATATTCCTCAAAGATGCTTCTGTAAAGCATGAGCTTTTTCATGCCAAAACTTATTTTGACGGTATAGACATTTTAAAAAACCAGGAAATAGCTCTGGTTCTTCTCGATCTTACCCTTCCCGACAGCAGTGGTTTTAAAACGCTGTCCAATTTTCTCGAAAAATTTCCATTAATTCCGGTTATTGTACTTACAGGTGTCAACAATGAGATTGTTGGAAACCAGGCAATTAAAGCCGGCGCTCAGGATTTTCTAGTCAAAGGCCAATTTGATGGTAAAATCCTTGGCCGATCCATCCGGTATTCTCTTCATCGATTCAAAACACAGTTACAACTGGAAGAAACAGCACGCAATCTTGCCATTAGCGAGAAGCGCTTCGTAGAAGCTCAGGAAATGGCCAAGTTCGGTAACTGGGAAATGGATATCGTTTCAAATTCGATGAAATGGACAGATGAGGTTTACCGCATTCTCGGATACACTCCGGGAAGTATTAATCCTACTTTTTCGGACTACCTTTCTTACGTACATATGGAGGATCGGCAGATCGTAGAAAAGTTTTTTGAAGACTCGACAAAGGATGGAAAACTTCATAAATTGGAACACCGGATAATCATCAATGGCCGTACTATCAAATACGTATCTATTCAGGCCAAGGTATATTTCGAAAACGTAAATAATAAAATCATCCTGGTCGGAGCTATTCAGGATATTACGGAGCGAAAGCTATCAGAGCAGTTGATTATTGAAAAAAACATTTCTTCCGGTACCTCGAAATTAAAAGAAGAAGCACTGGCGAACATGAGTTTCCATATTCGTACACCGCTTTCTTCGATTGTCAATCTTTTATACTTACTTGAAAACAGCACTGTTAACAGTCAGCAGAATGAATATATAGAAGGCTTGAAAACTTCGGTAGATGATCTATCTATCATGACCAACAATTTGCTCAATTTTAGCTTGTTGATGTCGGAAGAGTTAAAGATCACAGAAGAAGAAATCAATACCAAAGACTTTTTTCAAAGTATAGAAAAGGTTATCAAGATCAAGGCAGATAATAATACTGCCCGGTTTGAATTAGAGCTTAAAAATCCGATTCCCGAAAAAATTATTTCCGATTCGAATAAAATCACTCAGGTTCTTTACAATTTGCTCGACAATATCCTGAACGATCCGCTTGTCAAGAACGGAGTTATCAAGCTACAATGCGAGGTTCACAAGCACTCGGAGGAACTGGCAGATATGACCTTCACCCTGGTAGATAATAATCAGGCCTTGTCCAAAGAAAATATCCAGGAATTATTGACAGCTGATAAGGTTCTGGAAATTTATCATTCCGAGGAACAAAACGATGAAAAGCCTGCTCTGGGAATGGCCATTGCGGCTAAACTGATCAAAACACTGAAAGGTCAGTACCATATTGAGGCAGATGATACCCGGACCATTTACAGTATAAAAATTCCGATTCGTCCGGTCAAGCAGCTTTCTTTTAATGAAAATCACAAACCGGAAGTACCGCTCAAAATACTTTTGGTGGAGGATCATTTCCTCAATCAAATTGCTACTAAAAAAGTACTGACAACCTGGTCGGAATTGGTAAGTGTAGATATTGCAGAAAATGGCTTGATTGGAGTGGAAAAATACCGGGAACATGGGTATGATTTGATTCTGATGGACATTCAGATGCCTGTCATGGGCGGAATTGAAGCAACCCAAAAAATCCGGGAAAAGAGCAGCGTCCCGATTATAGCGCTTACTGCCAATAGTTCCAAGCAGGAAGCTGAGCGTTGTAAAGAAGCCGGCGTTAATGACTACATAAGTAAACCGTTTAAACCGCAGGATTTGTACTCCAAAATTATGGCTCAACTTGTAACGGTCAACTCCTGATTTAACACTTCGTTTATTACTGTTTTTAAAATTATCTGCAATTTGATATACGGATTTCCTTTCTTTTGCGTTATGTAATCAGGAAATTGCAATTTTTTGATTAAGATTTTATTTATCTTTACATGTAACTTCCTCTCTCTTTATCATTTACGCTCTCCTTTTATTTTAAATATCAAAAAATTAATAACAACAGGACATCTTAATTTTTTTTGCATAAATTTGTAATAGATTCCTGCACCATTTCCAAGTAGATAAACAAACAAATACTTTTTTTTAGAGAAAACGGACTAGATTAGAAGTTATAATTCTAATGTACTAACCCCTAACATTTAGCTTAACATCTACTTTAGACCTAATATCTAGACATTATTGATATAGGATTATGGATTTGTTGCAAAAACTTGAACACAGGACAACTGTTCTTCAACAGTACATTGCTTACCGAGGTAGTTTACACCACCTCGAATTGAAAGGGAAGATATCAAGCAGAATGACTTTTGATGATAAAGAGTATATTGTTTGGTGTCTTAATGATTATCTGGGGCTCATGCATCATCCTGAAAGTGTTGCTGCTGCCACAGAAGTAACACGCTTATACGGGCCTTCATACCCGCATTCGGTTCGTCTCACGATTGGGCATACTCAAGCGCATGATGATCTGGAATTAACCCTGAGCAATTTTCTAGGAAGAGAGGATACCATGCTGGTTAATTTGGGTTATCAGGGCTTCTTTTCGATTGTCGACGCTCTGACTGATCGACATGATACCATCATTTATGATCAAAAATGCCATGCTTGTCTGATCGATGGCGTTCGCATTCACAATGGACGCAAGTTCGCTTTCAAACATAATAATGTTGAGCATCTGGAAATGCAAATCAAACGCGCATTAAAAACCCATAATCCCAATAACGGGATTATTCTGGTGATCGTTGATGGCCTCTACAGTATGCATGGCGAATTAGCTCCCCTGGATGAGATTGTAAAACTCAAAAAGAAGTATAATTTCACCTTCCTCGTTGATGATAGCCATGCCTTCGGTGTATTTGGAGATAATGGCAAAGGTTCTCCCGAATATTTTGGCGTAGAACAAGAAGTGGATGTTTTTCTTTCTACTTTCACCAAGTCTTTTGGAAACCTGGGTGGCTTTGTCTCTGCTGATAAAAAAGTAATAGATTACCTCCGTTTTGCCGTGCGCTCGCAAATTTTCAGCCGTACAATGCCCCTCCCTATGGTTACGGGTGTACAAAAAAATCTGGATATTTTTCTAAAAGAACCGGAGCGACGAACCCGCTTATGGCAAAACACCCGGCGATTCAGAAATGGCTTGCTGGCCTTAGGAGTAAATATTGGCAATAGCCAAAGTCCGATCATCCCTATAAAAATAAATGGCACGCACCAGGACGGGTTGGATATTTATTTTGGATTAAGAGAATTGGGAATCTTCAGTTATATCGTCGCATATCCGGTGGTAGCAAAAGGTACTTGCCTGATCCGAATGGTTTGTACTTACAATCATACCGAAGCGGATATTGACGAAACCTTAAACGCTTTCAAAGTATTGAAAAAGAAGTATCCCGAATCACTATCTAATCCCAGAAATAGAAATAGAAATATTTCAGTATAACGGGCTATCTATGATCGGGACATAAATCATTCTCTGAGGTTTTTTTCATGGATAATAAGGTAATTCCATAATCCATAAACTTGTAAAGACAACTTTTATAAATTATAGCCATTTTGGCATTCTGCAGGGTTTTATTATTTTGTGTTTTCACATATATAATAAAACCCTTTTCTATGATCAAGACTGCTAAAATCCCCCTTCTCTTTTTCTTTTTTCTCAGTTTTTTCGCTTGCACTGAACAGGAAGTAGCAGATATCATTTTTGTAAACGGAAACATCTATACAGTGGATGAAAAACAGCCTAATGCAGAAGCACTTGCCGTCAAGGGAGAACGCATTTTAAAAGTCGGTACCAGAGATGAGATAAATCAGCTAAAAGGAGAAAAAACCCAAGTCATCGATCTGGAAAATCAATTTGTCATGCCTGGTTTCATTGAGGGGCACGGGCATTTTTCCGGACTGGGAAAGAGTCTGATCAATCTCAATTTCTTACAATCAAAAAACTGGCAGGAAATAGTTGATATGGTCGCAGAAAAGGCAAAAACGATGGCCCCGGGTGAGTGGATCGAAGGCAGAGGATGGCATCAGGAGAAATGGAATCAAGTTTTGGAACGACAAGTTCATGGTTATCCCTATCACGATGATTTGAGCGCCGTTTCTCCAGACAATCCCGTCATCCTTTATCATGCCAGCGGGCATAGCCTTTTTGCCAATAAAAAAGCAATGGAGCTTGCCAATGTAAGCTCCGAAACACCTAATCCCTCTGGAGGAGAGATTGTACGCAATAGCCAGGGAGAAGCAATCGGTGTTTTTGAAGAAAGGGCCATGGCCATTATCCGGAGCGCTTATCAGGAATACCTCAATACCATTTCTGACGAAAAAAAATACGATCTATGGCTTAAAGGTATTGAATTAGCGCAGAAGGAGTGCCTGGAAAATGGAATCACCTCTTTTCAGGATGCCGGATCATCTTATCTGGAAATTGAACGTTATACCAAACTGGCCAATGAGCAAAAATTGAAAATCCGGCTCTGGGCCATGTTACGGCATTCGTATGAAGAAATGAAGGGTAATCTGGACGGACTACCGATCATCAATGCGGGGAATCATTATTTCACCAGCAAAGCAATCAAATCCGAGGTAGATGGAGCACTAGGTGCTTTTGGAGCCTGGCTATTGAGAGCTTATGAGGACAAGCCTCATTTTGTCGGTCAAAACACCACCACCATAGAAGAGGTTAGAAATATTGCAACACTGGCCTTTGATCACGATTTACAATTATGTGTACATGCCATCGGAGACCGCGCAAACCGGGAAGTTCTGAATATTTATGAAGAGATGTTTCAAAAAACGGATGATACAGATCTCCGCTGGCGGATCGAGCATGCTCAACATCTTGATACAGCGGATATTCCCCGGTTTAAAAAATCCGGGATAATAGCCTCTATGCAAGGCATTCACTGTACTTCTGATGCTCCTTTCGTTGTGAAGCGCCTGGGTGAAGAACGTTCCAGACTCGGTGCCTACCCCTGGCGTTCCTTATTGGATGCAGGCGTAATAATCGCCAATGGAACGGATGCACCGGTTGAAGATATCAACCCTATTGATTGTTTTTATGCTTCCGTTACCAGAAAACGCAGTGACACTGGACTGGAGTTCTTTCCCGAACAAAGAATGAGCAGAGCAGAAGCTATTTATTCTTATACTTTAGGCAATGCTTTTGCCGCATTTGAAGAGGATGATAAAGGTTCTTTAAGCAAAGACAAACTTGCTGACCTTGTTGTGCTGAGTAATGATTTGACAAACTGTACGGACGAAGCGATTCTGGATACAGAAATACTCTACACCATCGTAGGTGGAGCAATAAAATATAAAAAAGAATAGTGCTGAATCGATTGTTATTTTGGCTTAAAGTCTCTCGCCCCGGTTTATGGTTTGCTACATTATGGTTATATCTGATGCCAACCAGTGGACAAGATATCCTGGGTTCAATGAATTTTTGGATAGGCTTTTTCTATTGTACATTCCCTTTGAATTTTATGATCTATGGGTGGAACGATATTGCAGATTATGAGATCGATCGGTTAAATCCCCGAAAAGATAGTTTTTGGTTTGGGGCCAAAGGTACCAAAGCTCAATTAGCCAGGCTCTGGAAGCCCATCTTTGTTGTACAAGCATTATGCGTACCGGTATTAGTATGGATCGTCGGCTGGAAAATGCTTATAATCTATATCGGTCTTTTATTCGTGAATTACATTTATAATCACCCGAGATATGGTTTGAGCAATCGGCCACCTTTCGAGATCGTATGTCAGATTGGTTATTTACTGGTTGTCCCTTTCAGCGTTTGGCTCAATAATATAGATCCATTACCCTGGGCTACTTATGCTTACCTGTTATTGTTCGCCTTTCAATCACATTTGATCGGGGAAGTTATGGATATACAACCAGATATGCAGGCTGGCAGGCGAACTACAGCTACAGTTATTGGTATGCGCAATACCAAGCTACTCATCATATTAATTGTGATGACAGAAGCTTACCTATTATTTTTTGTATTTGGGGAAATCATTTTCGGAGGTTTTTTAGCACTAGCGTTATTGTGGTTAATTATTGATTTAGCCATTATTTTTAAAACCAAAATTTACACTTTGGAACAAATGAAATTATTTGGTTTAACATCAAATTTAATCGCTGTACTCACTATGGCATATGTTTGGTATACAGGCTGCTTGCTAAGCATCTAATTTGGTTTCGCAGACCAAATTAAAACCTTCTCTGATCAATATCTTATTGCGATTAAAATAAATCAGATTAGACTTTTTCAGCTCATTAAAGACCTCGGTTACGGTCTGACGGCTTGTCCCTGTATAATTGGCAATTTCCTGTTGAGTAAGGCTCCGTTTGAGTAAATGATCATAGCCTACGCGGCGTCCTCGTTTGCAGGCGGATTCGCGAATGAAATCGATAATGCGGTCTTTGGCATTTAAGAAAATCTGAGCTTCTAATCGCTGTTCAACGGAACGCAATTTATCTCCTAGGAATCTCACAATCTTCTGGCAGAATAAATGATTGCGTTGCATCAGGCTTTTAAGACAACTGACTTCCACCGCCAAGACTTTTGCACCATCAAGCATTGCTATTGCAAACTCATTTCTGATACTTTGCCCGGTAAGTGCCTGCTCCCCAAAAATCTCCTGATTATGCAGGATCGCTTTAATTGCTTCTCTTCCCTGATCTGATCTGGTAGAAACTTTAATCATTCCTTCCAATAAAAAAAACACTTTATCTGTACTATCGTTTTCGAGATACAGATAGTTAAATTTTTCTAATTCTATAACAGAAGAGGCGTCCATTAATAGACTTCTTTCATCTTCGTTTAGCACTCTAACCAATGGAAAATTTTGTAGTACTCCCATTTTATTCGATTTTTAGTTAACCATTTAAACTATATTCAAAATTACCTTTTTATACAGATAAAATCTACTCATATTTTTACGATCTTAAGGAGTTCAAGTAGAACCCTATAAAACATAACAATCTGATAATGAACTTTTTAAGTAAAAAATAAAAGGAAGTTAAACAAATTTGCTTTAACAAGTATTTTTTCAAAAAAGGGGAAAAAAAAGGCGATAACTTGTAAAGAAATTACCGCCTTTTCAGATTGTTAAAACCGAATATTTTTAAAAGGATTGAACCTTATTTTGTGATGGTCAATTTACGTGTTATCACCGCATTTCCATCAGTAATATTTACGAAATACATACCATTGGCAACACTGGTTGTATTGATCTCAACCGTATGGCTACCCGTATTATACGTCTGATCAACGATAGATTCTACCACCTGACCAAACATATTGTATAGTGTAATTTCAAGATCTTTTGTTTCTGCAATTCCAAAGCTTAAAGTCACATTATTAGAAGCTGGATTAGGGAACAGATTCAATGCTTCAAGAGATAATTCCTCAACCGCATTAGGATCAAAAGTAATGAACTCAATATCAGTACCATCACCATAATCGATTTGATTAAACATCATACCGGCATTACTAGTTAAGCTAACTGCACCCATTGCCGTGCTATTTTGTCCGTTTGGAGTAGTACAGCTGTGAGAGTTTGGATTAATCGCACCATTAAGAATACCATCACCATAAGAATCCTGGATAGAAAGCGTATAACATTTACCCGGATCAAGATTGTATACCTGCGTATAAGTTTCATCACAAGAGAGCGCCCCTTCGTCTTCATTAGAGAATAGCGTTGCTCCGGTATCATCTTTCAACTGCCAGGTAATCTCTTCCGGCCAGAAATCAGTAGTAATTTCAAAAGTTACTTCCAGTTCCGCTCTTTGGCTACCGATGACTGTTGTTAAAGTATTATTACTCTCACTATCATCAGCTTGTCCGTTTGGAGAACTAACTGTAAATGATAACTCCGCACTACTGTTCACTGAAATATCCGCAAAAGATACCACTTCTGTCTCAGTAGAAGCCAGGTCACCGGTCCACTGTACCGTTTCTATGATACTACCATCAACCATAAGCTCGATATCACAAGAAGTAAGATTAGCTGTCCCAAGATTTCGGATGGTAATTTCAGGAGTAATTGTAGTTTCTTGTCCACAAGGGATATTGGTAGTTCCGCTATAAGAACTCGCTGAAACATTATTGATCCCAGTTACGAATTCCGGACAATCGCTACTCGCTGAATAATGAGCGGCAGCACTAATTTGTCCAACCTCCGTTACAGTTCTATCAGGACAGACCATAAATAAAGTCGGGAAATAAGTAATTTGATAATCGTTTGCAATATCTGCATTATCAATAATTGGATAATGAGTTCCAGTAATCCAATCGCCTTCTGTTGCTGCAGTATTACCTTCCAGGTCAGCCATCGTAGTAGTAGCATCTCCTTCAATAAAGAAAACAAACATTTCATCTGTACCATCGGGGCCATACTCTTCCCACAATGTTTCTAGTTCGCCACTTTGATGATACGTCCAGCAAGGAGGACACCAGGTTGCAGAAATATCAAGGATAACTGTTTTCCCTTGATCGAGGATTTCATATAGGTTGTATTCTACCCCATTAATATCGGTAGCCGTAAAATCAGGAGCTATACTGCCATCTGCAATTTGTGCTTTAACAGATAGAGCAGTAACGATAAAAGCGGCTAAAAGTATAATTTTTTTCATACTCAGTATTAAGTTTTAATGAATTTAGAAAAATTGAGTTTAAATAAGATTATATATGCTTCAATCAAAAATATTTGTTTAAACGTCTTCTTTTTGACCTAAAAAAACATTTTTGAGGAATTCATCCTAATATAAAAGACAATAAAATCTTTTATTTTCGATATATAATTGCAGTAATTTTAAGGAAATCAGTATGAGTGACCTAATATTCAATTTTGTCCGCTCTCTTACACTAAGAGAAAAGGCTTATTTTAAGAGGTATACACAACTCCACAATAATTCTGAAGACAAGAATTATTTAAAAATATATAAATTTATCGAGAAGCAAAAGCACTACGATGAAAAGGCACTTAAGAACCATTTTGCCGGAGAAACTTTTATCAAATACCTCTCTTCGGAAAAGCATTATTTACTCGAACAAATTCTGAACAGTCTGATTAATTTTCATGCCAATACCTCCAATAACCGAAAGCTCCTCAAACTCATCCTGTACATAAACATTCTTTCAGAAAAAGGATTTAAAAAGAAAGCGACCAAAATAATCCGTCAGGCCAAGACCTTAGCTTATAAGCATGAAGAATTCACGATCATTCTCCAGCTCATTCAAATGGAGGAAGAAATTCTTTTTAGTCATGGTATTCTCAACTACGTCCAACAACTCGAAACACTTAAAGCAGAGAGAGAGGAAATCACAGAAAAAATTCAGATGCTTAATCGACTACGACTGCTTAAAGCCCAGTCCAGAGAATTGCAATACGAATACATGCCCCATGTAAGTGACCCATCGAAGTATCCGCATATTTTTGACAATCCGCTTTTGAAAAATAAGGAAAACATTAAAAGCCTTAAAGGTCTGGAAATTTGGCATTACATCAATAGCATCACCTATTATTTAGTCAGAGACTTCAAGAAAAGTCAAATATCCCACCAGCGCTATCTGAAATTCTATGAGGAAAACGAATACCTTTTTAACAAAAATCAAAAACTTCCGGTATTGAGCAACTATATGTACCTATCTGCTAAGATTAAAGATGAGCAACATTTTATGATTGGATTAACAAAACTCACTGACCTGATTGGAGAAAAGGATATTGATTCGGATTATATATATTATATCAAATATGCCAGAATACTTGAACTCTATCACAAAATTAACAATCAAGATGCGGCCAGGGCTTTATTGGATGAAGTTGCTGAATATGTGGAAAAGAACTCCGAAAAATTCGGAAAAACGGAAATTGATCATTTGATCGTCTTATTAGTCCGGGCAGGAATTGAAACCAAGCAATTTACAAAAGCTCAACAATGGATCAACCTTTGGTACGAAAAAGTGAGCATCGAGATTAGTCTTAATATTATAAAGCTGTTTGCTCTGATCATTTATTATGAGCAAGATTATGCGGACCTCTTGAGTCATGAGATTAATTCGACGTACAAGACCTTAAAAAAGCGGAAAAAGTATACAAAACTGGAGCAGGTCTTTATTCGTTTTTTCAAAAAGATCGTCCACGAGCCCGATCAATTAAAGAAGGCAAAAGCATTTGATCAACTGCACGAAGAACTCCGGGCAATCCAAAATAACCCAACACAAAATATTTTATTCGAACAATTTGACTTTCTGAAGTGGTGCGAAGCAAAAATGCAGGCACTGGATTGATATATGTCGCCGGTTTTCTAAAAATTACTGTTCCTTCTTTTAAGGATGATTATTATCTTGCCATCCTTACTATTATTGATTCATAAAATGACACAAAGAGTTTCTCATCTTTATATTGCATCCAGTGCTATTAATGATCGAGGCGTTTTTACCAGTCAAGACATCCCCAAAGATAGCCTGCTCGAAATCTGTCCGGTAATTGTTATTCCCGAAGAGGAAATGGACTTGATCAAACATTCCGTATTATACAATTATTATTTTGACTGGGCGACGGAAAACCAGGGGGCCATAGCACTTGGTTATGGCTCCATTTATAATCATTCCTATACGCCTAATGCAGAATACAGAGAAGATTATGAAGGACGCCAATTGATGCTTTACGCAATTAAAGATATCGCAGCGGGTGATGAAATTACCATCAATTATAATGGTGATCCGGAAGATCAGGAACCTGTTTGGTTTGACAAAAGTAAAAATGAATAAATACCGGAAACCGGCAAAAGAATCTATCACAAAAGCATTTACTGACATAAAATTATATTTCGTTTTCACTCGCCTTATACGTTCGTTTTTTATTAAAAAATACATTCTCCAAACAAAATTTCGATTCTCTATTTCTTCATCCTGAGCTAAAAATTAAAGCGAATAATGGGGTCCATCAGAACGCTTTAATGATTTGATTTCATCCCAAATTTTGACGTTCTTTGCGTTTTATTTCAATAAAATTGATCACCTTATGATAAAAATATTAGTCAACGACGGTATTCATCCCGATGGCAAAATGTTATTGGAAGATGCAGGTTATAACGTCAACACCGATAAAATTGCACAGGAAGAATTAATGGAAAAACTTCCGGATTACGATGCCATTGTCGTACGAAGTGCCACTAAGGTAAGAAAAGAGCTGATCGAAGCTTGTCCTAGATTAAAAGTCATCGCCCGCGGTGGTGTTGGTTTGGATAATATTGATGTCGAATATGCCAGGAGTAAAGGTATCGAAGTAATCAATACACCGGCGGCTTCCTCAGAATCCGTAGCCGAATTGGCCTTTGCACATATGTTTACATTGGCCCGTTTTTTACATCTTGCCAACCGGGACATGCCCCAAAAAGGGAGTACCGATTTCAAGGCTTTGAAAAAAGCGTACTCTAAAGGAATGCAATTAAGAGGTAAAACACTGGGCATTATCGGATTTGGAAGGATTGGCCAGGAAACTGCAAGAATCGGACTGGCTTTGGGGATGAATGTATTGCCGGTTGACTTGATGATCGATGAGACAGATATCAACATTAACCTTTTTAATAGCAAAGATGTAAAACTTACCGTACATGTACCTACGGTAAAATTTGAAGAGATGCTGAAAAAAGCGGATTTTATCAGTTTACATGTACCGGCAGTAGGCAAGGCTATTCTAGGAAAGGAAGAATTCACAAAAATGAAAGATGGGGTGGTGGTCATTAATTGTGCCCGGGGCGGTACGATTGATGAGACTGCACTCCTGGAAGCTCTGGAATCCGGAAAAGTAGCTGCCGCAGGTCTGGATGTATTCGAAAACGAACCCACACCAATACAGGCATTACTCGATCATCCGAGAATCTCGCTGACCCCACACATTGGAGCCTCCACCGTAGAAGCTCAACGCAATATCGGCCTGGAGCTCGCTGACAAAATTATCGCTCGCTTTTCATAAAGCTTTTTTCGCGGTTCGATCTTCGATACTGAAAATCGAACCGCGAAATGCACTCCCCCCTATCCTACTACAAATGGCAAAGATTTGTTTTGCCCTAATGTCTTCGATTCGAAAGCCAGAAAATAATTACCAGAAGGATATTGATCAATGGCAAAATTAAACTTATTAAATCCTGTTTTTACATTAAGCGTCTGGTATTGCATGGATCGTCCATTCGCATCAATGATTCTTGCATAGGCGGTAGTAGCCAGACTGGCATTAAACACCAGATTTATATCAAACTTGGCCAGACTTGGATACAATCTAAAAGATTCTAAAGACTCCGTTTCTATCTTGATCGCCCGGATATCTGAATAAGTGAAGTCCTCATTTCTGTCTACTTGTTTAAGACGATAATAAGAAGTACCCGGATGAGGGTTATCATCTAATTCGGTATATCGACTCGGTAGAGAGGAATTGCCCGCAGCAGTCACAATAGCAAAGGTTTCAAAATTTTCACCATCCAGGCTTCGCTGTACTTCGAATCGATCTGAGTTCTCTTCACTTGCCGTTTTCCATTCCAGTACAACGCTTTCCTTATCTGCACTTAGTATTGCTGTAAAATAACTTAGCTCTACCGGCAAAGGCGCCAGATAACAACTTGGATCAACAACAAAATTATTATTGATGAAAGGAAGTTTCGAACCCAGATAGGCTTCAAATTGAGTTTGGAAAATAGCTTCATCATCCGCACCCAACCAATCCTGAAGCAAAGTCGTAAAGACTTGTCGGTAATCATGTTGATGGTTTTGTAATTGGCCATTTATGATATTGGACAGGTCGATATTCGTTCCGGTAACACCGCCATTTAAAGCAGAACCGAAAACAAACATCGGGGCTAATGTACCATGATCAGTTCCGAGGTTTCCATTTTCCCCGGGCTTACGCCCGAATTCGGAAAAGGTAACGGTCAATACCCGGTCTTCATGTCCCAGGGCATTTAGATCATCCTGAAAAGCTTTTATTGCCTCGGATAACCGGCTAAGCAGATTGGCATGTGCCCCAATGGAAGGATCAGTTGCATCGGTCTGATTGGCATGTGTATCAAAACCACCGATATTTACTAAATAGATTTTCGTTTTTGATCCCCCGTCAATTAGGCGGGCGACTGTTTTTAATTGATTCGCAAAATTATCATTCGGATAAGTAATGGCATTCGTCCCTTGTTCAAAAACCGTAGAAATACGCTCTGCATAACTGCTGGTACTATTTTCAACATTCATAATGAATTCCAGTTCCTCACCGTATTCCGAATTCGGAAAATCATTAATCGGTGCACCACCGATCTCCGATACCAGATCAAAAAATCCTTCCGGATTTTGCCCGGTCAGATTAATTCCTGTTGAATGTTCCCCACCGGTATGAAAGCCCAGAGAGGGCTTTGGATCACCTACTTGTATTCCGAGCGGATCGGGCATTAGCTCATTTGGGTTCCCCGCCGCACCGGGATATTGATGATCCAAAAAACGTCCGATCCATCCCGTCTGGATATTATTATTGGCAGGTGTTCCGTCTCCACCACTTAGATATAAATCGGTCGATTTAAAATGGGAACGATTTTGTAAATCATAAGAGACCGCCTGAATAATATTAACCTTGCCGGAATCGTACAAATCCTTGACAGCCTGCATTCCCGGGTGCAGACCTACCTGATCTTCAATGGCTAAGGTATTATCCAATTCGATATAACCATTCGCAGCACTCGAAGGAGCAATCCCAATTGAAGGCCTTAAATTGGCGTAAGCATCGTATTGTTCGATTGGGATGATTGTATTTACCCCATCATTCCCTCCGGCCATCTGAACCAAGACTAATACTCGTTCATTGATGCCCTCGCAATTCAGGGTAGTAATCATATTGGGAGTAGCAAATGTTTTGTAGGGAATACCATTCAAAACAAAAGGCGAAAAGGCAATTGGCCCGGAAAGCCGTAGAAATTTTCTTCGTTTCATGATTTTGTTATTTTTGAATGGTTTTAAAAAAGCTGATATTCCGGTGAATACATAATCGCAGTCACCAGGTTTTCCAGTGGAATTCGAACATCGGTATCATCTCCGGAATTGAGATAATTTTGCCATTCGAAAAACCAATTAAGCGGAGATAAGCCATCCAGAAAAACATCATTTAAGAAATAATCGTATCGTTCATTATCCGGGAATTCGGGTAACATGTAAGTAAGGAATTCATCTACCACTACCTCTGCATCCTGAGCATCGGAAATATTATTTGGATTTTCAACAAAAGCTACGACATCAAACTGAACACCTCCAAGGTTCCCGTTTAAGAGTACTCTTCTGCCTTCGATCAGCATTTGAGGAAGTTTATAGCGGGCAATGATCGTATTTGAGCTAAACCAGGTACGATTATAATCCGGTGCCTGATAATAAGCGGGATATCCTGCTACAACTGAAGGACGAAAGACATTGAATCCGGCGAGCCCAAACATAACATCTATTACGCCTCTTTTGTAAAAATTATGATAATGGTTCTCGCCATCCGTATAAATATCCGGCAAGCTGACATCAAAATGAGTCAGGGAAAACAGAACATTTTCAAGGGGAGACTTTAGTAAGCCTCCGATAATTTCATTATTGGCATTTTCATCGTCACTATCGTAAAAGTGTTCACTTTTCAACAACTGCTTCATTACCGGTTCGAGCTTGTAAGCATTATTCCGGAAAGTAGTAGCCAATGGTTCAATAATATCGGTTTCAATCTCATCCGTAATATGCCGGCTAACAAAAAAGCGATAAATCTTTCGACAGATAAACCTGGCCGTTTCATCCTGTGCAAAAACCATATCGATAAAAGCACGAAGTTCGTTCATCATTTCACCTTCGGATTGCGCTCCGGTGATTACAGTATTCTGAAAGGCATTAGAGAAGGTTTTATCTTCTGAATCATGCGCCCAAAAAGCAAGTCGTCCGGTGGGTAATCCGGTATCCGGGTCTATATCATCACCCCGGGTACTTCGCTTAAATCCCGTCAGCACCCGGGCCGCCTCAGCTATATCTGTCTCCGTATAATTAGTATAGTTCCCCGGCCCTATTTGCTCTCCCCGGCCAATGGTAAAAAGTTCCAGAAATTCTCTTGCATAATTCTCATTGGGATTACCATCATTATTTTGAGTATTGTTGAGGTATACCAGCATTTGATTATCCAAAGTCATTTTTTCGGCGAAAGCACGATAACTGCCCAGGGCATAATACCTCAAAAGCTGGATATGATCAAAATTTTCGTAGGATGGAAGGATGTTATTATTGGTTGTAAAACAGGTGTGCAAAAAAAACATCATCCGATGCCCAATGGACAAATCTTGCCGGGCCTCATTCACCCACCAGGAATTAACGATATGTTTCAGCCTGAAATTGGGTAGCCCCGGAGGCACTCCGGAGTTAATCCAAGCTTGTCCAGTCGTGTAATCAATCGGTTCATCCATAAGCGGATCGTTGACAATAACAAGATCATCAACCGCTTCGGAAACCGTTTTGACCGCAAAGTTATCAATATTCGTTCTGGTAGGGACATAAGTTGCCCTTCGCAATAGAT
>JANQLV010000033.1 GCA_028280415.1 Saprospiraceae bacterium
TTTATGTTGTTCGCGGCGAAGCAACAGTTGAGGGCAACACGTTGAGTGTTAATCCAGATTTAGTGGAATGGTTCACTAATAGTCCATATCGTGAAGCGGGTCAGATAACAGCAAGTGAAATAGTTAGTCTTTGGAGCGACAGCTTTAAGGCTTCACCACCCAATGCCGCTATTATTGGTAATCAAGTTGACGCAGTAGTTGAACTTTCGACTGCAGCACTCGTTAATGAGAATATCAATTTTTCATATCAGGTAATTGACGGTCAGCTTCAGGACACAGAATTAGGAATGGTTTCGATTTTTATCGATCTTAACAAAATTCCTTTTAACTCAACTAACAAAGGAAGTTAAAAATAGAAAATTATAACCCTGTGCTAAAAAACAAAAATCTCACTATCTTGATAGTAGTGGTATTAGTACTAGCTGTGGCAGTGCTTGCTGCAGTGATAGTCAAAAAAGAATACAAACAAAGCGGGGAAGTTTCGATTCTCTACGCTCTACGCGGTGAAGCATCTGTCGAGGATAATAAATTAACCATTAATCCGGAGTTAGTAGAATGGTTCACTGACAGTCCGGTTCGCAAGGCTGGACGAATGGAAGCATCTGAGCTAGTTAATTTATGGGAAACAGATTTCAAAGTTTCATCACCGAATGCTGCCATTATTGGTGATAATGCAAATGCTGTATTGGAGCTAATTAATGCTGGTTTTAAATAACGGCCAGATTAATTTTACATTCAGTAAAATTATTGATGGTAATTTAGGTGTAGGTAGCATTGGAGATGCTTCAATTATCAAAAAGATCAAACCTTAGTGATAGATGAATAAATAATGAAGTGTCTGCAACTTTTTAAAATGTAATTTGAAATGCATCACCGAGGTCATTATAGTCAGCACGAGTCATAAAAACTGATTCTAGATTGAGAGGCTTTACATTTTTCTTGCGATAACTGCCGTTTATCGCTGGGCGATTTTCTTTTTTTGATTTTGCATATTCAGCCAATACTTTATTTCGTTTATAGTTTGTATATAAATAACCAATATTTAGCTCTGGATGAGAAAAATGCGTTGCAAAAGGCATACGCAGAATACGCCCGAAACATCACAAGCACGCTCGCGCGTGGACAATCCCAGCCCGTTGTGGAGGCTTGTTTAAAAAGTAAAAATGAAACTTTTTTATATTGATTTTGCTGTTTCCCATCCGATCAAAGCTTTTTTTCTCGCTGCTCCCCAACGGTATCGATGAATTTTTCCAGATTTTGCAATCACGCGATGGCAAGGGATGAGGTAGGCTACAGGATTGACCGCAATGGCGCTGGCAACTGCCCGAAAGGCCTTGGGATGGCCAATATACGAAGCGACATCCTGATAACTGACAATACAGCCCATGGGAATGTTTAACAAGGCCCTCCATACATTGATTTGAAAATTGGTTCCCTTGATCTGCAAATTAAACGGGTGTACGCTTTTCTGTCGATCAATTTTAAATATATCATTAACGATTGGGCAAACGGCAGTCGGATTCTCAATAAACTCAGAACCTGGCCATGTATCGAACAACTGACCCAATGTTTCGGATCGTTCTCCCGACTCTACAAACCCAAAAAAACATATCCCCCGCTGAGTGGTTGCCAAAAGACACTCACCTAAAGGCGAATCACAGACACCATACGAAATCTGTAAGCCTGAACCCTGTTTTTTAAAATCGCCAGGCGTCATCGCATCGAAGGTAATGAATAAATCGTGGAGGCGACTAGGACCTGACAAACCTGCATCCAAAGCGGTTTCAAGTAGGTTTTTCGACTCGATCAATCTTTCTTTAGTGTAGTCAAGCGTTATAAACTGCATGAATTGGATCGGGCTTATCCCAGCCCACCGCTTGAAGAGCCTTTGAAAATGATATTTACTTAAATGAACGCTCTTCGCCATCTGATCCAAGG
>JANQLV010000067.1 GCA_028280415.1 Saprospiraceae bacterium
TTTAATTGTCAGGATGGAGATACGAATCATTTAATTGAAGCCTGGATCGCTTCGGTGACGGCGACCTCTTCCTGTGGAGGCGCAGTGAGTGTAAGCAATAACTTCAATGGCAATCCGGGGATGTGTCTGGGGAATAATTTTACAAATGTGACCTTCTTTGCAACGGATGAATGTGGTGTAACGAGGAGCTGTGTAGGGACGATTATCATCACGGATACCGAAGCACCGATCATATTTGAAGCACCTCAGGAAGTATTAGTACCCTGTAATGCAGTGACAGAGCAAATCTTTGAGGAATGGTTATCGACGCAGGGAGGAGCTGAGGCGATAGATGGCTGTTGGGGAGAAGATATTAGCTGGACGACGAATCCGGTAAATCCGCAGTTGAACTGTGCAGGAGGCCCTCAGGCGATAGTAGTGGAATTTATAGCGACGGATGGCTGTGGGAATTCAAGTTCAGTGACGGGCATCTTCAATACGAAGTTACCTCCGAACATGATCAATGTAAGTGGAAATATCAAGCGAGAGGATTCGGAAGCAGTAGCGAATGTACAAATCGGGATAGCAGGTGGAACAGCGGGTGTACCGGATATGGATTATACCACGGAGGATGGAAATTATGGTATTCCAGAACTGGACTACGAAGAGAACCTGAGCCTTGTACCATACAAAAATGATGATCTGTTGAATGGAGTATCAACATATGATTTAGTATTGTTGCAACGCCATCTGTTGAATATCGATCAATTGGATTCACCGTATAAGCGAATAGCAGCGGATGTTAATAATAGTGGAAGTATATCGACTTTTGATATCCTGTTGTTAAGAAGAGCCATTCTATTCATTGACGATGAGTTTATGAATAATACGAGCTGGCGCTTTGTGGATGCGGATTTTGTATTCCCGAATGCAGAGAATCCATTCGAAACAAGCTTCCCTGAAGTATTTAATCTGGGAGCGGAAGAAGAAATAGAAGCGAATTTTGTTGGAGTAAAGGTTGGTGATCTTGATTTGACAGCAGTTACGAACAGTTTGATGCCAAGTAATGAAGATCGTTCTGGATTAGACGATTTGAATCTGTCTATTGCTGATCAACAACTTACAACCGGTAAGCAATACGAAATAATGATCAAGGCGAAAAACTTTGATCAGATCGAAGGCTTCCAGTTTACCTTGACTTATGATACGGAAGATTTGGAAATCTTGGAAATCCGACCAGCAGATTTAGTTCAATTTAGTGAAGCGAATGTTGGAACAGTTAAAAGAGAAGAAGGAGTCTTTACCATAAGCTGGAACGCTGACCGGGCAATTGACCTGAATCCTGAAGAAGGATTGTTTATTTTGAATATTGAGGCAAAAACCAATCAAGCATTGAATGAATTGATCTCAATTAACTCAAAATACACTCCTGCGGAAGCGTATCAGCATGGAAATTTAATGAATATTGCTTTGGACTTTGATAATGCTGCTCAAAAAGAGGTAGCAGGTAACTTTGAGTTATTACAAAATCGTCCAAATCCATTTAAAGAAGAAACAGTCATCGGATTTTACTTACCGGTATCAGAACCAGCCAGCCTTGAAGTCTACGATATTAGTGGCAGATTGCTGACTGCAATAAGCCAGGATTTCGATCAGGGTTATAATGAGGTAATTATTAGTAAAGAGAATCTACCCAATAATGGTGTTTTGATTTACAAACTAGTTACCAAAACAGATTCTGCTACGCGTAAGATGATTCTGCTAGACTAAAGAAAGTTAATGGGGGAATTAAGGTAAGAGGGTAGTTGTAGGTTACCCTTTTCCTAAATTCATTTGTACAATACTTTGATTGTGAGAAAGAGCTGCCTTCCTTTTACAAGGGGGGCGGCTTTCTTTATAAAAACAGTTGTCTTGTACAATTTTACTATGCTATACCTCCGGCAATATGCATCTGATACACTACTGAATAACTTTAAACATTTAAACATAGCTCTAAAATCCTTTGAAGAATCCTGAGTCAATAATTGCTGATTTCGCATTATAATTGAATCCTCTGTTCAATTATCGTATGTAAAAAGATGAGTTTTTGAAAAAATCAAAATGTCAAATACTTTAAAAAACAGAAGATAAAATTTAATTTTCTATTCTCTTTATTTATATTTGTCGCAGAGTCTTTCCATAAGTCCTTAAAACTGTTATACATATTTGGGAAAAATTTCGTAGCAATATTTGCTTATTGTTTACTAACCTGTTGAAGACTCTAATACAAAATTTTTCTCAAAAATGACTTATTACATAAGTCATCTAAGGCCTTGGCCGTCTATTTTAATCGATATAAGGGAGAATTTGTTGATGTAAAGTGTCATAGCTTGATTGCTGTGAACATTATGTATTCGCATAATCAAAAAACCTTTTATGAAAATAGAAAACGTCTTCATTACCTAAAATCCAGACTTATCATCCCAAACAAATTGCATTGATGTACAATCATTGATGCACAGTCATACATATAACATACACAATTACACCGTTAGCGAATCTTCCTCCGATCTATTACTGTGATGGTAATAGACTCTAAAAACTAATAAGTAAAATTTTAATTTCTAACAAAACTTTAATGAAAACATGATGAAAAAACACATTCTATTCTAGTTCTTAGAGAGTATGTGTAAGCGTACTCTTTCCATTCTTTGATCATAAAGCTAAGTTAACCGAATGTCCTAATGCAGTTTTATGTTGCAAAGCGTCTTGTATCAACTTGACGAATTAAACGACTTAATTTTTATAACCAGAAAACCTCTTTTACAAATGAAGAAAAGTTTTTATCAATGGAAAGGATACAGTTATGTGCTGTTCTTTTCTTTTTCATTATTGCTGTCCAATACAGGAATTGCACAGCTAAGCATGGGTGGAAGCCCCATAAGTTTTAGTCAAAAACTAAAGAATGCTGACGTAGATATTAAGGTAATGCCAAATATCGATTTGACAGCGGTTCAAAAAGAAGATCAAGTAAATGACACACGTCAGATGCCATATCGTATTGCTGTACCGACGGCAGTGTCTTTTAGTCTTGAAAATTCAGGTACATGGGAGGATTTAGACAATGGAGATCGTATTTGGAGATTGAATATTAGTAGTCCCCGTGCGAAAGCGATTAGTTTGTTGTATAGTGATTTCTTTATGCCAAAAGGTGCAATGCTATACTTGTATAACGAAGATAAATCGCATATCCTGGGTGCTTTCTCCGAGCAAAATAATAAACCGATTCGTCAATTTGCAACCGCTCTTGTACGCGGTGACCTTGTAACGCTTGAATATTACGAACCGGCGAGTGTAAGGGGCCAGGGGGCCTTGACTGTTTCTCAGGTGGGCCACGTATATCGGGGTACTATCGGTGGGATAGGTGAAGATAATGCCTCTTTGGGTAACTCAGGAAATTGCCAGGTTGACGTTAACTGTTCTCCTGAAGGAGACAACTGGCAAAATGAAAAGCGAGGAGTTGCTAAGATTTTGATTAATGGTACTGGATTATGTACCGGATCACTGATTAACAATGTGGAACAAGATTGCCGTCCGTTATTTTTAACTGCGGATCACTGTCTTGGAAATGTTGATGCTATTGCTAATCCAAATGCACCGGGTTGGGTTTTTTACTGGAATTTTGAACGCACAGGCTGTGCGAATTTATTGGATCCGGTAGATGATACGCAAACGACTTCTGGAGCATTTTTATTAGCGAATGCAGGAGAAGAGATCAATGCCCCATTTGAAGACCCTGCTGCAGCTTCGGATTTTGCACTTTTCTTATTAGACGAAAATCCACAAGGAGCCTATGATGTTTATTTTAATGGCTTCGATGCTTCTGGAGCAACCGGAATGGGAGGAGTTGGTATCCACCACCCAGCTGGGGATGCTAAAAAAATAGCAACACACAGTTTAACACCGACTTCTGTTGTGAATAACAACTACTGGCGGATTCTCCCCTGGGATGCTACCGCTAATGGACAAAGTGTGACGGAAGGTGGATCTTCGGGATCACCATTGTTTAATTCTGCAGGGAATATTATTGGACAATTATTTGGAGGATTCGCTGGGGGGCAACCGAACTGTACGGATCCTAATAATGATGAAGGAGACTACGGTAGAATGGACGTGTCCTGGAATTTTGGAGCAACTGCTACCAGAAGATTACGAGATCATCTGGATCCTAATGGTACCGGAACGACGATCGTTTCAGGAATGGATCAGTGTTGTATGTTGGCCGTTGATTGTTCGAATATAACGGATGAAACCCTAAGCTGTCGGGCAGATCTTCCACCGGTAGATTTTAATCTTCCGATTATTCTTGAATCTTGTGGGGATCCGATACTTTCTGCTTTAACGATCATTCCGGGTAACTCCGGTTGTCCTGGTGATGAAGTGACGATTACCCGAACCTACTTCATTCAGGATAATGATGGTAATATGGATCAGTGTATGCAAACCTTTACAGTGATTAGCAATGTAGCACCTACGATCTCTTGTCCTGCCAATGAAACCGTAGAATGCGCAGCTGATATTTCTGTTGACGCAAATGATGCAATGGTTACCAGTGAATGTGGAACGCCAAGTGTTAGCGTTTCTGGTCCCGTAATCAGTGGAACACCTGATTGCCCCGGTACGACTTATACTTACACCTATACCGTTACGGATCATTGTAATAGAATGGCCTCCTGTGATCAGGTTTTTACGATTGATAATGATCCTCCTACAATTACTTGTCCTGCAGATGAAACTGTAGAGTGCTTTGCAGACATTTCCGTTGATCCTAATGATGTAGTATTTAATTCAGCTTGTAGCCTGGGCTTTAATACCGTAGTTGCGGGCCCGGTACAAAATGGACCAAGTGATTGCCCCGGTACAACTTATACCTATACGTATACTGCTACCGATGATTGTGGCCGTTCCGTAAGCTGTGAACAAGTATTTACGATCGATAATCAGGGACCAATTCTTACCTGCCCTGCAGATGAAGTGGTACAATGTGTAGAAGACATTGTAGCTGATCCTAATAATCTAACTGTTGTAACAAGTTGTGGATTAGACTTTTTTGCTTATGTTAAGCAACCACTGATTAGTGGAGGTCGTCCGGGATGTGATGGTACTGTTTATACATATATTTACGTCGTAAAAGATGAATGTGGTCGATCCGCCGAATGTGAACAAAATTTCCTAATCCAAAATGATGCACCAACAGTTACTGTTCCTGCGGGCACAACGGTAGAATGCTTCTCGGATATTGAAGTATCCACAAGTGATGCTACGGTTATTACGGACTGTCCGAGTGATACGTACACTATTGATATTTTACTACCCGAAATAAATGGTCCGATAAATTGCCCTGGTACGACTTATACTTATACTTACCGGGTTAGAGATAACTGTAATAGAGTAGTAGAAGCACAGCGTACCTTTACGAATGGTACTAATGCTGCGCCAACCATTATTGCTCCACCAAACGTACTCACTCAATGTTTGGCAGGTACCAATGCCAATCCGGATAATGCAATTGTGACTACTGCTTGTGGAAATGGTATTGATTACACCGTTGATGTTTCCGGGCCTCAGATTATTGGTCAGCAAGACTGCCCCGGAACAATCTACAGATATACCTATACCGTGACTGATGCTTGTGGCAGAACTGCTTCAGATATTCAGGACTTTATAGTGAACAACAGCGGACCAATCTTCATCGGATGTAAAGAAGATACCTGGTTGCAATTCAACTGCGAGGATTACGGAGGCGAAGCAGGAACGATTGCTGCAATCGAAGCATATATTGCTTCGGTGGAGGCTTACTCTGCTTGTGGTGATGATCTGAATGTCACCAACAACTTCAACTCGAATAATATCAATACTTGCATCAATAATGGGATCAATACGATCACATTCCGTGCAATAGATAATTGTGGAAGAGTTTCTTTCTGTACAACTACTTATGTAGTAGTTGATACCGAAGCTCCGGACATCCTAGTTGATGCTCAGGATCATTGGGAAATCTGTAACTATAATTCACCACATAATTTTGATGACTGGGTGGATAATCATGGCGGTGCTATAGCTTATGATGGTTGCTCTAATGAAAATATTTTCTGGTCTACCATACCTGCGAATCCAAGTTTCAACTGCGCAGGACAACCGGGAATTACTTCTGTAACGGTGACCTTTGTTGCAACGGATAATTGTGGTAATTCCGCATCTACCTCAGCTACGTTTAATGCTTTCCAAAGTGGAGGTTCATTTAGCGAGCAGGATTTACCAATCGAAGCCAATTTGGAACAAACTGCTCAGATTGAATTACTGCAAAACCGGCCAAATCCATTTAATCAACAAACTACAATTGGATTTAAGCTACCGGTTGCAGAGTATGCAAGCTTGGTGATTTTTGATATTAGCGGAAGAACCCTAAAAGTATTTGAAGGGGATTATATCGCCGGATATAACGAAGTAGTAATTGACCAAAATATCTTCCCGGGTGCAGGTGTGTACTTCTACCGAATAACAACTGAAAATGAAACCGCGACACGTAAAATGATTTTTAAAAAATAATAAATTCTAGTTTTTGAATTTATTTGAAGCCCCTTTCCCGAATCTTTCGAGAGAGGGGCTTCTACTATACAGGCAAGTGTAAATTTTGTAAATAGGCTAGAAGGATCGTTTTCTATTCTTCATTTTGATTCTCCGCGGTACTCATTGCCTTCGGTGGCTTGCTGGATGACCTCAGGTTTGAAAGCTTGTTTAATAAATCAAACCAAAAAGGAGCTCCCAGCGATACGGCCAAGGCAGTCATCAACCAGCCAAAAAAGCGCGTCCACCAATTTCTGGAAAAGGCTTCCAGTTCTGTCTTTTTGTTCCATCCGATAGGGAGGGAAGCATTCGTCAGTAAATCATTATAGGCTTTGATCTCTTCAATGCTGACATTAATATTCACCAGCAAGCTGTCTCCGGACGAAGATGTACTATCCAAAGTAATCGGAAGCTCATTCAGTTTTATATTTTTAAAAGTAGAATCCCGATCAAAGGAAACCGCCAGATCGGCAAAGCTTTCCCGGACTTCCGGATTTTCGTATAGAAATCTGGATACAGCGATCGAGTCTACATTAAGTGCTACGGTCGCCAACAACGCAACAAAAAGTATCCACCATTGAGATCGCTGCTTATAAGTGCCGGCAGCTTCGGTCATCGCCTGGTTAAACCATACTTCAACGCGACTTCTGAAATGCTTTAGATTTTTAGACTCTCCGGCAAATTGTACCAAAATACGTTTTAAATCATCTTTTAAAACATTACTTTGAAGAATGGCTTCTTTCAATTCATCGAAAGTATAAGACAGACCATCTGCCGTTGTAGTATCATTTTCTGCTCCCGGCTTTTTTCCCCATTTGCTAACGAAAAGATCAAAAACTACTGTAGAGAAAATATTGTCGGGAATATAGGATGGTTTTTTATTTTTAGTAGTTAATCCCGCAATCAGGTGATGCTGCATAATTTCATCGCAAACTTTATCATCCTTGAAAATATTTTTAAACCAATCGCGAAGGTGTCGATAGCGCAGATCTCTGAGATTTGCAAAAATCTCTCTTATTGCTGAGCAGACCAGACTGAGAATAAAATAAATAAAGATTAATCCAATGACTAAATCGAGTATACCTGAGCCAAACATATTTAAGAGGTTTTTTATGTGGGGTGTTATTAAAGATGGTTTTTCGTTTGCTAGCTAATCAACATGGCTTTGCAAAAATCTTTTTGTGCTGTAAAAAATTACTTCATGCTGTAATCCTGTTGCAAGCTGGTCACTTAAGCATATTTTAACTGAAATATTAAAGGTAATTATAATGTCACATATCATGTTAATTTTCTCTTAAAAATCGTTACTTCTTCAAGAGAAATCAGTCAATAAAAATGATGAAATGTTTATCTGTTATTTTATCGCTGAATCTCTGTTTATGCTTCTTTTCGAAAAACAAAGCGCAGGATTACCTTGTGTTTAAACAATATGTATACGGAGTGGATGGCTGTTCGATTTTTCCGTTAAAAACGCTTGATTATACTAGTGCTATTTCTTTTAGTTTTTTTCATAAATATATGAACGGGCATCCCCGGACGCACTATCCTGGAAGAAGTAATAGCCTTGCTATTCCGGCGTATTTCAGCAGGCCGGTTTATTTAAAAACCGGATTTATTTTTCTGTTGATCACCGCTTTGGGAATCTTGGTCTGGGCCTTTACTCGTTATCGTGCCTATACGCTTCGCAAGCGTTCGGATAAACTGAAAATAGAAGTTTTTCGCAGAACTCAGATCATTGAACAACAAAAAAAAGAACTGGAAGCTTCCAACAGATTTAAAGATAAATATATGGTTTCGATCGGTCATGATCTTCGAACTCCGCTTTTATCACTTAACGGAATGAGCCGGAAACTTCGTTACTTAATTGAGGAAGGCCGGTATGAAGATCTGCAAAAATTAGGTCGATCCATAGAAAGGTCTTCTTCAAATATGATCAAACTGGTTGACAATATGTTCAGTTGGAATTTAATGCAAAAAGATCAGTATCGAATCAGGATGGAAAGCCTCAATATTGTGCATTTAATTTTTGAAGTGCTTGATCTTTATAAGAGTAGTGCAGATGAAAAAAATATAAGTATACGCGTAGAGAATTCTGAAACCCCTTTGGTTCGGGCAGACCGGAGTGCTTTGCTTACCGTGCTTAGGAATCTGGTCGATAATGCGATCAAGTTTACCAATCGGGGAGGGGAGATATTGATAAAGTGCAACAGTTTAAAAGATCAAATAGACCTCCGAATTGAAAACTCTGGCAAACCGATTTCCGAAAAACAAATAGCCTATGTGCAAAATAATGAAAGAGCAAAATTAAGTAATGGAAAAGGCAGTGGATTGGGTTTGCTGATTTGTAAAGAATTAATTGAAATGAATCAGGGACAATTTACGATCTGCAATAATAGTTCCACGAATAAAACGGTAGTGATTATTAAACTGCAGATGGTCGGACCAAAATAAAAGACGCTACGCTTCTATAAATATTAATTGATTTTATTTTTTACAAGTATAAAAAATACGCGGATTTTACTATTTAGATGAAAACAAACTTTCATGATGAAAATATTGATTGTTGAAGATGATTTTTCCTTTGCTATTGATGTCGAGATTGGATTAAAAGCATTGGGCTACTCCGATATAAAAATTGTGGATAATGTAGAAGATGCACTCAAAGTAGTTTGCAAAGATGGACCAGGTTTATTGATCATTGATGTAAACCTCAATAATAACCTTTCTGGAATTGATCTGGCTAATAAACTGGCTGCTAAACAGGTACCCATCATTTTTATTACGGCTCTAAATGATGAGACTACTTTTCGGGAAGCGATGCAAGTCAATCCCTCTGCCTTTTTGGTAAAACCTTTTGATAAAGTAACCCTGCAAAGCTGTATTGACCGGGCGGTCAGACAAAACATTAAAAGGGTGCGAAGGGGGATTTTGAAGAGCCTGATCCTGGATGATTGCTTTTTTATAAAACAAAACGATCTGCTCAAAAAAATTAAGTTTGCGGATATCTTATGGATAGAAGCAGATGGAAATTACATTGAAATCCATGTTAACCAAAGACGCTTTGTTACGAAAATGTCGCTTACTCGTGTTCAGGAAAAGATGAATACAGATTATTTTGTAAGAGTACATAAAAAGTTTTTGGTTAACATCCGAAAGATTGATGACTTCATTTCTACTTCTGAACTTTTGATAAATGGAAAGCCGATTCCTGTTGGCTCAAGGTATCGATCTAATTTGTTAGAAATAATTAATTCAGTTGACTATTAATTCGTTAATGACATTGTTTCATCACCCGTTTTAGGTATTCTGTCCCCGGCGATATCGGTTTTGTTTTTTACAACTTAGCTTAGTCTTAGATTAAGCAACCAAATAATCCAAATATTAGGCTTTTATGTCAAAGACAAATTGACAAAGCCTTACAATGCTAAATAGTTTTGGTTTTATGACCGAGATAAAAGTATTAGTCCTGGAAAACGACAGCTCTTTTGTTTCCGTACTCAAAATAAATTTAAACAAGTGGGGGAGACTGGATATTGTAGTGACCAAAAATATGGATGAAGCTAGGGCTTATCTGGAAGAAGGATCGGTTGACCTGATTATTGCCCAACCTTCTATTCGCACCGAAGGGGATGTTCTGGATTTTATTGCGGCAACCTCGGCTAAGATACCCTTAATCCTCATCTCTGATCAAGCCAGTAATAGAATTTATCAAAAAGCCAGAGCATTAAATCTATTGGCTTTTCTGGTTAAACCTTTTGACTTCAAAACACTCCATGCAACGCTTAAGCTCTATTTCAATAATAAGGAGAATTTTTTACTGATTAACCGAGGCCGTGATACTAAAAGAATCATGTATAATCGAATTGCCTGGATTAGATCAGCTGGAAATTATTGCATTATTCGAGCCGGGAAAAAAGAACATTCAATGAAAATATCTCTGACCAGATTGAAGGAAGATCACCTCAATGATGACTTCATTCAGATTCACCGGGCCTTTATTATTCGGATAGATAAAATTAGCAGTATTAATATCAAAATGAATATGGTTAATATCGCCGGTTTCCATTTGCCAATCGGACGTAAATTCAAAAAAGCCTTTTTCGACCGAATCGAAATAATCTAATATTCACTTTTCGATATCCTCATCACCTTTATCCGGTCGTCTATCCCTTTTTGTCAATAAACGAAGAGTTTTTTTCTATCTTTAACACTCTGTATCCGAAGTATAAAAGCAAATTTTCCTATAAAAAGCATTTTTAATTTATTGAAATAATGCTTTCCCGCATATGCTTCCTGAAATCACTAAAGCATCGTTTGAAAAATTATCAGTCAAAGTATTTACCACAGTGTACAACATGACTGTGTTCAAATTTTTCAAACGGTTTTCTGATAAACTGTTATAATTGGTTATGGGGTCGTCTCTCTCCGAATTTCGGAGAGAGACTTTTTTATCAAAAATTAAGGGTCAAATCAGGTTGAAAACCACTGTTTTTGTATTATATTAAATTTTTGGTAATGTTTTTGCACAGTGTGTACTAATACATAGAATAAATTATTATTTGTATGAGGTATTATGTCACACTAATCGGAACACTATTGGCCTGCTCTGGCCTCATTTCACTTCAGGCTCAGGATATTCTAACCCGGCAAAGCAATGATGAATTGATGCTTGCCCATTCTTCTGCACAGGATGACTTTTTTGCCAAAGGAAATGCATCAAATTATACCAGAACGAACAATGACAGGGTGCGTCCGGGATGTACCTATGGAGATTGTCAGGAAGGTATAGGAACTCTGGAGTATTCAGATGGCAGTAGATATGAAGGTAATTTCCAAAATGGCGAATTGACGGGTTATGGAATCTGGTATTTCGCAAACGGAGAAAAGTATATCGGAATGTTTCGGCAGAATTACTGTCATGGCAGAGGCGTACATTACCGCCGGGATGGTTCAAAAGTGGTCGGTCTGTGGGAGCATGGTACTTTCATCGGTAATCTTTTTAATGAAAACGGGCGACAGGGCTGCATTGAAGGGAATTGCGAATCGGGAGTAGGAACGTATATATTCAAAGACGGGAAAGCGCGATATGAAGGTTCTTTTCTAAATTCAAAACCGAATGGAAAAGGTATCTGTCATTATTCCGAGGGCAATTGGTACGAAGGCAACTGGTCAAATGGCAGCTTTGATGGACTAGGCGCTATGTATATGCTGGATGGTTCGATCATTTCCGGTATATGGAAAGAGGGAACTTATCAGGGGAAGAATTACCACGAATCCATGATTCAGAATGCTACAGAGAATTTCATTGCCGAAAATACGGATGATTATGCGGCTTTTGAAGCTGCCCGGTCCGTCAAAGTTTGGGCAGTAGTAGTTGGTGTGGCAGCATATAGTCATATGCCTCCACTACAGTATACCGATGATGATGCTTATCGAATGTACGCTTTTCTAAAAAGCCCGGAAGGCGGAGCGCTTAAGGATGAACAAATCAAAATTCTGGTAGATGGTGCAGCTACTAAAGATAATATTCTCTTCGCTATGGATGAGGTTTTTAGAAAAGCGGGACCCAATGATCTGGTAATGATGTATTATTCCGGGCATGGATTAAAAGGCTCATTCTTGCCAATTGATTTTGATGGAAATAATAATCGGCTGTTACATTCCGAAGTAAGTACTATTTTAAATAGTAGTAAGGCGAAATACAAACTCTTTATTGCTGATGCCTGCCATTCGGGAAGCATGTTCAATGGAAAAGGAACGATTGATAATACAGTTAAGAACTTTTATTCTTCCCTGGCGAAAGCTGCTCCCGGGACCGCTCTGATTCTATCCTCTAAATCGGGAGAGACTTCATTGGAGTCCAGTGGACTAAGACAAGGCGTATTCAGTCATTTCCTGTTGAGGGGACTAAAAGGAGAAGCAGATCTGGATTATAATGATATTGTAAGTGTTCAGGAGCTGTATAATTACATTTCCAAAAATGTAAAAACGTATACGGCTCAGCAGCAATCACCGGTTATAGAAGGGGATTATGATCGAAATATGACGGTTTCTGTGCTCCGTTAATATTCGGGCAATTACTAATGAAAAATATCAATAGATGCATACTAAAAAGGGATGGCCATGTTGCTGTCCCTTTTCTCTTTTAAGGAACTCACTAACATTTAGTGACCTTTTTTGTGTTCTTTTCTATCGGCCTTTTCTTTTTGACAATTCAATTTAATTATGTATCTTTGCAGCCGTTTTTAATTTTTTAACTTAAATACTTCATTAATGAAACAATACGAAGTAACTTTCATCGTAGATCCAGTACTGTCGGGCGATGAAATCAAAGCGACAGCTCAGACGTATATCGATCTCCTTGTAAAAGAAGGCTGTACGATCGTGCATACGGATGAGATGGGATTACGCCAGTTGGCTTATCCTATTAGAAAACGTACTTCCGGAATCTATTACTGTGTAGAGTTCCAAACACCTTCTGGTGCTATGATTGAAAATTTTGAACTGGCTTTCCGCCGGGACGAAAGAATTATGCGATTTTTGACTGTTAAATTGGATAAGTACGGTGTAAAGTACAACTCCGATAAGAGAAACGGTTTAATCGGAAAGAAAAAAGACTCTTCTAAAAAAGAGGCTCCTAAAAAGGAAGCTCCTCCTAAAAAGGAAACTGCTCCTAAAGCAAAAGCTGCAGCTCCTGCTGCGGTAGCTACGAAAGAAGAGGAAGAATAATTTTTTAACAAATTTAATCTAAAATCATGGCTTCTAGAGACGATATAAAATTCTTAAGCAATCCCAATATAGGTCAAAACCGCAAAAAATACTGTCGTTTCCGCAAGTACGGAATTCGACACATTGATTACAAAGACCCGGATTTCCTACTCCAGTTTATTAATGCTCAGGGAAAAGTACTTCCTCGACGTATTACTGGTAATTCTTTGAAATATCAACGAAAAGTAGCGACTGCTATCAAACGCGCTCGCCACCTGGCTATCCTTCCTTACGTGACGGATTTGCTGAAATAGGCAGAGAATTAAGGAGCTATTATAAAATGGTCCTTTTCAAAACCTGAGGTTTTTAATCTATTAAAATTTTTTAAAATGGAAATTATACTTTTAAGAGATATAGATAAAGTAGGAGATAAGCATGAGATCGTTACGGTAAAAAATGGCTACGGTCGAAATTATCTGATTCCTAAAGGCTTTGCAATCATTGCAAACGACAAAAATCGCCTTCGCCTGGAAGAACTCAAAAAAGATGAAGAGGCTAAGGAAGCTCAATTGGTTGGTACTTATCAGGCAATTGCGGATAAATTGAAAGATCAGACACTCAAAATTGGTGCTAAAGCTGGTACAAGCGGAAAAATCTTTGGTAGTGTCACCAATGTTCAAATTGCACAGGCTCTGAAAGAACAATTTGACGTTGAAGTGGAAAGAAAGAAAATCGAAATTCCAGAGGAAGTGAAGAACATCGGTACCTATAAGGCTATCCTCAACCTACACAAAGAGGTAGTTACCGAAATCAATATTGAAGTTGTAGAAGAGTAACATCTTCTTATAAAATTATAACAGGAAGGGATTTTGGTTATCGCATCAAAATCCTTTTTTGTTTCCACCTGTCAAAAATCACAAAGATGGCCGTATTTTTTTAACCAGGCCTCTTTTTGTTTATAGTCCGGCATAGCTCCCCCAACGATTTTCCAGAATTTCGCCGAATGGTTCATCTCGATCAAATGCGCTAATTCATGGATAATTACATAATCAATAACCGCATCCGGTGCAAATAAGAGTCGGGTGGATAAATTGACATTGCCTGCCGAAGAACAACTTCCCCAATTTGATCGATTGTATTTCAAGCGAACCCTCATTATCGGCTTTTGAAAATACAGCCGGTTTAATTCATTTACCCTTCTGGTTACGGATGGTAAAAAATCCTGCCCGACAATTCGACTGATTAGCAGTTTCATGCTTTTTCGGAGATGCTCCGGCTGATCATTTCGATTAATGGAAAGGTAAATAATGCCATTGATCAATTTTGCACGATGTGTCTTATTATCAGAATAGTTAATGCTTAGTTTATATTGCCTTTCACCTACTTGTAACAAATCACCGCTTTGATAGGCTTTGTGGATATATCTGTTAGCCAGGTGATCATTCTTTTTGAGTTGTTTGACCACCCATAATTTACACCATTCGATTTGTTCGGCCTGCTGGCTAATATTCATTGCAGAAGGCATCCTCAGAATGACCGAATTTTTCCCCAGGGCAACCCGGACATTGCGCCGCCATTCGCGATAAATCTTCAAAGGGATTTTTTGTCCCTCAATATCCAGGAAAGTCTCCTCCGCTTTTTTCATATTCATAAAAATAAAGAGACTTTCCCAAACTGGAAAAGTCCCTCCACTTTTTTATCAATTTAAGCTATTTTAAGCGAGCTTTGCTCAGTCGTATTCATGCTGCTTAGCCCTTTCGCTCTGCAAAATCTTTCATTACATCTACAAGTACTTGTACACTCTCAATTGGCATGGCATTATAAATTGAAGCACGGAAACCACCTACGGAACGATGTCCCTTTACACCGACACAACCTTCTGCTGAACAAACTTCCAGAAATTCACTTTCCAAAGTATTATCGTTCATTACAAAAGTAACATTCATCAATGAACGGTCTTCTGTATTTGCCACGCCTTTGAATAAAGGATTTGCATCAATTTCACCATACAATAATGCCGCTTTTTCTTCATTCTTTTTCTCCATCGCTTCCAGCCCTCCATTGGCTCTTAGCCATCTCATGGTAAGCATACATACATAAATAGGATATACGGGAGGGGTATTAAACGAAGAGTTTTTGTTAATATGTGTTTGATAATCCAGCATAGTCGGGATATTGCGCTTGACCTTCCCTAACATATCTTTTCGCACAATTACCAATGTCGTTCCGGCTGGTCCCAGATTTTTCTGAGCCCCGGCATAGATAAGCCCGAATTTGTGAATGTCAATAGGTCTGCAAAAAATATCTGAAGACATATCACATACCAGCGGAACCGGGGTAGTTGGCCAATCGTGGTATTGAGTTCCGTATATGGTATTATTACTGGTCAAATGAAGATAGTTAAGATCATCCGCAATGGGATAACCTTTGGGGATATAGCTAAAGTTTTGATCTTTTGAAGAAGCGAGTTCCTCAATTGATCCGAAATATTTTGCTTCCTTTATAGCTTTGCTCGACCAGGTACCAGTATTGATATAAGCAGCTTTTCCATCTTGAGGAAGTAAATTCATAGCTGTCATAAAAAATTGACTACTTGCACCTCCTGTCAGGAACAGTACTTCATAATCATCATTAAGATTTAATAGTTCACGGGTCGAACTGACAGCTTCATCGAGTACTTGTACGAATTCCGGACTCCTGTGAGAGATTTCCAGGATGGAAAGTCCCATACCGTTAAAATCTTTTGCAGCATTTGCCGCTTCATTAATTACGGATGCAGGGAGTATTGCCGGACCTGCACTGAAGTTATGTTTTTTGATCTGCTTACTAACTAATTCCATTGATAAAGTTTTGATAAATGAAATGAGATTTTCAATGCTACAAAAATAGTTTATTTGCCAGGTTTATGCTACTGTTTTGTCAATCTTGTATAAATAGATATTCTAATGGAAAATTTTGAATACTGCAAAGCTTATAGATTTAGTTGCAAAGCTGATCCAGAACTGGGAAATGTTTCAATATCTGGCCATTATTTTTTGAAAAAAATAGTTTGTTCGATCGGTCAAAATGCCGTACAATTGATTATTTGGGAAAGACAGATCAAAATTTAAAAACAGAGAACTATTATTGACAAGAATTTGTTGAAGTTTAGTACAATTCTAATTGTTGTTCTACAAAAAAGAAAAACACTTTTTTTGCCTGAAATTTTGGAGGTTTAGATAATGTGAATTATCTTTGCACTCCCAATCGCAAAGAGCTTTATTGATAGTTTTACCACTTAAAAATGTTTAAGTTTTTTACGCTCAAAAAAAGTTGCTAAAAATTCTGACTTTATTTTTGAGATTTATTTTTTTGTGTTATCTTTGCGTGCCCGTTTGAAGAAATGGGTCTTGAAATTGAAAATACTTATGTATTTAAAAATAGACCGAAGAAATCTTCGAGTTAAGATTTCGGAAGTTAAAGAAGTTCATTGACACTGTTGAAAAGCAAGATAATTTTAGGATTATCTGCAGCACAAGAAAAAGAAAGTGAAGACGCGAATCGCGCTTTTCCTGATAGGGGAGAGCGCAAGAAAGTTTAAAAAGAGTTTAAACAGGATACACTTCAACGTAAAGAAT